>OZ240688.1:2605175-3907850 GCA_965199205.1 Acidisarcina sp.
AGCCAGTCCGTAGAGAAATTTGTCTATCCCGGCCCGACGCCTTCGATTTCTGCCAGCGGACCAGCCGAAAACGGAATTCTCTGGGTATTGATGACTGACGCTTATACCGTCCAGGGCGCCGACGTGCTGCTGGCCTACGATGCGGGAAACCTTGCCACCACGCTCTATTCGACCAATGACAACCTGACGCGAGACAATCCCGGGCCGGCCGTAAAGTTCACCGTTCCGACCGTTGCGAACGGCAAGGTTTATGTCGGGACCAACGGTCAGCTAAGCTTCTATGGCTTGCTGGCAGATACATCGAAGGCGCCGACGCCGACGATCAGCCCGAACTCAGGAAGCTACACGGGCACGGAGAAGGTGACGATCACGGACGCGGTGGCAGGCGCAACGATCTATTACACTTTGGACGGATCGACACCGACGCCGCAGTCGGCCGTTTATACAAGTCCGCTGGCTATCGCATCGAACGTGACAGTGACGGCCGTCGCCAGCCCGAACGGCTACCTGCAAAGTGAACCGGCATCGGCGACTTATATATCGACGAGCACCACGGCGAATCCCAAATTCTCGCTGGTGGGCGGCATCTACGCCGGAGCGCGGACTCTCACGCTTTCCGATAGCTCGACGGGCGCCAAGATCCATTACACCCAGAACGGATCGACGCCCACGGTGAACTCGCCCCTGTATACCCAGCCTCTTGCGGTAGCGGTTCCCGAGACCATTCAAGCAATCGCGATCGCTCCGGGCCTTTATGCCAGCGCCGTGGTGAGCGCAAGCTACACCATTCAGCCTGTTTATACGATCGACTATAGCCAGGGCTTCTCGGTTGCGCAGGGTCCGATGACATTTAACGGCAGCACCGACCTGGACGACTTCCGGCTGCAGTTGACCAATGGCGGTGTCTTTGAAAAAGGGAGCGCGTTCTACGCGACCCCGGTCAGCATCCAGGCATTCACGACCGACTTTACCTTCCAATTGTCCAACCCGGTCGGGGATGGGGTCACGTTTACGATTCAAGACTCGGGACCGACCGCACTTGGCAGCTATGGGAGCGGGCTTGGATATGCCGGCATTCCGAAGAGCGTGGCCATCAAGTTCGATCTCTACAACAACGCCGGCGAGGGGCCTGACTCCACCGGAATCTACCTGAACGGCGCCGTTCCGACGATGCCGGCGGTCGACCTGACCGGCACGGCCATCAATCTACACAGCGGAGACTACGTCGCTGCGCACATAACTTACGACGGAACCAACCTCGTCATGACCCTCACCGACGAGGTTACGCTGGAAAACTGGTCCCATATTTTCACCATCAACCTGCCTGAGGTACTTGGCAGCAATACCGCTTATGTCGGGTTTACTGGGGGCACAGGCACGGACAGCGCAAGCCAGAAGTTAACCTACTGGACCTATAGCGCAGGCCCCTTGCTGACACCGAATTACCCGGCCGGGTTCGATTCCGCCGGGATCACGATGAATAACGGAACGGCACTGAACGGCGCCCGGCTTCGCCTCACCGATACCAAAGGCGGCGAGGCACGCAGCGCTTTCTTCACCCTTCCGGTCAACGTCCAGCAGTTCCACACCAGCTTCGACTTCCAGTTGACCGACGCGGTCGACGAAGGTTTCACTTTCACCATCCAGAACGCAGGGCCGACGGCGGTTGGGAAGGGCAATGGGAACCTGGGCTATAGTCCATTGGCAACAAGCGTCGCGGTCAAGTTTGACCTGAACAGCAACGAAGGGGAGGGGCCAGACTCAACCGGACTGTATGATAATGGGGCGTCGCCGACGGTTCCTTACATCAATCTGTCCGATACAGGGATCAATTTGCATAGCGGTGACCTGTTCAACGCCCAGCTTAGTTATAATGGCACTACACTGACAGTTGTGATCACCGATTCGGTGACCCACGCGGTGGCAACGCAGACGTACAGCACTAATATTCCTTCTATTGTCGGCGGCCCGACGGCCTATGTCGGCTTTACAGGCGGTACAGGAACATCCGGTGCGATACAGGAGATCGTGAATTGGAGCTATTCCGCAGGAGCTAGCAACTAGATTCATCAGCGTTCCGGCTTTTCGGTCGCGCGTTCCCGCGTGAACCGCAGGAACCTACTGGTTTGGGGCGGCAGCTGGAATCTCCGGCTGCCGCTCCGGTTCGAAGAAGTTCGGTTCCTAGAGTGGTCGAGATCGGCTTGTTCCCCCACGGATTTCGACTCAGGCTCGGCAAATTTTGGCATGTTCTCCGTGGACGACGGGGTCAGATTTCGTCAACGCGGTCATTGCAGTCCACAAGGCCGGGCAAAGCAATTCAGTGCAGCGGTCTTTGTCCTAAATGGAAAGCGAGGTCTAAGCTTGGATTCCTACTCCCTGAGAGAATCGACTTTGCGCGATTTACCGGTTGTCCCTCCTCGGAAAGAACTAACCCTTCGCGATTTGATGGTGATCTATCGCCGCCGGCGCAAAATCATCTATAGCGTGGTTGCCGCCCTGGGATTGCTGGCCGCCCTTTATTGCATATTCAGCACCCGCCGCTACCAGGCTACCGGAGAGATCCGGATCCAGAGCAAGACTCAGGACGGCCTGGGCCTGGAAAACATGGCCAGTGGCTCGGCGGACGCCGCCGTCGATGCGCTGGCCACAAATATGGATATTCAGACGCAGGCCAGCATCCTGCAGTCGGATACGCTGGCGTTGAGGACGATCGAAAGCCTGAACCTGGCCAGTACGCCCGACTTCAAGCCGCACTTCAATCCGATTGGCTGGTTTCTCGGCTTCTTTGCACCCAAAGGCATCGCCGATCCTCCGCACGCGAGTCTCGAAGATTCACCGCAGAGAAGGCACAGCGTCCTGCTGACTTTTGGGAACAATCTCAAGGTAAAGCCGTTCCCCGGAACCCTCCTGCTGGACATCACCTATACCAGTTCCGATCCGAGAACGGCAGCCGCCGTGGTCAACAAGCTGATCCAGGGGCTGATCGACTTTTCGATTCAGACGCGTTTCGATGCCACCAATCAGGCAGCCGGCTGGCTGAGCGGGCAGTTGAGCGATCTTCGCCAGCAGAGCGAAGACATGGAGAAGAAGGTCGCTGATCTGGAAAGCCAGTCCGGCGTGTATACGCTGGGACCGGTGGACTCCCAGGGGCGAAACCAGACCTATTCCGATGTGCTGACCAAGTTGCAGTCGGCGACTGCGGCGGTGAGCCAGGCGGAGCAGAACCGGATCCTGCGTGGCGCGATTCTTCACGCTGCGGAAAACGGGGATGCCGAAATGCTATCGGGACTCGCAGGCAATTCCGGCAACGGAGCCTCGGTCAACAACTCCCTGACCGTCATTCAGAATCTGCGCGGCCAGGAAGCAACTGAGCAGGCGGCGCTGCAGCAGGCAGAGGCGAAATACGGTCGAGCCTACCCCAAGCTCGAGGAGCTTCGCGGCAATGTAGCCGGCCTGCAACAGTCGATTCAGCAGGAAATTGAGCGGCTCAAGGGGCGGGCGCGCAGCGATTATGCCGATGCCACGCAGACGGAAGCCGAGACCCGCGCTCAATATAACCAGCTCAAGAGCCAGGCCGACACGCAGAACAATAAGACCATCGATTTTGCCATTCTGCGCCAGGAAGCCGACCAGAGCCGCGATCTCTACCAGGGATTGCTGAAGAAGTACAAAGAGGCGGGGGTTCTGGAAGGCCTGAAGGGATCGACCATCACCGTGGTGGATCCGGGCCGCACCCCGGGCAAGCCGGCCAAGCCGAATGTACCCCTCTATATGGCGATCGCGATCGTTGGCGGCTTTTTCATTGGCTGCTGCGTTGCTCTGGTCATTGACACGGTCGATGGCAAGATCAACACCATCGATGAAGTGGAGCGTATCAGCGGCGGCAATCTGCTGGGCATTACGCCGCTCTTCACCCCTTCCCGATTGGCCCCGAGCGGCTATGGCGGCGGCCCTGCGCTGGCCAGCCTCGACGATCCGCAATCCTTGTTTATCGAGGCAGCGCGGGCGATCCGGACGGAGATTTTCCTCAAAGCCGGGGGTGGCCCGACCAAGGTCATTCTGGTGACCAGTTCCGTTCCTGGCGAAGGCAAGACCGTCCTCAGCGCCAATCTCGCCGTACTGCTCGCGCAATCCGGCAAAAAGGTGCTGCTGGTCGACACCGACCTGCGTCTGGGAGCCATGCACACCGCGATGAACCTGCCCTCGGGCAACGGCCTGGCGGAGTTGCTCGCCGGGCAAACCCAGCAACCGGAGATCCACACCTTCGCTTCTGTACCCAACCTGGATGCCTTGCCTGCGGGCGCAGCTCCGGATAATCCTTCGGAGTTGCTGGGGTCGAGTTCTCTCGGGCGCTGGCTCTCGGTATGGCGCGAAAAGTACGACTATATTGTGCTCGACTCCGCGCCGCTGCTGCCGGTCACGGACTCCCTGACCCTGGCGCCACTCAGCGATATCACGTTGCTGCTGGCCCGGCCCGGCCTGACGGAGAAGTCGCAGCTGGAGCGAAGCTATCAACTGCTGACACGCGGCAGCAAGCAATTCGTCGCCGCCGTGCTCAACGGTTTGCAGCCACAGGAAGAAGGGTACTCCAGCTACTTCGGTTACCGGAAACCTGAGACCAAATATGGTGAAGTCCTCAAAGCGAGGAAATAGCCAGCGGGGTGTAGCTGTTCATGCAGTTTACGCATGTGAGGCACTCGCCGCCTGTCATGAAATCTGCAGTTGACGCCGCCGGACGATTGATCGGTCCGATCTGAGGTCGACGGGAAGCCGGTCGGCGATAATTTAGGAGATGGAAGTCTCAATTTCGGATTGCGGACTTCCACTCCGAACTCAGCCAGGGATGAACAAGCTGCTCCGAGTCCAACTGGCTTGCAGAAGCAGCTCGCGTTTCAGGATGATGTGACTCCTCTGCCCAGGTTGTTCTCGGATTGTGCGGCAGGCATAGCTCCCAGTCAAGCCGGCCGGGACTTGTTTTCCTTATCACTCCTCAATCGATGTCATCACGGTTCATGCCGGTTTGAAGGCCAGGGAGGTCTAATCATCGAGAGCGACGCCAGTGGCCCACTCACCAGCCAGGTTGCAGTCATTGACCAGTTTGACCGACCGAATACTTCGCGTGCCGACATTACGGAGACGAATTTATGAATTACCATCTCTTGCCGGAACTGGAGCCATTCTCTGCTGCCGAGGGGGGGGCCTTGGCCCGTGATATTGCGAATATTATGCGCTTCAATCACACCGATGTTGTTGCCTGTCTCCGCGCCGATGAGACCTGGGGTTTCGGTTCGGACCGGATCCTGCTGATTCCGGGATTGCGGCTGTATAACCGGATACGAGGAAGGCGTTTTCTCCCGACCTGGATAGCCGGGCCGCTTCTCCGCAATATCTTCCGGCCATTGCTGTCACGGCTGAAAAAGGGAGATGTTGTCTGGAACCATAATCAGCTAGTTTTCTCTGCCGCGCTGGGAAATACAATCCACGCAAAGGGAGCAAAGCTGGTCCACCACTTCCACGACGGACACGTTCCTCCCGGGTCGATTGCCGCGCTCCGGTCCTTTACGCCCGATGCCTCTATCTTCGTCAGCGATTACCTGAGACAGCAGTGGCTGAAGGTCTTTCCCTCGTTGCAGGACACCTTCGCGGTTCCCAACGGGGCCGATGAGGCGCTCTTCTTTCCCGCCCCCCAGGGGGAGCAGCGAATGGGTGCTATTCCAAGCATTCTTTTCGTCGGCCGCCTGCACCCCGAAAAGGGTGTGCATGTACTGATGGAAGCGATGAAGATCCTGCTGGATCGAAAGGTCGACGTTCTCTGCAAGATCGTCGGGTCGGCGTTCTCAAGCGGCAGCAAGCCGACGCCTTATGTCGAGTCGCTGTTTGCCAACGCTCCGGCCAACGTTCGTTTTGAAGGGCATCGATCCGGCAAGCGCATCGCGGAAGAATATCGCGAGGTGGATATGCTGTGCTGCCCATCGATTTGGCAGGAGCCGTTTGGCAATGTCAATATTGAAGCGATGGCGAGCGGCATTCCGGTGGTGGCTACGCGGGTGGGCGGAATCAACGAGATCGCCGCAGAGGGCGGCGTGCTGCTGGTAGAGCCGAACTCCGCAGCAGGCTTGGCCGACGCGCTGCAGAAATTGATCGAAGATAAAGCGCTGCGCAAGAGAGTCGGGGAAGAAGGCCTGAAGTCCTTCCATCGGCGATATACCTGGGCTGCGGTCTGTCGACAATATCAAGAGATTATCGACCCGCTCTAAGCGCGGTGCGGAGCTTCCGCAACTAATGATGCCGTCGAGATCCGAACTGGAAGGAGATCCAAATTGAAGGTTGCCATCGTGCATCCATGGTTCCTGATGAAGGGCGGTGGAGAGAAGTTTGTGGATGTCCTCGCTGGGATGTATCCGGACGCCGATATTTTTGCGTTGTTCAGTGAGGACCGGCACTTGTCCTCGCATGTACGCAATCGAAATATCCAGGCGAGCCGGTTAAACAGATTTCCATTCTCCTCGAAGTGGCATCGCCAGCTTGTCCCCTTCTATCCCTGGGCAATGGAGAGTCTCGACCTGACGAAGTACGATCTCATCATCAGCTCCGGCGGCCCGGGGGTCATGGGTGTCAACCCCAGGCAGGATGTACCGCACATTTACTATTGCCACACGCCGCAGCGCTCATGGTGGGACCTGTATGCGGAGCACCAGGCTCAGCTCTCAGGCATTTCCAGACAGCTGTTTACGATGGCATGCACATACATCAGGACCTGGGAGTTTGCTGCCGTGCAGCGTGTCGACCACGTGGTCAGCAACTCCAATTACATTGCCGATCGGGTGCATAAATACTTTCGCAGAAAGAGTACCGTCATCTACCCGCCGGTTGACACGACGATGGGCTACATCAGCGCCAAAACCGATGACTATTATCTTTCGGTCGCACGGCTTGAGAAGCAGAAAAAAATCGATCTGATCATCCATGCCTGCAACGACCTGCAACGCAGGCTGGTGATCATCGGTACCGGCAAGGAAGAACAATACCTCAAGTCGATCGCGGGCCCGACGATCGAGTTTCCCGGATACGTGTCGAATGAGGCCCTTCCCGGCCTGTACGCCAACTGCCGCGGCTTTCTCTTCGCAGCGGATGAGGATTTTGGCATTGCGCCCGTCGAGGCGCAGGCTTTTGGCCGCCCCGTGATCGCCTATGGGCACGGCGGATCCTTAGAGACAGTGAGGGTCGGGGATCCGCTCGGACGCCCGGACACAGGCGCTTTTTTCTATGAACAGACCACGGAATCGGTGAAAGAGGGAATGCTGCGCTTTGAAGCGCGAGAGGAGCAATTTATCCCCGCAATCATTCAGGAGCACGCGCGACAATTCGATACTTCCGCCTTTGAAAGCACGATGCGTCAATTTGTGGAAACCGCCCTGACGCCGAACAACAATTTACCCTGAAGACCGCCCCGGGAGCGTGGCCGCTTGAAGCAGCTCAGCTCTTATGGAGGGGCAGTCGACGGACGTGGGGCGAGATGCCCAAAGGGCGATCACCCCACAGGAGCTGGTATGAATAATAGTGCGATCCAGAAACCGATGTATGCACTGGTCGTCAGTTGGGCTCTGCTGCTGCCGCTGCTTTTTTTTGTTGCGCGGGGTACCTTCTCTTTCGATCGTGCGTCCTCTGGCAACTTCACCCAGTCGGAAGAAGACGCGCTGAATAGCACCGGCGCCGGTTCGGCCTACTTCCAGGCGGAACAGGGATTGGTCTACCTGATCGTGCTCGCGGCAGCCTTCCCGTGGATGTACAGCCTGGGCGGCATCATTCGAGAGAACGCGTTGGTTTTCTCGCTCCCGGCCCTCTCGCTGCTTTCGGTACTCTGGACGCAAAGCATCGCGAAAACGCTGCCTTTCGGGGTCTTTGCCGTCGTTCTTACACTCTTTGGCGTGTATCTCTACCAGCGGTTTTCTCCGGAACGGCAGGTGGAATTGTTCGTCTTTGTGGGCTGGATCGCGATCATTCTAAGCTTGATCGTCGCGGTATTTTTTCCGGCAATTGGACGGGCGCTCTCCTACGGAACGGGAGCGTGGCGCGGCATTTGGATCCAGAAGAACCATATGGGCCAGGTGATGACGCTGCTGATCTACGGCGCTCTTTGCCTGAGCCCCAGGACCGAACTGCAGAAGGCAAGCCGGGCCATGTTTATCTTTTTTGGCTGCGTCCTGGTTGGGATGTCGCAATCCCGGACCGGCTGGATTCTGCTGGCCCTGTCTTTCGCGTTTATGGCGTTCCTGAAGCTCTACCAGAAATTCAAGACGGCCGACCGGCTGATGATCGTGATCGCCCTGAGCGTCTTTATCGTGGTCCTGTGCAGCCTGGCCTATACCTATAGCGCCGACATCGCCATCGCTTTGGGCAAGGATCCGACGCTGACAGGGCGCACCGACATTTTCCGCGTGATCATTCCGGAATTAGGCAAGCGTCCGCTGCTCGGTTGGGGTTATCGAGGCTTCTGGCTGGGCATGAAAGGGGAGTCGGGAATACTGGCGATCGCGGTCGGCACCAAGGCCGGGCTCATCAATTCGGAAAATGCGATCCTCGAAATCTGGCTGGAGCTCGGATTGGTGGGTGTTATGCTTGGGCTAATCACCATAGCCCAGGCGTGCCGGAACGCGGTTACCTGTCTGAGCGAAAATTCTCCGAAGTATATCCACTGGTATGTCCTCATCGTCTTCTTTACTGTGCTTTCTATCGTCGACGGAGAGAAAATCATGTTCCCTCACACCGTCGAGTGGTTGTTGTTCGTGCTGGCGTATATAGGACTATCGGCTGAGGCGAAACGCATCCGTAGCCTGAGGGTTGAATGAGATCTCTGTCTGAGGAGTGGGGGCGCATTCGCCAGAGCGCCCTTGCCAGGAACGCCGGATGGATGATGGCGGGGCAAGGCGCGGGACTCGTTCTGCAGGCCATTTACTTCATCGTGCTTGCGCGGCTCTTGGGAGTTGTGCAGTACGGCGTCTTCGCCGGCGCCTTCGCTTTTACCAGCCTGGTTGCGCAATATAGCGCACTCGGGACAGGAACAGTTCTTCTGCGTTACGTCTCTGGGGAGCGTGGGAAATTTGCCATTTACTGGGGCAATCTCCTGCTGGTGACACTCGGCGTCGGAAGCCTGCTGGTCGTCATCCTGCATTTCGTCGCCCCTCATGCCTTGAATCCCGCGAGCGCCGCGCTGGTGCTCGTGGCCGGCATCGCCAATTGCGTCTGCGCGCAGCTGACCGTCGAGACAGGGCGCGTCTTCCAGACCTTTGAAAAGATGCAGATCACAGCCGGGCTCAACCTGCTGATCAACCTGATGCGCACCCTGGCGGCGGTCGGAATGTTGATGTTCCTGCATCACTCCACCGCCTGGCAGTGGGCCATCGCATCACTGTTCGTATCCGCTGTAGCCGCTGTGTTTGCCGTGACGATCGTGACCATCCAATTTGGCTGGCCCAAGTTCGAACCTCACTTTTTCGTGACGCATGCAGTGGAGGGGCTGGGATATGCCTTCGCCTCGTCGACGGCTTCGGTTTATAACGACATCGACAAGACCATGTTGAGCCACTACAACATGAACGCGGCGACAGGCATTTATTCCATGGCCTACCGGGTGATCGATATCGCAACGATCCCGATCGTCGCGATCCGAGATGCGGCGCTGCCGCGGCTTTTCAAGCGCGGGGGAGCGAGCCTCTCCGAGGCAGCGGAGCTCTCCTACCGCCTGCTGAAGCGCGCGCTGCCCCTCAGTGCGGTGGTTGCTGTCCTCGTCTTTCTGACCGCCCCGTTGATTCCGCACATGCTGGGGAAGGGCTTTGCAGAAAGCGTCTCGGCATTGCGCTGGCTCTGCCTGATTCCCATCTTCCGCAGCGTGCATCAGATGACGGGGAGCGCTCTGCTGGGCGCCGGACTGCAATGGTATCGGACCTCGGCGCAATTGGTCGCCGCGGCGTTTAACTTCGGCTTGAACCTCTGGCTCATTCCTCGCTACGGCTGGCACGGGGCCGCATGGTCCAGTCTGGCCACCGATAGCGCGCTGGGACTGATGAATTGGGGAATCTTAACCTTCCTCATCGCGCACTCGGCAAGAAAGGCAGCCTGGACTCCATCGCTGAAAACCTGAGGGGCGGCCCGGAGAGATTCACCTTGTCTTGCCAAGAGCGGTATGGCAGCCTCCTCCCAGGCACGAAAGGTTCGTCAGCAGTTCCACAGGCTGGGCGTTCAAGGAACGACAGCCGTCACTTTTTCTTACGGCCAGCGCGAGAGTTTGCATCGGCGTGACCGGCAATGCCGAGGCTTTGGTTGTTTCGGCAGGTTGACTGAATGTTTTCGAAGGAAGCGACTCAAGGACTCTTCATGCCGACGGTGATCATTTACAAGGAATGTCTATTAAATGCATCGGAGACATTCGTTGCGGAACAGGTCCGCGCCTTGCCGACCTTCCGGCCGAAGTATGTTGGCTTGACCAAACCGGCACGTGGGCTATCCTTCCGGGGAGATCCTCTTTACCTGACAACCGGGCAGGATTTCTTTTCCCGGGGACGGGTGAGCCTTTACCGGCGTCTGCCGATAGCCCCGCTCTTTCACCAACGTGTGAAAGAACTGCGCGCCGATCTTATTCACGCGCATTTCGCGTCGGACGGCCTGCAGATATCGGACCTTGCCAAAAGGTTTCACCTTCCGCTGATCGTGACCCTGCACGGTGCCGATGTGACGGTGCGGCAAAACTTTGCGCCTCGCTACGCCAGGCTCTGGAACCAGGCTTCCCTCTTTATCTGCGTCTCGGAGTTTATTCGCGAGAGTGCGATCGAGGCAGGTTTCCCTCCCGAGAAGCTGCGCGTCCATCACATCGGAATCGACCTGAAGAAGTTCCACCAGCCGGATGTTCCGAGGGCCTCGAAGATCGTCCTGTTTGTCGGCCGCCTCGTCGAGAAGAAGGGTTGCGAAGTCCTTCTCCGAGCGATGAATATCGTGAAGGGCGTGGTTCCCGATGCGTCGCTGGTGGTCATCGGGGATGGCCCGCTGCGTGGAGCGCTCACCGATCTTGCTTCGAGCCTGGAGCTTGACTGCCAGTTTCTTGGGCCGCAGCCTCCGGAGGTGGTGCAGTCGTGGATGCAGAAAGCCGGCATCTTTTGTGCTCCAAGTCAGACGGCCGCCAATGGCGACAGCGAAGGCCTGGGCATGGTGTTTCTCGAAGCGCAGGCCTGTGGACTGCCGGTCGTGAGTACTCTGCATGGCGGCATACCCGAGGCGGTGCGAGACAATGAAACCGGGCTGCTGGTACCGCCCGGCGACTTCGCAGCCCTGGCCCAGGCGCTGCTCCGCTACTTGACCGAGGCCGAGCTGGCACAGTTGCACGGGTCGGCCGGCAGGCCGTGGGTCGCGCAAGACTTCGACCTATTTCGACAGACAGCGCTGCTGGAAAAAATCTACGATGAGGTATTGCCGGTTCGATCAAGGCCTGCATGATGGCCAAAAAGCCTTTCATTTTCCCCGGAACTGTTGACCCGCCCCTTGCGTCGAGCGGTAAGTACTTGGTGTAAGGTAGTCGTACAGTACACACTGGTAGAAACTAAGGTATTGACATTCACTCAACAACTAATGTCGTAGTGTAACTCGCGCCACGACTGGTACCCGGGAGGGCCTATGCCGCAAGCTGATGTTCTGGAGAGATTGCAAAAAGTTTTTGACGGAGTATTCCTAGAGAAGGTCGTCGTGACACCGGAGTTGACGGCCGATGACGTGGACGAGTGGGACTCGCTGCTGCACGTCTCACTGATCCTGGCGGTCGAGCAGGAGTTTAAGATCCGCTTTCGTGTCGGCGAAGTTGAAGCTACCAAGAACGTAGGAGAGTTGGCCGACCTGATCACCAAGCGCCTGGAGAAGAAGTAGATATGCTCCCGGCCTTTCGGTCGACTCGGTCAGTGCTCTCCTTTTGCGCTCTCCTGCTCTTCCTGTTGGGGCTGCCTGTGATTCTGTCTCTCATTGGACTTCCGCCGAGAGAAGAAGCCTGGAGCGGCATACCGCTGCATGCGGGAGCAGTCGGGGACGTGGTGCGGACGATCTATGACGACCGGCAAAAGGTAGATGTATTGTTGCTGGGCCCGTCGATCGTCCGTCGCGGAGTGATGCCGGGGCCGCTAGAAGAGGCGCTCAGCGCGCACCTCGGCCGCCCGGCCCATGTCGCCGTCCTCTCAATGGTCTGGCCGGGAGCGGACCTGCAGTACTTCATGTTGCGGGATTATCTCAACTACCATCACCCGCAAGTGATCCTATGGAATGTTCCGGGACCTACCTCCAGCACCAATGAGCCGCATATCCAGGCGTATCGATGGATGCGGTACGGAGAATACCAGGAGGCCTTCAAAGGCCTCCCGCTGTTCTACCGCATCCAGGTGTATGGGGAGATGGTGCTGGGCGCTCCGAAAGAGCTGCTTTACAAATTGCGCCCTAATGTCATCACCGACCAGGAAAAAGCAGACCACGACGGAGAAGATGTTCGCGAGAATATCAACACCGGCTACCACAAAGCTGCCTTCGTCAGGGACACTCTTCCCGCCGACCCCGGCCGGGTGGCGCAATTGCTACCGGTGAGTTCCCCTGAGTTTCACGTCGAGAGCACGCCGCCTGGAGCTTACCAACTGCAGTATCTTCGTAAGGTAGTGGAGCTGGCGAAAGACAAAGGCTCCGACCTGGTGCTGATTCATATTCCAACCGACACCGAGTACGGCGACTCCGACATCCCGGAGATCGCGAACTGGGCTCGCGTGTTTGGCCCTCAATACAAGTCGATCGGCATACCGTCCTCGGTCCTGTTTGCAGGGCTCGATAAAGAACGGTTTCTGCACTATTACTCCGACTCCCACTTGAATACAAACGGCAGACAGGTTTTCACTCATGCCATCATCCCGTCTGTGCTTGAGGCCTATGACCAATCCAAGTGAACGTTCCACTCCCGCAGGCGCCCGCAAGCGCGAAACGCTGCAAACCGCGGCGCTGGTCGTGGCCATCCTCCTGTGCTCGGCCTCGTGTGTGCTCATGTTTATGCTCAGTCCCCGGTCGATCGCCGTGGACTCGGTGTATGCAGGCTTTTAGCAGCTCTTCCCCCGCGCAAACCCGAACACAGAACCTAGGTAGACACGACGATTACCGCACCGATCGCTGCACATTGTTCTTAGATCCTTTCCATTGGGAGTTTGCATGCTTGTTGGCCGCTTAGGGGCATGGTCTTCACTGCTGGTCACTTTTTTTTTCTTTCCTATTGCCGCATGGCTGGTCCTGCGCTTTGTACCCGTGCGCCACAGAATGTGGTTGTTTGCAGCGGTCAATCTGCTTGGCGCTTATGCGGCATGTGTCGCGACATTGATTTACCCGCGCGAGGGACCGCTGTCTCTGTTGTTGCGCGTGGTTGGGCTGGGGTTTCTCGGCTATCTCGCCTTTAACCTGGTTCACTATTGGCTGCTGTATCGCACCAAGCGCGATGGAGCAGGCTGGGGAGCCGCCGCGCTCTGGTTTCCGATCGTCGTCTTGATTTTAGTCAAGTATATTCCCTGGGTGCAGCGCTCCTTCAATACATCGCTGCATAAGGTTGGCGTCCTGCACTTGTCTGCTCTGTTTGTCGGCCTGTCGTATCTCACCTTCCGGATCTGTCACCTGGTGCAGGAAGTGCGAAACGAGGTCGTCGAGATGCCGACCTTGGCGGAGTACCTGTCCTTCTCGTTCTTTGTGCCGACGTTATCGCTTGGGCCGATCAACCCTTATAGCCAGTTCATCGATTCGTATCGAAATCCAGACAGGGAAAAAACGCCGATCAATCGTTCGCTGCTCAGGATCCTGATCGGGCTGACCAAATACGTATTCCTCTCAACCCTGCTGAACCAATACACCTATTCCGGCCTGCTGCTGGATGGCCACTACCATCACAAGATCGATCTGCTCGTTTCGCTCTTCGGCTACACGCTTTACTTGTATTGCAACTTCTCCGGTTTTTGCGACATTGTGATCGGCGCCTCGGGATTGATCGGTATCTCGGTCATGGAAAACTTCAACGTGCCCTTTTCAGCGAGAAATCTCCAGGAGTTCTGGAACCGCTGGCATATCTCGCTCTCCACCTGGCTGCGCGACATGATGTTCACGCCGCTGGTAAAGGCGCTGGTGAGAATCTTCGGCCCGAAGAGCACTAACAACGTCATAGCCTTTTCCATTTGCGCCGTCTTCATCGTGATCGGCATCTGGCATGGTGTCGGCATCAACTTCGCCTTGTTCGGACTCTTTCACGGGATCGGCCTCGCGACGGTCCACTATTACGGCTACTTCCTCAAGAAGGGTTTGGGCAAACAACGGTTCCTGGCGTACCGCGACAACCTCTACATTGCCGCAGTCGGACGAGCGATGACATTTACCTACTTCTCCTTGTCGCTCTTTCTCTTCGCAAACAGCTGGGACAATATGAAGCAGATCTTCAAGATGCTGCTTTAGAAAGCAAAAGCCGGCTTTCTAAAGTAGCGTAACGAGCGGTTTCGCGCGGCCTTCGTCTCCTCGTGTTCCCGCCTCCATCGCGGAAACACGGAATCGCCAGAAGGAATCGGGTCCGGCGCGCGAACTGCGTATCCTTTGCGGATCCCTGCTCCTTTCATTCTTGCGGAAATCGACGATCAGGTTCCGTGCGCCTGCCGCAAAGGCAGCCTTCCGTCGTCTCGTTCCTGGCAGCAGAAAAAAGGGCCCATGCTCCGGAAGAATGACTCTCTTCCAGGCATGGGCCGCTGTGTTCCAGAATATCTAGTTGGAGGTAGAAGGCATTCCAACCAGGTAGGTCCAGGAGGTGAACTTCTGGCTTGCACTCGAGGAGCCCGTGCCGCCGGTAAAGCCCACATAGGCCGTATTGCCGCCCACAACCGAGGGAATGTTGACGGTGAACGATTGAGTGAACGTCGCCAGTGTGATTGCGTCGGTGAGGGTAAGGGTCAAAGTGGCGCCATTGTAGGTGACCTGGGCGTTCATGTAATCGCCACTATGCAGATCGACGCCGCTGGGAGTGAGGTTGACTGCGGGTACAGTTGGCATTGCGCCATTCAGATAGAGCCCGGTTGAATCTGGGCCCTCACCAGAGTTGCTGTGCAAGTCGAACTTGAGAGCAAGACTCTTCGCAAGGCCTGCATAACCTAGTCCTTTTCCGTAAATCCCCAAAGCCGTCGGCCCGACATTTTGAATGGTGAATGTAACTCCGTCGGCGATCGGATTGGACAACTGGAAGGTGAAGTTCGTGGTGAAAGACTGAATGTTTACCGGGGTCGCATAGAAGGCGCTACCTGCCTCGTAGATGCCGCCGTCGGTCAGTTGCAGGCGGAAGTCGTCGAGGTTGGTGTTGCCGTTGAACTGGACCGGCCCCTGCGCGAGTGTGAAGCCCTGACTGTAATCGATGCTGTAAGCGGGAGTGACGGTGAACGTTCCGCTGGTTACGTTGCTGGGCAGCAGGCCGGGAGCAACGGCTATGGCCTGCACGGTTTCGGTACCCACAGGGATGGTGATGGACTTCGTGTAAACCGGCGAAGCCGTTGTGGGAGTCGTGCCATTGACGGTGTAGTGGATGACCGCGCCACTCGAGGCATCGGAGATGCTCAGCGTCTGCGCTCCGGCATAGGTACCGGCGCCGAGGGAGAAGGTCGGGTTCAAGGCATCGCTGGTCACGGTGAATGTCGCCGACGTGGGAGCGCCTTGCAAGTAGTTGGGCGCGCTGGCAATCGCAGTGATCGTCTCGCTGGCATTCACGGCGATAGGCCCGGTGTACAGGGTGGAAGCGACGGTCGGAGTCGAGCCGTCTGTAGTGTAGTAGATCTTGGCGCCGCTGGTTGCGTCGGTGATCGTAATGGGCTGCGACCCGGTAAATGCCGCCCCCGACGGACTGAACACCGGGGGTGCCACGGTGGGTGTGACTCCTAACAGGCCGTAGATGCTGACCTGATTGACTGCGCCGACATAGACCTTGCCGTTTGCGATGGTCGGGACCGTGTACTTGACCGCGCCCCCGGGGTTGTCCCGGGAGAGATTTGTGTTGCTGGAGTAGAGGGCGGTGGCAAGACTGTTCGCGTTATAGGCAAACAAGATACCCGGCCCGTTTTTGGCCACCCCATCGGCCCGCAGGCGCCAGACAATTCCGTCGGTTGTTTTGTTGGCGGAGATGGAGGGCGTCGCTCCAGGGTAATACGACTTGTCGGTGCCTACGCTGGTGGGGGTGGCGGAGAGTACGTCCTTTGCAAAGGAATAGGCCGTGAGAGGGTTCTGCCCACCCCAGTCGGTGCCCTCAAAATAAACGTTGTTGTTGAAGTAAGCAGTACTGCCCCAGACACCCGCGCCCCAGTTTTTGGTTCCACCCGTCTGCGGCGTCTGCACTTCCTGAAAGACGTCATCGGCCGTGGTGCCGGACCCGCCGAGGTTGTTGCGATTGAGGATGTAGAACATGCCCGATTTGCCGATCTGGACGAGCGTGCTGACATTGGCGCCTGTGGCGCTGACCTGGGTGGGCAGCAAGACTGGACCGCCCGAGCCGAGATCGCCATCCTGTGCATCGAGAGACGCCTGGTTGAACGGAGTGAACTCGTCCTCAACGGTGAATTTGCCGTTCGACAGATCGAGGTTCAACAAGCTCATCCCATACTCCATCTGCCTGGTGTAGGGCTGGCTTGCCGCGAACGTCCCGTTGCCGGTAGCGACGAACATTCTGCCATACGGTTTGGCCGTATTGTTGACCTCGGCAGCCAGACCCGCGCCGCCCATCCAGATACCGCCCCCCACTCCATTGGGGGTGGTGCAAAAGGCGTCAATCTTGTTCAGCGTGGCAGCGCTGTAAGAAAACAGCCAGCCGTGCCAAGGACCGGCATCATTCTCAGAAGCGAACGCGAGATAGACGACGCCATTGAGTAAAAGTAATCCGGGTCGCTGAATCTGGAAAAGCGGATCGAAGGTCAAGGTGCCGGCCACGCTGCCGTTGCCGGTGCCGGGAACCGACGCCTGGATGTTCACGGGACCGCCGAACTTCTCCGCGCCCGTGGTAATGTCGAGCGCATGCAGGCGGAAGACATACGTGGTTTTTCCGGTCTGCTGGGTGGCGGCATACGCCTCTTCGCCGCTTACCAGGTACATGGTGTTAGTCGTCAGGTCGATGACGGGAGTTCCCATAACGCCATACTCGGAAATGTAGGCGCCTGCTGGGCTGGTGCTCGCCAGGAGTGATGTCTGCCACAGCGGGCTTGCGTTCGCGCCACCATTGTTGTCCGCGTCGAAGGCATAGACGACGTCGTTGTAGGTGGCGACATACACCACATTGTGCGTGCCGTTGCCGGGAATCGCGACCTGGGACACATAGAGCGGCTGAGCGTAAACCGCTCCATTGATGGTCTGCGAAAATAACTTGCCAAACTTGGTGGGATTGACGTTAGCCGGCGTGAGGGTTGTCTCACTTAGATTCTGCCCCGTTCTCCCTATGTCGTTATGGCCCATGACGACATTGACAGGGGTGGAGCTTTGCGCCACTGCTGAATTCACTCCGGCAGCAAAACCGAAAACCAGGATGGCCGCGAAGGCAGCCGATGATAGTGACGACTTATAGTGATTCACGTACTCATGCTGACAACCAAAGCTGATAAACCTGCGATGCTTCATAAGATATCTCCGCGAGTTCGTAAAAAGTAGTTACAGAAGTCCAGACAACATTCACTCTTGTAACGCTGACCCGAGGAAAGCCTTTACTGCAGGCTAAGGCGCAGAGCTCTCCCTGACTGTCCGGAGGCGCGAGACGGCAGCCCTGCTGAACTCAGGTTTGGCCGGACCCGGTCTACGACATCAGGCCTCACCCGTAGGTGAGACAGGAAACTCCCAGTGCGCGAGTACTCGCGAAGAGACGCCCGGGCGCAGGTTTACGTGCGCCGAAACGCGCCTTCATGCATCTTTGTATCGCCGGATTTCCACTACAAAACGGAAGAAATACTTACTTTGGGTCGTGCTGCGGCAAGGCTAGAAAAAAATAAAAGCTATCGATATTTTGATTTTTGAAGCTGAAAATCTTACAAAGATTAGCAGACTGAATTGTGTACAGTACCTGGCGTACGGGACAAAATAAAACAGGTTTCTTCAGGGCCTACGTCGCCAACCTTGCAGGTTAGCTTTCGATCCCTACCTAGAAGTGGTCCACTCGAATGTGGATAACTATCTGTAGCGAAATCGTGCAGCAGTTTTTCGAGCAGGTTCCTGAAGCGTACCAGTTGCCGACCCAAAGAACAATCAGATAATTGCACAGAAAAAAGCATCATATCTTGGTTATTAGGTACCTAAGTAACTTGAGATAACCTCGGAGATATAAGCTTCTTTGCTATAGCTGCAAAAGTTACTACCGGCGTTGCGGAGTAGAAGTCACGCTTCAGGTCTGGCGCGCCATCCATTGACTTCAACGATGCGGGTGGGGCTTGCATTGCAGGCGTGTGGGCGGCGGACGTTCTGCAGCATTGACACGGGGGAACAGCAAAGCCCTGACCATCAGGCCAGGGCTCGTTCTGCTGCTCTGCTGTTTACTTGGTGAAAATGACGAGTGCCGCACTGGTTGTAGGCATGGTGAGTTGGAAGACGCCGTTGGCGCCCTCGATGGCTTCAGCCGCCTGTGTCCCCTGCCATTTGCCATCGGGGCTGCCGTCGAAGGTCTGCCCGGCAAAGGTCACCCCTGCCGTGGAGGAGTACGAAGGGGCCGCCAGACGAAGTACCGTAGCCTGACTATAGCCCGGGACGTTGATGTTGACCGTCCCGGTCAGTGCCTCGTCCTTGTTTATCAGCGTCAGGCGTGGAGTTTCACTGCTGTCGACCGTAGCCCACGCAGTCAGGTTGGCGGGCGTGCTCAGAGCGACGGGAAGCAGTTTAGAGCCGTTCTGCGTCGCCTCCTGGAAGAACACGAGTCCGTAGTAGAGGGGATTGATGGCGTTCAGTGTGTGGGTGATGATTCCTTTCGATGTTGTGTTGGTAAAGAAGAATGGGCTGTTGAAGCTGCCGTTCGTGGCAAACCAGTTCACCCCATCCACCCCGACATTAACGTACTGAAACATGCTGTCGATCGCCCAGAGGGCTGAGCTGAACGAGCAGCTGATGCTCTGCAGACCACCGTCGGAGACGGAGCCGGTTTCGCCCATTCGAAATGGAAGCCCTTGCGCATGACTCGCGATCACTGCCGCGGCCACTTGAGAGGGTACCGACGTCGCCGCTGCAGGGGTGAGCAAAAAATCGCCGGCGGGATTGTTGGAGGGACTGGTGACATACGAATGTTGGCTGAATAGATTCAAGCTAGCGGAGTTCGCGATGGCAAAATTTTGAGCATTGGCCTGCAACGTCCCCAGAAACGCCCAGGCTGCCCCCATGAGTTTGGTCCCGGAAGGGAGAACAGGTGTGATGTTCTGCTGCCAGGTCAGAAAGTCAGAGAAATAATTTTGTACGGTGTAGGTGGCCGGCCTCAAGCCATTCTTGTAGTACTCATCCGGTTCATTGCCGATCTCCAGGGCCAGCAGCGATCCGGAAGGCATCTGACTGACGTAAGCGGTCGCCTGGTCCGTTGCGAGGTTCACGTTGTTGGACCCAAGATTCACACCCAGTTCAAATTGCGCTCCCATTGCTTCGGCAAGCTCGACGAACGGAGTTATGGTCGTGGAGGTCGGCTCTCCGGTCGCGTCGGTACTATCGCCGCCGATGCGTAGATTGATGGGACCCGAGCCATAGGACGTTAGATTGGTTAAGAGCTGGCGGTAGATTGCGTTGACTCCTGTCGCGGCGTCGCCCATGGTGCTTTGGGCGTCATTCCATTCCTGCGACAGACCCATGAAGGTTGGAGAGATTGCGGCCCCCGGCGTGTTGCCAATACTGACGTTGGCGAGGAGCGACACGAGCAGAGTAAAGCTGGGGCTGGTCGCGTAGACGAGTCCGCTGCTCTGGTCGGTAATCTGGACGGCGAGTTTGATGGGGTCGCTGCTCGTGGCCGCCGAGGTCTCGGCAGTCAAAGTCAGGGTCCAGTTAACGGCGCCGGAGGTAGTCATCGTAGGCGTGCTCCACACCGCGGTGACGCCGCCGGGCAGACCGGAGGCGATTGCGGCGCTGGCCCCGACCGCGCCTGCAGCGACGCTGATGCCGTTGACCGGCGTTGCGGTGACGGAAAGAGTGGCTGTGCCCTGGGGCTCGATCG
Source organism: Acidisarcina sp. (assembly GCA_965199205.1). Lineage (GTDB taxonomy): Bacteria > Acidobacteriota > Terriglobia > Terriglobales > Acidobacteriaceae > Acidisarcina. Next base: position 2,625,403 of record OZ240688.1, read on the forward strand.
AAAGAGACGTTTGCGATAGCTGGATCTGCACTCCGGTCGAGGGCTTCACCTCGACGACATAAGACTGCGTGGCAGTCAGGCCGTCGCCGGTGGCGGTCACCGTAAACGAGAACCAGTTGGAGATTGCACTGGGGCTGGCGACAAGGGTGAGGGTGGAAGAGCCGGTGCCCGACGCAGGCGTGACCGTGGAACTGCTCCACGACCCGGTGACTCCGCTGGGAAGGCCGGAGACCGCCATCGTGACGTTCCCCTGGAAGGAGCCGCCGCTCGTCAATGTGAAGAGATCCGATGCGCTTGCGCCTTGTACTAGCGGCACATGCGTGGTGGCGGTCGAGAGATTGAGCGTGGGTGCAGTAAAGGACACGCTGAGCGGTATCGCCGCGCTGGCGGCATACGCGATGCCGGTGTTGGCGTCCGTTACCTGCGTGGCCAGATTAAGGGAGCCGGCGCTCGCGATGGCATTCGGCGTCCCATTGAGCGTCAGCGTCCAGGCCACCGAGCTTCCACTTACGACGGGGCCACTCCAGGCGGCGGTGATGCCGGTCGGCAACCCGGAAATAATAGCCGCACTGGCGCCGGCGGCGCCGGCGGGAATGACCACACCGCCGATCGGCGTCGCCGTCAGAACGACGCTGGTGGTGGTCATCGACTGCATGGACAGGCTCTGGTGCGAAAGCTTCATCGTCAACCCTGGCGCCTGCTGTACCTGCACCGAGAAGTTTTTGGAGACGGTCAGGCCGTCGCCCGTGGCGACAACGGTGAAGGAGTATTGGTTGACCGTCGCCGTGGTACTGGCGTTCAGTGTCAAGACGGACGAGCCGCTTAGGGAGTTCAAGGCAACGCTGCTGCTGCTCCACGATGCCGTCACCGTGCTGGGCAACCCCGAAATGCTCAGCGAGACATTTCCCTGGAACGAGCCCCCGCCGATGAAAGAAAAAGTATCGGTTGCGTTCGTACCTTGCACGACCGGCACCTGCGTGAGTGCAGGAGAGAAAGTCAGCGTCGGCGCAGTGAACGAAACAGCCAGGAGAATGCCTTCGCTGGCCGCATACACAGCTCCGCTGTTGGCATCTGCGACTTGTGCCGAGAGATTGAGGGTGGCGCTACTGGCGACTGCACTGGGCGTGCCGGTCAGTGTCAGCGTCCAGGTGACCACGCCTGAGGCGACGGTTGGCTGGCTCCAGCTTGCAAGAACGCCGACCGGCAGCCCCGAGACGACCGAGGCAGCGGCGCCGGCAGCACTCGCAGGTATGCTGACACCGCCCGTCGGCGTCACCGTCACAACCACACTTGTTGAGCTCATTGAGTGCATAGAGAGTGTCTGGTGGGAGAGCTTCATGCTCACCCCCGGCGTCTGCCCTACCCCTTCCGCGGACGGAACACTTTGAAGTGCAGGCGCCGGCCCCAAAGAAGGCGAGAGCTGCACCCCGGCGGCCGCCCAGCAGCGGAGTGTTCCCGTCAGAGCTGTGGCCAGGATAAGGAGTAAGAACGTAGCAGTAGAAGCGACGGACTTGGTTAACTTACAAGTACAAATATTCATAGAGAGGCCCCCCCGGCCAAAAAGATGAATTTCAACTCGAGTTGTGCCTCGTACTTACTCGGCTTACTTCCTAATAGATCGGCATCTCGTCGCTCGCATGAATGTTTTCTAATGACAGAGGTGTTAGAAAATACTTGGCGGGTACTGAAGATTGTCCGGTTTTGAGGCTCTTCCGGCATGTGGCTCTCACCGCTCAACTCCCGAGACAGCTCACAAACGCCTGCTTGTCGCAGCTATTTGAGTGAACCCGGCACGTCGTCACCGGCTGGCAAGCGCTTGTGAGCAGGTACCTGCCGCCCGGCGCGCCACATCCCTCAGACGGAGGCGAAGTGACCGCTTGCAACAAGCGATAACCCCCGGCATTGGCGAGAATGAATTTGCGAGATGAATCGGAGAGGAAAGACCGGCCTGCGAAAGATGCGGCTTGATAAAGCTGCTACAAGGTGGGATGGGGGAGAGCTGAACGCACCAAGGGGCAGCTCCTTTGCAGCTGCCCCTTGATGATTTCAGATACAACGCTTCGCGGGACGCAGAGATGCCTCTCTTATTTTAAGAAGGTCACGAGCGCGGCGCTTGTTATACCTATCGGTATTTGAAACATGCCGTTAGTCCCCGCGATCGTCTCTCCAGTTTTTGCTCCGTGGAGCGCTCCGTCGGGGCCGATCGATTGCCCAGCAAAGGAAGCCTCTGTCGTCGATGTATAGGTAGGCGCCTCCAGCCGAAGAACGGACGCATGGCTATAACCCGGCATGTTGACAGCAACCATGCCCGTCGCTTTTTCGTCCTTATTGATCAGCACGACGTGGTGAACGCCGGATGCATCGACAGTAGCCCAGGCTTTGAAATTGGCCCTTGTCCCGATATTGATCGGAAGCAGCCGCGCCCGGTTGCCGGTGGCCGCCTGGAAGAACAACAGGCCGTAATAGAAAGGATTGACGGACTTCAATCGATAGCTGGTGGTACCGCCCGATTTGCTGACATCGAAATAAAATGGATTGTCATAATTTCCATCACTCGCCTCCCAGTTGATACCGTCCATTCCAACGTTCACATATTCGAACATGGTATCGACGGCCCACAGCGCGGCGCTGAACGAATCGCTGATTCCGTGAACTCCGCTATTGGCGATAGAACCGATCTCGTCCATGCGGAACGGAATACCATGCGCATGCGCCGCGGCGATGGCCACAGCCGCTCCTGCCGGTCCTTCGGTGGCTGCCGACGGGCTGAGCAGGAAGTCCTCACGATTCTTCGCGCCGGGATTGCTGGCGTAATAGTGCTGAGTGAAGATGCCGAGAACGTTCGCTTTCTTCGCAGTGAAATTCTGGACGTTCGACGGCATATCGGTCCACGCCCAGGACGAATGAAAAGGAATGGTCGTCCAAGCCGGACCTGCAAGTTTCACGCCTGATGGCAGCACCGGAACTATATGGGCCGCCCATGTGTCGAAGTCGGCAAAGTAATCGGCAGACCGGTAGCTCGACGACCTCAGGCCGTTCTTGTCGTAGAGATCGGGCTCGTTGCCAATCTCGATGGCGTCGACAGAGCTTGGGGGCATCTGGCTTACATAGGCTTTAGCCTGATCGGCAGCCAGTTGCACGTTGGCTGACCCTAGATTGACGCCAAGAACGAAATGCGCGCCCGTAGCCTGCGCTACTTCAGCAAAGGGCCGCACGGTGCTGGCGTTCGGTTCTTTCCTCGAATCCGTGCTGTTCCCGCCAATCCTCAGGCTGATCGGCCCTGAACCATAGGCGCGCAGGTTGAGCAGGAGCTGACGATAGATCGTGTTGACGCCTACGGCGGAATCCCCGATGAAATTTTGCGAGTCGCCCCACTCGTGGGAGAGCCCCATAAAATTCGGTTGAACGGGCCAGCTTGGCGTATTCCCGATGCGGACGCTCGCCAGAGTTTGTGAGCTATTGCCAGACTGCGCTGCTGCTGGAACTGCGCCCGTTGTTCCGTAGAGCCATCCACAGCCGATCACAGCGATACAAGCAAGCAGGTTCGATCGTAAGGTCATGTTTCCCCTAATCTCTTCCTCCGATAGTCCCTCTTGCCAGGCAGGCTGTCAAATAACGGGCGGGTCGAGATTCGTTCAGAAAAACTTGATCCTGCGAGGAAATGGCGCGGCATAAACGGAGATCTGCCCCGGGTCTCTTCCACAAAGACTCGAGGCAGATTAGGGCAGCGGGCGACGACGCCTGGTTCTCGATAGCCGGGTACAGACGCCCCGAGGCGGTCCCACTCAGCCGTTATGGCGCAAAGACGATAAGCGCCGCACTGGTGATCGGCATGGTGATGTTGATCACGCCGCCTTCGCCCTCGACAGATTCCTCTGCCGGCGTACCGAGCAGCTTGCCGTCGGTGCTTCCATCGAGGGTCTGGCCGGCGAAGACGACACCGCTGGTCGCGGTGTAGGCAGGAGCGGTCAGGCGACTGATCGCTGCGTGACTGTAGCCCGGAAGACTGACCGCAACCGTGCCGGTCAGCGCCTCATCTTTATTGATGATGACAAGGCGCGGAACACCCGACTTATCGATCGTCGCCCAGGCCTTCAGATTGGCGGGTGTGCTGATAGAGACGGGGAGAAGCTGGGTTCCATTCACCGTAGCGGCCTGGAAGAGCAAAAGCCCGTAATAAAGCGGGTTGATCGAGCTTAGAGTATAGGTGGTGAGCCCCTTCGACGTGCTGCTGTTGAAGGTGAAGGGATTATCGTAGTTGCCATCGCTCGCCTCCCAGTTCACGCCGTCGACGCCTGCATTTGCATATTCAAACATGGTGTCGATCGACCAGAGAGCGGCGCCAAAGCTGTCACTGATGCCATGAATACCTGTATCCGAGACGGAATTCATCTCGTCCATGCGAAACGGCAGTCCGTTAGCATGGCTGGTGAGCGCAGCCGGTGCGGCGGCCAACGGCCCCTCGGTCGCGGCTCCGGGAGTCAGCAGGAAATCGGTAGCGGGATGGTTCGCGGGGCTCGATGCGTAGTAGTGTTCGCTGAAGGCGAAGAGAGCATCCGCTTCCATTGAGGCGAAGCTCAAAACGTTGGTCTGCAAGTCTGTTCCGGCCCAGCAGGTCTTCGAATATACGGTACACCAGGAAGGGCCAATCAGCTTGGATCCAGCCGGAACCACCGCAAGGATATGCTCTTTCCAGTTGTTGAAGTCAGAGAAGTAGTCCTCGACGGTATAGGTGGCCTGCCTCAGCCCATTCTGGTTGTAGAGATGAGGTTCGTTGCCGATTTCCAGAGCCTCCACGCTGCCCGCAGGCATCTGGCTCAGGTACGCGGAGGCCTGGTCTGCCGCCAGACTCACGTTATCGGATCCAAGATTCACACCCAGTTCGAAATGGACGCCCAGCGCTTTGGCAAGCTCCACAAAAGGTTTCACCGTCGTCGGGGTAGGTTCCTTTCGGCTGTCCGTACTGTTGCCGCCGATCCTCAGATTCACTGGGCCTGAACCGTATGCTGTCAGATTGGTCAGAAGCTGACGGTAGATTAGATTGACGCCTGTAGTCGAGCTCCCCATGAAGCTCTGCGAGTCTCCCCATTCGTGCGAAAGGCCCATGAAGGTCGGCGAGATGGCAATGCCAGGCGTGTCTCCGATACTCACGTTTGCCAGCAGCGATATCAGCAGACTAAAGCTTTGACTGATGTCGTAGACGATGCCACTATTCTGATCGGTAACCTGCACGGATAAGTCGACCGCGTGACTGCCTGGCCCGGCGCCTGCATCCGCGGTCAGTGTCAGCACCCAGCTTGCCGCGCCTGCGGTTGTCACCGTGGGACCGCTCCATGAGGCGGTCACGCCGCTGGGCAGTCCGGAGAGGATGGTTGCGCTCGAACCAGCCGCGCCGGCTGGCAGTTTGACTCCATTGATCGGAATGCCGGTGACCGACAAGGTGACTGTGCCTTGCGGCTGCAGAGACAGAGCCGACTGAGACAACTGGACCTTTAATCCTGTCGAGGGTTCAACCTCGACCACATATTTTTGAGAGACGGTAAGGCCATCTCCGGAAGCAGTCACGGTGAAGGGGAACCAGTTGGTCACTGCCGTTCCGCTCGCCGCAAGCGTCAGAGTAGAGGTGCCAGTGCCGGAGCTCAGCGAAACCGTGCTCCTGCTCCAGGAGCCGGTCACTCCGCTAGGTAGCCCGGCCAAAGACAATGTGACATTTCCCTGGAAAGAACCGCCGCTGGTCAACGTAAAGCCATCGGTGACTGCGGCCCCTTGCACTAACGGCACATGGGTGAGAGCAGGGGCAAGGCTAAGCGTAGGCGGAGTCAAGGATATCTTCAGCGGTATCTGGCGGCTTGCCGTGTAGGCGACCCCGCTTCCCGCGCTGGTGAGTGTCGTGGATACGTTGAGGATTGTGCTGCTGGCTACCGCGCTGGTGCTTCCCAGCAGCGTGAGCGTCCAACTGACTGCGCCCGAAGCAGTCATCACCGGCTTACCCCAGGAGGTGATGATGCCAGCCGGCAGGCCGGAGATCACGGTCGCACTGGCCCCCGCGGCGCCTGCCGGGACGGTCAAGCCGCCGAACGGCGCCGCGGTTAACGTCACCGTCGCGGTTCCCATGGACGGCATGCCCATTGAGGTCTGCGACACATTCATGGTCATTCCCGGCGCTTGCTGCACCTCCACAACATAGGTATTGGAAGTCGTCAGGCCATCGCCGGTAGCCGTGACTTTAAACGAGAACCAGTTGGTGGTCGCGGTCGGGCTGGCGCTGAGGGTCAGGGTCGAGGTACCGGAACCGGCGCTCATCGCCACGCTGTCGCTGCTCCATGAGGCGAGGACGCCGCCCGGCAACCCGGTAACACTCAAGGAGATAGTCCCTGTAAAAGTCGCTCCCATCGTAAAGGTAAAGAGATCGTTCGCACTGGTGCCCTGCATGACAGGCACATGAGTGGCAGCTGGCGAGAAGGTAAGGGCCGGCGTCTTGCTCGAGGCCCAGCAAGGAACCGTCGCGTTCTCGAGAGACCACATCCCGACTAACAACACGATAACTTTGAGTAACACAGATTTTGCATGTGCGAATGATTTCACGGTAACCTCTTACTTCGAGATAAGCTGGATGCACTCAGCTTCCTGCCAACGCAATTTTGTTTCTCCAGATGGATGGCGGATAAGTCAGACAAGCTCATGCCATGCATCTGCGACAGCCGGGTATCCTATTTACGCGGCCCTTGCGCCACATACTTCAGCAAACTATTTCCTTGACTGCGTCGATGCGGCCCGACATACATGGTCCTTGGAAGATGTATGGAAATCAGAGCTATAAACGCTGCGATCTTTCCTTACATGCCGTGCAAGGAAGATGTAGCCTTTCCCGGAGAGATAAAAGGAGAGCCCGGTGTTGGATAGCGCACCTATCATTACCCTTGGTGAGTAGATCGGCACTGGAGGGGCTCTTCTTAGCAGAAGACAATTACAAAGGTAATTAGCGTGAACATCTGCTAAGAATTTGCCGCACAGCGATCGAATATGGCGGCGCCGGCATGTCGATCGCGCCCGGAACAGTCGTTCGAGGGTATCGACCTTCCGGGGCTGAACGACACCGTCGGACCGATCAGCCGTGGAATCGGCCGGGTGCAGGCTTCTCATGGTGTGTCGATGCGGGACAATCGCCCCTACGGCGCCTGATTACTTCGAGAGTTCAACGCTGGCAGGGACTGATGGAGTGGCATGGAAAGCGCCCAAACGCCGCTCGAATATGCGGTGTTCTGGTCTCCTCGTTTGCGCGGTGAGCGGCGAAGCCGGGCGATACTTTGGGGGAGATTCGCGGCAGAAGCTATTGCGTTGCGCTGAGCATCTGCCTTGAAGAAGAGCGGTGCAGCGCAAAGAAAAATGGCTTGCGCCTTTCAGCAAGGTGTGTCAGGCTCAAATAGGTACTCGACTCCCCGATTTAGTAGACCATCGGCGTAAATCTCTGCAACTTTAGGCTAAAATAGAACAGACGTTGTAAAGATATGCCAGAGGCAGTAAGTACTGGGCGCATGTTCAGGTTCCAGCCCAGGCAAAACCCCAAACGCATGAAGCTGTGGAGCTTCCGAGCTTGACCCAGTTTCAGACACGCCTCCGACAGTCGAGGTTGTCAGATCGAAATGGGTGGCTCCCTTTAGCCGTCTGTTCAAAGCAGATTCGCCGCTCGTGCTGATACCAGCAAGAGGGGCAAGTTTATCTTCTAGACACGTCACATCTCTAGAATTGTCGTTTACCAGACCATGCAGGCATCTCACGTTGAGTCACTTGGTCATAAATATAGGAGGAGTTTACGGATGACGGCATACTCGTTTCGGAGCACGATCCACCGCAGGATAAGTTTGCTTCGGCGAGGCATTGAGCTGGTCACCGTGCTCTTCACGGCGACACTCGGGACCCTGATCCATCTCGCTTTCGGATGGGTCGCGCTCCTGTTCGGACAGGCCGCTGCGGGCGGCGACCTTCGAGCGAAGACGGTCGCCTTTCCGGTGACCGCAAAGTCCTCGAAGCAGTTCTAACCATCTCAGTCTCACAGGATTTTGAGGAATGCGCGTAGCGATTGTCCACTACTGGTTCTTGAACTCCGGTGGTGGAGAGCGGGTCATCGAGGTGTTGGCGGATATGTTTCCGCAGGCCGACATCTTTGCCCTCTTCGCGGAGCCAGGCTCGCTGCCGGCTAACCTCAGCACACACCGCACCCAGATGTCTTTTCTTGACAACAAGCTGCTGAGGCGCTATAGCCGGGTGGTTTTTCCGATCTATCCACTGGCGATCGAGTCGTTCGATCTGCGCAGCTATGACCTGATCATTTCGAGCGATTCTCCCCCGATGAAAGGGGTGGTGACCCGGCCAGACCAGATGCACATCTGCTACTGCCACACTCCTGGCCGTTATCTGTGGGACCTTCACGAGTCGTTCAAAAAGAGCCTGCCCTGGGCGGTGCAGCCGGCTTTTTCAATCACGACCGGCTACCTGCGGAGATGGGATTTCCGGGCGGCGCAGCGGGTCAACAAGTTCGTGGCAAACTCCAACTATGTGGCCGGCCGGATCCAGAGCTATTATCGACGGGAAAGTACCGTAATTTACCCACCCGTCAACACAACTGCGGCGTACATTGAACGCGACACCGACGACTACTATTTACACATTGGCCGGATTGTCGAGAACAAGCGCATCGATCTGCTCATCGAGGCCTGCAACCGGCTCGGCCGCAAGCTGTTCATCGCCGGCACAGGCCGTGCCGAAAAGGCTTTGAAGGCGATCTCGGGGCCGACCATCGAGTTCCTTGGCCGGGTAAGCGATGCGGCGCTGCCGGGACTTTACGCCAGGTCCAGAGCACTGCTTTTCGCCGCGGAAGAAGATTTCGGCATTGTTCCCCTGGAGTCGCAGAGCTATGGGCGCCCGGTGATTGCCTATGGAAAAGGCGGCTCGCTCGAGACAGTCGTACCCTATGGCCAGTCCTCGGAGCCGACCGGCATTCACTTTGAGGAGCAGACGGTGCAGTCGGTCTGCGACGGCATTCTGAAGTTTGAATCCGTCGAGCATGCCTTCAGCCCCCTGGCGATCCGCGAGTTTGCGCAGCGCTTCGATACCTCGGTCTTCGTGAAGCGAATGCATGAGTTTGTCTCGATGTCGCTCAAAGAGCAAGGCGGCACTTTGGAGAGTGCAGCCTCCCACGAACCCTTGGCTCACGAAGTCGCCTGATACCCGTTCGGACGCTCTTCATTCAACTTTGGTTTGTGAAGCGTGGCACTCTGCCCGGGGATGGCTCCCGCTGTTCCTGCGGCCTGATTCCCTCGACTCCCAATGGGCGCTTCCAGGCAGTAGCAGCAGAACCTGATCAATGAGTCCGATGCCCCCTGCTCATTCCTGGGAAAAACCAGCACCTACCCGTCATCAACATCTGACGTCCTAGGTCAGCGGGTAACATGTAAGTAACATCGCCCGTCACGGCTACAACCTTAGTCACCTCATGGGCCGCCCTATGGTGACTTACTGGCATAACCTTGCGAATCCGCAGATTGCCCGGGCCGCAACTGCCTCTAAAGTTGTATTTTACAATCTTAAAAACTCGTGATATATAGACCTCTAGCTGAACTTTTCCCCGTAGTTATCTAAGTGGTCAAATCAACAACCATGGATGCGCAAAATGCGCATGCCCTAAGTGGCAGAGGTATATAACCATGAAAGTCTCCCGTTCCGCCACATGTCTCATGTGGCTTTTCCTCACCTGCCTGTTAACCGTCGTCAACCCACCCCACCTGCAAGCCCAGCTAGTAAGAATCGGATATGACACCATCGCCTCGACTTATTCAGGGCAATGTATTGTCAGCCTCAACAGTTCCACCGCCTCCGGGGCAGCTATGGTTGAGGCGTCCTGCAATCCAGCCACGGACACACAAGCAAGCAATATGAAATGGACTCTCAAGCCCGTGGCCCAAGGCTTCGAGGTGGTCAAGCAGCAGGACGGCTTGTGCCTGGCGGTGGCTGATGCCAGCAAACTTCCCCTGGCGAATATTCACCAGTCGATATGTTCAGGAGCAGCAGGGCAGGTATGGACCATTGCGGCAAGCGGAAGCTCCTACCAGTTGGTGAACGCCAATAGCGGTCTGTGCCTGGCCGAGGTAGGACTGCCGCCGGTAACTACGACCCTGAAACAGACGGCCTGTACGCCGGCCTCGGCTTCCACCTTGTGGGCTTTCAGTTCTGGAATCGCAATGCCTACGGCCCCGGTAAACCTCTTACAGGCGAGCAGCGGGGAGTGCCTGAACAATCAGTCGAGCAAGAACGCCGGCGGCGCAATCGTGCAGTACCCTTGTGCTGGCGCGGTTGGAACAACAGCCGAGCAATGGCTGCTCGAACCTTATCAGTCATGGTACCTGGTCAAGTCGGCGCTAAGCGGACTCTGCCTGAGCGTAGGTGGCGCGAAAGAGGAGCCGGCCGGTTCGGCCGTCGTGCAGACGACCTGTACGAATGCGAATAAGCAGCTTTGGCAGATGAAGGCAGTTGGCGCGGTCTACCAGCTAAGCGTCGTCAACGCTGTCAACCAATGCCTGACCAACGTGGGAGCCAGCCTGAACTCGTCCGCACCCATGGTATTGGCGACCTGCGCACAGGCACAGGACCAGCTCTGGGCAGTCAACACCGCCAATGTGCCGTCCAAATGGTCCGCTGTCATTCCGCTGCCCATCATTCCGATTGGCTCCGCCAACCTGCCGGATGGAAACCTGATTACCTGGTCGGCTGATAAATTGACGAGTTTTGACGGGGATGTAGGCAAAACTCCATCTCAGACCTACACGGCAGTTTACAACCCGACGACGCAGACGGCGGTTGAGTCAATCGAAACTAACCTGCTTACCAATATGTTCTGCCCCGGAACTGCTCAGCTGGCCGACGGAAGAATCCTGCTTGACGGGGGAGCCAGCAGTTATGAAACATCCATCTACGATCCATCGAAGAGCGCCTGGGTAGCCGACAAACTCTTGAATATCCCACGCGGATACGAGGGCAGCGTGGTGCTCAGCAATGGTTCGGTTTTCACCATTGGCGGTTCTTTTGACGGCGGTACGGGCGGAAAGACTGCCGAGATCTGGACCGAAGGACAGGGCTGGACGGTGCTGACCGACATTCCCGAAACGCCGATCATCGGACCCGATCCTGAAGGAACCTACCGTGGCGACAACCACGCCTGGCTCTTCGCCGTCGGGGACGGGCAGGTCTTTCACGCCGGGCCCAGCGCTCAAATGCACTGGATCACGACGACCGGCGCCGGGACCATCACTTCGCTGGGCAACCGTGCCGACGACTCCTACAGCATCAATGGAAAGGCCGTCATGTTTGACGTCGGCAAGATATTGAAGGCCGGCGGAGCAGTCGCGTACGATAGCGGACCAGCCATGGCCAGCGCCTACGAGATGGACCTGAACAGCATCGATACGAACCAGGGTATTACGACCACAAAGCTGGCTCCCATGGCATATCCAAGAACGTTTGCCAACGGAGTGTTGTTACCGACCGGCGAGGTGGTGATTATTGGAGGCCAGACACAGTCGCTGCGGTTCAGCGATGAGTATGGAGTTCTCGTTCCGGAGATCTGGGATCCCAATACCAAAATCTTCCGCCAGTATTCTCCCATGGCTACCGCCAGAAACTATCACAGTTCCGCAATCCTGCTCATGGATGGAACGGTCTTTGCTGCGGGAGGCGGTCAGTGCTCCGCCGGTTGCGCAGGCAATCACTTCAACGCGGAGATCCTCACGCCACCCTACTTGCTGACCCCTACGGGGGCACTTGCAACGCGCCCTCAAATAACCTCTTCTCCTGCCACCGGACTTCTTGGGAGTAACATCACGGTAACTACAGACTCCCCCGTAACGCTGTTCTCACTGGTTCGCTTCTCGTCGGTCACTCATGATGTGAACAGCGATCAGCGTCGACTGCCACTCACGATTACCAGCAATCCAGCCCTGGGTACTTACGTCCTCAGTATCCCCACAGATCCAGGAGTGGCGGTTCCTGGCAATTACATGCTCTTCGCCTTGAACGCCGAGGGAGTACCGAGTGTCGCGCAAGTTATCAACCTGCAGCCTTAGACAGGAGTGCGCGTGAAAGCCGGAAGCCTGGTTGCCTCTCTTCTGGCCAAGGGGCTCGCGGGATGCGTCGTTTCGCTGACGCTTCCCGCGGCATCCCAGACGCCGGCTGCGTCAATTGCCCCGGTTCACGGCGCGAAGAGCGCCGAAGGGGCAAAGCTCTTCGACGGCGACGAGGCCTTAAAGGGCCGGCTTCAGGGGATGTCGTTTGAGCTCGATGCTTCGGCCGTGCGCTGCAAGAACTGCCATACTGTGACCGCTCAAGCCGTCATCCCCGGTTCTTCTGCTCCGGCGCTTACCGCGGGTATGCTTACGTCTGAGCTTAAGCGCCGCTCCGGGCCTCCATCGCATTACACGCTGGAGAGTTTCTGCAAACTGCTTCGTACCGGGATCGATCCCGCTTACGTTATCGTGAACAGGCAGATGCCACGCTTTGAGATCGATGAGGAACAGTGCGGCAGCATTTGGTCCTACCTCACCCTTCCGGGCGGATCATAGGAAACCAGCCAGATAAGCAATCAGCCAGATCAAGACAGGTCGAAGGAAGCGTTCATGAGCTTAGAAATCAAAGACGAAATGCATCGCTACACACGGCGCGGCTTCCTGCTCGCCGCAGCTGCCCTTCTTGCCGGCGGCTCGAGGTGCTGGGCCGACGACCATCCCAGTGGCCCCGTAGAACCGTCATTGCTGGTACCGGATCTTCCCCTCATCTGCAGCGACGGTTCGTCAACATCGCTGCGCCACCTGGTCGAGAATCGGGTGACGGCGGTGCAGCTGATGTTGACCAGCTGCACGACAACCTGCCCTATCCAGGGAGCGATCTTTCGGCATGTGCAAAATATGGTCGCTGTGGCCCGGGGCATCCAGCTGGTTTCTCTGAGCGTCGATCCTCAGCTCGACACACCGCTCGTCCTCAGCCATTGGCTCGGCCAGTTCCACGCGCAGCCGGGCTGGATCGCCGCCGCCCCTCATCTGCGAGACTTGAAGGCGCTCCGCGAGTTCTTCGGAACAGGGACCAACCCCGATGACAACCACACCGCCCAGGTCTCCTTGATCGATCGCCGGAAGATGCTTGTGTACAAAACGTCCGAGCTTCCTGATCCGGCGACTGTCGCCCATCTGCTCGAGAAGATGGCCTGAGACGCAGTGCTATTGAGTGTTCCGGCAGCCTTGAAAGACAGCCGGAACCAGCGCCGGAAGACGGTCCTCGATCGAGTTGGCCAGTAGCCTCTCGCCACTGTCGCTGGGGTGAGCATTGACCAGGTAGAAGAGCCTCATCGGATCGGCCTGGCCGGTGTAGCTCGAACTGGTGTCGATTGTCGGGATATCGTGGTGCGCGGCGATACTCGTCAATGCTGCCGGAAAGGCCTTGGGATCGACGCCCGGCCGGGCCGGGGTCGAAAGTAGCGCCAGCTCTGCCTCGGCCGTGGGAATGACCAGGACCAGGGGAATTCCAGCAGCCGCCGCCTTCTTTGACATTTCTCCAAGCAGCAGGTCGGTGTCGGACAATCGCTTTTGCCACTTCGGCGAAAGCGTCGATCGTAGAAAACCCGCGTCGTCGCCATGCAGCAGATAAAGGTTCAGGTACGTTTCCGGGTTGTGGTACACCGCGTCTTCCAGCATGTAGACCGCTCGGCTGTGACTGAGTGGCACGACCACGTAGGTGTTTATCCAGGTGACTTTCGGCGGGGCATTGCCATGCATGACTCTGACGGGGGGATCGTCGCGATGGAGCATCGCCTGCGGATCGATCTCGTGCCGGACATCGAGCGGGCTCAGCACGATCAGCATGAGATCCGGCTTCAGAGCGATCGCTTCGTTTGTCTGGTGATAAATATCCAGCATGTTGCTCTCTTCGTATCCCAGGTTCTGGAACTCGAAGTGGCGTCCGCACCACTTGCTGAAGGTTTTCGAGAGCAAGGTGGTATACGCGTCTTCGAACCGGTCCATATACCCGTAACTGCTCGAGCTTCCAAGTACCGCGACGCGCACCGAGCCCGAAGGCTTTGGTCCGCAGGATTCTCGAGTTCTGTAGCCGCATTCGTTGTAGTAGTTGTTGACCCAGGGGCTCTCAGGAGATTTGATGACCGATGTGCAATTCGGCTTGTAGTGCCGGGCGCCGATGCTGACTTGTGTCCTGCAGGGGTCGGTGGCGCGCTCCGGCCATACAGCGCGGGCGCCGATCTCACTAACCGAAAAAATGAAAATGATGGTCAACACGCCGATCGCCGGCAGGAGCCAGATGTCCCGGCGAGGGAGGGGCCGTTCTGTTCCGGATGAACCTTGTGGTTGACCTGAACTCGATAGCTTGTCTTCCATTCAGTAGTCCCTTCTTCCGCTCAACGGCGCGATGAGTTCGACTTTTCGCAGGTATCTGCCACAGATCCGGTCCAGCGGCCGACCGCCCTATGCTGGCGGGAGGGTCATCTCCTTGGCCGCTCCTCTCAAATCCTGAGCCGTCACTGGAGCACTGATTGCTGCATCTCCGTCGAACACCGATCGACGGAGGCTGCGTTGACGGCCGCCTTAAAATGCCTTGTACACGATATCGGGCGCGGGCTGGTTCAGCAGGATAGTGATGACAAAGGCGACCAGCCCCAGGGCAGATGCATAAACCACCCGGGCATAGCGGCTGGTCAGAATCGGCCCTTCCGCGGTCTTGATGGAAAGCAACGCGGCGCGCACGCGCTCCCAGACCGCAAAAACTATCGTGGCTGCGATCCATATGGCCAGCCAGACCCCGAGCCACTCGATCACGTTCAGGCTGCCGAAGACGGCATCGATCTCTTTCCACCTTGCCCAGAACCAAAAGAGCGTGAAAGCAAACCAGCTGAAAGTCAGGCCTCGGCCGAAGGCAATGTACACGGGTCTTTTTGCCAACTCTTTATAAGGCTTGCGGCCCATCGATTTACCGAGCAGCACCTGCCAGAGCTTGTTGATCGCAACGCCGGCACCCTGGAAGACGCCGAAGATCACAAACTCAGAAGTGCGACCATGCCAGATGCCGACCAGGAAAAACGTAACGAAGAAGCAGAAGACCCCCAGCAGCGGCTGCAGCGCAACCGAAGAGATGCGGCGCATGAGCGCAATCAGCAGCGGATTGTAGACGTACGTCTTGAGCCAGGTCGAGAGGGTAATGTGCCACCGGTTCCAGAAGTCGAGAAAGGAGGACGCCGAGAACGGGCGATCGAAGTTTTCCGGCAGACGCACCCGCATCAGCCGTGCGAGTGCAATGACAATATCGATGTAGCCGGAAAAGTTCGCATAGAGGAAGAAGGGATACACAACCGCCAGACGCGCAGCGGCGAAGAGCTTGAGCGTGAGCGGCAAGGGTTGCACTATCTGGGTCAGGGCGTCCTGCTGCACGGTGTGCAGAACCATGGCAAGCACATTCACTTTGAAGAAACCGCGAACGATCCGCTCCAGCTGTAAGCCGATCACGCGCAAGCCGAGCGGGATCGGTTCCTCGGCGAACTGGTCTTTTGCGAACTCATCGTAACGCTGGATCGGACCGGAGACGAGGGTGGTGAAGTTCAACGTATAGAGCAAATACGAAACAAAGCCGACACGCCTTTCTTCCTCGCCGTCGCCGGACTCTAACAGCAGATGCAGCACCCGGAAGAAAATGTAAGACAGGCCCAGCGTCAGGTATGGAAAATGCAGGAACATGCCTTCCGGGAGAAAGGTGTACTTCTTCAGCCAGACGTAGGCGAAGATGACGATCAAAAGGCACCAGACAGAGGCTTTGTCCCAGCCGCGCTGAATGAGGGCAAGACCGCCGTAACCTACCAGCAGGAACGCCGCCAGCGGCAGGAAGACAACGGGATTGTGCGCGATCAGCCCAAGAAAGACAAGGCTCGCAAGCAACAAAACCGTGGAGCGCCAGAGCCGCGCACGACTGAAATTGGAGACAATGGCTATGCCCAGGCCGAAGAGCAGAAACTGTATTGATGCTGAATCCATGTCGAACTCCTTCGCTCGGATACGGGTTAGGCCTGGCTGCGGCCCGGATGTGTCGGAACAACGTTTCCGGCGAGTTCCCCGACTTAAGGCTTAGTAAGCCTGGGCTCTGAACGTCTGGCAGATGACCTGCTCAGAGAGACTTGTTAGCGGTTCGCGGTGCGGCACTGGACGATGGAGGAGGACTACTCTTGGTGGCGAGATACTTGACCACTGCCTCGCTGATGAGAGCATTTCCCCTGGCGTCGAGATGCCCATCGACCATGTAGAAATAGGAATTTGAACCTGGCGTTCTCTTAAATGTATCCAGAGTATCGACAAATTCAATCCCGTGGCGCGAGGCAATAGCCTCCATCCGTTTGTCGAAGAGGTATGGATCCATGTTCGCTGGAAGCTCCTGCAAGGCGACAGCCGAAGCCTGGGCGACGCTGGGAACGACCACCAGCATAAAAGGGATATGAGCGGCCTTGTACTTCTCGGCCATATCGCCCAAAAGGCCATCGAAGGTCTGCAAGCGGCCTTTCCAAAGAGACGAAACCACCGGCTGCATGTAGTCTTCCCCGCTTCCGTGAAGCGAGTAAAGACGCAGATACGTGGATGGATCCTGGTAGAAGTCATGCAGAACTAATGTCATCGCGCGACTATGCTGGACGGATCCCCGGGCTTCGGCGACAAACCCTTCCTTCTTGGGGGCAACATTGAAAATTCGCGGCATCGGCTTGTCCCGATTCGCGAGATCATCCGGCGAGACATTCATCAGATCGTTTACGCTGAGTGCAAAGATGACGAGGTCCGGTTTCAGCGCGATGCTTTCGTCAACCCGGTGATAGACACAGAGCGGGTAACACTCCTCGCGACCCAGATTTTGCACTTCCACGGGCCGTCCCCACTTCTGCGAAAGCTCTTTCGCCATGCGAACGGCAAAGATGTCGTTGTAATTGACGTAGAAGCCCTCCGCCAGCGAAGCGCCGATCAATGCGATACGAAATGCGCCAACGGGCTTTGTTCCGCACGACTCGTTGGTGCGGTAGCCGCATTCGTTGTATTTATTGACGACCCAGGGGCCCTCGGCGGTCTTGAGATCGGCAGAGCAGAGTGGCCGATAGCGAAACGCTATCTTTGCGTCCTCGACCCGGCAGCTGTCTCCTCCGTTCACCGCGTAGAGGACCCTAGCCGTCAGTTCCGAAGCGCAAAACAGAAAAACAATTGTGAAAATGCTGAGAAGAGGAAGAAGAAAAAAATCCCGCTTTGGCAGCCTCGACTCTTCGTCCTTCTCGGCATTCGGGACGTGCGGGTCGGTCATACGAGTGAGTTCTCCCCGGCAATGGTCAGCTCAGCAGCGACTTTAAGTGAGTCCTCACCAGATACAGAAGGAAAGACCCCGGTGAGCCGTGCGTAGATCTGCAAATCGTCCATGGTCGGATCTCCTTAACCCTGATCGTAAGAGCTATCTGACAGTGGCTGCAACTTCTCTACTGGCGACGAACACACCGCTGATACCGGGAGGATAGCGGACTCGACGTGATGATACTCGGTCTATCGATTGTACCTGTCGCCTTTAACCATACATGGTTCTGCCGGCATTTCTCCAGGCTGCTCAGGCGCATTTCTCAAGAGTTTCCTCTCAAAGATCGATTCTGAATGGCCCCTAGAGCGACCTTTTCTGATCGGAATTTTCTCGCAACGCCGGCGGCCGATCTGTGGGCATTCACGAGCGTCCACAGGGGAGGAAGCGGTCCGTTCTCACTCAAGTCTCAGAGCTGCTCCGCCTGGATTCCTACAAAAGTAACGTCTCTGCTTGAGCCCTTCCGCCGTCGTTTTGACTGCACTCCAGATGCAATCTGGCCGTATTTGTCCCGCATTCCTTCGGCCATCGCAGCATTGTTCAGGATTGCTCCCTCTCCAAATTCCTGCTACCGTGAGAAGACTACCTTTACCGCTGAGGCCTGCGGGGCAACAAAGGTCCCGTGCGCTGGTTTGCCTTCTCTTACGACCAGGATCTTTCGTGCGCCAACACCCGCAGAATATCGCGAAGGAGACAGCACCAAGCATGTCAAATCCAGTTTCAATCTGTGTAATCGGGTCCGGCTACGTTGGACTTGTCGCGGCCGTGTGTTTCGCTGAAATAGGCCATCAAGTTACCTGCGTGGACAATGACGAAGCCAAGGTCAAGACGCTGCGTGAAGGCGGCGTGCCGATTTATGAAGAGCACCTCACCGAACTGTTGGCCAGGCACCTCAATCGCGGGGTTGAATTTACCACTGACCTCGGCGGAGCTGTCGAACGCAGTGAGGCGATTTTTATCGCCGTAGGTACTCCGCAGGGCGATACCGGAGCGGCGGATCTCTCGTTTGTCGAGGCAGTCGTCTCGGAAATTGCGCGATCCATCGACGGCTATAAAGTCATCGTCGAGAAGAGTACGGTTCCGGTCTATACCAATGAATGGATTCGGCGTGTGCTGCACCGTCATGGGGTCGACTCTCAGGGCTTCGACGTCGTCTCTAATCCCGAGTTCCTGCGTGAGGGCACCGCGATTATCGACTTCCTGCATCCCGACCGTATTGTGGTCGGCGCGAACACCGAACGCTCGGCAGAGGTTTTGCGTCGCATTTACCAGCCGCTGACCGATGGTTCGTATTACTCGCAAACCGGCGCACTGCCCGGCGCGTGCAGTGCAGCCAACCCGGCAAAGCTCCTGGTGACTTCAGCGCAGAGTTCCGAGATCATCAAGCATGCTTCGAACGCCTTCCTGGCGCTGAAAATCTCCTTCATCAACGCCGTGGCCAACCTGGCCGAGAGCGTGGATGCCGATATTGAAGATATCGCTGCGGGCATGGGCATGGACAGCCGCATCGGCACAAAGTTCCTGCGCGCCGGTCTGGGATATGGCGGCTCCTGCTTCCCCAAGGATGTTGCCGCCTTCCACTGGGTCGCGCAGCAACAGGGCGTCGATTTTCAGATTCTTCAGGAAGTGCGGCGCATCAACGAAACTCAGAAGGATGTCTTCTTCAATAAAGTGCGTTCTGCCCTGTGGACGCTCCGCGGCAAACGACTTGCCGCCCTGGGTCTCGCCTTCAAAGCCGATACCGACGACATTCGCGACTCTCCAGCTATCGATGTGATCAAGAAGCTGCTGGAAGCCGGCGTCTCGATCGCCGCCTATGACCCGGCCGCGATAGATCGCGCGAAAGCCGTCCTTCCGCCGACAAACAAAATGGCCTACGTCGGCAGCATGTACGAGGCGGCGAAGGATGCAGATGCGGTACTGATCCTGACGGATTGGAAAGAGTTTGCCAATATCGACCTCGTTCGCCTGAATCAAGCGCTGAAATTCCCGATTGTGATCGACGGTCGCAACCTTTACAAGCCGCAGGACATGCATGACCATGGCTTTACCTATGTCAGTGTGGGGCGGCCTGCTTCGTACCAGGCCCAACAGGGAAAGCCACGCAAGCTGGTGGCATCTTAGCCGCAATCCGTACCACGGTCGTCTTGCCTTGCTAAGATCTCGACATCATCTTCCGGTGCCGATCGCATTGGCGGGGAGCCTTTGCTTGGTCCGGCAGTGATAGATTGAGCAGGTCGTCCTCAGGCGCAGACTACTCCATGCGGGCCTTATCCTCGGCTCTGGAGTGGTTTCGAGATCGATTCCAGCGATTTGCCGGCGCCCTCGACGCCGATACGCCATTCGCAGAGCGAGCCGAGCAGCATGAGGGCGGCGCCGAGCAGGTAGCCCATCGCGACCTTCGTCTTTGACCCTGAGGCGATAAGCACGCCAAAGAGAAACGGTGCGCCCGCGCCTCCAATCAGCGTTCCAATCGCATAAAAAATGGCTATCGCAAAAGCGCGTATCTCGAGCGGGAAAATCTCGCTGATGGTCAGGTAAGCAGCACTGGCTGCCGATGAGGCAATGAAGAAAATGATAGCGAAGAGAATGCCCATACCTCGTGGACCGATCATGCCGTGGGCAAACGGATAACAGGTTGCGGCGAGCAGCAGTCCGGCGAGGCCATAGGTCGCGGTGATCATGGGCTTGCGGCCAATTCGGTCGAAGAGGTGACCGAGAACGATCGGGCCGAAGAAGCTGGCGATGGCGAAAGGCAAGAGGTGCAGCGGAAGATCGTCGTCGGGAACGTGGTAGAACCGTTTGACGACCAGGGCGTAGGTGAAAAAAACTGCGTTGAAAAAAAAGGATTGCCCGATCATCAAAGTTAAAGCCAGAAACGAACGCTGGCGGTTTTCGCCAAGCATGTTGCCGAAGATATCTTTCCACGGGGTGTGGTCCCGGACGGCAATCTGGAGTTTCTCTCCTTCGATCGGCGGGAGCTTGCGATTGCCCTTCGATACCTTGGCTTCGATGTCCTTCACGACGGCGGTAGCTTGTTGTTCGCGGCCTCGCAGCATCAGCCAGCGTGGACTCTCAGGCACATAAAGGCGCAAGACAAGAACGGCGATTCCCAGCGTGCCGCCGATGCCAAAGGCGTACCGCCATCCCGTGGCGGGCGAAAACGTATGGCCGTGAAGCAGCATGAGCGTGGCGAGCGAACCGATCGATGCGCCGATCCAAAAGGTTGCGTTGACCAGCAGGTCAACCGTGCCGCGGACTTTGCTGGGGATGAGTTCGTCAACGGCCGAGTTGATGGCCGCATATTCACCGCCGATGCCAAGCCCCGTAAAGGCGCGGAAGATCATGAACGAGACAAAGTTGAAAGAGAAAGCAGTACAGACGGTGGCGATCGAGTAAGTGGCGAGAGTGACGAGGAACAGCCGCTTGCGGCCGAGACGGTCGGTGAGGTAGCCGAAAAACAAGGCTCCGATGACTGCGCCGGCGAGGTAGGCGCTGGCTGCCGCCGTGACTTGAGGGTCCGATAGAGACAGGCCATGGCTGCTTTGCAGGATTCCCGACAGGGATCCCGTGAGAGTAACCTCAAGTCCGTCGAGCAGCCACGAAGTGCCGAGCGCAATGATAATGCGGGTGTGCCAGGCCGACCAGGGTAACCGGTCAAGACGGGCAGGCACGTCCGTCGAGATGATGCGATCCTGTTGAGCGTCCCCACCTTGCGCCGGGCTGCCTGGTTGTATCTTCGAGGTTGCCATTCCGTCACCGTCCTCGATCGTCTGGTTCTCTTAGTCCGTACCTTCCAGGCCCACAGTTACGCTGCCTTCAGCTGCGCAGGAAGGTCAACAGATCGGCATTGAGCCTTTGCGGCGCGGTTGCCAATAGGCCATGCGGCTCGCCCTCATATTCCAGTAGCTCGGCATGAGGAATCAGCGCGGCGGCGCGGCGGCCGGCTACATCGATTGGAACCGTCGCATCTCCGGTCCCGTGAATCACCAGCGTCTTGACCGGCGATCCGGTGAGGTCGCTGCGGAAGTCGGTCTCACTCCACGCGCGGACGAGATCGATCGTCGCCTTCGGGGAAGCGGTCAGCCCCATAGCCTGCGTCATTCGCAAAAAGGGCTCAGAGACGGTGTGATGGACGAGGGAGCGCCCATAAAACTTTGGCCAGAACTGTTCCAGAAAGGCAGGGCGGTCTTTGGTGAGGTTCTCAACCATCTCGTCGAAGATCTTCTTGTCGACGCCCTCCGGGTTGTCATCGGTCTTCAACAGGTAAGGGGTCACAGCGGAGAGGAGCACAGCCTTTGAGACGCGCGACGCGCCAAGCTTTGCGATATAACGGGCCACCTCCCCACCCCCCATCGAAAACCCGACCAGCGTGGCGTCGCGCAGATCGAGGGTATCGATGAGAGTGCTGAGATCGGAGGCAAGCGTGTCGTAATCGTAACCAGTGAACGGCCAGTCGCTCCGCCCAAAGCCGCGGCGATCATAAGCCACCACGCGAAAGCCGCCCTCGGCCAGCGCGCCTGCCTGGTACTCCCAGCTGGCCGAGGTGAGGGGCCAGCCATGAATGAGCACCACCGGCACCCCCGTTCCCCAATCGTAGTAGTAAAGGGCAGTGCCGTCTTCCGCATGGATGTAGGGCATACAAAGACTCCTCTTGGGCTAGTGAGATGCACGCATTTCGCCGCCGGCAAGCACGGCGTCACCGTGCTTCTTCATGCCATCCAGTGAGCCGCGCTCTTACGAGGCCTGCTTGTATACATCCATCGATATAGACGGCACATCCCACAGGTTACCGGTTGAGATGCCGCGGTAGAGGCGCTCAGGAGAGAGTATGCACGTCGTGATCTTTGGTCTATCCGTCTCCTCCTCGTGGGGTAACGGGCATGCCACCCTATGGCGATCGCTGATCAAATCCATGCTGCGGCGCGGCCATACCGTCAATTTCTACGAGCGCGAGGTACCTTACTATGCCGGCACGCGAGACCTTTATGAGTTGCCGAAGGGTGGAAGGCTGCTGCTGTATGAAGCTCTGCATGAGATTCTTCCGCAAGTAAAGCGCGACCTCGACAGCGCGGACCTGGCCGTCTGCACCAGCTTTTGTCCGGATGGCAAAGTTGCCAGTTCGCTGATCTTGGAAAGCCGCGCAGCGGTGAAGGCTTTCTATGATCTTGACACCCCTGTCACCCTCGAGGAACTGCAGACCGCCGGCAGCGTGAGGTACCTGCCTGACGAGGGGCTTGGTAGATTTGACGTGGTTTTGAGCTTCACCGGAGGCCGCGCTCTGGATGCGCTGAAGAGCCGCCTGGGAGCGCGCAATGTCTTCCCGCTCTATGGTTCGGTCGATCCGGAACACCACTTCCCAGTCGCCGCCGAAGAAAAGTTGCGGTCGACCCTGTCGTATCTGGGAACCTACGCGGCAGACCGGCAGGATGCGCTTGAAAGGCTGTTCGTAGATTCGGCCCGGCACCTTCCGGAACAGCAGTTTCTCATCGGTGGCGCGCAGTACCCTGATAGCTTTCAATGGTTGCCAAATGTGGCTTACACGCGGCACATGCCTCCAGCTATGCATTCGGCGTTTTTCTCGTCGAGCCGCACTACTCTGAATGCGACGCGAGGCACGATGGCCCGCTATGGGTATTGCCCGTCGGGAAGGATGTTTGAGGCTACCGCCTGCGGTGTTCCCCTGCTAACCGATACGTGGGAGGGATTGGACAGCTTCTTTACGCCGGGAACACAAGTCTTGCCGGTCGCTTCGACCGGAGATGTTCTCGCAGCCCTGTCGCTCACCGATCGCGAATTGCAACATGTTGCACAGGCAGGCCGGGACCGGACCTTGCAAGAGCACACCGGTATTTGCCGAGTCATCGAACTGGAAGAAATTTGCTCCTCGGTTTTGCACGGAGCCTCGCCTGGCACGGCCGCCGCCTCCATTCAACCGTCGTATTCCTGACAACAGAAAGCGGTCATCCTTATGTGGGGCATCATTCCAGCAGCGGGCGCGGGAAGTCGTATTCAACCGCTGGCTTTCTCAAAAGAACTACTCCCTGTTGGCAGCCGGGTGGACAATGGCGAGGAGCGGCCTCGTGCGGTGAGCGAATACCTCGTGGAGCGAATGATCCGGGCAGGCGCCAAGAAGCTCTGTTTTGTCATCTCCCCCGGCAAGTCCGACATTCTCGAGTACTACGGTTCTCGCCTCTGGGGGGCAGATATCGCCTATGTCGTCCAGCCGCTGCCGGGCGGCCTGTGCGATGCAGTCTTTCGCGCTGCGCCATTGATTGCAGATGGCGAATCAGTGCTCATCGGCCTTCCCGATACTATTTGGACGCCGGCCGATGGGTTCGCACAATTGCCTGACGACTCATTATCGTTCCTGCTCTTTCCCGTGGAACACCCCGAGTTTTTCGATGCCGTCGTGACGGATTGCTCCGGACAGGTTCTAAATATCCAGGTGAAGCAGCAGCATGCAACCTCCCGATGGATCTGGGGCGGCATGCGCATGCCAGCCAGCGTCTTCCATCAGTTGCACCAGCTCTGGCGCAGGCCCGGGCGAAACGACGAATATCTCGGTACCCTGATCAATGCATGGCTCGCCCGCGGGGGCAAAGCGGTGGGTGTGCGCGCGGGACGCGCCTATGTTGATGTCGGTACGCTCAATGGGTATCGAGCAGCGATTCATTTATTGGCAGACGAAGACGCATGGAACCGGAGCGGAGGAACGGAAGATGATCGGTACGAACGCGCAGAGCTCACCAGTTAGCCCGGCTGAGATTGAACAGCGCATTCAGGAGCTTGGCCCATGGTTTCACCGCATGCGGCTCGGCGGTGTCGACACTGCTCCAGAGCACTTTCTCGGCGACTACCCCGAGATCAAATACAAGCATTTTCGCGAAACGCTTCCAGCAAATATGAGCGGAAAGAGCGTGCTGGACATAGGCTGCAACGCAGGCTTCTATTCCCTCGAAATGAAGCGCCGCGGGGCCAGTCGCGTGTTGGGCATCGACAGCGACAAACGCTATTTGCAGCAGGCGTGCCTGGCAGCTGAGATTACCGGCCTCGACGTTCAGTTCGAGAAGATGGCGGTCTGGGATGTTGCTGCGCTGCAGGAGCGCTTTGACCTGGTAATTTTTATGGGCGTTCTCTACCACTTGCGCCATCCTCTTCTCGCCCTCGATCTGATTCACGAGCATGTTGCTAAAGACATGCTGCTCTTTCAAAGCATGCTTCGCGGAAGCAACGAGATTACGCCTCTACTGGGGGACTATGATTTCAATGCAGCTGCGCCTTTCGATGAGCGGGGTTACCCTAAGATGCATTTCATCGAACACGCCTATTCGCACGATGGCACGAACTGGTGGGTGCCAAACCGGGCCTGCGTGGAAGCGATGCTGCGCTCCGCCGGCTTCCGCATCGATGCTCATCCGGAAGATGAGGTCTACCTGTGCCGCTGGCAGCCCCATACAGTCGACGACCGGCTGCAAGTCTCTTCGTCAGAAACCCGAAGGCCATGAGTTCCTCTCTCCAGGACACGGACCGGCTGACGCTCGCTGAGACTTTGCTCAGTGAACGCAAGCTGAATGACGTGCGTGTCGCATTCGCCCACGCGGAGGCAGCCGGCGCTGACCGGGACCGCTGCTGCGCGGGCAGGTGGACAGCGGCGATGCTCGAGGGCAGGTTCCAGGCTGCATGGCGCGAGAGCGACACCATTCGTAGGCGCAATGCGCCCGACCCGAATCGTTACTGGCAAGGGGAAGATCTTCGCGATGCACGGGTGATGGTGCGCTGCCTGCACGGCCTGGGCGATGCGGTCCAGATGTTTCGGTACGCACCCCTGCTGCGCGACGTTGCCTCCCAAATCATCTTTGAGGTGCCGCCGCGGCTGCTTCCTCTTGCGCCGTTCTTTCACGAAGTCACTGAGGTGATTACCTGGGGCGAGCACGCGCCAGTTCCACCTCCCGCCTGGGATGTGCAGATCGAGATCATGGAACTGCCGTATGTTTTTCGAACCAGAGTGCAGGACCTGCCTTTGGCTTCGAATTATCTGCGGCCTCCGGACTTGCAAGTGGTCGCAGCACGGCACGCCATGGGAGAGGCTCGGCATGGCCGGCCGCGCATTGGCTTGGTGTGGGCAGCGGGCGGCTGGAACCCTCAGCGGTCCGTGCCTCTGGCTGAATTGCAAAGAATCCTGGAAGATTTGGAAGATCACACCGCAGAGTTTTGGAGTCTGCAAGGCGATGCGGTCGCCGGGGATGGAGAGCCGCTCGTGGCGTCGGGCCGATTGCGGCACGCCACGCGCACTTGCGGCGACGGGCTTTTGCCTCTCGCGGCGAGCATCGCAAATCTCGATCTCGTGATCACCGTCGATACCCTCGCCGCCCACCTCGCCGGAGCGATGGGCAAACCGGCATGGGTACTGCTTGAATATGCCGCGGATTGGCGATGGATGGTGCAGCGTGAAGACAGCCCCTGGTATCCGAATACTCGATTGTTCCGGCAGCCTTCGCCGGGGGATTGGCGAGGCGCCGTGCATGCAGTGCATGACGCGCTGCGGAAGTTCGTTGCAGGTTTTTCGCCGCAGCGGAGCGCGATGGCGCCGGCAGCTTGATGCCCACAACCGGCGAGATTAAGCCTACTGCGCGGCGCGGGCCGCCTTGGGATGGCTATGACGCCTACCTCTTTGATATCGATGGCACCCTGCTGCACTGCGCCGATGCTGTCCATTACTTTGCCTTCTGCGAAGCGCTGACCGCTCTGGCGGGTCGACCGGTGAATCTGGATGGTGTCACCGCGCACGGAAATACAGATGTCGGCATCTTGCGCGACGCCTTGAACCTGGCCGGGGTGCCGGAGGAGCAGTGGCGTCCCAGGCTGGGCGATGCAAAGATCGGGATGTGCCGCTTTGTCGAGGCAGGTAAAAAAAATTTACGCGTCACGATCCTTCCCGGCGTAAGAGAGTTACTCCGCTACCTGAAAGGTCGCGGGGCCCTCTTGGGAGTAGCGACCGGCAACCTGGAGGCCATTGGCGGACTGAAACTGGAGCATTGTGGACTGCTGGCCTCGTTCGATTTCGGTGCATATAGCGACGCCTATGAGTACCGGCGAGACGTCTTCAGCGGAGGATTGGCAAAAGCGAAGGGCGTGGCCGGTGCGAGAGCCACCGTCTGCGTTGTCGGAGATACTCCGGAAGACATTCGCGCCGCAAAGGCTAACTCCATCGATGTCATCGCCGTGGCCACCGGCCTCTACAGCTTTGACGAATTGCAGGCCCACACCCCTGATTGGTGCGTACGCTCTCTCCACGAGTTGCTGGAGCCAGGCGGATATGGGCGGTGCTTTTAACCCTCCATTTCAGCAGGCTGCGACGATCTGCTCGAACTCCACCGCGCGATGCTGCGAAGTATGAGCGGCAAGAATCCGCGCGCGCGCGCTGACGCCTATCTGCCTCCGTTCGCTATCGGGCATCTCACGAAGAAGACCGGCCAGTTCTTCCGTGTCCCCTGGAAGCAGAATCTCTTTCTCCGGCGTGAAAAATTCTTCAAGACCTGCCCAATTGTCAGAGACAATGGCGGTGCCGCAAGCGGACGCTTCGAATAGCCGCACCGAAGGGGAGTACCCGACCGCGATCATATCCTGCCGCGTGAGGTTCAAGGTGAACCGCGAGGACGAATAGAACGATGGGTGATCTGGCGGCGAGACATGCATGATCCGCTTGACATTCGACTGCCAGTCGATAGCCGCAGGATACTGTGGGCCGGCCACGAGAAAACGCCGGTCGGGCAACAGCCCTGCAGAGCCGTCGAGCAGCCGCATCAGCTTCGATTGCCGATCGCTCGCATAGGTGCCAAGGTAGCTCAGATCGCAGCGGAACTCGTCACGCTCGGCTGTCGGGTGATAGAGATCGGTGTCTACCGAGCAATAAAACGGTACCGCGCGTCGTGCTCCGAACTGCTCTTCGAGTTCTCTCAGCGCCGGCCCCCCGGTAAAGCTCAGGTATGCAGCGAAGCCGGGAATCGATGACGCCTTGAGATACTCCGTGCTGCCCTCATCGCGCAATCGAACCAGAGTGATTGGCGTGTCAATGTCGTAGAAGAGTACGGGGCAATGCGCTCTCTCCAGCAATGCCTGCGTGGCCGCCATAGCATCAGGGAAGTAAGATCCGACGACGATTACGTCCGCTTTCGCGCTTGCGCCAAGCAACCCGGCCTCGCTTGAGACCCAGTCGTCGTAGAGCTGTACCGAACAAAACTCCGGATGGGGAAGATCGCGGTTGCTGCGGTACCATTCGACATCCTTTTCAATGAAATGAACGGAATGGCCCCGGCGAGCCAGGGCTTTGAGCAGGGAGCGATAGGTTGTGGCGTGCCCGTTGCCCCACGAAGAAGTGATGGTCAAGCCATAAATGACGATCCTCATGCGCGTGCAGGGGCCCCGGTGGCAGCCTCTTCGCGAGCCGCGAGGCATTGCAGGAAGGCAGCTTCTGCCTGCGCCGCGCGCTGCGCATACGTGTGGTCGCGAAGCGCCCGGGCGTGAAAGGCCGCACCGATCTCGCGCCGCGCGTTCTCGTCATAAGTGTGCAGGGCATCGATCACATCCTGGGCATTTCGAATGACGAGAATCTCTATTCCCGGCTCAAAACAATCGTCGATGCCGGGCCAATCGTCGCAGAGCAGGCAGGTACCCGCGCCAGCCACCTCAAAAACCCGCGTAGGCGGCGAAAACCCGGACTTCGCCATCGATGCGCGATTGATATTCATCACCATGCCGGCGGAACTGTTGACGCGGTTATGCTCGCCAGTCGGCACATGACCGATCCAACGAACATTGGCTGGCAGCGACTTATCGCCCCACCCCTCCCCACCGAGCAGAAACCTGAACTGCGGAGCGAGTTCAGCAGCGCGAAGAAAAAGTTCCTCCACGCGCGCCTCCCGGTCTGGCAGACGGTTGCCAAGGAAGGCGACATCACAGGCGAGCGAGGGGTCCGCGGCAATCGGGTGATGCGTCTCGGGGTCGAGGCCGTTGTAGACGCTGGAATACGCGCGCGCCCCAAAGGCCAGGTAGTTCTCGCGACACCACGGCCCCCCGCCGTAGGTGAGGACTGCGTCATACCTCGGCATGACCTTCCGAAAAGGGTCGGCAATGTCAGCATGCATGCGCGAGAGCGTCGCCGGCGCATCCACATCCCAGAAGGTAATCGCGGATTTGCCCTGGAGTTCCAGGATGCGGCGTTCCAGGGTTTCATCGTCAACGCCGATCCCGCTATGCTTCACAATGACGTCGGCGCCCGACGCAAGCGCCAGCATCTTATCGACGTCTGTCCCTGGAGCGTAGACCACGGAGTCGACATAGGAAAAATCGTCAGAATCACGGTGCTGCTGCCGCCCGTAAGCGTCGGGCTCAGCAAATGTGATCTGGTGGCCGCGGCGCCCGAGGTGTTTGTAACAGCCACGGTAGTAGGTTGCGGCGCCGTTCCAGTAAGAAGAGACTATGCTCGATCCAAATGCAAAGATTTTCACTGTAACAGCTCCTGACAAATCTCTGTCAGCTGCTTGGCCCGATGGCCGCAGGTGTGTCGCGCAAGTACAGTCGCGAGGCCCCGCTCGGCCTGCAATGCGGCCGCCTCCGGGTCGCGCAGCAGCATCTTCATCGCCGAGACCATCTCGGCGGTGTTTCGCGCCAGCAGGAAATCCCCCAAGCGAAAGAGATTCTCCTGGTCCGTCCATGGCGCGGAGACGAGTGGAATTCCCGACGCCAATGCTTCAAAAACACGGATCGTCGGTATACCGCACATCGCCGAGGTGTACTGCTGGCGAGGTATGTGGACCGTAAGCCGCGCCGCCCCGTAGACGCATGGCGCCTTAAGGTTTGGCAGGTAGCCTGCGTACTGCACATGCGCCTCTCGGAGCGCCGAGAGGCCCTCCGGCGGATAACGCACTCCATGCACCGTAAACTGCGCGTTGCCCGCAAGCAAGGCTGCGGGACCAAGTAAGAACTCGTGAATCTCTTGCGCTCGCTCCCCCTCACCCCAGTTGCCTACCCAGACTACATCGGTTTGCTTAGGCTCTCCTGAGCGTGGGAAGAAAACGGTTGTATCCGCGGCTTCATGGAACGTCCAGACCTTTTCGATCGCGAAGCGTTCCTGGTAAAGGCCGCGCAGTGCTTCTCCAAATGCGAGTACGCCGTCAAACGACGCCAGGCCAAATTGCTGTATCTGCGCCGGACTGGAGGAGGCGCGATGATGCGTGTCGTGAAACAGGAGCTTGAACCTGAGTTCCTCCCGCAACTTGATCAACTGTTGAGCAAGTGCCGGAGGATTCCACTCGTGCAGAACTGCGACATCGACCCCTCGCAACCGTTCGCGCCAGGCATCGTCATCGCCGGGTCCGCTGGAATCGTATGTTTCAATGTGCAGCTCTGGGTACGTCTGATAAAAGCCGGCCAGCGAGCGGTTCGCTGCCGATTCAGAGCGTAAATTGTCGATCGACCAGTCCGATTCCGGCTCGAAAATCGACACCTTGTGGCCCAGGGATGTCATGGCGCGCAGCAATCCGCGCAGAAAGTGAGCGTTCCCGTTATTCCAGTCCGACCTGATGCTGTGGGCGATATAGGCGAGATGCACATTACGAGACAAGGGCGGCACACTCCCGCACTCTCGAACGAAGGTCCGCTCTCGGGCCTGCATTCAGCAACGCTTCATAGATCGCCAGGTACCCTGAGGCCATCTTCACTGACGTCAACTCCAGGGCACGCATCCGCGAACGCTCCCGCGCGCGCTCAAGAAGCGAAGGCTCGCTGGAAAGACGCGCCAGCAGCCGGGTCAGGCTCTCGGCGTCACTAAAGTAAAGCGCCGCATCGCCCCATACCTCGCGCAACGAAGCGATCTCATTCGCGATTACCGCGCAGCCACACAGTGCGGCCTCGAGCGGAGCAAACCCGAAAGGTTCATAGATAGACGTTGCCAGGTAGATGCTGCTTTTGGTGAAGAGATCAAACAGTTGCTCTTCGCTGAGCATACCAAGCAGCACCGCGTTGCCTGCGAGAGGCGGCGCAAACGCTCCGTCGTACTTGCACTCGCCAGCCACCAGAATCGGAAAAGCAGCTACGGTCGCGGAGAGAACCGAGAGGTTTTTCGCTTCGTCCCACAATCGTCCGCAGGTGACAGCCTGCAAACGGCGCGGCCCGTTAGCCGAGCGGCTACCGGCGGTACGTCCGGCGGTACGTCCATTGAGCACCACATATTCGGTCGACGGCGCGCGGAAGTGCTTCGTGAGAGCTTGCAGCATCCAGCGAGTAGGAGCGGCGATTGCGTCTGCGCCGCCGAGGCCCTGTTGCACCAGCCCCCTGTATCGATCGAGCCAGGGCGAAGGCGCAAGTCCCTCAACGCGACAAGCCGCAGCCCAGCTCATCACATCGCTATGCGCGGTGATCAATGTAGGAATCGTCACCGGGAGCCTTCCGAAGCAAAACTGGCCGGAATGAAAAAGGTCGGGCGCGAAGCGATCGATGACACGCAGCAGCACAGCCTCTGCTGCGCTGTAAGCGCCGTCGTTGTCGGCCATCCATTCAAGCGGAACGGCGCAGCTTTCGTAAAGAAAGTTGATCCCATAGCGTTCGCCAGTCACGCAGCACCATTGCTGCTGCTCCCGGGAAAGTTCCCTGCCAAAAGAGACGAGAGCGACAGCGTGGCCGCCATTCAGCAGTTCACCGGTCAGCTCTTTTGTAAAGGTCCAGACGCCACCGATGGGGTCCGTCGTCAGCAGGACGCGCACTGAAGCTCCAATGAGTTTGACCCGTGCTCGAGTTCTTGGAGTGAGAGTGGCTTCTGCTCCTGGATGTCGCTAAAGCCTTGGCGGGCGAAGAGCTGCAGATAGTAGGCATGCGCCCGCTCCCACGCGCTCTCATCGGGCTGCGCCCCAAAGGTGGTGACATACTCCGGGCTGCCGGGAAAGGGAAACATCGGCACGGGCTCGCTGACCCATACACCGCTGGCTTTTAGTTTCGCCTGCCAGCTGGCGACGAGACGAGGGTCGTCCTCCGGCGTCTTGATCAGATTCGCCTGCACCCAGGGGATTCGCTGGCGAGCATAAATCAAGAGTTCACTGATCTGCTCCGTCGTAATGCGGCAGTTCTTGTTCATCGCCTCGCGCCCTTCGGCGGTGATCGACTCCACTCCGCACTCAAAAGACACGCAGTGCGCGCGAGCAAGCAGGTCAATGGACGCTTTATCCCATAAGTCGATCCTCGATTGGAAACCTATGGAAACAGGCCGTTTCGTTAACTCTTCGAGCAGCACGCGGACCTGCTTGCCAACGCCGAAGATCTCATCGATGAAATAAATGTAGTCGACGCCTCGCGCGAGCAGTTGGTCGATCTCCGCAACGACCGCGTCCAGGTTGCGCTCGCGGAACTTGTTGCGGAAAAGCGTCTTGTTGCAAAACGTGCAGGAATAGGGGCATCCGCGCGCAAACTCCACCTCGGCGCCAAGCTTGAGATGATCGGCCCCGTTGCCGGCGAAGATGTGATGCTTATGCTCATGCCTTTCGACCGGATAATCGCTGTAGTCGAGAGCGCCAAACGCGCGCATGTCGGTCGCGCCGAGACCGGGACTCATGCGAAACGCTCCATCGCCCTCGCGCCAGCAGCAGCCGGCGATCATCTCGTAGGGAAGCGTGGCAAGCTGGGGAAGCGTCTGGTCCGGCTCGCCGCGCAGCACCACGTCCGCCCCGGTTTTCGTCAACGTTGCCAATGGCGTGACAGAACCATGCGGACCGATCACGACTTTTTTCGATGAACGGTCCAGGCTCGCAATCCATTGCTGCGGTACGCGGAGTTCCGGCTGAGGGCAACGCCAGAAAAGATAAGAGGGAGCCGTGGGGATCACAAGAAAGTCTTCGCCAAAAGCGTCGAGGCGACGTTGAACCTGTTCAGGGGTTAGATCCTCCATCCATGCATCGACCAGCAGCGCCTCTTGTCCGGCAGAGCGAAGTATCTCCCGCGCAGAGAGCAGTTCGAGAGGAAAGTGCGGCTCGCTGCAACCGAAATAAGTTGAGCCCCCAAAGCTCCACTTGGGATTGACCAGGGCATATTTCATGCGACCTCCTCTGTCTCGAGTTCGATCGAGGAGAAAGAATCATCCTGCGAGCTCAGCAGAGCACGATTGTTTCGCCAGAAACCGTGAATCGCCTTCAACACCTGGTTGAGGGAGTGGTTCGCCTTCCAGCCGGTATGCTTTGTCAACTTGGCCGTGCTCGCAATGTAGAGAGGCTGGTCCCCAGGCCGCACGGCGCTGTAGCGCAGCTCCGGCTTGCGACCGGTCTCTTGTGCTATTGCTTTCAGCATCTCGACCACTGAGACGGCGCGATCGAGACCTCCGCCGAGGTTGTAGATCTGCCCCGCCGTCCTGTCTTGTGCGATATGTGCAGCCTCCATCGCATCGACCAGGTCGTGAACGTGCAACACATCACGTACCTGATATCCATCGCCGTAAATGGTGATCGGCGCGCCACGAAGCACCGAATAAAGAAAATGTGCCACCCAGCCCTGATCCTCATTGCCAAACTGACGAGGACCGGCAATGCACGACATGCGAAAGACGACCGTAGGCAGATCGTAGATGCGGGCGTAGTCCCGCACATACTGATCGGCTGCCCCCTTCGAGCAGCCATAGGGCGAATGAAAGTCCAACGGCTCAGACTCCGCAACTCCCACGAACGCCGGATCGACCGCCTTGTAGCGCGTGCCGTCAACCACTGCAGGTACGCCATACAGCGAGCCATAGACCTTGTTCGTCGAGGTGAACAGCACAAACGGCGCGCGGCCGGAACACCTGGCTGCTTCGAGCACATTCAAGGTGCCCAGCGCGTTGACATCGAAATCGCTACGCGGCTCGTTGACAGACGTCGTGACTGCGACCTGCGCCGCCAGGTGGTAAATTTCGTCCCGATCGCTCGCCGCGTGATGCACCTCGAGCGCATTGCGAACATCGCCTTGCACGAACTCGAGGCGATCGCGATGCGGCAAAGTGCGCAGCCACGCAAGATTATGGTCGACGCTGCCGCGAGACAGATTGTCAAAGATGCGTACATGCGTCTTCGGACTCGACAACAAACGCTCCGCAAGGTTAGAACCAATGAATCCTGCTCCGCCGGTAATCAGCACCGCGCGACTTCCTCTCGCTGCCATCGTCAAGAGCCCTCTCTGCCGGAACTTCCGCTCACCCCGGCAATCTTCATGCGGTCAGCCCGAATGTCTGCAGTTCACGAAGCATAGTCTCCGCCTTGTCCTCGGCCTGCTGTTTCGCAAGCCATCCCGCCAGCTCGCGGAATCCTTCTTCGTGGCTCACCTCAGGTTGATAGCCGAGCAATTCTTGGGCCGCCGTCAGGTCTGCATAGCAGTGCCGGATGTCGCCGGCACGGTACTTCTGCGTGATGACTGGAGCGATGTTTTTTCCCAGCGCAGACGAGAGAAGCTCGGCGACGCGCCGGATGGTGATCGGCTGCCCGCACCCCACGTTGATCACCTTGCCGTCGGATTCGGGGCGATCCATCGCCAATAGGTTCGCGCGCACAATATCGTGAACGCTGACAAAGTCGCGCATCTGCTCTCCATCTTCAAAGACCAGCGGCGCCTGATTGTTGATCAACCGCGATGCGAAAATCGCAGCCACGCCCGTATAGGGGTTGGAAAGCGCCTGCCTGGTTCCGTAAATGTTGAAGAACCGCAGCGCCGTTACCGGCAGTCCGTAAGTACGCCCGTAAATCAGGCAGAGCTCTTCCTGGTCACGCTTCGAGAGCGCGTAGACGGAGTTAATTTCAGATGGCTTGGCTTCATTAGTCGGAGCGGGCGCAAGCACCCCGTTACAGCCAGTGCAGTGCAGCTCCCACTGCGAAGACCTGAGCTGCGCGACAGGGCGCACCTCTGGAAAGGCGCTCCTGCCGCAAACCGTGCATCGGTAGCGTCCTTCGCCGTAGATCGACATTGACGATGCTACGATCAGCTTGGCGACTGTCGCCTTGGTATCGAGCATCGCCTGCAGCAACTCAGCCGTCCCTTGCGTGTTCACGCTCATGTAGCGGCTGATCTCGTACATCGACTGCCCGACGCCGACGGTCGCAGCAAAGTGGAAGATGACGTCGACCTGGCTTATCGCCCTTCGAAGTAGCTTGCCATCGCGTATATCGCCGACTACAAGTTCGACCTCAGGACTGAGATAGCCCGGCGCCCCATCCGAATGCACTTGTGGGGTAAGATCATCCAGCACTCTCACGCGATGCCCTGCGCGCAACAACCCGTCCGCAAGATGAGAGCCGACAAAACCCGCGCCACCAGTGATCAAGATCTGCTTACTCATGCGATGACCGTGCTTTCTCTTTCAATGCCGGCCGGGGGTGCTGGCCGCCCGGCGCCAGGTGCATAGCGGGCGACAGCCCCTGCTGCAAACTCGGCGAAATCTTCAAGCCTGGCCGGCGGACTTGTGTGATGGTCCTCAAGTCCGAGATGCGCGGGCGTAAAACACAATGTCAGTGCGACCCGGAAGGGCTCGAGGGCTGCCATCTGCCGATCAAACCATTCGTTCGCCTGCGGACGGAAAGAGTCTGCCCAACTCAATCCGGTGCGGAGATACTTCACCCCGTGAGAGGTCATCCAAGCCACGGCATCGTCAAGCCGCGGATCTTCAAAATGGAACCACTGGCAGAATCCGACGCTGCCGTCTCGCGGAAAGTGTTTGGCTGCCAGTTTCTCGGTACCATCCGGCTTGATAAGGCCGAGATAGTAATGCCGGTAGTAAGACGACCCTTCCGCCTCCTTATGACGCGTCTCCGCGGCCCAGCTTGGCGGTAAGTCAAAGAGGCTATACCAATGGATACGATCCACATTGCCGGTCATCATCTGAAGGGTTCGCTGTAGGCCGAAATCCTGCACTTCTTCGGCGCCAAAAGAAGAGACACCCACTTCGGTCACCCATACAGGCTTTGCGGTGATTTCGGCGGCCTCCGACAGGCGTGCCGGCCACTCCTCAAGCAGCCAATGGTTCCAGTCGAGCGGAAATCCATGAACCCCGACAGCATCGACATACTCCATCACCCCCAACTGCTTCATCAGACGAAGAAAGTTCCCGTCGCATGAAGAGACGCCTCCGAGAACAATGGGCACATCGGGGTTGACGCGGCGAATGGCTCTCGATGCGAGCTTTACCATCTCGGCGAATTTTTCCCACCCCGGGTCGAGGTGAAAATTCCAATGAGACAGATTATTCGGTTCGTTCCAAAGCACGACGGCCTCTACCATTCGCAACCTTCGTAAGAGATCCTTCCCGAGCCGCTATCGATGAATGCAATACAAAGATATCCGGCCTTGCGAGAGGTGATAGGAGTGATGCTGTTTCCACAATTTCTTCTGTAGCAAGTGTCTGTAGGAAGACAAGTAGAAGCTGGAGGTTGCTTCCGCTACATAGATGGTTGCCTTAGAGAGCCGGCGACAACTGACTGTCATTTTTCGACAAGGCAACGAGGAGCACTTACCTAGGCGACTTTCCTCACAAAGGTATGACGCACTTTGCGAGTGCCCCCTTGCTCAAAACGAGCGACCAGGTTGTCGCTGTCGAGCTCAAGGATCCTGCCCTTGCCGAACCTGCGATGCCGGATAAGATCGCCTTTGGCAAATGCTGTAGAGCCTTTCTGTGGCAGAGTCTCAGGGGCCGTCGTCACAATCGGTCCGGTAACGGTATCGATGCGGGTCACTTCGACCGCCTCACTTCCATGCGTGGCTCTCTTGCCTTCATTGATACGGGCGAGGCAGTTATCACAAGTGCCGCAGGCGGCTGATGCGCCTTCGCCAAAGTAGCTGCGCAATATCTGTTTGCGGCACTCTGGCGATTCGGCATAGTGCATCATATCCGCCAGTCTCTTTGCATCTGCGCTGCTCCGTGCCTCATACTCCGCGAGGATTCGCGCCAGCCCGTCGTCCTCCCCTCCGTAAAGAGACCGCAGACCATCTGGCTCCTCTTTCCCGGCATGGAAGCGCGCTTCCTCACCCGGCCTGCGCGGCAAACGGGAGACCAGGCCAGCCTCGAGCAGCATGTGCAAAATTACTTGGATCTTTTTTCTTGCGAGGCCGGTGCGTTGCTCTGCTTCCGCAACAGAGATCGTCGATGATGACAAAGCGGTATAGACCCGCTGCATTTCTTCCAGGCGAGGGTATCGTCCGGCAAGAAAAAAACGTTGAATGCGTTTATCTTCGAGGCGGTAAAGCAGCACGGCGCGAGCGGGCTTTCCGTCTCTTCCCGCGCGACCCGCTTCCTGGTAGTAGCTTTCCAGCGAATCAGGGAACTCGTAGTGGTAGACGAACCGGATATCCGGCTTATCGATGCCCATTCCGAAAGCCTTGGTCGCGACCAGAACCTTATACTCGTCTCGCATGAATCCGGACTGCATGGCTTCGCGCTCTTTGGTCTTGAGCTTGCCGTGATAGCGGCCGGCTTTGATGCCGTGAGCTGTCAACCATTCGTAAATCTCGTTTGCGGTGCAGATGCTGGCCGTGTAGACGATACCCGCGCCTCGCTCGTCGCCCATCATCTCGAGCAGCCGCTTCTGCTTGGTATCGGTATTCACCGTGGGATGAACGGAGAAGGCCAGGTTCTCTCGCTCGATACCTGTATTGACGATGACGGCGCCCCGGGCATCCAGCTGCGTGAGCACGTCATCGATTACCGCTTGACTGGCGGTCGCCGTGAGGGCGAGTACCTGGGGATTTCCGAGCCTTCTTCGCGCCTCGCGCAGGCCAAGGTACGCCGGACGAAAGTCATGCCCCCACTGCGAGAGGCAATGGGCCTCGTCTACTGCCATGAGGCTCACTCCGGCAGTGGCAAGCATCTCGAGAAATTCTGCATTCTCCAGACGCTCTGGCGTCAGGTAAAGCAACCGGGGATTGCCGTCGAGAATCGACTGCTCGGCCTCGGCCCGCTCCCGGGCGTTCAACGTGGAATCAAACTTTTCTACGGCAATGTTCGCATCTTCCGCCTTGCCTTGCTGGTCTCGCATGAGCGCGATCAGCGGCGAAACCACCACGACAAGCCGCGGCAGAAAGAGAGCGGGAAGTTGATAGCACAGAGACTTTCCGGCTCCCGTAGGCATCAGCGCCAAGGTATTGCGGCCGCTGAGCACTGCCTCCAGAACCTCGTACTGACCTGGTCGAAAACGCTCAATCCCGAAGCGCTTCTTTGCTTCTGCGCGAAGAGCGCTCCATGACGCGCTGGGCGTTTGATCTTGGGCTCTTCTTTTCGCCACTGGCTCTCTCCAAGGCGCTAGGATGCGACTTTGTTCGAGTTCGATACGCAAATCTGGCACGAGCCGGGCCTCAGAAAGCGGGATATTAGCGTTATTAAAAATTTACATTTTTCATACAGATTTACCGAATGTCTCTGCCCGATGACCTCATCCAATCGGCATGCGCACCATTACTCTTGAAGAGCATTTCGTTACCGATTCTTTCCTCCGTGCAACTGGCGCCTACGGCGAAAACGCGCCGCCGCCACTCGTAGCGATGCAGCCGCAATTGCTCGACCTCGGCGCAGGTCGCCTCGCCGCCATGGACGAGGCGCGTATCGATTTCCAGGTGCTTTCGCTTGCATCCATGGGCCTCGATGCGCTCGATGCGGAGAAAGCCACTCCGCTGATCCGCGATGTCAACGACGAACTGGCTGACGCGGTCCGTGCAAACCCTGCGCGACTCGGCGGCTTTGCGGCATTGGCGCTCAAAGATCCGAACAAGGCTGCCCAGGAGCTCGAGCGATGTGTCACCCGGCTTGGTTTTGCCGGCGCGCTGCTTGACGGCACAACCGACGGCCTTTTCCTGGATGACGCACGCTTTACTCCGGTCTTTGAAGCGGCAGTCAGTCTCGGCGTTCCTATTTATCTGCACCCGGCGCCGCCGCCAGAGCCGGTGTACCGGGCATACTATTCCTCGCTTCCCGGTGAGCTCGGGTACTTGCTCTCGATCGCCGGTTGGGGTTGGCACGCAGAGACTGGTCTTCACGTCCTGCGGCTTATCGTTTCCGGGCTCTTCGATCGTCTTCCTGCGCTGCAGATCATCATTGGCCACATGGGCGAGGGCCTGCCCTATGCGCTGGCGCGTTCCAGCGGAATTCTGTCCAAACCCGCGCAGCTGAAGCAGCCGGTGGCCGGCTACTTCCAGTCGAATATTCATCTCACCACCAGCGGCTATTTCACCCAGCCACCACTGCGCTGCGCTCTTGAGGTGACAGGCATCGACAGACTGCTCTTTTCTGTCGACTACCCTTTCAGCCCAAATACCCGCGGACGCGCCTTCCTTGACCAGCTGGGAGCGACGCTAAGCGAGGTCGAGTTCGCCAGGCTGACTCACGGCAACGCGGAAGCCTTGCTCAAATTGCCGGCTCTCGCTTAAGCCAACGAACGCAGGCCTTGTGTCCTCGCCGGATCTCCATCTCGCATTCCGAGTCAACCGGCCCCGTTGATCGCTGGGCAGCACCGCGGCGGCAGAGGGTAGCATGCCTCTAGGGTCGTTCGTCGACTCGTACCTGGGCAAAGGAGAGCTATGTCTCAAGAGCACGCGAAGGAACGACCGGAATTATGGTTGATACGGCATGGCGAGACGGAGTGGAGTCTCTCGGGCAAACATACCGGCCGCACCGATATTGCCCTGACCCCGCGAGGGCGCCAGCGTGCCCTGCACATTCGCGAGCGGCTCCAGAATGCGGATTTTGCGCTCGTGCTGACCAGCCCGCTCCAGCGTGCCCAGGAGACCTGCCGCCTCGCCGGCCTTGCCGAACACGCCCAGCTCGAGCCGAATTTGCTGGAGTGGGACTACGGCGTCTACGAGGGTCGCACAACCGCAGAGATCCGTCAGGAACGACCCGGCTGGTCAGTCTGGAACAGTGACATTCCCCAGGGGGAAAGCCTCGATCAGGTAGGACGGCGCGCCCAGGCCGTCATCGATAGAGCTTTGCAGGCGGGCGGCAAAGTCGCCCTCGTCTCTCATGCCCACATGCTTCGCATCCTGACGGCTGTCTGGCTGGGGTCCTCGCCGGACTACGGCCGGCACTTCTCCCTGAGCACCGGGTCGCTCAGCAAGCTTGGCCTCGAACGCGAGGAGCGAGTCATTCAACTCTGGAATCGGCCGCTCGAAGACGAATAGACCCGGTTCAAGAGCCACGGAGTGACCAGGCGTGATCTTGAACGAATGCCGGCATGCGTCTCGGTCATGTACCTCAAGTCATTCACATCAAACCAACTCGAGGGCCCTGGATTGGACGCTCGCTATTGCCAACCCCCGCCCAATGCGCTGTAGAGCTGAACTAGGGTGAGTGCTTCTGATTGCTGCGCACTCACAAGACTGAGCTGGGCCGTGTAGAGGTCGGAGTCGGTGGTCAGTACTTCGAGGTAGCTGGTCGCACCGCCCTGATACCGCAGACGCGCCAATCGCGTCGAGTCCTGGGCCGCTGCCACCAGCTTTTCCTGCTCCTCACGGTAAGCGCGCTGCTTCTTCAAGGCGATCAACGCATTCGATACATCGCGGAAAGCCCCCGAAATCGTCTTCTGATAAGTCAGCACCATCTCCATCTCAGTCTCTTTTGAGAGGTTCAGCTGACCACGCAGCTTACCGCCCTCAAAGAGGGGCTGCGCCAGAGAGCCAAGGCCATAGATGGTCTTGCCTCCGGGATCGAAGATATTCGACCATTCATCCCCTCCCACTCCGCCCGAGGCGCTGATGGTGAGTTGGGGGAAGAACTGAGCGCGCGCGACGCCGATCTGGGCGTTGGCGGCGATCAGGGTCGCCTCGGCCTGCTGCACGTCCGGCCGACGCTCCAGCAATTGTGAGGGCATGCCGGTCGGCAGCTCCTGCGGAGGCGGGGAAAGCGTCTTGGCCGGCTTGCGCTCGACCGGACCAGGATTGCCGCCGAGCAGCAGATTGATCGCATTCTCCTCCTGCTCGATCTGCTGTTCGAGCGAAGGGATCTGCGAGGATGCCGTGTACAGTAACTGCTCAGCCTGGCGAACGTCGGACAGCGGAACGGAGCCGCCATGCTCGAGCATCTTCGTGAGGTCGACAGAGTTCTGTCTCACTTTAAGAGTTTGCTTCGTGATTTCCAGCTGGCTATCCAGCGCCCTCAGCTGCAGATAGGCAGTGGCAACCTGTTGAACCAGTGTCATCCGAACCGCTCGCTGCGCCCATCTCTGGGCCAGCAGTTGGGCCCGGGCTGCTTCTGTTTGACGGCGATACAGACCCCAGAAGTCCGGCGTCCACGAGGCAGAGAGATTGAAGCTGCCTACAGACAGGGGGCTCGCGATACTTGTGCCGCCGATACTCGAGGGCAGGTCGGCGCCAATCCCCGTCCCCCCCACTGTCAAGGTGGGAAACTGCTGCGATCGGGTGATCTGTACCTG
Organism: Acidisarcina sp.; assembly: GCA_965199205.1. GTDB lineage: Bacteria > Acidobacteriota > Terriglobia > Terriglobales > Acidobacteriaceae > Acidisarcina. Next base: position 2,666,238 of record OZ240688.1, read on the forward strand.
GGCCTGCTGCTCCAAGATGCGCCGCGCGGCAATCTGCACGTCATAGTTGCTCACCAGGGCTTTGCTGATCAGCGCCTGCAGCTCTGGCTCCTGGTAGACGGCCGACCACTTCATGTCGCCGAGCGAACTCTGCGCATCTCCGCTGATAGTCGCGTCGTCCGCGCCGCGAAAGGCGGGTGGTATGGGCACGGCCGGGCGCTTGTAGTTAGGCCCCACAGTACAGCCCGTAAGCATCGCGGTGAGCAGCGCGCTGATGGCGAGACCGTTGCTGCGAAACAATCGGGAGTTCCTCATGCCTGGCCTCCGTCAACAGACGCGTGGGCGTGTTCTGCTGTTCCGGCGCGGCTTTGTTCGGCGCCCGACGGTGGTTCATCTCCCTCGGGACTTTCCACCTGATGTTTCGAGTCCATCGTGGTGCCCTTGCCTCCCTTGCCGAACCGGTGCGAAAGAAACTCGACGACGGCAAAGGTTGAGGGAATAAAAATGAGCCCGATCGCGGTCGACAGGAACATGCCTCCGACCACAACCGTACCCAGAATGCGTCGCGAGGCCGCGCCTGCGCCGCTTGCCGTCCAGAGCGGAAGGCAGCCGAAGATGAAGGCCAGGGCAGTCATCACGATCGGCCGGAAACGCAGCCGCGCCGCGCCGAGGGCCGCCTCGGCAATGCTTTGGCCGCTGTCGTAGTTCGCCTTGGCAAACTCCACAATGAGAATAGCGTTCTTCGCCGACAGGCCGATCAACATCACCATGCCGATGGTGGCAAAAATATCATTCTCCAGCAGCCGGAAGTGAAGCGCGATATAGCCGCCGAGGATCGCCACCGGCGTGCTCAGCAGCACGCTGAACGGCAGCGTCCAGCTCTCGTAAAGCGCCGCCAGAATCAGGAAGACAAAGAGCAGCGATAGCGCAAATACGGCCCATGAAGGTATGCCCTGCGCTGCCTGCTGCTCCTGGTACGACATCCCGGAGTAGTCGAACCCCGCGCCTTCAGGCATCGTCTTTGCGAAAGTATCTTCGAGAGCCGCGCGTACCTGGCCGGAGCTGTAGCCGGGTGCGCCCGTAATATTGATCTGCGCCGCGTTGTATTCGTTGAAGCGGAAGATGAACTCGGGACCGGTAATCTGCTTCACCTTGACCAGCGAAGCGAGCGGAACCTGGCTGCCGTTGGCGCTTCGCACATAAAACTGGTTGATGTTCTTGATATCGGTCCGGGAGGTTCCTTCGGCCTCGACGTAGGTCTGCCACTGCCGCCCGAATCGATTGAAATAGTTCACAAGATAGCCGCCCATAAAGGTGGACATCGTCGTATAAATGTCCGAGAGTTGAACCTGTTGCTGGAGCGCCTTCTCCCGATCGACATCGGCAAAAAGCTGCGGTACTGCCGGCTCGTACGAGGGCACGGCCGCGCCGATCTCCGGGCGTTTTGACACCGCGCCCAGAAAGCCCATCACGTTCTTCGTGAGTGTTTGTGGATCGTCGGAGCCGGACCGGTCCTCGATCACCATGGTGACGCCGCCCGATGTTCCAATACCCGGAATGGAAGGAGGCGGAAAGGCGAACGCAATGCCGTCCGCGTCCTGTGAGAGCTGCTTCTGCAGATTTCCCTGGATGTAGTCCAGCTGCTCCTGCTTGGTTTTGCGTACTCCCCACGGCTTCAGGGCAACGAAAAAGAAGCCCGCATTGGTGCTCTGCACCTGCGTCAGCAGCGAGAAATTTGTGACGGCGATCACGCCTCCGACGCCGGGGGTCTTCAAGAGGGCAGCCGTGATCTTCTGCTGGGCCGCGTCCGTGCGCTGGGCTGAGGCCGCATCGGGCAGTTGCAGGGCAAGGAACATGTAGCCCTGGTCCTCCGTCGGCAGAAAGCCGCCAGGAAGAGTGGCCCCCAGCCAGACGGCAAATGCTCCCAACACGATCAGGCCGAGCATGGCGATCGCGGACTTATGAATCAGGAGACTCGATGTCGAGACAAAGCTGTCGGTAGTACGGCCGAAGAACTTGTTGAACACGCCGAAGCCCCAGGCGAGCGGCCCCCTCTTCTTTTTCTTGTCTTTCGGCTTCAGCAGCAGGGAAGCCAGCGCCGGCGAGAGCGTCAGGGCGTTAAAGGCCGAGATCAACACCGAGATGGCAATCGTCACAGCGAACTGCTGGTACATCCGGCCGGTGATGCCGGGAATGAAGGCCGTCGGAATAAACACAGCCGCAAGAATCAGGGCGATGGCCACGACCGGCCCTCCCACCTCTTCCATCGCTCGGATGGTCGCGGCTTTCGGGTCCATGCCCTCATCGATATGGTGCTCGACGGCTTCGACCACGATGATCGCATCGTCCACCACCAGCCCGATCGCCAGCACCAGTCCAAAGAGGGAGAGCGTATTGATCGAGAAGCCCAGCGCCGGGAAGATGATAAACGTCCCGATCAGCGAAACCGGCACCGCCAGCAGCGGGATTAGCGTCGCACGCCAGCCTTGAAGAAAGATGAACACCACGATGACGACGAGGCCGAGGGCCTCGATCAGCGTCAGAACGATCTCGTGAATGCCGGCAGTCACCGCCTTCGTCGTGTCCAGTGGAACGTCATAAGAGATACCTGCAGGGAAGGTCTTCGAGAGCTCCCTCATGCGCGCATTCACCGCGGCAGCAGTCTGCACCGCATTCGAGCCGGGCAGCTGATAAATTGCCATCACGCCGGAGGGCGCCTGGTTATAACGGCCTGAAATTCCGTAGGCCTGGTCGCCCAGCTCGATGCGGGCAACGTCCTTCAGGTGCAGGATGGAACCATCGGGGTTGGCGCGCAGGATGATCTCGCCAAATTCCTCCGGGGTGACCAGCCGCCCATGGGTGCGCACCGTGTAGGTAAACTGCTGGCCCTGCGGAATCGGCTCCGCGCCGATCTGGCCGGCCGGGTTGACATTATTCTGTGTCTGGATCGCGGCGATAACTTCAGGAGCTGTGACGCCGAGCTGGGCCAGCTTATCGGGTTGCACCCAGACCCTCAGCGCATATTGGCCGCCGAAGATCTGAACGCGCGAGACACCCTTGACGCGGGCAATCTGGTCCTGCAGGTTGATGATGGCGTAGTTGGTCAGGAAGTCCTGGCTCAGCTTGCCTCCCGGCGAGTTGATGGCCACGAGCATCAGGGGCGAAGTAAGCGCCTTCTGCACCGTGAGGCCCGCCGTCGTGACCTGCGCCGGCAGCTGCGCCTGCGCCTGGTCGACACGCAACTGGCCAAGCACCTGGTCGATATCGGGATTGGTCTTGACGTCGAAGTCTACGAAGAGCTGGACGACGCCATTGTTGGCGCTCACCGAGTCCATGTAGATCATGTTGTCGACGCCGTTCATCTGCTGCTCGATCGGGGTCGCAACGGCTTGCGAGAGCGTCTTCGCGTCGGCGCCCGGATAAGTCGCGGTGACCAGGATCTCCGGCGGAACGATGTCTGGAAACTGGGAGGTCGCGAGCGTCAGCATCGAGACCACGCCGAGAATCACGGTGAGGATAGCGATAACGATCGCGACGATAGGCCGGCGTATGAAAAATTTCGACATCGCCTACCTCCCTGCCGAGCTGTTCGACTGGGCTGTTGCATCGACCGCGGGGCCCGGCTTGGCGCTGACCGGAGCGCCTTCGCGCAGTTTCTGCAGGTTGTCGGTAATGACCAGATCGCCCGCGGAAACACCGCTCTCCGCCAGCCAGCTGGTGCCGACCTGCGCGCCGAGTGTTACGGTCGCGAGATGAGCTTTGCCGTCGGAACCCGCGAGGTACACCTGATGCGTACCCTGGAATTCCTGCACCGCAACCTGCGGGATCAGCAACGCATTGTGGCGCATCTCCGTCTCAGCCCTGACGCGGCCAAACTGGCCCGGGCGCAGCACATTCCCCGGGTTAGGAAAGGCCGCGGCGATGCGGATAGCCCCAGTCTGCGCATTCATCTGCCGATCGAGGAAAGCTATATGGCCCTTGAGCGGAAACGGCTCCCCATTCGCTAACGTGAGCGACAAGGGAATCTCTGAGGCATTCTTGAGCAGGTCTCCGTGGCCGTGGCGAGCGCGCGCCGTGAGGGCCAGGTATTCGGCGTCGCTGATCGAGAAGTACACCTTGATCGGATTGAGCTGCGAAACCGAAGTAAGCACCGATTGCCCGTTGACGAGGTTCCCGACCTGGGTCGTTGCCTGGCCGGCCACGCCGGTAATCAGGGAGCGAACTTGGGTGAACCCCAGGTTCAACTTGGCGTTCTCAACAGCCGCCTGCGCGGCTGCCACCGAGGCCTGCGAAGATTTCACCAGCGCCTCGTTCTGCGCCCTTAGCTGTGTGTCATTGTCCATCTGGCTCTGCGCGATCGCATGGGCCTGCGCGAGCGGCGTGTCCCGGTTCACGTTGATCTGCGACAAGCCGAGCTGTGCCTGGGCCTGCGAAACCTGGCCCCGCGCCTGCTCCAATTGACCCTTCGCCTGATCGAGCGCCGCCTGGAACGGCCGGGGATCGATCTCAAACAGCACCTGCCCCTTGGTCACCTCCGTGCCTTCCCGGTAGTCCTGCTTGATCAGGTACCCGCTCGCCTGGGGTTGAATCTGCGCGTTGACGTAGCCATCCAGGGTGCCGACCCATTCCCCCGTGAGCGGAACGTCCGAGGCCTGGACCTTCACCACCGTGACCGGCATGGGCGGCGGCGGCCCCGCCGCCGCCGCATTTTTTTTCTCGCAACCGGATAGCAACAACAGGCCGGCCAACAAACCAGCTGCCAGGGCGTGGGTCGTTGCGCTCAAACCGCCGGCTCCTGGAGCTCGTGACTCAATCTGAGGTTCAACCGGCCCCGATGCCCGATTACAATCAATCCCGGTATTACTCATACAGATCTTTCCCTCTGGTCTTGTTCGCGGTTGGCGGCGGTAAATGTAGTTCACTTCAGGTAGTTCAATTCAGGATCGCCCCCTTCCATACCTGCAGAAGGAGCCGGTGAAGCATCATGCCGATTCGTAATGTTTGCGATGCCCCGAATGCCTCTCGCCTTTACTGCTGCTCGGTCGATAAGCCGATCCACAAATATACATTCATGTATGTTTAATCTTAGACGCGAGTGCGAGCATGTCTGATTCAAAGAATTCGGTCGCTCCTCCGGATGCTGGAATTCACAAGCAAAAGCGCGCCCTGCTCACCCGCCAGGAGCTGCTCCGGTCCGCCCGCGCGGTCTTCGCACGCGACGGGTTCGAACATGCCCGCCTCGACGAGATTGCCTCGAAAGCAGGCAAGAGCCGGGGCGCCTTCTATGCAAATTTTAGAAATAAGGAAGATGTTTTCTTCGCGATTTTCGAAGAGGATATCGACCGCGATATGGCAGAAATCGGCTCGTCCCTTCTTGGGCTGCCTACCATCGAACAGCGACTGGAAGCTCTGGCGGAATATTTGGGAAGGCTGACCGAAAACCGCGAACGCACCTTGCTCAACCTGGAATTTAAGCTCTACGCAATCCGCCATCCGCGAAAGCGCAGACGCCTGGCCGACTTACACGGGCTCATGCGTCTTCGCTGCTCGATGCCGGCGCTCGGTAAGCTGATCCCGCAACTGGGCGAGCATCCGGCAGTCTACTGGAATGATTCCCTGGCAATTGGTGCGATTCTCGATGGGCTCGCGATCAATAATCTCTTCGATCCGGATGCATTCAGCTACGCCGAGATCCAGCGCTACCTGGGACTCTGCCTGACCGCAATGCTGCCGCAAATCCCGGAGGTTGAAGAAGCTAAGCAGCAAAAATCAAAGTGATTCACCCGATCGGCCCGGGAAGTCCCCTTCGTTTCTCGATCAAGGACCTGCCTAAGGACCTCGGATCCAATCCCGCCTGCGTCTCTGAAGAGCTGCTAGTACTCTAAAAGGGAGAAGTGGGACCAGACTATGGATGAGAAGCATTCGAGCGTCCGCGCCGCCGGCGAGATCAGAGAGATCAGAGAGATCAGAGAAATGGAGCAACAGTTTGCAAGCGATAACTACTCCGGTATCTGTCCGGAAGTATGGGCAGCTTTGGAGCAGGCAAACGTAGGCCACGCTCAGTCCTACGGCGAAGACAGGTGGACATCGAGCGCCTCCGATCTCTTCCGGGAGCTGTTTGAAAAAGATTGCGAGGTCTTCTTTGCCTTCAACGGCACAGCCGCGAACTCGCTCGCGTTGAGCGCCCTGTGTCAGTCGTATCACGGTGTTATCTGCGCTTCCACTTCGCACGTCGAAACAGACGAATGCGGCGCCCCCGAGTTTTTTTCGAACGGATCGAAGCTCCTGGCGATCCCTACGGAAAGCGGAAAACTTGATGCCGAGGCTATCCGCGAACTCACTCTCAGACGCTCGGATATTCACTTTCCGCGGCCGCGCGTCGTCACTCTGTCCCAAAGTACCGAGACCGGTTCTGTCTACAGCATCGCCGAACTCGCGGCGATCTCCAGCACCGCGCACGAGCTTAACTTGCACGTCCACATGGACGGCGCCCGTTTTGCAAACGCCTGCGCCTCTCTAGGTTGCTCGCCCGCAGAGCTCACATGGAAGGCCGGCATCGATGTCCTCTGCTTTGGCGGCACCAAGAACGGCATGGCCGTCGGTGAGGCGATCGTCTTCTTCAAGAAGGAACTGGCGCTCGACTTTGACTATCGCTGTAAACAGGCCGGCCAACTCGCCTCGAAGATGCGCTTCCTCGCTGCGCCTTGGATAGGAATGTTTGAGAGCGGGGCCTGGCTCCGGAATGCCCTTCATGCCAATGCCTGTGCTCAATACTTTGCGAAACGGCTGGCACATTCAGCCGGAGTCGAGATCCTGTTTCCGGTTGAGGCCAATGCCGTGTTCCTGAAGGCGACCGCCAAAACTCTGGAAAAGCTTCGTTCCCTGGGCTGGCGGTTTTATACCTTCATCGGGGGCGGAGCCCGCTTCATGTTCTCATGGGATTCCTCATTAGAACGGGTGGACGCTCTTGCAGACGACATTCTCCGAGCTCTCTGAAGCCCTGCCTGGGAGAACGTGCCTGGAGCTACCCTGGAAAGAGAACCCATGATGACCTCACGCCGTCTTCGCGCCGCCATTGTCGTTTTCGTCAGCAATCTGGTGATCTATCAAGCGCATGCCGCCGCCAAGACACAAGCAGCCGCCGCGTCAACGCCGGGCGTTCCCGTCTACGGCGTCGGCAGCTGGGACGCCGACGTGCTGGGCAATCACCGCGCCATCGTCCACGTCTCTGAAAATGCTGACGCAGCGTGGGCGCACATCGCCTGGCGTCGCCGCGACAAAAACCCGGAAGAGAAAGAAATCATCGTTCTCGACGCGAGCACCGGCAAGCGCATCGCCAACGTCGCACGCATCGCCATCACTCAGGATGCCGGCGACATTGTCTTCCAACCTGTAAGTGGACCCGGCGACTACGACATTTACTTCATGCCGTATGAGGGCACTTCCAAGGCGAACTATCCCAGGATCACTTACCCCAGGCCCGTCCAGACAGCCGATGCTGCCTGGCTCTCGCTCCACCACTTGCCCGGCCATCCAGGCGATCCGGCATTCGCGCAAACCAGCCTCGCCCGCTTCCCTTCGGCAACCGGCATTCGGTTCGAATCAATTGATGATTTCAGCCGCTTTACCGCCATGGAATTCGTCGCCACCCAGCCCGAACTGTCAGCTCTTCTGAACGCCCATCCGTCTTCCTCCTACTTTGTCTTTCCCGAGGACCGGCATAACTCCATCCGCATGACCGACAACGTGCCCGTGGAATGGGTGCAGCGCGGGCCGGATCTACCCGTCGTCGCTCGTGCAGACAAGGGCGAGTTCTACGTCTTTCAACTGGGGGTCTGGGCTGCCCGGCGCGATCTCACTGCTGTCAAGGTGGCGTTCTCACCGCTCGCCTCAGGCCGCCAGACCATCCCCGCCAGCGCCATGGAGTGTTTTAACCTGGGTGGCGTCGATGCTCACGGAGAGCCCTTCGCCTCCATCGTAGATGTGCCGCAAGGCAAGGTCCAGGCCCTGTGGTGCGGCATTCAGGTGCCCCCGGATATCGCGCCGGGGCCATTCCGCGGCCGCATCTCCGTCTCTGACAAAAGCGGCGAGTCCAAAGAAATTCCCGTCAATCTCACGGTCGGCGATCGCACTGTCCGCAACGAGGGCGACGACGACCCATACCGGATGTCTCGCCTGCGCTGGCTCAACTCGCGCCTCGCCCTCGACGACGGCCTGATCGCGCCCTATACCCCCATCAAGGTAGCCGGGAACCGCCTGTCCATTCTCGGCAGAAGCGTCACGCTTGCGCCCGATGGGCTGCCCGCCTCGATCGAGAGTGCCTTCTCCGTCGAGATGACCGGCATCGGCATGCATACGCGCCAGATACTGGACGCTCCCATCAGCCTCGGCATCGAGGGCGAAGACGGCGCCAGCATCGCCTTCCCCAACATGCGCATGCGCCTTCTGAAACAGGCGCCTGGGGTCGTCACCTGGCAGGCCCGGGGAAAGTCTGGGCCCCTGAGCGAGTCCATTCGTGGGCAGCTCGACTTTGACGGCGCCATCACCTTTACCGTAGCGCTGACCGCCGCCACGCAGACGAGCCTTCGGAACATTCGCCTCAGCATTCCCTTCGCACCCGGAGTCGCTCAGTACGCCATGGGTCTCGGCTACAAAGGTGCAGCCGCCCCCAGCCACTACGAGTGGAAGTGGGATGTACAGAAGAACCAGGACAGCGCATGGATCGGCGACGTCAACGCTGGGCTACAGTTCAGCCTTCGCGACAACGAATACGTGCGGCCCCTGAATACCAATTTCTATCACTCCCAGCCGCTCGTCATGCCCGCCTCGTGGGCAAACCACGGGAAAGGCGGATGCCGCCTGGCAGCTGCCCCGGCGAACCGGTACCGCGCAGACTGCTACAGTGGAGCGCGCACCATGACGGCTGGCGAGACTCAGTACTATAACTTCCGCCTGATGGTCACGCCCTTTCACGCAATCCATCCAGAGATGCAATGGAAGGATCGGTACTTCCATGCCTATAAGCCGATATCTGAGATAGCTGCTTCCGGGGCCGATGTCATCAACATTCATCACGCAACTGAGATCAATCCATTCATCAACTATCCATTTCTCCGCGCTCCCGAGATGAAGTCCTATGTTGAGGATGCCCACAAAGCGCACATGAAAGTGAAAATTTACTACACGGTCCGCGAGCTTACCGATCACGCTCCCGAGATCTTCGCTCTCGACAGCCTGAACGGTGAGGTCATCGCCAGGGGGCCTGACGGCGGCGCCTCCTGGCTCCAGGAGCACGTTCCCGGCAGCTATCTTCCTGGCTGGCACGTTCCGGAAGTCGGCGACTCCGCCCTCGTCACCACCGGCATGTCCCAATGGCTCAACTTCTATGTCGAGGGCATGCGCTGGCTCGTGGAAAATGAAAAGATCGATGGCCTCTATCTCGACGACATTGCCTTTGACCGCACCACCATGGAGCGCATCCGCAAGGTTCTGCTGCGCGGCAACCCGGCAGGGCTCATCGATGTCCACTCCGCCAACCAGTACGATGACCGCGACGGCTTTGCCAGCAGCGCTAACCTCTATCTCGAGCAGTTCCCGTTCATTGATCGCCTTTGGTTTGGGGAGTACTTCGATTACAACGCGCCACCGGATTACTGGCTCGTCGAAATCTCCGGCATTCCTTACGGGCTGATGGGCGAGATGCTGCAAGGCGGAGGCAATCCGTGGCGCGGCATGGTCTACGGAATGACCGGGCGTTATCCATGGGCCGGCGATCCCCGCCCCATCTGGAAGTTCTGGGACCAGTACCATATCCAGAAAACCCGCATGATCGGCTACTGGGTACCGTCGGCGCCGGTAGCAACGGGCCAGAAAGACGTGCTCGCGACAACCTACCTCGGACTCCACAGTGCCATCGTCGCCCTTGCCAGCTGGAACAAAGACGAGACCGCCGTTCGCCTCCAGATCGACTGGAAGGCGATCGGCCTCAAGCCCGAGGAAGCCGCCATCTTTGCACCCGCTATCGACAACTACCAGCCGGCCAGGACCTTCAACCTAGGCGAACCGATACCCACACAACCCAACAAGGGATGGTTGCTGGTCGTTCAGAAGAAATAACCAAACACCAAAGATGACCTTGAGGCGGAGGGCCGGTTTCGGCCCTTTGACCTCTTACCGTCCCTTTGACTCTTGCCGTCCCTTTGAGGCTGATTCGGGCCTCTCGTCCGCAGACCGCGGCGAGCGAACTTCGGCTTCCGTCCTGCTCCTCGGTCTTTCTGCTCAAGCCCTTTCCACTCGCAAAGGAGAAATTCCGCTTGCTGGCAACGGAGAAGAAAAGCAATGTGCCGACAATGCAAGCTGATAAACCCTCTGTGATAACTCACGGAGTTGCTGGCGCCGCGTTTGTCTGCGTGGTGTGAAGCTCCTCCAGCACTGTGTTGTTCTCGGATCTGTGAAGATCCCGAGTTCGATCGAACTCCGTCTTCGCCCCTTCCTTGTTTCCGATTGCCTGGTAGAGGCGCGCCAGCCGCCAGTGTACATTCGCATCGTCTGGCTTCAGCTTGCTGAGGCACAGACGAAATATATTGGCTGGCGCCGTAATTCGGCTTCGGGAAAGTTCCGGCGTTGAGTTCGCGAACGGCATTCTGGTCGATGAGTGCCGCTGGAATCGTATTACCTGGAAAAGGGTGGCCGGGCGTCAATCCATTGGCTGCATAAATCGCCAGCTTGGCCGCATCGCTCGTCGCGGGAACAAGCGGCGTTGTGCCGTTCGACGGGGTGCTATAGGTCAACGATTGTCCGAGCGCCGGAAAATTACTCGCGGCGATTGTATTCACGATGGAAGGCGTACTCCCGACAATCAGCCTTCGCCATTCCTCATTGACAAAGAAGAACGTTCGGTTGCGAGAGTTGTTGTACACGTGCGGAATCCAGACGGGACCGCCGATATTGCCGCCGGGTTCGTTCAGCCGCAGAATAGGCCGCTGCTGTCCGGCAAGGTTGGTGAAATAGTTGTTCGCGTCATAGTCTTCGTTTCGGTTGAAATACCACAGGCCGCCGTGAAAGTCGTGGGTACCGGATTTGACCGCCATCACGATCGATCCGCCAGAACCTATGCCGTAATCGGGGCTGTAGTTGCTGTCCAGCGTCTGGAACTCGGCGAGTGCGTCGAGCGAGGGCAGTACATCGAAATAGCTATGGAAGGATCATCAACATCGGCTCCGTCACCAGCGTCTTTGGGTATGCCGGCATAGCTCCTTATTGCGCGAGCCGCGGCGGCATCAAGCAGCTGACGATGAGCCTGGCCGATGAGTGGGGCCCGGACGGCGTCACCGTCAACTGTCTGGCCCCCGGTTGGTTTCAGACCAGGCAGAACGCAATGCTTTATGAAAATGAAAAGTGGGTGGAGTACATCACGGACCGAATTCCCCTGAAACGCCCCGGGCAGCCGAATGATCTGAACGGAGCCGTCGTCTTCCTGGCTTCAGACGCAAGCGCCTACATCACCGGGCAGACATTTCTCGTCGACGGCGGCATCTCCACCGGCGCTACGAAGGCAACCGTGTAACATCGGGCGGAACAACATCTCTTCGCGACTGGCAGCCAGGCAAAATCCAAAAGGCCTACCCACTCCGCTCTCCCTTGCCAATACAGACGGTAGAAAAATTGATGAGCCTCTCGACGTTCTGCTCGGTCCGAGCCTCTCTTTACCTGCTGACCGGGTCCCAGGATCCCTTAACTCACTAGAGCGTAGGAGAGCAAGATAGCTGCGATGGCGAGAGCCACTATGCGTACGCGATGTCTTCTGTCCCAGTTCCGATGCGCTTGCTGCCAGCCAGGGCCGGCTTCGACCACCCGCTTGTTGAGCGGCACCAGGAAGAGGATCGTGGCGAGAGTGGTAAAAATCAAGATCACGCTGGCCGTGAGCAGCATGGGAAACACCGGCGTGTGCCGATGAATCCAGGTCTCAACCCCAAGCAACGCGAGCACGCCCGCGTACCAGAACGGCATAACCCTACCAAGCACGGCAGCGAATCGGCCCAGCATGGTTGCCTGTGATGTTGCGTCAAGCCTCCACGCATTCGGGTTTACGAACGCGGAGACGCAAAACTCGACACCTACAAGGGTGAGAACGACAAATAGGCTCGCTACATTGAACAGATGCATAAATAGTCTCCCTCATCGTAAAAACGCGAACGATCGCAAGAGAAAGCGGAAAGATCGCGTGCATGCAATAGCTCTCGTACATTACCTAGCAACGCTATATTAGATGCAGCGGCCTTCAGCTGAGATTCATAGAGATAGAATCTCTAGCATTGCTATACAGGTAGCGGCATGTCCGTCACATACACGCCAGCCCTTACATGTTCGACAGGAGAGTGCGGGTTTCAGCGACCACGCGGTCTTGGAAAGCGGGATCGCGCACCTGTTCCGAAGCGAGCATCGGTCGGCCTCTCTCGTCAAAGGAAACACCGGTCTTTACCGAGGCCTCCGTGAGGATCGCGGTGACGATCCGAGCGCGCCGCCAATTTGAAGCAGTCACCCCAGACGGAAGGTACTTCGTCCTCAAAGGCGGCTGTGGCGATCTAGCGGTCCTTCCATTCCGCCCAAAGAAGCGCGTGGAATGGCTCTTACTTGCCGATGCAAAAGCTAGAGAAGATCTGGTTGAGGATGTCGTCCGAGGTCGTCTGGCCCGTTAGCGCGTCTAGACTGCGAAGCGCCGCATAGAGATCGAGCATGATCATCTCGTGCGGAACTTTCTGCGTGGCCGATGCCGCCGCCGCATCCAGCGATTCCATCGCTGCGGAGACTGCCTGGTGCTGGCGAAGATTTGTCAGCATTCCAGATTGTTCTTCGCCGCTCGATCCGCGAGCGATCGACAGAATCGCATCCCGCAGCTTTCCCAGCCCATCGCCGGTCTTGGCAGAGACGCGAGTGGCAGCCGCGACGATGGATGGAACGGCCTCCATTGCTGGCTCTACCCGCAGGTCGATCTTGTTCAAGACCACCAGGAACCTGCGGCCGTCGAGCGAGGCCAGCAGTTCTTCCTCCTGCTGAAAAGACCGAGCCGCCGCGTCCATCACGACCAGCACGAGGTCAGCATCGGCGAGGGCTTCATAGGACTTGCGAATGCCGATGGCCTCCGCCTCGTCGGCCGCCACACGAAGACCGGCTGTGTCGATAAGATCGACCGGGATTCCGCCCAGCGCGAAGCGCTCCGTGACCAGGTCGCGGGTGGTGCCGGGGGTCGCGGTGACGATAGCTCGTTCGCGTTCCACCAGGCGGTTGAAGAGCGACGACTTCCCCACATTGGGCTGGCCGACGATCGCGAGCGTGAGGCCGGAACGGACAAGCCGCCCCTGCGTAAAGGATGCCTCGATCGGCGCCAGCTGGTCACGCAGGGCGGAGATCTTCTTGAGGATCTCGCTCTCGGGGATGACGTCGATATCGTCTTCCGCAAAGTCGATGCCGGCTTCGATCGTAGAGATCAAGGCGATCAGCTCACCCTTTGGCGACTCGATGCGCCGGGAGAGAGCGCCGCCCAGCTGGCTGGCCGCGACCCTCGCCTGGTAGATCGTCTGTGCGTCGATGAGGTCGCGGACTGCTTCCGCCTGGGTGAGGTCCAGCCGGCCGCTGAAGAAAGCGCGTTGCGTAAATTCACCTGGCTCCGCCAGCCGGGCGCCTCCTCTGATCGCCTGCCGCAACAACAAGTCGAGAACGACCGGCGAGCCGTGAGCCGCAATCTCGACGGTGTCTTCGCCAGTGTAGGAGTTGGGCGCCGCAAAGAGGGTGACGACAGCTTCGTCAATCCGCTCTTCGAGGTTGGAAGACGTGTCGAGAATCTCGGCGAAGCGGGCCTGGGCGTGCGCCAGGGCAGTCTTGAGCCGCAACATCGGAGCAGCAATTGAAACGGCTTCCGGGCCCGACAGCCTGACGATGCCGATGCCTCCGCGCCCCGGCGGGGTAGAAATGGCGACGATGGTTTCAGAGTCGAGCACGGTACCGTTTCTTCGAATCCGCCGCGCGCCGGTCAGGGTCCCCCAAAACAACAACCTGCGCTGGATATTCGATTCAGTCGCGCCGGGGCGGCCGGCGTTCGAAGCGGCCTCGATCCGACCCGCCCCTGCCGGGACGGCGATCTCCCAAAGGCCGGCGCGTCTCGCGACGGCCTGACTCGGCGGCAGCGCGGGCCAGCGGTGAACCCTTGGGATAGGCAACAACGAAGCGGCCCATTCCCTCGCCGCTGCTGGCGGTTTCGACCTCGTCAAAGGCCTTCAGCGCGAGATGCAGCATGCGGCGCTCCCGCGAGCTCATGGGCGCGAAGCTGAAAGGCTGTCCCGTAGTGCGAACGCTCTCCGCGGCGGTTTGGGCGGTCAGCTTGAGTTCGCCAGCGCGGAGCGCCTTGAAATGCTCCGCGTCAAAAGAAACCTTGTCGTGCTCCTCGGGTTCCAGGCGGATGATCTTGGCGGCGACATGCTCAAGGGCGCGAAGAACCTCGCCGCCGCGTTCCGTCAGCAACCCCGCATCCGGACCCGCGAGCTCGACATAGATCTCTCGTGCTTCCAGCCCGTCGGGGTCGGCAGCCCCACCGCCTGCGGTGATGCGGTATTTCACGCGCAGGCCGCCGGTCTTCACCAGCGTCTGGAGGAAAGCGGCTATCTTTGCGGCGGAGGCTGCATGGTCTTCGATCGGCATTGGTCTTTAGTGGAAGACGCTTCCTGCTCTGTGAAAGTTTGCGGTTATTGCTTCGATTTCCTCGAAGAAAAACTCACCGTTTGGAAGGCGCCGGTTTGCCCAGCCGCTTGGCCGCCCGCCTGGCGGCGATCTCATGCATCTCCCGGCCAAGGCTCGTCCGGTTCATCACCGTCTGCTGCACAATGTTCACCAGGTTCCCGCAGGCCCAATAGAGCGCTAGCCCAGAGGCAACGCTCCACGTCATGAAACCGAAGACCGCCGGCATCGTAAACGCCATCATCTTCTGCTGCGCCGGATCGACCCCCGGCGACGGGGTCAGGTACTGCACCAGGAACATCGAGACAATGAAAAACACCGGCAGAATGTGGAGCGGGTCAGGCGATGCCAGGTCCGGCAGCCAGAGCCAGTGGGCCTGGCGCAGTTCAAAAACATTCGACAGCATATTATAAAAGCCGTACAGCAGCGGCCATTGAATCAACATCGGCAAGCAGCCGCCAAACATGTTTGCGCCTTCTTTCTTCTGCAGGTCAAATATTTCCTTGTTCATATCCTGCCGGCGGGGGTCGGTGGTTTTATAACTCTTGTACCGGGCCTTGATGGCTTCCATCTGCGGCTGGATGCGCTGCATCTTCAGCGCCGACTTCATCATGGTGATGCGCGTAGGCAGCATGCAGATGTTGATCAGCAGCGTGAGCAGCAGGATCGACCAGCCCCAGTTCGAGACGATATGTTCGTGCATCCAGTGAAGGATCAGGAAGAGCGGCTCCGAGATAAACTTCATCCATCCGAAGCTCACGATCGGCTCGATGTCCGGGCCGGTCGGTTTGCCGTCGGGCGCGGTCGCCTTCACGCTCTTCAGCACATCGATCAGCTTGGGGCCGGCAAAGATGCGCGCCGAGGTTGCGCCGCCAATCACACCGACCGACGCCCCCAGCACAGGAGCGCGATCGGTGGAATTGGGATCGGGCTTTTTCAGGTTGCGCGGAATCGTGATTTCATTATGAATTTGTACGGCGCTGCTCTGCTGCGGCGCATCGGGCAGCAAGATCGCTGCGAAATACAGGTCGCTGACGCCCGCCCAGTCGAAAGGACCCGTGAGCGTGGCTCCGCTGATCACTTTCTTCACCGCGTCGGAGTCGGCCTTCCCGTTCTGCATGGTGTTAAACGTCGACTTCGCATACTCAGGCAATGTGTCCTGGTCGCCAAACCCTGCAGGCCAGGTAAGCAGCGCGGTTACCGGCGCGCCCGCCTGCTCGACCAGCGTCTCCGCATGAATCACATAGCTGGAATCGAAGGTGAACGTCTTCTGCGCCGTCACGTTGCCGTCCGACCACTTGAATGTGATGGACCCCGGAGCGGCAATCGGGCCCGTCGCAGACGGAACGAAAAGCGCCTGCGAGAGCCGGGTGCGCAGGCCCGCATCGGGGGTGTAGAGCGACAGCGGGTAGCCAAACCGCGGAGCAGCCTGCTTGTTCACCAGGTCGAGCGGCTTGCCGTCACTATCCTTGTATTTCTTCAAAATCCACGAAGTGACCTGGGCGCCCCGGTTGGAGAACTGTATCCGGTAGAGCTCATTCTCGACGACCGTCTCTGATTCGCTGGCCGACTGGACGGCGGATGCGCTCGAACCGGATGCGCTCGAACCGGCTGCGCTGCCTTGCGGCGCGGGTGCGCCAGGCGCAGGTGCGGCGGTATTCATCGACGAAGCGTCGAGTTTCTGCTGCGGCTGCTGGGCGCGGTCCGCTTCCGGCGTCTTCTTGGGCTTGAAGTATTGCAGCCCCAAAAACATGAGAATGAAAATGGCGGTAAACGCGAGCATGGTCTTCGAGTCCTGCCCGCCGCCCTGCTGATTTGGATTCTTGATCTCTGGCAAAAGGTGTTCCTATCGACGTTCGTAAAGCACGGCCGCGGTCAACCGCGCGGACTCGTAGCGGAAATGGACTGCGGCCCTGCATCTTCTATGGTAACTGGCGGCGGAGAACTCTGCTGGAAAGACGCTGCGCCAGGCCAGGTGCCCGGGACAGGATCAAACCCGGGGGCGTGAAAGGGATGACACTTCAGGATGCGGCGAAGAGCGAGCACCCCCCCGCGAATGAGGCCATGATGTTTCACAGCCAGCGCTGCATACTCCGAACAGGTCGGCTGAAAACGACAGGCTCCCTGCAGCCCGCCTGCTGCATGCAACAGCGGCGAGAGCACTCGCTTGTAAAGGTTGAGCGCGGTGTCGCCCCCTGAGCTGCTGCTCGCTCGCTTCACGCCTGGGCCTTGGACGGGGTCGGTACTTCGGCCGACTTGGCCGGACTTTGCTTTTGTCTCCCTGCCTGGATGGTACTGGCCTGGATGCTACTGGCCTGGATGCTACTGAAAATCCGAACCACTTCGCTCTCGAGTTTTGCAAACTCGAGGGTGAGCACCGAGCGTCGGGGATGAAGCACGATATCCACGCTCGCATCGACTATCGCAGCGCGGCGGCGGACGATGTCGCGCATCCTTCGCTTGATGCGATTGCGGTCGACAGCCTTGCCGAGAACCTTCCCCGCCGTTAGGCCCACGCGCGGGCCAGCGGGAATCTCATCTCCCCCGGCGCGCAGCGCGAAAAAATAGCTCATCGACGACGAGAACTGCTTGCGCCCCTCGCGATAGACCCTTTGGTAATCGGCATGCTTCCGCAGCCGGTAGTCCGCGGCGAGGGATGCGTCATTCATGCGGGTCGGCATACTTCCATTGTCACGGATCGAGCCCTGCCCCGCTGCGCTCATCGTTACGCTCACGGTTGCGCTCATCGTCACGCTCATGCTGGCACTCGCGGCTGCACCCATGCTTGCACTCACGATAGAACGCAAAGGTTCCTTGCGCTCAGTCCGCGCAATCATCTGGCGGCAATCAGCCGCCTCGCTAGCTTGCTCTGACATGGAAGCTTCAGTGCGGAGTATGGTGCGATTCGCAACCATCGGGAGCCGCGAAAGACTCAGCGGCAGACTTTCGCAAACTGGCTAGTCACGGTATCCGGCGCTCACTGAGACGCGATGGCGGCCCTTGGCGCGACGGCGGGAGAGTACGGCTGCTCCGCTCTTGGTCTTCATACGTACCCTAAAGCCGTGGGTCTTGGAACGGTGACGGCGGTTGGGTTGAAATGTGCGCTTCGGCATGGAAGTGCGCTCCTCTATCAGCTCTGATTTATCACGCTTATTCTGCGAATTTCAGTATAGACGATTGACGGAATTGCAGCAAAAAACACCGCGTTTCCCTACCTTCACAAGGAATGGTGCAACTCTCCGGAAAAAGAGTTTTTCTCGAGAAAGACCGGTTACGAGGGCTCTTCAATCATGCTAGTATCGCTTTCGTTCACCAGAGAAAACTGCACATCAGGCTGGCTCTTTGCCGATTGCTTTATAAGCATTCCGACCATAGCATCGGGTGCAGTTCCGAGCACACGAGAGTACCACGGCACACCCGGTAAGAGTTCGCGCCAGGCGCGTCGCCGCACCTGTTTTTGTTTCCAAGGAGCACCGGTCGGCAATACAGGCTGAGCAAGGAATCTATGTCATTCGCGCCAACACCCGCAGTCGCCCCGAATCCCTGGGTCAGAATCCTCGGAGCCCTGGAAAAAAAAGTCACTCGCCACTCCTTCGACGCCTGCCTGAAACCGACGCGCTTCAGCCATGCAAACGGCACGACACTCTTTGTTCGTGTTCCCAGCCCCGACATCCAAGCCATCTGCGACCGCTATGGCGACATCATCCAGGAGGCAATGGAGTCTCTGGAGATGGACTTTGAAGAAGTCAGGTTCGTCACCCCGGAACAGGACCCTGCCGCGGCAAAGATGCGCGACGATGGCGGCTTTGCTCCCGCCCCTTCGCACGCGCCAAACGCCCCTCGAGACCCTTATCAGAACAATGCCCCCGCCAGTCCCCGCGCCCCGGCCTTACGCGGAGCCCTGCCGGCGCAGCAGGCGCGTTTCGATTGGACCGCCGCGGCTCAACTGAATCCCCGCTATACCTTTGACGGCTTCGTCATCGGCAACGGCAACCAGTTTGCCCGCGCCGCGGCAGGCGCCGTCGCCGAACGGCCCTCCAAGGCCTACAACCCCCTCTTTCTCTATGGCGGCGTCGGCATGGGCAAGACTCACCTCATGCATGCCATCGGCCACGACATGAAAATGCGGATGCCGCAATCGTCCATCTGCTACGTCTCGAGCGAGAAGTTCACCAACGAAATGATCAACTCGCTCCGCAACGACCGCATGACCAGCTTCCGCGACAAGTTCCGCTCCGTCGACCTCCTGCTCATCGATGACATCCAGTTCCTCGCGCAGAAAGAACGGACGCAGGAAGAGTTCTTTCATACCTTCAACGCTCTGCACGAGAGCATGAAACAGATCGTGATCGCGTCCGACCGCCCTCCCAAAGAGCTGCCGGAGATCGAGGACCGGCTCCGCAGCCGCTTCGAATGGGGATTGATCGCCGATATCCAGCCGCCCGACCTTGAAACCAAAGTCGCAATTCTGCAGAAGAAAGCGGAAAGCGAACAAACCACGCTGCCTATCGATGTGGCGCTCTTCATCGCCTCCAACGTCAGAACCAACGTGCGCGAACTCGAAGGCGCCTTGGTGCGCCTGATTGCCTGGTGCGGCTTGAACGGCATGGAGATCACCCTGCCGACCACCCAGCATTGCCTCAAGGCCTTCATCGATACCCAGGTGCGCAAGATCACCATCGAATCGATCCAGCGCTCCGTCGCCGAGCAGTTCGGCATGCGCGTCTCTGAGCTGAAGCAGAAAAATAATTCCCGCTCGGTCGTCGTGCCCAGGCAGATCGCCATGTTCCTCGCCAAGCAGATGACCGAAGCCTCTCTCCCCGAGATCGGCCGCCAATTCGGCGGCAAGCACCACACCACCGTCATGCACTCCATCAGCAAGATCGATGAACTCAAACGCACCGACAAAGACCTGAACCGCACACTGAACAAGCTGATGGAGACGCTGAACGGCTAGCTCGGTCATTGGCCGGATCTCCCAGGATCAACCCGGCGCGTTCCCGAGCTGGGCCCCCAGCTCGGCCCAGGGGAACCGCGACAAGCAGCTCCTCGCCGAGGCATCCACCAAGCCCGGCGCCCTCAAATTTGTGCGCCCTCTCCTATAGCCCCCGGACAACAATCCCTCGTATGCCAATCACATCCCCCGCCCGGCGGCCGCGTCTAGCTGCGTCGCAAAATAGAGCTCGCCTCATAACCCTGTCCATGCCAGGCCCAGTCGACCGCCCGTCGGCCGGGCAAAAACAGGGGAATAGGTTCGGCAGCCATTCGCGATTCAATCCCTCTGCCTGTTCTGCTTTTCTCGCAAAGAACTTCAACCGGCGAGGATACTTTGGAAAACAGGTCTTCTGTGCAAGAAATGTCCACGCCATAGGCCCGTCTTTCTAGACTGGGACTCGAGTTTCCACTTCTATCGGCTTCTTTCCACATAGCACCCCCCGCAGCCGCTGTGCAGATTTCGGCAAACCTGGCCCCGCTGGCGCCGGCACGCCCCTGCTTTCCTGCTTGTACTTTTCGGCAGTGCCGGTTTTCTAAAACGGGTACCGCCCGAAGGGCCCTTCGTCATTGCTCCCGGACCAGCTTTCCACTTTTTCACCGCGAACTATTACTGCTACTGGCTCTTATAAGAAAAAAGCTAGTCCTTAAAAGCAGTCGCGCAGCGCAGTGGCCCTTGCTGCCCGTAAGCTCTCCTCGCCGTTCCCCCAAAAAATCCAGCCGCGCCCTCCCGCATCCACCAGCCTCCGCGCTCAGTTCTCGCCGGCGGCGGAGATCTCTGTCAATGCCCGCTCTTGTCCCGGTTCCGGTCTTCCACCAGCGGAGACCGGTTTTCCGCAGCACGCCCGCCGGCTTTTGTCACTAGAATGAAATCCACAGGGATACTGCCGGGAAACACTGCTGCGCACTCTGCGTCCAGTGGTGTACATTGTGGCAAACCGGTTCAAGGGAGCGAGCAATATGCCGAGCTTAGAGGTGCCTCAGGTGGAGGAACAGAAGCAGCCGCTGGTGACCAGTGGCGCGATGGAGATCACCGTCAGCCGCGCCGAGTTGCTGCGCGAGTTGACCGCCACCCAGAGCGTGGTCGAGCGCAAGACAACCATCCCCATCCTCTCCAATTTCCTGATCGAGGCAGCCGACGACCGCATCACGATCACCGCCACCGATCTCGATCAGAGCATCAGGACCTCCTGCGCTGCCAAGGTGAAGAAACCCGGCGCCTGCACCATTCCCGCTCGCAAGCTCTACGACTACATCAAGCTGCTTTCCGATGGCGACATCTCGATCAAGCTGATGGATAACCACTGGGTGCAGATCCGCAGCGGCCGGTCCAACACCAAGATGGTCGGCATGGCCCGGGCAAATTTCCCCCAGGTGCCGGCGCTGCCCGAGGGCAGCCTGACAAAAATTCCCTCGGCGTCGCTCAAGAACATGATCGGCAAGACCATCTTCGCCATCTCCAACGAAGAGTCCCGCTACACGCTGAACGGCGCGCTGATGATCCTCAAGGCCGAGAGCCTCGCCATGGTCGCGACCGATGGCCATCGCCTGGCGCACGTTGAGAAGAGCGGCGAAAACCTCAACAACATCAGCGGCGAAAAGAAGACGCTCATTCCTCGCAAGGCGCTCTCTGAGCTGCAGTCGCTGCTCTCCAATAGCGACGCCGAGTTCGTCGAGTTTGCCGACGACGATCACACCCTCTTCTTCCGCGTCGGCCATCGCACCCTCACCTCGCGCAAGCTCACCGGGCAGTTTCCCAACTACGAGGCAGTGCTGCCGCGCGACAACAACAAGTTCGTCGTCGTACGCAGCGAAGACCTGATGGGCTCCATCCAGAGGGTCGCCCAATTCGCCGACGAGCGTTCCGGCGCGGTCAAGATTCGCCTCGAGCAGAACGAACTCAAAATCTCCTCGTCCTCGACCGATTCCGGCGAATCCGAAGACACCATCGAGACTCCCTACAACTTCGACGCCATTGTGGTCGGGTTTAACTCCGCCTACCTGATCGATTTCCTCAAGGCAGTCGGCAGCGCCGGCGAAGTACGGCTCGAGTTTAAAGACGCACAGTCGGCCGGCCAGGTGCGGCCGGAAGACGCCGACGACGAATACCGCTATCGCTACATCATCATGCCGATGCGCATCTGAGCCCTCGCCTGGCGTCAATCGAGACGGGAGCCGGTGATCTGGCTCCCGTCTCTCGTTTTGCGCCATTCTCCCCTCTCGCAGGTGCTTTCCTGCCCGGCGCAGATACAATACAAATTGGGTCACGAAAGCGTATGTTGTCCGTCCTATGAAGGAGCGGCGCAATCAGCGCGTGGTATTCAGTTCGAGGGATGGATTTGAAGTCGAGCAGCTTAGAAGTTTGCAACTATAAGGGAAACGCAATTCACGATTTGGTATCGGGAACGCGCTTTACATCACGCCGCATGGCGCACTCTCCAGGATTTCTCTCCGGTTTCTTCTTGCCGCTTGGCCTTTTCGCGGGAATCCTGCTGCCGGCGCTTACCGCATCTGCCCGGGTCGCGGGCTCCCCGTCGGTCCAGGTCGCTCCAACCCAGACGGAACTGAGCGTCTCGACCATCGAGGGGTCCAGCCGCACACGGGCCACCTTCACCGCTGCCGTCAAAGCCACCGAGACTTCAGCCACAGAGACCGGTGCCCGCCCGACCGGTAGCGTAAGCTTCCGCAGCGGGGAACAGTCCTTCGGCTCCGCCCTTCTCGACAGCGAAGGACGTGCGACCTATACCGCCGAGGCTCTGCCCGCGGGATTGCAGAAGATTACCGCTGTTTATGAGGGCGACGACAGTCACAAGACATCCAACTCCACACCTGCCGCCGTCAACTCGGCGACCTCCGGAGTTGCCGCCTATACCCTGAGCGCCAGTTCGACGGCTCTCAATGTCGTGGCCGGGGGCACGGCGACCACCGTCATCACCGCGACCCCGGAAAACGGCTTCAACCAGGCTGTTTCGCTCTCCTGCTCGGGCGTTCCCTATGTGTCGGTGACCTGCACTTTCAGTCCGTCGACCGTCACCCCGGGAGGCGTCACTTCCGCCGCTCCCAACGGCACTCCCGTGCGGAGTACCCTCAGCATCCAGACGATCGCCCCCTCGGGCGAACTTCACCAGCCGGGTCGCAGGTCTGAGACAGTCTATGCAGTCCTGCTGCCGGGGGTTCTCGCGCTTGCCGGCCTGGGCCTGGCTGGCAGGAAGAATCTCTATGGAAAATATGGAACATCGGCCAGGCGCATCGGCCTGATCGTCCTGTTGTTTGCTGGTGCCCTCGGCCTCGGGGGCTGCGCCCAGCGGTATAGATATTTTCACAAGCCGCCGGCCGGCAATCCCGGAACACCGGCGGGTACCTACACCGTCATCGTTTCAGGCATCACCGGGCAGGGCAGCAGCCTCTCGACAGCGACGGTCCAATTCACCCTCACCGTGGCAGCCAGCTAGCCGGAACCCTGGGAGCCGGCTGGCTCCTGGGGATAGACCCTTTCTCGTGCTCGCTCCAATCGCAACTCGACATTTGTCTCGTATCCACGGCAGACCTGTAAGCGATCTTCGACTTTCCCTCGTCTAGTCCAGAAAAGCTTGCAGCAGAACCGCTGGGGCACGAGGCAGAATGACACCAAAATCCCTGAATATGACCCGGCGCAGCTTTGTGGGCGCCGGTGTCGCAATGGCCACCACCCTGCAACTCCAGCAGGCGGCTCGCGCGTTCGGCCTGTCAGCCGGACCGGCAACCTGTCGGCTGACTGCTGAGCAGGAGATTGGCCCCTATTACGTCGCCGATGAAATCTTCCGCTCGGCCATCGCTGAGTCTCGGCCGGGAGTTCCTCTTTCGCTCCGCATCCTGGTTCTCGATCAACGAACCTGTAAGCCGCTCGCCAACGCAGCCGTCGATCTATGGCACTGCGATGCGCTTGGTCTCTACTCCGGATTTACCGCCCAGAATCCCATGGGTCCGGGTGGAGGGCCGGGCGGAGGGCCGCCCTCAGGCCGTCCCCCCGGGCCGCCCCCGGGCTTCGACTCGGAACACCCCGGCAACCATCCAGGCCCACCCGAAGGCATGGGGCCTCCTCCTGAAAACCATCCCACCGACAAGCTCACCTTCCTGCGCGGCATCCAGCTCACCGGCCCCGACGGTATCGTGAACTTTCAGACGATCTTTCCGGGTTTCTACATGGGCCGCACCAATCACATTCACTTCAAGGTCCGCGTGGGAGGCGACCCTTCCGCAAAAACCTACAAGGCCGGCCACGCCTCGCACGTCGGCCAGATCTTCTTCCCGGAAGAGCTCGCCGTCAGCCTGATGCAGCACGAACCTTACAGCAGCCACAATATCCACCGTACCAGCCAGGCAGAAGATCAGGTCTTCAACGGCCAGCACGGGGATCTCTCGATTGCGCGGGTACGGCCCATCCAGGCAGCAGCCACAGCTCGAATGCATGCCGAGCTGGTCGCGTCCGTCGATCCCGCCGCTACCCCCGCACCGGCCGGACGCGGGGGCCCTTTCGGCTAGCCGCCGCCCCGCCAGGTCACTGCTCGCTGTCGGCCTTGCGCGGTACAGCGTCCTCTTCCTTCTTGGCAATCTCCTCCAGTTGATTGCGCCAGTCGAGCGTCGTCAGGAATCCGCGCGACTCGCGCCAGTTCTCCTGGACCACCACAAAGAGCTCCAGAAAAACTCGCGTCCCCAGCAGGGACTCGATCTCTTTGCGGGCCGCGGTGCCGATCGCCTTCAACTTGACGCCGCCCTTGCCGATCAGGATCGCCTTCTGGCCTTCGCGCTCACAGTAGATGGCCGCCGCGATCCGGGTGACGGGCAGCTTGGGCGGCAGCTGGCCGTCTTCGAGCGGCTTGGGGTGCTTGGGCGGCGGTGGCGGCTCTTCAAACTTCTCGACAACCACCGCCGAGGCGTAAGGCACCTCTTCGCCCGTTTCGAGCAGGATCTTCTCGCGAATTAGCTCGGCGACCATGAACCGCTCCGGCTGATCGGTGAACTGGTCTTTCGGAAAGTAGCGCTCGCCGGCCGGCAGGTGCTCGATCAGCTTTTCGACCAGGATGTCGAGGCCTTTGCGCTTCTGCGCCGAGATCGGAATGACCTCGATGAAATTATGCTGGGCGCTCAGCTGCGCGATCAGCGGGGCCAGCTTCTCGCTGGTGATCAGGTCGATCTTGTTGATCAGCAGGAAGACCGGGCAATCCAGCTTGCGGACCAGCCGAAACACAAACTCATCTTCCTCGCGCTCTTTTTGAGACTTGGTGAACTGGCTCTTGTTGGCGACCGCGCCGGGTCCTCCAGCATGCCCATGCGCCGTTTCCCCGGGCTGATCCGGCTTGCTCGAAGAGTCCGGCTGCAGCCCGCCAGTCCCCGCCGCCTCGCCATCGAAGGCTGTCGCCGGCTTCTGCCCCGGCGGGGGCGCCAGGTTATAGTTCCGCGTCGCGTCGACGATCAGCACAACGATATCGCGCGTCTCGAGCGCGTCATAGACCTCCTGCATCATGCGCTTGTCGAGCAGCGTGCCGGGAGTATGGACGCCGGGCGTATCGACAAAAACAATCTGCGCCGCCTGGTTCTTGCCTTTCTTCGCGGGCACGTCATAGATGCCATGAATGCGGGTGCGCGTGGTCTGCGCCTTGGGCGTGACGATGGCCACCTTCTCGCCGATCAGGGCGTTCAGCAGCGTCGATTTACCGGCATTCGGCCGGCCAAGAATGGAAACGAATCCAGATTTCAATGAAGGTGCCTCGTCCCATTAGAACAGCTACATCTAGAAACATTTCAGAAGGCATACAAGCTTGTGACCTCTCATAGGTAAGTGCTCAGTTTCTCCGTCTGCCTCTGCCCGCAAATGACCTTCTGCACAGATCGCCGGCATTCCGGCAGCTTTCCCGAAGCTGCGGAAGTGAATCCAGCGAAAATACCCCAAGCAAAGCTACAAACGATCTCTAACTTCGCCGCGAGACCCGCAGCCGCTCAATCCGCCGGTCGGTAGAAGCCAGCACCTCAAACCGCAGATGATCGTCCTCGATCACCTCGCCGGCTGACGGTATCCGCCGCGCCGTCTCGCTCACCAGCCCCGCAACGGTAGTGGCATCGTAATCCTCCGGCGCCTGCCACCTCTCGCCAAGCAGCTCCTCCAGGCGATCGACCTCCAGACTTCCGGGAACGATCCAGGCGCCGTCTGGCTCTTGTATCGGTTCGTCGCTCTCATCGTTGCCTTCGTGCTCGTCAGAGATCGTGCCGACAATCTCCTCCAGCAGGTCTTCAATGGTGACCACCCCGGCCACGCCTCCATATTCGTCGATCACGATCCGCATGTGATGCTTGGCGCGCTGCATCTCGCGAAGAAGTTCGTTGACCTTCTTGGTCTCCGGTACAAAGGCCGCCGGCCGCTCGATGCTGGCAACAGTCTGGGTGCCCGCCACGCTGTCCGCGATCTGCAGCAGGTCATGAGAATAGGCGATGCCGGTGATCTGGTCGATCGTCTCGCGGTAGACAGGTACCCGGGAATAGGGATGGCTTCCCAGCTCCGCAAGGAAAGCTTCGAGCGTCATCCTGGCCGGCACGGCAAAAAGCTGCGGCCGCGGAGTCATCACCTCGCTGACCACCTTGTCCCCGAACTCGACCGCCGACCGCACCAGGTCGCGGTCCCCCTTTTCGATGATCCCCTCTTCCTCGCCGGCCTCGATCAGCGCATCGACCGCCTCGGAGCTGTCGTCGTCCTCTTCCTTTTCGGGCGCCTCGGCCAGCGCGGCGATCGAAAGCAGGAAGCTCAGGAGAAAGGTGACCGGTAGCACCAGCAGAAACAACGTCCGCAACACCAGCCGGTAGCGAACCACCCACAGGCCGCGCGTCCGCGTAAAAAAAACAAACGGCAGCAGCCGGTTAAAAATCACTATGACCAGCACGACCCCGAGCACCGCCTGGGCGATCTCCCCGACCGTTGCCCGGTCGGCCGGCGAGGCCCGGTCAAACACCATCGCGCCGAAGAGCAGCGTGAGGCAGGCCAGCGAAAGCTGGGTCAGCACAGCGGCCGAGAGGGCGATGCGTTCACGGTCAAAACCCAGGCGCGGCTCCACCCGCTGCTCCCAGGCGTCGATATTCTCCTGAAATTCCCGGGCCAGGAACTTGCCCATCTCCGAATAAAGCCTGTCCACGTAGGAGGCAAGCGTCAGCGTGAAAAGCAGCGCCGCAATCAGCAGCGGCAGCGGCAGCGCCATCAGCATGCTCATGCGCGGCGGATCCTTGCTCGTATCGCGGATGGAATCGTGGTCTTTCCCCTTCGAGCTGGCCTGGCCGGCACCGCCGAACCCCGATCGTGCAGCCCCGCCGAACTTCGCTCGATCAACCCCAGGGGCAAACCGAATTCCTCGCGCAGCGTCGTCTCGAACCGCGCCATCTCTCCCGAATCCACCTCGTGATCCAGGCCGGCCAGGTGAAGCGCCCCGTGCAGAATCAACACCTTCACCTCAATCGCCAGCGAGTGGCCAAAGCTTTCCGCCTGCCTCGCCGCCGTATCGAGAGAAATGGCGAGGTCGCCCGCGCTCAGAGTCCGGCTTGCCAACCCGCCCTCCCAGGCCGCGGCAGGGAAGGAGAGCACGTCGGTCGAAGCATCTTTCCTGCGGAATTGCCGATTGAGCTCGCGAATCCGCTCGTCGTTCGTCAGCAGCACCGAAACTGTGCCCCTGGCGCCGGCTGCTCGCATCGCCTGCCTCGCAAACTGCGCCAGCTCCCGCTTGTTCAACGGGTCTCGCCGCGTCGCCGCCGTGCTTCGTGGAGGTTCAATAAGGATCATCTTAGGAAAGCAACTGCGTCAGCGCATACTCGGAAGCTGGATCTCCGCCAGGTCGGTGGCGCGGCAAAATGAGACGCTTGCCTGCAAAAACTACAGGAGGGCAGAGGCCCTCCTGTAGTGATGGTATCGCACTCGGCTGCCGCCGCGTTCATTGCGGCTTTGGGGTTGGCTGGCCTTCCCGCGCTTCGGTGAGGTTCAACGGCAGCTCTCGCTGGCCCTTGCCGAAGTTGTCATACGCCACAATAATGCGCTGCACGAGGTGATGGCGGACGACGTCGCCTGACTCGAACTCGACGAATTTGATCCCATCCACCCCGTTCAGGATATTCATCGCTTCGATGAGGCCGGACTTCTTGGCGTTGGGCAGGTCGATCTGCGTGATGTCCCCGGTAATCACCGCCTTGGCGTTGTTGCCCAGCCGGGTGAGGAACATCTTCATCTGCTCGCTGGTGGTGTTCTGCGCCTCATCCATGATGATGAAGGCGTCATTGAGCGTGCGCCCGCGCATGAAAGCGAGCGGCGCAACCTCGATCACGTTCCGCTCCAGCATCTTGTCCACCCGTTCCTGGTCCAGCAGGTCGTAGAGCGCGTCATAGAGCGGCCGCAGGTACGGGTCGATCTTCTCCTGCAGGCTGCCGGGCAGGAATCCAAGACGCTCGCCGGCCTCAACCGCCGGACGAACCAGGATGATACGGCTGATCTTCTTGGCCAGCAGCGCCGATGCCGCCATGGCCACGGCCAGGTAGGTCTTGCCCGTTCCCGCCGGCCCGATGCCAAAGACCATGTCGTTCTGCTCGATGGCCTCCACATAACGCCGCTGGTTGATCGAGCGTGGCTGCACCATCCGCTTGATGCCCGCCGAGCGCTGCTTGCCGCTCTCGACCAGCCCGCGCAGCGTGACCGCCGGGTCGGCCGTGACCAGCTTTAACATCGCGTGCAGTTCGCCATTATGCAGGCTCACCCCGCTCTTTCGCAGGTGTTCATAATCGGCGAAGATCTTCTGCACCTGGCTGATGCTCTCAGCCGGCCCCTCCACATGCACCGCATCCGATTTCAGGTCGATGCGGACGTTGAGGCAGTCTTCCATGAGCCTGAGATTCTCGTCGCGGGTCCCGAACAGGGGCTCAAGATTGGGCGTGATGTCCAGCGCTTTTTTCATCAAGCGGGGATGTTCCCTCCAGAAAGTGAACACTTCGTGAGATTGGATGTTGCCAGAGCGGCGCGGAAAGCAAACGGAAGATCCAGCCGGAAACGCCACACAGGCCGCAATTCGGAGCATTGCCCATGGATTGTCGGGGAGAGCCGGGCCGGATTGGCGATGCGCACCAAATATATCCCGTCGATGCGCTCAGAGTAGCGCTCCGGCACGGCGTCGTCAACCCGTATTCTGTGAATTTGAGTCCAGGCGACCCCTCCTGGGATAAAAACGTTTCACTTTGCGGTACTAAGGTGATTAGCTCAGACCAATTTCCTGCCCCATGCCACTACAGATCATCTGCCCGCTCTCGGAACCGCGACCCCCCTTACTTGCTGGACTCATCCCGCAGCCTCGTCTGCCGCGTGGGTCACGGTCATCACCCGTGGCATTCGTGATCGCGAAGTCGTGCGGAGGGGTCGTCTGCGCGACAGCAACGCCTGCGCTGAGCAGGCGCACCGCGGATAAGCATCTCCGCAGTGGCCAATGCACCCGTCATCCTTGCCGCCAACGCCCCTAGCGCGGATGCAGGCTGCTCGGGTCGTTCGGCCCCTTCGAATTCCCAGGTCCACCCACAAACTGGAGCGTCGGAATCCGGTCATCCACGTCCGGCAGCGCCGGAAAAGCCAGGTGCGGCTCCGCCTGGTACCAGTACGCGACGGAGTAGTAGTTGTCCGAGCGATGGTTCGCATGCCCGTGCTCGATGCCGGCCTTCAATGACTTGGTAAACGGAATCGGCGAGTCAAAATGGAACCGGTAGACGCTCGACCGCTCCCCTGCGAGTTCCTTGCCCAGCACCGGCGCCCCATGCAGCAGAAAGTCCTGGGCCTCGCCAAAATCCCACGCCCCCAGAAAGTAGTCTTCGCTGCCCGTGCCGACGATCGACGGCGCATCGCCGTCGATCTCAAACAGATCGTTGCCCTCGCCCCACCATTGGTCCTGGTTCTGCAGCACCGACATCGTCACGCCCACAAACTGGCCATGGCCCTTGGCCTCGAGCCACTCGTAGTTGTCTTTGCCATCGAGGTTGCGCTTGTAGTTCACGATCGGGTCGCCGTTTTCATACCAGTTCCCGGTCCACCCATGGTTAGGCTGCGCCTGCCGATAGGTCGCGTGGAAGTAAAGCGTATCGGCCGGCAGCGGTTGCGCATTCACCCGGTAATCGATGTTCCAGTAAAGATGGCGAAGCGGCATCTTGCCTTCGTTCGTGACGGTGATCTTGGCGTGGTGCGCATACGGCATGGGAAAGTAGCTGTTCAGCGCCTTGTCCGACCCGGCCGAGAGCAGCAGCGATTCCCACCGGTAGTAAATCCCGTTGCCCAGGCCGAAAAAGTCGCCGATCGGCGTCTCGACGCTCGGGCTCGTCTCCCCGTCCCAGTACATGCGCAGCACGATGCGCTTCAGCGCATACGGTTCCCCATCGTCAAGCGTGAACCATACATGCGAGACCATGCCCGGGCCATCCACATCGAGAACCGTCAGCGTTTGTCCCGGGGTCACGGCGCGCGCGTCCGCGTTGGCCCCGGTCGACTCCCGGCTCGACGAACGATGCAACGTATACGTCTGCTGCTGCGTCGGGTCGGGCATCAACCCGGCAGACTGGGCGCACGCGGCGGCGGTAGCCACCAGCAGGCAGAGCGGCAGGAACTGTCTCATCAGCGGCATGGAACGGATCCCTCCAATTCAGTCGATGAAGCGAACACGCAAGTGTAATGGAAAAGCCATTCTTCTTCCCTGGCCTGACCCTCCCCCCAACCTTCGCCTGACCCCGGCAGGCCGTTTGACGCTTCGGATGGCGAATGTCTCGGAAACCAGAAGGCCGCGACCCGCGGCAGCCCTCCGGCTCGCGTCTCTCCGCTTGCAATACAATTCTTCTTTCAGAGAGCAGGCCGCCTTTTCGTTCTATAGCAGCGAGAGTCATCGCGCCCGCAGAAGAAACTTGGGACGTCTCATAAGGGAGAGAGAAAGATGGCATCAGCGAGACCAGATCGTTTGCAGGGCTGTCCGGGCGCAGCAGGAACTCTTCCCGGCAAAGGCTCCCATATCCCCAGACCGCGAAGCCGCTACCGGCTCACCCTCGCTTCGCTCGCCCTCGTCGCGCTCGCCCTCGTCGCGCTCGCCCTCGTCGCGCTTTCCCTCAGCACCCGGGCCATCGCCCAAAGCGCCTCGCCCGCCCAGCTCACAATCGACACCACGAAGATCGTCACCCCCATCAGCCCGACGCTCTACGGCCTCATGACGGAAGAGATCAACCACTCCTACGACGGCGGCCTCTATGCGGAGATGATCCAGAACCGCTCCTTTCATTCCGATTGGGAAGGCGAGCCGCCCTGGGGACTGGTGCGGCGCGGCGACGCCGTCGCCACCCGCTCCCTCGATAAAACCACCGGCCCAAGCCAGGCGTTATCGTTCAGCATGAAGCTGGCCGTCACCGCGGCCTCCGCTCAGAGCGAGGCAGGGCTCACCAACCCCGGATACTGGGGCTTCGGCCTGCGTCCCCAGACTACCTACACAGGCTCCCTCTATGCCCGCGTCGAAAGTCCCGAGATCGGTCCGATCTCCGTGCGGCTGATCGGCAATAGCACCGGAGACGTGCTCGCCAAAACGCAGGTCGAGCTAAAACCCGGCCCCTGGGCGCGCTATGAGTACAAGCTCGTCACCGGCTCGATCCAGCCATCCATCGCCAACCACATCGAGTTCACCGTCGCCCATCCCGGCGCCGTCTGGCTGCAGGTCGTCTCGCTCATGCAGCCGACTTTTCATGATCGCCCCAACGGCAATCGCATCGACCTCATGGAGCGCATGGCGGCCATGCATCCGCACTTCCTCCGCCTGCCGGGCGGCAACTTTCTCGAGGGCAACCGGCTTGAAGATTGGTACGACTGGAAGAAGACCATCGGCCCCATCGTCGACCGGCCCGGCCACCAGGGCCCATGGTTCTACTGGTCGACCGATGGCCTCGGCCTGCTCGAGTTCCTCGAGTGGTGCGAAGATCTGAAAGTTGAGCCCGTGCTGGCTGTCTACGCCGGCTACTCCCTCGGCGGCAGCCACGTCGCCACCGGCAAAGACCTCGAGCCCTACGTGCAGTCGGCCCTCGACGAAGTCGAGTACGTCACCGGCGACGCCAGCACCCGCTGGGGAGCCGAACGCGTCCGCGACGGCCATCCTGCGCCCTTCCCGCTGCACTACATCGAGGTCGGCAACGAGGACTACCTCGACAAGTCCGGCAGCTACCCGGCCCGCTACGCGCAGTTCGCCCAGGCGCTCCATAAACGCTATCCGCAATACAAGCTCATCTCGACCGACGGCAACAGCGAATACCTCACCAAGGTTCCTTCCGACATTTCGGATGAGCACTACTACAAGTCGCCCGCCGACATGATGGACCTGGTGCATCACTACGACACCATGTCGAGGACCGCAGGCCCGAAGATCTTCGTCGGCGAGTGGGCCACGCGCTCCGGCACCCCCACGCCGAACTTCGGCGACGCCCTCGGCGACGCCGCCTGGATGACCTCCATGGAGCGCAACAGCGACCTTATCGTGATGGCCAGCTACGCTCCGCTGCTGGTCAATGTCAGCCCCGGCGCAATGCAGTGGCCCACCGACCTGATCGGCTTCGATGCCGGCGCCGCCTATGTCTCGCCCAGCTACTGGGCTCAGGCCCTCTTCGCCGCCCATCTCGGCGACGGCGCCGCCCAAAGCGCCATTTCCGGCGAAAACAAGCGCTTCTTCTACTCGGCGACCGTGAGCTCAGCCGACAAGGTCCTGCACTTGAAACTGGTCAATGCGTCCAACGTGGAACAGCCCCTGGCCATCCACCTCACCGGCAGTAAGGGTCCCCGGATGGCAACCGCCTCGTCCCTGCACGGCGCGACCTACGACGCCACCAACTCCCTCGCCGACCCGGACGCCATCCGGCCGGTAGAGTCCTCCCTCTCCGTTCCAGCCAGCTCGTGGACGCATACCGTCCCCGCGCTCACGATTGAGGTTGTCGACGTGCCTCTGCAGTAAGAGAAGGGGCCAAGAGAAAAATTGTCAGGGTGCCCATGCTTCCGCGCTTCTCGCGGAAGGGTGGGAGGGATCCAACGCCGCAGGCGCATCCGAATCCCATCGGCACCCCATCAATCCACCTTTGGCATGAACGGGACCGAAACAATCGCCTCCCGGAAAACAGATGTCATCCTAAGCAACCAACCGACCAACCGACCAACCGGCCCACCAACCGACCAACCAATCGACCGACCAACCGACCGACCGACCTGCGATGTCGTCGTCGCCCCCATCGAGGGTGCCCCACCCTTCCGCGCTTCTCGCGGAAGGGTGGGAGGATCAATGCCGCAGGCGCTTCCGAATCCCCTGGGCACCCCATGCAAGCCATCTATTGGCTGAGTGTACCGGGACATGCGTCACTCCGTGGACCTGAGACATCCGTTACAACTCCCTTGCGGCAGCCATGATTGCGAGTCGAGAGGTTTGAGAAGACAACTATCTCGTCGTCATTTCCATGGCCTGCATTTCGCCCGGCCGACGCTGGGTTTACAGCTACATGGACCAGCGCAAAAGGCCGTACTCGTAAGGAATTGTTCGTTGTCGATGAGTGCATTGGCGATTTCTCACTCACTGAGATCACAATGACGAGAAAAACGTTTGTACTAACGTTTATGCGGACTGATATATCGGAACTGTCATGCTCCGCGGGTTGTCGACGAGAGCAGGTAAATCAGACATGCGGGCATGGCTGTACTGGCGCGGAGTACATCCCATCTCTCTTTTGAAAGCAAAGCCAAAAGCGCTTTCGGATTCGTAGCCCATGGATAAAGCTATGGACGCTACTGGCTCATTGGACTTCACCAATTTGTCGCCTGCACGACGCATTCGCCAGCGTGTCAGGTACTCCATCGCAGAAGTCCCAACTTTTTCCTTGAATTTGCTGGCGAAAGCGGACCTCGACATCCCAACCCTCTCCGCCAGTTCCTGCAGCGTCCACCGGTAGCCTGGGTTCTCGTGCATTGCGGTAAGCGCGGCGCTCATCTGTTTGTCTGCCAACGCCGAAAGCCATCCAGCACCGCCTGCTATCGCATCTCCCATGTAGAGCCCCAGCACCTCAATCAGCATCATCTGGGCGAGATGCTCGCCCAGCAGCACGCCCCCCGGCTGCGGTTCGCGAATCACTTTCATCATGCGCTCCAGATACCAGCGCATAGCAGATCGATCCGCGTCCTTGCGGATGTGCAGGATGGGCGGCAAGACACTGAGCAGCATGTCGGCATCCTCCCCGGCGAAGGTAAACAAGGCGCTAATGGCAAGGCATGAGCCGCCGCCATTCCAGCAGAAGACATTGCCGTTCAGAGGGGCGGTAATGACGGTCATAATGTCGACCGGGGGAAGCGCCAGATCGCTTGCAAGGCGGAAAGCCTGTCCGTGTGGCAGCACAACAAAGTCTCCCGTCCGCAGAGAGACAGCCTCGTCAACGCCCGTCATGGTGAGCCAGCACCTACCCGAAACAACCGCAAAACATCGGAAATATGGATCAGCCTCAAATTGGATCGACCAGTCTCCGCCTGCATCAATCCCACCGGACATGTACCCGCGAGGGCTCAACAGCGATAGCACATCGGAAAGCGGATCAGCGGCGAGCTTGGACGATCTCGATAGAAATAGCGACTCCATAGCATAGAGTATACGGTTCCAATCTCGTACTGTTCCCTTTAGGAGAGTTTCCACATGCGTGTTTTCGTTACGGGTGCCACTGGCTTTTTAGGATTTGCTATCGTCAACGAACTGATCGCCGCAGGCCACCAGGTAACAGGCCTTGCACGCTCTGAGGCCTCTGGGAAGAAGTTGGCCGACGCCGGTGCAAGCGTGACCGTGGGCTCCGTCGAAAACCTTGATCTCCTGCGCCGCTCCGCTGCCCGTGCCGACGCCGCCATTCACACCGCGTTCTACCACAAGATCTCGCACATACCTTTCGGCAAGCGTATGGGCGTTTTCTTGGGCGGCGCCCCTACGGGCATCGTTCAAAGGTTCATGATGGCAGCCGTCGAAACCGACCGGTTAGCCCTGAAGACGCTCGGTCAAGCGCTATCCGGAACCGACCGGGCTTTACTGGCTCCATTCGCAACCATGGCGATGCGACCAGGGGGCCTCGCTACCGAGGATGAATCCTACGACCCCACCTTCTTCGCGGCTCCTCGCGCGCAGACAGAAGACTCCTTGCGCGAGTTAGCTTCGAGCGGTGTGCGTACTTCTGCCATACGGCTTCCGCCCATCGTGCATGGCGCCGGCGATCACGGCTTCGCACCCATGCTCATCACAACCGCACGCAAGCAGAAAGAATCGGGCTACGCCGGTGACGGTTCTAACCGTTGGCCATCCGTGCATCGGCTCGACGCTGCTCGTCTTTTCCGTCTGGCCCTTGAGAATGGACCCGCAGGGGGAACTTACCACGGCGTCGCTGAGGAAGGCATTCCGTTCCGGCAGATAGCAGAACTCATCGGACGACGTTTAAAGGTCCCCGCTGTAAGTAAATCTCCCGAAGAAGCAAAGAAGCAGTTTACCTATCTTGCGGAGTTCGTCATGAAAGACAACCCCACATCCAGCAAACTGACGCAAGACAGCTTGGGCTGGAAACCGACACAACCGGGCTTACTCGCCGATCTTGATCAAGCGGACTACTTCAAGGGATAAGTCCGGCTAACCCAACGGAATGGGCAGGAAACGATAGTTCCCGAGAGTTTCCCCACGACACTCACGATAAGTAGGCTCGTGTTTACCAACGCCAATCTCAAGTGGCGAGTAGATGCCAAGTCACTCATTTACTCCGATCGGCTTGGCTTTATCTCTGGCAACTTGCCGCGTAACCGGCTACTCGTATAGGTGCACTCGTTAGCCCACAAATGTCCGATACGCCCATTGCTCGTCCAAGTGCTTTCATTCTCGATGAGTGACTCGGCGATTTGGCACTAATCCAAGAGCGTTCCTGACGGAAGGCGGATCTCGGTAACGGCCCGATTCAACGCGCGTGTATCTGAAGGGTTGATAGCGTGGGACGTCCCGGTTGGGTATGCTTACGTACATCGCAAGGGGAGTGACCATGGCGCTGCAGACGGCCAGCAAGGGACGTGTTCTCGTCACTTGGGTTCTCAGAGGCCTCATCGGCTTGATATTTTTCGTGGTCGGCGTCGAAAAACTCACTGGAACCCTGGGCACCATTCCATTTTTCGACGCGATAGGTTGGGGGCAGTGGTTGCGTTACGCCTCGGGAGCCGTGGACACGGCAGGCGCGCTTCTTGTCTTCATCCCGCGCTTCACCTCGCTGGGAGCCTTCATGATCACCTGTAGTGTGGGTCTTGGTACCTTCCTTTGCTATACGAAGGCAGTCTTCAACCCTGCTTTTCCTCTGGTGATGACGCTGCTCGCCGCAACGCTCGTCTGGTTTGGCCGGAGATCCAGCGCTGCCTGACGGAGATGTCTGATCGCCGGCGACGCTCCGCGTTTCCCGAATTGATCGTTGTCGATGGGTGCATTGGCGATTTCGCACTCGTTGACGACCTCGGAAATCGTAGGAGTGAACGCCGTTTTAGGGGACACATCCTCTGCAATCCGCTGTGGGGTGATTTCATCAGCATCCCGAAGCTGGTCATTGCAATGGCTACCCCTTGCGAAGACTAGTCTCGAACAGCGCCAGGAAGTCATTCGGAGTGGAGTGTAGTGATCGGATCGAGGCGCATGGCGCGCAGCGCAGGGACGTAACTTGCGGCGATGGCGACGGCGGTGAGCGCGACGGTTACGCCGGCGAAGGTGGAGAGATCGTAGGGAGAGACACCGTAAAGCAGGCCGGCCATGAGGCGAGAAACAATCAGCGCGCCAACCAGGCCTACGCTGGCGCCGGCGCCGGCCAGAGTGAGGCCCTGGCGTAAAACCATCCTGAGGATATCGCGCCTTTGCGCGCCCAGCGCCAGGCGAATGGCGATCTCGCGCGATTGCTCATTGACCAGGAAGGAGATGGTTCCGTAGATTCCCAGGCCCGCGAGCAGCAGGGCAGTTGCGGCAAACAGCGCCACCATTTCCATGGAGAACCGCCGCACAGAAAGCGAAGAGGAGAGAACGTCATCCAAGGTCTCCGCGCTGTAGACGGGAAGCTCCGGATCGACGGTCTGAATTTGGGTGCGCACCTGCGCGGAGATGGCGGCGGGATCGATCTGTCCACGCAGGTAGTACGCAAGAAACTTGGCGGGGCGCTGGTAGATGTCGAGGTAAACCTGCGGAATGCCGGAATCCGCGAGCGATTCAGTGCGCGCGTCGGCGATTACGCCCACGATGGTAGTCCATTCCGGCCTGGCACGGCCTAAACGGCCCAACAGATGAACCCGCTGGCCGACCGGATCTTCGCCCTTCCCATCTTTGCCCGGCCAGTACAGGCGGGCCGCGGCCTGGTTGATGACTGCGACCAAGGGGGTAGCTTCAAGGTCCTGGTCGACGAAGAGGCGTCCACGCAAGAGAGTCATACCGAGCACGCGGAAATATTCCGGCGAGACAATCAATGTATCGATCAGCGGAGGTTGGCTGC
Source organism: Acidisarcina sp. (assembly GCA_965199205.1). Taxonomy (GTDB): domain Bacteria; phylum Acidobacteriota; class Terriglobia; order Terriglobales; family Acidobacteriaceae; genus Acidisarcina. Next base: position 2,703,504 of record OZ240688.1, read on the forward strand.
TGTGCATTTCCTGACCATCGCGAACAAATGGAATCATCCTGAGATCGTGCTGGCTATGGCCGAGAGGAATGGCCGCCTGATCGCTGACGGCGGTTTCTTCCACGCCCGGAATCGTCCGGTTGCGACGCAGAACTTCGCGCAGCAACACGGCTTCCTGCGTGGCGGTCCGGTAAATGTCGGTTTTGGGATCGTTAGGATTGGGCAGCGAGGTCTCGATTGCCACGACTCGAGTGGGATTGAAGCCGGGCTGCACCTTGAACAAGTCCCAGAAGCTGCGCAGAAGAAGACCGGCGGCGACCATCAGCACCAGGGAGAGGGCTAATTCACCAATCACCAGGACATGGCGCAAGCGCGAGCGCCGCCGGGAACCGTTGGAGCCACGACCTTCCTGCCGGAGCGTCTCCGTCAAATTAAGGCGGCTTGTGATCCACGCGGGGGCAAGCCCGAAGATGGTTCCGGCGGCGACGGAGACAACGATGGCAAACGCGAGTACGCCCCAGCTGATGGATATGTCATTGAGGCGCGGCAGGCTTTCGGGAACCAATCGCAGCAGGAATTTCCTGGCGCAGAAGAGGACCGCGAAACCGGTGATGCCGCCCAGCAGGAAGAGCAGCAAGCTCTCGGTGAGGAGCTGACGAATGAGGCGCATTCTCGCGGCTCCCAATGCCTGGCGAACCGCCATCTCGCGTCCGCGCGCGCTGGCGCGGGCAAGCAGCAGATTGGCGACGTTGACGCAACTGATCAGCAGGACCAGGCCGACCGCACCAAAGAGCAGGATGAGCGATTGGCGAACGTTGCCGACAAGACTCTCAGCCAGGGGAGTGAGGTGGATAGCCCATTCGGCCTGCGGCGGATAATCCGCCGGATATTGCTTTTTCAACGATGCAACCAGGGCATCGAGACGCCCCTGCGCGGCCTGAGGCGAGAGACCAGGCTGAAGGCGTGCGATGGTCACGAAGGGTAAACGCGTGCCGCGTATCGGCGGCGGAGCAGGGTCGTCGGCAAATCCCCCCGCCGCCCATAATTCGGTACCGCGCTGCTCTTTGGTTGAGCCCTGGTCGCGAAAGCCGGCGGGCATGACGCCGACAACATGAGCGGGATCGTTGTCAACGCGCAGAGTCTTGCCGAGAATGTGCGGGTCGGCGCCAAATGCACGCTTCCACAGCCCGTCGCTGATGACGACTTCGTTGTTGAAGCCGGGTGTGGCGTCATGCGGATCGAAGGTACGGCCCAACTGGGCCTCGACACCGAGCACCGCGAAGTAGCCTGGTGTGACCGATTTTGAGGCGATGCTCTCGGGCTGGGCGCTGCCGGTGAGATTGTTGGTGCCGAAGAAGGACAGGGAAACATATTGGAAGATTCCCGAGTTCTGAAGGTCTTTCAACTCAGGGATGGAGAAGCCGACGTCGTGCGCGCCCACGCCGGAAAGGTTGGCTTCAATTCCCACCAGTTCGCTGGGGTGGGGGTAGGGCAAAGGATGCAGCAGGGTTGCGTCGATGACGCTGTAGATGGCGGTGGTGGCTCCAACGCCGAGGGCCATGGTGGCGATGGCAATCAGGGAAAATCCGGGAGACCGGTGCAGCATGCGAAACGCGTAGCGGAGATCGACGAGAAAATTCTCAGCCAGCGGAAGACCCTGCTCGGCGTGCTGTTGCTCGCGAATGGCCTGGGCCGCACCAAGCTTCAGTGCGGCCTGCCGCCGCGCCTCGGCTGGTGGCAAACCGGCACGCAGATTCTCTTCAGTCTGTAAGGCAAGATGTTCGGCCATCTCTTCCTGCAGGCGCTGGTCGGCGCGCCTTCCGGTGGCGAAGTTCGAGAGGCGAATGAAAAAGCGGCGCAGGAATCTCATGGCAGATCCTCGGCTTTGACCGCAAAGAAGCGCGCGATGATTGCAGCGGTCTGCTCCCAGTCGCGGGTCTCGGCGTGCAGCTGCTTTCGGCCGGCCGCAGTAAGACGATAGAAGCGAGCGCGGCGGTTATTTTCCGATGCGCCCCACTCGGAGGCTATCGAGCCTTCATTCTCAAGCTTGAGCAGCAAGGGATAGAGCGTGCCTTGATTGACAGCCAGAAGGTCTCCGCTGATCTGCTCAATGCGCCGCGCGATTCCCCAGCCGTGCTGCGGTCCCAGAACATCGAGTGTTTTAAGAACCATCAGCGCCAGCGTTCCCTGCAAAACATCCGGCTTTTCCTTCATCGCCAACCTTTAGGTTTCCAACAGGAATAATGCCACGATTCCTTTTGGAAAACAACAGGAAATTTTTTGAACTCCTTTCGTCGACGAACCCGAAGAGCTGCCGGGAAACCCTCGGGACACTGTCCCTTGAGGACCGCGTAGTTTGATTTCGAATGAAAGTTGGCCAGTGTCGAGGGATCTGCAAGCAACCTCGACTGGTGACTTCAGGCCGATGCGCGTTTCCAGCGCCGAACAGCCCCGAAATGCGTATTGGCAATTTCCCATCATTTTAAGATGACAGATGCATGTCCTCAGAGGCTCTACTCATCTGTGCTCTGCACTGGTTTGCCTTCCGATAGCTGGAGGATTTTGCTTTGGCAAATGCTCAGTATTAGATTCTTCGACCAGAGCGCCGCGCTTGAGACGCAATTCCGCCATCTCTAGCCGTCCCCACCGGCAAGCCCACCCCAGCGGAGTGGACGTCAGGATGTCGTCTCCGAGGTCGGTGGGCGTCGTGATCCAGCAGGATTTCGGCAAAGCGTACCCGACTGACATGATCGAGGCTGCCGCGTGCCGCAGTGAAGTGATCCACAGTCCCACTTTTCCGACCGACATTGGATACTAAACAACTTGAGAAGGAGCCTCTTGGAACACGATCGTGTATCCATCGGGGTCTTCTACGCTGAAGATTTTGAGGCCATACGTGGCCATCTTCGGAGGGTGTGCCTGTAAACCTCTCCTTGTGAGTTCTCGGTATGCATGTTCCACATCTGAGCAGCCGATGTAGAACACAGCGTCCCTTGGTGTCTTCTCTGGAAATATTGATGGGCGCTCGTTCGAATCGTACTGCGTGTTCAGCATTATTTCGGCGGATCCAAATCGAAGCCACATCCAGTGAGAGAACCTGCCCTCCGCAGTTTCGACCTCAGGGGAGGCCGAGACAACAGTGAATCCTAATGTATCCCTATAAAAAGCGAGCGAGCGGGGCATGTCAAACACACCGATCAACGGCGTCAGACCCAACGGTAAGAAGCTCATCGGACTTGGACCTCAGGTTTGCGTGAACAACTTAGGTGAAGCATAAAGCTTCCCGCGCTTACAGAGAAGACTTCTCGATATCTGTGCTTCTAAAGTCCTGGCAAACGCCGTTCGCAGAAGTGGCTGAACGACTTAGATCACCACTCACGACTTATCGTTACTCATCTGTGCTCGATGAGTGACTCGTCGATTTCGCATGAAGCGAGAAACACTTGTGCCGCTTATTTAGCGGGAGCCGTTGACCTGAAGGCAATTGACCGATACTCAACAAACCAACCGTTCTCTGAAACCAGTGAAGGCCAAACTCCCGCACAACACGATCATTCAGAATGAACGGAAACTCGCCAAAACCTTTGGCTCAATTTTCTTGGTCTCTGGGGCCGGGGTCTTGCTCTCGAAGTACGGGCCCAGGAAGTCAATGGAGAATGTACGACCGCGGATTCCGAAGTAAAAGACGTCAGGGTAGTCCACGCCGCCTCCACCGGGTCCGTAGTAATAAAACTCCCCATGTGCGGCATGCAAATGCTTCGGAGGAAGGCCATCCTGCCCCGTTGGCGCGAATTTGGTGAGATCTTCCGGCCGGAGAGTTATTCCGAAATCAAATATGTCGATGGTTCCAGCTTCCTCATTGTCTGCGATAGCACCTTCCGCTGCTGATGGTGCCGTCGTGAGCCGTCCGATGAACCGAGTTGTCTTACCTGTGCTCACTCCGGGCGCGAATACCGCAGGCGCGACACGATAATTCGGCGGGTACTCGAAGCAAAACCGATCTTCGTGATCAACGAAGACGTGCCAGCCGCTTCGGGTGGGGTGCAGGTCGCAAGGACTGTGATCACCGGCTTGCGCGAAACCGCAGCTAGCCAGCGCAAGAAGGGAAGCACCGAACCAAGTCGGACTGTTCATGAAGCTCTCTCAAGGGCGGTATTATAGACCGGCCACGGTGAGGACCGTATTAATCATTTTCGCAAGCAGACAGATGGCCGGAGATTTGGAGGTCATCCTCAGTTGAGGCGAACATGGCCAAGTCACTCATTCACTCCGATCGACTTGGCTTTATCTCTGGCAACTTGCCGTGTAACCGGCTACTCGTAGAGGTGCACTCGTTAGCTAGGTGCACTCGTTAGCCCACAATGTCCCATACGCCCATTTCTCGTCCAAGTGCTTTCGTTCTCGATGGGTGACTCGGCGATTCTGCATCATTCCAGAATTTAGACTAAGCAGCCAGGGAGCGCCTCCAGAGCATTTCGCCCCAGAATATCGAAACCAGATAGATGGCGAAGGCAACCGCCAGGACCCAGAGTCCCGTCCTCGCTGCTCCGATTCCAGCCAATCCACCCAGGAGCACCTGTGCTACCCCAAAACGCGGATCCCCTCCGACGAAACGCCATCTACGCTGGTTCGCCCGCTGTCTCAGCGACGGGTATCGTCCGACTGCGATAACAACCAGGCCAAAGGCAACACCTGTTCGTAGACTTAGGAGGGAAACCATGAAGGCGAGCGGGATCAAGAACGTCATGTCCTGCGTGACCAGTAGCTTCCAACCTGCTATCGGTAGCAGACGATAGCGCAGCAACGCTCGCCCTTCATCCAGACGCAGCATGCGTTGCGCAACCGTGCTCATTGCAATACCCACAAATAACGCCAGCATCGGAAATGCTTCGGGCTCTGGTGCCCGCCCGAACAACCGATACAAGGTTCCGGTAACAGCGATAAGCAGCGCCACCCAGAAGTCGAGGGTTCCTAGCAATTCTCGCCACATCTCTTGCGCGATTCCGCCGACCTTGAAGGGCGCCCTTGAGATGCCCAGGCTTGCATGGATTCGTACTTTGAAGGGGAGACGGCTAACGGCGTAAACCGTCGTATGGACGATGAGTGCCAGGAGAACAAAAAATAAAGCTGCGGCTAAGCCCATCCAGAACAGGTAGCCGAAAAACAAGACGATAAATAATGGATTCAATGCAAAACTTACTGAACTGAGCAAGAGTCTTTGTGTACGTGTCAGCGGCCACGTAGCGACCCGCTCCGGGGGCAACCTATGCTGTGTATCTACGGAAAAAGTAACAAGCAGAGGCGCAAGAAGGACAATTTGAAAGAAGAGCGAATCCCGGAATGCTGCTCTCGGTAATCCGGTTTCAAAACCCGCGGCCATCATAAAAAGGATGGAGAACAGGAAATTGTTGAAACGCACGGAAGAAGAGCTGCTCACTTCCTTCAACATCAGTTTCTTGAGCAGCGACAGAAGGGCTAGGATCTGAGCCAATCCGCCACCTCCGGCTGTGGTTTGCCAACGATGCTGAAGTAGACCTCCTCAACCCTTTCTTCTGTCGTGGACGGGTTGAAATCTGATTCAACCCGACCTTGGTAAAGAATGACTACGCGGGTGGCTATCTTCTGCACGACCGACAGAATGTGAGAGGTGAGCAGGATCGTAGCGCCACCGCGGCAGAGTTGGCCAAGCAGCATCTCAATGACCGCGGACGATGCGGGATCGATTCCTTCAAACGGCTCATCCAGCAGCAGAACCTTCGGCTTGTGCAGGAGGGCCATGGCCAGGGCGGTCTTCTTCCGCATGCCGAACGAACAATCGCGTGCAACGGTGTGGCGTCCTTGTGTAAGATCGAGCAGCCCTAGCAGGTCCGCTGCTCGAGCTGCTGTTTCGCTTTTCGTAAGTCCATAAACGGGTCCAACTGCCATCAGGTTCTCGATTACCGTCAAAGACTCGAAGAGCCCGAGCCCCTCGGGTAGTACACCCAGATTCCGCCGGACTCTAACTCCATGATCCCGGAAACCCAGTCCGCCGATCAACACGGAACCACTGTCTGGCTCCTCTAATCCTGAGAGCAGCCGTAGCAGCGTGGACTTGCCGGCGCCGTTGGCCCCTAATAGGGCGCAAATGCCTGGTTCTATAACGAGGTGTATGCCTCGGAGAACGGGTTTAGAGGCATAGTTCTTCGTCGCAGCTCTGCAGTCGATCACTCTGTTTTCCCTACTCATCAGTAAACATACTCCGGCGAACGGCTTTCCCTGAGTGTCCCGCAACCGAAGCAATATCCGGCAGGATGGCCGGCAATCCGGAAGCAACCCTCGCTTGGCGCTAACTTCAGGCCAAGTCGCTCATTCACTCCGCAGACAAGGCCCGCATGACGCGGGCCTTTTGGCTTTCGGGGAGGGGACGAGTCTGGCGAAGGTTTAGGCGAAGGTTTCGCCGACCATCTCTTCGCTCTTCTTCCAGAGCGCTTCGGCGTTGGCAGGATCAAGGGCGTAGCCGCGGACACCTTCGGCCATCAGACTTAAGGTTTGCTCGTCGGGGATGATGGAGCTGACATGGCAGTTTTCACAGAACTTCGCGCCGATTTCATCTGCGGGAGCGACGACGGCCGCCCAGACCGATGTGGCTGCGCCCTGAGGGATTGTCTTCCATTGGAAGGGTTGTTTGCCCTCGGCTTCGGCCTGCTCGGACATCTGCTTAATCATGGCGTCGATGTGGGCCGGGTCCATGTGGCGGGCAAGCTCGGTCGCAATGCCTCCGGGGTGAACCGCTGCGGCGCGGATGCCGCGGTCTTTGTGGCGGCGGTCGAACTCGACGGCGAAGAGGATGTTCGCGGTCTTGGAGCGGCCATAGGCGACGAAGGGTTCGTAAGGCGTGGTCTCGAAGTTGGGGTCGTCGAGGTCGACGTTGGAAAAGCGGTGGCCGGACGACGAGAGGTTGATCAGCCGGCCGCCGGCTGCGAGCAGTGACGCAATGCGGTTGATGAAGATGAAGTGGCCGAGATGGTTGGTGCCGAACTGGGTTTCGAAGCCGTCTGCTGTTTTACCAAAGGGCGTGGCCATCACGCCGGCGTTGGCGATGATAACGTCGATGGGCTTGCCGTCGGCGATCAGCTTGTCGGCTGCGGCGCGGGCGCTGGTGAGCGACGCGAGGTCGAGTTCAAGAAGCTCGAAGCTGCCGCCGTCGGCCGCTGCGTCTTTGCGGACTTCCGCCGTAGCGCCTTCGGCTTTCTTTAGGTCGCGAGCTGCGCCGATAACATGGGCGCCGTGGGCCGCAAGAGAGCGGGCAGTTTCTACGCCGATGCCGGCCGAAACGCCGGTGACGAGAATGCGCTTGCCCTTAAGGTTGACGCCGGTAAGGACATCTTCCGTGGTCGAGGTTGTACCGAAGGTTTGTGCCATGATTTGAATCTCCTATTGGGAGTTGCAATCTGAGCCGCCTGCCGTGATGATGGTATGCGGAGAGCCTCTCCATATTCATAGGATATCCGGAGAGTCTCTCCGGTTGCATTATTCTGCGATGAAAACGAAAAAAAGCAGGACGACCGCGGTATCCGAGGTGCAGGTTGCTCCGCGAAAGCTTCGCGCGGATGCTTTGCAGAATCGCGAGCGGATCTTGCAGGTTGCCAAGCAGGCATTCACGGAGATAGGACCGGACGTGAGTCTGGATGAAATCGCCAGGCTCGCGGTGGTGGGTCCGGGTACGCTCTACCGGCATTTCCCCACGAGGGATGCGCTGGTAGGAGAGGTGTATCGCACGGAGCTTGAGAAGCTGAAGGCAGCGGAGCAGAGGTTTTCGGAGACTCTGCCGCCACTTGAGGCTCTGCGCGCATGGATGTTGACGTTCGTGGACTATATGGCAACGAAGCTCATCATTTTGCCGGCGATCAACCTGATGACGTGCGGGCCGGAAAAGGTATTCGAGCAGTCGGGGCCACTCATTACGACGGCGATCGATTCGCTCATGCGCCGGGCGGTGGAGAGTGGTGATCTGCGTGGCGACGTGAGCGGGATGGACATGCTCAGGGCGCTGGCGGGACTTTGGGCGGTTGCTCCAACGGAGGATTGGCCGGCGAGCGCCAGGAAGATGGTGGAGATTTTGCTGCTCGGGGCGCGGCGGGTTTAGGCATGCGGCGCCGATGAAAATCCCTACTGCTGACCGACGACCTCCTAAGTAGCTACGATTCGGCACAAGGATCGGAAACAGATGCCTTAACAACGCTTTGACAGATTGCCAATGCTTACATAGTTGGGCAAACCTCGATTGACGAGAACAGGGCCGAGTCACTCATCGAGGCTCAAAGGACTCTTCGCGCAGCTCTGAAACGAAGCTCTTCCGCGTTTAGCTCTCCGACCTCGAGGTCTCGAAAGTAAACTCTGTAGAACCCTGGTGTGGTTAGCTCAAGTGAGAGCTCTTCGAAGCGAAATACTTCGCTGATCAAAAGTCTGGTTTTGTGCCAGCTGATGTCGCCACTGTTATTCACTTTTCGCAGAAGAAGCCCTTTGAGGTACGTGAACTCCGGCAATTTGCGCGGCAGTCGGACAGAGCTGGGGTGATAGAGACTGGCCGGTTCAAGGGTTGCGTGCGAGCAATATGCGGCCGGCGACTGCGATCCACGAGTCCTTCCGGTCCGGTCTCGTTGTAACGCTTGGTCCAGCGATAGGCCGTTGGACGAGAAATTCCATACGCGACACAGGTCCGCCACTGACATCTCTTCCTTCTGATAACTCGATAAAAACTGCAAACGTTGATCCAAGAGACAACTCTCTTTCCAGGGCATACACCATCGTTGTGTGTCATCCAAACCGCGTGTCCGTTACCGTCGCGATTCGCTCGAAACCATATCTCCGGTCTATTTCGTAACGCAAGTCCTAAGTACGCTCGTGGCTTGAGTGGGATAGACATCACACCATCACACAAGGATCAACCCCAAATCTTGTCAAGACCCCTACCCAAAAATACTTTGTAACTCCTTCATTCCAGGAATCGAAAAGTTGCGCCGACTTGCATAGTGAAACCTTCAAATTTGATAAACTAGAGATAGACATTCGGCAGAAGGAAGAGACCAGATTGAGCGTCCATCCCAAATCCCACGGACTGATGAAACTGAATACTTTGCAATCGGCTTCTAATGGAATCAATAAGTTACCCCAGACCACCCGCCGCAAGTCTCTGACCTGAAAGAATCTACAAGAAGATCCTAGGGGGAGGGGGGCGGCGCGTCACCGGCTCCCGCGCAGTAAGAAAACCGGGCACACAAGAAGCACCCGCAGCATTCGAGCGTCAGCAACCTACCTCGACCGATTGACCCCGGCCCGATTGACCCCGGCCCCGAATTCTCATAAACTTAAAGTTTGCGCGGCATGAACGGGATACGTCTGCCTGCCCGCGCCTCTTTCATCGGAGTCCAGACCAAATTTCAGTAGTAGATAAGGATTTTTCCAAGATGGCGAACCATGTTTCTTCGCTCAAGCGCGCCCGTCAGACCGAAAAGAAGACCGTCGTCAACCGCTCCAACCGCAGCCGCGTGCGCGGCAGCCTGCGCAGCCTGCGCGAGGCCATCGCCAAGGGCGACCACACCGCCGCGATGGAGCAGCTGCGCCTGACCAGCTCCGCCCTCGACAAGAGCGTCCAGAAGGGCATTCTGCATGACAACACCGCGTCGCGCTACAAGAGCCGCCTGAACGCCCGCGTCAAGGCGCTATTGGTTGCCAAGGCCGCTTAGGCGTAGCTTGAACCAATCTTCGGTTGTGGGCGGCCTTTGACGTCCGGCATCCTTACCGGCGTGCGGCAGCTCATCCAGGACCTCATTGCGCCTGATTTGAAGGCCATCGGCGTCCGGCAAGATGCGATCGACAAGCATATGGCCCTGCAATTCGATGTGCTGAGGAAGACCCTCGATGCGTTTCGCGCCGAGATGCGCTCGGAGTTCCTCTCCCTTCGCTCCTCCAGCCAGCTGGAAGTACAAAGATAGATCGCGCCGCTGGCCGAACGGGTACCAGTCCCTGGAAGCACAGCGCGCACGGCATTGCAAACTGCTTACCTTCCATGAATGAGAAAAAGAGCGGCCACGTGGCCGCTCTTTTCGTTTGCTGAATGCTTGGAACTTAACCCTTACTGGCTGCGCTCGCCAGCTTTGACTCGGCATCCAAGATCACTTCGTTGGCCTCGGTGTAATTCTCTTCGACATCGCCGGCTTCGTTCCACAGCTTCTGTCCGTCTTCCAGTTCGTGCTGGGCGCGAGCGGTGTCGATCTCTTCCGGCTTGAGCGCAGCATCGGCCAGAATGGTAACCCGCTCGGGCAGCACTTCGACGAATCCCCAGGAGACGTGATACCGCTGATCTCCAGCCTCGCCGCCATGCAGCCGCACCTCGCCCGAGCCCAGCTCCGAGAGAAGCGGAGCGTGGCCGGGAAGCACTTCCATGTAGCCGGTGAGCCCGGGCAGCTCGACGGCGCTCGCCGTCTGGTCCACCAGAATGCGATCGGGAGTGACCAGCCTGACGCGGATTTGATTTGTTTCAGCCATAACGTTGTATCTTCCAGTACCTGGGCCGTCTCCCGATCGAAGGGCAAGCCTCCGCCGGGCCACAGCCCAATGCTCCTAAGCGTTCTTCATCTTTTCTGCGGCTTCCAGCACTTCTTCGATGGCGCCCTTCATGTAAAACGCCTGCTCGGGGATGGCGTCATGCTTGCCTTCAATGATTTCCTTGAAGCTGCGCACCGTGTCCTCGACCTTGACGTAGCGGCCGGGCGCTCCAGTGAAGACCTCAGCCACGTGGAAGGGCTGTGAAAGGAACTTCTGCACCTTGCGGGCGCGGTTCACCGTCTGCTTGTCGTCATCGGAAAGCTCGTCGATGCCGAGAATGGCGATGATGTCCTGCAGGTCTTTGTATCGCTGCAGGATGCGCTTGACGCCTTGCGCCACATCGTAATGCTCCTGCCCGACGACGCGAGGCGAGAGAATGCGCGAGGTCGAAGCCAGCGGATCGACGGCGGGATAGATGCCGAGTTCCGAAAGCGGCCGCGATAGCACGGTCGTCGCGTCGAGGTGGGCGAAGGTGGTCGCCGGTGCAGGATCGGTCAAATCGTCGGCCGGCACGTAGACGGCTTGGACCGAAGTGACAGAACCTTTCTTCGTCGAAGTGATCCGTTCCTGCAGTTCGCCCATTTCGGTAGCGAGGTTCGGCTGGTAACCGACGGCTGAGGGCATACGGCCGAGCAGCGTCGAGACCTCGGAACCAGCCTGCGTAAAGCGGAAGATATTGTCGATAAACAGCAGTGTGTCGGCGCCCTCTTCGTCGCGGAAGTATTCTGCAACGGTGAGGCCGCTCAACGCGACCCGCAAACGGGCGCCTGGAGGCTCGGTCATCTGCCCATAGATCAAGGCAGCCTTCGACTTCTGGAAGTCCTTGAGATCGATGACGCCCGATTCCTGGAACTCGCGCCAGAGATCGTTGCCCTCGCGGGTACGCTCGCCGACGCCGACGAAGACCGAAAAACCGCCGTGGTTCATGGCGACGTTGTTGATCAGTTCCTGGATGACGACTGTCTTGCCGACGCCAGCGCCGCCGAAGAGGCCGATCTTGCCGCCCTTGAGAAACGGCTGAATGAGATCGATGACCTTGACGCCGGTCTCGAACATCTCTTCGCTGGTCGACTGCTCATCGAAAGCAGGCGCGAGCCGATGGATCGGACGCATCTCGGTGGAGTTCACCGGACCGAGCTCGTCGACCGGCTCGCCGATCACGTTCAGCACGCGGCCCAGCGTGGCCCGGCCGACCGGTACCATGATGTAGCTGCCCGTATCGATGGCCTTCATGCCGCGAACCATGCCTTCGGTCGCTTCCATGGCGACGGTGCGCACCCGGCCTTCGCCAAGATGCTGCTGCACTTCGAGGATGACGTTGACCGGATTCGGCACATCGAACCCCTCGCTCGTCACGCGCAGCGCCTGGTAAATCGGCGGCATGGTCGCTTCATCGAACTGCACGTCCACTGCCGGCCCTGAGATCTGAATTACTTTGCCTATGTTCTCTGCCATAAATGTCTTCCGAAAGTCCTTGGTTTGAGCGCTACGACAACGCTGCCGCGCCGCTCACAATCTCGATGATTTCCTTGGTGATCGCCGCCTGCCGAACCCGGTTCATGATAAGCGTCAGCGAGTCGATCATGTCGGACGCGTTGCTTGAGGCCGCATCCATCGCCGTCATCCGGGCAGCATGTTCCGCAGCCACCGACTCGAGCATCGCATGATACAGCTGGATGACGATGTACCGCGGCAGCAGCCCGGCAAACAGTTCAGCGGGCGGCTGCTCGTAAATGTAATCGACCTCGGCGGTGCCGAACTTCTTCGCTTCTTCTTCCGCTTCCTGCTGTTCTTCCGTGCCTGCCTGCTCTTTCAGGCTGACGCCCGCCGACGCCGCCGCGCGCGCCGCCTGCTCGCGCTCTTCCTGCTCCATCTCCTGCGAACCGGCGATGTCCTGCTGGCCGATCTCGACGATCGGCAGGATGCGCTCCACCACCACCCGCTGTGCGATGACCGACTTGAATTCGTTATAGACCAGGTAGACCGAATCGATCTCTTCGCGCGCATAGCGGGCGGCGATCACGCGGCCCAGTTCGCTCACCCGGTGGAACTCGAGCTTGTCCAGCATCCCGGGATGATCGCCGGTGACTTCGATCGGCCCGCTGCGCGTCCTGGCCGGCTTCGCCTCGCCGTCTTCGCTCAGCGCCGCCTCGGCATGGCGCAGGTCGCCGTGGTGCGTATGGCCGGTGTCTTCTTCCGGCAGTACTGCCGTCGGGTAGCGCCTGCGGAAGAGGTCCCGGCCCTTGCGGCCGATCGGTTCGATGTCGATCTGCTTGTCGCTCTTCTCGGCGAGAAAGGTGAAGGCGGCCTTGACGATGTTCGCGTTGAAGGCGCCGGCAAATCCTTTGTCTCCCGAGACAACGACTAGCAGTACATTCTTCTCTTCGCGCGTCAGCAGCAGCGGGTTGCGTACCTCTCCCGTGACCGGATCGTACAGCTCGATGCGCCGCTTGAGCGACTGCAGCACGCTGGTTAGCATCTGCGCATAGGGCCGCGCCGCCATCGCGCGCTCCTGCGCGCGGCGCAGCTTGGCTGCCGAGACCATCTTCATGGCCTTGGTGATCTGGCGCGTATTCTTCACGCTGCGGATCCGCCGTTTAAGATCGAGGACGTTTGCCATGTTGTTTCGTCAGTGCCTACTTCGCCGCAGTGGCCGGCTCTTGGGCCGCCGCTGGCGTAGTCTGCTGTGCCTTCTTCTTTTCGTCGTCGCTGAGCGGCTTGACCGAGGACTCTTGCAGCTTCGCCTCGGAATGCTCAGAAAGAAAGCTCTGCTTGTACTCCTTGAGCGCGCCGTCGATGCGCCCCTTAAGATCGTCGTCCAGGCTTTTCTTGGTCAGGATGTCACTCAAAAGTGCAGACTGCGCCGAGTCGAGATACTTGTAGAGCCCATCTTCGAAAGCGCGAATCTGTTCCACCTGCAGGTCGTCCAGGTAGCCGTTGTTGCCGGCATAGATGATGACTACCTGCTTCTCGGTCGGCAGCGGCGAAAACTGCGGCTGCTTGAGCAGCTCGGTGAGGCGCTTGCCGCGGTTGAGCTGGTTCTGCGTCACCTTATCCAGATCGCTGCCGAACTGCGCAAAGGCTGCAAGTTCCCGATACTGAGCGAGGTCGAGCTTCAGCGTGCCGGCGACTTGCCGCATCGCCTTGATCTGCGCGCTGCCGCCGACGCGGCTCACCGAGAGGCCGACGTTGACCGCCGGGCGCACACCGGAGTTGAACAGGTCGGTTTCCAGGTAAATCTGGCCGTCGGTGATCGAAATCACGTTGGTCGGAATGTACGCGGAAACGTCGCCCGCCTGGGTCTCGATGATCGGCAATGCAGTCAGCGAACCGCCGCCCTTCTCGTCGTTCAGCTTCGACGAACGTTCGAGCAGGCGCGAGTGAAGATAGAAAACGTCGCCGGGATAGGCTTCGCGGCCCGGAGGGCGGCGCAGCAGCAGCGACAGTTCGCGGTAGGCGACGGCGTGCTTCGACAGATCGTCATAAATGATCAGCGCATGCTTGCCGTTGTCGCGGAAATATTCCCCGATCGCAGTCGCCGCAAAGGGAGCGATGTAGAGCATCGGCGCCGGTTCCGAAGCAGTCGCCGCGACCACGACGGTGTAGTCCATCGCGCCGTATTCGGTCAGCGTCTGCACCACCTGGGCGACCGAGGAGCGCTTCTGCCCGATCGCGCAATAGATGCAGATCAGGTTGTTCTTGGCGCTGTTGATGATGGTGTCGAGAGCGACGGCGGTTTTGCCCGTCTGACGGTCGCCGATGATCAGCTCGCGCTGCCCGCGCCCGACCGGGATCATGCTGTCAATCGCCTTCAATCCGGTGGTCATCGGCTCCCGCACCGGCTGACGGTCGACGACGCCGGGAGCCAGGCGCTCGACCGGAAAGTTGTCGGTGGTCGCGATCGGGCCCTTGTCGTCGATCGGCTGGCCAAGAGCATCCACGACCCGGCCGATCATGGCGTCGCCCACCGGCACGCTCAGGATCTTGCCCGTCCGCTTGACCGTGTCTCCCTCGCGCAGGTGAGTGTAGTCGCCGAGCAGCACCGAGCCTACCTGGTCTTCATCCAGACTCAGGGCGAGGCCGGCAATACCATGCGGAAACTCCAGCAACTCGCCGGCCATGACCTTGTCGAGTCCGTGCAGGCGTGCGATGCCGTCACCGAGCGAAATGATGGTGCCCACTTCATCGACGCGAACCTTCGCGTCATAATTTTCAATCTGCTGCCGCAGCAGCTGGGTTATTTCATCTGCTTTGATCTGCGCCATTTATCACTTTCCCAACTGAAAATCTTTGTCTTTCGTTCGTATTCGGCCGCCGGTTAACCCGCTACCAGCTCTTCTTTCAAGCGGTCCAGGCGTCCCCGTACTGAGCCGTCATACACCGTGCTCCCGATGGTGACGATCGCGCCCCCGAGCAGGCTCTTATCTTCGCGGTACCGGGCCTTGATCCGGCCCCCGGCGAGCTGCGCCACCCGGGCCTCGAGCTGGCCGCGTTCGTCGTCTCCCATCTGCCGTGCAGAGACGATGCTGACCTCGTAAATGCCCTGGCGCCGGTCCATCTCGCGCCGGTACTCCGCCACTACTTCCTGCACCGCCCCGATCCGGTCGTGATCGATCAGCACCGCCAGAAAATTCCGGACCAGCGGCGATAGACCGATCTTCCCGTTCAGCGTGTCGAGCACCGCAACCTTTTGCTCGGCCGGAAAGACCGGGCTGTCGAAGAGCTGGCGGAGTTCGTGGCTCTCGTTCCAGGCAAACAGGAAATCGTCCAGCTGCCGGCTTACGTCTGCCGGGTCGAGCTTGGCCCCTTCGACTGCCTCGGCAAAGGCTCGCGCATACCGCGATGCAAAGATCGACATTAGTTCCGCGCTCCTTTGCCGAACTGGACGATCAGGTCTTGTCCAAACCGCTCCACGATCGTTTTATCGGATTCCGCCGTAAGTTGGATCTTTTGTACGGCCTTGTCAATCGCGAGGTCGGCGGCAAAACGCTTAAGCTCCCGTTGCGCGGCCGCGCCGGCGGAGTCGATCTCCTGCTCGGCCGATTTCACGATGCGCTGCCGCTCGTCCTCGAGCGACCGCTTGATGCGCTTCTCGTCCTCGACCATATCGCGCTCCGTCTGGTGGCGGATCGCCTCAATCTCGTCGCCCAGCTTGGCCAGCTTGGCTTCCACCGCGGTCAGCCGTTCGTTGGCCGTCTCGGTAGCCGACCTGGCCTCGACCAGCTGCTTCTGGATGGTCGCTGTCCGCCCCCGGATCGCCTTCGGCAGCACTCTCGCCAGAAAGAAAAGAATCAGCAGGATCAAAATCCCGGAGTTCAGGTCTTCGAAGATCTGCGCTGCCGTCTCGGTGCTGATATGAAGAGTCCTGGCAATGGCCTGCACCGGCCCAGCGTGGCGGAACTGGTTGGTCTCGTTATCCGCTTCCGGCTTGGGCGCCGGCTCCGCGCTCGTGCCGGCAGAGGAGGTAAGCGGCTGCGGGGCCTGGTTCTGGGTCGAAGCCATCGCCCCGATTGGGAGCCAGAGGGCCGAGGCCAGCAACACCGCCGTGGAAGTCGAGCGCAACAGATTTCTCACCGGGAACCCTCCGCAGCAGCGACGCCTGCCGGGGGCAGACCCGCCGGGAGAATGGCCGTCAGAATCTCCGCCGCCAGTTGCTCGGTGCTCCGCTCGATATCCTGCCGGGAAGTTACAGCCTGTGCTTCGAGGGCGTTCTTGGCGTCCTGAATCCTGTTGCGCGCAGCCTGCCTGGCCGTTGTCAGAGCGCTATCGCGCTCCGCATTCCAGCCCTTGACGCGCTCTTCGCGCACACGGAAGATCTCCCCCCGCGCAGACCGGAGCCTGGCTTCGTACTCCTGCGCTTTGGCATCGGCCGCGGCAATGGCGGCGTTCGCCTTCTCGACGGCTCCTTCGGTTCGCTGTCTGCGCTCTGCCAGCACCTTGAGCAGCGGGCCATGCAGCAAAACCCTGTAAGCGAACATCAGGAACAAAAAAATCAGCATCGTCGGCACGGAGCCGATCAGGAGCGGTACGAGTTGTCGCAGTATTTCGTCCATTGCATTCAGCAGCTTACAATAACTTTTCGCAGGAGTTTTCCAACCGGGACTCTCGGTTCTAACAAAGCAGTCAAGAGAGTGTCAACGATATTAGCGTCCGCTCCGTCCCGAAACGGATGGAAGAAGTTTGCGAACGCGATCGCAAACCTCTTGACGGTCTTCGTCTCAAGCGTAAGCTAGAGGATATCACCTCGACCCGGTTCAGGGTCAGGCGGTCTGCCAGCCGGGGACTTGTTCCCGCTCCCCGGCTGGTGGCCCGCTACTATTTCGGGAATACTTTTCGAGTCGTCCGGAGACGGTTCGCCAGAGCTGTCAAACCGAGGCGAAGCCGGATTTCGCGCTCACTTCCTCTGCCTCTCTCGCCCTAGCAGGCAGCTCCCGCAAGCCAATACCGGCGGTACCGGCCCAGCAGGGATGCCGGCCCGGATACTTCGATCGTCACGCTCTGCTCCTCGAACTCGCGGTGATGAATCACCGCCCCGGCTTCGAGCGAGGCCAGCACCGCACCCTCATCCTGGGGAACCTGCAGGATTTTCCGGACGATGGGGTCAACGAGCAGCGCATCGTCAATGCGCTTCAAAAGAGCGTCCAGCCCCTCTCCCGTCTTGGCCGAAATGCCGACTGCCTCCGGGACGGGGACTCCGCGCTCCCGCTCCGGCAGCAGATCCATCTTGTTGAGCACCTCGATCTGCGGCTTGTCGCGTACGCCAAGCTCCGCCAGCACCTTCTCCACTTCCGCCTTCTGGTCGGCCCTGGTTGCGCTGGAGCAATCCTGCACATGGAGCAGCACTTCGGCCTTCTGCACCTCTTCAAGGGTCGCCCGGAACGACGTGATCAACGTGTGTGGAAGATTCCGGATGAATCCGACCGTGTCCGAGAGCAGGATCTTGCGCCGCGAAGGCAGCACCAGCGCTCTCAGCTTGGGATCGAGCGTGGCAAACATCCGCGAGGACTCCAGCACCCCCGCATCGGTCAACGCATTGAACAGCGTGCTCTTGCCGGCGTTGGTGTAGCCGACCAGCGCCACCGTCGGCACCGGGACAGCCTCGCGCCGGTGACGCTGCTGGCCCCGTACCCGCCGCACCGACTCCAGCTCGCCCTTTAAATGAAGCACCTTGCGCTGGATCTTGCGCCGATCGGTCTCCAGCTGCGTTTCGCCCGGACCCCGGGTGCCGATGCCGCCGCCCAGTTGCGACATCGAACTGCCCCGGCCGGCCAGCCTGGGAAGCATGTATTCCAGCTGTGCCAATTCCACCTGGAGCTGCCCTTCCCGGGTACGAGCATGGCGAGCAAAAATGTCCAGAATCAGCTGTGTCCGGTCGATCACCCGGCAGGGCAGCGCATCTTCCAAGTTGCGAAGCTGGGTAGGAGTCAGGTCATGGTCCAGCAGGATAATGTTCGCCTCGGTCGAAGCCGCGATTGCAGCGATCTCTTCCACCTTGCCGCTGCCCAGCAGGGTTGCCGGGTCCGCCTTCGCCCTGCGCTGTACGACTTCGGCAACGATCGCACCACCGGCGCTCAGCACCAGCTCGCGAAACTCCGACAACGAAGCCTCAAAATCCACGCCCTGCATCGCGGCCGGAGTGGGCGCAGCCGCCTCCTCTTCCAGCATCGTCTCGCTATGCGCCGCCCGGGTGATCTCGGCGGCATTTCGAGCCAACGCCGCCGTTCGCGACAGCGGCCCGCGTTTCGTGGCAAGCTCAACGGAAACCAGCAAAGCCCGTTCTGTGGGCCTGTCGATGCTACCCACCCCTGTTTGCGGGCCTGAACTGCTGCCGCCCCTCGAAGAATCGCTGGAATTACGACCCGGTTTTGCCGTGAGCTTCCCTTCAGGAATGCGAATTGCCCGGAGAAGGTTCGTTGCTCCCTGCCGGGGGCGCGGAAGAGCCCGGCGCCGCCGAAGGACCACTCGTCGCTCCCGCCAGCGGGCTGGCTCCGCTGCTCATCGGAGGACGATGCTCGCTGTGAATTACCGAGCGGTTACTGACCACCGTCGAAATGGCATGTTTGAAAATAAGCTGTTCCTGGCTGTTGTTCTCCAGCAGCACGGAATACTTATCGAAGGAGCGAATCTTCCCCGTCAGCTTCACTCCGCTGACCAGGTAGATCGTGATCGGGGTCTTATCTTTACGGACAGTATTTAAAAACGTGTCCTGAATATTTTGTGCCGGCTTGTTGTCCATGCGCCGATCTCCCGCGTCGGTTTAGAAATGTGTGGTTCAAAGTACGACTGCAAAACTGATCGCCCGGCAAAATTTTGCGGACATGGAAATGTGTAGGTACAACATAACGGCTGTTTGTGCATTAATCAACCACCGGGACGCAAGAACAGCCTCTATCGAGTGCTTTCTTTTTCGATCGGATAGTGAGGAACGCCCCTCAGAAAACCCGGGTTGACCCGTGTCTCTCTCTTCCTCTTCGTATAAGACGTTACTTCTTATGGTGATGTTTCGCTCTGAAGGGTTTCCTTCTGTTTTTTGCACCAGCCGCCGGGGTCGCTTCGAGATGCGCCGGAGCCGGAATGGCGGAAGGCGGCGGCGCGGGCTCTACTCTATGCACGAGCGAACCATCGAGCCGGTATGTCAGCGTTTCGGTGGAACTTGGCCGGGTAGCCCCGGTTTCGGGGTCCATGGTCACCGAGTCGCCCAACCCCTGCTTAAACTCAAAAGTCGGTACCGGTCCGGCCTTGTCGAGGGTCTGGGTCGCGACCACCACCGGCAGGTATCCCCGCAGGTTGCGTTGCCGGAAGGCTGTCTCATACCGATGTTTTCTCAGGTTCCAGGTGAAAACCCTCACCTGGCTGAAATCGTAAGGCAGCCCGTCGATATAGGGATTGAGCACGGTCACGTATTCAGGGGCCAGCTTGTCTGGGAAGTTCGACTCGGGATCCTCGACCTTCCGCAACAGGTAGGCCCCGACCATTCGCTGCCCTTCGGCGTAGCCGGAGATTTCGTCCGGCACATCCACATCCATGCGTCTGGACATCACCCAGCCCACCTTGCCTTCGCTGTCCCGCACCATCCACCAGTCCTCCATGGGGACCGGTTGACCATTCGGAAGCGTGGCGGGTGAAGGTATTTCTGCGGCGCCGGAGTCTGTCGGCGCAGGTGCGGAAGGCGGCTTCGGGACGGCAGGATTGGGGTTGGCTGCGCTTGATGCGGCCTTCAGCTGGCTCGTCTTCCCCTCGGCTTTCCGGGCAGCGGCTCGCGCCTTCGCGCTGGCTACGGAAGGCTTGCTCGCGTAAGACGAGGCCGAGCCTGAAGCCTGCGGGCCGATTGCCTTGGGCACCGATGCCCGTACCAGCAGTTGCAGTTTGTCCCCTTCGGGCAGCAGGTAGTAGCGATCCGTATCTCGTCCCGGTTTCAGGTGCAGGTACCCATCGTCGCGCAGCAGCGCCGTTGCGACCACCGGATCATGCTGATGACCTTTTTGCAATTGTTCGAAACCGGTGACGACTTCGGGATTGACGACAGCATGCTCCTCGATCCAGCCGACCTCGCCCTTCTCCGTCCTGACCTTGAGAAAGCGCCGGCCGCGCTCCAGCAGTTCGAGCTTCTGCCCGTTCTGGACCATGGCGACCCGGTTCGAGACCGCCGCCACCCGATCGCGCAGAAAAGTCTGCTTGCTGAGCACATACACCGTCTCTGAGGCGTGCTTATGTTCCAGCTTCGAGCAGCCTGCCAGCGCCACCAGCAACACCAGCGCCGTCGGCAAAACGAGGCATGGGGCGCAACAGGGAAGCCTCCCGGCAATCCAGAGACGGAAGGATTCAGGGAAACGGATGGACTCAGGGGCGGAGAGCTTCCTGGCAGGAAGCCGTGGCGAGAGCGGCTGGTATTGAGGAAACAAGATCACCTTGCAGACTGCTAGAGAATAGCATTGCTGACCTTGCCGCCACACTCTCCCACAGCAACCGCTTCCTTATCCCCTAATCGGTAGCCACCGTCGCGGCGATGGCAATGGGGAGCGTAGGGTCCGTTCCGGTGGTTGCATTGGCGGCCGCATCCAGCTTGCCGCCCGTTGTGGCGTCAAAGCTGTAAATCTCCAGGTCCTGGCCACCTCCGTTGCAGACCACGCCGACGTAGGTCTTGCTGGCGTCTTCGGCGATATCGATGGGGGTTGTGCCGGTGTCGAAAGGGGAGCCGCTGACTGCGGTCAGCGTTCCGTTGGCCGCCAGCACAAACGCGCTGATCGTGTCGTCGGTCTGGTTGGTCACATAGACATAGCTGGCAGTGGAATCCACCAGGACCGCCGAAGGTCCAAGCCCCGTCTTGAACGGCGATCCGGCGACCTCATTCAGGGTCCCCGTGGTACCGATCGACAGCACCCGCACCGCGGACGCTCCTGTTTCGGTCACAAGCACGAAGGCGCTGTTGGGATCGACGGCGATACCCTGGTCCGCATTGGCGGTCGTGAGCGGCGCGAGGTTGCCGATATCCCCGAGCACTCCGGTGGTCGCGTTGAAGCTGAAAGCCTCCGTACCGCCGGTGCCGAGAGTCAGATAGACATTGGCGTTGCTGGGCGCGATCACCATCCGGTTGGCCGACCCCGCCTTCGCCACGCTAAGGCTGCCGGAGGAGGTCAACAGGCCTGTCGCGCTGGCGATGGAATAGACGGTCATCACCGATTGAGTCGTGCTTAAACTGGCGTTGGCCACGATCAACCACGACCCGGTGCTGTCCGCCTTCATCGCCGAAACAATGGAACCGCTCGCCACCGGCTGTGAATTATTCTGCAGGGTAATCGAGCCGTCGCTGTTGATGGCGTAAAGATAGATGCCGCCGGTCAGCGAGCTCACGTAGAGAAAGGTGTTGGCCGGGGTAATCGCCATCGCTGTCGGGATAAACCCGAGCGTGTAAGCCGAACTCGGCGTCACCGCCAGCGTCAGCGCCGAGCTCGCGGCCGTGGTAGCAGTCGCGGCGATCGTCGTGGTCGTGAGCGAAAAGCCCGCAATGCTGGCCGGGCTCGCCACCGTGTTGCTGCTATTCGCAACGTACATGAAATTGGTCGCCGTGGTGCAATCCGTGGTGCAAGTCGGAGTCAGCGGCGGGAAGAACTTGCCGCATCCGGTGGTCAACATGGCCAGCCCCGGACTCAGCGTCAGGACGAGCAAGCAAGTCATCTTCAGCAACTTCAACATAATCTGCGATTCCGGTCCCTCGCTCCTGGCATCTGCGGGGGATGGCCTTCTCCGAATTTTAAGCGCTCTCCTGTTACCCGTTTCCAAAAACACCGAACGGGGGAAACATGATTCTAAGTGCGTAGACGAAAAACTGCGCCCGCATGCTCACACTCCCTGCCAGCTCCCTCGGGCCATGCCGGCCCATTGCGGGAAAGCGGCGCCAATCCTTCCGGAGCAACAAAACTGGAACCGGAAGTCAGCAATTCGCGTAATCCCCCTCATCAGCCCGCGCGAGGGAAGTCTTGGGACACCGCCGCGTGGGAGGAGAGGATGCGATGGTGACCTTTCTGCTGTGGTGTTTGGTGCTGGTCGTCTGCTGGCCGCTGGCCTTGGTCGCCGCCGTACTTTATCCGGTGGTCTGGCTGCTCCTGTTGCCCTTTCGGGTCGTGGGCATTGCGGTGCATGGCGCCTTGGAACTGGTCGCGGCGGTGGTCTTCCTGCCGGTGCGGCTGTTGCGCGCTATCTAAACAACTTCAGGCAGCCGGCTCCGGGCCGCTCAGAGCTATTCCGCGCTGTCGTAGAAACCCGACAGGTCCTTGCGGAACTCTCGCAAAGCCTCGACATTCAGATACACCATGTGACCGGCCGGATAATAGCCGAACTGCACGTTACCTCTCAATTTGACGTCCGTGCCCATGTGCGACAGCTCCCATTCGGTCGAAGTAAACGGCGTCGCCAGGTCATAGATCCCGTTGGCGGAAAAGACTTTCAGGTGAGGGTTTTTGCGGATCGTGTCACCCAGATCCCCGGCCACGTAGGGCATCGTCTGCTGCCGGCGATATCCGCTGCCGGAGGCCGCTTCGTGCTTCCAGTCCCAGTTCTCGTTCAACCCGGGGCCGCTATTGTTATAGACCTCGGGGCTGGTGTACTTCAGCTCCTTCGTCAGGTAGTCGTGAAACGACGCAACATACGCGCCCGTGATGCCGGTGTCGGAAGGATCGAAGCCGGGCAACTCGCCCGCAGCGTCGGCGTCAGGCCCCTCGAAGCGCCCATCGTAACGGCCGAGAATCTTGTTTTGGTCGCGCAGCAGTTCCTTGCGAAAGCGCGCCGGCGTCACCCGCAGGTTCGCGTCTTTCACGTACGGGACGCTCAAGCCGGTAAAGCCGCTGAGCTGCGTGGCAATCGCGTCCATCTCTTCCGGGCTCAGGGCATTCCCCTTGTAGAGCGCCTCGGCATAAGGCCCCATCGCAAAGGCGCGGGCTTGCTGGATGAAGGTCATCACGTCCGCCGGCTTGTTCGCGATCTTGTTGTGATAGTAGGCGATTGCCGCAAAGCTCGGCAGATCGGTGAGGTATTCATTGTCGAGACCGGCGGAGCGGGCGTTATAGTTCAAAATCGACGAGAGCAGGACGATGCCGTTCAACTGCACCCCGGCCTCGTTGAGCGTTGCCGCGAGCCCCGCCGAGCGGGTGGTTCCATACGATTCGCCGAAAAGGAACTTGGGCGAATTCCAGCGCTGGTTCACCGTGATATAGCGAGCGATGAACCGGGTAAAGGCGCGCAGGTCTTCGTCGACGCCGGCAACATCCTTGACTGTCCCCTTCCCGACCGGGCGGGAGTAGCCCGTACCCGGCGCATCGATAAAGACCAGATCGGTCTTGTCGAGCAGGCTGTATTCGTTGGGAACGACCTGGAAGGGCGGATTGCGGGTCGGCTCCGGACTCTGCGAAATCACCCGCACCGGCCCAACCGATCCCATCTCCAGCCAGATCGTCGCCGATCCCGGGCCGCCGTTATAAAGAAACGTCACAGGCCGCGTCCTCGCGTCGGCCCCCTCTTCGGTGTACGCAATGTAGAAAATACTGTGGTACGGTTTTTCGTTCTGGTCGTGATCTTCCTTGCCGATCAGCAGGTTGCCGGCGGTCGCGGTGTAGTGAATCGTCTTGCCGCCGAGGGTTTGCTGGTGCTGGGTGACGGCGGTCGTCTCCGCGGGAATCGGCAGGTCCTTCGAGCTATCTTCCTTCGCGTCGGCAGCGGGCTTGCGCTCCTGGCTGAAACCTATGGCCGGACCGCCCAGGAGAAGAGACAAAGCCAGGCTGATGCCGAGTCCTCGATGCAGCGAAAAAGGCATGGAGATTCCTCTTGTGAAGCTTAGTTGTAGACGCAGGAATGTCCAGCTTAGTCTAGCGGGAGTTCGTCGACTCTCGAAAGATTGCCGATGCCAGGCCCAGCCGGGCGGAAAGAAGTAGCCGCATGGCGGCCTGTACCGACGGAGTAGCCGAGTGAAGAGCGCGGTATCTTCGGGTTAATTCGGTCTCTCCGGCTTCACTCGTCGCGAACGGCCGTCAAAGCGGTCATCCAGCGGCTGGCGCCCCTGGAATCCGGCATCGACCGTGTGCCAATGGGTGATCTTCGCTTCGCCCATCTTCCAGCAGAGCAGCACCACCTCGTCTTCCACTTTGCAAGGAAAGTCGAGCAGGCCGATGTCGAGGTCCTTGATCTGGACTCCGATCGCGTCGATCTCCTCGACCGCATCTTTGGCGCGCTGGATGTGGGCTTCCATTTCGGTGCGCTGGCGGCCAACCTTGCCCACGTCGACATGCATGCCGCCAGAGACGAAAATGCGTTGGCTCAACCGCTGCAACTCTTCATTGATCTTTCCCGCGGCAGCTTTGCCTTCCAGGCCGCGCTTCAACAGCGAGTCGAGTACCGGAACTAGGGCCTGCGCCTCATCCAACGTAAACAGCTTCATCACGCTACCTTTATCTCCAGCATGCGATCGAGCGCCACGCGCGCCCAGTACTTCACATCATCGCGAACCTTGATCTGGTTCACCACTCGCCCCTCGATCAGGTTCTCGAGCGCCCAGGCGAGGTGCTGTGGGCTTATGCGGTACATCGTCGTGCATAGACAGCCGGTGTCGTCGAGGGTAAGGATCTTCTTCCCTTGAGCGGAAAATCGTTTGGCCAGCCGGTTCACCAGGTGAATCTCGGTGCCAATCGCAAAGGTGCTACCCTCCGGCGCCTGCTCCACCAATTGGATAATCCGCTCCGTCGAGCCCATGGCGTTCGCCTTCTGGCAGACCTCCCAGCGGCACTCCGGATGAACAACCACCTGGATGCCGGGATATTTGGCGCGCACGGCATCGACATGCCCGGGCAGAAAGCGCTGGTGGACCGAGCAGTGGCCTTTCCAGAGAATGACTTTCGCGCCCAGCAGCCGAGCCGGGGTGAGGCCGCCGTTGATCTGGTAGGGGTCCCAGACGACCATCTCGCTCAGCGGGATGCCCATGGCAAAGGCCGTGTTGCGCCCCAGGTGCTGGTCGGGCAGGAAGAGAATCTTCTCCCCGCGCGCCAGGGCCCATTCAAAAGCGGCGCGCGCATTCGACGACGTGCAGACCAGGCCTCCCCGTTCGCCGCAAAACGCCTTGATCGACGCAGCGGAGTTCATATACGTCAGCGGCAGAATCGAGCCGAGCAGCCCGGCCGCCATCAGAGAATCCCAGCAATCTTCAACCTGCCCGATCTCCGCCATATCGGCCATCGAACAGCCGGCATTCAGATCGGGCAGGATGACCTGCTGATTGCTGCCGCCGAGAATGTCCGCGCTCTCCGCCATGAAATGGACGCCGCAAAAAACGACATACTTCGCCTCGGTCTCGGCGGCGATCTTCGAGAGTTTGTAAGAATCCCCCGTCACGTCGGCGAAGCGGATCACCTCGTCGCGCTGATAATGATGCCCGAGCAGGATGGTGCTGGCGCCCAGCTTTCCCCGGGCCGCCGCAATGCGGCCGTCCATCGTGTGATCGGGGAGTGCCAGGTAGTTTTCGAGCGAACAGGCTTCCGCGTCGGCAAACACCGGTGTCGCGGCATGCACCGGCTCGACTGCTTCTTCCAAAAGAGTGCTCATACTGTAGTCCGCCTTCAGTCCGCCAGCTCGGAGCTGGTTGGACGGGGATGTTGAAAGCAAGTGCTCCGGTTGCAGTGGGTTCACCTGCGGACGCGCCGCCCAACCCACGGGGATGTTGCAACTCTGTAACTATTAGACGCGCCCTGTCGCACTTCGTCGCATAAAGCGCAAGCCCCGGAGAAGCCGGTACGGAGGCTGGTCAAAGTGTAATACATGGAATCTATCGGCCGGGGCCGCACTGTCCTGCAGCGCCCGTGCATGCATCCATCCCGGGGGCGCGACCGTACCAGCAGTGACCAGCTTACATTCCGGTCATTTGTGGCCTGACCTTTGGGCATTTATCATGAGGGGCGATGCACGTAGGCGATACGATTTTCATCTTTTGTTTGGCGCTGATTATTTTCGGCCCCAAGAAGCTGCCCGAGATCGGCCGTCAGATCGGCAAGCTGATGGTCGAGTTTCGCCGTGCCAGTAATGAATTCAAGATGCAGATAGAAGAGGAGTTACGGGTATCTGACGAGGCCGAGCGGCAGAAGGAGATTACCGCCGCAACCACCATGATGCCGGCCGCCGCGATCGCCACGGCCTCGCTCGCCGGGCAGCAGGAGAGCTCCGGTCCCGTCATTGCGCCACCATCGACCGGGCTGCCGGTCAACCACACCTTTGCCTCAAACGAAGCATCCCCCCCTGACGCCGCATTGGTTGAAAAGGTTGACGACGCCTACCCGGAAGCCGTCGACGAGTTCGGATTCAACGAGGGTTTGAATACCGCTTCCAACGGCGCCGCAGACGAAACTGCCGCCGAAGCGTCGGCCCCCTTTCAAGTGAGCGATCTCGGAGCGCCCGCACACGAACCAGAAAACGCGCAGGCATCCATCCATCATGGTTGACCTGGTAGACCGCGCCCGCGCCGCGCTGACCGAACGCAAAGACCAGACCGAACTCCCGGGCATGAGCCTGATCGAGCACCTCAACGAACTGCGCCAGCGGCTGGTGCATTCCGCCGTGGCGCTGGTCATCGGTTTCTTCGTCGCCTACGCCTTCCACGAGAAGATCTTCGGCTACATGCAGGCGCCCATCGTCGAGGCCCTCCGAAAGAATCACCTCGACACCCAGCTGGTCATTCATAATCCTATTGACGGCTTCAATATGTACTTGAAGATCAGCTTCACCTTCGGGGCGATCCTCGCTGCGCCGTACATCCTTTACCAGCTCTGGTTGTTCATCTCGCCCGGCCTGTACGCGAATGAAAAAAAATATGTGACTCCGTTCATGATCGCGACGGTAGGCCTGTTTCTCTGCGGGGCCTTCTTCGGCTACCACTTCGTCTTTCCCGGCTCGCTCGGCTTCCTCTTTGACTACTCCAAACAGTTCAAGCCGCTGATTGAGATCAGCGAATATACCGACCTCTTCAATACCGTCATTCTTGGGCTAGGCGTCACCTTTGAGCTACCCATCCTGGTCATGTTCCTCTCCCTCTTTGGCATCGTCAGTCCAAAGTTCCTCTGGAAAAATATTCGCTACGCCATCCTGATCATCTTCATCATCGCCGCGATCATCACCCCGACGCCCGACGTGCTGACCATGTGCGTCTTCGCCAGCCCGATGCTCGTGCTCTACCTCATCAGTATCGGGGTCTCGTTCATGGTGCATCCGGCGCGTCGCCGCAAGAAGGTCGAGACTGCAGCCTGATGCTGCTGAACTGGCGCGGCTTGCCTCGGACGGCCATCCTTCTTGTAGCGCTTGTCTCAAGTTGCGCATTGGCGCAAGATGCCGCCGCCCAGGCCGCTGCCCACTTCAACGGCGCGCGCGCCCTCGAGTATGCCCGCGAATTCGTGGCCTTCGGTCCGCGATATAACGGCAGCGACGGTCTGGCGAAAGCCCAGGCCTACCTGAAGAAGCAGTTTGCCAAAGACGATCTGATCGACGACAGTTTCGTCGCCGACACACCTGAAGGTCCCCAGGCCCTCCACAACTTCATCGTGAAGTTTCCCGGCAAGAAGGACGGCGTTATCGTTCTCGCGACTCACTACGAAACGAATTACCCCCTTCGGGATACGAGCTTCATCGGCGCCAACGATGGCGCCGCGACAACCGGCCTGCTCCTCGAGCTGGCCAATCGCCTCAGAACGGCAGGCGGCAGACCCCGCGACGGCTACAGCGTCTGGCTGGTCTTCTTCGACGGCGAAGAAGCAGTCAAGAGCTGGAGCCGCTCCGACTCCCTCTATGGCAGCCGCCATCTCGCGGCCAAGTGGCAGAACGACGGCACGTTAAAGAAGATCAAGGCCTTCCTGCTCGCCGATATGATCGGCGACAAGGATCTCGACATCGCCCGCGACGGAAATTCAACCGCCTGGCTGCTCGACCTGGTCAAACAGGCCGCCGTTCGCGAGGGAGATCAGCGATACTTCTTTGCCACCCAGACCACCATCGAGGACGACCACCTTCCCTTCGTGCAGCGCGGCGTACCCTGCGCCGACATCATCGACTATGACTACGGCCCTCACGACGCCGGGCATCCCGACGGCTATCACCACACCGTCGAAGACACGCTCGATAAAATCAGCGCGAAGAGCCTGACCATCGATGGAGACGTCTTCCTCGAAACCATCCATCGGCTCGACCAGCGCTGACTTGCAGTATCGCTCACCTGCAGTATCCAGGTAGAGCCGCCATGCGGAGCTTGATGCTTTAGCATCGAGAGATGCTTGCTGGCGCGCCGCTCAGCTATTGGATCGGTTTTCATGGGCTGGTCGTCGTCCTGCTGGCGATCGATCTCCTCTTCCTGAACCACAGGAACGAAAAGACGGCGCAAAAGATCGCCTGGGCCTGGACCTTCTTTCTCGCTGCTCTGGCGTCTGCCTTTGCCCTGCTGTTGCTGCGGGTGCAAGGCCATCAACACGCGCTTGAGTTTTTTTCGAGCTATCTGATCGAGAGTTCGCTGAGCGTCGACAACCTGTTTGTCTTCCTGCTCATGTTCCGCTCCCTCCGCTTGAGCCGCCATCAGCAGCACCGCATCCTGTTATGGGGTGTCGGCGGCGCGATCGTAATGCGCGCCCTTTTCATCGCTGCCGGCGTGAGCCTGCTCGCCCGTTTCGCCTGGATCGAAGATGTCTTCGGCGTCATCCTGCTGATCGCCGCCATTCGCTTGATGAAGCACGAGCCGGCCGGCGGCAAGCCATCCAGGCTGGTGCGCTGGATCCAGTCGCGCTCGCTCAGAAAGGCGCACGTCGCCGGCAGCCAGTCCCCGGCCGGACGCAGCGAAGAACAAGACCGGCCCGGCCACGTCTCCCTGGCTCCGGCGATTTTCCTGATGATTGTATTGGCAGTCGAAATGACGGACCTCGTCTTCGCTCTCGACTCAATCCCGGCAGTGCTGGCGATCACCCGTGACTTTTTCATTGCCTACACTTCGAATATCTTTGCCGTGCTCGGCCTGCGGTCGCTGTTTTTTGCCCTCTCGGGAATGCTCGACCGGTTTCGGCTCTTGCACTACGGCCTGGGTGTCATTCTCGGTTTCGTCGCCCTCAAGATGCTGCTGGCCCGATGGGTGCATGTCAGCGTCGGCATCTCGCTGGTTGTCATTCTGGCCATCCTGGCGATCTTCATCGGTATCTCGCTGCTCGACGAACGAAAACGCCGCAGGCGCTAAGTGGACCTCACGAGCCGCTT
Source organism: Acidisarcina sp. (assembly GCA_965199205.1). GTDB lineage: Bacteria > Acidobacteriota > Terriglobia > Terriglobales > Acidobacteriaceae > Acidisarcina. The sequence goes on from OZ240688.1 coordinate 2,732,826, forward strand.
GCGACTCCTTCATCCACCCGCAGCACCACGGAGTGCCGCGCGAACTTCTGATCGTCGCGCGCCGGAAAATCGTTCCGGAAATGCGCTCCCCGGCTCTCTTCCCGGGCCAGCGCTGACTCGGCGATCAGGGTGCCGATCGTCATCAGGTTATTGACCTCAAGGGATTCGCGGTCAAAGGCCGCCGGCAAATGTGAACTCAACCCCTCCAGGTCGCCTCGCAAGGATAAAAGGCCGTCGGCATCGCGCAGCAATCCAGCCTTCTCCCACATCACCCGGCGCAGCTCGGGAACAAGCTCGGGATCGGTGACTTGTTGTCCCGACCAGTAGGCCGAGTGAGACGCTGCCGAAACCGGCAGCGTCGTCTCGTCCTGCATCGCTTCTGCAGCGCGTGCCCCAAAAACCAGCCCTTCGAGCAGCGAGTTACTCGCCAGCCGGTTCGCCCCGTGGACCCCGGTGCATGCCGCCTCGCCGGCAGCGTAGAGGCGCCGCAACGAAGCCCGGCCGCTCGTGTCCGTTCGCACGCCGCCCATCAGGTAGTGGGCAGCCGGGCGTACCGGCACCAGATCGCGCCCCAACTCAAACCCATGCTGCTTCAGAAAGGCCGAAATTCCGGGAAACCGCCGGGCAAAGTCGATCCCCTTCACATGCCGCATATCGAGCGAGACCGGTCGTGTCTCCCCGGGTCGCTCGCCGAACCCTTCCCGCGTAATGGCCCGCGCCACCACGTCCCGCGGCGCAAGCTCCAGCAGCGGATGATACCGCTCCATAAAGCGTTCGCCGCGATCGTTACGCAGGTACGCTCCCTCGCCGCGAAGCGCCTCGGAAAGCAGGAAGCGCGGTACGCCTGGAAGGCTCAGGGCCGTGGGATGAAACTGGTAAAACTCCATATCGGCGATCTCGGCGCCGGCCCGGTAAGCCATGGCGATGCCGTCGCCGGTCGCAACCGCCGGGTTGGTCGTGTCGCTATAGACCTGGCCGGCGCCCCCGCTGGCCAGCAGCACGGCGCGCGCACTCACGTTGAACGCGGTACCGTCGCGGTTGAACCCGGTCAGCCCGAGCACGGTTCTGGACTTCTCCTCGACAAATAAATCCACGCAGGTGATCCACGGCCGCAGATCGATGTTTGCGATGGATTGCGCCTTCGCCAGCAGAGACCGTCCGATCTCCGCGCCGGTCGCATCTCCGTTCGCATGAAGAATCCTCGGCAGGCTGTGGGCGCCCTCGCGGGTCAGCATCAGCTTGCCGCCCTCTTCGCTCGCGCCCCGGTCAAAGCCGGTGCCCCACTGCAGCAGTTCTTCGACGCGCCTCGGGCCTTCTTCGACCAGGATCGCCGCCGCCGCGCGATCGACCAGCCCGTCCCCCGCCTGGATCGTGTCTTCAAGGTGCAGCGAGACATCTTCTTCGCCGCCCATGGCCACGGCAATGCCACCCTGCGCATAGGAGGTGTTCGATTCTCCCAGCGATTCCTTGGTGAGCACCAGCACCTTGCCGGATTCCGCCAGCGAGATCGCCGCCCGTAGCCCCGCGATTCCGGCGCCGACAACCAGGAAGTCGGTTTTCTCGGGAATGCCCATGAACTCAGGCTATCACTCCGTCCGAGGCGCAAGTTCGCCGCATTCAAACCGGCCAGCCGCAGCCAAAGTCCAGCCGCCGCAGTACGATACGATGAACTCAGCGTGCGAACCATCCAGGTAAAGACCGGCAGCGTCCAGTATCCCGTTAACGTCGGCAGGGATCTTTTGCCGACGCTAAGCCGCAGGATCTCGCGGGTGACTGGCGGCAAAAACCGGCGCATCTTCGTGCTCACTTCGCCCGGCATCTGGTCGCTCTGGGCCGACGCCTTCCTCGAGTCTTTTCCGCACAAGGATCCGCCGTCTGTACTTTTTCTGTCTGCCGGTGAAGAGCATAAGCGTCTGCGCAGTGTGGAACGCCTCGCCGAGCAGATGGCCGAGGGTCATGCCGATCGTTCCTCGCTCCTCATCGCTTTCGGCGGCGGCATCGTCGGTGACCTTGGCGGATTTCTCGCCGCCATCTATATGCGCGGCATCGATTATATTCAGGTACCGACCACGCTCCTCTCCCAGGTCGATTCCTCGGTCGGCGGCAAAACCGGCGCAAATCTTCAAGCCGGCAAGAACCTGATTGGCAGCTTTCACCATCCCTTGGCTGTCTTCGCCGATATCTCACTTCTGGCGACCCTCCCCGCTCGCGAACTTCGCGCCGGACTCTTTGAGAGCATCAAGGCAGGCATCATCCGTGACGCGAAGTTGTTCGGCTTTATGGAGCGCCATGCCGAGGCCATCCTGGCCCGTGAGCCGAAGGCTCTTGAGTATGTGATCGCCGCTTCGGTCAGCATGAAAGCCGGGGTAGTCAAGCTCGATGAGTTGGAAAATGGCCTTCGCATGATCCTCAATTATGGCCATACTCTCGGTCATGCCCTCGAGGCCGCGACCCGCTATAGAAAGCTGCTCCACGGCGAGGCAATCGGCTGGGGCATGATCGCCGCCACCCATCTCGGTGTCGCTCGCAAGACTCTCACTTCGGCGCAATCCACTCGCATCGAGAGCCTGATCCGCGCCTACGGCCCGCTCCCTGCGCTGCGCCTGCCGGTCGATCGCCTTCTCGATGCGGCCACGCGCGACAAGAAGAATCGCAGCGGTGTCCGTCGCTTCATCCTGCCTTCTGGCATCGGCAACGCACATATCGCCGAAGACGTGACCGATCGTGAGCTCCATGATGCGGCGGAATACATGCTTGCCGCCGCGCGGCAGCCGGTCGCAGAGATTGCCGATAGTCTCGCCCAGGGGACCAGATAGATGACCGCCTCTCCATCGGCCGGAGGGGCCAAGCCCTCCGGCGCGACCGACGAAGCCAGCGCCGCTGCCGCCGTCCGCGAAATGTTCGACGGCATCGCCCCGCGCTACGACCTGCTCAATCATGTCCTCTCCATGAATATCGATCGGGTCTGGTGGTGGCGCACCGCACGCCGCTTTCGCAGAACTCTCGCCCGGCCGGAGGCGCTCATTGTCGATCTCTGCTGCGGCACGGGAGACATGACCATGGCCCTGCTGCGCCGCCGCCCCGCCGGCGCGCGCCCCATGATTGCGGCCGACTTCTCCCATCAAATGCTGCTGCGAGGCGCTGCTAAATTTACGGCTCGCGGGGCTGTCGCCATCGAGGCGGATGCACTGCGGCTCCCCCTGTCCGACAACTCCGTAGATCTCGTCACGACTGCCTTCGGCTTCCGAAACCTTGCCAACTACCATGCCGGCCTTGAGGAGTTTCACCGCGTACTGCGCCCGGGAGGGGAAATCGGCATTCTTGACTTCAGCGAGCCGGGTGGGTCCCTCGGCAAGCTTTATCGCTTCTATTTCCGGCGCGTCTTGCCCGCGATTGGTTCTCGCCTCTCAGGGGTCACGGGACCGTATGCCTATCTGCCCAGCTCCGTCTCCAGCTTCCCTCCTCCGTCACAGATGATGGGACTGATGCAGAACGTAGGTTTCGCCAGCGTCGGCTGGACTCCCTATACATTCGGCGTCGCTGGCCTCTACCGGGCGCAGAAGCCGTAAGCCATCCCGGTTGCACGGCGAAAATAAACCTGCTCGGCCAACAAGTCTCCTGCTCCGCCAATAAGTCCTCTGACCGGTCGATAAGTCCCTGTTACTTAGTAACGCCGCGCCCCAAGGCAAGTATTACCCGCATCCCTGAACTTCTTACATGCCCCCGCCCACTTACTCTGAAAACAAAAAATAACAATCTTTTTGCAATTGTGGATTCACAGACCTCCATGTAGTATCCCCTTCAGACAAACTAGAAAACTTTTGGGTGATGTAATTGATCTCATGTACGGTCCTTCATGAGGTTCGTCTCGTCGTCCCTTGCTGAATATGTCCTACGTTGCCTGGGTAAGTACCCGATCCTGCGTTTCTTTCCGTGGATAGATTCCCTGAAGTCCTACCACTCGCACCGTACAGCCTGAGCAAGATGTTCGATAGGAGTTGTCGCCGTGCGTCCTTATATCTCTCCATTAATTCAGTTCCTCTTACTCCAACGATGGAAAGGCCTGGTTGATAGGGCCTTGTCGTCTCGAGCGCCAGGCCAGGTTCAAGCTTTCCTCATAAGGGAGAACAAAAGAATACGGATCCACCCCGTATCGACATCTCCTTAGCTGTGTCTGCCATTCGCATTGATTACCACTCTTCATAGTCCTGCAGGAAGCAACTGCCCTTCTCGCTCTCAGTCGCGTTTCACGGGCGGTGCCACTGCAAGAGTCCGAATAAAGTCAATTGGTGCTTCCTGTAGCTTCGCAGAAGTGTGCCTTGGGAGAGGCTTGTCTCTTGGATGCCTCGAAAGCATAAGCCTCCAGGTGGTAAGTGGAACTTCAAATAATAAAAATCTTTGAGTGAGAAGAGGCAGAGTATGAAGTCATATATATCGTCATCCATGCTTGGCATAAGAACGGCCTTTACCGTCATCATTGTCGCCACTTGCTGTGTAACGGGTTTCTGTCAGGCCAGCGCCGACACTCCCACCCTCAAGCAATCGCCCGCTTTGACCCACATCATTACCAAGCAGGGTCAAAAGGCGACAGATGTCTTTACCTTCACCGCGGGCGGCTCGTTCCAGGGCGATGTCACAGTATCCATCACAGGATTGCCAAGCTTTGTGACAGCATCGTGGAGCAGCGATCCAGTCTCGATCAAATCCGGAGCCGGTTCCTCGACATTGACCTTGGTGCCCGCGATAACTGCTAAGGATAACTGGTACACCTTCACCGTCGTCGCTACCGGAGACGGAGTCACCATATCCAATCTCTATGTCATCGAAGTCGAGCCCGCTATCGGAGTAGCCGTCGGGCTGTCAAATCCGGCCCTGACTATTGAGCCCCAATCGACGGCGACGATGCTCGTCACGGCCACACCAATCAATGGAGTGAAGCTGCCTGTTGGAGGCGCCGGGGCCACTGCAGCGATCGTTTCCAGTTTGCCCAGTGGCATCACTGCCAAGTGGAGCAGTCCCACGGTGACCACGGCGGGCGCGGTGAACTGGACCCTGGCCCTGACCGCAAGCGCTACCGCGGCGACCGCGAGCGACCCGATCAACCTGGCAATACAGATCGTCGATAAGAACAGCGGCCTTTCCTATGCAGTGAATTCCGGCTTTCCCTTGCTGGTCTCTCTCCTCGCCGAGGTCAACATCACTGACACTCCAGGTCTGGCCATCTCTCCCACATTCATGGGCTTGTCTCTGGAATGGAATGACGCTCAGAAGGTGATGGGCGACTCCACCGTGGGGGTCAATAACATCTTCCGGCAATTGCTGACGAACCTGACCGTCTACGGATCAGGGCCCATGAACATCCGCATCGGCGGAGATAGCACCGACACTACTGGCGAGCCGTCCTCGACAACCGCTCAACCCTTTGCGGAACTTGCAAAGGCCACAGGGGCCCGCTTTGAATTAGGTGTCAATCTGGGGGCGGATAACGTGAAGCTCGCGGTCAACCAGGCCAAGGCATATGTAAGCCAGATGCCGGCGGGATCTTTAGAGGCTATTGAGATAGGCAACGAGCCTGATGAATATTACAAGAACGGAATGAGGCCCAGTACTTATACCGTGCAAGACTATTACACTGACTTTGCCACCTGGAAAGAGAACATTATGCCGCTGCTTTCGTCCGGGACAAAGCTCATGGCTGCTTCGTGGGCTTTCCTCGGGACCATGAAGACCAACGCGGCAACCTTTGAGGCTCTGCAATCGACGGCACTCACTTCCTTCAGCCAGCACTGCTACGCCACGAGCCCCAACAATAATCCCGCGCCCGATTTCCTGCTGTCGCCGTCCGCCGCCAGCTCCGTCCCGTTACAGGTTGCGGCAGCTGCCGCGATGACTCATACGAATGGCGTTCCCTTCAGGATGGGGGAGACTGGTCCGGTCTCCGACGAGGGCATTCAAAACATCAGTGATTCCTTCAGCGCCGCCCTGTGGTCGATGGACTATATGTTTGAGTACGCCAGCTTGGGCATTGATGGCGTGAACTGGTTTGCCACCAGCGGGAATCCGGATAGTCCCTTCCAGTTCTCGGTCACCACATCGAAAGGTATGAACAGCTATCAGCTCGCCTCCGTCAATCCCTTGTACTATGGGTTGCTGATGTTTCAGATTGCCGTCGGCGACGGGGCAAATCTGCTGCCCGTCACTCTCAGCACCGAGGCCAATCTCAAAGCGTGGGCCACCCGTCCTGCGGGTCGTAATCCCAGGGTAGCGATCATCAACAAGGATGAAGCAGCAACCGGAAACGTCGCCGTCACCATGCCGGGGTATAGCAGTGCGGTCGTCCTTCGGTTGACCGCGCCATCCTACGAGTCCACTTCAGGCGTCACCTTCGCGGGCCAGACCTTCGATGGCAGCAACGACGGGCGCATAAGGGGAACGAAAACACTTGAGCCGATCGATGCGGTAAACGGTATCTTCTCCATACCCATGGGAGTAACAAGCGCAGCTCTCGTGATCTTCTCCCACTGATTGACTCAGCTGATTCCGTTTGAAGCTCCTGCACGCTGCTAAGACGAGTTTCACATTGCAGGTCATAGCGGCAAGGCGAAGGGGTGAGGCTCGAGAGTGCGCCACGCGGCTCACTCCACTGCCTCACCCCTGTTTTTTTGCCCCGGTACTTTAGTTTGGAACTGCCTGGCTCCGGAGTGAATGGTGAGACTCGGGATCCTTCCCCGGGCTTCGCCATTCGCCTGCCATCAAGCGGTGGTGAATATCTCCGCTTCTTATTGGTTGGTGAAGGTCCAATCCAGAATGTTCTGGATTGAAGTTTGCCCGCCTGTACCTGCCGTGAAGCCCGCATACGCAGTATTGCTGCCGATCGTATGGGGAATATTGATCTTCATACTCTGCAGGCTTGAGACGTGGCTTGGGAAGAAGATGTCCAGGTCCTGGATCAACCAGGTGAGCGTCGTTCCATCGTACGCGACATGGACGTGCATCTCGTCGCCGCTGTTCAGCTCTAACTTGCTGCCGGCAAGATTGATTGCCGGGACCGTAGGCAGAGCTCCATTGACAAATACGCCGGTGGTGTCATTCCCCTGTCCCGCGCTGTTGTAGAAGTCGAACTTGATTGCGACGCTGTTAGGAATGTTGACGTATCCGAGTCCTTCGCCGGAAAGGCCAGTTGCTGTGAGCCCCTGGTTTTGCAGGACGAAGGTAAAGCCGTTGGCGGCTGCATCGGTAAGTTGAAAGTCGAAGTCGGAGGTAAATGACTCGACATTCACGGGCGTCGTGAAGTAAGCGCTGCTGGCCTTGTTCCGTTGGTTGTTGATCATCAGTAGCGACGTGCCGGAGAGCGCTGAACCGTTCATCCAGAGCTGCTTCGCATCCAGGCCGACTGGATAGTTCGGAACCGAGGGCGGCCCGGCAATATACGTCCAGTAGGTGACCTTCTGGCTGGAGCTTTGGGTGCCGCTGCCGCCAGTGAAGCCCACATAAGCTTCCGGGCTTCCCACGACAGCAGGAATGTTGACTGTGAACGAATGCGACCAGCTTGCCAGCGAAACCACATTCGTCAGGGTCATTGTCAGCACGGTGCCGTCATAAGTAATATGGGCATCGATTTGGTCGCCGCTGCGCAGGTCTATCCCGGTGCCGGTCAAGTCGATCGACGGTACCGTTGGCGAGGCGCCGTCGATATAGAGCCCGGTCGAGTTAGGCCCCTCGCCGCTGTTGTTGTAGATGTCGAACTTGATAGCGACACTCTTGGCTATGCCGCCATAGCCCAGTGCCGAGCCATACCCGCCGAGAGCGGTCGGCCCACCGCTCTGGATGGTAAAGGTCATTCCGTCGCCGGCAGGGTTCGACTGCTGGAAGGTGAAGTCCGTCGTAAAGGCTTGCACGTTCACCTTGTTGTTAAAGAAGCCGCTTCCCGCTTCAAACAAGCCGCCGTTGGTCAGCTGCAGCCGGATATCATCCAGGTCGGTGCTGCCATTGAAGGTCATCGGTCCCACGGCATCGGTAAATCCCTGCATAAATGAGATGTTGTAGATCGGCGCAATGACGTAGCTCTCGGTGACCATCGAGCTGGCGAGTAGCCCGGGGGCCGTCGCAAATGCTTCGATATTCTCCGTAACTGGCACGCTCATCGGACCGGTATACAGCGCAGACGAAGTGGTCGGCGTGGTGCCATCGACCGTGTAATAGACCTTCGCGTTTGACGAATGGTCGGAAATGGTTACCGTCTGTGTCCCGGTGTACGTGCCGGCAGCCAGTGAAAAGACTGGGTTCGCCGCGTTGGCCGTCGAGGAATACACGGCGGAAGTAGAAGCGCTCAACAGATAGCCGGTGGCGCTGGCGATCGCGGTAAGTGTCTCGTTGGCGCTGACGGTGATCGGTCCGGTGTAGAGCTTCGAGCTCGCCGTCGGTGTTGATCCGTCGGTAGTGTAGAAAATCTGCGCGCCTTTGGTAGCGTCGCTGATCGTGATCGCTTGCGATCCACTGAACGTTTCCGAAGGCGGATTGAACGTTGGCGCAACCGCCGTAGGTACCGTCCCGAGCAATCCATAGAAACTGACCCGGTTAATCGTTCCCATGTAAACCTTGCCGTTCGCGATCGTGGGTACCGTGTACTTGATCGCGCCGCCAGGGTCGTCTCGCGTCAGGTTGGAATTCGTGGAATACAGCAGGCTCGACAAGTTCGTCGCGTCATAGGCCAGCAGTGCTGCCGGCTGGTCGACGTAGACGCCGTTGGTATCGATGATCCACACTATTCCGTTTGTATTGCCATTGGCCGAAATAGACGGGGTCGGGCTCGGCGAGCCGAACTGCTCCGAGCTTTGGCTGACCGGGCTCGTCGACATCTTTCCATTGACAAACGAGTACGCAGTAAGACTGTTGGTCACACCAGGGTTGGTGCCGCCGGAATAAATATGGTTGTTCCAATATGCGACAGAGCCCCACACGCCGGCGCCCCAGTTCTGCTCTCCGGAGGTCGGTGTTTGCAGCTCCTGCACAATCTTGTCGGCACTCGAGTTGAACCCGCCCAGATTGTTGCGATTGAGGACGTAGATCGCCCCGGATTTTCCAAGTTGCACCAGCGAACTGAGGGTGGCCCCTGAGGCCAGCGTCTGGGTTGGCAAAAGAACCATGCCGCCCGAGCCGACGTCGCCGTCCTGGTTATCCAGCACAGCTTCATTGTGAGGCGTAAATTCGTCCTCGACCGTCATCTTGCCGCCGGTCAGGTCAAGATCCACCACGCTCATCCCATAGCTCATGGCATTCGTGTAAGGGGCGCTTCCGGAGAAGGTGCCGTTGCCGGTGACGTAGAACATCCGGCCGTAGGGCTTGTTCGGGTTATTCACCTCGCCCGGTAACCCCGCTCCGGCCATCCAGATACCTACGCCGCTCCCATTGGGCGCCGTGTTATAAATGTCGATTTGTTTCAGGTTCGCGGCGTTATAGGAGAAGATCCAGCCATGATAAGGGCCGTTATCGGCGATAGACCCGATGGCCGTATACAAGACGCCGTTCTGCAGCAACAGGCCGGGGCGCTGGTACTGATAGGTCGGGTCAAACGTTACCGTGCCTCCAACACTCCCGTTACCGGTGCCGGGCACTGAGCCCTGGATCTGTATCGGGCCGCCGAGCTTCTCCGCGCCGGTGGTTATGTCTAGGGCGTGCAGCCGGAACAGATAATTCGAGCCCTGCATTTCAGAACTCACCAGGTACATGGTCTTCGAGGGGATATCGATCACCGGCGTTCCGGTTACGCCGAAGTTGGTCTGAAGCGTTCCCGACGACGGATTGTTGGTCAAGAGTGCAACGCTCCACAGCGGGGTCGCATCGACGCCGCCATTCGAGTCCCCGTCAAAGGCATAAACGTAATCCCCCATGGTGACGGCGTACACCACGTTGTGCATTCCCTTGCCCGGGATCGCTACCTGCGAGACATAAAGCGGCTGCGCAGAGACATAGCCGTTCACGCGCTGCTGGAACAACTGCCCAAATTGAGTAGGGTTCACGTTCGATGTCGTGAGGATGGTCTCGTTCAGGTTCTGACCGGTACGCGACGCGTCATTGTGCGACGTCAGGACGTTGACCTGCGCGTTGGAGGTACTTCCGGGTAACAGGATCGTGAGCAGCGAAGCCGCTCCTAGAAAGCCGCCAAAAAAGCGCGCAACAGCAGACTTTCTGGTCAGCGCTACCTTTGAACCAAGTGATAAATAGGTTGTCATCAAGTCAATCTCCCCTCAAGGATGAGGTAGTCAAATGCTGAGATAGTCGTAGGAAAACCACGCCTTGCAGGCAGTCCTCTGCGTAGCGGCAAGTCGCCGCGGCGGGAGCAGCAAATCTTCGAAATCAATTCTCGTATTCAGCACAAAGCATCGGGGCGTGAAACTCCCCGAGGGAGCGCGCGACCGAGCCAGGCTCGCTCCTCTACAATCCTGTTCTGTCCTAGTTACAACAGGTACTGAGGAACGCCGCTGGCGGCAAGTTTGACCGGTGCGAAACGATGTATTTGAGGAAACAAGACCATGCCGCTGGAGCGGCTAGAATTCAGTGCTGGTTAGCCCGGAAGTTTCGGTCCTTCGAAAATGAACGACGATCGACTATCTAAGTTGCTTGGTTGACTTTCCCGAGAATACACCAGAAATTCCAAAACGGGAAAGTTTTTTCACGATTGACGGTGACGCTTCGTACCATGAAGGCCGTGCTCAGTCGCCAGGTACCGAGAAGATGCTTTCGACTGCCAGCGCGAGTTACCAGCGTACCTATCCCTTCTTATCAGTCGTAAGATAGGAAGCAACACTTTGCCCCTCTTCTCGTCGCAGTCATCGAGAGATCGATGAGCATCGAGCCTAGCCTTGAGCGGCAGCTCACGACAGAAGCATCACCCCGGGTTTCCCTGGAAGCACGCAGCTGGCCGTGCAAACAACTCGGAACCCGATCCCGGCATTCGCCTTTCCTTCGCTATACTGGCGGGGGGACAGATATTTCGCTGGATGGTAGCGGCTCTCTCCCGGCAGCTAACCTCGATCCGGCTTTTCTCTTCCCATTCAAGCGATGGATGTCCAGCAGAAACTCGAAATTCTTGCCGATGCCGCGAAATACGATGCCTCCTGCGCCAGCAGCGGCTCCCGGCGCACTGGCAACGGCAAAGGGGTGGGCCACCTCGACGGCATGGGCATCTGCCACAGCTACACCCCCGACGGCCGCTGCGTTTCGCTGCTCAAGATCCTGCTGACCAACTACTGCACCTATGACTGCGTCTTCTGCGTCAACCGCCTCTCGAGCGACATCCGCCGCGCCCGTTTCTCCTCGCAAGAGGTCGTTCAGCTGACCCTCGACTTCTACCGCCGCAATTATATTGAGGGGCTCTTCCTCAGCTCTGGCATTATCCAGTCGCCCGATTACACCATGGAGCAGCTCATCGAGGTCGCCCGCGCCCTTCGCGAAGACCACTACTTCGGCGGCTACATTCATCTCAAGGTCATTCCCGGGGCCTCGCAGCCTCTCGTCGAACGCGCCGGCGCCTACGCCGACCGCCTCAGCGCCAATATGGAGCTGCCCACCAGCCAGGATCTCGTCCAACTCGCTCCCGAGAAGAAAGTCGAGGTCATCGAGGGCACCATGGCAGAGATCCACGACCGCAAATCCGAAATTGAGGAAGACCGCCAGAAACACCGCTCCACGCCCAGGTTTGCTCCCGCCGGCCAAAGCACCCAGATGATTGTTGGCGCCACGCCCAGCTCCGATCAGCAGATCCTCTCGACCGCCTCGCATCTTTACTCGGCATACTCCCTGCGCCGCATCTACTACTCCGGTTTCTCGCCTTTTCCCCTCGGCGACGCTCGCCTGCCGCAGCGTCCCGCGCCGCTCGTTCGCGAGCATCGCCTCTACCAGGCCGACTGGCTCATGCGTTACTACGGTTTCGACGCCAAGGAGCTCACCAGCACAGAGCGGCCAAACCTTAGCCTCGATCAGGATCCGAAGTTAACCTGGGCCGAAGCCCACGCCGAATTCTTTCCCGTCGACATCAACGCGGCGCCCCGCGAAGCGCTCCTTCGCGTCCCGGGTATCGGTTACCGCAACACCGATCGCATCCTCAAAATTCGCCGCTACCATCGCCTCTCGCTCGACGACCTTCGCAAACTCAACGTTCGCGTCAAGCTCGCCGGGCGCTTCATGACCACCACTGATTCGTTCCCGGTGGAATCCAGCGCCGAAACGGCCGCAATCGCCACTCCGCTCCCGCCGGTCGCCGCCCAACTCAACCTCTTCTCCGCAGCCACTGGAGAGCTATGAATCCAATCTCAACCACGCTCCGCCAGATCGTCATTGAGCCGACCTTCGAAGCCTGGCGCGACCACGCACGCACCCTGCTCCTCGCCGGCGTTCGACCCGAAGACGTCTCCCTCGCCGGCACAGAGGCCGCTACTCTGGCGCTCTTTGCATCCGGCGAGCCACCCTCCGCCCAGGTCCCGCAACCCACCATCTTCGTCCCGAAAAGCTTCGTCGAACGCGCCCGGATCTTAGCCTGCCATCAGGACCCGCAGCGCTGGAATCTCCTGTATCGCGTTCTGTGGCGTCTGCAGAGCGATCGCAACCTCTTGCAGCTCGAGGTCGACGACGACGTAGCTCTCTTCCGCAAATTGGAAAATCAGGTCCGGCGCGATCTCCACAAGATGCATGCCTTCGTGCGCTTCCGCAAAGTCGAGGCACAAGACGCGCAGGATCACTACATCGCCTGGTATCGACCCGACCACTCCATCCTCAAACTCGCCGCGCCCTTCTTCAGCGAACGTTTCGCCGTCATGCAGTGGTCGATCCTCACTCCCGGCGGATCGATGGCTTGGGATCCTGGTACCGCTACGATGACATATGGCCCCGGAGTACCGCGCACCGCCGCTCCCGAAGCCGACGAACTCGAATCCCTGTGGAAGACTTACTACAGTTCCATCTTCAACCCCGCGCGCCTCAACACCCGCGCCATGAAGAGCGAAATGCCCGTCCGTTATTGGAAGAACCTCCCCGAGATCGACATCCTCCCGCAATTACTCACCCAAGCCGAAGGGCGCGTGACAACCATGATCGAACGCCAGAGTAAAGCGACCGCAACCCCCTATGTTCCGGCTGATCACTCACTGCCCGTGCTCTCCGCCGCGATCCCCAAGTGCAAAGGCTGCGACCTTTATGAACACGCCACCCAGGCCGTATTCGGCGCAGGTCCGACCCAGGCACGCATCGTTCTCGTCGGCGAACAGCCCGGCGAGGAAGAAGACCGCCGTGGCCAGCCTTTCGTTGGCCCCGCTGGCCGCGTCCTCAACGAAGTCCTCGACGAACTCTCCATCGATCGCAGCCTGCTCTACGTCACCAATGCCGTCAAGCACTTCAAATTCACCCTCCGCGGCAAGCGCCGCATCCACGACTCGCCGCGCCTCAGCGAGATCGTCGCCTGCCGTCCCTGGCTCCTCGCCGAACTCGACGCCCTTCAACCCCGGGTCGTCGTCTGCCTCGGAGCAACCGCCTCAAAATCCCTGCTGGGCAACAAATTTGCCCTTATGAAAGAGCGCGGCAAGGTCATCGCCTCCGAATACGCGCCGCAGGTCATCGCCACCCTGCACCCATCGGCGATCCTCCGCGCCACCGATCCCGCCCGCGGGGCGGAGATGCGCGTTATGCTCCGCGCCGATCTCCAACTCGCCCACAAGCTAGCCGCCTGACCGTTCGCCGTAAAGAATGCACAACCTGAAATGCCCCGCCCTGAAATCTCCAACCCCGAAACTTGTCATCCCGACCGAAGCGAAGCGCAGTGGAGGGATCTGCAACTCAACGATCCCCCACCCGGCGTATTGTCATCCTGAACGAAGCGAAGGATCTGCGTTTACAGCGATTTGCATCGCCAGCGACTCCCCTGAAGGAACTCAAACCCATGACAGCCGCTATCCTTCTGCTCTAACATCTCCACGACTGACACTTCACCCATCGAGCCGGCGCATTCACAACATCCTCAAGACCGTCCTGCTCGCCTTGCTCGCCTGGAACGCCCTCCCGGCATTCGCGGCCAACCACGTCACCGGCGAGCAGTTGGAACAGATGTTGGAAGCCAGCCAAACCCTCTCCGACGCGCAACTCGCAACCGAACTCTCGCAGCTCTCCCTCACTGAACGCCTCAGCGCCGCCCGCTTCGCCCGCTGCGATGCCCGCCTGCCCGGGCCCCGCTCCCGCCAGGCCCTCACCACGCTCGACGATATCTCCGGCTTCCTCGACCCGCCCGCCGCCGAGATCCCCGCGACGCCCAAACCTGAAATCGAGACCCAGCGAAAAATCATAGCCTCGACCGTCGACTACGCGACGAAGACCCTGCGCCAGTTGCCCAATCTCTACGCAACTCGCGTCACCCAAAGCTTCCAGGACCGCCCTGAATTTCAAAAAGAGTTCAGCCTCACCAGCTATGACCCCTTCCACCCCGTCAGCAGGTACAGTGCCGGCGTGATTTACCGCAACGGTAAGGAAGAGGTAAACTCCAGGGCCGCCTCCACCGGCGACGCGCCCCAGGGGCTCACCACCTCCGGGGAATTCGGCCCCATCCTCGTCACCATGCTCCTCGATGCCGCGCACGGCAATCTCTCCTGGAGCCGATGGGAGCAGGGAAGCAGTGGCCCGCTCGCCGTCTTCCGCTTCACCGTCCCGGCAGAGAAATCGCACTACGATGTCAGCTTCTGCTGCACCTGGAGCCTCTCCGGAGCTCGCCAGTATTTCCACCAGGTCTCCGGTTATCAGGGCGAACTCGCCGTTGACCCGGCCAGCGGAGCCATTCTCCGGGTCTCCTTGAAAGCGACCGGCCTCAAGCGCCCCGACCCGATCCTCAGCGCCAACATCCTCGTCGAGTACGCTCCCGTCGAGCTCGGCGGCAAGACCTATATCTGCCCTGTCAAGGGAGTTGCCCTCTCTCTGGCGCAGCATCTTGGCTCGTTCAGCGAGTCCCACGCTATCGGCGCCGCCGACACCACCGCTCCTCTACAAACCTCCCTCAACCAGGTCACCTTTGAGCAATACCACCTCTTCACCGGAACCGCCCGCCTGCTCGCCGGCAACACCGAGCCACCCTCCCAGCCGCCGCCCGCAGCCGACCCCTCAAGCCTTCCCAACTCCCCATCTCCGTCGGATGCAGCAACCAGGGCGCCCCATCCCGCCGATTCGCGCACGGTGGCAGGAGCCGCTCCCGCTCAGCCCGAAAGCACCGCCGCCTTCTCTCCCGCCTCCGCCGCGCCGCCGACCCCACCCCCCATCCCTGAGATCAGCGTCACCCCCGCAACTGGGCTGCCCGACACGCCCGCTTCCTCCGGTGCCGGCTACTCCCTCCGCCTCACCGCCCGCTTGGTCGATATCGGCGTGGTCGCGTACGACAAGAAAGGCCATCCCCTCGCCAACCTGAAACCGGAAGATTTTGAAATCGATGACGATGGCCGTAAGCAGGCACTCCGCTTCTTCAGCCGAATCAGCCACGACCCGGCCGGCGACGACCCATCCCTTGCACCTTCAACCGACCCCGCCACCGGCGCTCCCATCTCAACCCCGCAGCCCGCCTACACCAATAGCCGCGCGGCGACGCTGGCCGCGACCGGTACCGAGGCCAACACCACCGTCCTGCTCCTCGACGCCGCCAATCTCGCCTGGCCCGATCTAGCCAATGCGCGCAAAGAGATGCTCCGCTTCCTTATTTCGCTTCCCGCCGCTGAGCGGGTCGCCGTCTACATCGTTCAAGGCAACGACTTTCAAGTGCTCGAAGAGGCGACCGGCGATCACGCTCTCCTGGCGGCGAAACTCACCCGGTGGGCGCCGACCGCCCAGGACCTCGCCCGCTCTCAGCAGGAAGAAGCCCGTAACCGCCAGCAGTTCGATACCGTCCGCAGCGCCGCCGATCTTCAGTCCGTCAACGGCAACCTGCCCGGCGCGCCAGACACCGCCATCACCCCCGATCCGCAGCTGCGCGCCTACGGCAGCGATCCCGGCGGCGAGGCCTTCTCGATGCTGATCGATATTGCCCGTCACCTCGCCGCCATTCCAGGCCACAAAAACCTCGTCTGGATCACCAGCGACAACGTCCTCGCCGAATGGAGCGGCCACGCCGTCGGCCCCGACAAGGGCAGCAAGAACCTCAACCCCGCCGCCATTCGCGCCCTCGAAGCCATGAACGACGCTCAGGTCGCCGTCTATCCGCTCGATGCCTCGCAGCTCGAGGCGTCGAGCGTCGGGCCTGATACCCGCACCCGCAATGTCGAGCTCGACCCCGCCGCCAGTGGCCCGCCGCCGCCCCGCAACATGAGCGCCGGCCGCGCGACCGCCGAGTTGCAGCAGGACGTCCGCTCCATCCAGCGCCCCATCGTCCAGCTGGCCGAGTCCACCGGCGGCCGCCCCATCCCCCGCGCCGCCAACCTCGCCGCCGCGCTCGACTCCGTCGTCGCAGACGGCACGGCCACCTACCTGCTCAGCTTCACGCCCGGCTCCCCCGCCGACGATCGCTATCATCAGCTCACCGTCAAGCTGCCATCGGAACACGGAGTCAAACTCCGCTACCGTACCGGCTACCAGGCCGCCAAAGATCCATCCACTCTCAAAGACCGCGTCCGCCAGGCACTCGCGCAGCCCCTCGACTCGAGCGGTATCGCCCTGACTGCCAATCCCGTCTCAACACCTTTGGGAGCGACGATCAAGCTCAACATCGCCGCCGGCGACCTCGCCCTGCAACAACAGAACGACCGCTGGGCCGGCAAGCTCGATATCTTCCTCGTTCAACGCGAAGACACCGGAACCCACACCCGCGTCAGCGGCCAGATCATCGATCTAAAGCTGCAGCAGGCGACCTATGAGAAGGCCGTCAAGTCTGGAGTTCCCTTCGACCAGCTCATCGAACGCGAACAAAAAACCGGCTCCATCCGCATCGTCGTCGTCGACGAAACCACCGGTCGCATCGGCTCCGTCACCGTCCCCGCAACCGCCATGGAAGGCAAGTGGCGCTAATGAGCAAAGTAAAAGCGACGACGGTGGGTTGAGCCGTAATCACCACACAACGTTTGTCAGCGCTGAGCGAAGCACGAAGTGCGCAGTCGAAGGATCTGCGGTTCAGCGATCTACCACCAGCAATATCGCTTGAGGCCGAAGAGACCGGCAACCCGTTATGCTGACCACGCTGAACTGGAAAGCCATGATTCCATGGAACATTGCCGGTTTTCGCCGCTGAGAAAGGCCCTCGAATCGAACCTTAAAGCACCTGCGAAGCCGCCCGCAAAGGCTCCACCACCGCCGACATATCCTTGTCCGCGAAACCCTCTTCCGCCGCCTCTGCAAACAAAGTCTCCGCCGTCTTCGCCGTCCGCAGGTTAATCCCCAGCGAAGCCGCATCGCGATGCGAATAGTGCAGGTCCTTACCCATCAGCGGCAGCAGGAAGTTCACCTCGTAAGTTCCCGCGATCATGCGCTCCGCGATCGCTCCCAGCAGCGGACTCCCAGGCGCGCCATTCTTCAGCACCTTCAACGCCTGCTCGCGGTTAAGCCCGCTGCGCTCGATCCACGCCATCGCCTCGGCCAGCGAAGCCACTTGCGCGCCGCACAAAAAGTTGTTGATCAGCTTCATCCGCGCACCGCTGCCGCTCGGCCCCAGCAGGACGACATCCTTGCTCATCGCCGCCAGCACCGGCCGAATCTTCTCCACCACCCCGGCGTCGCCGCCAGTCAGAAAGATCAACTGCCCAGCCTCAGCCTGCACCTTGCTGCCCGTCACCGGTGCATCGAGCAGGTCCAGCTTCTGTTTGGCCGCGAGCCCGGCAAGCTCTTTGATCCACTCCGGAGTCACCGTGCTCGACTCGACCAGCACCGCTCCCGCCTTGGCCCCATGCAGCGCTCCATGCTCGCCCGTCCACGTCGCCCGCGAAGCATTGTCATCGGCCAGCATGCTCAGGACCACATCCGCCTCCCGCGCTGCATCTGCCGGGGTATCCGCAATCGTCGCGCCCTCAGCCGCGAGCGGCTCGGCCTTGGCGCGGGTGCGGTTGTACACGCTCACCGCAAAGCCGCCCTTCAGCAGGTTCTTCGCCATGCCGAGGCCCATCGTTCCCAAACCCAGAATCGCTACACGTTGCGCCATGTCCTTCTCCTCATAAATCTAGCAATCCCCGGTTCGGCAATCAGCTCATCGCCTCAACCCGGACCTGTCTGTATTCCGACTTGTCTTCGATGCGCACCGGGTTGCGCAGGGCTCGCCCATAGCCGTCGAACCTCACCGACATCCAGTCCCCGTCCTGCAACTCCAAACCCTCGCCAAAACTCAGCGAATGCGCACCGAAGAAATGCACATGCAGATGCCCCGCCATCCGGTGGCCCGCAAACTTGAAATGGTGGTGCTCCAGGTTCCGCAGGCTGTGCGCCATATTCTCCTCGCCCGTCTCGATCGCTTTCTTCCAGATGGAGCGGCCATCCCGCTCGATCGTCACCTCGCCGGCCACTGCGCCGAACTCCCCGCCCACCACCAGCTCCGGCCCGATGCTGCACTCCCGCAGCTTCGAGCCGGCCAGGTTCAGATAATTGTGGCGCTCAAACTTATGATCGCTGAACTCGTTCCCGGTGCAGAAACCAAGCCGGTGCGGCGTGCCATCTTCGGCGATCAGGTAAATGCCCGCAACCTCCGCCTCTTCGCCGCCATCCTCGCCAAACGACGGCACCGTCAGCGCATCCAAAGGCCCGCGCAGGATCGCGCCGTTGCCCTTATAAAACCACTCCGGCGCGCTGCCGGCCTCACCCTCTTCCGGCCGGCCGCCCACGATCCCCGATTCGAACATCCGCATACTATCCGTGATCGGCTTCTCCGGATTCGTCACCGTCTTCAGGTGCATCGCCTGCCGGTCTTTCGCGCTGCCCAGGTGCGTGAGACCCGTGCCCGTCACCAGCACTCGCTCGGGCGCCTTGGGGATGCCGACCGGCCGCAGCAGACGCCACTTGCTCGTGCCTGAGTACACCTCGTCGTAGAAAAGCTCTTCCCCGGTGGCCAGCTCCACCACCCGTCCGCTCAAGCTGCACCGATCGAGCAGGCAGGCCAAGGCCAACTCATAGACCGACTCCTCCCCGGCCAGACAGAGCAGGTAAGGCTCCTTGACTAACGCAACCCGCTGGCTGGAGCCGTTGCTGATCTGAACCAGACGCACCATAAATTCTTCCTCACCCAATCACCCTAAACCGCTTCAACGACTCTTCGTTCACCGTCAATCCCAGCCCCGGCTTCGCATCGTCCAGGTCGATACACCCGTCCACCGGCAACGGCTCACCGTCGAAGATATACCAGAACAGCTCATTTCCCACCTCAACGTCGACCTTTGGGAAAAATTCCGCAATCGACGAGTTCAGACTCGCCATCACCACGTGATAGTTATGCATTTGCCCCGCGTGCGGCACCACCGGTACCTGGAACGACTCGGCCAGCGCCGAAATCTTGCGCGCCTGGCTGATGCCGCCCACCCGGTTCGTATCGAATTGAATATAGTCGAGCGCATTGTTCTCCAGCAGCTCGCGAAAACCGAAGATGGTGAACTCATGCTCGCCCCCGGCAATCGGAATGCGACCGCAGCTCTTCAGCTCCTTGTACCCGCGCGTGTCATCCGGGATCACCGGCTCCTCCAGCCAGCGCAGATGAAACGGCTCGAGCAGCGGCAGCATTCGTTTCGCGTAATCCAGCGTCCAGCCCATGTAAGCGTCCGCCATCACGTCCACGCTCTCGCCAACCACTTCGCGCACCGCCCGCACCAGCTCTAGATTCTTCTGCATGCCCGCAGCGCCGTCGATCGGCCCCCAGCCGAAACGCAGCTTCATCGCCTGATAGCCCTCGTCCTTATACTTCTGCGCCTCGCGGCGCAATTCGGGAATCGGCATCGCATAGAGCCGGCTCGCGTAGACCGGAATCTTGTCCTTGGTCCGGCCGCCCAGCAGGCGAAAGACCGGCTGCTTCGCGTCTTTGCCCAGCAGGTCCCACAACGCGATATCGACCGCTGAAATCGCCGTCATCGCCACCCCCTTGCGGCCAAACGCCATGGTGCGCCGGTACATCTGCTGCCACAGGTATTCCGTGTCCCAGGGATCGGCCCCGATCAGCAACGGCTGCAAATACGTATCGATCAGCGTCTTCGTTACCAGCGGCGATAGCGCCGCGTTGCCCAGCCCCACCAGTCCGCTGTCCGTAAAGATCTCCACCAGCACCCAGCCGTGAAAGGCGAAGTTGCCCATCGACGCCTCGCGGAAAGCAACCAGGTCCATCGGGTTGGTGCAGAAATGAGGAGGCAGCGGAACCGTCTCGCCCTCCCACTGAACGACACGCGTGCGCACTTCGGTGATCTTCATGCGTGGCCCTCTCTCCTGTAAATCTTCGGCGTGGTCATGGAACTGCCGTGAGTCGAATTGTGCCGAGTCCCTGCATTGCGGCCACTCACAGTCACGGATGCGTCAGCGAACACCATGTCATCCTGACCCTGAGCACCGCGAAGGGGAAGGATCTGCGGTTCAGCGACACACGTCACTACCGTGTCCCTTCAATGTACAAACTCAAATCTCCGGGCCGCAGTGGTTGAATCCTGCCGCCAAACAAAACCAGCGCCAGGAAGCCGATGAGATGAAAGCTCCCAACCAGCACAAACAAAATTCCGTAGCTGAATCCATGGCCCAGCAGCGCCCCTGCAATCAATCCAAATACCGCTCCGCCAATCGACCCCCCAAAGCCGACCAGTCCTGACACCGTCCCTACCGCCGACAGCGGAAACACATCCGCCGGTATCGTCATAATCAGCCCCGACCACGACTGCTGCGAAAAAAAAGCAATACTGAAAAGCAGCAGCGCATAGTTCACCGGCACCAGAGGAACCAGCATCACCGCCGGCATCATCGCCGCATTGATTCCCAGTACCAGCTTTCTCGAACCATCCAACGTTCGTCCGCCGCGCAGCAGACGGCTCGACCACCACCCGCCAAGAAAGCTCCCAATTCCCGACGCCGCATACGGAATCCACGCATAGTAGCTCACATGCTTGATGTCGAAGCCGCGCGCGTCATACAGATACTTCGGTAGCCAGAAGAGCAGGAAAAACCACGCCGCATCGCTCATGAACTTCGCAAACACCAGCGCCCGCACCTGGCGCATCCCCACGATCTCGCGCAGCGAAAGCCGCTCCGCCAGCAGCCGCGCATCGAGCGTATTTACCGACAGCGTCGCCGCATTTCCGCGATACGCAACCGCCCACCACAGCACCCAAAGCAAGCCAATGCCGCCCGCCGCAAAGAACACCGAGCGCCATCCAAAAAAAATCAGCACCGCCCCGATCAGCGGAGGAGCCAGCAGCGAACCCACCGCCGTTCCCGCATTGATGAAGCCCATCGCCGTCGAGCGCTGCCCCGCCGGCACCCACTCCGCCACCACCCGCGTCGCCGCCGGAAAAGCACCGCCTTCGCCCATCCCCAGCAGGAATCGCATCCCCAGCAGCCACGCAAAACCAGTCGCGAAGCCATGGAGCGCGCAAGCCAGCGACCACCACAGCATGATCAGCAGAAACCCGCGCCGCGTGCCCAGCTTGTCGAGCAGCCGTCCGCCGATCGCATAGAGCGACGCATACGCCAGCAGGAACGCCGTCTGCAGGTAAGAGAACTGCTGGTTCGAAATCGGGATCGTTCGCTCGATCGCCGCGATGGCAATCGAAATCGTCTGCCGGTCAAAATAGCTGATCGCAATTGCGACCGTCACCAGGCCAACGAAATACGCGCGCGGCTCAAGCCCCGCACGCACTCCGTCACCCCGAGCTCCAATCGCCGTCATGCTACCACTTCACCATTTCACATGAATTAGCGAGATCGACTGCCGCGGCATCTCCGTCGTCACCTTCACCTCGCCATCCGTCACGTCCATCCACGCCGGTGAAGTCAGCAGCTGCAATCCATCCTTGCTCTTCAACTCCGCATACTGCTCCGCCGTCGGATGCTGCGGCGAACCCATCGCCTTCCACACCGCGTAAGCATTGCTGTGCGCGTCGTCGATGCGGTAATGCATCACCAGCACACGATGCACCCCGGACGGAATGCCGCCGATCGCAACTGTCGTCGGAGCCGCCGCCGCCGGCTCATCCACGTCATGGTAATTCCACACCAGCACCGCGGCCTCATGATCCCCCTTCGTCGCCATCGCATCGATGTCGGCATTCGCGCGCACCCCGCTGCTCAGGATGCTGTCCAGCGGGACCTGCCCATCGCTCGTCGTGCTCACCCGATTGCCGTTCATCAGCGCAGCCATGCGAAACAGGTTCAGCACCGGCTTGTCGATCCCGTTAGTCGCGAGCGACCGAAAGCCCTCGAAGTAGTCCTTGTCCTCAAATTCGAACGACCAGCTCAGCATCGAGAGTAGGTTCACGCCGCGCCGGTCCTGCAACTCGAAGAGCCCCTTATATGCCGCCGCCGTATAGGCCGGATACAGCGTCCCATTGCGGTAGTTGTTCGCAGGGTTCACCTTGCTCGAGCACGCCGCGCAGCCCTCCGGGTCCGCCTCGCTCAGGATGATCGGCAGCTTCCTGAACTTTGGATACCTGGCGATGATCTCGAAGCCCTTGTCCGCGTCGTTCATCTCCTTATCCAGACCCATCCGCACGTGCCCTTCCGTAATCTTGGGCTGTCCCTTCACATGGAACGAAATGAAATCCATCGGCACATTCTTGCCGTTTGCCGCGCTCTTGCCGGTGCTCACGTGTTCGAGAAATCCATCGAGAAACTTGTAAGCCTTCGCGTCGCCCGGCCCCGTCGAAGCCGGCCCGCCCACCCTCGCTCCCGGCAGCGCCGACCGCACCCCCGCAACCGAATAGTCGTAAAGCTTCCAATACTCCTCCGGCGTCCCATGCCAGTAGTCGATATTCGGCTCGTTCCACACTTCGAAATACCAGTCCAGCACCGTCGCCCTGCCATACCGCTCCACCAGGTGAGCCGTCACCACCCGCACCAGCTCGCCCCACTTCGCATAGTCCTTCGGCGGGCTCTGCACACTCCCCGACGTCGTCCGTCCCGGGTAATGCACCTGGTAAGGCTCCTTGCCGGTCGCCAGGTCCTTCGGCATGAATCCGAGCTCGACCATCGGCCGCACCCCCGCCGCCTTGTACTCGTCGAAGATCTCATCGAGAATCTCGAAGTCATAGACCGGCTTCCCCGACGCGTCCTCGCTATAAACGTTGCTCGAGCTCCACTTCAGCTCAGCAACCCCGTCGCCCGAGGTCAACAGGTGGTGTGCGCGAATATAGACCGGCACTGGGCTCAGGTCATGCAACTCGCCCAGCAGCTTCTTGCCATCGCGCATGGTGGTATAGTTCGACTCGTCATAGCCGAACCAGCTGTAGATCGGCTTGTAAGCGCCGATCGCCTTCCCCAGATCGACCCCGATCGTCACCGGCTTCTCCGTGGAAGCCGCCGTTCCCTCTGGAACCGTGCCCTGCGCGAGTAGCGGACCGGCTACACTCAGCTGCAGACCCAGACACAGCATTGCGAACCTTCGCATTGGTACTACCTTTCTGGCTCTTAGAAGTTATACTGCAAAACAGAAATGCATGTCTTCTGCCCGCGGCAGTCACGCGCGGCTCATCCAGGCGGACATTAAACAGGAGGGCCCTCCATGAAGCAGTCGGCACGCCGGCTGGAAACGACCGCGGCAGACCTCGTCGACCCCACCCCGCAGGGGAACGATAAGGAAGACGTAACTCACCTGCTCGTCCTCCGCTTTCAGGAGCTTCTCAGCCAGGGGCTATTGACGCCCGGGTCGCGCCTGCCGTCCGAGCGCGAGCTGGCTGCCAGCTTCGGCGTCGCTCGCTCCTCGCTGCGTCAAGCGCTGAAGGTGCTCGAGATGATGGGCGTCATCACCCAGAAAGTTGGCGACGGCAGCTACCTGAATAAGGACGCCTCTACCGTCCTCTCCGTCCCCATGGAGTTCCTCTTCCTGCTCGACGACACTTCCCCGCAGGAGCTCGTCGAAATGCGGCTTATGATCGAACCCGCTCTCGCCGCCAAGGCCGCCGAACGCGCCACTCCCGGCGATATCGCTCTTCTTCGTCAGTCGATCGTTGATCTAGAGGCCAGTCAAGACGACCGCGTCCGGCTGGTCTCTTCCGATTTGCTCTTTCATCGCGTCATCTTTCAGGCCACCGGCAACCGGCTGAGCGGCAGGCTCTTTCACACCATTCATCGCGCCATGCTCAACATGATCCTGGTCACCTCGCAGCTCGTCGACCTCCAGCACACCCTCCACTTCCATCTCCCCATCTTGGAGGCGATCGAGCGCCGCGACCCCGCCCGCGCCTCCATCCTTATGACCGATCACCTGCTCGACGCGCAGAATCTCATCCGGCAAGGCAGCCAAAATCGGCGCGCGAACCACCACCGTCAACATCTCTCCGGCGTCGGCGGCAACGTGATCCCTCACCAAAAACGGTAGCTCCGCTCGCCGCAGAAAACCTTGGATCCTCTCTAAGTCTTTCTTGAAAAACGAGTTACCTGTTCCTCCACGGAAAGTTGAAGGGCGATTGACGCTCGATTTCTCCCGTTTTTCATAGCCCAGCCGCAACTTCTCATACCCGCCATCGCCACCCATGAAATAGCGTCCGAATATGTTGAATGGCGTCTTGACAGCTGTTATTCGCGTGAGTGAGAATGCCAGCCGAGTAAACATTTACCTCCAGCGGTTCTGTGTGCCTGCAGCTCAGGCATCGCGCAGAGGCAAGCGACACCCTGAGTGGGCCTGGATAAGCGAAAACTTCACGATTTCTTCTTTAGTAAAGAAAACGTTTCCTAACGCCCCGAAGATACCGCGTTGCACTTGTTGAAAATTCAGGAGGGTTTGATGCACCGTTCTCGCTTAGCACTTATCACCCTGTTCGGTCTGGTCCTTTTTCTGATTCCCGGCGCTTGGGCTCAGGAAAATGCTTCCATCACCGGAACAGTCACGGACTCCACCGGCGCCGTCATTCCGAATATCGCCATCACGCTCACCAACCCGGCGACCAGCCAGATCAGGACCGACACCTCCAGTAGTTCCGGTACCTATAGCTTCACCAATCTCGGCGTCGGCACCTATAACCTCGCTGCCGGTGGCGCCGGCTTTCAGAAATACAGCCGCACCGGCATCGTCGTCAACGTCGACCAGACCCTCCGCGAAGATGTCAACCTCACCGTCGGTAGCGAAGGCCAGACCGTCACCGTCCAGGCTGACGCCCTCCAGGTCCAGACCGAGACCAGCGATCTCAGCACCCTCATCAGCGGTCAGCAGGTCTCGCAACTCGCCACCAACGGCCGCAACGTGACCGCCCTCGCCGCCCTCGGCCTCGGCGTGGCCAATAACCTGCCCGCCTTTGCCGGTGTCAACGCCCTCACCTCGGCCAACGGCATCAGCTTCAACGGCACCCGCGTCAGCCATAACGTCTATATGCTCGACGGCGGCGAACTCAACGATCGTGGTTGCGGCGGCTGCTTCAGCTCCCTGCCCTCGATCGATGCCCTCGCCGAGTTCCAGACCCTCGACAGCAACTACGGTCCCGACTACGGCATCGGCTCCGGCGGCGTCATCCTCATGGTGCTCAAGTCCGGCACCCACGACTTCCATGGCGGCGCCTATTACTTCAACCGCAACGAAGACTACGACGCCAACAACTACTTCACCAAGCTCGCCGGCCAGGGTCGCCCCAAGTTTCGCTTAAATGAACCCGGCTTCAACATCGGCGGCCCGGTGTGGATCCCCCACGTGTACAACGAATCCCGCAGCCGCACCTTCTTCTTCGTCAATGAAGAGTGGCGCCGTCTCATCCAGGGCAGCGCGCCGTCCACGGTGAACACCATCGAGGCCAGCAACTTCCCGACCCTCGGGCAGCCGCTGAACTACACCATCCCCTCCAACGGCGTAGCCCCTATCGTTCCCGCTACCTCCAACGCCGGTCTCTATCCGGCCAACTGGGTCGTCGGCCAGCCCATCCCCAAAAACCCCGACGGCACCATCACTATCCCGGCCAACCTCATCGACCAGAACGCGGTCCTCGAGCTCAACCAGAACACTTTCCCGCACCCAAACCTGGGCATCAATCAGTACGTCTCCTCCGTCGCCCAGCCAACCACCGTCCGCGAAGACGTGGTCCGCATCGACCACACCATCAACAGCAAGCTCCAGTTGATGGGCCACTATCTCCACGACCAGACCAGCCAGGCCTACTATCCGCCGCTCTGGAGTGATGGCAGCTATCCCACCGTCGGCTCCACCCTGCTCAATCCCTCCTGGTCCGCAACCGTCAAGCTCACCCAGACCATCTCGCCCAACCTGCTCAACGAGACCGCCTTCCTGTATAGCGGCAACACCATCCATCTCGATCCCATCGCCGGCGCGGGCTCCTCCTATACCCAGCCGACCGGATGGACCGCCACCTCCTTCTTCACCGGCAACAACGCCGAGAACCGCCTGCCCGAGATCGACCTGGGCGCGCCGTACAGCACCAACTGGACCTCCGCCTACTTCCCCTGGAAAAACTCCTACGAGGGCTATGAAACCCGCGACGATCTCTCCTACACCCGCGGCAAGCACCAGTTGAAGTTCGGCTTCAGCTGGCTCCATGACCCCAAAAACCAGCAGCTCCAGGCCAATACTCAGGGCACCGCCGCCTTCAACAACAACACCTACACCAAAGATTCCTATGTGAACTTCCTGCTGGGCGACACCGCCAGCTTCACCCAGCTCAACTATCTCTCCGGCAAGCACTGGGTCAACAACAACTACAGCTTCTACGCCAACGATAACTTCCACGTCTCGCCCGAGCTCACCCTGAATCTCGGCTTCCGCTTCGATGGCATGCCCCACGCCTTCGAACGGTATGACCAGTTCTCCAACTTCTTCCCGGGCGACTTCAATGCCGCTACCGGCGCGGCAGCGCTCAAGCCTGACGGAAGCGGCACCCTCAACCAGGCCGCATTGACGCCGTTCAACGGGGCCAACTTCTACCTCAACGGTATCCGCGAAGCCGGCGTCAACGGCTTCCCTCGCGGCGTCGTCCAGAACAGCTACAACAGCTGGCAGCCCAGAATCGGCTTTGCCTACAACCCCGGCGGCGACGGCAAGACCGTCATCCGTGGCGGCTTCGGTATGTTCTTCGAGCGTGTCCAGGGCAACGACGTATATAACGCTGCCTTAAATCCTCCCTTCGCCTACCAGCCGTCCGCCAACAACGTCTACTTCTCCAACCCCAACGTCAGCACCGCGACCGGGACCGTTCCGGCCGTACTGCCGTCCTTCCCATCCACCCTCACCAGCCTCGCGTATAACTACCCCAATCCTGGAACCTCGGAGTTCTCCCTCGGCGTTCAGCGCCAGGTCGCTCCTTCCATCGTTGCGGTCATCCAATACGTCGGCACCACCGGCTGGCACCAGAGCGACGATCGGCACATCAACACGCTGCCGCTGACCGATACCGCCAACGTGGCCACTCCGTATGACCTCCGCCAGGCCGTAGCTGGCGGCGCCAACGCCAACCTCTACCGCCAGTACCTTGGCTTCAGCGACATCAACCAGGAAGAGAACACCACCAACACCAGCTACAACGCGCTCCAGGCTGGCCTTCGCATCGAGAACAAGCACGGTGTCACCGTCACCTTCTCCTACACCTACTCCCACGAAATCGATCAGGTCAGCAGCGATCTCACCGGAGTCTCCAATCCCTTCAACACCGCCTATGACCGCGGATCCGGTACCTTCGATCAGCGCCATATCTTCAATGCCAGCTACATCTACGCCTTGCCCTTCTTCCTGCACACGGGCAATACTCTCGAGCGCACCACGCTCGGCGGATGGGAAGTCTCCGGCATCACCTCGATTCACACCGGCGCGCCCCAGTACATCACTTACACCGGCCCGGATACCCTTGGCCTCGGCGGGGGCACCACCAACCGTCCGAACCTCGTTGCTCCGGTCGGCTACCCGAAAACCCGCCTTGCCTGGTTCACCACCAGCTCCTTCGCTTCCCCGACTGCCCCGTGGATCAACGACGCAGGTGGTGTGAATCAGGGCTTCGGTACCGCCGGTAAAGATGCCGTCCGGTTGCCTGGCCTGCAGAACTGGAACCTTTCGCTCTTCAAGACGGTTCCCCTCACCTCCAAAGAAGGCGGTCCCGGCCTCGAACTGCGATTCGAATCCTTCAACGTCTTCAATCACACCCAGTACAACGGCATCGATGCCAACACTGCAGACGCGAACTTCGGACAGGTCACCTCGGCCTACGATCCTCGCACCCTTCAGTTAGGCGCTAAGATCCACTTCTAAACCCAACCGAAGCAGCAAAAAAGGGCGCCCTGGCTTCTGCCAGGGCGCCCTTTTACTTTGTCCAAACCTCGGGCCGCCTCCCTACCTGTCATCCCGCCTGAACCTTAGCCTCCAACCCCCTCGAAAATTGTCATCCCGGCCGGAGCGAAGCGGAGTGGAGGGATCAATATCCCACCCGCAGCCACCAACAATCATTTCGCAGCAGACTTCAGCACCGACCGCACCAATCCCTTCCCCTCCGTGATCGTCACCAACTCCCCCGCCTCAACCGCGGCGAACCTCTCCACCAGCCCATTCGTCCAATGCACTTCTAAATCAACCCGGGCACTCGCGCCTAAACCAAAATGCAGCCGCCGGTCGTTTACCGAATAGAAACTGGACTGCCCCAGCACCGCCTGCGCCTGTGACTTCCCGCCATATCGCGCCACCACGCGCGACCCGATCGCGCTGCGGTTCGATTTCGTCCCCACCAGCAGCACCTTCAGCCACTTGCCATCCCCGCTCACGTCATTGCGCAGCAGCGACGGTGGTTCGTTCAGATTGACCACCACCATGTCCACATCGCCGTCGTTGTCGAAATCTCCAAAGGCGCAGCCCCGGCTGCAATGCGCCGCAGCAACTCCCGGCCCCGCCTCTTCCATCAGCTCTTCAAACTTGCCATTTCCCAAGTTCCGAAAGACAAACCGCGGCGTCTTCAACGGATACTCCGCAAACTGCGCCTCCACCTCCGGGTACACCGAACCCGTCACCACCGCCAGGTCCGGCCAGCCATCGTTATCGAAATCCGCAAACCCCGTCCCCCAGCAGATATAGCGCGTCTCGACCCCAAACCCCGACGCAATCGTCACATCCGTAAAATTCCCGTCGCCATCGTTCCGGTAGAGCACGTTGGTGTCGTCAGAGAAGTGCGTCTTGAAAATATCGAGGTTGCCGTCCAGGTTGTAGTCCCCGACCGCAATCCCCATCCCCGCCTGCTCCGCGCCATCGGCGCTGAACGCAATCCCTCGCTCCGCGCCCTCTTCGCTGAAGCTCGACCGATGGCTGTTCCGAAAGTAAAGACTCGGCGTCGAATCCGAAGCGACATAAATATCCGTCCACCCATCGCCCGTGAAATCAGCCGCAACCGCCGTCATCGAATAAGTTCGCTGCGCCTTCGCAATCCCCGTCTCCATCGAGACATCGCGAAACGTCCCATCCCCCAGGTTGCGATACAGGTAATTGCGCGGCATCGGCAGCCCGCGCGGCCCGCAGTTCACCGCCACGCCTTTGAAATTGCAATACGGGTTCGCCCCCGGCTTCGGTATCTGGTCCATGTGGATGTCCACATAGTTCGATACAAAAAGATCGAGATAGCCATCCCGGTCATAGTCCACAAACGTGCAGCCAGAACCCCACCGCGTATTGCCCTCATAGAGCAGCCCCGCCTGCTTCGTCACATCCGTAAAGGTCCCATCGCCATTATTGCGATAGAGCACATTCTGCCCGTAGTAAGTCAGAAATAAGTCGTCGAACCCATCGTTGTTATAGTCGCCAACCGTGACGCTGCTAGCCCAGCCCGTCTTCTTGAGCCCGGCCTTCTCCGTCACATCGGTAAACGTTCCGTCGCGGTTGTTCTTATACAGGCGGTTACTCGACTCTGGCGCCGGGGCATCCATCCTCGTCCCTGAAAGCACAAAGATATCCAGCCATCCATCCTTGTCATAATCCAGAAAAGCCACCCCGCAGCCCACCGTCTCGACAATGTAGTTCTTATGCTGCAGCCCGCCATAGATCGTCGGATGAATCAGCCCCGCCTGCGCACCGACATCCGTAAAATGCGCCAAAAAAGGAACTCCCGAAGCCTTTCCTCGCGGCAAAGGCTTCATATTTCGCGTCGACACACCTTGTCCGAAAGACAGCGTCGAAGCCGCGGCCATCCAAAGAAAATCCCGTCGCGAACTGTAGTTAGCCGGCTGGCTCATAGTTAATACACCTGCCTCTACGGTGGAGGCGTGGGGCTTTAGCCCCACGGATGAAGCTGCTAGGGCGAGGCCTGGGCTCTTCGGCTCGCCGCTCCACCCATGCTGCGCACTTCAGAGAGACGCCACGCCGCTCACACGCTGCCGCTAAGGCGGAGCGGGACCCTGTCCCGACACCTTCTGAATCAGCGACTCCTCTGTCTTGCTGTGCAACTCCTTGGTCTTCGCGAACTCCTGCGCCGCTTTCTCCTTCTCGCCCATCGCCGCGTAAAGTCGCGCCAGCCGGTAGTGCGCATCCGGCTGCGTCGGGTCGAGCGCCACCGCATGCTCGAGTGCCGTCAGCGCCTCCGGGTTCTTCTTCTGGTCGGCGTAAATGCTGCCGAGGTCGAAGTAAGCCATCCGGCTCTCATTCTGCAGCGCAATCGCCTTCTTCAACAGCGGCTCCGCCGTTGCATTGTCATTTGAGTGCAGCGCGATATCGCCGAGATACAAGTAAGACTGCGCATAACCCGGATCGTTCTTGATCTCCATGTCAAACTCCGGCTTCGCGCGCTCATAATCCCGCTGCTTGTAATAGAGATAGCCAAGCTCAAAATGCAGCAGCGGCTCATTCGGCGCAAGCCGCTCCGCCGCTTCTAGCTCCTTCACCGCATCGGGGGTCTTGTCCATCCCGTCGAGCGCCTGCGCCAGCAGCATGTGCGCCTGCACCGCATCCGGGTTCGCCGTCAGTATCTCCTGGAATTGCGCCATCGCGCAGTCATACTCCTTACCCCAGAAGCAGCTCTGCGCCAGCACATTCCGTAGCTCAAGATTCTTCGGGTCCTTCTCGACCGCCTTCTGCAAATACGGAGTAGCCTCCCCATAGTCGCGCAGCCCGTAATAACTCATGCCGAGCAGGAGCGTACTGCGCGTATCCTCCGGCCGCGCCTTCGCAAAGCTCTCAAACGCCGGAATCGCCTCCGCGAAGTGCCCCTGCTTGAACTCGGCCACACCCAGGTTAAACCGCAGCTCCGGCTGGTGCGCATCAAGGGCCAGCGACTTGCGATATTCCGCGACCGCTGCATCGAGCTCTCCCTGCTGCGCCAGCGCCACGCCCAGCCCATTGTGGATCGCGGAGTTTTTCGGGTACTGCGCCTCCAGCTGCCGCCAGACTGCCTCGGCATCATGAAACCTGCCGTCGCGCATCAACCCCGCAGCCTGCGCCGCCGCATCGTTCTGAGCAGGCACAGCGACCTGCGCAGGCATGGCCATGCCAGACAGCAACAGCATTCCCAACCCGCACCGCAAATGTTTCGTCAGCAACATCCCGTCCCACACTGGTATGTCATCCTGAGCGATGTCTTCCTGAGCGCAGCGAAAGATCTGCCGTGCCAGCGATGTCCAACAGAAACAACCCTTCACCGGCTTAGACTACAACCCCTGAAACCACCGGCAAGACCAACGACCCCCAGCGCGCCAAAGTAAGGCTGGAAAGCGCCACCATCGCGGGGGTGCCCCCTCCAGGCTCTGGCCTGGGTGGGAGAAACAACTCTCCAACTGACCGGACTACGCCTTGAAAGGAACGGTGCTTTCCCTGTTGGGAGCGCCGGTTCAAGACTGCCGACCCTAAGTCTCCTGATAAAGCCGATAACTCTCTACCGTAATCTCCGGAAAAGTCTTCATCCGCACCTTCCCGCCATCCGTCGCCACCTCCCAGTCAGGGGACGAAGCACTCACCCGCTGCGCCTGCAGCATCTGCGCCTTCGTCATCTTCATCGCGCCGCCCTCGATCGCAAATAAGGCGGCCGGCCCGCGCAGCAATGCCACCAGGTTTGCGTGGCCCGCGTCGAGCGGTACCAGCCGCAAAGGCATGTCGAGCGCCAGCTCCACCCGGTCGCCATCCTTCCAGGTCCGCTCAATTTCCGCCCAGCTTCCCGGCACAAGCGCAACGCCGGCAGCCTTGCCGTTCACGCTCACCATGGATTGCTTGCCCGCCCACGCCGGTACCCGCAGCGCAATCGTAAAGCGCTCCGGCCGGTCCGTCTTCACCTGCAGCGCCGTCTCATTGCTCGTCGGATAAGAGGTCTCCTGCGTCAAAGAGACCCGCGCCCCACCCTGCCGCCAGCTCACTCGCGAAGGCACATAGAGGTTCACATAAATACCCTTCGGCCCGCGCAGGTACGAGCTGATCCCATAGTCCGCCGTAAGCTGCGGAAAAGTCCCCGAGCAGCACGGCCACTTCTGCTCATAGTCCGCCTTCTTGGCATCCATGTTGTAATCGGAGTAGTAGTAACTCACCCCATCGGGTCGAATCGGCCTCGCGCCCAGGATAGTGTTATACAGCACCGCCTCCATGCTATCGCCATAAGTGCTGTCGCCAGTCACCCTCATCAGGTAGCGAGCTATCTTGAAATGCCCATAAGCCCCGCAAGGCGTCTCAAAGCTGCTATGGGTGCTGGTCAGCGTCTTGGCCAGCGCATCCGTGCCGGGCTTCTGAAAGCCCTCGTTCGGCCCCCATCCACCGGTAGCGAAACTCTGTTCGATCACAAATCGAAAGCCATTCTGCGCCGCCCGCAAATGCTTCGCGCTTCCATCCGAAAGATAAGCCTGCATTGCCGAGCACAACGCATTGACATGGCTATAAGCATGCAATCCCGGCAGCACATTCTGGCTATCTGCCAACGGATCGAAATAACTGTCGTCCTGCAGAAACCGCACCGCCAATTGGTGATATCTCGTCCCCGCCCCGCGCTGGTAAGCCAGGTAGAAATTCTCCGGCAGCGTATAACTCTCGTCCCACGTAAAAGAAATGTTCTTATGCGGCCGGGCCATCATCTCCTCCCGGTTGAGCGCCTTGGCAGGCAGCCACGGCAGCACCGCATCCGTCGCCTTGTTCAGCACCGCCAGCGCATTCCCGTCGCCGGCGAACTGATGAGCGTCGATCAGCCCGCAGTTCGTCTTGTCAAAGGTATAAGCCGGAATGCAATAGCCATCATAAAACTTGGTCGACACCGTCCCGGCGAAGCCGCGCACCAGGCCCTGTACCTTCTGCTGTGTCGCCTTGTCGCCCGTCACCGCATACGCCCGCGAAAGCCCTGAAAGATACTGCCCGAAACTATGCCCCGGAATATACCCCGTCATGTTCTTCGGCGGATCGAACTCACTCGACGGCGAGTACCACCCGCCCATATCCTCACCCGGAGCCGGCATCCCCGCCAGCTGCCGGAAAGGCTTCAACAGGCTGTCATCGTTCAGGTTCAGAAAGAGCGAATGGTTCTGCTTGAACTGCTCCAGCATCGGCCCATCCAGCAGCTGCACCTCCGCATAATCGAATTGCGTCAGCCTCACCGCACCCTGGCCGGCCGGCGCCGCTGCAGCCAATCCCCGAGCCCCCCGCATCACCGCGCTTCCTGCTGCCAGCGCCGCGCTCTTCTTTAAAAATGCCCGGCGGCTCTTATCCTCTGTCATGCTTCTGCTCCAATCTAAGTCATTCCGCTATCCGGTAACTCCCTACCGCGTCTCTAACTCCAGCACTTCAATCGAGAGCGGCGGCAATGTATGGGAGAACTGCCCCGCCACATTGCCAATTCTGCTCTCGACCGGAACAATCCTCTTCGGATCAAGAATGGTATTGGTGGACTCAGTAGTACTCGCGCGCAGCGTAATCACCTTGCCGTTCTTATTCACGCCCGATGCTCCCTTGAAATGGATCGCCACCGTGCGCGGCGACTCCGTCGCATTCACCAGCTTCAGATACACCTTCCCGCTCTTCGAGTCTCGAGTCGCCGAATAAAAAAACCGCAGTGGATCGCCCTCGACCTTGCCATCCACAATCTCATCGCCGATATGATTGCTGAACATCACCTGCGCATAGTAACTCGGCGACCCATAACTGCTCAGCCCGTCATACCCGATCAAGTCGGTCTCCCACTGCATCCCGCCCGGGTTCACATTCACCAGCAGCGGCGCATAACACGACATGACGATCAGATCGCTGTTCCGCTCCATGCCCGTCATCCACGCCGCATCGCCCAGCGCCCCGTTGAGATTGGGCGTCGGGCTGCCCTCGCGCGTCGCCCACTCGCCGACAAAGATCTTCGGTCCCGTGCGGTCGGCCTTGTCATAGTGGCCCACATCGTCATAGAACTGTGACGCCGAGTGATAGAAATGGTCATCGACCACATCCGGCGTAACGCCCTTCACCGGCGTCGTCGCAATCAATTGCAGCTCCGGATACTTCGCCTTGAACGCCTTGTAAAACTGCGTAAAGCGCCCCTCATACGACCCGCTCGGATCGTGCTCCAGATTGTCCTCGTTGCCGATCTCCACATACCTCAGCTTGAAGGGCGCCGGATGGCCGTCTTTGGCCCGCACCGCTCCCCATTTCGTGCTCGTGCTCCCGGTCACGTACTCGACCTCATCCAGCGCCTCGGCCACGTATGGCTCCAGTCCCGGGCCGGCCGGCACGACGTCATGCCGCGTCGAGTACCCGGCATAGACCCCCAGCACCGGCTCCATCTTCAGGTCTTCGCACCACTCCAGGAACTCCAGCAGCCCCATCCCGTCCGACGACAGGTAACCCCACGGGCTCGGGTGAGTCGGCCGGTCGACCAGCGGCCCCAGCGTCTTCTGCCACGGAAACCGCTCATCCCGGTAATGTCCCTCCACATAATCCCCACCCGGAAAGCGAAGAAACGCCGGCTTCATCGCCCCCATCTTCTCCATCAGGTCGATCCGGTTTCCATTCGCCCGGTCGTGGTAAGTCGGCGGAAAGAGCGAAACCAGGTTAAACCACAGCTTCCCCGGCTTTCCCGCGGTCAGCACCAGCCGATTGCCCGTGCTCGCCGCGCTGCCATCGGAATGCAGCGTAAACCGATACTGGTTCCATTCCGAGCTGACCCCCGCCACCGTCGTTGTCGCCAGCACCCGCCCCGTGTCATTGTGAATCAGGCTTACCGTGATCGCCCCGATCGCCGGGTCGGCCGCCTTCGCGTAAAACGATCCTTGGTAGGTCGTCTTCGGCGTCACCGGAATCCCCCAGTAGCCCTCATTCGCAATCCCCGCCTGCTCCATCTCCGAGGCGCTGCGAATCGTCACCGCCAGGCTCAACGGCAGCGCCGCGCTCGGCCCCGTCGTCATGTCCATCGTCATTGAGGCGTCGGCATTCCCAGCCTCATAAATGTTCCAGTGAAAAGGCTGCATCCGCCGGTTGTCCTTGAGCGCCCGGTTCCTCACCAGCTCGCCGTAAAGGCCGCCGTCATAGGAGTAATTGATCTCCTCCGTCATCAACCCATACAGCATTGGGCTGACCTTCCCCTTCACATTGTTCAGGTCGACGGTAAGAGCGATCGGCTGCTGGCTGTGGACCGGCGAAGCCACAGTCGCAACCAGGATGGCCGCCAGCAGCGGGGCTACAGGAAAACGACGGAATAAAGACAAGCAGAAACCCCCGATACCCTCAGGAACCATCGCGGTTTACAGCACCGTTCAGTCCCCAGGAGCAAGTCGGTAAACATTTTCTCAGAAACATTGCCCAACGGCCAACAAACAGCGGATCAAAGAGCAACGCAGTGCAGCAATCGGAAGGGAAGGGGACCAATGAGGAGGGGAGGTGAACCAATCTTGCGAGCGCTCAACCTCTGACGTCAACCGCTCAATAGGCCCCATCGCGATTGACGACGGCCTTGGGGGTTTTGAGCAAGATCCAGAGATCGCGCCGCAGGCTCCACTTCGAGACGTAGGTCTCATCCAGGATCACCCGCGCCTCGTAGCTCAGGTCGCAGCGTCCCGAGACCTGCCACAGGCCGGTTATCCCGGGCACCGCCTCAAGATAATACGGAAAGCGCTCCGCATACTTCACCACCTCGGCCTCGACGATCGGTCGCGGCCCCACAAAGCTCATCTCGCCGGAAAACACATTCAATATCTGCGGCAGCTCATCCAGGCTGGTCTTGCGCAGCACCCGGCCCAGCCGCGTAATCCGCGGGTCGTCCTTCAGCTTGTGAGTGTGGAACCACTCGTCCCGCGCCGCCGCATCGTGCTTGAGGTGCTCGGCCAGAATGCGGTCCGCATGCGGGTACATGGTGCGAAACTTCCAGATGTCGAACAGCCGGCCATGCCGCCCGATGCGCCGCTGGCGGTAAAACACCGGGGTGCCGTAGGTCACGGCAATTATCCCGCCGATCGCCGCGATCAGCACCGCCAGCACCGGCGAGATCACCGCCGCCAGCGCCAGGTCGAAATACCGCTTGCCCTGCTCATACATCCGCGAACGGGTCGGCAGCTCGACCAGCTCCTCCGCCGGCTCCCAATACTCCAGCGCCTCCGAACCCCGCGTAAACCGCCCCGCATACCCCGTCCGGCTCTCCCACCCGGAGTGCCCCGCAGACGTCTCCCGCACAGCCGAATGACCCCCAGCCGCAAACTCCACTTCCTCGCCGGCTGGCCCGGATACCACGCAAAGATCCGATGCGGCCCC
Organism: Acidisarcina sp.; assembly: GCA_965199205.1. Lineage (GTDB taxonomy): Bacteria > Acidobacteriota > Terriglobia > Terriglobales > Acidobacteriaceae > Acidisarcina. The sequence continues at coordinate 2,769,592 of OZ240688.1, forward strand.
CGCCTCCGGCCGAATCGTAACAATACGCCCGCTGGAGCTGCCGGGCAGGATGGATGAAGCCAAATCTATATCCCCCGAGGAAAAATATCCGGACGGCCTGGCAAGCCCGCCCTTGCTCGATCCTTCTATATACCCCTTGGCTGCCGATCTACCGGCAACCCGGCGCTTGCGATCGATTCCTGCATTGGGAACCGAATTCCCATTTGGATGAGACAGATAGCTGACATCCCCGGATTTTCCTGCCTGTCCCTGTCAGAACTATCACCTCCCGGGGGTCTTGAGCAAACAGCCTGCTACTCTTGCCTTCCTCTTGCACCTCGGTAGTCAACTCCTGCTGGCGCGCATAGACCCCGCCACGCTCGCAAAGTTGCTCTTGGGCCAAAGTATCGAAGTTAGGCCAGTGTACTAAACGCCCTCCGCTCATCCTTTCCCCTTATCCCTCACTTTTCTTTGTCCCCACCTTGGATGCGCCGAACCGGGCTGCTGGAGCTCTCTCTCTATTCTCTGGAACTCTCTCTAGTCTCCAGATCGTCCCGTTCCTTCCGGGAATGCCGGCACCTGGATTGTGGAAGTACTGAAATCGCAGGCGGACCTCCCCCGCGAGCTAAACCTCTTGCCAGCGCGCAGCTGTCTCGTCGCAATCCGGCCCCTATGCATCGGGGTTCGTTCGTCACGCCACGTGGCCCTGTAGTCGCCATTCCTCAGGCAGCAGAGTATCGTTTGCTCATGATTCCAGCCTCGACGCACCGCGGCACTCCTGGCTCGACCGCATATGGCTCCGCCGCCCCTGCCTCCATCGGACGAAAAGCCCTCGCCCTCGTCGCCGTCCTGCTCGCCGCCGCTCTCGCCCACCCTCAGAACGCTCCGAAAAACTCGCTGCTCATTCTCTCGAAGCGCGACCTCAAGCTGGCCATCGTCGACCCCGCGAGCCTTAAGGTCGTCGCCCGCGTACCCGTCGGCGAAGATCCCCACGAGGTCATCGCCTCCGCCGACGGCAAGACCGCCTACGTCTCCGACTACGGCGGCGGACGCCTGCACACCATCTCCGTCGTCGATCTCGTCGCGCAAAAACCGCTCCCGCCCATCGACCTCGGCCCCCTCGGCGGCCCTCACGGCCTCACCTTCGTCGCCGGCAAGCTCTGGTTCACCGCCGAGGGAGCCAAGGTCATCGGCCGCTACGACCCCGTCACCCAAAAAGTCGACTGGGTCCTCGGCACCGGCCAGGATCGCACCCACATGCTCAACGTCTCCCCCGGCCTCAAGCGCATCGTCACCACCAACGTCGCATCCGGCACCGTCAGCATCATCGACCAAACCATGCGCCGCCAGGGCGGTCCACCCCCGCCGCGCCCCGGCCAGCCCGCTCGCCCCAGTCGCCCCGGTCCACCTCCCGGCCCGATGGGACCGCCCACCCCCGATTGGGAACAAACCGTCGTCAAGGTCGGCAACGGCTCCGAAGGCTTCGATGTCTCGCCCGACGGCAGCGAAGTCTGGGTCGCCAACGCGCAGGATGGCACCATCTCGATCATCGATCCCGTCGCCAAGCGAGTCACCCAGACCCTCGCTGCCGGCGTTCAGGGCGCCAACCGCCTCAAGTTCACCCTCGACGGCAAACTCGCGCTCGTCTCGAGCCTCGACGGCCCCGACCTCACCATCATCGACCGCGCCACCCGCAAGACCCTCCAGCGCCTGCCCATCGGAACCGGAGCCGCCGGCATTCTCATGCACCCCGACGGAACCCGCGCCTTCGTCGCCTGCTCCCCCGACGACTACGTCGCCGTCATCGACCTGAAAACCATGACCGTCGCCGGAAAGATCGAAGCCGGCGGCGAACCCGACGGCCTGGCCTGGGCCACCTCCAACTAAGGTGGAAGGGTAGGGCTTCTTCGCCCTGCGGAAAGAAATTATCCACTCGAGGCCTTTAGGCCCGGGCTCCTAATGAAGCCGGTCAGCAATGAAGTTGCGCATCCTGCCGAAAGGCAGGAGAGGGGACCAACCCCACTCTGCGTCAACTAAGCCGTAGAAACCAGGGGCACCCACTCCGGACTCTCACCCAGCGACTCCTCTACCCGGCCGGCAAACCTCGCAAACACAATGCCGCCTCAAATAGTCCCACGAATAGATCCCGCTCCCATGCCCGTCATTCCACCCGAAACTCACCGCATATCGCCCGATCGGCGTCACCTTCTCCGGCAACGGCGGGGCCTTGTAGAACGGCAGTAGATCCTTCGGTGCCGGCTTCGCCTCACCCGGCTTCCGCCCATCCTTCTCCCGCTCCTCGTTGCAGGTCGCGCACGGGCAGGCATCCCGCAGCCAGCGAAAACTCCACGAGCTCCGGTGGCCGTCTTTCCAGTCGATCTCCATGCCGGTGCCCTCGGTCTTATGCACCTTCACCCGCACCGGTTCGATCGCTTCTCTCGGCAGCTCCCGCGCCAGCGCCTCGCCCCGCTTCGCCTCATCCTCATTCACAAACCGGATTCCCTCATGGCTCATACCTCTATTCTCCCCCACCGCCCACCGAGTGGCTAGCCGGTCGCCGAGTGCCTGTAGCGCACTCCGCAACAAGCCCGCTGGCGAGCACCCATAGAACGACTGGGCCGTCGGCGTCCAATCCGGCCCTCGCCCGCAGCGAAAAGATGGCAAGTTCGATCTCGGAACGGGCCTTACTCGCTCTCGCAGGCGGCCGCGCGGCCTAACAGCAGCGCGCGTTCGCGGGTATTTTGAGTCAGGCTGGCCGCGCGTTCAAACTCACTGCGGGCTTCGCCGCGGCGGCCTACTTTGAGCAACAGGTCGGCGCGGACGCTGGGCAGCAGGTGGTAGTGGTCGAGCGAGCGGTCAGTGGCGAGCGCTTCAACCAGGCCAAGCGCCGCCTGCGGGCCGTGGGCCATGCTGACGGCGACAGCCCGGTTGAGCTCGATGACCGGGGATGGATTGAGCTGGGTCAATTCGCTGTAAAGCGAGACGATCCGCGGCCAATCGGTCTCGTCAGGCGTACGGGCCCGGGCGTGGCATGCGGCTATCTCGGCTTGCAGCAGGTACGGGCCTCGCGATGCGCCGATCTTGTGGGCGCGGTCTAGAGCGGTGAGGCCCCGGTGGATCAGCAGCAGGTCCCAGTGGGCCCGGTTCTGTTCGAGCAGCAGGATGGGTTCCCCGCTCGGGCCGACGCGGGCTCGCGTACGAGAGGCCTGGATCTCCATCAGCGCGGCGAGGCCATGCACCTCGGCTTCGTGGGGCGTGAGCTCGGCGAGGATGCGGCCAAGCCGGAGAGCGTCCTCGCAGAGCGCGGGACGGATTAGGTCGTCCCCGGCCGTGGCGGAGTAGCCCTCGTTGAAGACGAGATAGACGACCTCGAGCACGGAGGAGAGGCGCGCGGCGAGATCCGGACCGCGCGGCACTTCGAAAGCAATCCGTTTTTCCGCGAGCGTGCGCTTGGCGCGGACGATCCGCTGGGCGATGGTAGCTTCGGGCGTGAGGAACGCGCGGGCGATCTCGGGCGTCGTAAGCCCGCCGATCAGCCGCAGCGTCAGCGCGGCGCGAGACTCGGTCGAGAGAATCGGGTGGCATGAAATGAAGACCAGCCGGAGGAGGTCGTCGCCGATCGGGTCGTCGAGGGTCGTGTTGAGGTCGGGCACTCTCTGCTCGAGCGTGGTAAGCTCGCGCGCGAGATCCTGGTGTTTGCGCTCCGCGACCGACTTGCGGCGGAACAGATCGATGGCCCGGCGTTTGGCGGTCGCGGTAAGCCAGGCGCCCGGATTTTCAGGCACGCCCGATCGCGGCCACTGCTCGAGTGCGGCGACCAGCGCCTCCTGCGCAAGGTCTTCCGCCAGCCCGATATCCCGCGTGAGGCGGGTGAGTCCCGCGATCACGCGCGCAGACTCGATGCGCCAGACGGCTTCGATGGTGCTATGCAAGGCGTGATGTGGATCGGTAGCCGGCACTGCTACCGATCACACCAGCTTTCGAGGTTTCAGTGCAAGTGAGAGGACTATCTTGCCTGCCCCGCCAGTTCGGCGCGGGCGCGTTCTTTGTGCCGGATCTGTTCTTCAGACAGAACAGGGGCGAAATCCTCCATCTCAAAGACCTGGCGGATTTCCACTTCGCAGTCGCCGCCTTGGGAGCTGAAAGGGCTACGCTTGACCCACTCGATCGCTTCTTCGAGGGACTTGACCTGCCAGAGCCAGAATCCGGCAATGAGCTCCTTGGCCTCGGCAAAAGGGCCGTCGATGACCTTGCGAGACTTGCCGGAAAATTGAACCCGCGCGCCTTTGGAGCTGGGATGGAGGCCGTCCATTGCCAGCACGACGCCGGCCTTGATCAGCTCCTCGTTAAACTTGCCCATCTCGAGCACAAGCTGTGCATCGCGCGGCGCGCCTTCTTCAGTTTCCTTCGTTGCTTTGATGATGACCATGAATCGCATTGCGATATCTCCTTTGGGTTGGGCGATGGTTGAGTGGCTTATTTTCCGGTTTCCCTATTTATTGGCGGTCTGATTCGGCAGCTCAGCCCGTTTCGCTACCTTGTGCCGGATCTGCTCTTCTGTCAGGATGGGCGCGAAGTCTTCCATCTCAAAGACCTGCCGGACCTCGACTTCGGAGTCGACGCCGGGGTTGCAATTAGGGGCGCGTTTGACCCACTCGATCGCCTCTCCGAGGGACCTGACCTGCAGGATCGAAAAGCCGGCGATGAGCTCCTTGGCCTCGGTGAAGGGGCCGTCGGTGACGGTGCAGGACCCGCCGGAAAATTTGACGCGCGCGCCTTTTGAGGTGGAGTGCAGGCCCTCCGCGGCGAGCAGGACGCCGGCCTTGGCCAGCTCCTCGTTATACTTGCCCATCTCGAGCAGGAGCTCTGGATCGGGAAGAGAGCCTTTTTGTTCCGACTCTGCGGTTGCTTTGACGATGACCATGTATCGCATTGCTTCTCCTTTATTTGGTCGAGCATAAGTGCTCGCTCTATAAATACGTCGAAGCAGGCGTCGGGAAATCGACAGCGTGTTGCAATTATTTTTTTGGAATGCGACGAAGCCGCTTCACCATCGGCTGCCTGCCCGCTCACAAATCCGACTTCTCCAGCAAAACCTGCGCCGCCAGCGGGAACAACAGGATCACCCCCGCCCGCGCCACGATCGAAATCCACAAGTTCTCCCCAATTCCCGACATCGTCTGCAGCGCAAACTCCGGAAGCACCAGCCCCGGCAAATGAACCGCCGGCCAGTAATGGCTCACCACGATCCCCAGTACCAGGTACCCGAGCACCAGTACCGCCGCCAGCATGATCCCCTTCGAGTGCTTCACCAGCACCGTCGAGAAGTAGGTCACGCTGAAGATCAGCCCGTTCAGCAGGAAGCCCGCGCAACACGTCAGCGCCACCACGTGCGCCAGTCCCACCGGCTCCCGCGACAACAGCACGCTGCCGTGCAGCGGGTCTCCCGCCGCCGCCAGCAGCCGATGCACCTGGTAGCCCAGCGCCAGGTTCAGCAGCACCACGATCGGCAGCATCTCCGCCATGCCAAACGCCCAGTCCCGCCACACGAAGTAGGCGCGGCGCCGCGGCCGGGTGAAAAGGTAAGCGCCCGTCCGGTCGCCCAGGTCGCGCCCCACCCCACAGCTGCCCAGCAGCCAGCCCAGCAAGCCGATCGGCGCCGTTTGAAAATACAGCGACACCGGCAAGATCATCGAAAGCTGCCCGATCGCTTGCGGTCCGCTCACCGTCGGGTGTTCCTTCAGCACCAGCACAAACAGCACCCCCACAAGCGCCAGGCTGATCAGCGCCACGACGCGGGTTTCACGCCAATACTTCCACAGGTACATGCGCTTCCCCCTTTCCCACCACTTCCAGAAAAATCTCCGCCAGGTTCATCGGGGTCACATCCAGCACCGTCGCTCCCTGGCTCTCGAGCCTCGCGGCAAAGGCCTCGGCATTCGTCCGGACCACATATTCCGTCGTCCCATCGCTCGCCTTCGCCCGGAAGATCTCCGCACCCGCCGCCGACGGCAGGTTCTCGCCCACCGCCCTCACCCGCCGGAAGTTCGCCCGCACATCGTCCAGTCGCCCCTCCAGCAGCAGCCGGCCGCCGTCGATAATGCCGACCCAGTCCGCCACCCGTTCGATCTCCGACAAATGATGCGACGACAGAAATAACGTTCGCCCCTCGTTCGCGAAATCATCCACCAGCACCCGCAGCAGCTGGTCGGTCACGACCGGGTCGAGCCCCGCCGTCGGTTCATCCAGCACCAGCAGCTCCGCTCCCTGTGCCAGCGCCAGCAGCAGGCACAGCTTCGTCTGGTTGCCGGTCGACAGCTTGCGAAACCTCCGGCTCATCGGGATCTCCAGCGCCTCGGCATACTTCTTCACCAGCCCATCCTGCCATTGCGGAAAAAACCCCCGGTTAAACCGCACCAGGTCATTGCCCGTCATCGTCGGCGGCAGCAGCTTGTCGATCACAAATCCGGTTCGCTCCAGCATCGCGCTCCGGTCGCCGCTCGGCTCGAGATCCAGCACCCGCATCGTCCCGCCCGTCGCATGCGCCAGCCCCGCCAGCATGCGGATGGTCGTCGTCTTCCCCGCGCCATTCCGCCCCAGGAACCCATAAATCGAGCCCCGCGGCACCCGCAGGTTCAGTCCGTCCACCGCCGCCAGCTGGCCATATCGCTTGCACAGCGACTCGGTCTCTATCGCAAATTCGCTCATCGCGTCTCCCCTGGCTTCCTCATCTCCAACTCGTCATACGAACTCTCCACCAGCAGCATCAATTCTCTCCGGCCCAGCCGCAGCTGTTTCGCCTCCACCGCCAGCTGCGTCGCCAGCGGGGCCAGCCGCCGCAGCTTCTCCGACTTCAACAGCCCCGGACTCTGCTCGCTCACATAACAACCGCCCCCCGGCACCGTCCGCAGGATGCCGTCCCGCTCCAGGTTCTGGTAAGCCCGCGCCACCGTGTTCGGATTGATCCTCAACTCCGCCGCCAGCTTGCGCACCGCCGGCAGCGCATCGTCATGCTTCAGCGCTCCCGCCGCGATCGCATGCTTCACCTGCGACTCGATCTGCAGATAAATCGGGGTACCCAGGCCGGGTTGGACGCGAATGATCATCTGTACTAATACAATAGTACAGATTCTACGCCAGTCCAGCGAAAGTTAGAGCCCGGGAGCAGGAAAATTCACCGCCGCGCGCTATCCTGAACTCGCCGGCGCCTCACCCATCGAGAGGAACATCCAATGCAGCAGGGAATTGTCACTCGGCCCACCCCCCACTCCGTCGACCAGGCCGTCGCCAGAATCGAAGCATTCCTCCAAGCCCATGGCATCAAGCTCTTCGCCGTCGTCGACCACTCCGGCGAAGCCGCCGCCGTCGGCCTCGACATGCCTCCCACCAAACTGCTTATCTTTGGCAATCCAAAAGGCGGTACGCCCCTCATGCTCGCCGCACCCAGCATCGCCCTCGATCTGCCGCTCAAAATCCTTGTTACTCAGGACGCCCAGGGCCAGACACAACTCTCGTGGAACGACCCCGCCTATCTTCAGCAGCGCCACAACCTCCCCGCCGGACTCACCGGGAACATCGCCGCTGCGGAAGTCATCGCGTCCATGCTGGCCTGAAGCCGCTCACCCCGCAGCAGCTAAGCCTGGTACGAATCCCCGAGAGCTTTGATCAGCATCTCCCGCAGCGGACGTCGCATCAGCCACCGGATCGCCGGCTGCCCCGCCTGCAGGAATTGCCGAAAGCTCCACGACGAGACCGTGTCGATCAGCAGCGGGATCAGCGCCTTCCAGCGCGCCAGGATGAGCGCCACGATTGCATCCAGTTCCTCCCGCGTCATCTTGGCCCGTTCTACCTCCGGCACGTCGGCCGAAACCTTCGCGCCGCAGAGCGGAATGATCGGCAGCCACAGCTCCCCTGCGGCTGCTTGGATCGCCGGCAGCCCCGCACCCAGCTCCTTCAGCTCCTCGGCCGACCGTGCATACGTGCCTGGCGCGGGCCGTCCAAATGTCTTCTGGATCTCTACCCGGCCGGCATCGTCCAGCTTCGCCCACGCCTCCTGCATGATCGGGTTGCCGGCCGGCAGCACGAAAGAATCTCTCAGGAACTTTTGGCAGTTCCGTCGCCCCAGCGCATAATCATGCGCGCGAAACTGGCGCGCCAGGAATCCCCCAAAAGCTCCCAGCAGCCCGCATTGCAGCGCCGGCGGCTGCTCGGCAGCGTCCTTCCCGCTGGCCCGGTGGGCCTTCGCCAGCTTCTCGTCCGAGGGCGCAATAATGAAGCGGCTGAAGGTCCGGCCATTCATGATGTCGCTCAGCGACTCGCCAAAGAAACGCGACTGAGAGATCAGCGCCGAGAAAAGCTTCGGCAGGGCCCAGAAAACGGAAGAGGCTTTCTTTGGGTCAAAGGCAGCCTGGAATAGGTCGGTCGTCGGGAAGGGTGCGATGTTGATCACCGCCCGGTCTGCATCGAGCGGCTGCGGAGGGTTCCGACCGTCCGCCTGCGCCGGCGCCACCGAAGCAAGGTAGTCGTGGGCAAAATTGAACGGATCGTTGTTCGTGATCCCGCCATCTACGTTGAGCGTCTGAAATGGATCGGGCAGATCAGCCGGAAAATTGGGCGGAACCCCCGGCGGCGTCCCCGGGACCTCGGAGTTGACCGGCAGCCAGTGCGACGGCAGGTACTCTCTCTTGAAGCGCTCGAGCACCCGGGGCGCAAGAAAAACCGGAAAGGCCCCCGTAGCCATCGCGGCTCTCTGCAGCAGCGTCCACCCGCCGGCCGGGCTGCCGTCCGTCAGGTCCAGGGTGTGCGCGAAGTGAGCGGTGGGGCTGGCCACATTGAGTTCGTCCAGCTCGCCGTCTGCCTTCCCCCGGCGCGTACGAAAGCAGATCCGGTCGCCAAAAAAAAGCGTCGTCTCTTCAATCGATCCCGGGGCAACGGAGTTGAGCGAGTAAGGAGTGCCGCGCAGGTTGGTAAGTGAAAGAAATAAGGTCAGGTCGGGCGATACATAAGCTCGCGGCGTCGTCAGCATATTGTCCAGCTGCACCGCATATTCGGCGATCTCGGTAATAATGTCGGAGTTCAGCAGGGAAACCACCGGCTGGCCCGGCTGTAAATCGTTCGTCTTGAGCATCTCTGCGATGTCGACCTTATTCACCCAGCTCTCGTACAAACGGTTCGTTGTCTCTTGCGCTGTGGCCGCATCGTCGATGTGTTCAAAATCCTGCTGCAGCAGCACCGCGGAGATCGCCGCGCACATCCCCCCTGCCGAAGCGCCGGAGAATACCTCGATCGAGACATCATGCCTGGGCACCGGCGCATTTCCCGCCTTTGCCGCATACCACGCATCCAACGCCTCCGTCATGAAGTCCAGCACTCCCGCCGTATAAGCGCCGGCCGAGACGGCGCCCGCCATGTTGATCCCTATCTTGAATGACGCCATAGCGCAGACACTCCCGGAGAGAGCTTGAACACGAGTGCGACATAGATTAGTCCAAATTCTGCCAGGAGGAAAGTAAGAAGTGGGAGCGCCACGGACCGGAATAAAAGTGACAAAACCGCTAAGTAAGCTACGCGGCAAGGCGAATGCTTACCGCATCTGCTTCCAGAAAAAGTAAGTCGCCATCGAGAGCCCGATGCCCACCACCACCCCCCGCATCACCCGCGCATTGACCCGCCGCGCGTAGCGCCCGCCAAAATAACCGCCGATCGCAGCCGTCACCATCATCAGCAGGCAATACTGCCAGAGCACCTGCTTCTCCACCACAAACGTCACCACCGCGATCCCGTTCGCCAGGCAGGTCGTCACCACTTTGAGCGCATTGATCTGGTTCAATTCTTCAATCCCAAAGATCGCCAGCAGCGACATCACCAGGAATCCCGCACCCGCCCCGAAGTAGCCGATATAAAAACACACCAAGATCATGCCCAGGAACAGCGGAAGCATCGAGGGCCGTGCCGGCGGCAGCTCCGCGCCGCTCACCGCCCGCTCCATCGCCCGCTCGCGCGCCCGTCGCTGCAGCCACTTCGAGATCGGCGCGCTCGCCGCAAACAGCAGCGCCGCAGCCAGCAGCAGCCACGGCACCATGCGAAGAAAAGTAGCCTGCCCCGTCCGCAGCAGCACGATGCCGCCCGCCAGGCCGCCCAGCAGCGCCGCCGATCCCAGCGGGACCAGCAGCCCGACGTTGTGCTTCAGGTCCTCCCAATACGCCGCGATCGAGGCGAACTGCCCCGGCCACAACGCCACAGTGTTCGTGGCATTCGCCTGGATCGGCAGCATCCCGGTCCCCAGCACCGCCGGAAAAGAAAGAAACGAACCGCCGCCCGCCATCGCGTTCAGCGCGCCGGCCAGTAGCGATGCGATCAGCAGCCACGCGTGCGGCCAGCTAAAACTGAGAGACATTCTCCCGTAATTCTACGTTGCGCTCAAGCCACCAACCGGTTCGCCCACCGGCCTCGTCTCAACCCAACCGATGCTGAACTTGTCATCCCGGCCAAAGCGCAGCGCAGTCGAGGGACCTGCTTTTCCCATTTGCCCATCGAACAACCCCTGACACCCTCCCCGACAAAGCAAACCCCTCATTTAAAATCAGGGATGCGCCCGTCGACCCACCCTCAGGAGCCACCCCGTCTTGAAAAACCTCCGTCTCGCCATCCTCTGCCTCGCCCTCGCGACCGTCGCCCCCGCCCAGCAGGCTCCCGCTCACGGAGCAGTCCAGCACATCACCGTCCACGGCAAGTCCCTCGAGGGCAATCTGCTCGGCGACACTCCTGACCGTCCCGTCAGCGTCTACCTTCCGCCCAGCTACGCCGCCCAGCCCAACCGCCGCTACCCGGTCGTCTACTTCCTTCACGGATTCACTGACTCCGACACCGAGTGGTTCGGCGAACAGAACAAGAACAATGCCCCCTGGGTCAACCTGCCCCAGATCGCCGATCGCGCCTTCGCCGCCGACCCGGCCCACGAGATGATCCTCGTCGTCCCCAATGCCAGCAACAAGTTCAAGGGCAGCTTCTACTCGAGCTCTGTCACCACCGGCGATTGGGAAAGCTACATCGCCACCGAACTCGTCGCCTACATCGACCAGCATTACCGCACCCTCGCCCGCCCCGAGAGCCGCGGCCTCGGCGGCCACTCCATGGGCGGCTACGGGACCCTCCGCCTCGGGATGCGCCACGCCGATACTTACTCCAGCATCTACGCCCTCAGCCCCTGCTGCCTGTCGCTCGCCATTCCGCAGTCGCCCTCTGGCCCGCCCACCGCCCCATCCTCTGCCGAGAAGATCCTCGCCAACCCGGGCCAACTACCCTCGGCCGACTTCCTCACCCTCGTCTCGCTCGCCTGGGCCGCCGCCTGGTCGCCCGACCCCAGGGCGCCTCCGTTCTACCTCGACCTGCCCATCACCGAGGGCAAGCTCCATCGCGACATCATCGCCAAGTGGGAGGCGAACCAGCCCTTGGCCATGCTCGATCAATACATCCCCAACCTCAAACATCTCCACGCCATCGCCTTTGACGCCGGCGCCCAGGACGATTTCAAGCAGATCCCCCTCGACCTCGTCACCCTTGACCGCGATCTCACCACCTACAACATCCCCCACACTTACGAGACCTACGCCGGCACCCACATCAGCAAAATCCCCCAGCGGCTCGAGGAAAAAGTCCTGCCCTTCTTCGCCCGCAACCTCTCCTTTACCCAGTAGCCACACGACCCAAAATTGTCATCCCTCAACTCAAACCACTCTAAAGATTGTTCATCCCGGCCGCAGCGCAGCGCAGTGGAGGGGATCCACGCTCGTCACAAGCTCTCCCCCGTAACCAGGCCCTGATACCGTCTACAACAAAGACGCAACACCTTGAAATCGACAACCGTCTGTAACAACCACAGCGACAAATCAACCCATGACAGGCGTAGCCTCAACCCATGACAGGCGTAGCCGCAATCAATTCCCGGGTATATTCGTTACTCGGATTGTTACAAATATCTTCGCCTGCCCCCATCTCGACCAGCCGCCCTTTCCGCAGCACGGCAATATTGGTCGACAGGTACCGCACCAGCGGCATCGAATGCGAGATGAAAAGATAAGTCAGCGACAACTCTCGCTGCAGCTCTCGAAGCAGGTTCACCACCTGCGCCCCCACGCTCACATCCAGCGCCGACACCGGCTCATCCAGCACCAGCAACTCTGGGCGAAGCGCCAGCGCCCGGGCAATATTGATCCGCTGCCGCTGCCCTCCGGAAAACTCATGCGGATACCGCCCCAGCGCCGACTCCTCGAGGCCCACCGACCGCATCAGCTCCGAAGCCTGCCGCCGCAGCCCCGCCCGGCTCGCATCCACGCCCGCGTCTTGACTGAAGATGGTGAGCGGCTCCGTCACAATCTCCGCCACCCGCATCCGCGGGTTCAGCGCCGCAAACGGGTCTTGAAAGACCGGCTGCATCCGACGCCGCACCCGCCGCATCGACGCCCGCGAAGCCGGCCGCTTCCCATCGAAAACCATCTCTCCATCGAAGCTCACCGTTCCCGAGTCCGGCTCAACCAGCCCCAGGATCATGCGCGCCACCGTGCTCTTCCCCGACCCGGACTCACCTACCAGCCCCAGCGTCTCGCCCCGCAAAATCTTAAATGTAACAGCCGTAGTGACAAATACCCGCTCCCGCCCCCCAGCCGTCGGATAACTCTTCGACACTTCTCTCACATCCACCAAAGCCATAAAATGTCATCCCGCCACAAGCGATCCTCGACCAAACCAACCCTGAAGTTGTCATCCCGACCGATGTCGAGGAATCAACCCGCAATCGCCTCCAGTAGCGAGTCGAAATCCTCCAGCCGTGCGTAGTCGATGACCACCTGGCCCCGCCCGTTCTTGTCATAAATCCGTACCTTCAGCCCCAGCGCCCGCTGCAACCGCTCCTGGGCTTCGCGCACGTTTGGATCGATCTCCTCCGCCGCCTTCTCCGCCGTCGCCTTCAACTCGGGGTGCAACAGGCCCTGCACGAATGTCTCGGTCTGTCGCACCGACATGGCCAGGGCGCCAACCTTCTGCGCCGCCTTCAACATCGCCTCCGGTCCTTCGAGCGCCAGCAGCGCCCGCGCATGCCCAAACGACAACTCGCCGCCTTCCACCTTCCCCTGGATCTCGACCGGCAGCTTGAGCAGCCGCAAAAAGTTTGCAATTGAGGCGCGGTTCTTCCCCGTTCGCTGCGCCATTTGCTCCTGCGTCATCTTGAAATCTCGCGTCAGCCGCTCAAACGCTCGCGCCTGCTCCATCGGGTTCAGATCCGCCCGCTGCAGGTTCTCGACAATGGTCATTTCCATCGCCTGCTCGTCCGAGACCACCCGGATCATCGCTGGAATAGTCGGCCGCCCCGCCTTCTGCGAAGCCAGCCAGCGGCGCTCCCCCGCAATCAGCTGAAAGCGCCCCTCGCTCAGCGGACGCACCAGGATCGGCTGCACCACTCCCGTAGCCGCAATCGATGCGGCGAGTTCTTCGAGCTGCTGCTCATCGAAGCGCGTCCGCGTCTGGAACGGGTTCCGCTCAATCCGGTCGACCGCAATCTCCCGCGGCTTGCCTGTCTCTTCCGCAGCAGCCGCCACCTCGACGACCGGCGGCGGCGGCGCTGGCACGCTCCGCGCTGGCAGCAACGACTCTAGTCCCTTACCCAGCGCCCGGCGCTTTTGAGGTTCAGCCACAGCACTCATCCCTAATCTCCTCGTTCAGGCAACAACCCACCCAGCCCAGATCTCTCAACTCGCCCAAACCAACCCAAAAAAGTATCATTCGCCAAAAAAGCAATCCCTAACCCAAAAACCAACCAAAAATGTCATCTCGGCCGAAGCGAAGCGCAGCGGAGCGATCTGCACTCCCACTCCAAACCAGACGCGGAGCTCTGCGGCAACCCATCACCCATAAGGCCAGAACTTGACCTTGACCTCACGCGCCTTGCTGGCCGCCTTCTTGCGTTCCTTCGCCCTTGGACTCTCAATCCCGTTGCGCGCCAGCAACTCCGTACCCAGGTCGCGATAGCTCTCCGCGCCCCGCGATTTCGGGTCGTACAGCAGCACTGGCTTGCCGTAGCTCGGTGCTTCCGCCAGCCGCACATTGCGCGGAATGACCGTCTTGAGCAGCTTCTCCTTGAAAAACTCTCGAAGGTTCTCCGTCACCTGTTGCGCCAGGTTGGTGCGATCGTCATACATGGTCAGCAGCACGCCTTCGATCTCGAGCCCGGCGTTAAAGCTGCCCCGCACCCGGTCGAGCGTATTCATCAGCTCGCTGATCCCCTCAAGGGCAAAGTATTCCGCCTGCATCGGCACCAGCAGCCGGTCGGCCGCGACCAGCGAGTTCAACGTCAGCAGGTCCAGCGCCGGCGGGCAATCGAGCAGAATGTAGTCATACTCGCCGCGCACCGCATCGACCGCATCCTTCAGCCGGTAGGCCCGCTTCTCCACCTGGATCAGCTCGACATTCGCGCCGATCAGGTTCTTGCTCGAGGGCACCAGCCTCAGCGTCTCGATCTCGGTCTGGAGAGCTGCCCCGGCCAGCGTAGCCTCGCCCACCAGCACGTCATAGACCGAATCCCGCTCGTCATCCCGGGGGAAGCCGTACCCGCCGGTAGAGTTCGCCTGGGGGTCGCAATCGATCAGCAGGCAGCGAAGCCCTTCCATCGCCAATGCTGCGGACAAATTGATGGCGGTGGTGGTCTTGCCCACGCCGCCCTTCTGGTTTACGACTGCAAGGACCTTTGCCATCTCTCGAAAGACTATCCGTAGCAGCCGGCAGAGGCAACGCGGCCACCCTGTGCGGAAATGGAGCCCTCTGTGGATCTTGCCTGGGCGCGATTCGCAAGCAAGGCGCTAAACCCTGTCGTTGGTTGAGGATGACAAGAGTAAGCGCCGCGCGGAAGGCGCTCGATTGCAGTGGAATGCCGGTGGAAATCCCCACCGTTTCCGTGGCCACCCCCGTTCAGGCAGCCTTCACCAAGGCAGCCCCGCGAAGCCTGTTCCACGTGGAACAAAACGGGTTCTCCTGCAATCGAGCGCTTGAGCATGTTCCACGTGGAACATGCTCACGGCTTATGCCTGCCGAGCAGCATGACCCGCCGTTCCGCACCGGGAATCGCAATCTCGCTTTCTATCCTGAACCCGGCCGGCAGCAACATCGACTCCGAGCTCGTCAGAAGCACGAGCACTCCATCGGCGCTCGCTCGCCTGCCCGCTTCCTTCGCCGCCTCACCCATCTTCTCAACGGCCCGCAACGTCACCGCATCAAAGCGTCGCTCCGCCGCCATGTCTTCCACCCGGCCGGCAAACACCTCCGTGCTCAACCCCAGCACGCGGAGAGCTTCCCGGAGAAACCCCACCTTCTTTCCGTGAGATTCGGCCAATGTCACCTGGAGCTCCGGCCGGCAAAGCGCAATCGGTATTCCGGGAAATCCAGCGCCCGAGCCATAATCGAGCAGCGTTTCCAGGCCTTGAGGCAAATTGTCCGCACAAAAGATGCATTCGACGAAGTGCCTCTGCAGAACCGCCGGCATATCCCGAATGGAGGTCAGCGACAGCCTCGCATTCCAGCGCTGCAGCAGGTCATAGTAGGCGGCGAACTGATCGGCCACGTCTTCGTTCAGCGTCGACAGTCCAGCAGCGCTGACCGCCGCCGAAACCATCTCCCCCGTCACTTCCGCGCTCCCCGGCTTCACCGCGCCAGCGACTCTAGAATCACCCTCGGCCGGTACCTCGCGGCAGCCTCGGCAAACGCGCGAAAGATCTGCCGTGACGCGCGGCTGGCATCGAAGCTCCGCTCCGGGTGCCATTGCACGCCCACCACAAAGTGGTCCGGTGCCGTCCCCTCCAGCGCCTCGATGCAGCCGTCCTCCCAGCAGCGGGCGCTCACCAGCAGGCCATCTCCGGCTTCGTCTACCGCCTGGTGATGGCTTGAGTTCACAATCGTGGCCGCGGGTTCTGTGATCGAGACCAGGTCTTCCGGAGTGCCGATAATGGCCGCCAGCTTGCCCCCGGCAGAGACCCGAATCGAATGTGCGCTCAGCACCCCCGGCCCGGGATCGTGATCGACCGAGGTGGTCAGTGGCAGGTGCTGCAGCAGCGTCCCGCCTCGCCACACATTCAGCGCCTGCAAACCATAACAGACCCCCAGGATTGGCTTGTACAAATTGAAGGCATCTTGCAGCAGCAGCTCATCCACTGCCTCCCGCGCACTGTCCGGAGCCCCACACTGCTCGATGCGGGTCGCGCCATATTTCTGCGGATTCTCATCGGCAGGGCTCCCGGGCAGCAGCACGCCCACGCAGGTCTCAACTAACTTGGCGACGGTCGCCGGCGAGGCATCCAGCGGAATCGGAACCCCGATCGCTCCCGAAGCCGCCAGCGCGTGAAAGTAAGGCGCCCAGGCCCTCTGGTTGTAAGCCGCATCTGTCGAGGTCGGCTCCGGTAGCGCAATGCGCGGCCCGGCTAAGCCGGGCCGCTGGCCTTCGATCTTGCTCATCAAAATCCCTGCTTTCCCTGCAACTCCGATACCGGCGGCTCCCGCAAATCCCGCCTGGCCGGCTCCTCCGGGTCAAAGCCCGGTCCTTCCAGGCTCGGTTCAAGGTGCGAAGAAGCGTAATACAGTCGCCCGATCTCCGCCTTCAGCCGCTCGGTCAGCTCCTCGACCTGCCTGATCGTGTAGCGCGAGCTCTCAATCGGCTCTCCGACCACCAACTTCACCCGCTGCGGGTAAAAATGCCTCGCCCCAATCGGCAGCAGTTCATATGTGCCCACAATCGCCATCGGCACCAGCGGCACACCCGTCCGGATCGCCATGTAAGCCGGCCCATCCATGAACGAGGTGACATGGCCATCCCTCGTCCGGCCGCCCTCCGGAAAGACAATCAGCGGCATGCCGGCCTTCAACGCCTTGATCCCCGCGCTGAGGCTCCCAAAAGAAGCATTGTCGGTATTCACCGCAATCTGCCCCGACCGGTTCAAATGCCAACCGATAAACGGCACCTTCCACAGAGATTGACGGGCAAGGATCCTGAACTGGAAAGGGACTGCGCTGAAGAGCGCCGGCGTGTCCATGAACGACAGGTGGTTCGAGGCAAAAACCGCAACCGGGTAACGCCGGAGGTTATCTTCACCCGCAATCGTTACCGGCGACCGCGCGATTCGCATCGACGTCTTGGCCCACAGCCGCGCAATCCGATGCTGCATCTGTCCACTCTTTTCAAACAACGACGCCGTCAGCGAAAGCGTACCGAAGAAAGCCGTCGCCGAGAAAAAAAGCGGAGCTTGCACCAGGTCTCCCAGCAGCCGGTTTCCAACCGGCAGCGGCTCCGGGCGCCCTACCGGCGACGTCATGCCTGTGGCGCTCCCGCCAGCTCGCGGCGCACCCGCCCCGCCAGGTAGACCGATCCAGCCGCCACAATCAGTCCATCGGCAGGCGTCAGTTCGTAGGCCCTCGCCATGGCTGCGCTGGCATCCCGTGCCGCCTCGGCCAGGGCTCCGGTTGCCGCCGCTGCGGCCATCATCGACTCCACGCTCGCGGTTCGCGGCGAGTCGACCTCCGTAACCAGCACCCGGTCGAACAAGGGAAAGAGGATCTGCGCCATCTCGTCGAGCGCCTTGTCTGCCAGGCATCCAAACACCAGCGTGGTCGAGCGAGAGACCGGCGAAGTCGAACCAGCGCTCTCCGCCTCCAGCCGTGCCGAGATCGCCGCCCGCAGCGCCCAGGCGCCCGCCGGGTTATGGGCGACATCCAGCAAAACGTCAGGCCGGCCGCCATTCCCGGCCACCAGCTCCAGCCGGCACGGCCACGCCGTCGCCCGCACGCCCCTCTCAATGTCCTTGGCCGTCAATTTGTAACCGTGACTGTTACATAATTCAACCGCCGCCGCGATCGCCAGCGCAATGTTCCTCTGCTGGTGCTGGCCTGCGAGCGGCGAGTCGATCGTCACCGCCGTCCCCATCACCTCGGCCGGATATCGATTCCGCCCCGCCTCGAGCGCCGCGCCCGGCACGGGAAGATACTCCGCCGCATTCACCCCGCGAACCCCCAGAGCGACCGCAATCTCGCCTAGCGCCTCATTCGCCTCGCGATGCTGAGGCAGCGTCACCAGCACGCCGTTCTCGCGCAGGATTCCCGCCTTCTCCCGCGCAATCGCATCGATCGTCGACCCCAGCCACTCCGTATGGTCGAGAGAGATGTCGGTAATGACGGAAACCAGCGGCTCGACCACGTTGGTCGCATCCAGCCGCCCTCCCATGCCGACCTCGAGCACGGCTATGTCCACGCGCTCCGCCGCAAAGTAAAGGAATGCCAGGGCCGTCACCGCTTCAAAAAAACTGGAATGGTCCGGCAACAGCCCCTTCCGCACCAGCCGCGCAGCGGCCTCGTCAACCTCGAAATACAACGCCCCAAACCGCTCGTCCGGAATCTCCGCTCCGGCTTCCGCGCCGGCGCCCTCCAAAATCCGCACCCGCTCATTCACCCGCGACAGGTGCGGCGAAGTAAACAGCCCCACCTTGGCGCCCCCCGCCGCCAGAATGCTCGCCAGCGTCGCCGCCGTCGACCCCTTGCCGTTCGTCCCGGCGATCAGCACCGCGCGGAAGCGCTGCTGCGGCTCGCCCAGCTCGCGCAGCAGCAGGCGCATATCTTCCAGGCGGAACTTCCGTCGCGGCGCCCCGGGCTTCGTGGCCAGCTCCCCGGCCAGCGCCTGTAATCCTTCGATTGCCGCCGCGTAAGACATACCCGCCTAAGCTCCCGCTTCCTGTGCGCCGGCGTCCACGGTTGGCCCGTCCGGCCTGGCCCCGCTCGGCTGCATGAAATCGAGCACCCGGCTCAAATAGCCCTTCAACTCCCGCCGATCCACCACCGCATCCAGCATGCCGTGCGCTAGCAGGAACTCCGACCTCTGGAAGCCCTCCGGCAGCTTCTGCCGGATCGTCTGTTCCACCACCCGCGGACCGGCAAAGGCAATCAGTGCGCCGGGTTCGGCGATATTCAGGTCGCCGAGCATGCCAAAACTCGCCGTCACCCCGCCCGTCGTGGGGTCGGTCAACACAGACAGGTAAGCAATTCCCGCATCGTCCAGCAGCCCAAGGCCGGTAGAGATCTTCGCCAGCTGCATCAGGCTGACGATCCCCTCCATCATCCGCGCCCCGCCCGAGGCCGCGACAATAATCAAGGGAAGCCGCGTCGCGAGCGACCGGTCGATCGCTCGCGCAATCGTCTCTCCGACCACCGCCCCCATGCTGCCGCCGATAAAGGCGTACTCCATCACGCTTAGCACCACCGCATGATGGTTCAGCATGCCCGTCGCATTCACGATGGCGTCGTTCAGCCCCGTCTCGTCCTGCGCCTTCCGCAGCCGCGCCTTATAAGTCTTCAGGTCGACGAAATGCAGCGGATCCGTCGACTTCAACTCCAGGTCGACCAGCGCATAGCCTGGCTCAAGCAGGCTCTCGATCCGCGATCGCGCATCCAGCCGGAAGTGCTTGCCGCACTTCGGGCAGACCTGCAGGTTGCCCTCCAGGTCGGCCTTCCACAGCACCGACCGGCAGGCCTCGCACTTCGTCCACAAGCCCTCGGTGCGTACCCGCTTCTCCGCACTCTCCGCATTGGCCGCATCTTCAGCCGTTGCTCCGGCGCCGTCGTCCCCGCCATTGTCTCCCTGCCGCTTAAACCAGGACATCCATTCCTTCCAACCACCACCGTGGGCCGCTCAAGCCCGGCCGCCCGTTACCCTCAACCGCAAACACACCCCGAAAACACACGCTTAGTTTAAAGGATAGACCCCCGCGCAGGTAGCCGCTCGCCGAGTGCCATCTCGAAGCTTCGCCGTCCCCCGCCGCCTCGGCCCCCTCAGTGCCCGCCATGATAGGGGTGTCCCGCCAGGATCGTGAACGCCCGGTACACCTGCTCGGCCAGCACCACCCGCGCCAGTTCGTGCGGCAGTGTCATCGCTCCCAACGACAGCAGCA
The DNA here is from genome assembly GCA_965199205.1 of Acidisarcina sp. Taxonomy (GTDB): domain Bacteria; phylum Acidobacteriota; class Terriglobia; order Terriglobales; family Acidobacteriaceae; genus Acidisarcina. Next base: position 2,789,541 of record OZ240688.1, read on the forward strand.
ATCCCCGTTCGCCGGTGGCTACCGTCAACGTCCCCGCCGACCAGCCATCCGCCGGCCCGATGGCAAAGATCAGGTTCTGCGCGCCCCGGTCTCTTTGCCGCCCGATCCATTCGGCAAATCCCTCCGAACTCATCTGCTTTCCCCGGCTGTCCAGCAGAATCACCACCGGGGCCGTCCGACCCCGCAGCTTCCCCACCGCTTCCATCAACGCTTTCTCTGACGCGAATCCCTTGGCTTCCACCGGAGTATAGTGCTCAATCCTCTGGAGATACGTAGCAGCATAGCCCCCGTCCAAGACGTCGGCCCGCCCCCGCCCGGCAATCCACGCAAGCAGAACTTTCAATACTACGAAGTGTACCGCCGGCGCGAAGCGCAGAACACCTTTTCAGCCGGCGAGCCGCATCTCCTCCAGCCGCATCTCCTCCGGACCACTCCAGCCGGAGCGGTCCGGCAGCGAAGACAAGCGCGCAGCATTCAGCCTCTCACGGTTGCCGGACGTCGCCGGCAGTATGAAAAATCGTAGCCGAATCCACAATTCGGCAGGCCCAGCCATCCCCCGCGAACCACGATTGCCGCATTCCTCGTCAATTCCCGCCTTTATCGCCGATCTCGCGATGGCCCTTCACGTGCTTCCTGTCGCGTTACTGAACACTTGCTTGGAGGTCGGTTATGCGAATGCACACCATCTTGAGCTATACCCTTCATGGCGACACCCCCCTCCGTCCTGTCGCACGCGAGCATTCTCTCGCATGGAGCGACATCGCTCCTTTGCCCCTCTTCTAGGGCGCCGTTCAGACCGTAAGCTATTCAGACCGTAAATAGACTCACTTCAACGATCCCCAACGCAAGCTGACTCTGGAAGTCCGTCACCTTCAGGAGGTACCGTGAGGCATCATCTAAAACTTTTCGCCGCGTTCTTTTCCCTCGTCCTCGCCGCTGTTTCACCCCTTCTCTCCCAGACCGATACCGGCCAGATCACCGGCGTCGTCACCGATAATGCCGGGTCCGCCGTCGCCGGGGCCGCCGTCAAGGCGACCAACAAAACCAACGGCGCAGTCCGCGCAGGTTCCACCAATATCCGCGGCGAATACGCGCTCGCCGACGCTCCCATCGGCCCCTATACCGTCACCATCAACGCGCCCGGCTTCGGCCAGTTCAGCTCCGAGATTGTGGTGGCCGTCGGCGGCCATGTCACCGTCGATGCCAGGCTCGGCGTCCAGGCGACTAACGAGGTCGTCGAGGTCAGCGGCGGCGATGCCGGTGCGGCCATCAACACCACCAGCTCCGAGGTCGGCCAGACCATCAGCAGTCAGCAGCTCGCCGATCTCCCTAGTCTTACCCGGAACCCGTATGACTTTGTCGCTCTCTCCGGCAACGTCGCCTCCGACCCCAACGGCTCGACCTCAGCCAACGGCGTCGGTGTCTCCATCGCCGGCACTCGCTCGGCAAGCACCGAGATCCTGCTCGACGGCGTCGAAAATGTCAATCTCTTCGGCGCAAGCACCGGCCAGCAGATCCCGCTCGACGGCGTCGAGGAGTATAGCGTCATTACCGGCGGCTTCGACGCGCAATACGGTCGCGCCTCCGGCGGCATCGTCAATCTCGCCTCTAAGTCCGGAACCAACAGCTATCACGGCACGATGTACGAATACAATCGCGTCGCCGCCCTGGCCGCGAACACCTACTTCGAAGACTCCCAGAACGCCTACAACCGGGCGAATGGCCTGCCGAACCTGCCCCACGATCAATTCACCGAAAACCGCTTCGGCTACGCCGTCGGCGGCCCGCTCCTGCCCAGGGTCAAGGACAAGCTCTTCTTCTTCTCCAGCACCGAATGGAACCGGGTCCGCAGCAGCGGCACTCAGCCCTTCGCCGTTCCGACTGCCGCCTTCCTCGCCACCACCGCCCCCAACGTCCAGGCCTACTTCGCCCAGTACGGCGCCCTCGCCTCCTATACCACTCCTGGGCAAACCGTTGCCGTCCCCGGCTTTGCCGGCCCCAATCCCCTCCAGATCGTCAGCGTCCAGGTGCCCATCAATGCCGGCGCCGGCAGCCCGGTCAACTCCTGGGACACCATCGACCGCATCGATTACAACGCGACCGACAAAACCAATATGTACTTCCGCTACGTCGGCTTCAAAGACGAGTTCTTCGCCGGCTCGAACTCCCTCAGTCCTTACACCGGCTACAACACCGGTTCCGACGACTACAATCAGGCCGTCCTCGCCAGCGTCAACCACGTCTTTACGCCCAACCTGATCGTCTCCGCCAAGTTCGCCTATAACCGGCTCCAGAATACCCAGCCCCTCGGCACCGCTCCCGTCGGCCCCGGACTCTATTTCAATAATGCCAATGTCCAGAGCGTCGACAACGTGACCGGCACCCCGATCGCCCTTCCCGGATACTTGCCGCTCTCTCCGGGAAACTCCATTCCCTTCGGCGGCCCGCAAAACTTCTACCAGCTCCAACCCGACCTCAGCTGGACCAAGGGCGCTCACTCCCTCCATTTCGGAGGCACCTACATTCAGTTGCGCGACAACCGCACCTTCGGCGCCTATGAGAACGCGATCCAGCAGATCTCGGCCACCGGCACCAACGAAGCCGATGCCCTCACCGCCCTCCAGGCCGGCACCGTGTACAGCTTCCAGGCAGCCATCTACCCGCAGGGCAAATATCCCTGCTACAACGACGCAGCTACCGAGTCGCCCATCGTCACCGCCGCCTGCACCGTCAACCTGCCCGTCGGGCCGCCCAGCTTCACCCGCGAAAACACCTTCAATGACGGCTCCGTCTACGCCCAGGACAACTGGAAGGTCCTGCCGAAGCTGACCCTCAATCTAGGCCTCCGCTGGGAATATTACGGCGTCCAGCACAACACCAAGCCGAGCCTCGAATCGAACTTCTTCCCGGCAGGTGGCGACTCCAGCATCTTTCAGTCGATCCGCGACGGGGCCGTCGAAACCACTCCCAACAGCCCGGTGGGCGGCCTCATTGCCCAGGCCTTCCACAACTTCGGCCCCCGCATCGGCTTCGCCTATGACGTCTTCGGCGATGGAAAGTGGTCGGTTCGCGGCGGCTATGGCATCGCCTACGAACGCAACTTCGGCAACGTGACCTTCAACGTCATGTTCAATCCCCCCAACTATGCCGTGATCAACCTCACCAGCGGTCAGAACGGTGTCTCCCAGCTCAGCCTGACCTCCCAGAACTACGGTCCGCTCTCCGGCTCCGGCTCGGCCGCGCTTCCGCAATCGGAGCTGCGCGCTCTTGCCCCGCACCTCAATACCGCCTACGACAACATGTACAACCTTTCCATCCAGCATGAGCTGGCGCCGGGGACCGTCGTGGCCCTCGAATACACCGGCACCCGCGGCATCCATCAATACTCCATCGCCCCCCAGAATGAAGATTTCTTCGGCAACGAGTACCTCGGCGACGCCACCCCCGGCCTGCCGCTTAACCTCCAGTACAGCGCCATCAACGTCCGCGAATCGAACGGCGATGCCTACTACAACGGCCTGAACGTCCGCCTGCAGGAGACCAACTTCGGCCGTTACGGCCTGCAGCTCACCGCCAACTACACCCTCGCCCATTCGCTCGACAACCTCAGCTCCACCTTCAGCCAGTCCGGAAACAACTTCAACCTCGGCTATATCAACGGCTTCAACCCGGCGCTCGACCACGGCAACTCTGACTACGACATCCGCCACCGGCTCGCTCTGGGCGCGATCTACGAGCCGAAATTCCTCGAGTTCCAGGGCAATCACCTCGCCCACACCCTCCTCGGCGGCATCGAGTTTGCTCCCATCTTCTCCGCTCAGACCGGCACGCCATTCTCCCTCTATGACTGCACCAATATCTTCGGCTACTCCTGCCCCCGCGTCTCCCCCGCCTCCGACCTCAAATACCACGCCAGTGCGGTCAATACCGGCGGCGTCGACAGCTACAACCTGCAGCCGGTGCCCCTCGATTCGCACAACCAGTACTACAACGCCTTCGTCGCCGCTTCCGAGGGCACCACTCCGAGCATGACCGCCTACGGGCCGTTCGCGGCCGCTGGCGGCTCTGAGATTCCCACCTGCGCCTCGCCCGGCGGGGGCGGCTGCTTCCAGAACCCCGGCATGGACCGCAACCAGTTCTGGTCGCCCGGCAACTGGGATCTCGACATGGGGGTCTACAAAAACTTCAACATGACGGAGCGGATCAAAGTCCAGCTGCGCGGTGAGTTCTACAACATGCTCAACCACCACAACATGTATGTCGTGCCCGGAAACACCGACTACTCCTCCCTCGTGGCTACCGCCGCCGACGCCAACGGAAACAACATCCCCACCGGGACCCCGGGCTACATCGGCGGCATCAAGGGCTCCCCGGGCGGGAGCGCCACCGCCAGCGACGAACGTCGCCAGGTCCAAATCGCTCTGAAGTTTCAGTTCTAGAAACTCGTGCGAAAAACAAGACAGGGCCGGGAGCAATCCCGGCCCTGTCTTGTTTTTCGCTTGAATCCCTTGCGTGTCGCCACGCAATCTCAAAAAATACTACGAGCGCACCGCATCCCCGGGCCTTAACCGGAAACAGCATATAACTCGCTCCAGCAGCGCAGAAAAGCGCCTTTTCGTGCCAGAAAGCGCCCTATTTTGCGCTCTTTTTTGCCGCTTTCTTGGCCGTCTTCTTCGCCGCCGGCGCCTTTTTCGCGACCGCCTTCTTCTTCGCCGGAGCGGCCTTTTTCGCCGGAACTGCCTTCTTTTTTTCCGCCTTCTTCGCCGATTTCGCTCGCGATTGTTTGACCTTCTCGGTCAGCGCAACCTTCAATTCCTCAATATCCACGCTGGTTGCCGACTTCCGCAGCCGCTCAATGTCGTAGTAGGCGCGCTTCTCCTCGATAAAGATGTGGACCACGAAATCGACGTAGTCCATCAGCACCCATTCCCCCGAACGCCGTCCTTCGACCGCATTCGGATAGACGCCAAACTCCCGCTTCATCCGAATCTCGATCTCGTCCGAGATCGCCACCACCTGCCGCGTATTCGTCCCGCTCGTAATCAGGAAGAAATCCGTAAATCCGGAATCGTTCGGGTCGAGCTCCAGGATGCGCGTATCTTCCGCCTTCTTGTCCGCACAGGCCGCTGCCGCCGCCGATATCATGTGTCGTGTTTCCGTCGATGCCATCAGGTCTCGCTGACTCCCCTTACGTCATCCTCCATCGTACTTGCCCGCGCCGCGCAGCGCCAATCCCGCAGCCTCACCGGTACAGTCCTCTTTGCTCGATATAACGCAGCACTGCGGGGCAAAGCACACCCTCCCCCGAAACGTCTCCCGCAACCGCCGCCCGGATCTCCGTCGCGGAGATATCCTCCCGCAGATCGGGCATCAGCGACAATGTCGACGATTGGCCGGCTTCGTTGCGCAGCCGCCACGGGACCACACCCGGCCTGGCCGCTCCCTCCAGTCGACTCACGCGTACGCCATCCGGCAACGCCGCCGCGACATCGTCCATCGCAAATCCCGGGCGGGCCGCCACGATCGAGTCACACAGCAACAGCAGCTCCGCCGCCCGGTGCCACTGCCGCATCGTTAGAAAGGCATCCGCGCCCAGCAAAAAAAACAACTCGTCTTCTGCCTGCAATTCAGCCTTCATCGAGGCCAGCACCTCCAAGGTGTAATTCGGCCTCCTGTCTTCTCGCGGCGCATCGATAGCGGAGGCCATCATCGCCGGTGAGCCCTCCACTGCCAACTCCACCATCGCCAGCCGGTCCCCAAAGCTGGTTGTCGGCGAGTGCAGCTTCAGCGGCTGCGCGCCCGCCGGAGCCATCAACACGCGATCGATCGCCAGCCGCTCGATCGCCGCTCGCGCAATCGCCAGGTGCCCTCGATGCGGAGGATCGAAGCTGCCCCCAAAGAATGCAACACGCATCCAGTCATCATAGTCACGTCTCCTGCATGCGACTGAGCCGGCCGCGACCAAAGGCGTTGGCTATACTCGCCAGGAAGGCGGACTTTTCATGCAAACCGCAGACACCGCATATGTCGGGCTAGGCTCAAACCTCGCTTCGCCGGCCGGTGACCCAGCCGCTACGCTCCAGGCCGCGATCCAGCGTCTCTCTGCGATCGGAGAGATGACGGCACAGTCCGCGTTCTACAAAACCGAGCCCGTCGGCACCGTCGACCAGCCGGATTTCATCAACGCGGCAGTCGCCTTAAGAACTCGTCTCGAACCCATCCAGCTGCTCGAACAACTGCTTGCCATCGAGCGCGACTTCGGCCGCGACCGCAGTCAGGCGCAGCCCAAAGGCCCTCGCACTCTCGATCTTGACCTTCTGCTCTTTGCCTCCCGCATCATCCACTCACCGGCTCTCACTCTGCCCCACCCGGCGCTCGCAGAGCGCCGCTTCGTGCTCGCCCCGCTCGCCGCGATCGCGCCCGATCTCCTCCATCCCGTACTCCGGCAAACCATCGCCGCCCTGCTCGCGGCGCTGCCCGATGAAGGCGAAAACCGCCTCGCCGCCGTCCACTTGCTTACCCGCCGGTAAGCAAGGCGATATCCTAGCAACATGCCCAGGCCTCGGCTTCTTCCAGCCCTTCTGTGTGTCTTCTTCGCCGTTGCCGGCCAGGTAGACGTACTTTGTGGCCAATCCACGCAAGCAGCCAGCCAGGTGCTGGATACTCAGAACGCACCCATCCAGGGCGCGCACATTCTGGCGAAAAACGGCAGCGCTCTCGCCGTCACCGATGCCACCGGCCGTTTCACGCTGCCATCCGGGGTCACCGAATTCCAGGTCACTGCTCCCGGATTCGTCACCGCCTCGGTTACCGATTCATCCTCCCCCGCCAATCCCATCATCCTCAAGCCCGCTGCCGAAACGCAATCCGTCGCCGTCACTGCATATCTCTCGCCGTTGGCTTCGCTCGACAGCCCGGCGAACACCCGCAATCTCACCACCGCCGAGCTCAATCAATCCGCCTCCGTGGCCCTCGATAACAAGCTCCGCCTCGTGCCCGGCGCGGAGCTCTTCCGCCGCTCCAGCTCGCTCGTTGCCAACCCAACCTCGCAAGGCATCTCGTTGCGCGGTCTCGGTTCCACCGCAGCCAGCCGCACCCTGGTGCTCAGCGATGAAATCCCGCTGCTCGATCCCTACGGCGGCTGGATCCACTGGGAAGAGCTGCCCGAGCTCAGCATCAAATCCATCGAAGTCGTTCGCGGCGGCGCCTCCGACCTCTACGGCTCGAGCGCCGTCGGCGGCGTCATCAGCTTCATCCCCGTCCGCCCCGCCGGCAACACCTTCCAATACCTCAGCAGCTACGGCTCCGAAAACACCACCGACAACACCCTGCTCGCGACCCTCCAATCCGGCAGATGGAGCGCCCTCGGCGCAGGCAGCCTCCTCCGCACCGACGGCTACATCCTCACCGCCCCCGATCAGCGCGGCGCCATCGACATCCCCTCCAACGTCCACGCGCAGAACGGCCTCGTCGAGATCGATCGCGGTTTTCTCTCCACCGGCCGCCTCTTCCTGAAGGGCAGCGGCTTCAACGAAGCCCGCTCCAATGGCACGCCCCTCCAGACCAACGGTACCCGCCTCTGGCGCTACTCGACCGGTGCCGACTGGACGGCTGCCAACGGCGGCTCGCTCTTCGTCCGCCTCTTCGGCGATGACGAAAGCTACCGCCAGAGCTACTCCTCGATCGCCGTCGGCCGGAACTCCGAAATCCTCACCCGCCTCGGCATCACCCCCGCCCAGGAACTCGGCGGCGCCGCGCGCTGGAGCCAGCCCATCGGGGCCAAGCTCGTCGTCCTTGGCGGCGCCGACACTCACGACGTCCGCGCCACCGACTTCGAAACCAGCTACAAGGCCAACGTCCCCAGCGGCATCCTCGACACCAGCGATCGCCAGCGCCAGACCGGCGTCTATGGCGAAGCCCTATGGACGCCCGCCAGGTGGACCCTCAGCGCCGGCGGCCGCATCGATCATTTCTCCAACTTCACCGCCATCCAGTGGAGCAGCCCGCCGCTCGCCGCTGCCCATCTTCCCGATTTCTCCCAGACCGTCTTCGATCCCCGGCTCGGCATCGTTCGCCGCCTGACCCCCAATCTCTCGCTGACCGCCTCTGGCTTCCGCGCCTACCGCGCCCCCACCGAGAACGAGCTCTACCGCACCGGCCAGGTCGGCCAGGAGCTCACCAGGGCCAATCCCAACCTGCGTTCCGAACGCGCCACCGGCTGGGAGACAGGTATCGTCTTCGCCACCCGCTACAGCACCACCCTGCGCGCCAGCTATTTTTGGACCCGAGTCAACGACCCCATCACCGCGCTTACCCAGAGCACCACCCCCACCCAGATCACCGAGCAGCGCGAAAACCTCGGCCAGATCGAGAGCCGCGGCGTCAGCTTTGACGCTGAGGCCGCCCCCGCCCGCTGGCTCTCGCTGATCGGCGGCTATCAATATGCCAATGCGACGGTGACAAAATTCGCCTCGCAGCCGGTCCTCGTCGCCTGCGGCACTCCCGACACCACGCTCGTCGGTTGCCGCATCCCCCAGGTCGCCCGCAACATGGGCACCCTGCAGGCCCGCTTCAGCGACCGCCGCCTCGGTCTGCTCAGCTTCCAGGGACGCATGAGCGGCAACCAGTACGACAACGATCTCAACACCTACTTGCTCCACAGCTACTTCCGCCTCGATGCCTATGCCTCGCACGAGTTTGGCCGCCGCCTCGAAGTCTTCACCGCCGCAGAAAATCTCTTCAACCGCGCCATCGAAGTAGGCCGCACCCCCACCCTGACTCTGGGCACCCCCCTGGTCGGAAGAATAGGGATCAGGATTCGCGTTGGGGAGTAGACGAGCCGCGATCTCTTGATTCGCGCCAGGTAGGCTGACTGCCTGGCCCGGTAAACTACTCCCAGGCCATCTTGAACTTCCAAATCCAAACCACAGCCGAAGCCGGCCGCCGCGCCACGATCGAGCTGCCGCACGCCACCGTTCACACGCCCGTCTTCATGCCCGTCGGCACCCAGGCCACCGTCAAGGCCGTTCCCCAGCACCTGCTCGAGGAACTCGGCGCCAGGATCATCCTCGGCAACACCTACCACCTCTACCTCCGTCCCGGTCACGAACTCATCCGCCGCCTCGGCGGCCTGCATAAATTCATGAGTTGGCCGCGCGCCTTGCTCACTGACTCCGGCGGCTTCCAGGTCTTCTCCCTGAGCAGCCTGCGCAAGATCTCTGAAGAAGGCGTCCGTTTCCGCTCCCATCTCGACGGCTCCTCCCACTTCTTCTCGCCCGAGCACTCCATGGACGTCCAGATCGCCCTCGGCGCAGACATCGTCATGGCCTTCGACGAATGCACCGAGTACCCGGCCGACTACGCCCGCGCCCGTCACTCGCTCGACCTCACCCTGCGCTGGGCCGAGCGCAGTAAGGCCCATTTCGTCGCCCACCGGCACGAGCGGCCCTGGGGCAACGGCAATCCCAAAGACCCCTTCGCCGGCCAGACCCAAAGCCTCTTCGGCATCGTCCAGGGCGGCATGTTTCCCGATCTCCGTCGCGAGTCCGCCGAGCGCCTCGTTGCCATCGACTTCCCCGGTTACGCCATCGGCGGCCTCAGCGTCGGCGAACCTCGCCAGCTCACCCGCGAGATGATCGAGGCCACCCTGCCTTATCTCCCCGCGGACAAACCACGCTACGTCATGGGCGTCGGCTATCCCGAGGAAATAGTCGAGTATGCCGCCCTCGGCGTCGACATGATGGACTGTGTGCTCCCCACTCGCGCCGCCCGCCATGGGCTGCTCTTCACCTCCGAGGGCCGCCTCAATATCAAAAACCGCCGCTTCGCCGAAGACCCCGGCCCGCTCGACCCCGCCTGCCGCTGCATGGTCTGCGCTCGCTATAGCCGCGCGTACCTGCGCCACCTCTTTGTCACCCAGGAGGTACTGGGCGCAGTCCTGAATACGCTCCATAACCTGGCCTTCTACCTTGACACGATGGAATCGGTCAGAGATGCTATTGAGTTAGGAACCCTTCCGGCTCTCCTCGCGCGGGTGCGCGCACGCAACACCGGTGCCGCAGCCAGCGAAGTCTGAACCGGCCGGGCTCCAGCAGCAGGCAGGAAGCAGCAGGCAGTCGGGTTCCGCAGTTTCCCGGGCACGTTCCGGTCGACAAGCGCCCTCCTCCCAGCCTTGATTCTCTTCCCAGACATCGTGCTCCGGTATGCTCATGTGGCGCTTGGTTCACAGGCCCGGTTCCGGTCTGGGGAAGACAGGGCCTTCCATCGTCGAACTGAATTCATTGCCGAGAGGCTGGCCGGCTGTCGACCGGCAGGGTCTCTCGATAGAAGGAACGTCTCTTATATGTTGTCCCTCGCATTCGCCCTACCCGCCCTGCCGCCCGGTGTCGTCTCGTTCCTGCCCTTCCTGCTGATCATTGTCGTCTTCTATTTCCTCCTGATCCGCCCGAATCAGAACAAGCAGAAGGCCTGGCAGCAGATGCTCAGCGACCTCAAGCCCGGCGACAAAGTCACCACCACCGGCGGCATGCGCGGCACCGTCATCGCCCTGCGCGATGACGCCGTCCAACTCCGCCTCCCTCCCGACAACATCAAGGTTGAGGTCGTCAAGAGCGCCATCGCCTCTGTCACCACGCCCGAGGAAGGCAAGTAGCACCCGCTTAAGGCAAGTGCGGCGAGACATGTAGTCCAGGCAGCACAGTCGAAAAGCCGGCACGGCAGGTCCTTCGGCACAGCACACTTTTCAGGAATCCAATGCGCAAGAATCTCACCACCAAGATCATCGTCATCCTCGCCGCCCTCGCCGTTTGCGTCTTCGGCATCTTCGGCATTCCTCATGGGGTCAGTCCTGCTGCTCTCAAGCAGGCCGTCGCCAGCCGCATCAACCTCGGCCTCGACCTGCGTGGCGGCACTCATCTCGTTCTCCAGGTCCACGTCGAGGAAGCGATCGGCGCGACCACCGACTCCGACGCCGCGCGCATCCAGAGCGCCTTGCAGCAGGCCGGAATCACCGTAGGTTCCGTGACCAAGCCCGATGCCGCCCATCCTGAGACCATCCAGATTCAGGGCGCGCCGGCCGATCGGGTCGGCGACATTCGCACCACCCTCGATAACAGCTACAGCTCGACTTACGACATCAGCGCCCCCAACAGCACCTCCTGGACGCTGACCATGAAGCCCCAGGCCATCAAGGACCTGGAGCAGCGCACTCTCGAGCAGGCCCGCGAAACCATCAACAGCCGCATCGATTCGCTGGGCGTCGCCGAGCCTGTCATCCAGGAGTACAACCTCGGCAGCAATCAGCTGCTGGTCGAGTTGCCCGGCGTTAGCGATCTCGCCCGCGTCCATGACATCATTCAATCCACCGCCCGCCTCGAGATTCACGAGGTCCAGGGCGGCCCGTATCCCGACGAAGCCTCGGCCCTTCAGGCTCTCGGCGGCAATGTGCCCTATGATTCCGTCCTGATGCATGAGCCCGCCGGCGTCGCCGGTCCCAACAGCCCCGACCAGATCTACCAGATCAAAAAGATCGCCGAAGTCGGCGGTACCGATATCCGCGATGCCCAGACCAGCCGCAATCCCAACACCAACGAGCCCCAGGTCGTCTTCTACTTGACCCACGCCGCCGGCGACCACTTCGCCGACTTTACCGGCGCGAACAAGGGCAAGAGCCTCGGCATCGTCCTCGACAACAAGCTCCAGGAGGTCGCGACCATTCGCGACCAGATCCGCGATACCGGCACCATCTCCGGCGGCGCCATGGGCGAGCAGCAGGCCAAGGATCTTTCCATGCTGCTGCGCACCGGGTCGCTTCCCGCGTCCATCAGCTATCTGCAGGAAAGCACCATCGGCCCCTCGCTCGGCGCTGATTCCATCCGTCAGGGCGTCCTCGCGTCGCTCATCGGCATGCTTGTCGTCATGGCCTTCATGCTCATCTACTATCGCGGCGCGGGCATCAACGCCGACCTGGCGCTCTTTCTCAACCTCGTCATCCTGCTCGGCTTCATGGGTTTCAGCGGCTCGACCCTCACCCTCCCTGGCATCGCCGGCATCATCCTTACCATCGGCATGGGCGTCGATTCCAATGTGCTGATCTTTGAGCGCATCCGCGAAGAGCTCCACGCCGGCAAATCGCCGGGCGCCGCCGTCGACCAGGGCTTCGCTCACGCCTGGACTACCATCATCGACACCCACGTCACGACCATCGTCTCGGCGGCGATTCTCTTCATCTTCGGGACCGGCCCCGTACGTGGCTTCGCCGTCACCCTCACCATCGGCTTGCTGGCCAACCTGTTCACCGCTGTCTTCGTCTCCCGGGTGATCTTCGACGCCAACCTCAACCGCAAGCAGCGCGGAGAGGCGCTTTCCATATGACTGATCTGGCGAAAACTTCGAACGATGGCCCACTCCACGGATTCGGCCTTCTTGCAGGCTTCGTTCTTTGCGGCGTCGCTCTCGCCGCTCAGGGGTTCCTGCTCCACGCCATCATCACCAAGGGCAAGTAAGTATCTCAACGCAGGCGCGGCATCGGCCGCAGCCCCAATTCAAGTAAGTAGGCGGACTTCGTGGAACTGTTTCGTGGCGTAAACATCGACTGGCTGGGAAAAAAGTGGTACTTCCTCGCCTTCTCCCTGATCTTTAGCGTGGCTGGCATTGGCAGCCTGCTCTTCTGGCACCATCTTCCCCTCGATGTCGACTTCCAGGGTGGTACCCAGGTGCGTGTGAAGTTCGATCACAAGCCGGATGTCGACCGTATTCGTGTGGCCGCCGATCACGCTGGGCTCAAAGACACGCACATCCAGAGCTTCACCTCGGCCGCGTCCAGTGCCGCCAGCAGCAATGAAGTTCTCATCTCGCTCCCGCAGCGGGATACCAAGGAAGCTTCGCTCGATGCCGGCCGCGCCGCCATCGTGAATGCCCTCGAAACCAACTATCCCGAGAACAAGGCGGAGATCCGCAGCGTCGAAATCGTCGGGCCCCAGGTGGGCTCCGCCCTGCGCAACCAGGCCCTTCTCGCAACCGTCTACTCCCTCGCCGGCATGCTCGTCTATCTCTGGTTCCGCTTCGAGCTGATCTACGGCGTTGCCGCCGTCGTCGCCGTCTTCCATGACACCCTGATCACCGTAGGCTTCTTCAGTCTCTTCAACATGGAGATCTCGCTCACCGTCATCGCCGCCATTCTCACCCTGATCGGCTACTCGATGAACGACACCATCGTCGTCTTCGACCGCATTCGCGAAAACCTCGCCACCTCGCGCCGCGAGAACCTCGCCGACGTGGTGAATCGCAGCATCAATCAGACCCTGAGCCGGACCGTGCTCACCTCCGGCCTCACCTTCCTCACCGTGCTCTCGCTCTTCTTCTTCGGCGGCGAGGTGCTCCATCCGTTCTCATTCGCTCTCGTCGTCGGCATCCTGATCGGCACCTATTCGTCGATTGCCGTCGCCGCTCCCATGCTCGTCGCCTACCAGCAGTGGCGCACCGAAAAAGGCCGCACCGTGGCCCTCCCGACCGGCAAGCGGAGCAGGGCGTAAGCGCGAACGTTCCCCACCCGGTCAAGCGCGAAAGTGGGTCGCTGCAATCATCCAAGCGACCCCTCGCCGCGATCCCCGCGCAACCGCCCGCACAACCAATGCGCAACCATTGCCGGCCGCCGGCCGCCTGTCCCAATCTCAAGCACTCCCAGAATCGATCCGGCCTCCGATCCTCAGGATTGGCGCAGACTTCCACTCAACCTGCAATTGCCTTTTGACTTCTACGCGCCGTGGTATAGAATCCGATTTCTGCAACTTCTGTGGGATTCCCGTTTCGGGATCAAAAGCCTTACGTCCGGTGTCTACATAGTTCAGAGTCAATTGTTCCCTGCGAGGTAGGCCATGTTTGAAGACAGCCTGGTGGAATCAGGCGGTAAGCTTAAGACCAAGAGCAAGTGGTGGGCAATCGGGGCCTTCATCATCAATGGCGGCATCCTGCTCATCTTGATCTTGATTCCGCTGATCTACCCCGAAGCACTCCCGAAGCAGGCCCAGGCCATGTTGCTTGCGGCGCCACCCCCACCGCCTCCTCCTCCGCCGCCACCCCCTCCGACACCCATCAAAGTTGTCAAGATCCAGTCGGAGATGATGAATAATCAGCTCACCGCTCCCAGCAAAATCCCCAAGGTCATCAAGCAGGTCACCGAATCCGCAGCGCCGCCGCCTTCCGCGGGCGGAGTCGCTGGAATGGGTGGCGATCCCAACGGAGCGGCTGGCGGCGTCATGGGCGGCATCCTTGGCGGCATCGGCACCGGCCCTGCTCCTGTTGTCAAGGCGGCAGCGCCTAAAAAGATTGCCGTCTCTTCCGGCGTCATGGCCGGCAACGTCCTGGTCAAGACCCAGCCCCAGTATCCGGCCATCGCCAAGGCCGCGAGGATCCAAGGAACTGTCGTCCTGCAGGCTACCATTTCGAAGACCGGCACCATCGAAGGGCTTCAGGTAGTGAGCGGTCCTCCTATGCTTCAACAGGCAGCCATGGAAGCGGTCCGTTCCTGGCGGTACAAGCCCTACTTGCTCAACGGCGAACCCGTTGAAGTAGGGACTCAGGTGAACGTGGTTTTCAGCCTGGGCGGCTGATCGTCTATTCTTTGCCGCTGAGGCGCGCTTTGCCGCATCGGTTTCACTCTTAATCGCAACTCGTTCCAGGCATCCAGCAGCTACTCCTTAGGAGGAAAGATTCAGTGATTCTCGCTCACCTATCTCACATGGCACTTCATCCGGCAACCCTCAGCTTCTTCCAGGAGGCCTCTGCCCCCGGTTTCAGCCCCCTCGATCTGTGGAACAACATGGGCCTGCTGGTCAAGTGCGTCGTTATCGTGCTCTTCATCGAGTCGATCTGGTCGCTCGCGGTCATCATCGATCGCGCCCTCTACTTCAGCGCCGCCAAGAAGCAGTCCCGTGAGTTCGCGCCCCGCGTGGCCGGCGCCCTCAAGGAAGGCAAGCTCGACGAAGCCATCAAGGTCGCCGATCGCAACAAGAAGTCCCATCTCGCCGAAGTCGTCACTGCCGGCCTGCAGGAGTTTCGCAACTTCGGCAGCGGCGGCGCCATCACCGAGGACCAGATCGCTTCGAGCGAACGCGCTCTCGAGCGGTCTGAGGCTATCGTTCACGCCAAGCTCAAGCGCGGCCTGGGCGGTCTCGCCACCATCGGATCCACGGCGCCCTTCATCGGCCTCTTCGGAACGGTCGTCGGTATTCTGCACGCCTTCCAGCAGATCGCCACGCAGAAGACCTCCGGTATCGGCGCAGTTGCCGGCGGTATCTCCGAAGCCCTGGTGACCACGGCGTTCGGACTTCTCGTCGCCATCCCCGCCGTCATGACCTTCAACTATTTCACCGGTAAGGTAGAAGCCTTCGACGTCGAGATGGATAACTCCTCGAGCGAACTGGTCGACTACTTCATCAAGCAGAACCGCCGCTAACCACGGCAACCCGTGAGTGGGAGAGCAGGGCACCTTTCATGCTGTCGCTTGAGATTGCAGGCGGCAGCATGAAAGATCGCTTCATAAATTCGCTCGACCGCCGCCGGGACCGTCCTGCAGCGTCTTTGAAAACTAACTCAACGCACCACGACAAGATCGATAAATAGCTCGTTCACGGGGCAGATTAATGGGAATCAACAAGCGCGACGAAGGCAGGAAGGTCAACTCCAACATCAATGTCACCCCCATGGTCGACGTAATGTTGTGCCTGCTGATCATTTTCATGGTTATCACGCCAATGCTGCAGAACAAGGTCAACGTCGACCTGGCCAAGACCGATAACCCGACCGCCATGCCTGATGCCGACAAGGAAGATGCCATCGTCGTCGCCGTCACTCGTGATGGACGCGTCTTCCTCGGCCAGAACCAGGTCTCGGCAGACAACCTCGGCTCCAAGGTTCAGGATGCGCTCAAAGACAAGACCAGCAAAGAGATCTTCATCCGTGCCGACGCCCGCGCCAAGTATGGCTCGGTGACCGACACGATCGATGAGGTCAGGACCGCCGGCGTGGATGAAGTCGGCCTGCTCACCGAGCAGCGCCAGACCCTCACCAAGCCCCCGGCTGCTGCGGGCGGACAATAAAAGATCTAGATTCAGATTTGCAGAAACGAGGATTTTGACTTATGGCAATGGGCGGTGGTGCCGGACCAGGTGGTCTCTCATCGGATATTAATGTCACCCCTCTGATCGACGTCTTGCTGGTGTTGCTGATCATCTTCATGGTCATTGTGCCGGTCACGCCGAAGGGGCTCGACGCTCTCGTGCCTCAACCCCCCAAGAACCACCAGGACCAGCAGGACAACGACCGCACCATCGTCGTCACCGTTACCTCGCGTCCCGGCGGCGGGGATCCCGGCTACAAGATCAACCAGGACGACGTCGCAAAAGCCGACCTGCTCACCAAGCTCACTACTATCTTCGCCTCCCGCGCAGAGCGGGTCATGTTCATCAAGGGCGATGACAAGTTGAACTTCGGCGACGTCGCCGAAGTCATCGACATCGGGCACGCAGCAGGCGTGGATCACATTGGATTGATCACTCCGAAGATCGAGGCGGGACAGTAGTTCCGCCTCCCAGGGTTCGATTCACCAACACCCTGGCTTGGAGGAACGCCGCTGGCTGTTGCGCGGACGGCAAAACCGATTACAATCGCAACGCGGGTGCCTTCGTCGGCAAAATTCCGCAATTATTCAGGAAGGCGAGCCCGGGCAAGTCAGGAACGATCAGGGCGATTGAAGGAGATGACAAGCAGAATGAATCGAATCGCACGTTTTCCGGTGTTGGCAGTCGCTGCTCTCTCGTTCCTGCCCCTCGTCACCGGGTGCAGCAAACTCCAGGCACGCGACCAACTCAACAAGGGAGTGGCAGCCTATAAGAATGCGCGCTATGAAGACGCCATTCAACACTTCCAGCAAGCGGTTCAACTTGACCCCGGCTATGCACCCGCAGAACTCTACCTCTCCACTGCCTATGCTCAATCTGTTGTCCCGGATCTCGATAGCCCCGACAATTTGAAGCATGCCAACATGGCAATCGACGGCTTCAAAAAGGTCTACGATAAAGATCCTAAAGACACCGGCAGCATCAAGGGAATCGCGGCCCTGTATCTCAATATTGGCAAGTACGACGATGCCAAGCAGTGGCAGCTGAAAGCCATTGCGGTTGATCCGCAAGACGCCGAAGCCTACTACACCGTCGGTTACATCGACTGGCGCCAGGCCTATAGGAACGCCGTCAAGCAACTCGGCACCGAAAACCTCACGGACAACGGCGAGGGCAATGCCAAAATGAGCAAAAAGCTCTGCGCCGATCTGCAGCAGGCCAATGGCCCCCTGATCACCGAGGGGCTCCAATACATGCAGAAGGCCGTCGATATCCGCCCCAACTATGACGACGCCATGTCCTACATGAACCTCCTCAATCGTCGTAAAGCTGATCTCGAGTGTGGCAACGACAACGCCCGTAAAGCCGACCTCCAGGCTGCGGTCGACTGGAACAGCAAGGCCATGGGTACCCGCAAGTCCAACGAAGAAAAGAAGGCCGCTGCTACTCCGGGCGGAGTCGTAATGGACAATTCCAAGTAGCCGGCCGTAAAACTGAAACCGGAAGGGCCGAACCGAAAGGCCGAAACCAGGGAAAAAGCCCCCATTCACAGGGGCTTTTTCCCTTTCTCCCGCGTACTTCGCGTTCGCCATTGCCATGACCCGGATCCGTAAAATCCTCATTGCCAATCGCGGTGAAATCGCTCTACGCATCGTCCGCGCCTGCCGCGAACTCCAGATCGCCACCGTCGCGGTTTATTCCGACGCCGATCGCGGCGCACCCCACGTCCTCGCCGCCGATGAGGCCTGCCGCCTTGGCCCCGCGCCTTCCGTCGAGTCCTATCTTCGCGGCGATCTGGTCCTTGCGGCCGCCCATAAAACCCGCGCCGATGCCATCCATCCCGGCTATGGCTTCCTCTCTGAAAACCCCGCCTTCGCCGAGGCTTGTGAAGCCGCAGGCGTCAAATTCATCGGGCCGGCCGCCTCGGCCATGCGCGCCCTGGGCTCCAAAACGCAGGCGCGCCAGGCGGCAGACAGCGCCGGCATCCCTCGGGTACCAGGCTCAGTGACAGGTCTCAAAAACCTTCAGGAAGCCAACTCCGTCGCCGGCCAGATCGGCTACCCCGTCATGCTCAAGGCTTCGGCCGGGGGTGGCGGCAAGGGCATGCGCGCCGTTCTCTCGGCCGCCGGCATGGAGAGTGCCTTTCACGGCGCCGGCAGCGAAGCGGAGCGCGCCTTTGGCTCCGGCGAACTCTATCTTGAGAAGCTCATCGAGCATCCTCGCCACATCGAGATTCAGGTTCTGGCCGATGAGCACAGCCACTGCGTCCACCTCGGCGAGAGGGACTGCTCCGTCCAGCGCCGTCACCAGAAAGTTATCGAAGAGGCGCCATCCGCCGTCATCGGCCCCGATCTTCGCCGCCGCATGGGCGAGGCCGCTGTCCGCCTTGCCGCTTCTGCCGGCTACACCAATGCCGGCACCGTCGAGTTCCTGCTCGAGAGCCGCAGTAACGGCGAACCGGGGGACTTCTACTTCCTCGAGATGAATACCCGCCTGCAGGTGGAGCATCCCGTTACCGAACTGGTCACCGGCCTCGATCTCGTTCACCTTCAAATCGCCATCGCCTGCGGCGAGCGCCTGCCATTCTCGCAGCAGGACGTACAATCCCGCGGCCACGCCATCGAGTGCCGCATCTATGCCGAAGATCATGAGAACAACTTCATGCCGTCCCCCGGCACGATCAGCCGCCTCATCCAGCCCTCCGGCCCCGGTATCCGGGAAGACTCCGGCATCTACGAGGGCTGGACCGTCCCCATGGAATACGATCCCATGCTCTCCAAGCTCATCGCCTACGCACCCACCCGCGAACTCGCCATCGTCCGCATGCAGCGCGCTCTCGCGGAGTACGTCATTGGCGGCATCCGGACCAACCTGGGTCTCTTCCGCAAAATTCTGGAGGATCCGGACTTCCAGACCAATCAGATCGACACGGGCTATCTCGATCGCCTGCTCGCCCGCAGGGCACCCACGCCTGCTGCGCAGCAGACCGTAACCGCCGGCGCCATCGCCGCTTCTTTCTCAGATCGAGAGATTGCGACGCTCGCCGTCGGCGTCTTTCGCTCCATCTCTGGACCCCATCAGGCGGAAACGCCAGGCGTTTCCCCGGCCGCCGCGTCCCTCTGGAAGCAGCAAGCCCGTCGCGAGGGACTCAGGCCGTGACCGGCGCCCGCTCAGCCCTGTCGAAGCGCCGCGCCAGCCTTCTCCTTCTCGAGGTGGAGGGCCAATCGAGCCGCCTTCAATTGGAAGCCGCCGACGGCGACAGCCAATGGCGCGCCACCCTCGATGGCAGGCAGATCGACTTTCTCGCGGAAGTGACGCAGCCCGGCATTCTTAGCCTGCTTGTCGACGGCCGCTCGTATCGATGCGTCCTCGATGACGCCCCGGCAGAGTCCGCCATCCTGCTGGGCGGCAAAAGGTTTGCATTTACGGTAGAGGATCCTCGTTCCCTCGCCGCCCGGAGAAAAAAAGTCAGCGCTGCCTCCGGCAGGCAACAGATCAAGGCGCCCATGGCGGGCAGGATCGTTCGACTCCTCGTCGCTCCCGGCCAGCAGGTCGAAGCCCACCAGGGCTTGATCGTCGTCGAAGCCATGAAGATGCAGAACGAACTAAAGGCGGCCCAGGCCGGAGTTGTCGTCGAAATACGCGTCACGGCCGGAGCGGCCACCGCTTCAGGCGAAGTCTTGATCGTCCTGGAATGAAAATCTCACTGGAATGAACCCGCCGCAGCAAAGCTGGGACTCGAAGAAAGCCGCCGCGAAACCGGGAACGTTACCCGGGCCAGGATGGCGCTCTGGCTTCCGCCATCTGGCTGCGACCGCCGCTCATGGTGCTCGGCAATCCGTCCATTAACTCCCGAGCCTGGGGAAAAATAGCAGCCAGTAGCGCAGCCGAATACAAGCCGCACCTGCCGTCGCTGAATCCGATAACCACCCCATCTTTCATTCGATCGACAGAAATGATGTGAAGGGCACGCGTGATCTTCATGAGACCCAGCATTCTCATTCTTCCGTCCGCTGTCTGAGCAAAACAGAACACTGCCCGATTTTCAGTGCCTTCGGCTACAGCTTTCCGTGTTCTTGGCTGCAGTGTCCTGCATCCGCCGGGGGCGGCCTCAACCGTTGCGCACTTGCGCGGCAGCCGCCCCCGCGCCAATGATCGCCAGTTCCGCATTCTCCTCCACCACCTCGAGCGTATAACTCTGCAGCGGGCTCATCTTGACCATCTCCCACAGGTACTCCTTGAGCAGGCTGAGATCCAGGCGGTTGATGTCCCGCCCGGTGAAGTAAAAACGTCCCGGTCCTTCCAGATGGATCTGGGTCGCCGTCGCCGCCGCAAGCGCCCGATGCCAGAGCTCCACAAACTGGCTGCAGCGCTTGTCACCCTTCTTGGCGGCGGTAAAGACCTCGTCCGGCTCCATGTCCATAAAGCGCAGCCGCATGGCCCGGTGGCCCATGATGCCTTCCAGGTGCCCGCGGCCGCCGCAGGCGCAGTAATTCTCCTTCAGGTCCAGGGAGATGGTTGTATGGCCGCCTTCCCAAGGGCCTTCCGCATATGGATAGCGCCCAAAACCGATCCCATTGCCGATCGTCCACACCCGGATCAGCCGGTCCAGCTGCCCCTTGGTCGCCGCCAGTCCCGCCGCGATTGCGTCGGCATCGTTGAACACATTCACCGTGTAGTCGCGCCCCCGCTCGACCAGCGTCTCTCGGATCCAGTCGCAAATCTTCGCGCCCTTCATCTGCCCCAGGTTCGGCGAGTCCTCGATCACTCCATTGCGCACAATCCCCGGCAGCGCCACCCCGACCGCGTCGATCTCCGTACCCTCGGGAACCAGCTTCACAATCTGATCGCAGATAATGTCGCACAGGTCCTCGGACGGAATCTCCACCAGCCCGTCATCCTGCTCCGCATCCTCGGGGTAGGAGCGTATGGCTCCTCTGATCTTGTGGTCCTCGATCAGACCCGTCACTACGCGTTCCGCCATCACCACGCCGATGGTTCTCGCCATCAATCAACCTTTCCCGCGCCTGGATTCTTCTTCGCTCACTCCGGAAAGACTGCCCGGATAGGCCGCCCGCAACCGGCGATTATTCGAATCTCGACAGCCGGTTTATTCCATTGAACGCAGCGGCTTTATAACATTCCGCCAGCGTGGGGTAGTTAAACACAGTTTCAATAAAGTATTCCACTGTGCCGCCCAGCGTCATCACCGCCTGGCCGATATGCACCAGCTCCGCTGCACCCTCGCCGATGATATGGACCCCCAGGATTTGTTTCGTCTGCCGATGAAAAATCAGCTTCAGCCGGCCCGTCGTATCGCCGCGGATCTGGCCCCGCGCAATCTCCCGGTAATATGCCACCCCGACTTCATAAGGAACATCCTCGTCAGTCAGCTGCTCTTCCGTCTTGCCGATGAAAGAGATCTCCGGAATGGTATAAATCCCATAAGGATAGACGCTCGGATTGGTATGCACCGAGTCGTCGTTGAACATCCGCGCCACCGCAATCCGCCCCTGCTCCATCGAAACCGAAGCCAGGCTCGGAAAGCCGATCACGTCCCCCACCGCAAAAATGTTCGGCTGCTTGGTTCGAAAATCCTTATCCACCGGAATGCGTCCGCGGCTATCCGCCTCCACCCCCGCCGCAGGCAGGTCGAGCTCCGCCACGTTGCCCTGGCGCCCCACCGCGTAAAGCAGCGCATTGCCGCTGATCCGCTTCTTGCTCTCCAGGTTCGCGACCACCGACCCATCCGGCATCTCTTCGACGCTTTCCACCTCTTCGCCCGTCCGCATCGTCACCCGCGTGTCGCGCAGGTGGTAGCTCAACGCCTCCACAATCTCCTGGTCGGCAAATTCGAGCAGCTTGGGCCGCTTCTCGATCAGCGTCACCCGCACTCCCAGCGCCGAAAACATGCACGTATACTCCACCCCGATCACGCCCCCGCCTACCACGATCAGCGTCTTCGGCAGCTCCGCCAGGTCCAGGATCTGGTCGCTGTCGATGATCGAACGGCCATTGATCGGCACCTTCGTCGAGGCCGCCGGCTTCGTCCCCACCGCGATCAGGATGTTCTCCGCCGCATAGACGCTCGATCCCCGGCTGCTCGTCACCCGCACATGCTTCGCGTCTTCGAAGCTCGCCACCCCGCACACCACTTCGACCCCGTTGCGCGAGAGCTGCGCCTCCGTCACATCCACTTCCGTCTTGATCACATGCTGCACCCGGAAGGCCAGGTCCGCCATCGTGATCTTTTCCTTCACCCGGTAGTTCATCCCGTAGACCGACCGGTAGTTGTACCCGGAGAGATGCAGCACCGCCTCCCGCATCGTCTTGCTTGGAATCGTGCCGGTGTTGATACATACCCCGCCCACCACGTCCCGCATCTCGATCAGCGCGACCCGTTTCCCGCGCTTGACCGCCGCTACCGCTGCCCGCTGACCCGAAGGCCCCGAGCCGATCACCAGCAAATCGTATTCATTCATAGCAGGACCAGAAATCTCCACTCACTCTTTGCAAGCCCACCCGCCTAAAACCCGGAGCAACAAACTCTCATCATCCCGACTGTCTGATTATCGGCCATTGCGCCCCGGGAAAGAACAAAGAACTGCCCGGATAACCCGGCCGCGGCGAAAACTTCGCCCCATTTCGCCCATCTTACAGCCCCCATTTCGCTGGATACCGTGAATATTCGCAAAGTCGACGGCAGGGCCCTATTTGGGCCTGGCCTTCTACACTGGTTCCCATGCTCCTCTACGCCATCACCAGCCGCGTCTTGCTTGCCCCCCGCGAAGCCGAACGCACCGGCAGACTCCTCGCTCTGGTGCAGGCCTGGGCCGCTGCCGGCATCGACTTCATCCAGCTCCGCGAAAAAGACCTCCTCCCCGCCGAACTGGCCCGGCTGGCCGCCGATGTCGTCCGCGCCGTCCGCCAGACCGGCAGCCCCGCCCGGGTCCTGATCAACGGCCCGCTGGCCCTCGCCGCCGCCGTCGCGCGTCAATCCGGGGCCGATGGCGTCCACCTCCCCGGCGGCCTCTCTCCGGCTCAACTGGCAGCCGCGGTCCGCCAGCTGAACCAGGCTTGGCAGCCTGACTCCAACCCGGCGCAGCCCCGCCCGAACCAGGCCCCTCGCCGCGCCACTGACCCGGCCATCAGCATCTCCTGCCATTCCCCTGCGGAAGTCTCCGCCGCCCGCGCCGCCGCCGCCACCGTCGCCCTCTTCGCTCCCGTCTTCGAGAAACCCATCCCCGGGGCGCCGCCCGTCCCCGGCCTCGGCCTGGAGCTGCTTGCCGAGGCCTGCTCGGCCGGCAGCCAAACCCCCTCCGAGCCGCAGCTCCCGGTTCTCGCCCTTGGCGGCGTCAACCTCGCCAACGCTCCCCGCTGCCTCTCCGCCGGAGTGGTCGGCATCGCCGCCATTCGCCTCTTTCTCCCCGCAGAAAGCGCAAAATGGCCGCGCCTGCGGCTCCTCTAGCCGCGCCTGCCACAGCTCAAGCGGGCCCGCGCCGGCGCAGATTCAACCGCATCGCGCCGGGACCGTACCCCTGTCGCCGGCGCAGCGTCCCAACCCGCTCCCCCGTCCCATTGCGCACCGCTGCCCGGCTCAGTAGACTGGCGAGTCATGACCACCCGGCGTAAGTTTCTGCAGGCCTCCGCGGCCGCCTTGCCCATGCTCTCCCGCTCTCTCTTCGCCCAGGGCCGCCTGCCTATCGGGCTGCAGCTCTCGACCCTGGTCAAGCAGCAGATTCCCGAGGCGCAGCTGGTCGGGAATCTTCGCCAGATCGCCGCCATCGGCTTTCGGGAAGTCGAGCCCTGGCATGCGGCTTATTTTCTCCCCGCCGCCCAGCTTCGCAAAGACATTCGCGACAGCGGCTTGACCGTCCCGAGCGGCCACTTTGAATACGCCGATCTCACCGCCGCCCTGCCCGCGCAGCTAGCCTATGCGAAAGCCCTCGGCCTCAAGTGGGTCGTCTGCCCCATGCTTCCCAAATCGCAATGGACTTCGGCCGGGGGCTTCCGCACCGCCGCCCGCCAGTTCAACGGCTGGGCCACCCAGGTGCAGCAGGCAGGCATGCGTTTTGCCTTCCATAATCACGACTACGAGTTTCAGCGCTTTGGCGATCAAACCGGCTACGACATTCTTGTCAGGGAAACTGACCCCGCTCTGGTCTCGTTTGAACTCGATTGCTACTGGATCGCTCAGGCAGGCCTCGACCCGCTCCACGTCCTCAACCAGCTTGGGAAGCGCGTTCGCCTGCTCCACGTCAAAGACCGCAAACCCGGCTTCCCTCCCTCCCACGACATGAACGAAAGCTCCGCCCATTTCACCGAGGTCGGCACCGGCAGCCTGGATTGGCCCGCCATCCTGGCCGCCGCCGAAAAGCTCGAAATCGAGCACTACTTCATCGAGCAGGATCATATCGACGGCCCTCCGCTTGAAAGCCTTCGCAAGAGCTACAGCTACTTGAGCAAGATCCTGCCGTAGACCTTCCCGCCGCCCCGGCAGGGGAACCATACCGTCCCGGGCAAGGCAAAACGCCGCCCCCCGGGCAGGTGGTAACCTTGACAGATACCCTCGGGAGAGACCACCCCTCCCCGCATCTCACCCCGGTGACATCTGCCCATGCTGATTACCGTAGTAGCCCTGGAACGCGAACCCATCGAGTTCAATCTCCTCTACCCGCCCGGCGAGATTGAATACGGCTTCGACCTCCGCCAGCTCGACCCGCTCACGGTCGAGGGCCGCGCCGACCTGATCGTCGAGCACCGCGGACCCAGTGATCTTGTCGATGACATTCGCGTCCGCGCCAGCTATACCGGCCGCTTCGAGGCCCTCTGCGCCCGCTGCCTCGATCCCGTCGAATATCCCCTCACCGGCCAGTTCGATCTGCTCTTTCGCCCCACCGGGGCCGATGGCGAAGCCTCCGAGCATTCCATCACCACCTCCGAGACCGAAATCGGGTATTATCAAAAGAATGGTGTTTTGCTGGAAGATGTCCTGCGTGAGCAGGTGCTCTTGTCGCTTCCGTCCAAAACCCTGTGCCGCGAAGATTGTAAAGGGCTCTGCCCGCACTGCGGAACGCATTTGAACTCCGAGACATGCGCTTGCACTGGCACCGTGACTGATCCGCGTTGGTCAGCCCTTTCCACTCTGCGCACCCGGGTCAAGCACTGAAGACAAGCATCGCCTGGAACTCGACAGGCATCGCCTGGAACTCAAAGGATCGACCGCAACCCGGGTGTGCGTCATGCCGCCTGAGCTTAGCGTGAAGGAAAGGAATCAATCATGGCAAATCCCAAGCGGCGCCACTCCAAGGCCCGCACCTCCAAACGGCGTTCGCACGATGCGTTAACGCCCATCGGCCTCTCCGAGTGCCCTAACTGTCACGAGCGCAAGCTTCCCCATCGTGCCTGCGCCAAGTGCGGCGTCTACAAGGGTCGCGAAGTGCTCGAAGTCAAGGAAGCAAGCTAACCCGAACGCGCATCCATGCTGCCCAAGTCTTCCTCCCGGCCGGTCTTGTCCAACTCCTTGCAGCCTGACGGGTTCTCTCAGGACGGATCGCCGCGGGAAGGGTTGACAGACATCGTGCTCGACGCGATGGGCTCAGACAAGGCGCCGGAACCCGAAATCCGCGGGGCCATTCTGGCCTGCCGCGAGCATCCCGTGCGGGTGCATCTCGTCGGGCCTCAATCCACCCTTCGCGCCGCCCTCGAGGACGCGTTGAAGGGCGAACGCCTGCCCATCGAGATCGTCAACGCCACCGAACGCATCGGTATGGACGAACGCGCGGCCGTGGCCGTGCGCAACAAGAGAGACAGCTCCATGCGCGTCGGCCTCAAGCTGGTCCGCGAGCGGCGCGCCCAGGGCTTTCTCACCGCCGGCAACACCGGCGCCGCCATGGCGACCGCCAAAATGGTTCTCGGCGCCCTGCCCGGTGTCGACCGCCCGGCCCTCACCGCCATCCTGCCCACCTCCTCCGGTTCGCCCTGTGTCCTGCTCGACGTGGGCGCCAATGTCGAGTGCAAACCTCAGAACCTCGAACAGTTCGCCGTGATGGGCGAGATGTACGCGCGCAGCGTCCTCAAGATTCCGCGTCCCCGCGTCGGCCTGCTCTCGATCGGCGAGGAAGAAAGCAAGGGCAACGAACTCACCCGCGAATCCTACGGCCTGCTGAAACAGCTCCCCATCAACTTCGTCGGCAACGTCGAGGGCCGCGATATCTTTAACGGCAATGCGGATGTCATCGTCTGCGACGGCTTCGTCGGCAACGTCGCTCTCAAAGCTTCGGAGGGTCTGGGCAGGCTGATCAGCGAAATGCTGCGCGAGTCCCTCACCCGCACCGTCACCGCCCAGGCCGGAGCGCTGCTCTCCCGCAAAGCCCTCAAGGAATTTAAGAAACGCCTTGATTACCGCGAATACGGCGGGGCTCCGCTGCTCGGCGTCCGCGGCGTCTGCATCGTTGGCCACGGCTCTTCGAACGATCGCGCCATCATGAACGGCATCCGCGTCGCCGCCGAGTTCGTCCAGGCCGCCGTCAACGATCGCATCGAGCGCGAATTCGCCCAACGGCCGGCCGCACCGCCTCCCTCCGATGGAGTCGGCCTGCTCCTGCAGTAGCACCCGGCGCCGGGCCATTCAAAAAAGCTGTCAAGTGGCAAGATCGTCACCCCCACCCCCAACCTCAATGTCTTCTTACACTTGCCATTAGAAAATCGTTGGCATGGTGAACCCCTTCCACTTGGTACAATAGAAAGATAACCCCACACCGCTCCGTCATCCGGGTAAACGAACATCACTTGGAGAAGACCGCCATCAGGGTTACTTTCGAGGGCTTTAGGCCCACGAAACTAACCCTCACAGAGAGGCCTTGAGGCCTGGGCTTCCCCGACCTTGATCCCTGACCTTGATCCTCCTTATGCCGCAGACCATCGGGAAATTTCAGGAACCACGAACTTCCCCCACACCACTCGATCACGAATCGCCACACAATCAGCCGATAGCCCCCGAACGACGGACAGAAAAAGAGGCCTTGGGCCTGGTTCGGATGGCAGATTCGCCTCTAAGTCCTTTCCTGTCAGGAACCTGCGCGTAAGTTCCTTAGAATGACGAACCTGGCGTCCTCCACCCCGGCCACCTGCCGGCAAACAAACGACTTGCGTACAGAGACGGGGAGGGGTACCCCCCCTTGCATCCGGCAGCGAACTCCGCTTGAATACTGCTTGGCATGAACGACAAAAAAATAGCATTTCTCTTCCCCGGACAAGGCTCGCAGTACGTCGGCATGGGCCAGGATCTCTACGACAACTACCCCGTCGCGCGACAAACCTTCGAAGAAGCCGAGGAAGTCCTCGGATTTCCGCTCTCGGGCCTCTGCTTCGACGGTCCCGACGAACAGCTCCGCCTGACGGAGAACACCCAGCCGGCGATCTTCACCGTCTCGATCGCCGCCCATCGCGTTCTCGCGCAGCAAGGCATCCGGCCCAGCTACGTCGCCGGGCATTCGCTCGGCGAATACTCCGCCAACGTTGCCGCTGGCGCCATCGGCTTCGCCGACGCGCTCAGGACCGTCCGCAGCCGCGGCCAGTACATGCAGCAGGCCGTGCCCCCCGGCGAGGGTGCCATGGCCGCAATCTTGGGCATGACTGCCGCAGGCGTGCTTCAGGTCTGCCACGATGCCTCGGCTGAGACCGGGGCCGTCGTTGCCGCAGCCAACATCAATACCATGAACCAGATCGCTATCTCCGGTACGGTCATCGCAGTCGAGCGCGCCATAACCCTCGCCCGCGAGCGCGGCGCCCGCAAGGCAGTACTCCTGGCCGTCAGCGCGCCCTTCCACTGCCCGCTCATGCAGCCCGCCCAGGACCGCCTTGCCCCGCTGCTCGAGGCGCTGCCCTTCGCCGCCGCCCAGGTGCCGGTAGTAGTGAATGTCGATGCCGAATCGGTGACCAGCCCCGCCACCCTGCGCGACGCACTCATCCGCCAGGTCACCGGGACCGTGCGCTGGGTTGAATCCATGCAACTGCTGATCGGCGAAAAGACTGATTTCTTTCTGGAAGTCGGGCCGGGAAAGGTCCTTACTGGACTATTGCGCCAGATCGACCGCGACCAGAAGCACGCTCATGTTCAGGACACCGCTACTCTCGCGTCGGCAGTCGAACTGCTCACCGGCTCGCTGGTGGTCTAGGGCCCGACGTACAACTCGACCGGCGAAAACCCGATCTGCTTGCTCTTGGTATCGACCCGCAGGAAGACCGGCGTCTTGCCGCCGTTTATGTTCAACCCGACGACGGTGCCGTTACCGACAGACTTCGACATCAGGATCTTGTAGCTGCGAATCTTGCCGTAGTCCCCCGACGGCCCCCAGTCTTTGGTGAACTGGCTGAAATCGTAATTCTTGTATTGCTCGGGATGCTTCTGCCAATCGGGGTCCCTGTTCCAAAGCGCATAGGCCTTGTTCAGGTCGCCGGACTCGAGGCTTGTCAGGAAGTTGCTCACGCGGTGCTCCGCCGGCCAGTTCCAGAACCAGAACGTGCAAAAACCGCCAATCAACACCGCAACCAGAACCGCAATGCCAGTGTTGCGGACCAGCTTGGCGCGTTTCACATCGTATTGCGGTGCATCCAGCAGCGTCATGGTTCCCGTTCCCTCTCTATGCCTGAGATGCATAGGCGCGATGCAGCAACGTCATCACTCTAAATGACACCAGGAGCCGGCAGCCAGTTCCCTCCGGCGAACTTAGCGGCTGTAGCTGGTCTCGTCCTTTTCGGCCCGGCGCTCCAATGCCAGCTCGATCAACCGGTCAATCAGTTGCGAGTATGCCAGACCCGAGGCCTCCCACAGCTTCGGGTACATGCTGATCTTCGTAAACCCGGGTAGCGTATTCACTTCATTCACAAAAATCCGTCCCGGCCTGCCGCCCTTCGACTGCGGTTCCATCAGAAAATCTACCCGCGCCAGACCAGCGCAGTCACAGGCGCGAAAGGCCGCAATCGCCATCTCGCGGACTTGCTTCACCTGGGAACGGGTCAGTTTGGCGGGAATGATCGGCACCGAGCCTTCGCTGAGATACTTGGCTTCGTAGTCATAGAACTCCTTAACGGGAACGATCTCCCCGACGACTGAAGCTTCCGGTGAGTTGTTGCCGAGCACCGCGACCTCGAGTTCACGCGCCTTGCCTCGAGCGCCGCCCACGCCCTGCTCAACTACGATCTTGCGATCGTAGTTGGCGGCCAGATCGATAGCTGGGCCGAGTTCCTTGCGATTATGCGCCTTGCTGATCCCGACCGACGATCCGAGGTTCGCCGGCTTCACAAACAGCGGATACTTGAGCGCTTCTTCCACCCGCTTCACGATCTTCTTCCGTGACATCTTCCACTCGCTGCGCAGGCAGCTGACATGCTTCGGAGTCGGCAGCCCGGCCGAGAGGAAGAGCCGCTTCATGACGTCCTTGTCCATGCCGGCCGCGGAGCCGAGTACGCCCGAGCCGACATACGCGATGTCCGCAAGCTCCAGGAGTCCCTGCATGGTGCCATCCTCGCCAAAGGTCCCATGCAGGACGGGGAAGATCACATCGACGTTCAGGGATTTGGCAAGTGCGGTCGGCTGCATAACGGCATCTCCATCGGCCTTCGTCGCGACCAGCGCCGATCTCCTGGCCGACGCCCTGGCACTCTCAAGGGGTGTCCCCGGATCACCGCCGCTCAAGAGCGCCTCGGCGCCTCCGGCTGTGACCCACCGGCCTCCTTTCGTGATGCCAAGCGGAACGACGTCGTAGCGTTCGCGATCGATCGCCATCAATACCGAGGCGGCGGAGAGCAACGACACTTCATGTTCGCCGCTCCGGCCGCCAAACAGAATTCCAATCCGTAATTTTCTTGACATGCGACCTTGATTGTACGAGGAGACACGAAGTGCCCGACCGCTACCCGCCGCCGCTTCCGGTGCCGATGCTGGTACACCCATCCAGCGATAGATCGAGCACGATTCATATTCACTGGCGCCGTATTCGCCGTCCGGCTGGTTCTGGATAATCTTGCGGTCCGCTTCTTCGTCCTGAGGCGATTTGTAGATATCTCCGCTGCCCACACGGAAGAACCCGGGGTGTTGTTGCAGGACACCTTTGCGCTCGTGATTGACATACAGCAGGTCGAGATCGCCCGGCCGGTCACGAAAGGCGATCTCGATGCGCTGGAGCAAACGCCTGAGCACCGCCGCGCCGAACGGGTTGAAGAGAAAGACTACGCAAGGTTTGCCCGGGAACTGAAACTCCGTCGCCTCCTGCCGTAGCATGTGGGTCGCGCAGCGTGACCGTCCGGATCGACTCCAGATCGCAAGATTCGCCTCGCCGATACTTGCCAGGTCGGGGTTCAGCTCGACACCGATTACCTCTTGGAACGGCATCTCCGCGGCGAGCAGCAGGGCGCGTCCCATCCCGGCCCCGAAATCGATGAAGGTATAGTCCTCGATCGAGTGATGCGGCTTCGACTGCAGCCAGCGAACACAAAGCGTACGGAAGATTGACGGCGCGACGCCATAGTAGGCCGTGCTATGCCGATCGTGCGCGTGCCCGCTGACGAGGTGCCGGCCGGCGACTAAGCCGCTGGTCTGAACCTGGAACTCGGCGTCGAAGGGGTGCTGTAAATAGCCTTCCCGGACGCGCAGCCCAGGAAGGAGGCGCTTGTTCCGGCTCATCTCGCGGTCCATTGCCTTTGAGGCTCATGCTGGCTGTTCATCTGTCCACTTTGGCATGAGTGGAGATCGTGGGCCTGCCTGTCGAGCGTGTTCATTGCTTCCTCAAAAAGGGATTCGGGCGCCAGCCGTAGTGCTGGATGTGCTTTGGAACGCTGATACCGGTCTTCTAACGTGCAGCCTCACTGGATGGTTCGAGCCCGCGATACTTCAGCATCGGCCGGATGTCCGGTTCCGCTCCGAGCCAGGTGGAGTACATCTTCGCGAGATCTTCCGTATTGCCGCGCGCGAGCACCATTCGGCGAAAACGATCGCCGTTGGCGCGTGTCAGCCCGCCATGATCCTGAAACCACTGGAAGGCGTCGTCATCCAGCATCTCGGCCCACAGGTAAGCGTAGTAGCCGGCAGCATAGCCGCCGCCCCATATGTGCGAGAAATAGCTGGAGCGGTACCGTGGCGGCACCTCAGCAAGTAACAGCTGCTTCTTCCTCAGCGCCGATCTCTCGAAGGCGTCCGGGGATTGAAGTGTCGCGCCTGGAGGCAACGTATGCCACTGCATATCCAGCTCGGCGGCGGCGAGTAGTTCCGTGAAGGCATAGCCCTGGTTGAAGGTGGCAGCTCTCTTGAGCTTCGCAGCGAGGTCCGGGGGCATCGGCGCACCGGTCTCGTGATGTTTTGCATAGTGGTCGAAGATCGCCGGGTACGTCGCCCAATGCTCGTTGAATTGGGAAGGAAACTCGACAAAGTCGCGCGCCACCGAGGTGCCCGAAAGCGATGGATAGCGGGAATCGGCAAAGATGCCGTGCAGCGCGTGCCCGAACTCGTGGAACATGGTGATGACATCGCTGAAGCTGATCAACGCCGGCTGGCCGTCGGCGGGTTTCGGCAGATTAGCCACGTTGTAGACGACGGGAAGAGTCCCAAGAAGGGTGGACTGTTCAACGAAGCTGTTCATCCACGCGCCGCCGTTCTTGTTATCGCGCTTGTAGTAGTCGCAATAGAACAGGGCGAGCGGCTTGCCATCGGCATCGAAGACTTCAAAGACGCGCACATCGGGATGATAGGCCGGGAGGTCTTGGCGTTCCTTGAAGGTGATTCCGTAGAGCTGATTCGCTGCATAGAAAACGCCATTTTCGAGCACATTGTTTAGCTCGAAATAAGGCTTTATCTGAGCTTCATCAAGGTCGTACTTCGCTTTGCGCACTTGTTCGGCGTAGTAGTTCCAATCCCAGGGCTGTAGCTGGAAACCACCGTTGCCGGCGTCGATGACGGCCTGGATGCTCTTTGCCTCGACGTCGGCCCGCGCCGTCGCAGCCGGCGCCAGCGCGTCCATGAACTTCAACGCATTCTCGGGTGTTTTGGCCATCTGATCTTCGAGTTTCCACGCGGCGAAGGTCGAGAAGCCGAGCAGGGCAGCCTTCTCGGCGCGCAGCTGCGCGATGCGGGCGATCGTCGCACGAGTATCGTTCGCGCCTCCTTGTTCGGCGCGGTTCCAGGAATGCTCAAAAAGCGTCTGCCGCGTAGCGCGATCCTGAAGCTGAGTCAGCGCCGGTTGCTGTGTCGTATTTTGCAAGGGTAAGAGCCATCCCGCCTGCTTCCGCGCCTCTGCGGCCTCCGCTGCGGAAGCGATTTCGGCGTCTGTCAATCCGGCGAGGGCGGCCTTGTCGGTGGTAAGAACGGCGGCTTCTTTGGTGGCGGCGAGCACTTTGTTTTTGAAGTCGTTCGAGAGGGTCGCCGCTTCTTCATTGAGCTGCTTGAGCTTGGTCTTGTCGGCGTCGGACAGGTTCGCGCCAGAATGCACAAACCTGTCGTAATAGAAGTCGAGCAGCCGCTGCGATTCGGGGTCGAGGTTCAGCGAAGCACGCTGCTGATGGAGCACTGCTATCCGCTTAAAAAGGTTGCTGTTGAGAACGATCGCATCGTTCAGCGCAGCCAGCCTGGGAGCTTCGATCTCCTCCACCTTTTGCAAAATGGGATTGGTGTTCGCCTCGGTCACCGCGTCGAAAGCTGCCCGCGCACGCTGCAGGAGCTGGCCGGATTTCTCGATGGCGATAAGTGTGTTTTCGAAGGTCGGCGCGGCTGGATTATCGGCAATCGCGAGGATCTCTTCACGCTGCCGGGCGATCCCGGCTTCCATAGCCGGTTGGTAGTCGGAGTCTTTCACCTTGTCGAAAGGGGGTGCCTGAAACGGGAGCTTGCTTGGCAGATAAAAGGGATTCTCGGGGCCGAATTGGGCGCCTGTAACGCCGGGTAGCACGAGCGCGGATGCGGCACTTGAAACAAGAGCAACGGCCATGGCGGCAAAAGAGAGGTGCATTCTTAGAAGAATAATCGTTCTCTTCCGGCGCTGCATGGTGATTTCCAGCGGCTGAACTCTTGTATCTTCGGCAAGTGTAGAGGAAAACATTCCCCCGCTTTACTTTTCCAAAAGAGGAGCAAAGCGACTGAGTAAGCGGGGCGCAGGAGGAAGCTAGATCTTGGCGAGTTCCTTCAGGTAAGCCTGCCAGACATCGCGGCGCAGAGCGAGGTTGGTGAATTTGCCGGCACGTGTTGACGCGATCAGGCCCGCGTTCTCAAGTTCCTTCAAATGATGAGAGATGGTCGGCGCAGTGACTTCGAAACTCTCGCGCAGTTCGCTGCAGGAGAGACAGCTACCGGCGGCGATGTTTTGAAAGATCTCAAAACGGGTCGGATCCGAGAGGGCGCGAGAGATCAGCTGCCGCTCCCCGATGCTGAGCATCGGCGAGGTGCTGTGGTCCGGCTTCGTGGCTGCTCTGCTTCCCACGTTCACATTTTGACAGATTTGCGACAACGGCCGCAGTCCACCATATTTATGGGGGACGTCCAACGACCCGCTTGCGCTGATATTGTTGGGCAGGAAGGTTTGTCGCGGCCATGAGGGCAATTCCCGGAAAGCCAGTTGTCCGGCCCGCGCCCCGCGATCGCGTCGAGCAGTTCTTTCGCGACCTTGGCCCTGGTTTGATCACGGGCGCCGCGGACGACGATCCCTCTGGAATCTCGACATATTCTGTGGCCGGGGCCGCTTATGGCTATGCCGGACTGTGGACGGCTTTATTCTCCTTTCCCCTCATGTCCGCCGTGCAGTTGATGTGCGCACGGCTCGGCATGGTTACCGGCCGGGGATTGGCCAGCGTCATTCGCAAGCGTTACCCGGCATGGGTGTTGTGGCCTGCCTGTACCTTGGTGGTGGTCGCGAATGTCTTCAACATTGGCGCGGATCTTGGCGGCATGGCCGACGCTACGCAGATGGTCACGGGTGTCCGCTCGTACTACATGACGCCACTCTTCGCGTTGCTGATACTCGGGCTGCTCCTCTGGACCT
This sequence comes from Acidisarcina sp., assembly GCA_965199205.1. Lineage (GTDB taxonomy): Bacteria > Acidobacteriota > Terriglobia > Terriglobales > Acidobacteriaceae > Acidisarcina. The sequence continues at coordinate 2,823,685 of OZ240688.1, forward strand.
CGTATCGAACTATCGCAAAGATCTTCAAGTGGCTCACTCTGGTGCTTTTTGCATATGTTCTTACTGCTTTCCTGGCCAGGCCGGACTGGATGGCGGTGCTTCGTTATACCTTTGTTCCGCATATCGCGTGGACTAAGACGTACCTCTCGGTCCTGGTAGGCATATTGGGTACGACCATCTCGCCGTATCTTTTCTTCTGGCAGGCCGCGCAGGAGGTGGAGGAAGATCTCGCCCATGGCAAGCTCACGGTCGCCGAGCGGCGCGGCGCAACCAACGAAGAGCTGCGGGCCGCGCGGACCGACGTTCTGACCGGGATGGCGTTCTCCAATCTCGTGATGTACTTCATCATTTTGACAACTGCTGCTACCCTGCACGCTCACGGAGTCACCGATATTACGACGGCCAAAGATGCAGCCGAGGCGCTGCGTCCGCTTGCCGGGCCGGGCGCATATTGGCTTTTCACGTTGGGGATTATCGGCACCGGCATGTTGGCGGTGCCGGTACTTGCGGGTTCGTGCGCCTATGCTGTCGCGGAAGGAGCCAAGTGGCGCGGCGCATCGCTAGGAGAGCGGCCGCACGCCGCACCGGGCTTTTACCTGGTAATCGCGGTCGCCATGTTGATCGGCCTGGGGCTGGACTTCGCTGGTTTGAACGCGGTCAAGATGCTCTTCTGGTCGGCGGTGCTGAATGGTCTCCTCGCCCCGCCGCTTGTCATCCTCGTGGTCATGCTGACCAGCGATCCGAAGGTCATGGGCCACCGGGCGAACTCGCCCCGTATGAAGGTACTGGGATGGATCTGTGCCACTGTGATGAGCGCCGCCGCGTTGGCTTTGCTCGTGCTCTGAAGGCGGAGAAACGGGCTATGGCGATGTATCCAGCTTGTCCCCAACAGCCAGAAGGGTTTGGAAATAAGGCGCTTCGTTCTCTTTGTGGACCAGGTCGGTCTGCACGTTCCGAAAGCCGGCCTTCTGCAGCAGGGTTTCCAGATCGACTTCACTGAAGCCGAGCCACAGATCGGCGTAGAGTTCGCGCGCCTCTTCGAAGCGATGTTTGACGAGATCGAGAACCGCGATCCGGCCAGACGGCTTGAGAATCCTCCAGGCCTCGCCAAGGGCGCGCTCCGGGTGAAGAGCATGGTGGAGCGATTGGCTGAAGAAGGCAAGATCGACCGTTCCATCGTCGATCGGCACAGCCTCAAGGTCGCCGAGCCGGTATTCCAGCGTCTTGATGCCTTGCTTCTCAGCGAGACTTGTCCCGTAGGCGACCATCTTCTCCGAGTTATCGATGGCAATCACGTGCTTTGCGCGCTCCGCCAGAAGGAGCGAAAACGTGCCTTCTCCAGCTCCGAGATCGGCGATCACCATCGGTGGCATCAGTTTGAGGAGCGCCTCCGAAAGGCCTTTCCACGATCTGCCGGGAACATACTCTCGGCCAAACCGTCCTGCCATCTCATCGAAAAACGCCCTGGTTTTATCCTGCCGTTTGCGCAGAGTCAACTCGAGCGCGGCCCGGTCCAGGGCGGATTCAGGGATCTCGTCTGCCGCCTGCCGGATCACGGGCATGACGCTTTGGGCAGTCACCGCCTGCAATCGGTAAAGGTTGTTCTTGCCGGCCCGCCTGTCCTCAATTAAACCAGCATTCTTCAACTGAGAGAGGTGCGTCGATATAGTGCTCTGACCAAGGCCTAAAACTTCCTGCAGTTCGGCCACGGAGAGCTCTTCCTCGGCCAGAAGTAACAACAACCGAAGGCGATTTGAGTCTGCCAACAGTCGAAGCGCTTTGAGAATTGACGGCATGGCGGCTTGAAACCTATTATATCGATATATCGTGATTTAACGATAGGAGGATTTAAACGATGGCAACAGCAACGCTGGATCGCACGAGCACCTCCACTTACAAGGTGGCCGATATGTCCCTCGCCGAGTGGGGACGTAAAGAGATTTCTATCGCTGAGCACGAGATGCCGGGATTGATGTCAATTCGCAGGAAATATGCTAAAGCGAAGCCGCTGGCCGGAGTTCGCATTACCGGATCCCTCCACATGACGATCCAGACAGCCGTGCTGATCGAGACGCTCGTTGAGTTGGGTGCGGATGTCCGCTGGGCAAGCTGCAACATTTTCTCGACCCAGGACCACGCCGCCGCTGCGATTGCCGCTGCCGGTGTACCGGTCTTTGCGTGGAAGGGCGAGTCGCTCGAGGACTACTGGTGGTGTACGAAACAGGCTCTTGACCACAACGGTAAAGGGCCGGAGCTGGTAGTTGACGACGGCGGCGATGTTACCCTGCTGATCCACAAAGGCTACGAGCTCGAAAACGGCGACAACTGGGTCAATACGCCGTCTGGCAGTCACGAAGAGGATGTGATCAAGGACCTGCTCAAGAAGGTGCATGCCGACGACCCTCAACGTTGGCACCGGGTCGCTAAGGAATGGCGCGGTGTTTCGGAAGAGACGACTACTGGCGTTCACCGGCTCTACAAGATGAAGGAGCAGGGCAAGCTGCTCGTTCCTGCTGTCAACGTCAACGATTCTGTGACTAAGTCGAAGTTCGATAACCTGTATGGTTGCCGCGAATCGCTGGCCGACGGTATTAAGCGCGCGACAGACGTAATGGTCGCGGGCAAAGTCGCGGTTATCCTTGGATACGGCGATGTCGGCAAGGGCTCAGCGCACTCTTTGCGCGGCATGGGAGCCCGGGTGATTGTCACTGAGATCGATCCAATCAATGCGCTACAGGCAGCGATGGAGGGTTTCGAAGTGACGACCATCGAAGACACACTCGGCCGCGGAGATATCTACGTCACCTGCACAGGCAACGTCGACATCATCACCCTCGACCACATGAAACTGATGAAAGATCAGGCGATCGTCTGCAATATCGGCCACTTCGATAATGAAATTCAGATCGATCTGCTGAATGAAGCTACGGGCGTCGAGAAGGTCAACATCAAGCCACAGGTAGATCAGTACAACTTCGCTGCAACCGGAGACAAGCCCGCCCATAGCATTTTTGTACTAGCTGAGGGCCGCCTGGTGAATTTGGGTTGCGCTACCGGGCACCCCAGCTTCGTGATGAGCAATAGCTTCGCCAACCAGACGCTGGCCCAGATTGATCTTTGGGAGAAGAGGGACAGCTACGCAGTCGACGTGTATACGCTCCCCAAGAAGCTCGACGAGGAAGTAGCCCGGCTGCATCTGGAAAAGATTGGCGTGAAGCTCACGACCCTCTCTGCCAAGCAGGCGGATTATCTCGGCGTTGCTGTCGAAGGACCGTATAAGCCCGAGAGCTATCGCTACTAAGTACGTTCAATGCGGGAACTTCCCCCCCGGACGGGAAATCCACATTCTTTCACCAGAGGCGAGCCGGGGAGCGAACCCTCCGACTCGCCTCCCATTTTTAAGCCGATGTGCAGATCACTATAGTAAGTACCTCGGCCGCGAGCGCATCCTATTTCCTTGACTTCTATTGTCAGCAAAGTATGCTCTAAAGCATGAGACTGGCCAGCGTCTCGCCCCTGAGCAGGATACCTCGGGCCTTCTGATCCCAATCGTGAGTGGATTGAAGCCGACTATACTGGTGGAGGTGACCGGTCAGCTTTCCGGTCGTGTGAATTGGTCTGAGCGTCCGCAGACTTAAGACCTCTTGATGATCTTAAGAACATATGAAAGCTTTGACTGGTTCGACCTCCGGATTTCCATTACCTGTTGTTGAGCGTCGGCAGAGCCGCCTGAGAAAGCTTGTTGATATTCTCGGTCGCAGGCGCCTGGTCATCCTTCGTTCCACGGTTGTGCTGCTTGCAATCGCATCTCTTGCATGCATCCTCATGACGAGGCGGTACACGGCCACGGCTGAGATACAGGTGCAAAAGCCATCGACGGCGGGCCTGGAAACGCCCGGCGGCCCTGCAGCCGACACCGACCCCAACTCCGGAAATCTGAATCTTCAGACGCAGGCGACTGTTCTACAGTCACCGGCACTCGCGATGAAGGTGATCGAGGATCTGCAACTCGAAGACGCAAAGGCGTTCCAGCCGCATTTCAGCGTGGCACAGTGGATGACATCGCTCTTCTCTCCTCCTCCGCCCAAGGAAATTCCTGGTGTCAGCCTGGCAGCCTCGCCATTGCGCCGTGATCGTTTGCTGCGGGAGTTTCAAGAAGGCCTTGAGGTCAGAATCGTTCCAGGTACACGGGTAATTGAGATCGCTTTTTCCAGCAGCGATCCCAATCTGGCGGCCCGGATCGTTAACCACCTGGTTGAGTCGCTGGAAGAATACTCGATGCAGGCTGGCAGTACGCAAACTACCCAGGCGTCGAAGTGGCTGGAGTCGCAGCTTGCCGAGATGAAAGGACAAACCGATGCACTGCAGGGGAAACTGGTAAAGCTGCAAAAGGATACCGGCGTCGTGCAGGTGGCAAGCGAAAGCGACGCCGACGGCCGGCCGCAGGTCTACAGCACCACGCTCGATCAATTGCAGAAGGCAACGGCCGCCGTTTCGCAGGCGCACACCAACGTCATCCTCAAGGGCACGATCTACGAGATGGTAAAGTCCGGCGATCCGGAGACGATCACCGGCCTTTCTTCCGACACCGCCCTGGCAGGCGCTGCCGCCGGCATGAGCAATAATCTCGCGACCATCTCGAGCCTGCGGACGCGGGAAGCGACGCTTAAGGGCCAGATCAACGAACTGCTTGCGAAATATGGTCCGGCGTATCCCAAGGTGGATGAGTTGAAGGCCGATCAGGCGACCATCGAGGTCTCCATCCGGGAGGAAATCCAGCGATTGCGTGACCGGGCAAAAAACGATTTCGTTGCTGCCCAGCAGGTCGAGACGCGGGCTAAACAGCTCTTCGATTCGGAAAAGAACCAGGCAGACTCGATGAACGACAAGGCGGTTCAGTATGAACTGGTGCATCAACAGTTCGAACAAAGCCGTGATCTCTACGAGAAACTGCTTGGGCGATTGAAAGATGCCAACGCGGCACAAGCCTTCCGTTCCACCAACATTGAAGTAGTCAGCGCGGCTCTTGCGCCTTCGGAACCATCCCGGCCAAACGTGCCGCTCTACATGGCGGGATCGTTGGCAGCTGGTCTTCTGCTGGGCTGCATCATGGCTTTTATCATCGACTCCATGGATACGAAGATCGCCGACATCCGGGGATTGGAAGAGCTGATGGGGCATGCCCCGTACGGGATCCTGCCGTCCTTCGCGACCAAGAAGAAAGGACTGCGGCTTTCAGGTCATAGCTTTGCGCTGCCGGCCGGTGAATCGGTCGCGGCACTCAAAGAGCCGCACTCCGCGTACGTCGAGGCACTCCGCGCGCTGCGAACGGCGCTGCTCTCCACCAGAGGTGGCGCTCCGCCGCAGGTGCTGCTGATCACCAGCTCTCTCGAGGGGGAGGGCAAGAGTACGCTCAGCGCGAATCTAGCTGTCGTCCTGGCGCAACAGGGTAAGCGTGTTCTGCTGGTGGACGCCGATCTGCGCCGGCCAAATCTGCATGTACTTTTCAAGTCGAACTTAGACATCGGTCTAAGTTCGATTCTCTCCGGTCAAGTCTCCGCAGATGACCTTGCGCCGGCGGTGTTGCGGATCGAGGATGTGCCGGGCCTCGACATTCTGCTGTCCGGGCCGATTCCGGCGTATTCGGCGGATTTGCTCGGATCGAGTAAAATGAAGCAGGCGCTGGATTATTGGCGGCAGTCCTACGACTTTATTATCCTGGACGGCGCTCCTGTTCTTCCCGTGACCGATTCGGTGGTGCTGAGTTCTCATGCAGACGCTACTCTGCTCATCGCACGCTATCAGACGACACAGCAGCAGTCTCTTGATCTTTCCATTCGCACACTGCGAGCGCAATTAGGGTCCAATCGTCACATCGGGGTCGTTTTGAACGGTGTGGAACGGACAGAAAACGCTTATTACAAGTACTACGGCTTTGCCAACAGTACTTATTATGAGAAACGTCTTGGAGGTGGCAATGAGACTTCTTAAGCTCAGGCTTCACATTCGTCCTATGGTTCTTCTCGCTTCGGCATTCGTGACGGCCGCCACGATGGCACAAACCACCGCGCCTTCTTCCGAAAGTATTCTCATCGGTGCGGGCGATTCGCTTCACGTACAGGTTTTCGACACGCCCGAGATGGACCAGCACGCAAGAGTTACCGATGACGGTAACGTGCCGATTATCTTTCTAGGAAATGTTCATGTAGCGGGACTGACCCCGGAGCTTGCGGCTCGCACGATCGAGACTCAATTGCAGGCGAAGGAGCTGATGAAGCATCCCCAAGTGACGGTCACGATCGAGCAGTATGCCACGCAAGGTGTGCTGGTGATTGGGCAGGTCGCCAAGCCGGGCTCCATCCAGATCGATACGTCGCGGCCGGTCCTCGATGTGCTGGCGCTTGCCGGCGGTCTCACCGACACCGCCGATCGCACGATCACCATTGAAAGGCATGGCACGGGCGAGAGGATTAAGTACTTCGTTTCCAACAGTCCCGAAGAGGCCTTTGATCATTCGGTGCTCATTCATCCGGGCGATAAGCTGATGGTTCCCAAAGCGGGCGTTGTCTACGCGCTCGGTGACTTTGATAAGCCGGGCGGCTACGTCATCAATAACAACAAGGGGCAACTGACTGCCCTGCAGATGCTTGCGGCAGCCGGAGGCACCCCGCCAACCGCCTCCCCAGGCAACGCACGGCTGATCCGGCGGACAGCCGACGGATATACGGACACCAAGATCCAGCTCAGCGACATGGCAAAGGGCAAGATCGCCGACATTGTGCTGCAACCGGATGACATCATCTATGTGCCATTCAACTATGTAAAGGCCATTGCCGCCAACGCTAGCGGTATTGTGGCCGCTGCGGGCGGCGCTGCTATTTACGCCCACTAACCCTGCAGTGACTCAACCCCGGTCACCTCTTCGTGCTTCGCGTGATGACATGCGGAGCACGTTTTCTTTTGGGCATAAATGGGACAGGAAACATTCATCCTGGTTCGTTTCGCCTGGACATCGAGGCATTCGCTTTGCCGCGCTGGTCACGAATGCGCGGCCTACTTGGAAGGGACAGTTGCTCCGCCCAGTTGAGTCGCATCCGTATGGAATCGCTGATAGTCGCTGTCCTGGAAGCGAATATTCTGACGATAGCCTTTCACCAACAGCACTCGAGCCTGAAGGTGTGCGCTGCCGGAGGTAGGAAGCCAAAGCTCGTTGTTGACCCGCGCTTGCTCGAACTCGAACGATGAACCTTTTTGCACCGTAGCCACAATCCCGGCGCCGACACGAAAATTCTCATCGAATTGCACCGTCAGTCGTGCAACTTCGGTGTCTCTTTCATCGACCCAGAGTGTGCCGGCGATCTTTTTCGACGCGTCTTCTGCCATGCCGTGAGTCTGGGCGGTGGGATCACCCACAAAATCGAAGGCAATCGTATCCCGGCCCTTGAGAGAGACCCGACGGGGATTGGAAACTTTCATGATCCCCAGAATGCGGCTAATCGAGACTTCGCCGCCTTCGAGCGACTTGCCTGGCTCGAGTTTTGTAGCTTTCTCCACGTCTTTCGCGACGTGTTCCTGCGCCTTCTTCTGTTCAGCGGGACTTAGTTCCTTCCCGTCCCTCTTCACCAGGCGCCGAATGTGGTGGCTGTTCACGAAGAAGATTTCATATTCCTCGGTTTCGGTCTTTTTCACATTCCCGCTGGAATCGAGATTGTCGGTCTGCAGCATCTCGCGGTAGGTGTAGTTTTCCCGGACTTTATCGAGTTGTCGCTGGTGTGCCTGGACGCGCGCCAGCAGGCCGGGAATATCAGGTATGGGAGCAGCCGAACCGGGCTTTGCCGGCTGTCGCTCCGCCGCCATGAAAGCGCTAAGCAAACATACGGAGAAAAAAAGTCCTGGATGGCGCATGGCGAGTGAACCCGGGAACCGCTATCGCTAGAGTACCTTGGTATGGTTAAGTCTTGCTGAATGCCGCTCAAATTTGAGCCACGGAAGGGCTTGACGCAAGGTTTCTGAGAGAGGATTGTTACAGATGCTTCGTTTGCTGTTGCACTGGGTTGCGAACGCGATTGCGCTCCTGCTGGTTTCCCACATTGTTCCTGGTTTTCAGGTGGCCACGGTCGGGGCTGCGCTGATTGCCGTCATTGTCATCGGGCTACTGAACGCCACACTGGGTTTCTTCTTGAAGATTATTACCCTGCCGCTCAGCATTCTCACGTTGGGGCTCTTCTTCCTGGTCATCAACGCCTTCGTGTTGAAGTTGGCCAGCGGCGTAGTACCGGGCTTCTACGTCCGGACCTTCGGGGCGGCATTCATTGGCGCGATCGTGCTTGCCTTGCTGCAGATGCTGTTCGCGTTGTTTACGGGCAGCGCAGAGAGTGGGCGAATACAACAGTAGATTCGACCGCGCCCTACTCCCCGCGCCAGGTCGGGTGCATAGTTGCGAACGCCGGTGCTGCCTACCTGGGGTTGGAAGAAGAGTCCGGCTGTCCGCTGGCAGAGTTCCCGGAAGGATAGGGTGAGCGGGGAACTGCTGTACGCGTCTCGCGGGGCCCCTGGCTACCGGCGAGAGTGGCGCGACTGTGTGCCGGGGTGCGCGGCGAGCGGGGATCAATCCTCGGTGCGGCTTGAACAGGGCTTGTGGGGACGTGAGAACCTCCGGCACCGTTAAGCCCCCTGCTGCCAGGGTCATTCCCGAGTTGAACTTTGGCCAGCGGCAAGGTGGACACTTGAGAATGCTGGACGCTCGCTACTACGATCGCGCATGCGGCCGCCGCAGCGAGGGCACCCATTGATACCCTCCGGAACGAGGTCAGGCGCCTCGTTCGCCTGGACTGGATCGAGGCGAACAGCGATTCACCGAGGCGATCCGCGATCCTGGACTCTAACTCCGGTGTGGGAACCGCGCGTGAATAGACATGAAGAACCGCGTTGATTCTGGCGTCATAGACGGAGGATGTATTCGTGGTGGATGGCTTCGGGTTCATCGAGCGATCCTTTCTTGATCGAGCAGCGCAGCCAGTTGATGACGGGCGCGAAAAATACGCGAACGGATAGAGGATTCGGTCGTATTCAGCACTGCCGCGGCCTGGGTGGTGGAAAGCTCCTCTACGGCCGAGAGCAGTAGCGCCTCCCGCTCCTTTTTCGGCAGAGTATCGATGAGAGCCAGGATGCGGGAATGCTCTTGCAGAGACATAACTGTCTTTTCCGCCGTCGGACGGTTCGCGGGCAAAGTGCGAACCAGGTCGGCGATGTCTTCCGTCTCGGGGCGGGTCTTGCTACGGCGCTTGCGATCCAGAACCACGTTCCAGGTGATCCGCACCAGCCAGACGCGATGGTCGCGGATCTCACCAAGTTTTTCCCGGTGCCGCAGGACCCTCAAGAATGTCTCCTGCACAGCATCTTCCGCCTCAGCCGCATTGCGTGTGATGGAGTAAGCGACGCGGTAGAGAGTCTTGGAATATTGCGCGACAAGCGCGGCGATTGCCTCGCCGGTATCGGCTCCGGATAAAGCATCCGACAGTAAAGGAGCGACGATTGGATTCACGTGCATCCAGCCAACGAGATGTCCTTCTAGCGAACTCATATCTATAAGGATTGACGGCCGAAGCCTGAGTTCCGCTCACCAGCATCTTCCGCCAAGTGCGGCGGGAGCACAAGCGCGTTTTCGCAGGGCTCTCTTTGCGCATCTGCATAGAAGCTGCATTGAGGTTACGCTCCATTATGCGCCGCACCGAACTACAGGAAATTCACGATCATCCGCGCTTTCCGAGTTTTCTACGCGACCTCGTCACCGAGGCGCTGCAATCTCTTTGGGAGTTCGGAAATTCGTACAAACCAATACTTTCAAGGCTGCTGCTCGCCATGGAGCGCGCAGAGACTCACGAAGTGTTGGATTTATGCTCCGGCGGCGGAGGACCCTGGCTTCGACTCTCGCGAGAGGCAGAACTCCACCGAAAACGCCAAATCTCTATACGTCTCACCGACAAATATCCAAATCTCACCGCTTTTAGCCGAGCTAGCCGGTTTTCTCGTCTTATTTCTTTTGAATCTGTGCCCGTGGATGCGACAAAGATCCCCGCCGAATTCGACGAGTTTCGCACTATTTTCTCTTCTTTTCACCACTTTGGACCGGAACCAGCGAGACTTCTGCTGGAGGGATCGATGAGGCGGAAGCGAGGCATCGGAGTGTTCGAGGTTGCCTGCCGTTCTCCTTTGACAATCCTGACAATCTGCGTAATCCCAGCGTTGTCCTGGTGGCTGGCGCTCGGGATGCGCCCGTTTCGATGGGAGCGCCTGCTATGGACCTATTTGATCCCGGTGGTGCCGTTTGTCCTCTTTTATGACGGAATGGTATCGTGTTTTCGCGCTTATTCGCGGGAAGAACTGGAAGAGCTGGTGCGGCGCCTGAATGCGCTGGATTTCCGCTGGGAAGTGGGTGAGGAGCGAAGCGGCTTCCTGCCAGTAACTTACGTGTTGGGATATCCCGTAAGGTCCGAGTAGGATAAGCTTCGGACCGCCGGGCTGTACTTTACTGAAGCTGGGGAGCCTGTGCCTGGGCGGCGGCGGGGTTGAGCTTCTCGCTGGCGATCTTGCCGGCGGCGGTGGTTTTGTCTTTGTCTTTCAGCACGGCGTAAATTTGCTTGGCTTTCTGCGGGTCGGTTGTCTCGTAGATCTGGGCAAGCTGCAACTGGGCGGCGGAGGCAGGCACGGTATCGGTCGGCTTCGCGATCAGTTGATTGTAAAGGTCGATTGCCTGCGGAGTTTTGCCGGTCTGCACGTACAGTCCCGCCAAGGCGACCTTCGCCAGCGAAGACAGGTCCTTGTGGTGCGCGCTCGAAACCTGCTTCAGGCTCGATTCCGCATCGGCATTCTTGCCGAGGTCAATGTCGGTCAGTCCGGCGAAGTAGCGGGCGGTATTACCGGCCTCGAACTGTGAATAGCGAGCCGCTACATCGACGAACCGCTGGTTGGCAGCCTTGGCGCGATCTGCACTCGTGGGAAAGCTGCCGTCGTCGGGTTCGCCTGGCTGGCGAAGCGGAGAGTTGTAGATCTCAAGCGCGGAACCGAGCGCCACCGCTGCCTGCATACTGCGATGTTCGTAAAGAGTGAATCCGCCTATGACGATTGCCAGCAGAACGACGATCGCAATACCGGCGCGAAGCGCCTGGGCGCGGTGCAGCTCAATCCAGCTCAGCCCGGTCGTTGTAGCCTGAACAAGCTTATCTTCCTTCAATGCGTGACGTGTCTGGGTGTCCACGGATTTCCTTCGGGATCTTTCTGGGAGGGAGTGGCAGGCGAGCAGTGTCGGCTTGCTATCGACTCAACTTCCAAAGTTTAGCAGGGCACATTAGGAGGGTCAAACCTCGGGATTGAGCTTAGGTTGACCGCTGAATGAGTCCTGTAAGGCGCCGACCAGGCAAGTACAGCATTGGTCGTTGAACAGGACAGGCGGCTTCGTCAGCACTCAGGCGAGTTGATCGAGCGAATCTTCTCCACCGGTCGAGGCGACACCGTCGCGAGAAGAGCCCTTGACCGCATACATTCGAGCATCGGCAGCCCGTAAGACTTCCGCGCCGGATTTGCCATCGTCAGGATGGCTGGCCACACCAATGCTGCCGAGGGTCTTGAGGCTTAAGGTTGGCGTCACATCGTGGTATGTCTTGCGAAACGTATACAGAAGCCGGTTTGCGACCTGAACTGCACTGGCCTTGGTCGTTCCAGGGAGCAACACAATGAACTCGTCGCCTCCATAACGAAAAGCAAGATCGATGCTTCGTATCTTAGTTTTGATGCTGGTGCCTACCAGGGCCAGCAGCCGACTACCTACCTGGTGGCCATATTGATCGTTGACGAGCTTGAAATGATCCAGATCGATGAAGATGAGACTCATGGGTACGTCGATCCGGTCGCAACGCTTGATCTCGGTTTGCAGGGTGCTCTCGAAGTGACGGAGGTTGTAGAGCCCGGTACACTCGTCGGTGATCGTGAGTTCCTGGACGCGTTCGAAAGCCCGTGCGTTCTCGATCGCGATCGCTGCAAAATCGCAGAGTACCAATAGAAATGAGATGGCATATTCCGAGAAATTCTCGTCTGGAAGGTTGAAGAGTTGAATCACCCCGAGCGTTCTCAGACGGGAGCGCAGGGGGACACAGATAGCGGAACTTACCTGGAAGCGGAGATGGGGATCTTTTCTGGCCTCTGCAGAAATCTGCGGCAGTATGAGGGTCTCACCCTTTTCCGCAACCCAGCCAGCCATACCATCGCCGAAAGGAATGCGAACATCGGAAAGAAGCGGACCAAAACTGCCGTCAGCGATGGCGTAGTGAAGTTCTTGCTGGCGCTCGTCAGTGAGGAGGAGCGCCCACGTTTCCGGACGAAAAAAACGCTGCATCTGGCGCATGATCGTCGACAGAATCGACTCAAGATCAAGGGATGAAGTAAGCGCTCGGGCGATCTCGTGATAGACGAGAAGATCGGCCATGGCTTTACGGGAATCGGCTGACTCGCTGGTCATGGGGATAAAAGAACTGCCAAGCGGAGCGTGACCCTTCACAACAAGCGGCGGCTCTCTATGGGAGAAATATACACGCCTTAGTCTCAGGCGGTTAAGAAAACGCCATCGGCTGACTCTCGTGTCTCGTTGTTGGATGGTCGGTGTGTGCTGCCGGCTGTCCCAGGTTCCGCGAAACTCAAGACGTTACATTGCGTCATAATCGGGGCCGTCGCCGCCCTCCGGAGGAAGCCAGGTGATGACCTGGTATGGGTCGGCAATATCACAGGTTTTACAGTGAACGCAGTTAGCAAAATTGATCTGTAAACGCCTGCTGCTGCGCGTGTTGTTCTGATCTTGGGATACCGCGACATCGACCATTTCATAGACCGACGCCGGGCAGAAGTACTGACACGGATTCCCGAACTCGGCGGTGCAGCGACTATTGCAAATGTCAAGATCGGCAATGACAAGGTGGGTTGGCTGATCGTCTTCGTGGCGAGTGCCGGAATGATAGACATCCGTGAGCCGGTCAAAGGCCACATCCTGACTCAGGGTTCGATCCTCCTCAGCATGGCCGAGCATCGCCTGGCGGCCATGAGCGTGTTCTCCGAGCGTATCGAGGGGTCGCATGCTCTGATGGTCTGGGCGATTGCTGAAGTCAGGGCCAAGGTTACCGCCGTGCAGCACGTGTTGGATGCCTGCGTTGACAAGTCCCTCGAAAAGACCATGCTCAAACCCCTGGTGGAAGTTTCGCACTGGGTAGAGCTCCTCGCGAATCCAGCTCTCATCGACACGCCGTTTGTAGTCTCGGAGCTGTTCAATCGAGTAATCTTCGCGGAGCAGCGCGTCGTAGGCTGTTTCGGCGGCAAGCATTCCAGACTTGATAGCGAGATGAATGCCTTTCAGCCGCTGCGAATTGAGAAAGCTGGCACTATCTCCAAGAATCATCCAGCCATTGCCGGCAAGTTGCGGCATGGTGAGCCACCCCCCGTAGGGAAGGCTTTTCGCGCCATACCGGACCATTCTGCCCCCCTCGAGGATCTGTCTGGTGAAGAGGTGGCTCTTGAAACTCTGGAAGACATGATGCGGGTCGGTTCGCGGATCCTGATAATCCAGCCCCGTCACAAAGCCGATAGAAACTTCCTTGTCGCTAATGCCATAGATCCAGGCGCCACCGTACTCCTGCGAGGTGAGGGGATAGCCCATGGTGTAGATGACCTCGCCCTTTGCAACGCGACCAGCAGGAATCTCCCACAATTCCTTGATTCCGATCCCGTAAGACTGGGCGTGGTCAGGATCGCCGAGATCCAGTGTTTGCATGAGCTGCTTGGCGCAATTTCCCCGAGTACCCTCGGCGAGGACAACAATCCTGGCACGAAGGTCGTATCCTGGTTCGAAGTTAGCCTTGGGTTTGCCGTATTTGTCGACGCCTTTATCGTCCGTGCGAACGCCAATGACTCTGTCGCCTTCCAGCAGAAGCTCGGAGCCGGCGAATCCCGGGAAGAGGGTAATTCCCGCCTCCTCGACCTTGGTCGCCATCCATCGAACGAATTTATTGATCGAGATCACGTAATTCCCGTGGTCTCGGAGCGGCGTGGGGACCACCGGGAATTTGTGCTGGCCGTTCTTCGTCAAAAAAAAGACCGCCTCCTTGGTGACTTCCGCTTCGATGGGCGCCTCGGCTTCGAAGCCAGGCAGCAGTTCGCTCATGGAGCGAGGGTCGAGCAGAGCGCCGGAGAGGCAATGTTGGCCTGGCTCGCGGGATTTCTCCAGGATGTAGATACTATCTTTGCTGAGTGGTGTCTCCGGGTTATGAAGGTTGTGCCGATCGATCAACTGCGCCAGGCGCCAGGCGCAAGCCATGCCTGCCGGGCCGCCGCCGATGATCACCACATCAGCTTCCATCTGGGGGCGGTCGATGTCTTTGACGGGTTTGCGGAAGTGGATCTGATTCATCGGCCGACATCCATGCGGAAGACTTCAAGAGACTTCCTTTTGTATCGGATGGATGTAGGAACAGGCAAGAGAGGGAGATCAGTTCTTGAACAAACCGCACGTCAAGAACGGTTCCGGATGAAGATCACCTGGGTTTAAGCGTCTGCCATTCCAGGTGAGCACGGACTGCGGGCCACTCCGATGCGATCACACTATAAACACAGGTATCGCGAAGGGCTCCATTCGGAGACACGACATGCGAGCGAAGGATGCCGTCCAGCTTCGCGCCAAGCCGCTCAATGGCGCGGCGGCTTTGCTGGTTCATAAAATGCGTGCGAAACTCAACCGCAATGCAGTCGAGGCTCTCGAAAGCATGTGCCAGAAGGAGGAGCTTCGCCTCGGTATTAAGAGCGGTCCGTTGCATCCGCTGCGCGTACCACGTCGATCCGATCTCGACGCGACGGTTGGTAGAGTCCACGTTCATGTAGGTTGTCATGCCCACGGGTTGCCCGGAGACGGGATCGACTACGGCAAAGGGGAGCATGGAGCCGGATTCGTGCAGCGCGATGCGGCGTTGAATCTCTGAGCGCATCCGTTCGGGAGGCGGCGCACTTGTATACCACAGCCGCCAGAGCTCCCCGTCTTCCACAGCTGCAATCAGGGCGTCGGCATGGCTGATCGAGAGCGGAACAAGCTCGACGTGTTCGCTCTTGAGGGTGACAGGTTGCAGGATGTCGTTCTTCACAAAGCAAGTATATGGCGGAGCAGACGCTATGCTCCGGCCTTGGCCTTGTTGATCTCTGCCGTTAAGGCGGGAACGATCTCAAAAAGGTCTCCGACAACACCAATATCGGCGATCTCGAAGATCGGGGCTTCGGGGTCTTTATTGATGGCGACGATAGTGCCTGCGCCCTTCATTCCGACGATGTGCTGGATAGCGCCGCTAATGCCGAGAGCTAGGTAGAGTTTAGGTGTAACGGTCTGGCCGGAGCTGCCGATCTGCCGATCGAGAGGCAGCCAGCCGTTGTCGCAGATTGGCCGAGAAGCGGCCACCTCCCCGCCGAGCGATTGGGCAAGCGCTTCGGCGATGGCGAGGTTCTTCTGCTCCTTGATTCCCCGGCCAACGGCGACAATGACCTGGGACTGGCCAAGATCCACGGCCTGTTTCGCTTCCTGAAAGATCTCGTGCGGAGTGACGCGCGGTGCCCGGCCTTCAACTGTCGCGACAACGACTTCGACTGGGGCCGGAGCGCCTTTTCGAGATGGATCCGGACGAAAGGCCCCGGTTTGGATCGTAGCCAGCCACGGGCTGTCGCCTGCGAAAGATACGTCGGCCGCGAATTTTCCCTGGAACATCTGGCGGGTAAACAGCAGTGTTCCTGAACCCGCCCCAGCCTCGTACTTGTACCCGGTGCAGTCGGAGATCAGTGACCGGTCGAGTGAAAGCGCCAATCTCGGCGCAAAATCGCGAACCTGATAGGTGTGCGGGAAAAGCACCAGTCGTGGCTGCTTCTTGCCAACAAATTGTTTGAGCGCGTGAACGTACGCTTCATAGGTATAAGGCTCGAGAAGCGGTGATTCGAGGGCGAAAACACTGGCTGATGCCTTCCCGGCGAGCTCTGCCGCAGGGAGTGCCAGGTTATTGCCAGGGAGGACGACTTCAACAGGCCAGCTGGTTTCCTTACTGATGGATTCAGCCGCGGCGATGGTCTCGAAGGAGACGGGGTTGAGTTTGCCTTCGCGTTGCTCGGCGACTACAAGGATGGAGTTTGGCATGGATTGAAAGATTTATCCTTGGAGCCGGAGCACTACTCTCTCTCTCGGGGTGCCGCGCGAAATTACGCGAGAAGAGGTTTACTTCGGAGGCTCGCAGGCAACGAATTAGAATTCTGGGGACCCACGACGGAATGCTGTTCCGGTGATGGCAAGGACGACCGCCCCGATCCAGAGAATAGCGTCGTAGTAGAACATCGGCCGGATGAAACCAGGGGAATACGTGAGATCCTGGCCGACCCAAAGCCAGAGAATGACTCCAAGGACCGAAAGTAGACCGGCCATAACCTGGAGAGTGAGCCCCCACGAGCGCCGCTTGTCGAGTTTTTCCACCTGGGCTGGGGTAAGGTTGCGTTCCTCTGCGGGAATGAGCAAGTTGGCCATCTCTTCTTTCTCCTGCGCTGGTTTCAAATCAGGCTCCTCCGGAGGATCAACCCGGCGAGTCTTACCTAATGATTAAATCACGCGAGCGTGCGTTTTGAGATGCTCAACGATCTTCTTTGCAATGTCACTGGAGGATCCTTCGATCATTTCGGTCTTTTTCTGTTTGACGGGCAAATAGAGCCGCTGGATTTGCGGCTGGTTTTTGCTCAACTTGGCTTCGATGTCAGCGTATGCCAACTTCCGCAGCGGCTTCATCTTGGCTTGTTTTATGCCCATCAGCGTGGCGTAGCGCAGCTTGTTGATGCCGCTCTGAATCGTGAGGACTGCGGGCAAGGGCATGTCGATATATTGATAATTCCCCGCCTCAAGTTCACGCTTGAGAGTGACGCCAGCCGGAGTCTTCTCTATCCCGATAATGATTGTGGCGTGAGGCAGATCAAGTATTTCGGCGAGCAGGACCCCGGTCTGGGCCGCGCCGAAGTCGTCCGATTGAAGACCGGTGACTATTAAGTCAAAGCTCTCCTGCTCGACGGCGGCGGCGATGGCGCGAGCCGTATTCACCGAGTCGAGTTGAACGAATCTGTCGTCCTCTAGATGAATGGCCCGGTCGGCGCCCTTGGCCAAGGCCTCGCGGAGAACGATTTGCGCGCGAGCGGGACCCGCGGTGATGACGACCACCTCGCCGCCGTGCTTTTCCTTCTGACGAAGAGCCTCTTCTAGCGCGTAAGCGTCCGGCTCATTCACTTCGTAGGAGACGTCTTCGCGAATCCAGGTTCCGGATTCGTTCAACTTGAGCGGGGCATCTTTACGGGGAACCTGCTTGATGCAGACGAGAATTCTCATGAATAATCAGCCGCACAGCGTGTCGCGATTGGCGTCGACCTCAGTATAGCGAAAGGAAGAGCAAGAGAAGCCTTCCTCCAGAGTTCATCTCTATGTCGGGAAAGATCCCAGTGCGTTCTGAGGTTGAGTACTAGAGAAAGGCGACGGTCTGAATGCCGGCAACGTCGAAGCGTTTACGACAACGAATATTCTTGCACCCCATGAGATCGTCTTTTCTCACCATATACGACTGAGCTTTGGCGAAACGGGCGCGGTCCCGCTCGTCCGCATTACGAGGGAGCGCACTTTTCTTGCGCCGCACGAGCCACGCGATCTGATACTCATCCGGCTTGCCGCAGTGTGGACAGGTCAGAGTATGCGTGCGTTGTTCGGGTTTTTCGTCGAAAAAGTCGCGTTCTTCCATACTGATTGAGTACCGCCTTCGTTGATAAAAGGTTACTACGCGGACAATCGCTGCGCAAAAGGCTGCCCCCGGATTGCGCGATACGAACGTATGATTCATGCAGTATTCCGGAGGTCGCCGTGGCGGCGAAGAAAAAAGCGGAGGGATTTTCAGTCACCAAGACGGTCAAGGCGAACGCGCGCGAACGCCTTGGCCAGCCGAAGCCTGAAAGGGTTCTGAAGAATAAGACGGCTGTTGCCACGAGGAAGGCCAAATACAAGCAAAAGCTAGGCGACGCAGTGGAGGCGGAACCTTGACACATCCGGTCGTCGGCGGCGCTTACGCTCCGTATACTTGTCGAGATTAGGAAAGGAGGCAAGGATGGGGAAGGTGACAGTCTGGGCGGCGCATTTCCGAAAGTGAAGAACCCTGATTTGGCTGTATTCCTGGCATGAGAAATACCTGGGCATCACCCGCGATGCTTTCACGGTTTTCGCCTTTTACAGGAAACCGTCACCAGCGACACCGTTCTCGCCTTATTTTCCTGAAAACAGGGGCTATTTGGGATCGAATCGGCAGCGGGCGACGCCGAATCTCCGGGTGGACCGTCTCGACGGTTTGCTGGATGATTTGATCAGAGCTGGGACGGCTCGAGATTCAAAGCGCGATATCTGCGCTACGGTAAATTTGGCTCGCTTGCTGATCCTGAGGGAAATCGGGTTGAGCTATGGGAGCCTGCTCCCGAGGCAAGGTTGTAGTTTGAGAGTCCGGGCTTGTCTTTTTGCTGCTGCTTGTTACTTATCGTTTTTTTGGGTCTGTGGCGCGGTACCGGGCGCGTTCCTTCGACGACACAAAATCACCAAAGTAGGCTCATTCATCGGAAAAATCATCAGAATTTCTCAAAAGCGGACATTTCCCCCGATTTCTTGGGTATTTGTCTATGCGGATGCACCGCTGCGGCGTATGCTCGGAACTGTCGCGCGAACACCGATCTGCCCCGGGTTCTACATCTGATCGCCGCCCGGTCCGGTAGGGATGGACATCTGAGCTTCACTTTGGAAGCACACTATAGCCATTTCCCCTCCAGTCTTTAGCTTTAATACCAGGATTGCAAGCTTTCTCTTCTTGGAGAAGGCGTTTTTCTATGATTCTGTAGCTATCTGCTGGAAGTGAAAGCGCTTTAACCACAAAGAATAACGAGGCAAAATGCGCTCTGAACTGGTTTACTCCGCCGGGATCCGTATCCCGAACCGATTTTTGTTGACTACCTTGACGATCAAGGCTGTACAGAGCCTTCACATTACCAGCACGCGCACCGAAGACACCGCCAACCGCGTCTTTGCTGATGTGGCGAGTGGCAGGTTTACCGATGTCAAAATGCCGGCGGTCGTCATACAGCCCGCGCTAGACCCCCTGCTGATCGCACCTGCGGCCTGAAGGGTCATTTTAAGAAGTATTTGGAAGCCCTGGCGTTGCGCCGGGGCTTTCCTGTATGCGGCATAAGAATGGACACCTCGGCTAGAAGCCGAGCACCGCGCGAATCGCACCAGCGATCTTGTCGGCATGGAATTGCATCATGGATTTGGACTTTGCTTCGATCATGACTCGCGCCAGTGATTCGGTTCCAGAATAGCGGACGACCACGCGGCCTTCGTCGCCGAGCTCCTCTTCGGCCAGGCGAATCTGCTCAGTCACTTCCGCCATTTCGCCGAGCGGACGTTTCTCTTTTACCCGGATATTGACGATGATTTGGGGAAAGACCTTGAAGTCCGCCAGCAGCTCATGCAAAGGCTTACCGGCGCGACGAACGATGTCAAGAACCACAAGGGCGGTCAGAAGCCCATCCCCGGTCGTGCTGAGCGCCGGGAACAGGATGTGGCCGGACTGCTCGCCGCCGAGCGATGCGCGGTGTTGCTGCATCCATTCGAGAACGTATTTATCGCCCACCGAGGCACGAAGCATTCGTATGTTGTCCTGGCGAAGCGCGGCTTCCAGGCCCATGTTCGAC
Source organism: Acidisarcina sp. (assembly GCA_965199205.1). Classification (GTDB taxonomy): domain Bacteria; phylum Acidobacteriota; class Terriglobia; order Terriglobales; family Acidobacteriaceae; genus Acidisarcina. The sequence continues at coordinate 2,843,503 of OZ240688.1, forward strand.
ATGGTCGTCGCGACGAGAATATCTCCGGCAAGCAGGCCGCGCTGCTTCAGATCGCGAGCCGCCAGTAGCAGAATCGCGTCGCCATTGACCACGTTGCCCTTCGCATCGGCGAAAAGCGCGCGATCGGCGTCTCCATCGAAGGTAATTCCTATGTCCGCCCCGCGGGCTTTAGTTTCCGCAGCGACGATCTCTGGATGAAGTGCTCCGCAATCCTGGTTGATATTACGGCCAGTGGGGTCGGCATGGGTAACGTGAACGATTGCGCCGAGTTGTTTGAATATGTCGGGAGCTATGGCTGACGAGGCGCCGTTGGCGCAGTCGATTACAAGGCGAAATCCGGTAAGGTCGAGCTCGGGTACGCTTTGTCGCAGATGTTGTTCATAGTTTCCGGCAAAAGCGGCGTTGACGCCGAGCGGCTGACGGGAAGAGACTCCCGGAAATGCATCGTTTTCGATCTCGAGGTAGATCTCTTTCTCGATTTCAAATTCGGTTTTGTCGGGAAGTTTGTAGCCGTCGCTGGCAAAGACCTTGATGCCGTTGTCCCGCCATGGATTGTGCGAAGCAGAGATGACAATGCCGGAGGAGAAACCATGCTTCTGGGTGAGGAAAGCTACGCCGGGAGTGGTCATGGTGCCGGCGTTTTCAACTGTTGCGCCTCCGGCGTCGAGACCCTGAGCGACAATTCCCGCGATCCAGGCGCTGGACTCGCGAGTGTCTGCCCCAAGCAGAATATGGGGCGTCTCTATCTGCCCACCGAGAAAGCGGGCGAGAGCGACGCCTGTCGCGTAGATCGTTCTCGGATCGAGCGGCGGCTCTCCGGCAACGCCGCGGATTCCATCAGTACCGAAAAGTTTTCTCATAAAGCTGTGTCTGTCGACGCTTCAAGAACGCGGCTTTCGAGCGTACCTCTCGCGAATCGAATATTCAGGATTTGGCCGGACCGTGTCGCCGCAGCTTCTTTGATCAGGCCGCCGGATTGGTCAAACACCAGCGAGTAGCCGCGGTTGAGGACGGCCAGGGGCGAAAGGCTCGCGAGGCGTCCTTCCAAGCCATTCAATTGATCGTGGCAGGACTTCATACGCACTCGGACAGAATGAAAGAGACGGCTATCGAACGTAGCGTGACGTTCCTGCAGGAGTCTGAGCCTGTGACTGGCGTCCTGCCGCAGCAGGCGGCCAGTTTGTTTGCTTAAATCGTCGGAGCTGACTCGCACCTTGGCGCGCCAAGCAGCTTCCCCGCGAAAACGGAGTTCGTCTAAACGCTGCTGACGGCGGCCGAAGGCGTCTCGGAGACTTGCCGACGAGGTATCGATTTGCATGCGGGAAAGACGTTCGCGGGACTGGATAAGTTGATAGCGGCACGCGCGATCGAGCCGATTCCACAGCGTCTGAACGTGGTCGGCAATCGTGTGCTGAGCCTCCGTGATCAGCTCGGCGGCGGCGGAGGGAGTTGGTGCGCGAAGGTCGGCAACAAAATCCGCGATTGTGAAATCGGTCTCGTGGCCTACCGCCGAAACGACCGGTAGGTTCGAAGCGGCGATTGCGCGTGCGAGGATTTCGCTGTTGAAGGGCGCCAGATCTTCGAGCGAACCCCCACCACGGGCGATAACGATTACGTCCACGTCTCTCGTCCGGTTGAAGTATTCAATGCCATCCCTTACTTCGATCGCCGCCGAAGTTCCCTGGACTATTGCGGGATAGAGCAGGACGTTCAGCGCTTCATGACGCCGGCTGCCGACATTGAGGAAGTCGCGGATTACGGCGCCGGAAGGCGAGGTGATGATGCCGACACAATGAGGGAAGGCCGGGAGCGCTTGCTTGCGTTCCAGATCAAACAATCCTTCGAGCTGAAGCCGGGCTTTCAGCTGCTCAAAGGCAAGCTGCAACGATCCGGCGCCGACCGGTTCCATAAATTCAGCAATGAGCTGCATCTGCCCACGCTGCTCGTAGACGGAGACTTTGCCGCGGACCAGCACGTGCAGGCCGTCTTCAGGACGAAAGCGCAACAGGGACGCCTGGCGTCGAAAAAGCACGGCCGGCAGCTGCGACTCGCCATCCTTGAGAGTGAAGTAGATATGGCCTGAAGGAGCGGAGCGGAGGTTTGAGACCTCGCCTTCAACCCAGAGATCTGCATATGCCCGCTCGACGGATTCCCGCACGTCCCCAACCAGTTCGCCGACCGTCCAGATGCGCCTTTGAACAGCGGGGGGTTTGGCTCTAGCGGTATCAAAGGTGAAACCGAGCTGGCCGGGTTGTTCGGAAGCGAACGATGTCACAGGAAAAATTCTACACGCGGGTGAGGAGTGGCGCCGAGAACCTGCGGCCCCCCAGGGCAATCGCCGCAAGAGAAATGACGACCGGGAAGCACTCAAGCGTGTAGCGCGGCTCAGGAGCTTCCAGTGTGACGAGCAACGCGCAGCGCAGCAGCAGAAAGGCAAGCATCACGCCAGCGAGAGGCGGCCAGCGGGCGAGACCTGCGAGCGCGGCGATCAGGTAAGCAAGATTGAGAGCCGCATAACCCATTGCAAAGTCGGACTCTTCGGGATGGTGGTAGTGGTCCCACCACCGCATCTCGATCCACAACATTTCGGTTCGAGGGCGCAGCCACATATCGGCCAGCCGCAGCAGCGGCAGTTGCAGGTAATAGCGAAACCCCTGGCCTTGAGTGCGCTGCCGGGCCAGATCTTCAAACCGCGAATCTATCTCCGGAGATAACGTGGTTGTTTCGTTGTAGTCGTCGAGCAACTGCCGCGTCTCTTGATATTGCTCAGGGCTATCGAATGCGCGCGGAGGCAAATTCCTGATGTCGATCTTGTCGCTGTTGCCATTCCAATAAACCTCGGATGTCGAGACCAGATCGATGCACCAGGATTTAACCCAACGGTTAAATCCCGGATATGTGAAGTCGCCCGGGTCCATGGCATATCTCGGCGCGAGCGGCTGGAAGACCCTGAACGTGTGCCAGTTTCTGATCGTCCAGGGAATAAAAGGCAAGATCGAGAGCAGCCCCGCAGCAATTGCGAGCTTGAGCGCCCGTCCGGCTGGGAGAGCGGCAGGCGCATCGTTCTTGCGCCTGCCGCCGAGGAAGGCGATCGCAGGACAGAGCGCGACCCCAAGGAGCGCTCCGTCGGGTCGGAGCAGCGTGGCATAGCTCATTGCGAAGCTGAGCGAGAGCAGCCAGACCATTCCGGGCTTCTCGATCAGACGCCAAAGACTATAGAACCCCAGTGCGACGCAGGAGATCGATAATGTTTCGGCGAGCGGAGTGGCGGAATAATTAGCGGTGAACGGGCAAAGAGTTCCCATCCAGAGTGCAGCCATTCCTGCTCGCGGACTCCAAATGCGCCGGGCAAGCTCAGCAATGAGCAGGCATGTTCCAAGGTCGATGGCGACCTGAGCAAACATGACAGCGTGGTAATGCTCCAAACCGAAAAGAGTGAAGCAGATGGCCAAAAAGAGTGGATATCCGGGTAAACGGATGAGCGTGGGATGGATGCCCTGCTCATTGGTCAGGCCGTAAACTCCATGCTGCAGCCAGTTTTTGGCTATGTCTCCGTAAATCAGTGGATCGCCGTCGACCTCGGGATAGGCATGGATGAACCAGAGACGCAGCGCTGCGCCGAGGGAGAGAGCCAGAACGACAAAAAACCAGTGGCGGGTGCGCGCAGACAGCATGAGAACGAATCATACCAAGTAGAGCTGCCCAAGTAGACCGGTCGCAGCGCGGTAGCCCGAATTCCCTAGAAAGGTATGTAGTTCGACCGTTTCCGGCTTTTACCAGGAAAGCGGCTTCCTATAGTCTCGTATTGGGCAACATGAGCCAACAGATCTTCCTTGATCCCGACCGCAAACGCTGGAAACGGCTGAGACGCGTCTTGGACGTGGCTGCGGTTCTTTCTACCCTGGTGCTGGTGGCCTTTGTGATCAGCGTCTACCGGCGGCAGACGTTGCCCGAATTACTACTGCCGTTGCAAAAGCGGAACTACAAGGCTCTCAAAGAAAACCAGCCTCCGCTGAAAGCCAAGGGAGCAAGACCGGCTCGGCGCAAGACGCAGCGGAAACCGTCGGACATCCCTCTCAATTCCGACGAAGGTGTGCGGGCCGCCTTCTATGTAGATGATGAAGCAAGCTACTCCTCTCTCAAGCAGCATATCCATCAGATCGACCTGCTCTTTCCCGATTGGCTGCATGTGATCACGCCTGAGGGAAGGTTGCAGGCGGCGACTTCTCTGTTTCCTGTCCATATTTACGATGTAGTGGACGCTGCGGGGATCCACGGAATCGACCCGGAGAACAAGGTGCGGCATGTCATCGAGTCGACTAAAGAAGACACCGAAGTCTTCCCCATGGTCAACGATTACAACCTTGTCACAGACAAATGGGGAGAGAACATAGGCCCCATGTTGAAGAACCCGGCTGCGACCGAGCACCTCCGGCAGCAGATCGATACGTTCCTCGCCGGCAGCCCGTTTTACCATGGCATCACCCTCGATTTTGAAGAGGTCCCGGACGATGCCGAAGATGCCTATCTTGCCTTTGTCGCCCAGTTGTATTCGGACTTTCGAGCCAGGAACCTCCGGCTTTACGTCAATGTGCAAGTGAGTACCGACGACCAAGTCATCGCCGCACTGGGTAAGACAACCGACGGCATCATCCTGATGAATTATGACGAGCACGAAACCGGCAGCGAACCCGGGCCCGTTGCCTCGCAGGATTGGTTTGAGGGAAATCTGCGGCGTGTATTGAAGCTGGTTCCCAAAGAAAAGATCATTTGTGCCATGGGTCAGTACGGCTTCGACTGGACCGAACAGCTACCGGAAACTGGCGCCACGAAAGGGACCAAGCCGAAGGTAGTTGAAGCCACAGACCTGACCGTCCAGGAGGCATGGCAGGAAGCCGCCGACTCGGAGGCGGATGTTCATCTCGAAGGCGATGAATTGAACCCCCACTTTGCCTATGACGACGAAGACAGTCATCAGCGCCACCAGGTCTGGTTTCTCGATGGCGTGACAGCTCTGAACGAAATGCGCGCCGCGCGGCAGATGGGGTTGAAAACTTTTGTGTTCTGGCGGCTTGGTAAGGAAGATCCGACGATCTGGTCGATTTGGGATCACCCGAGCGCCGCCGATGCGCCTAATGCATTGAAGATCGTGCCCCCAGGACAGGACGTCAACAGCGAAGGCGAAGGAGACATCCTGCGCGTGATCGGACGGCCGGCAAACGGCTCCCGCACCATCTCGATGGACTCGGAGAATTTTACCGTCACCGATGAGCGGATGCCGGTGCTTCCGCGCTCCTACACACTGCAACTCTATGGATACCAGCCGAAGAAGCTTGCAATTACCTTCGATGACGGCCCCGATCCCAAGTGGACGCCGAAGATCCTGGACATCCTAAGGAGGGAGAACGTAAAGGCCACCTTCATGGTGATCGGAGACCAGGCTGAGAACAATGTCCGCCTTCTCCGGCGATACATAAGTGAAGGGCACGAGATCGGCAATCATACCTTTACGCATCCGGATATCAGCGAAATATCTTCTCGCCAGCTGGAACTGGAGTTGAATCTTACCGAGCGCCTTTTTGCCAGCAAGCTGGGGCTGCAGCCGCTTTATTTCCGGCCGCCTTACTCCATCGACCAGGAACCCGACACCAACGATGAGGCCGCCCCGATCGATCTGGTGGAGAAGATGGGCTACATCATCATCGGAAATAAGATCGATACCGACGATTGGAATGAACACCCAAGAAAGTCGCCGCAGGAAATTACAAACGGCGTCCTGCAGCAGCTCGATGCTATGAAGGATAGACCCTGGTTTCGCGGGAGTGTCATCTTGATGCACGATGGGGGCGGCGATCGCTCGGCGACGGTGGCTGCGCTGCCGCTCTTGATCGACACCTTGCGGGCCAGAGGGTATGAAATCGTTCCGGTTTCTGAGCTCCTCGGCAAGACTACGGCCGAAGTCATGCCGCCCATTTCGCCGAAAATGCGGCTGCAGGCGCGGGTGGATTCGCTGGCCTTCTTCGCCTATGGAACTTTCGTCAAGTTTGGCGTCTTCGTCTTTTTCTTTGGCGACGTCCTCATGAGTGGGCGTCTATTGCTGGTCGGACTCTTTGCCTTAATCGACCGATTACGGACGCGCAAGCTGCAGCCAGCCGACGTCTTCCAGCCAAGAGTTGCCGTGCTGATTCCCGGTTACAACGAAGAGAAAGTTATCGTACGCACCATCCGCTCGGTGCTGAACTCCGATTATCCGGACATGCGCGTAATCGTCATTGATGACGGTTCCACGGATCGAACCTTCGAGGTGGCTCGGGAGGCGTATGCGCGGGAGATCGCAGATGGCCGCGTGACGGTGATCACCAAGCCGAACGGGGGCAAAGCCGCCGCCTTGAACTTTGCTGTCCAGAGCTTGAATGAAGACTTCTATGTCGGCATTGACGCCGACACCGTCATTGCACCAGATGCAGTTTCGAAGCTGGTGCGCCATTTCGCCGATCCAGAGATCGGGGCTGTCGCCGGTAACGCCAAGGTTGGCAACCGGGTGAATCTCTGGACTCGCTGGCAGGCTCTCGAATACATTACCAGCCAGAACTTCGAGCGGCGCGCCCTGGATCTGTTTGGTGTCGTCACGGTAGTCCCCGGGGCGATCGGTGCCTGGCGATCTGAGGGAGTCAGGCGGGCCGGCGGGTACCCGGTCAACACTGTTGCCGAAGACGCCGATCTTACGATGAACCTGCTCGAACAGGGATACCGCGTCATCTATGAGGATCGTTCACTCGCCTTTACCGAGGCGCCTATCGACATGCGCGGGTTGATGAAACAGCGTTTCCGCTGGTCATTCGGCACTCTGCAGGCGATCTTTAAACACAAGGGCGCATTTACCCGGAACAAGGCTATGGGTTTCTTCGCGCTGCCAAATATCCTGATCTTCCAACTGCTTCTCCCACTCGTTTCGCCTTTGATCGACATCATGTTTATCGCCGGTGTCGTTCACTATGTCATCGATCGTCACTTCCATCCTGCGGCAGCCAGCGCGGCAAACTTTCAAAAGCTGCTGGTCTACTTTCTGGCGTTCCTGGTCATTGATTTCCTGACGTCGAGCTTGGCGTTCGCGCTTGAGCCGCGCCACCAGGCGAACCGGGGGGACGGCTGGCTGCTCTTCCACATCTGGCTGCAACGCTTCGCGTATCGTCAGGTTTTTTCGATCGTGATCTTCAAGACGATCAAGCGGGCGATCGACGGACGGCCATTCAGCTGGGACAAACTGGATCGCACCGCGAAGATGTCAGCCTCCACCGATCGGATTACGGCCGGCTCCTAAAGCAGGTCTGCATCTAAAACTAAGTTAAACCTGGAGCGTTATGGCTACCGCGACAATCAGCACCGTCATTCTTCCTTGTGCGCCGCAGGGCGCGTATCGCAACGAACCTTTCGTCGACTTCTCCGATCACGCGAACCAGCACGCCATGAAAGACGCTTTGGTCGAGGTGGGTGATCTGCTGGGCAGAGAGTATCCGTTAGTGATCGGCGGCGAGCGCCTGCACACTTCAGGAAAGATCGAGTCGCACAATCCGGCGCAACCGGCGCAAGTGGTGGGCGTTCATCAGAAGGCCGAGAAAGAGCATGCGGAGGCCGCCATCCAGGCTGCACTGACTGCCTTTGATAGCTGGAAGTATGTCCCGGTCCGGACTCGATCCTCCCTGCTGTTGCGGACGGCCAGCCTTATTCGTGAACGCAAACTGATCTTCAATGCGTGGCTGGTCTATGAGGTCGGCAAGAACTGGGCCGAAGCAGACGCCGATACCGCTGAAACGATTGATTTTCTCGAGTTTTATGCGCGTGAAGCCTTGCGTTTGGCTGGAGCAACAACACCAATTCAGCTTCCAGGCGAAAAGAATGAACTGGTCTACATCCCCCTGGGCGTCGGCGCCGTAATTCCGCCATGGAATTTTCCTTTCGCCATCATGGCGGGGATGACGGCTGCGGCAATTGTCTGCGGCAACACTGTGGTGCTGAAGCCCTCGCCTGACGCGCCGACGATCGCCTCAAAGTTTCTCGAGTTATTAGAAGAGGCAGGTATGCCGCCTGGAGTAGTGAACCTTTGCCAGGGCGGCCCGACCGTCGGGAATGCGCTCGTCGAGCACCCGAAGACCCGCTTCATAGCTTTTACCGGTTCGCGAGCGGTTGGCTTGGAGATCCATGAAAGGGCCGCCAAGACCCGGCCAGGGCAGATATGGATCAAACGTACAGTCCTTGAGATGGGCGGCAAAGACTCCATCATCGTGAGTGGAGATTGTGACCTGGATGCGGCCGTCGAAGGAGTGGTAGCGGCTGCTTTCGGATTCAGCGGTCAAAAATGCTCGGCTTGTTCAAGAGCCATCGTCGATGAATTGGTCTACGACCTCTTTGTCGAACGCGTCCGCGAGCGAGTCGCATTGCTGACAATAGGTGATCCGGCACTGAATCCGAACATGGGACCGGTGGTAAATCACGCGGCAATGCAGAAAATTCTCAACTACATCGAAATTGGCAAGACCGAGGGCCGTTTAGTCGCCGGTGGCGAGTCGATGAAAACCGAAGGCGGTGGTTATTTCGTCGCACCGACCGTCTTTGCCGATGTTGCTCCGGCTGCCAGATTGGCGCAGGAAGAAATCTTTGGGCCGGTGCTGGCCATCATCAAAGTACGGGGTTTTGAAGAGGCGCTGACCGTGGCTAACAACACGGAGTATGGCCTGACGGGAGCGATCTACACCCGCGATCGCGGAGACCTCGATCGAGCACGCCGGGACTTTCACGTGGGCAATCTTTACCTCAACCGCAAATGCACCGGCGCCATGGTGGGAGCTCATCCATTTGGCGGCTTCAATATGTCGGGAACGGATTCCAAAGCGGGTGGCCCAGACTATCTTCATCAGTTTACGCAGGCGAAATCGATGGCGGAAAAGCTCTCCGATCGGGATCAGGAGCCGACCGGAATCTAGCGTTCCGGAGGGAGTCGTGTGACGGCCGGTGTTGCCGGCGTGTCATAGAGGGCTGGCGCCCGCCTGGGTCTGTTCACACCGTTTTCGCGGTCAGGCCCGAATCTCCATCTGGTTGCCAACAGCCGTCGCAGCCTCAGCGAGCATTCGATGATGGATGGTGAAAAGGGCCAACTCGAGGCGGTCGGAGACGCCGGTTTTGTCATAAATGCTGCGCAGGTAGTTCTTAATAACCTGCTCGGTTGTACCCAGGCGCAGGCCAATTTCTCTGTTCTTGCACCCCTGCACAATGAGTGCGACGATCTTCATTTCTTTCGGGGTTAGGCGGTCCCGAACCCGCGCTCCTACCAGATCTTCCGGCTCCGCGTCCAGATTCGGTTGAACGGGATGGATCATCCGTTCTCCGCGAATGATCCTGCGAACGCAGTCAATGAGAGCGGCACTGCTGACATTTCGATAGACAAGACCCTGCAGTTCGGTGAGTACCGCTGGCGGTGGCGGATCGCTGTTTTCAGCTATGACGATAACGCGGCTCGCGGCGGTGCGAGCGCTCTCAAGCACTTTCGGCAAATCGGACCGCAGGGAAGTGGCGACGAGAACGATCGAGCCACGAAAGGTTGAAATGGCATGGTAGAGTCGGGGACAGTCGGGGCACTGCGCAATCACTCGCAAGTCATCTTCCATGGCCAGCACCTTGGCCGTTCCGGTGCGGAAAATCGCTTGATTGTCTGCCAGAATAATTTTGTTCATGCGTGTTTCCCCTTACGGAATCTGGCGTTGGTCCGGACAAACGGGCACGAGCGTGCTCTTTCTGAACGCCCTTGCGCTTCGCCAAGGCAATAGGAGCTTTGCGTGATGTTCATCGGGCGCTCATCTCTTCTCGTCTATCGACACCGTCGGCGGTCGACATCCAATTGTCCTCAAATCGGACAAAACAAGTACTGATATTCACGTCGCAACGGGAGAGGAGGGGAAGGGGACCGCTGTCGAATGGCCTGTTTCGGGCTTGAATTGGTTAAGCACCGCGGCAAGGCTCTGGAATAAAACGTCACCTGAGTGATCTATTTGCTTCGAGAGGCAGCAAACGCTACAGGCGCATGAACGAACCGAACTGACTCAGTTAATCATCTGGTACACATCCGAATCTTAGCGTGAAAGTGCAAAAATCGCGATGCATGTTTCGAAACTTAGGTAATCTGATGCGGAAGTTGAGTTTCGGGTAATCAAAGCGACTTCGTGTGAAGCGGAAAACGACATAGAATTGAACCCTAAGGGTGCCTTCCCCCTATCCAACTTAATACTGTCGATGGTGCGACCTCGAACGAGGTGGCGGCAGCTGCCCGCATTCGCGAAAGGCAACTGAGGGATTCGAGCATAACAGAGCCGGTACGGTGCCGGAGAGAGCAGTCGGTCATGGGAAAGCCAGTAATCCTTGCGGTGGACGATGATGTCAGCGTACTAGAGGCGGTAGTTCAGGACCTTCGCCGCGAATATGGCGCGAATTACCGCATTGTGCGGGCAGCTTCAGGTCAAGCTGCCCTGGACACCTGCCGGCAACTGATTGATCGGGGTGATTCGATTGCGCTGCTGCTCTCCGACCAGCGGATGCCTGGAATGACCGGCGTTGACTTTCTTGAGAAGGCGCAAGCCTTGTGTCCGGATGCGAAGCGCGCCCTGCTTACGGCTTACGCCGATACTGAAGCCGCCATTCGCGCCATTAATTCAGCCAAGATTCATTATTACCTTACCAAGCCGTGGGATCCGCCGGAGGAGCGCCTTTATCCAGTGCTCGACGATCTGCTCGGCTCCTGGCGTGAGGGATATAGACCTCCGTTTGAGGGACTTCGCGTGATTGGGCCGCGTTGGTCGGCCAGGGACCACCAGGTGCGGGATTTTCTCTCCCGCAATCAGATTCCTTATGTGTGGCTCGATCCGGACCAGAATGACGAGGCGTTACAGCTTCTGGCTAAATATAAGGTGGACGAGCATAAGCTGCCGGCGGTGCTTTTTTCCGACGGCACGTCGCTTTCTCAACCGTCGCAAACGGAATTGGCGTCGAAGATTGGCCTGCACGTGACCGCCGAGCGGGATTTCTACGATGTCGTCATTGTGGGAGCAGGTCTGGCTGGGCTGGCCGGGGCGGTATATGCAACTTCGGAGGGACTGAGAGCTTTACTTATCGAGCCCGAGGCGCCCGGTGGTCAAGCGGGGAGCAGTTCGCGTATCGAGAATTACTTGGGGTTCCCAACCGGCGTGAGCGGTGCCGAACTGGCCAAACGGGCATTCATCCAGGCAACGCGCTTCGGCACGGAGTTTCTGGCGCAGACAGTCACCGGGATACGCAGTGAAAATCAGTACCACTTTATAAGGCTGGCGGATGGCAAAGAGGTTTCCTGCCGGGTCGCTTTAATCGCCGTAGGCGTGGATTATCGGAAATTGAATGTGCCCGGGCTGAATCAGTTTACTGGAGCCGGGGTCTATTACGGTGCAGCAATGACCGAGGCCGTCTCCTGTAAAGATGAAGAAGTCTTTATCATTGGCGGCGCGAACTCGGCCGGCCAGGCGGCAATGTACTTCTCCAAATACGCCCGCAGAGTTTTCATGCTGGTACGTGGGGCTTCGCTCGAAAGCAGCATGTCGAAATACTTAATCGATCAGATCGCTGGCACATCAAATATTACGGTAGAAACAAAGGCCCAGGTGCTTGAGGCGTGCGGGGAGACTCGTTTGGAGTCAATTCGGATCTCGACTCAGCACGGTGAAAGCGTGCGGCCGGCGTCAGCGCTGTTTATTTTCATTGGTGCGGCGCCGAAGACGGGTTGGCTTCCGGAGGGAATCATGCGGGACCCTAACGGATTTGTTCTTTCGGGGCGCGATCTGTTGATCGAGGGCAAGATGCCGAAGTGTTGGAAGGAAGATCGTGCTCCTTACCTGCTCGAGACCAGTGTTCCCGGGATCTTTGCGGCCGGGGATGTGCGACACGGGTCGGTCAAAAGGGCCGCATCGGCGGTCGGGGAAGGCTCGATTTCGGTTCAGTTTATGCATCAGTATTTGGCCAGGTTCTAAGGTTTATTGAAGCCTATGCAAGAGCAACAGCTACGTCCGACAGTGCAAGAAATCGACGCTCGCGATGTTTATCAGCAGTTGCGCCGGATCAAAGTCTTTTCCGAAATGCGGGAAGGTGACGCTTCGTGTCTCGGCAGGGTGCGAATAGTTCATGCACCCGTGGGATCAGTTCTCTTCCAGGCCGGGGAGAAGGTCACCGGCTTCTGGGGCGTCTTGCAAGGGGAGATCCGGGGATTTAAGAAGGAGAGCGATGACTCCGATGGCTTTGCCCTGCACTTCAAAGAGGGAGAGAGTTTTGGGGAAGTGCCGCTTTTAATGGGACGACCCTCCACGATTCAGTCGTCTGAAATCGTGACGGACACCGTATTGATCGGCGTAGGAGAAGAGGGATTCTGGAAGCTCCTTGCCACCTGTCCGGTGGTTCGCAAAGCTATCGTCTCCAACATGGAACGCCGGCTACAGAGTTATCAGGCATTCACGCTGCATCGGGAGAAATTGATGTCGTTGGGAACGCTTGCGGCGGGTTTAATGCACGAACTGAACAATCCCGGGACGGCAGCCAGACGCGCAGCGGCCCAGCTGCGTGAAAACCTGGTCCGCCTGCAGCAGATCAGTATGCGATTCTGCGAAGTACCTCTCCAGGGCGAGCAGGTCGATTGCATGAAGGAGTTGCAGCAGCGGGCATTGAGCGGCGAGAAACCGAAGGCGATGAACTCACTTGATCAGTCTGACGCGGAAGAGTCCCTGGCGGAGTGGCTGGACGGAGTGGGTGTTGAAAATAGCTGGAAAATGGCGCCGACGCTTACCGCGATCGGACTGACCGGCCGGGAGCTGGAATGCACACAAAATGCCTTCCGGGGGAGCGCTTTTTCTGACGCTCTCAACTGGCTGGTGTCCTTGATCTCAAGCATGCAGCTGGTCGAGACGATTGAGGAGAGCATTACGCGGGTTTCAGACCTTGTCATGGCCGTGAAAAAGTATTCCTATAACGAGAATGGGATGCAGACACATGCGATCGATATCAAGGATGGGCTCGTCAGCACCATTACGATCCTGGGACACAAATTTCGTACGAAAGACCTGAAGATCGATAAGCAGTTTTCAGCGGATCTTCCAGTGATTCAAAGTTGCGGTGTAGGCCTGGCGCAGGTTTGGACGAATCTCCTCGATAATGCAATCGATGCGAGCCCCGAACGAGGTACGATCCACGTCCGTGCCTGGGCTGAGGGAGAAAACGTTTGCGTGGGGATCGCCGACGAAGGAGCCGGTATTCCCGAGGAAAATCAAAGCCAGATATTCAGTGCATTTTTCACCACGAAGCCGGTAGGAGTAGGTACCGGTCTGGGGCTGGATATCGCGCAGCGTATCGTTGTCGCGTCTTACGGGGGCCAGATTCACTTCACCAGCGAGCCGGGGAAGACAGAATTCATTGTCCGCCTTCCTGTCTTGAGGTCCTTGCAGGAAGATCCTGCTGCAGCCTGTGTTATCGCGACTTAGGCCTTCAAGACTGGATTTCCCGAAACATATTTGTCCTCTCCTCCCCTTTCCTCTGAGCGATGAAGGTAACTCCCGTGCGTGCCGATAGACGCGGTGAGAGCAGTCCATGGCAGCCGAACCTGGCTGGTGTGAGGCGCAGGAATGCTCAAATTTCAGAGTTTTTCTAGCGGACCTGTTTATTAGGTCTGGTTCAGCGAGTCGTAGCGGAACTTTACTCAGGGAGCAAACGTGTTCGCCATTATTGGTGTTGTGCTGGTCTTTGGCGCCGTGGTCGGCGGCTATCTGATGGAAAAAGGGCATCTCGCGGTGCTGCTGCAGCCAGCGGAAGTGCTGATCATCGGGGGAGCGGCCCTGGGCACCCTTCTGACTGCGAATCCGCTCCATATCATCAAGCAAATCATTGGTTCCTTATTAGGCGTCCTGAAGGGATCCCCCTTTGGGAAAGCGCGCTATCTCTCCACTCTCAAGATGATGTTTGAACTGATGAACAAGGTGAGACGCGGCGGGCTGCTTTCAATTGAAAGCGATATCGAAAAACCCGAGGAGAGCGAAGTATTCAAACAGTATCCCGAGTTCCTCAAGGACCACCATATCTGTCATTTTGTCTGCGACACAATGCGCATGATCGTGACAGGCGGCGTGGAACCATTTGATATGGATCAAATGATGGAACTGGACATGGAAGTCGCCCATCACGGGGCGACCCAGCCGATTGCGGCGCTATCAACGGTTGCAGACGCGCTGCCCGGATTAGGGATTGTCGCCGCGGTGCTCGGCGTGGTCATCACGATGGGGGCGCTGAGCGGACCTCCCGAAGAGCTGGGGAAGAAGGTTGCGGCCGCTCTTGTCGGAACGTTCCTGGGCATTCTCATGTGTTACGGAGTGATTGGCCCATTGAGTGGAAACATGACCAAAGCAGTCGAAGAAGAACATAGCTACGTGCATATGCTGCGAGTGTTGATGTTGGCCTCGATGAAGGGCAACGCACCGCAGACGGTCGTTGAAATTGCGCGGCGTGCGATCCCGATGCACGTGCGGCCAAGCTTTGAGGAGTTGGAGGCGGCCTGTCGCGGCGAGGGCGGCGCTGCGGCGGCAACTGAAGAGGCAGCGTGAGCCCACGGCCCATTGCCTTTCCCGGGCGCTTCAATCTTACGAACCACCGCATGAGGCCTACTTACAAGGCGTAGAGCCGCAACCGCAGTTTAAAGGCGCAGTCAATGGCTAAGCCGCAGATCATCATCATCAAGAAAGTTCAGGGGCACGGAGGCCACCACGGCGGCGCGTGGAAGGTGGCGTATGCAGACTTCGTCACAGCCTTGATGGCGCTGTTTATCGTGCTATGGCTGCTGAACACCAGCGAACATACAAAAAAGGTCATTGCCGGATATTTCAATGATCCTATGGGGAAAGCGGGCGAGAGCGGCTCCGCCCAGACCGGTGCGGGAGAGGCGGTCCCTTTCACCAAGGAGAATATCGAAACTCTGAAGAATCAGTTGCAGAAGCAGATCCAGCAGACTGCAAATCTCAAAGACCTCTCGAAACAGGTTGAAATGATGGTCACGCCGGAAGGCTTGCGTATAGAACTGCTCGAGTCAAAGGCCGGCGCTTTTTTCGACACGGGAAGCGCGACCTTGAAGCCGGCCGGCAAAGAAATGCTGAACCTGCTTGCGGACAAGCTCTCGACGATCCCGAACAAAGTTTCGATCGAGGGGCACACTGACGCACAGCCATATTCGAGCAGCGGCATCTACTCCAACTGGGAGCTATCGGAGGATCGAGCCAACGCCGCCCGCAGGCTCATGCAGCATCCTGGAGGGCTGCGAGTCAACCAGGTTTCGCAGGTTCGCGGTTTTGCCGACCAGCGCCTGCGTACTCCGAAGACTCCGTTCGACCCATCAAACCGTCGGGTTTCGCTGATTGTGCAGTATCTGACCCCCGCTGATTTCCCGGGAGGAGTGCCGCCGGCAGCGGCGACCCAGGAAGGAGAAGGCGGCGAAGCGGCTCCGAAAGGTGAGGCTCGGGAAAAGGGCGAGTCGCCGAAAGGCACTGAGCCGGAGAAGCCGGCTACAAAGTCGTCGGAAGGCTCGCAAAAACCAGCAGCGGGAAAACCAGCCGGTAGTGACTAACCCGCTATTTAGTCACCGGAAGCAGTCTGCCAGACCCTATACGATGCACCGGTGAAAGCCCCCGTGAAACGATGGAAAGCTCTGCCTCACTATCTCAGAAGATGGCTGCTCGCAGGTTACTCCGGGGTAGGCCTTTGCCGTTACTTCGTTAAAGCCTCGGGAATCCTGCGTTCCAGGTCAACGGTGAGGCTGCCGCGGAATGTCGAGACACTGTGAACTTCGCGTTATATACTCCAGTGAATCGCGCATGTCCAGTAAAACATGCTTCGATTCCCTTGGGCGAGTTACTTGAGATTCATGGCATTGCCACGGTGCGACCCGGAGCAATCAACATTGTATGGAAGAGAAGGGCCGAAATCGGGGCGAAGACGTTCGCCATCATGGTACAGGGATTCGCGTTCCTGTACCAGGCGAGAGTTCTTCTCCCGGAGTAACTCCCGCCCATACCCCCTTCGATTCTCCGACTGTTATTGACGTTCCGCCTCGCAAACTTTCCGATCATTCTCAACGAAGAGCGTCTTCGGATGCCGACACTATGGCTGGGATACCGATTCCAAGGCCCGGTTCGGGGCCGGCGAATGCCTATTCGGGGGCGACCATGCTTGAGGCCGGCACCGTTGTCGGCCAGCGTTATCAGATTGTGCAAATACTCGGGGTGGGTGGCATGGGCGCCGTCTACCAGGCGAACGACCTGGAGTTGGGCCGCGCCGTAGCCTTGAAAGTGATTCGGCCGGACCTTGCCGGGAATCAATCGATTATTGACCGCTTCAAGCAGGAATTGATCCTTGCCACCCAGGTCACTCATAAGAACGTTATTCGCATCTATGACCTCGGTGAATCGGAGGGACTCAAGTTCATCACCATGGAGTTTGTCGAAGGGCAGGACCTGCGCTCTTTGATCCAGGAAAAGATCAAGCTGGCGCCTACCGAAGCAGTAGAGGTAATGCAGCAGACCTGCCGCGCTCTCGAAGCAGCTCACGCCGTAGGAGTGATCCACCGCGATTTAAAACCGCAAAACATCATGCTCGATATTCATGGGCGTGTCGTGGTCATGGATTTCGGTCTGGCGCGGACATTGGGCGGGGACGGCATGACCCAGTCGGGGGCGCTGGTTGGCACGATGGAGTATATGTCTCCCGAGCAGGCCTTGGCGCGAGAACTTGACCAACGCTCGGACATCTTTTCGCTCGGAGTTATTTTTTATGAACTGCTGAGCGGCGCCATTCCGTTTCGCGCCGACAGCGCGCTGGCGAGTTTGATCAAGCGGACCCAGGAACGGGTGGTGCCGGTTTCGGAGCTGGACCAGACCATTCCCGGGCCAATCAGCGTCATCGTGAGCCGGTGCCTGGAACGCGATCTAGAAGCCCGGTATCAGAGCGCCTCTGACCTTTTGGCAGACCTGGATGCCTGGCAGGCAAAACGCCCTCTTCCAACGCCACCCGGTTCTTCGCCAGGCAATCAGGATGGGAGAACAGTCCAGTCGAAGACATGGCTGCTCGCTGGCTCCGGCGTCGTGGCCATCATCCTGGCAATTGCCATAGGGATCTACCTGGTCGCACATTCCTCCCAAACGCAGCCTACAGCCAAGCCGCAGGCAACTGCGGGCGCTACCCTGACTCTGGGGGTATTTCCTTTCCATAACGCGTCCGGCGATGCGAAGCTCGACTGGCTTGGCGGCTACCTGTCTGACACCTTGAACACCGACATTGGTCAGTCCGCACAGTTGCATTCCATGCCCGGCGGCCAGCTACGCCAGGTGTTGTCCGATTTGCAGGTGACACCCGCGTCTTCCATCGATCCTGATACCCTGCAGCACGTCGTCGATCTGACCCGGATGGATATTGCGGTAACGGGGCAATATGTACGGCTAGGGGAGCAGACCGAGATAAGTGCTAACGTACAGGACTTAAAGCATGGGCGCACTGTTGCTGTAAGAGCCACGGCCATCAACGATAAGGCACTCCCGGCGGCCGTGGATGTTCTGGCAGACGCCATTCGGAAGAGCCTTGCTTTTTCCTCCAATGAGGTGGCTGCGCTGAAGTCGCAAGCCTTTCAACCCACCTCCGAGTCCATCGATGCGCTCCGCAGCTACAACGCCGGTATGGCGCTCAAACGTACGGGACGGAATATTGGGGCCAGCGCTGCCTTTCAGGCTGCCGTGAATGCCGATCCGCAATTTGCGCTGGCGTACTCGGCGCTGGGTGAGACACAGTCAGCGCTCGGCCATCAGTCCGACGCCGAACGATCTTCGCGGCGGGCGGCAGAACTGGCCAGTACCACCGGACTCGCCCCAATGGAGAAGCTGCTGATCGAGGCGAACCGCGCCTCGATTCTGAACGACACGAAAAGAGCCATCGGGCTTTATGAAAACCTGGCCGAAGCGATGCCGGGAAATGTCGATGTGCAGTACGCGCTCGGCTCTCTTTATTCAGATACCGGAGCCTATGACAAGGCGCGTGCGCTGTTCGCAAAGATGCTGCAGGCTGATCCCAAGAACGTTCTGGCGCTCTGGCGAGCGGGCGCCGTGGAGCTACAAAGCGGACACTTCCAGACAGCCTTGGAGCCGCTGAGCAAAGCCGAGTATCTAACCAACTCTGCAGACAATCGAGAGCAGCATGCCGTCATTCTGCTGGCCATGGGAATCGCTTATCAGTTCTTGGATAGGAATGAAGAGGCACTTCGCTACTTCGGCGAATCGATCGCGATCAGCCAGAAGCTCGGTCAGAAACGAGCCGTTGCGGTTGCGCTCGGCGATACCGCCCAGGTACAAGTGGCAATGGGAAAGCCGGATGCGGCGCTCGACAATTTGAAAAAGGCAGTGGCCCTCTTTCAGGAGATCGGCTCGACTAAGGAAGCCGGCGACACTCTCATCGACATGGCCTCTATTTATCAATCCCGAGGAGCAGACGACCAGGCATTGAAGCTGTTTCGCGATGCGTTGCAGATCGAACGGGACGCAGGCGACCAGAATCGTGAAGCGCTCTGCCTCAATGATATTGCCTATCTGAACCTGGCGAAAGGAGAGACGGAGAGCGCCTTTACCTATTTTCAGCAGGCATTGCAACTTGGAGAAAAGATAGCTGCTCCTCAACGGATTGCCGACCCGCTGCAGGGTCTGGGTGAGGCTTACACTGCTACCGGTCAATACGTCGAGGCGCTTTCTTCGTTGAAACGGGCCCTCGATACCTGGCGCGCAGACGGCAGCGCTGTGGGTGTTGCTGCGACGCAACGCCAGATGGGCGTGGTCTTTGGCCACCAAGCGCGGTTCGGTGCGGCAGTCGATTCAATACAGCAGTCGGTCCAAGGCTTCAAAGCGCTGGATGACAAGAGTGCCGCTTTTGCTACTGCCTTGCAAAGCCTTGCTGCAGCATTAGGGCGCGCTGGGCGAGGCGAAGAAGCTGCGCCTTACCTCGATCAGGCTGAGAGCCTGGCCCACGCTTTGAAAGACGAAACGCTGGTGGCGGATGTATTGGGCGTCAGGGGTGATATAGCCCTCTATCGCGGCAACCTTCCATCTGCGGAGACGTTCTTTCAGAGTGCTTTGCAGGCGGCGATCCGAAGCGCCAACCGCGACAGGATATTCGAAGCGAAATTGAATCTCGGTCGCCTGGCAATCGCTCAAGGTCGAGGAAGCGAGGCCGTGGGCCGTCTCCGGCAACTCGCCGGCATCGACACCACCTCCGATCGCAATCTTGCGATCCAGTGCTCAGTATCCCTTGCCGAAGCCTTGGTCCAGACCAGAGACTACTCTCGCGCGCAACAGATTTTGCAGGATGCCGCCACGCAAGCAGAACGATCGGGAATGCGCCTTCGTCTGGCCAGAATCTATTACTTCCAGGCCACTGCCTCAAGGCTGAGCGGAAACGCTGGTGATGCATGGAATGAGTATCGACAAGCGATGACACTGCTGAATGCAATCCGGAACGAGCCCGGCGCAGAAAACATTCTCAGGCGCGCGGATCTGAAAGCCATGTTTGACGATTGCAAGGGCTGGGTGGGGGTCGCCGGCAAGGCGAATCCTTAACGCAATTGCATCTGGCGACCGTGAAGAGCTTGTGTCGCCACACCTGTATCTCACTTTTACGCTTTCCGGCTGTGTGCGGATTAAGCGGAGTCGCCGGTCCCGCCCAGGAAGGTCTCGCAAGCTGATCCCTGCAACCTGTACGTGGGAAAGTCTGTCGACCCGAAGCTTATGTACCCATGGATTATGTTTAAATTACCCGCGAAAACGCGGCTTTGCCGGTTAGGGAAAGCTGCGTTTCGCGTTCATGAAGGAGGCTGAAGGCTCAGGACATGGTTCTAATTGGCCGGTTTCCTGCGTGACTTTGAATTCACGACAGTGTAGGCGACCGATTCAGATCTACCTTCGTTTGCAGCCGCATCCCATACATGCACGGTGAACATCTTCGTCCCGGGCTTCGAGGTGTCGACCGTTGTCGTCACTACCGACGGATTGGTGACCGGGTTGGCATAGAATTGCTCGCCGCACTTCTCAACCCCGGATAGATTGTCACTACATTGATAAGCGGCGGTCACCTTTTGACCCAGGTAGTAACCTAATTCGCCACCGATAGAAGCGGGGGGAGGGGAAAGGATCGGTCCGGCAATAACTTCAGGCTTGACAGTGTCCACGTTCAATTCTGCGGCATAGAAAGTCGTGTTCCAGCTCTTAGCTCGATCCTGGTAAAAAAACAGTTCCTCCGTCCCGGCGCAATCCGTAGCAAAGTAATGCACCAAGTACTTTCCATCTTGCTCCACTTTGATCGCAACATCCTCCGGGTTGAACGGTTGAGCAGGAGTTGTACCAGGGCAGCCGCCCGGAGCGTATAACGTCTGGTCGCCAGGAACCGGGAATTCTGTTGACGGAAGAACCATCCCGGGGGAAACGCCATAGGTGATGCTGTAAATAGGAGAAGCTACAAACCCATTGTTCGGAGCAGGCACGATTGGCGGCCTCGCGCGCAAACTGGCTTTGACTTCCCTTGTGTTCACCCACTTGCTGTGTTCGAAATGTTTGTAGCAGATGTCCGTCTGGTCTTCAGGAACCGGCCCTACGCTGATGAAGGAAGAGTTGATTCCGGGCTGCGGCGTACCCGTTGCCCGCCCGAAGCCCGGGCCGTTAAATTCGGTCAGCAGGTTCTCCGGGCAGGAGAACATCTGTCCGGCTGCGGGATCAAAGGTGCATGGACCGCCAGTCCAGCCCTCGTCGGCTTCAAGGAAGCCGAAGCCTTGATGAAAAGTTTGCGCTTGTCCATGAACGGTGACCTGAATGTCCGGCAGGAAAAGGGGAGGAAAGTCGAATGCATCTTGAATGACGATATTCCTCGCGGTCGACGTCGGACACTGTACGCCGCTCGCTCCCGATCCTTGTCCGATCTGGCAAGTGAGGGTGTACAGCTTGCATGCAGGAGAGTTATTCAGCAGTTCTCCGTTATGAATGAGGCACTGCGAGGTTGCGAAAGAAGTTCCAGCTACATAAGCCGGCCAAAGCGTCGGGTCTACCGCCTGATCGACGACGGTCGGTGTAGCTCCATTGGTGATGTCGAGAGTATTCGCATCGTAAGCGGTGGAAAGGTCAAAGACGAGCTGCACTGCAAGCGGGGTGCCAGAGCCGTTAGTCCCCGAAGCGAAGGTAAAGTCCTGGGTCAGAAGATTGGCAGGGGGGTTCGTGGACGGAATCGGATTGCCGCTGATCTTGCCTCCGCCTACCGCGCCGTTCGAGGTGCAGTTTGTATAGAGATACGTCGACGTTGCAGCCAGGTACCCACCGGTATCCACTAGGTTTAATTCGACTGTGTTTACTCCGCCCGCCAATGCGCTGCTGATGTCGATCGGAGCGACGCCGCCGCTGACGGCAAGGCTGCCGTCCGGATCATCGCCCGTGAGTTCGCCAGCGGACGCGGGTACCTGATAGCCACTGGTGAAGCAATCCTGCTGGCCGCCGCTCTCGACAATTCCCCCGCGACAAATATTCGCAGGTCCAGTAGTAATCGTTTCATGAGTTACTGTCAGGTTGACAAAGTTGTCTACCAGCACATTTCCGGTTCCGTCGGCAGTGGAAGAGATGGTAGCGACTATTCCCGATGCTGGACAAGTAAGACTCTGTGTGCCCGTGCTGAAGGCTACCTCGCTGGCTCCGCTACCAGTCCCATTGCTCGAAAACCTGACGTCTACGTGAGGAAGAAAAGAGATGGCATTTTGCGCGAAGGCGCCACTGTTAGCTGGAACTGCCCAAATAACAACCAGGCAAACTAGAGTGAGAAGACGGGGGAAGCTCTTGGCGACTGTAATCATTGGTCAATCCTGCTTATCTACTTACAAGGTTACCTAGGCGAAGGTTGCATCATGCCTCTGAGTTCCGCTCCAAATAGTCACTGATTACCTAAGTGACTGAGAGGCGTACCTGACAGCTATAAGCTTGTCAGGGTGGAACTACTCGATGGACTTAGCACCGGTCGTCCCGCAGCTAACGTATATTCGATCCGCCTCAGGAAAGTGTCAAGATAAAAATCCGATACTTACAACGAAAGTCGTAGGAAGGTCAAGAAGAACTTTAATCGCCAACCTGCTCCCGTGCTCGCGTCTGATTCCTGTCAACCTGCGCCTTGCGCACGATCACCCTGCCGGGAGAGCTTGTTTTGCGGGAACGAGGCAGCACCTGGTTTCGTTTATAAAGGAGTCTGCGGTTTAACGCAGCAACAAGGAGCTTCAGCTTTGACTTCGGACGGGTACTCGATCGGGGTGGATCTTGGGGGAACAAACCTCCGGGTCGCCGCTTACCACAAGAGCGTAGCTGGCGGCAGCATCACTGAAAGCCGCAACCTGCCGACTCGGGTGGCCGCCGGCCCTGACGCGGTCGCGCAAGACATCAGCCAAGCGGTGCTTGACCTTCTAGCCAAGTACGGGCGAGGTTCTGGGTTCGCAGGTTTGGGCATAGGAACTCCTGGGCCGCTGGAGCTTCCCGAAGGAGTTTTGCGCAATCCGCCGAACCTGCGGGGCTTCGACGGCTACAACCTGCGGGAAGCGGTTGAACAAAGAGTCGGGGTGCCGGTCAACATCGAATCCGATGCTAACCTTGCCGCCCTGGCTGAATTTCGGCTGGGTTCTGGCAAGACCTACAGTGTGACATCGCTGTGTATGTTGACGCTGGGAACCGGGGTAGGGAGTGGAATCGTTCTGAATGGGAAGGTCTGGGATGGAAATAACGGTATGGGCGGGGAAGCCGGCCACAACACCGTAGAGCCCGATGGCGATGACTGCCCCTGCGGAAGCCGGGGCTGCCTGGAACTCTACGCTTCAGCAACTGGCCTTCGCCGGATGGCGGAACGGGCCCGCGCCTCGCTGCCCTCCGACGAGGAGGATTCTACGTTGCTGACCGCGCGACACATCGCGGACGACGCATTCTCGGGAGATGCTCACGCTTTAGCCGCATTTGCCCGGGTCGGCAGGGCACTTGGTATCGGACTGGGCGCACTGGTCAATACTTTGAATCTGCCGCTTTACGTCATAGGTGGCGGGCTCTCGGGAGCATGGGATCTTTTTGCTCCGAAGATGATGGAAGAACTGCGGATGCGCAGTTATGTTTATCGCCTGACCGCTCCGGATGAGGAGGAGTCTCGATTGCGCTCTCCGCGCAAAACCCACGTCGTGCGCGCCGAGCTTGGCTCCGATGCGGGTATACTTGGCGCTTGCCTGCTGCCGATGGTGGACGGGCTTAGTTGATCATTTCGGTGATGCTGGAGCGTCAGCCATTGGGACAGGCTTCCCTGCAAGATCAAAGCGGCGCACGGCCTGACAACGTTTGCGGGAAGAGGTCATGGATTGAAGATGAACCGGTACCTGTTGAAGGGCACGGCCGTCGGGGCGCTTGGCGGTCTTTTATTTGGATTTGATACCGCAGTCATTGCAGGGGCGACTCATCAACTGACCCAGGTGTACTCGCTTACGCCGGCGCAACTCGGCCTTACCGTTGCTATCGCTCTGATTGGAACGGTTATCGGATCGATGTCTGCCGGGGTTATCGGGCAGAAGTTCGGCGGCCGCGACACGTTGCGGGTCATGGCAGCCCTCTATGTTCTTTCGGCATTAGGTTCAGGCCTAGCCTGGAACTGGTATGCGCTGCTTGCCGCCCGGTTTGTTGGCGGACTTGGCATCGGCGGTTCTTCCGTCCTCGGACCGGTGTACATCGCAGAACTTGCCCCAGCGCAATGGCGCGGCCGCCTTGTGGGTATGTTCCAGGTCAACATCGTTATCGGCATTCTGCTCGCTTACTTCTCGAACTTTGTCATCGCCCAGCTGCACCTCGGCGCGGCGGAATGGCGTTGGCAACTGGGAATTGCAGCGCTGCCGGCGGTGTTGTTTCTCCTTATGCTCTTTGGCATTCCCCGCAGTTCACGCTGGCTCGTCACCCAGGACCGGGTCGATGAAGCTAGGCAAGTACTTGAAATGATGGGCTCGCCCAACTCCGAAGCTGAACTGAAAGAGATCGTCGACTCGATCCATATGGAGCGTTCGCATAAGTCAGAACCGCTCTTCGCAAAGAAATACCGCAAGCCGATTTTCCTCGCGGCCTCGATTGGTATGTTCAACCAGCTTTCGGGGATCAACGCGATCCTCTATTACCTGAACGACATCTTCGCGGCGGCAGGTTTCAGCCGCATGTCGGGCAATGTGCAGGCCGTCGCTATCGGCGCGACGAATCTGGTCGCGACACTGCTGGCAATGACGGTCATCGATAGGCTAGGGAGGAAGAAGCTGCTGCTCTTTGGATCCGTCGGAACGGCAATTTGTCTGGCGGGCATCGCTGCTGTCTTTTTCACGAAGAGCCACCAGGCGTTCCTCGTCTGGCTGCTGGTGGCGTACATCGCTTTTTTTGCAGTCTCGCAAGGGGCGGTTATCTGGGTCTACATCAGCGAGGTCTTCCCGACCAAGGTCCGGTCCAAGGGACAGAGTTTAGGGAGCAGTTCGCACTGGGTGATGAACGCCGCGATCGCCTTCACGTTTCCACTGCTGGCGAAATCCTCCGGCGCGTACCCCTTTATCTTCTTCGCCGCGATGATGGTACTGCAATTCCTGGTGGTGCTCTTTGCCTATCCGGAGACAAAGGGCGTATCGCTCGAGCAGCTACAGCACCAGCTAGGCATCGAGTAAGACCAGATTTCATCGCACGATCTGCTTCTCCGCGGCCGTCGGACTTTGTGTGACTTGTGCCGGGGTGGGTAGTTGCGAACGATCCCATCCACCGCCGAGAGCCTCGATTAGGGCTACCGAGTAGGTCATCTGCTGTACCTGAAGACTCACGACGGCCTGCTGATCGGTAAGCAGCGTCGCCTGAAGAGTGACGACATCGATGTAAGGGTCGATGCCCGTCTCATAGCGGCCCAGTTCCAGGTTCAGTGCAGTTTGGGTTGAGTTCACCGCCTGCTGTTGCTGCTGGACTTGCACCGACAGGATCCTGGTAGCCGCGAGATTGTCTTCCACCTGTTGAAATGCGGCCAGAACTGTCTGCCGATAGGTCGCAACGTTGATGTTGTAGCTCTCGACGTACTGGTTGAGCCCCGCGCTCAGCCCCGCGTTGAAGATCGGCTGCGAGATCGAAGGACCGAGCGACCAGACGCGGCTGGGCCAGTCGAAGAGGTGTTTCCACGTTGAGCTCTCGAACCCGCCCCCGGCCGAGAGTGTGACGGTCGGAAAGAACGCGGAATAAGCAACGCCAATGGCCGCGTTGGCCGAGGCCATGTTCCGTTCGGCGGCGGCTATATCCGGGCGCCGCTCAAGCAGTTGGGAAGGCATCCCAACCGGAATTGGCGGAGCCGCGGTGGTCATCGGTCTTACGGGAATAGAGAAATCAGAGGCGGACCTGCCGATCAGCATGGCAATAGCATGTTCATATTGAGCGCGAAGAACGCCAACATTGGTCGCGGCTGCCTGGGCCGATTGGAGAGTGGACTGCGCCTCTGCGACGGATAACTGATCGCCGACTCCTGTCTCATACTGGGCCTGGTTGAACGCGAGCGCCCTTTTGTCAGCCTCGACAGTATTGTTCAGGACTTGCTGTAAGGCATCCTGTCCGCGAATCTCAAAGAAGTACTCTGCCAGGCTGGCCTGCTCGGTAAGGCGCTCGTTCTCCAGATCGGCAGCACTTAACTGCGCGGCATATTGCTCTTCATGAACGGTGTTTCTGATCCGGCCGAAGAGATCCGGTTCCCAAGAGACGGCTAGCGGCAGAGAGGCCACGCTGCTCGTGATTCCATTATTGTTGCCATTATTGACTGTTCCGTTGCCATTGCCATTGTAAAGATTGGAGGATGTTCGGGATCGGCCCCACGAAGGAGTCGCCGTGACAGTTGGGAAATATTCAGATCGAGCCTCCCGGACGAGAGCGCGGGCCTCCATGAAATTCTCAAAATAGATTTTGATGTTCTGATTATCGATATTGAGAGTGTCTTCGAGCGCGTTTAACTCGGGCTCATTGTAGATCTCCCACCATTTGCCACGGAGCATCGCGTCGGAAGGTTGCGCGACTGTCCACTCCTTCAGGTCCCCAGCCGACGGCGCTGAGGCGTTGTTCGCCAGGCTCGATGCCTGGGTCCCTTGCTGAGCCGTCGGTTTGGTCTCTTTGTAGGCAACAGGAGGCGCGGTCGCAGTGGCCGCCGGCACGTGATACTTAGGTCCCACAGTGCAGCCTGCCAGAAGCGATGCCAGCAAAAGTGATCCGGCAGCGATGCGCGATTGCCTTTGGCCGACTTGCGTTTGGAGATGATAAGCGCTTTTCTGCATGGTCATTGTCCGTTCTAGTGAGACGCTCGAGCGGCTTCAAGATCAGATGGAGGATGGAAGGCGCCGCGCGACTTTCCTTGTACGCGTAAGCGAAGACCGTCGAGGAAGAGGTATACCACCGGCGTCGTATAGAGCGTCAGCAACTGGCTCACGATTAGTCCGCCGACGATGGTGATGCCGAGCGGGCGGCGCAGTTCCGAGCCCGTACCCGTGCCAAAGGCCAACGGTAACGCCCCGAAGAGCGCAGCCATCGTGGTCATCAGGATAGGCCGGAAGCGAAGCATGCAAGCCTCAAAAATGGCGTCGGCAGTATTCTTTCCGTGTTCGCGCTCGGCGACTAACGCGAAGTCGATCATCATAATCGCGTTCTTCTTCACAATCCCAATCAGCAGGATGATTCCAATAATCGAGATCACGTTCAGGTCGATTTTAAAGATCATGAGTGCGATGATCGCTCCGACGCTGGCCGATGGAATAGTTGAAATAATCGTCAGCGGATGCACCAGACTCTCGTAGAGCATGCCGAGAACGATGTATACGGCAAGGATGGCCGTCAGGATCAGGTAGGGCTCGGTGCTGAGGGAAGCCTGGAACGCCTGCAAAGTTCCGGAGAAGAAACCGCGTACCGTATTCGGTGTGCCCAGCCGCTGCTTCATTTCGTCAATCGCCCGAGTAGCATCGCTGAGCGATAGCCCAGCAGCAAGATTGAATGAGACCGTGACAGAGGGAAAAAGGCCGGTGTGATTGATGGTGAGCGGTGTCGTACTAGGACTCGCTCTCGTCACCGCGCTGATCGGAATCACGCCGTTGGTTGAGGTATTCAGGTAAATATTGTTGAGAGCCGAAGGATCCTGCCAGTAAGGGGGCGCTACCTCAAGGACGACGTAGTACTGATTTAATTGTGTGTAGATGAGGGAGACCTGCGACTGTCCAAACGCGCTATACAGTGCCGAGTCTAGCGATGTAGGTGTGATACCCAGCCTGCCCATGGTCACGCGGTCATAGCTGAGAAGCTCTGACAAGCCGCCGTTCTGCTGGTCTGAGTTCACATCTTGGAAGCCGGGCAGTTTCTTCATCTCTCTTAGCAGGATAGGGCCCCAGGTGTTGAGGTCCTGGGTTGTATCAGACTGAATCGTGTATTGATATAACGCA
Source organism: Acidisarcina sp. (assembly GCA_965199205.1). Taxonomy (GTDB): domain Bacteria; phylum Acidobacteriota; class Terriglobia; order Terriglobales; family Acidobacteriaceae; genus Acidisarcina. The sequence continues at coordinate 2,871,101 of OZ240688.1, forward strand.
TTGCTGCTTCTGCCGCCGATGCGGATATCCTGGGCCGCTTGCAGGAACGCCGAGGCGACCGGCAGACGGTTCATCTTGGGCCGTACGCGATTGAGGAACTGGGCCGCCGTGACATTGCGCTGATCGAGTGGCTTGAGCGACATGAACATAAAGCCGCCATTGGTCGCGCCCTGACCGCCGGTAAAAGCGACGATATGCCCGGTGGCAGGATCATGCGTTATAACGTTGACCAGTTGATGCACGGAGTTGTCCATCACCGCGAACGAGGCATCCTGCGGGCCTTGCACCCCTCCGAATACGACGCCTGTATCCTGCTCGGGGAAGAATCCTTTGGGTATTTTCGCCACCAGTACCACGTTGAGCGCGACCGTCAGGATCAGGGCCATCATGATCGGACCAGGGTTTTCTATGACCCAAGCCAGAGTGCGCCGGTATCCGTTGAGCATCCAGTCGAAGAAACGTTCACTTGCCCGGTAAACACGACCGTGCTTCGCGTGTTTTTCATCTTTCAGGATGTAGGCGCACATCATCGGGGTGGTGGTGAGAGAGATCACCATGGAAACCAGGATCGCTGTCGACAAGGTGATCGCGAACTCACGGAAAAGCCTGCCGACGATACCTCCCATCGCCAGGATGGGTATAAAGACTGCGATCAGCGACATGCTGATCGAAAAGACGGTAAAACCGATCTCCTTTGCCCCTTGCAATGCCGCCGCCATCGGTTCGACCCCGTCCTCTATGTGACGGGAGATATTCTCCATTACGACGATCGCGTCATCGACGACGAAGCCGGTGGAGATAGTGAGCGCCATTAGCGAGAGATTATCCAGGCTGAAGTCGAGCAGATACATCACGGCGAAAGTGCCGATCAGGGAGACCGGCACGGCAACGCTGGGAATCAGGGTCGCACGCCCGCTACGCAGAAAGATGAAGACCACCACCACGACCAGCACGATCGAAAGCATGAGCGTGCGTTCGACGTCCTTGACCGAGGCGCGAATAGTCGTGGTGCGATCGATCGCGATGGTGGTGATGATGCCTTGCGGGATGGAGGCTTTGACCGAGGGCAGCGAGGCGCGAATGCGGTCGACTGTTTCGATGATGTTCGCGCCCGGTTGACGGAAGATGATCAGCAGTGTGGCTGGCTTCCCGTCGAGATACCCGGAAGTCCGGATATTAGAAGTCGCATCATTTACATCAGCGACATCCGAGAGGCGCACCGCCGCCCCGTTGTTATACCCGACGATCAGCGGCCGGTACTGCTCGGCGTGGGAGATTTGATCGTTGGCGACGATATCGGCAGTGACGATCCCATCACTTATCTGGCCTTTCGGCTGGTCGGCATTCTGCAGGCTCAGCATGGACTGCAGCGTCTGCATCGTCAGGCCCTTGCTGTTGAGCTTGGTGGGGTTGACCTCAACCCGGACGGAAGGGAGCGCGCCTCCGCCGACGGAGACCTGGCCGACTCCCTGAATTTGCGAAAGTTTCTGTTCCACGATCGTCGAGGCTACGTCGTAGAGCTTCGATGGTTCATATATGTTGGAGGTAAGCCCAATCACCATGATGGGCGAATCCGCCGGATTCACTTTGCGATAGGTGGGGTTTCCAGGCAGGTTTGCCGGCAGATAAGTGCGGGCCGCGTTGATCGCGGCTTCGACATCCCGGGCTGCTCCGTCGATGTTGCGGCTGAGATCGAACTGCAGGGTCACCGAGGTACTGCCGAGAGAACTCGACGAAGTCATCTCTGTGACTCCAGCTATATGCGCGAACTGCCTTTCGAGGGGGGTGGCGATCGAGGAGGCCACGATGTCCGCGCTGGCTCCCGGCAGCGAAGCTCCGACTGAGATGGTCGGAAAATCTACCTGGGGCAACGCCGACACCGGAAGAACTCTGTACGCCAGCGCGCCAGCTATGCCGATACCAATGGTGAGCAGGGTCGTGGCGACCGGACGGCGGATGAATGGCCGTGAAATATTCACGACTGGCCCTCCAAGCGGGGATCTCCCTGGCTTTCCGGCCGGCTACCCTGCCCCTTCCCCGGTTCCGGTCCCTGGCCTCGACCGGGTTGTGGTTCGTTCCCGGTGTCTGTCTTGTTGGGTGTACGCGAAAATCTCTTGCCAAAGCTGTCGAAGAAAATGTAGATGACCGGGGTGGTATACAGCGTCAGAACCTGGCTGAGCAGTAGACCTCCGACCATCGCAATACCGAGGGGGCGCCGGAGTTCCGAGCCGATTCCACGGCCAAAGGCGAGTGGGATCCCACCCAGCAGCGCAGCCATGGTGGTCATCATGATGGGGCGGAAGCGGAGCAGGCAGGCTTCATAAATGGCATCGGTCGCGTTCTTGCCGTGTTCGCGCTCAGCCTCCAGAGCGAAGTCGACCATCATGATGCCGTTCTTCTTCACGATGCCAATCAGCAGGATAATGCCTATGATGGCGACGACGCTGAGATCCTGCCCGAACAGCATGAGCGAGAGCAGAGCGCCCACTCCGGCAGAGGGCAGCGTGGAAAGAATGGTGACCGGATGAATGAAGCTCTCATAGAGCACCCCGAGCACAATGTAGACCGTAACTAGCGCCGCAAGCACCAGCAGCGCCTCGTTGGACAGGGAGTTGCGGAAGGATGCCGCAGTCCCTTGAAAGTCAGCCTGGATGCTCGGCGGCATGTCCATCTCTTTGGCCACCTTATCGACTGCGGTGATGGCGTTGCCGAGCGCCCCGTTCGGCACGAGGTTGAACGATACCGTCACGGAAGGGAACTGCCCCTGGTGGGTGATAGAAAGCGGCTGGCTGGTGTTTGCAAAGTGGGTGAAGGCGCTCAATGGCACCGCATTGTTGTAGGTCGAACTGGTGGTGGTGTTGGGTGTCACCGGAGTGCTTGTGGTGGATGTCGTGCCAACGCCAGCGGTAATCGCAGTCGCAGGAGCGACCAGCACGTTAGATGCCGGAGTATAAGGCAGCGCGGTCGTCGTGGCGTTCGAACCGGCCGAAGCCGAGCCAGAGGATGCAAATGAGGATGAAGCGGCAGCGCCGCTTGCACCCGACGACGCATTCGCCTGGATATACATCTGTTGCAACTTGTTCGGATCGCTCTGGAAGTGCGGATCCGTCTCCAGAATGACGTGATATTGGTTCAGCTGCGTATACATCGTATTGATCTGCCGCTGGCCAAAGGCGTCATAGAGCGTGTTATCGATCGTGGTCGGGGCGATGCCGAGTCTCGATGCGGTCACGCGATCGATGATCAGCGACGTTGCAAGGCCTCCGGTTTGCTGATCGGTGGCGACGTCGGTAATGTCGGGGAGCTGTTTCAGACGATCGACAAAGCGATCGGTCCAGAGGTTCAGTTCATTGATGTCGGGGTCTTCGAGCGTGTACTGGTATTGAGTGCGGCTGACGCGGTCATCGACCGAGATGTTCTGCACCGGCTGCATAAACAGCGTGATGCCCTGCACCTGCGGCAGGCTGCGCTGCAACCTCCGGATGACATCCGCGGCGCTGACATGGGAGCGCTGATCGAGCGGTTTTAAATTGATCGACATGCGGCCGCTGTTCAGCGTGGTATTGGTGCCGTCCGCTCCGATAAAGGAAGAAAGGCTTTCGACCGCAGGGTCCTGCAGGATAAGGTGAGCCAGCTCCTGCTGCTTCTGCGACATAGCCACAAAGGAGATGGTCTGGGGGGCCTGCGAGATTGCTTGAATGACTCCGGTATCCTGAACCGGAAAAAAACCCTTTGGGATGATTATGTAGAGAAAGACGGTGAGTGCGAGCGTGGCTACCGCGACCAGCAGGGTCAAAGGCTGGAAGCGCAGAACGACTTTCAGCGTCCGGCCATAGAAGGCGATCATGTTCTCGAATACCCGCTCGGAAGCTTTATAGAAACGACCTTCCTGGTCGGCGGGGTCATGCTTGAGAATGCGGGAGGCCATCATCGGGGTCAGCGTCAGCGAGACGACGGCCGAGATGATGATGGTCACCGCGAGCGTTACGGCGAACTCGCGAAAGAGACGCCCGACCACGTCACCCATGAAGAGCAGCGGGATCAGTACCGCGATTAGCGAGACTGTCAGCGAGACAATCGTGAAGCCGATCTGCTCCGCCCCTTTGAGCGCCGCCTCCATCGGGGAGTCGCCTGCTTCTAAATACCGCGCGATGTTCTCGATCATCACAATAGCGTCGTCAACGACGAAGCCGGTGGAGATCGTGAGCGCCATGAGCGAAAGGTTGTCGAGCGAATAGCCAAGCGCGTACATGGCGGCGAAGGTGCCGACCAGAGAGAGCGGCACTGCGACGCTGGGAATAATCGTCGCGTACAGGTTGCGCAGGAAAAGAAAAATTACCATCACAACGAGCGCGATGGTGAGCATCAGTTCAAACTCGACATCGTCTACCGACGCCTGAATGGAGGTCGTGAGATCGGTGAGCTGGTGTACTTCAATCGAAACCGGCAGACTGGTCTCGAGTTGCGGCAGCAGCGCCTTGATGCTCTTCACCACGCTGATGGTGTTCGCGCCTGGCTGCCGTTGAATGTTCAGAATGACGGCAGGAGTTTCGTTCTCCCAGGCAGCCAGGTTGTTGTTCTCCACCCCATCAACCACCACTGCGACATCCCTCAACATGATGGGCGCATTGTTTCGATAGGCCACAACGATGTCTCGGTAGTCTCCGCTGGTGATCAGCTGGTCGTTGGCGTTGATCTGGTAATCCTGGTGCGGCCCGTCGAAGTTACCCTTGGCCGCATTGGTGCTGGTCGCGGTCAGGGCGGTGCGCAGGTCCTCGAGGCCCAATCCGTAGGACGAGAGCGCAACCGGGTTGGCCTGGATACGGACTGCCGGCTTTTGGCCGCCGCTGATGCTCACCAGCCCCACACCGCTGAGCTGCGAAATCTTGGGCGCGAGCCGGGTGTCGATTAAATCTTCAACCTGGTTGAGCGGAATCGATTTCGACGTGATCGCCAGGGTCAGTACGGGCGCGTCTGCTGGATTGGTCTTGCTGTAGACCGGCGGCGTCGGCAAGTTTGAAGGAAGGTAGCTTTGCGCCGCGTTGATGGCGGACTGAACCTCTTCCTCGGCGACATCGATGTTGAGGCTCAACGAAAACTGCAGCACAACCACCGATGTGCCTCCGGAACTGGTGGAGGTCATCTGGCTCAGCCCCTGAAGTTGCCCGAACTGCCGCTCGAGCGGCGCGGTCACGGTTGTCGCCATGACATTCGGGCTGGCGCCAGGGTAAAACGTCAGCACCTGGATGGTTGGGTAGTCGACCTCCGGCAGCGCAGAGACCGGCAGCTGCGTGTAGGAGACGATACCTACCAACAGGATTGCGGCCATCAGCAGTGAGGTCGCAACCGGCCGCAGGATGAATGGGCGGGACGGACTCACGGGGTATTGGTCTCGGTCGTGCCGGATGGTATCGGTGTCTTGGAAATAACGGTCTTGACGCCGTCCTGCAGTTTTTCGAAGCTGCTGGTCGCGACGACAGTCCCCGACGGAATACCTTGGACTGCGGTCATTCCTTTGTCGGTGACCCCGGGTGTAATGTTACGCACCTTGGCAGTGTCGTTCTCGATCGCGTAAACGAAAGAAACCTGCCCGTTATGTTGAATCGCATTCGAAGGGATCAGCGTGACATTGGTCTGGGTATTCACCAGTAATTGGGTGTTTACAAACTGGTTTGGAAAAAGAGCACCGGTCTTGTTGTTGAAAAGGGCGCGCAATTTGACAGTCCCGGTGGTCGTGTCTATCTGGTTGTCGATGGTCATCAGCTTGCCCTCGGCAATCTTCTCCTGCTGGGCACGATCGAGCGCCTCAACCTGGAGTGCTTTCCCTTGGCGCATCTGCTTCTGAACCTGGCCGAGATTATCTTCCGGAATTGTAAAAATGACGGTGATCGGATCGACCTGCGTAATCACAACCAGCACCGTCGTACCGGCAGCTAACACAACATTGCCCGGATCAACCAGGCGCAGGCCGACTCTTCCGCTGATTGGCGCGGTGATGTGGGTATAGCTCAATTGCACCTGATCGTATTGCAGGGTGCCTTGGTCGTTCTTGACCGTGCCTTCATTCTGGAGAACGATCTTTTCCTGGTCGTCGAGTGTCTGTTTGGGGATCGCGTTGCGCGTCCATGCTGCCCGGTAGCGGTCCAGATCCATGCGTGCCTGCGCCAGAATGTTCTGGTCCCTCAAAAGAAGACCTTCCGCCTCTGTGACCTGTGCCTGGTATACACGTGGATCGATATCGATCAGCGGGTCGCCCTTGCGGACCATTTGTCCTTCACGATAGTGAACTGCGGTCACCACACCGCCGGCCTGGGCGGTAATCTGTGAGGTATACACCGGAGTGACCGTGCCGATCGCATCCAGATAAACACCAATTTGTCCCTCACTGGCCGTTCCAACGGTCAGTGTGACGGGGCCAAATCCGCCTCTGCGTGCCCCCGCTGCCTTAGGAGCCTCTTCTTTATGGTGGAGCACCAGAAAGAAGGCACCGGCAAAGAGCAGCAGCACGATGATCCAAACGAGCGCTTTCCGTCCCCTGCGGGGCGGGGCGGAATGTTGTGGACCATGGGAATGACCAGGCGGTGGCTGGCCCGTAATTGGATCACCAGGGCTTTCGTGGCTCAAATTATCTTCAGGCATCGTCTCAGGATACTCATCTCGCAGTAGAAAAGGGTTTTACCCGTGAGCAGTTGTAGACGAGCATGGAAGGCCTGAGGACGCCTGCATTTGACTGGGACCAGAAAATTGCTCAGAGACGCAGCGTCCTCGCAGCTCCGCAAGCCGCAATTGGATCTATGAATCGTTAGGCCAAGGCAAGTCGAATCTGCCTGGATTCCAAGTCCAGACTCGTGATGCGGAAACTACGCACCTGACCGGCGCGCACTGCTTCGGGAGTGGGCTTCTGGGCGGCTTGGCCCTTCCATCGGGCCTGCAGCATGGACGTCAGCGACGACAAGTCTGCTTTACCCGAAGGAGCTTCCTGCGCCTTCGCGGCGTTTTCCGCCGGCACTGGGCAAAGGGCGTGAATGCCTTCTCCCAATTCGACGTTGGCCGCGCCCGCAGAGATCTCCATCACTCGTCCAGTGACGGTATCGCCCTGCTGATGCTCGGCAAAGTACTCTTCCACGCTGACTGGGGTGAGTTGCTTGATGCTCAGCTTCAGTTGGCGCTTTTCCTTGTCCAGCTCGAGCACCTGGGCTTTGACTATCTGCCCAGCCTTGAGAACGTCCTGAGGATGATTGATCCGCTTCTCGGCAGTGATTTCGCTGATGTGGACCATGCCTTCAACGCCCTCCGCGATCTGCACGAACGCGCCGAATTTGGTGAAGCTGGTTACCGGCCCCTCGACTACCGATCCCGGGATGAACCGGCGGGACGCCTCTGCCCATGGGTCCTCCAGCAACTGTTTGAACCCGAGCGAGATCCGGCGCTCTTCCGGCTTGATGCCAAGGATGACCCCCTCGACGATCTCGCCTGGTTTGAACACATCCGCGGCTTTGTGGACCTTCTTAGCCCAGGACATCTCCGAAAGGTGAACCAGGCCCTCAATACCGGGTTCGAGTTCAACAAAGGCGCCGAATTCGGCCAGCCGAGTGACCCGGCCCTGAACCTTGTCGCCGACTGCGTATTTCTCCGGGACCGAATCCCAGGGCTGCGGTTGTAGCTGCTTCAGCCCGAGTGAGAGGCGCTGCTTCTCGGGATCGATCTTCAAGACTTTCAGTTCGAGCTGCTGCCCTGCCGAGAGAACATCGGCAGGATTGCTGACACGGCTCCAGGCTATGTCGCTTACGTGCAGTAGGCCGTCGAGGCCTCCCAGATCGACAAACGCGCCGTACTCGGCCAGGCTGCGAACCGTTCCCTGTACGATGTCACCCTCGCGGACTTCGGAGTAGCGGCGGTCCTTATTGGCGCGATCCTCTTCTTCGGCCAGAACGCGGCGGTCAACGACTACGTCTTTCTCCGTGACTGCAAGCTTGATAATGCGAACGCGAACCTGCTCGCCTACCAGTTTCGCCAGCTCTGCTGCGTCGCGAGCTCCGCTCCGGGAGCCCGGCATGAAAGCGCGCACCCCGATGTCGACGGTAAGACCGCCTTTCACGACAGCGGTTACGGTTCCGAGCACTGCTTCCTTTTCCGCAAAGGCCTGCTCGAGCAGCGACCAGTCTTTGGGCTGAGCGACCTTGAGCAGGGAGAGCTCATAATAGCCTTCGTTATCGCGTCCTTTGACGGAGACCTCGAATTTGTCCCCAACCTGGACCGGCTTGCCGGCGAGAGCAGGGAGCGGCAGAATACCTTCCGTCTTGAAGCCGATGTCGAAGAACACCGACTCCGCGGAGAGAGCGATCACAATGGCATTGATTTGCCGGCTGCCGTCCTCGGCGCGGCGCGAGTGGCTCCGCTCATATTGCGACAGCATCTCGCTGAACGATTCCACTGGTTCCGCTTGCGACAGCATCTCGCTGAACGATTCCACTGGTTCCGCGACGGTGAGTTCTACCGCCGACTTCTCGTCGGCAAGGAGCGACTCAGCGGCTGGTGGTTCTGCCGAAGCTGGAGTTGCGGCTAGCAAAAGTTCCTGTTCTTTGAGCTCGGACATGATGGCTGCCTTCGATTGTGGCACAACCGTCGTGCCGTAGGCGAAAGCGGCCATGACAGAATAAGCCGATGAGCTTCGAGCGCAATCCGGCAATCCCCGGCTTTCTGTATGGAACGGCCTGGAAAGAAGAGCGCACGGCCGGGCTCACGGAACTCGCGCTTCGCAGCGGCTTTCGCGGCGTCGATACCGCCAACCAGCGGCGGCATTATCTCGAGGCAGGGGTCGGCGAAGGACTTGCCGCCTGCTATCGCGCTGGCGTTGTGACTCGTGCCGAGCTCTTTCTGCAGACGAAGTTCACCTATAGGGCTGGACAGGACCATCGGCTGCCTTACAATCCAGCTGCCCCTTACTCGATCCAGGTGCAGCAGTCTTTGAGCAGCTCGCTGCAGCATCTCGGCACCGATTTTGTCGACAGCTATGTGCTTCACGGACCCTCCTCTCGCTTCGGATGGACCGAGGCAGACGGTGAGGTCTGGGAAGCCATGGTGCGTGAGCGTAACTCCGGCCGTTGCCGGCTGCTTGGCATCAGCAATGTGTCCCTCGAACAGCTTCAATGCATGGCCGCAAGCCACTCCGTGCATCCATCCTTTGTGCAAAACCGGTGCTATGCGAGGCTCGGCTGGGACCGCGAAGTACGGGCCTTCTGCACCGCCCGGCATATCGTCTATCAGGGTTTTTCGCTCTTGACCGCTAATCTGGAAATCCTCGACCATCCATTGATAAAGACGATTGCGGGCCTGGTCGAAGTGACTCCCGCCCAGGTTGTCTTCGCTTTTGCCCGAGCGAAGGGGATGCTGCCGCTTACCGGAACCTCGAATCCGGCGCACATGAAACAGGACCTGGCTGCGTGCCGCATTGTGCTTCCGGAAGAAGCGGTGCGTGAGATTGAGTCGCTGGCCGGAGAAGAAAATTCATTCCTTGCTAACTAATTCATTAGTTGACTCGTCTCTTTAAGTGCCGTTAGCCTTGATTGAGACGAGTTTCAAGAGTCAGCCTTTATGCCGCCGAAGAAGTCTATCACCCTCACCGAAGCCGAACTCCGGCTGATGAAATTGCTCTGGCAGCGTGGCGAGTCTGCGGTCGGAGATCTGGTCGACGCGATGCCGGAGGGAACGCTGGCCTACAACTCGGTGTTGACGACGATCCGGATTCTGGAGCAGAAGGGCTACGTCCGCCACCGCCAGGAAGGCCGGGCATTTATTTACCGTGCCTGCGTGGCCGAGGAAGATGCGAGTCGGGTGGAGATTCGCCACGTGCTGCAGCGTTTCTTTGGGAACTCGCGTGAAAAGCTGCTGCTGTCCTTGATTGGCGATGAGGAGATTACCCCGCAAGAGTTGCAGCGTCTAAGGAAAGCGATCCGTGACGCCTCGGAGTCAAGTCCGAGGGCTGGAGAGGAGGCTCGCAATGGGAGTGAATGAATTCGTTCAACTTTTCTCCTCGGCTGCGGCTGGGGCGCTGGTCGCGAGTGTCTGGCAGACCGCGCTGCTGGCTGGCCTGATCTCGATCGGCCTGAAGCTTTCGCCGAAGACGACGGCCAGTGCCCGCTTCTTGATCTGGGCTTTCGGGTTCGCCGCGAGTGCCTCGCTGCCGTTGCTCTTCGTGAGCCCCTGGGAGCATGTTGCGAATACCACTCAGGCAGCGACGAGCGGTGGTTCCGCAGCGTTGCACCTCGACTCTCGCTGCGCAATTGTTCTTGCCGCAGTGTGGCTGGCCCTCTCGATGGCGCGCGCTGTCGGTCTCTTCCAGAATGCTTCCAGGCTGCGGAGGCTTTGGAAGGCAGCGACCCCTTTTTCCGGGCAGATGGCGCTGCGGGCGCTTGCTCTACAAGGGATGCGCCGCGCCTCTTTATGCACAGCGCCCGGTATCGATCAGCCGTGCGTCATCGGCTTTTTCTCTCCCCGCATCCTCGTGCCTGATTGGCTACTGGCAGAGGCGACCCCAGAAGACGTGGAGCGGATACTCCTTCATGAGGCAGAGCATCTTCGCCGGTTAGACGACTGGACCAATCTTCTCCAAAAAGTGGTGCTCGTGTTTTTTCCGCTGAATCCGGCCCTGCTTTGGATGGAAAAGCGTTTATGCGCCGAACGCGAACGGGCTTGCGATGAAAGCGTAGTCCACAAAACAAATGCGCCCTATGAGTACGCAACCTCTCTGGCGAACCTGGCGGAGCAGAGACTCGAGCGGCGCCCGGTTGCGCTGTCGCTCGGCGCATGGGAGAAGAAATCGGAGCTTGCCGCCCGCATTGAGAGCATCCTGGGGGGAGGAGCGAAACTCGGTGCCGGCGCGACGCGGCTCATGATGGCCGGATTTTTCTTCGCTATCGGCATTGGCGCAATAAAACTCGCCGAGTCCTCACAATTGGTAAACTTTGAGGCCCCGCTACCAGGCTATGCGACAACGGAGTCCGGCCAAGCCAGCGTACCGAAAAGCGCTATCCATAACGTTGTTTTCCACGAGCCACCCTCCAGGAAGCCGCAGCTGCAACCGGCCGTTTTCAACGACCACGTCGCCATCGCCAGCAGTATGAAAGTGCCGCAGCGAGCGGTACGCCGCCACCCCGCACAAGCGCGGTCTGTCGCCGCGCAAGACACTGCGCTTGAATCCTGGATCGTTTTCACCAGCTACGAGGATCCCGCCGGTCAGCGAACCACGGTGACCCTGATTCACAGATTGATTCCAACTTCCACTCCAGCCGCCGCCCAGCCTCAAGTCGGCTGGTACGTTATTCCACTCTAAATTCCAACACTGGCCCAAAGGCCGAAAACGAGGTGTTTCAATGCCGTCTGCAACTAATCAATTAAGAGATCGGGTCAAGCGGTTTCTGCTTCCTGCCGGTTCCGTTGCTGCCCTGCTCTTCGCCACCACCTTTCTCTGGAATCATCACGGCGTTCACGCTGCCGGCAGCTATGCCGCTCCTTTAGATAACGGGAGCGTCTCCGCCCTTACTTCGCTCGATACGGCGATGGAGGCGGTCGCTTCCCACGTTACCCCGGCAGTGGTCAACGTGGCTGTGACTTCGCGAGCATCGGAAGAGGCAGAAGATGGTCAAGACCAGCAGCAGCAGATCCCGCCACAATTCCGGAAATTCTTCGGGCCGCAGGCTCCGCAGGGCCAGCAGCTCGAACACGGAATCGGCAGCGGCGTCATCATTTCACCCGATGGCTACATCGTCACCAACAACCACGTCGTGAACGGAGCGACGCAGATCAAGGTCACTCTGAATGACCGGCGCGTTTTGACCGCGAAGTTGGTCGGTGCCGACAAGTTGACCGATATCGCCGTGATTAAGGTCAATGCCGGCAATCTACCCAGCATCGGGTGGGGCGACTCGACCGAACTGAGGCCAGGCCAGACGGTACTTGCCTTTGGCAGCCCTTTCGGCTACTTTCAGTTTTCGGTGACTCGCGGCATCATCAGCGCGCTTGATCGCGCCAATCCCGATCGCAGCGATCTGCGTAAGCCGGGAGGATTCATCCAGACCGATGCCGCCATCAATCCGGGTAACTCCGGTGGTCCGCTGGTCGACGCTCATGGGCAATTGATCGGCATCAACACCTGGATCGCCTCCGATAACGGCTCTTTCGCCGGAGCGGGATTTGCGATTCCGTCGCAAACAGCTCGTGCGACGGTGAACCAGATCATCAAGACGGGTTCCGCGCAGCACGGATACCTGGGTATTGGTATCGAAGATGTAACCCCCGAAAACGCGAACTTCTTCAACCTGCAGGATGCCAAGGGCGCGATTGTGACGCAGGTTAGCCCCGACTCTCCGGGTGCGCGCGCTGGCTTGAAGTCCGGCGACGTCATTCGTCAGGTGGATGGCAAGCCGGTACCGAATTCGAGCGCTCTGCAGATGGCGATCAGCGAACAGACCCCGGGAACGGGCGTCTCGATGGAAATTCTTCGCGAGGGTAAGCCGCAGTCACTGAACGTCAAGCTGGGCGAATACCATGCCAAGAACGAAGTAGCTGAGAACTCAGCGTCTCCCGAGCAGCAGAAAGGCAAGCTGGGCCTGGCAGTCGACGACCTCACTCAAGACGTAAGGCAGCAGCTCTCTGTCCCTTCCAACGTCAAGGGCGTGGCCGTCGAGAATGTTCGCCCCGCGAGTCCGGCTGAAGATGCCGGCCTGCAACAAGGCGACGTTATCGTTCAAGTCAACCGCCAGCCCGTCGACTCAGCGCAGAGCTTTGTCAGCCAGGTGCATGCTGCCCCGGCAGGCAAAGACCTGTTGCTGCTGGTCTGGTCTAATGGCAACGCCACCTATCGCGTCATCCATCCGGACGAGGCGAATCAGAGTGGAATGTAAGGTCTTCCCTAACCGCAAAAGGCCGATGCGAAATTCCGCATCGGCCTTTTAGCTTTTATCGGAGGCCTGAACTACATGACGTAGGCGACGGTCTCTAAGACTTCCTGCATCGCGTCCGTCGACCCGCCGAATGGATCAAGCTTGAGGACGGCGTCTCGCATCAAAGTCGTGTTCACGCCATACCCGCGGCCCGCCAGGAAGGTGCAAACCACGTCGGCAGCCTGCCAGGAGTCGATACCCGACTGGACCAGCTCACTACGAAGACTTGCCAGCTCGCTCATGGAAAACTTTTCAACCTTCGAATCTCTAGCCATTTTTTGGTTTCCTTGTTCCCTTTCAGGACCTAACTAGCTTCCGTAAGACTCGTTCTCGTTGAAATAACTGAAGACGAATACAGAGTTAGTTGCCAACCTGCGCTTAACGCAATGAAAACTTTTTGAAGATTGTGTTCTTTCTTGCAACCGGAACGACACCATGTACGAAAGTGGATGTTTCTCTATACGGAGGTTCATCGGAGGCGGCAGCCTATAGGGTGAGGGGTAGCGGCCAACCCTTGGTAACGTAATTTAGCGAGAAAACCCCATGCCGGGACGGGTTCAGCAAGCATTCAGTCGAAACCGATCACGCTGCCGGCGACAACCGCTAAGATGGGCCTCCGCCATTGCTCGAGCTGCCGCCGTACACTGGAAACAAGATGACTGCGATTGAAAAAGGGCCTGAAGAGGGTGGCGCCAGTGTCGAACGGAAGCGCCGCTCTCTCTCGTGGGCGACGATGTTGATCCTGGTGTTCATGGCCATCCTGCTGGCCGCAGGGTTCGCCTTTTTACTGGTGAACCCGTTCTTTCACCAGAAGGCGCCCTAGCTCCACCCCGAGCGCCGGGGAGACTAATCGCTCGATGATGCTGCCCTCCGCGCGCGATCGATGAGCAGAACGGGGATTCCGTCCACCATCGGGTATTGATTCCCGCATGCGCTGCACTGCAGGAAGACTGCGGCGGTGGCATCAGGAACGGCCACGAGCATGCCTTTGCAGGCAGGGCAGACGACCAGGCGCAGGAGTTCGCGCAAGGATTGCGAGGGCAGGTTCGGCTGCATGTTTGAAGTCTATCCTCCGGAGTTTGTCTTGAGCGGAACGCCGCCCGATTCGAGCGAAGGCGGAAATGGATGGGTCTGCGCACATCGCCAGGCGAGCCGCGGGCATCCGTTACCATAAAGGCTAAAGCCACAAGCGTGAAGCTGGCAGCGGTGATTGGAATCGATGACGAGAGCGCGAGTTCTAGACGGAACGAAGATTGCAAACGAGATCAAAGCCGAGATAGCTGCCGAGGTGGCTGCTCTTGCGGCAAGGGGTGTGCGGCCCGGTTTGGCGGCGGTGCTAGTCGGGAGCGTACCGGCTTCAGAGATTTATGTGCGCAGCAAGGTGAAGACCTGCGCCGAACTGGGGCTTTTCAGTGAACTAATCACCCCGCCGGACACCGTTACTACGGACGAGATGCTCGCGCTGGTGGCCAGCCTCAACGCTCGCGAGGACATCGATGGGATCCTGATCCAACTACCTCTGCCTGCGCAGGTCAATGCAAAGCTGCTGCTCGAGGCAGTGAGTCCGGCCAAGGACGTGGATGGCTTTCACCCCGTGAACGTTGGGCGGGTGCAGTCCGGTCAACCGGGCCTGGCGCCCTGCACGCCTGCCGGCATGATCCAGATACTCAAGCGCTGCGACTTGCCGATGGCCCGGCAGAATGCGGTGGTGATCGGCCGCAGCGATACGGTCGGCAAGCCGATGGCGATGCTGCTGCTGCAGGAGAACGCTACCGTGACAATCTGCCACAGCAAGACGCACAATCTCGCAGCCCACAGCCGCGGAGCGGACATCCTGGTAGCAGCGATCGGTCGTCCCGGCTTTGTGACTCCCGACATGATCAAACCCGGCGCCGTCGTCCTCGATGTCGGGATCAACCGCATCACGGAACGCGAGGAGTTCGACAAGTTCTTCGCCGGCGATGTGCGGCGGGAAGAGCTTTTTCTTCTGAAAGGCTCGACGATCGTCGGCGACGTACACCCGGCGGCTTATGAGGTGAGCAGCGCGTATACGCCGGTGCCGCGCGGCGTCGGCCCCCTGACGATCGCCATGCTGATGTCGAATACGGTGCGGGCGGCCAAGCTGCGCCGCGGCATGCTGGTCTGAGCGAATGCTGCGGGTAGGGCTCACCGGCGGGCTGGGTAGCGGCAAATCTACGGTCGGGCGCATGTTCGG
Organism: Acidisarcina sp.; assembly: GCA_965199205.1. Taxonomy (GTDB): domain Bacteria; phylum Acidobacteriota; class Terriglobia; order Terriglobales; family Acidobacteriaceae; genus Acidisarcina. The sequence goes on from OZ240688.1 coordinate 2,886,257, forward strand.
CGAGCTTGGCGCGCGGGTGATCGACGCGGATGAGGTCGGCCGGAGGCTGATGCAACCGGGTGAAGCCGTCTATGACGCCATCGTGGCGCAGTTTGGAGCGGCCGTCGTGCGGGACGACGGCAGCCTGAATCGTCCCGGGCTGGCCGAACTGGCATTCCGGCATGGGCGGGTCGAGGAACTGAACCGCATCGTCCATCCGCCGGTCGTCGCGGCGCAGGAGGAGTGGATGCGCGGGCTCTTCGCCGAGGAACCGGATGCGATTGCGATCGTCGAGTCGGCCTTGATCTTTGAAGCATCGAGGCAGGCCTCGGGATCGGTGCCAGGGTGGCGGGAGCGGTTTGACCGGATCATCCTGGTGACCGCGCCGGACGAGATCAAGATCCGGCGCTTTGTCGAGCGCTCCCAGGGCGGCGACCGGAAGCTGCTGGCCGAAGACGCCCGGAAGCGGCTTGCGGCGCAGATCCCGGATGCCGAGAAGATCTCCCTTTGCGACTGGGTGATCGACAATGGCGAAGGTCTGCAGGCGACTCGCGACATGGTCCACACCGTCTGCAAGGAGTTAGCGGCTGCCGCTGCGCTACATTCCGCGTCCCAATTAAGATAAGTCAGGCGCTTTGCCTGCGTTCCAGGCACTCGCCGCGCGCGCCGCTGTCACAGGTTGATACCCATGAAATTACGACATGTTGCTTTGATCTTTCTGCTGGTGGGGAGCTTCTGGTATTTCACCAGTCACCGATCTCCCGCCCATCTGCCCTTGATTGGCGATCTGCCGGCTGCCGACCGATCGCCGCTGGAGTTGACCGAAGCGCATGCCGCCCCGGCTTACGACTCTGAGGAACTGGCCAACATCGCGGTGTACAAGAAGGCGCTGTCTTCGGTCGTGAACGTCACTTCTTCGGCGGTCGCATACGACTTTTTCTATGGCGCGGTGCCGCAGCAGGGCCAGGGGTCGGGCTTCATCCTGGACAAGCAGGGCCGGATCATGACCAACTACCACGTGATCGCCAATGCGCGGCTGATCGAGGTCACGCTCGACGACAAGCACAAGTACAAGGCCAAGCTGTTGGGCAGCGACCAGGCCCACGACCTGGCGCTGCTGCAGATCGAGGCGCCGGACCTGCTGCCGGCCGTTCTGTCAGACTCGCACGGGCTGGTCGTGGGCCAAAAGGTCTATGCCATCGGCAATCCTTTCGGTTTGAACGGAACGATGACGACGGGCATCATCAGCTCCATTCGTTCAGTGCGCGGGCCCCAGGGTGCGCTGATCGAGAACGCGATCCAGACGGATGCGGCGATCAATCCCGGCAACTCCGGGGGACCGCTGCTGAACTCGCGCGGCGAGGTGATCGGCATCACCTCGATGATCGCCAGCAATGGCGCCGACCAGAACTCCGGGGTCGGATTCGCGATTCCGATCAACACGGCCAAGGCGGTGCTCGAAGATTTCGCGAAATACGGCCATGTACGGCGGCCTTCGCTGGGCATTGTGCCGCTGGCGATCGGGCCGGAGCTGGCCGAGCAGATGGGACTGGCGGCGGACTCGGGGGTGCTGATCCTGAAGACGGTGCCGGGCGGGGCCGCGGACAAGGCCGGACTGCGGGGCGGCAAAGAGCGAGCGTATCTCGGCAACACCGAGATCTTCCTGGGCGGCGACCTGATTGTGGGGGTCGACGACCAGCCGGTGACGAACCCCCAGGAGCTGAGCGAAGTGATGAACCGGCACGAGGTCGGGGATTCGGTGGTGCTTACTTTCCTGCGCGGACAGCGAAAACTGACAGCCCGGGTGGTGCTGGGTGAGGCGGGAGGGTCCCAGACTTAGTTGGATGGGTACCCCTCCCCCCCCGTCTCTGCAGAGAAGCCTTTATTTATCAACAGGTTAGCAAGCAGTGCTCCTGTAAGTTCGTCTTCTCAAACGACTTACCCGCAGATTCCTCTCTGGAAAGGACTTAGCTCTCTTTCTGAGGAAGAAAAGCGACTCGAATGACACTCTGAAGGCAGCCAGATAAACGGCTAATCGGCAAAATAACTTACATGAGATCAGCTGCCCTAAGCTCCAGAACCATAGCTCGCAGGCAGGTCGTTTCGTCTTCATCCACAGGCGGTGGGCAGTTCACGTAAGGACTGAGAGCGTGGCACCGTTTCCTGTAGACCGCGACTTCGGGATCTTTCCGGAGCACTCTACAAAGTCGTTCCATGCCTGCGGATATTGCAAGCGCCGCTCCAGAAACCGCTCGATCAGGTCAGCGACTTCTTTTTTGTAGCTCTTTTTTTGTAGCTCTGCGCCTCATTTGTTTTGCTTTGGGACTCTGGCATTCAGCCTGGCACCGCTGAATGCGGTGCTGTTTTTATCTGCTTCTTCTATTGTACGAAATTGACCCCGTTCACCATGCCACATTTTGGGATTTATCTTCTCCTTTGCTTTCAATGGTTTGCGGGGATTTTTCCGGATTGCAGGGCTTGACAGGAATTGGAGCGATTACGCGCCCAGGGCGAGGGAGGGATCGGCGTTGAGGGCGGGTTCTGCGAAGTCGCCGGCGGCGAAGCGGGGCCACGCGGCGGCGGCGATCATGGCGGCATTGTCGGTCGAGAGAGCGATGGACGGGAAGGCGATGGGCAGGTGGCGAGCGGCGGCTTCGGCGGTGAAGCGGGCGCGGAGTTCGCGGTTGGCGGCGACGCCGCCGGTGATCAGCAGAGAGCCGACGCCCAATGCTTCGGCGGTGCGGAAGGTTTTCTGGAGCAGGTCGCCGACTACGGCGCGCTGGAAACTGGCGATGAGGTCGAGGGTCTGCCGGTCGCAGAGGGCGAGCGCATCGGCCGGCCGGGAATGCTCGATGGCGGCGAGCGCCTGGCGCCGGGCTGCGATTGCGGGCTGGAGCGCGTGGGTCTCGACGTAGCGCAGGACGGCGGTCTTGATTCCGCTGAAAGAGAAGAGGGTTTTGGCGGCGGGCGCTGCTTCATCGCCGGACGGGTTCTGCGGCATGGCCTTGGTTTTGGCTTTAGCCTTGACCTGGGCAAAGGCGAAGGAAACAGCTTTCGGGTTGCCGTGCAAGGCGAGCGCGTCGATGAAGGGACCACCTGGGTAGGGCAGGCCGAGGAGTTTGGCGACCTTGTCAAAGGCCTCGCCTGCGGCGTCGTCGACGGTCTTGCCGACGTTGCGGTAGCGCCAGGCGGGGAAAGACCCGGGCAGGCCGGCATCGAGGCGAGCGAGGTAGAGGTGGGTGTGGCCTCCGGAGACGACCAGGGCCAGGATGGGGCCGTCTTGACCGGGCTGGCACTCTTGACCGGGATACGCGTCCTGGCCGGGCTGGGCGGCTTGCTCCAGAAGAACGGCGTGGATGTGGCCCTCGAGATGGTTGACGGCGACCAGCGGCTTGCCGATGGCGAAGGCGAGGAACTTGGCATAGGTGATGCCGACGAGCAGCGCTCCGGCGAGGCCGGGGCCGCTGGTGACGGCGATGGCCTCAAGATCGCGGAAGGCGACACCGGCCTGGGCGAGGGCGGCGCGGACGACGGGGACGATGTTGCGCAGGTGTTCGCGGGAGGCGAGCTCGGGGACGACGCCGCCGAAGCGGGCGTGGGTGGCGATCTGGGAGGCGACGATATTGGAGAGGGTTTCGCGGCCGCGGCGGACGACGGCGGCGGCGGTTTCGTCGCAGGAGCTCTCGATGCCCAGGATGAGGCCGGTACCTGGAGCGGGGCCGCCAGGCATGGCAGGCTCTGTCAGGGCAGGCCATAGCCGGGCAGACTCTGGCGGCGCGTTCCCGTCTTTCACTGGTGCGTTCCCACTCTTGACAGGCGCCTCTCCATCTTTCATCGATGCGTTCCCAACCTTAATATTAGTAAAGATTCTTGGGAGTGATTTCGGGGGCCATGGGGACTGAAGTTTCAGCGAAGGCGGGAAGGGCGCGGCGGGGCGCGGCGGAAGCCATCGTGGCGCGGCTGCGCGGGGAGGAGTTTCTGGCCTACTTTGCCGGCGGTTGTGTGCGCGACCTGCTGCTGGGGCGCGAGCCGAAGGATTTCGATGTCGCGACGAATGCCTTGCCGGAGCAAGTGCTGGCGATGTTTCCCCGGACGTTTTCTGTCGGCGCGCATTTCGGGGTGGTGCTGGTGGCGGACGAAGTGGAGGGGCGCGAATTTGTCACCGAGGTGGCGACATTCCGGAATGACGGCGCGTATTCGGACGGGCGGCATCCGGATGCGGTGCGATTTTCCGAGAGCGCCGAGCAGGATGTGAGGCGGCGCGACTTCACCATCAATGGCATGCTGCTCGACCCGGCCAGGCTGCGGGAGAGGGGCGATCCCGGACGGGCGGTGCTGGACTTTGTGGGCGGCCGCGCGGACCTCGAGGCGGGACTGGTGCGGGCGATCGGCGAGCCGCTGGTCCGGCTGGAGGAAGACAAGCTGCGCATGCTGCGGGCGGTGAGGTTTGCGGCGCGCTTCGAGTTTGCGATCGAGGAGCGGACGGCGGCGGCGATCCGTAAGCTTGCCGGCGAGATCGGGCAGGTAAGCCGGGAGCGGGTGCGCGATGAGCTGACGCGGATGTTGACCGAGGGCCAGGCGCGGCGGGCGTTTGAGCTGCTGGACGAGACGGGGTTGCTCGAAAAGGTGCTGCCGGAGGTCACGAGAATGCATGGCGTGGAGCAGCCGCCGCAGTTTCACCCGGAGGGGGATGTATGGGTGCATACGTTGCTGCTGCTCGAGAAGCTGCCGCCGGATGCTTCGCCTGCGCTGGCGTGGGGGGCTTTGCTGCACGATGTGGGCAAGCCGGCGACCTTCCGGCGCGCTCCGGACAGGATCCGGTTCGACGGGCATGTCGAGGTCGGGGTGAAGATCGCGGAGGAGATTTGCCGGCGGCTGCGGTTCTCGGCCGACGACACGTCCCAGATCCTGCTACTGATTCGAAACCACATGAGGTTTGGCGACGCCGGCAGGATGAAGGAGTCGACGCTGAAGCGGTTTTTCCGGCTGCCGCGTTTTGAGGAGCACCTGGCTTTGCACAAGATGGATGCGGCTTCGAGTTTCGGGAACCTGGAACTGTATGAGTTTGCCAAGGCGCGGTTTGAGGCGACGCCGGCGGAGGAGGTGCGGCCGGTGCTGCTGGTGACGGGGAGGGATTTGATTGCGGCGGGGTATCGGCCGGGGCCGCGGTTCAAGGAGATGCTGGCGCTGGCGGAGGATGCGCAGCTGGAGGGGCGGATCGGTTCGCGGGAGGAGGGAATGGAGCTGATTGGGGAGGCGTTTGGGCTGAGGTGAAGGGGACTCTCCGCTAGAGCGGTTTCCGCATTACTGTGAACTTGATAACAAATGCCATGTTGGCCTTTTCTCAAGGAAAAGGCCAACCGAGCGTGTCTCGTTGGTCTACACCTATACGGGGGAAAACGCTCTAAAGCGCTCGGCCGGCGGCGGCGCCGGAGGCCCATGCCCATTGTAAGTTGTGGCCGCCGAGGTGGCCGGTGACGTCGACGACTTCGCCGATGAAGTAGAGCCCCGGCAGTTTCTTCGCTTCCATGGTTTTGGCGGAGAGTTCGTGGGTGGCGATGCCGCCGGCGGTGACCTCGGCCTTGTCGTAGCCTTCGGTGGTTTGGGGATGGAAGGGCCAGTGGTGGAGTTGGGTTTCGAGTTGCTGGAGGGCGGCGTTGGTCCACCGGCCGGGGTTGGCGAGGTCGATGAGGCGGTCAGCGAGCCGGGCGGGAAAGAGCGTGCGGAGGGTCGATTTGGCGGTCGCGGGGTCGCGCCTGGCAGCGGCGGCGAGAAGCGGGGCGACAGCTGCCTTCTCGGGCGCCCAGTCGATGACGATGGGTGCGGAGTGGCGCCAGTAGGACGAGATCTGAAGGATGGCGGGGCCGCTGAGGCCGCGATGGGTAATGAGAAGCTTTTCGCGGAAGCTGTGTTTGCCGGCGGTGGCGATGACCTCGGCGGAGAGGCCGGCGAGGTCGCACCACGCCTGCCGGGCGGGGTCATCGAGGATGAAGGGAACGAGGGCTGGGCGGCAGGGTTCGAGGGCGATGCCGAAGCGGGCGGCGATCTCGTAGCCGAGCGGGGTTGCGCCCATTCTGGGGATGGAGAGTCCCCCGGTGGCGACGACGAGGGCGGGGGCGCCGAGGTCTGCGGCGGGGGTGCCGATCTCGAAGAGTTCGCGGCGGTGGACGCTGTGAATCCGGGTATTGAGAAAGATCTCGACGCCAGCTTCGGCGCATTCTGCGAGCAGCATGGCGACGATCTCTTTGGCGGAGCCGTCGCAGAAGAGCTGGCCGAGGGTTTTCTCGTGGTAGGAAATGTGATGTTTCTGGACGAGGGCGATGAAGTCCTGCGGGGTGTAGCGGGCGAGGGCGGAGCGGGCGAAGTGAGGGTTGGCGGAGAGGAAGTTTTCGGGTGTGGAGTGGAGGTTGGTGAAGTTGCAGCGGCCTCCGCCGGAGATGAGGATCTTTTTACCGGCGCGATCGGCGTGGTCGAGGACGGCGACGCGGCGGCCGCGCTGGGCGGCGTGGATGGCGCAGAAGAGCCCGGCGGCCCCGGCTCCGAGGATGATGACGTCGTAGTGCATAGGCCCTTGTAGAGCAATATCACGTCTGGCGGCCGGGGGGGGGTGTGCGGGGTGCCTGGGCGAACGCCCATCCCGGCATCCGGCATCAGAAAGTCCTGGGGGGTGGCGCCGATGCTGGAGTGGGTGGCGTGGGTTTCGATAGGGCTGGCGGCGGCGAGCGCGGCCTGGATTGCGGTCGATGAATGGCGTCATCCGCAGAAGATGGGGGTGATGAACATTGTCTGGCCGGTGACGGCGCTCTACCTGAGCGTTTTCGCGGTGGGGTGGTATTTGCGTGCCGGGCGGCGGATGGCGAAGGACGCTGGGGCGATGAAGATGGGCGGCGGGGAGCGGGCCGCGCCGAGCTGGGGGCAGAGCGCGATGGCGGCGAGCCATTGTGGGGCGGGGTGCGCGCTGGCCGATATCGGGACGGAGTTCAGCATCTTCGGGTTGGGATTGACGGTCGCCGGGTCGGCGCTGCTGGCGAGCTTTACCTGGGATTTTGTGGCGGCGTGGGTGCTGGGCATCGTGTTTCAGTACTTCACCATCAAGCCGATGCGTCAGCTCTCGCCGGCGGCGGGGTTGATGGCGGCGATCAAGGCGGATACGCTGTCGATCGCCGCCTTCCAGGTGGGGATGTACGGGTGGATGGCGGTGGTGTTTTACCGGCTTTTTCCCGCGCCGCACCTGGAACCGAACGGGCCGGTCTACTGGCTGACGATGCAGGCGGGGATGATCTGCGGCTTTCTGACATCGATCCCGATGAACCGCTGGCTGGTTTCGAAGGGGTGGAAGGAGAAGATGGGCTGAGCCGGCGCGGGGCCGGCCCGAGGGGTTGGCTACGGATTTATCTGATGGAGAGGACGGCGAGGCCGCTGGCGGGAACGGTGATGGTGATTTCGCCCTGTTTGAGGTTTTCGGTTTCGGGCGCGCCGATGTCGGAGGCTTTGCGGAGTAGGGCGATCTGCGCAGGGGTGGGGTATTGCGGCTTGCCGAGGTGGTTGTAGGCGGCGAGGGTGTCGCCGTGCTGGCTGTCGACGCGGCTGATGGAGACGCGGGCGTGGGAGGAGACGCCGCGGAGCGCGAGGCGGAAGGTTTTGTCAGGGCCGGCGGCTCCGGGTTCGACCATGTTCCAGAGGGCGAGCGTGAGTTTGCCGTCGCTGTCGCGGGTGACGAGCATGTCGGGATCGGCGGCGGCGATGCGCTGGTCGCCCAGCTCATGAAGGACCTTGAAGGCGCTGAAGGCGGGTTTGGGGATGCCGCCGGCGGCGATCAGGCCATAGCCCCCATAAAAGGGCTGCTTGACCGGGCCCTGCTCTTCGAAGACGTCGGAGAAGGTCCAGTAGGACATCATGTTGACCAGGCCGTCGCACTGGCGGATGGTGTCGGCGAGCCACGGGCCCATGAAGATGGAGTCGGTGATGGCGGATTCGTTAGCGTAGGTGGCGTTGTATTCGCTCCAGATGAGGGGCATGGCCGGCCGGGGTGAGGCGAGAATCTGCTGGTGGACTTTTTTGACGGCGGCGGGGACCATCTGGTGGGGCGGGATGGGGCGCTTGTCGCCGAAGACATCCTGGGAGACGTCGTTGCCGTAGACGTGGGTGGAGACGAAGTCGAGGGGAACATCGTTCTGGGAGGCGTGGGCGATGAGGTCGCCAACCCAGGCGGCCTGAGCGGTAGCGGGGCCGCCGACGCGGAGTCTCTGGTTGACGCCTTTGAGGGCGCGGGCGGTGTGGTCGTAGAGCTCGAAATAGGTTTGCTGTGCGGGGCGTCCGGTCCAGAAATCGATATTGGGTTCATTCCACACTTCGAAGTACCAGGAGGCGACTTCTTCGACGCCGTAGCGATCGAGCAGGTGCTGGGCGAAGGCGGTGATGAGGGCGTCCCATTGCAGGTAGTCGCGGGGCGGGGAGACGACCTGTTTGTACCAGAAGGCATGAAGGTCCTGGGGTCGAAGGGCGAGCTTCTTGGGCATGAAACTGATTTCGACGAAGGGTTTGACGCCGTTAGCCAGCAGGCCGTCGTAGATCTGGTCGACGTAGGAGAAGTTGTAGACCGGTTTGCCCTGGGCGTCTTCGTTGTAGACGCCGAGTTCGTCATGCAGGATGGCGTGAAAGCGGACGTACTTGAAGCCGGTGGTGGCTTTCACTGCGAGGAGATCGGTGCGGTAGCTTTCGCGCATGGTGAGCTCGGCGCGGCCGGAGCCGAACATCTGTTCCCAGAAATGGGGAAACGGGGTGGTGGGCGCCCGGGCATCGATGGGGATGGCGGCAGGCGGCTGGGCGACGAGTGGCAGGGGCAGAGCCAGGACGCCGAGCGCGGCCAGGATGAGTGACAGGAACCGTTGACGCATTGTTTCCACCGCCTTGAATAGAGGGTTTTCGTACTTCCCGCGGGGTGTCCGGCCGAGCGCGGGCCCGGGTCTCGATCTCTTCGCGGAGACGCTGCAGAAATCCACTTATCTTTCTACCAACTTTCGCTGAACCTTGTTCGCCGTCCTGCCGATACGGGGGACAGTGATGATGACATCAAGTCCGGTGGGTGGAGCGAGAGGCCTGTTTCGAGAGCGCTTTTCGCGGCCCCGGGTGCGCGCTTCCATGTCCGGCGGGTTTTCTGCGTGCATGCGATGAAGCGCGGCGTTTCTGCCGATAAGAGATTGAGGGATGCGCATGGAGTTTGCTGAAGAAGTTCGGGAGTTTCTGATTGAGAGCAACGAGAACCTGGGGGTGCTGGACCAGGAGATCGTGGAGCTGGAGAAGAACCCGGCCGACGAGAAGCTGATTGCGAGCGTCTTCCGAACGATCCATACCATCAAGGGAACGTGCGGTTTTTTCGGCTTTGAGATCCTCGGTTCGATCACCCATGTGGCGGAAAACATCCTGGGCCAGGTGCGGGAGAAGCAACGGGCGCTAACGCCGGACCTGGTGTCGCTGGTGCTGCAGACGGTGGATGTCGTCAAGCAGGTGCTGGGCAATATCGAAGAGCGCGGCGAAGAGGGGGAAGACATCTACCAGGCGCTGCGGCAGCGGCTGGACGATGCCTTCCATTTCCGTTCCGGGACCAGCGAGGCGCTCGATGTCGAGGGCCACGACGAGGCTGGGGACGAGGAGATCGCGGCCGCTCCGGTGGCTGCGGCGGCTCAGGCAAGCGAGCATCCCAGCCCGTCACCGAAGGCCATCGAGGCTGCGCCGGCGGCGGTCGAGCCGCAAGCGGCCAAGGGCGGCGGGGCGGCGGCAGGCGGCGGGAATGCGCAGACGAGCTCGGCGGCGGGCTCGACCATTCGCGTGGATGTGACGCTGCTTGACAAGCTGATGAACCTGGTGGGCGAGCTGGTGCTGGCGCGCAACCAGATCCTGCAGGGGAGCGCCAACCAGGGCGGCAGCAACGGCGCCTCGCAGCGGCTCAACCTGATCACCAGCGAGCTGCAGGAAGGCGTGATGCGGACCCGCATGCAGCCGATCGGGGTGGTGTGGAACAAGCTGCCGCGGGTGGTGCGCGACCTGGCCTCGGACCTCGGCAAGCGGATCGAGATGCAGATGGAGGGCGCCGAGACGGAGCTCGACAAGACGATCATCGAGGCGATCAAGGACCCGCTGACCCATATTGTGAGGAACTCGTGCGACCACGGGATCGAGATGCCGGAGGTCCGGGCGAGCAAGGGCAAGCCGGGTGGCGGAACGATCCTGCTGCGGGCGTATCACGAGGGCGGCCACGTCAATATCGAGATCTCGGACGACGGTGCGGGGATCGATCCGGAGCGGGTGAAGCGCAAGGCCGTCGAAAAGGGGCTGATCCGCGCCGAGCAGGCGGCGCTGATGAGCGAGTGGGAGGCGCTGCACCTGATCTTCCTGCCGGGGTTTTCGACGGCGGAGAAGGTGACCAGCATCTCCGGCCGCGGCGTCGGCATGGATGTGGTGAAGACCAATATCGAGAAGATCGGCGGGGCGGTCGACCTGTTCAACCGGCCGAGCGCGGGCAGCACGGTCAAGATCAAGATTCCGTTGACCCTGGCTATCATTCCCGGGCTGATCGTGAACCTGAGCAGCACCCGGACCAGCAGCGGCATCGAGGCGATCGAGGAAGAGCGGTTTGTGATTCCGCAGGCGAACCTGCTGGAGCTGGTGCGGCTGGAGGGTAAGGAAGACCGGAAGCAGATCGAGAGCATCCAGGGAACGCAGGTCTACCGGCGGCGGGGCAAGCTGCTGCCGCTGATCCATCTGGGGCGGGTGTTGGGGCTGTCGACGACGACAGAGACCGACGATGTGCTGAATATCGTGATCCTGCAGGCGGAGGAGACGGCCTTCGGGCTGGTGGTGGGCGGGGTGAGCGATACCCAGGAGATTGTCGTGAAGGCGCTCGGGCAGCAGTTGAAGGGCCTGAGCTGCTATGTCGGGGCGACGATCATGGGCGACGGCAAGATTGCGCTGATTCTCGATGTGCCGGGGCTGGCGAGGCTGGCCAACATCCTGCCGCAGCCGCTCGAGCGGGGCCGGGCGGAGGCGAAGAACGTCGAGGCGGCGCAGGACCCGAGGCAGACGCTGCTGCTCTTTAGCGCCGGCAAGTATCCGCGGCTGGTGGTGGCGTTGTCGACGGTGGCGCGGCTCGAGGAATTTCCGAGTTCGCGGGTGGAGTATGCCGCCGGCCTGCCGGTGCTGCACTACCGCGAGGCGATCCTGCCGCTGGTCTCGGTGGGGGCCATGCTGGGCGGCCCGGACGATGCGATGGAACGGGCTTCGCTGCAGGTGATCGTCTTCAGCGAGGGCAGCCGGCATGTCGGCCTGGTGGTTGATCAGATCCTGGACATTGTGGAAGAGGCGGTCACGGTGAAGCGGGCCAACTCGTCGTTCGGGTTATTGGGGTCGGGCGTGGTGGGGGGCAAGATTACGGACTTTATCGATCTGGGCGCGCTGCTCGAGGCCGCGACGGGAAGCCGTCCGGAGAGCTTTGCGACGGTGGCGTCGAGCGGCCGGAACCTGCTGCTGGTGGAATCGTCGAAGATCGCCCGCGGGGTGTTGCGCGGCTACCTGGAGATGAACGGCCATCAGGTGGTCGAGGCGGCGACGCTCGATGCGGCGCTCGAGGCGCTCTCGAGCCACGCGATCGACATCGTGATCACGGCGACGAAGCTGGGCAGGACGAGCGGCGGCAAGCTGCTCGAGGCGATCCGCGCGCGGGAGAAATCGGCGGAGCTTCCGGTGCTGGCGCTCAGCTCCGGGGGCGAGGCGCAGGCCGAGATCGCGAATTTCGATGAGCTGGTGGCGCGGACCGACCGGGCGGGGCTGCTGCGGGCGATCGAAGCCTACGCGGCGGTCGAGGAAGAGGGCGAGCCAGCGATGGCAGGGGGTGCGAGATGACGACAATCGGAGCGGCTGCGGCCGCAACGCATGCCAGGGAGACGCGGCAGTACTCGACGTTCAAGGTCGCGGACATGTTTATGGGGATTGAACTGACGCGGGTGCAGGAGCTGCTGCGCTACCAGGAGATGACGAGGGTGCCGCTGGCGCCGTCGGCGATCGAGGGGTTGATCAACCTGCGGGGACAGATCGTGACGGCGCTCGATGTGCGGCGGATTTTTGGGCTGCGCGCGGTGGAGTCGGCGGATTCGCTGCCGATGAACATAGTGATCCAGTCGGAGGGCGGTCCGGTGAGCCTGCTGGTGGATGAGATCTGCGATGTGCTGGATGTGCCGCTGGGCGCCTCGACACCGATGCCGGAGAATATGCCGGCCTCGCAGCGGGAGCTGATCGAGGGTGTGTACCAACTGGATTGCGGGCTGCTGCTGGTGCTGAATACGGAGCGGGCGCTCGACAGTTCGGCAAATTAAGCAGCAAACGGAGTAAGGGCAAGGTATTTGGGATTTGGGAAAGCAAGGGTTTTCCTGGGGAAAAGGCCTGTCGAGGGTAGTGGTTCCACGGGGAGACTGACGGGTTTCCGGCTCGAAGCCGCAACCGGGGAAACCTCAAAGCTTGGCAGTCGTTTTTCTTCGCAGTAAATCTTTTGGCAGTGAAGCTCTCGGCAGTAATTCTCTGGAAGATAGGAAGCTCGAAACATGGCGAACGCGCGAACCAAGAACGGCAATGCGACAAACGGCGGTGCGGGGCATGCAGGCCTGGTGCTGGACTATCCGATGGCCCGAAGCAATGGCGCAACAGCAAACGTGTCGGCCCCGAGCTCGGTGCCGGCGCAGGCGGACGCGGCGCACGCGGCCAAGACCGCGGAGCTGGAGGCGACAGTGGCGGCGATCGGCAGATCGCAGGCGGTGATCGAGTTCCAGATGGACGGGACGATCTTGACGGCGAACGAAAACTTTCTCAAGACGGTGGGTTATTCGCTGGACGAGATCCAGGGCAAGCATCACCGGATGTTTGTGGAGCCTGCGGAGCAGAACTCGGCGGCGTATGCGGATTTCTGGGCGAGGCTGAACCGGGGCGAGTACCAGTCGGCGGAGTATAAGCGGATCGGCAAGGGCGGCAGGGAGATCTGGATTCAGGCCTCGTATAATCCGCTGCTCGACATTATCGGCAAGCCGTTCAAGGTGGTGAAGTTTGCCACGGACGTGACGGCGCAGAAGCTGAACAACGCGGATTTTTCGGGCCAGATTGCGGCGGTGAGCAAGTCGCAGGCGGTGATCGAGTTCCAGATGGATGGGACGATCCTGACGGCGAACGAGAACTTCTGCAAGACTGTCGGCTATCGGCTGGACGAGATCCAGGGCAAGCATCACCGGATGTTTGTGGAGCCTGCGGAGCAGAACTCGGCGGCGTATGCGGATTTCTGGGCGAGGCTGAACCGGGGCGAGTACCAGTCGGCGGAGTACAAGCGGATCGGCAAGGGTGGCAAGGAGATCTGGATCCAGGCGTCGTATAACCCGATCCTGGATTTAAACGGCAAGCCGTGTAAGGTGGTGAAGTTCGCGACAGATGTGACGGCGCAGAAGCTGGCGACGGCCAACTTCTCGGGGCAGGTGGATGCGATCGGGAAGTCGCAGGCGGTGATCGAGTTCCAGATGGACGGAACAATCCTCGAGGCCAATGACAACTTTTTGAGCGTGGTGGGCTATTCGCTGGACGAGATCAAGGGCAAGCACCACCGGATGTTTGTCGACCCGGCGGAGCAGAATGCTTCGTATGCGGAGTTCTGGGCGAAGTTAAACCGGGGCGAGTACCAGTCGGCGGAGTACAAGCGCATCGGCAAGGGCGGCAAGGTGGTCTTCATCCAGGCCTCGTATAACCCGATTCTCGATCTGAACGGCAAGCCGTTCAAGGTGGTGAAGTTCGCGACCGACGTGACGGAGCAGGTCAAGATGCGCAGCGGCATGACGGAGCTGCTGGGCACGATCGGGGAGACGTCGGTGGCGATCGCGGCCTCGGCGGAGGAGCTCTCTTCGGTGAGCCAGCAGTTGACGACCAATGCGGGGGAGACGGCACAGCAGGCCAACGCCGCATCGTCGACCAGCGAACAGGTCTCGGCGAACGTGAACGTGGTGGCGGCCAGTTCGGAAGAGATGATGGCCTCGATCCGGGAGATCTCGAAGAGCGCGACCGAGGCGGCGCGGGTGGCGAAGGCGGCGGTAACGATCGCCGAGACGACCAGCCAGACGATCCACCAGCTGGGCATGTCGAGTTCGGAGATCGGGAAGGTGATCAAGGTGATCACGTCGATCGCGCAGCAGACCAACCTGCTGGCGCTGAATGCAACGATCGAGGCGGCCCGCGCCGGGGAGGCCGGCAAGGGCTTCGCGGTGGTGGCCAACGAGGTGAAGGAGCTGGCCAAGGAGACGGCCCGGGCGACGGAGGAGATCGGTCAGAAGATCGAGGCGATCCAGACCGACACCCAGGCAGCGGTCAAGGCCATCGGCGAAGTGAGCCAGATCATCACCCAGGTGAATGATATTTCGAATGTGATCGCGTCGGCGGTGGAAGAACAGACGGCGACCACGACGGAGATCGGGCGCAACGTGACGGAGGCGGCGATGGGGACCAACGAGATCGCCAGCAGCATCTCCGGAGTGGCGAAGTCGGCGCAGCTGACGATGGATGGGGCGGCGGATACGCAGACGTCGGCCAAGTCGTTGAGCGAGATGGCGTCGAATCTGCAGCAGCTGGCGCGACGGGTCAACGGATAAAGCGGACGAACGGATAAACGAATCAAGAGAGTCAGCCTGCCGCAAGGCAGGTGGGGCAAGGCCGGCTGCGGAGCGGGGAACGGCCCAGTTGTTGGGGCTTCGCAGCGGGCAGGTTGCAAGCAGAACCAGAGCAAGTTCAAAGAAACGCGGATGTAAGGAGATCACCGCCGATGCCAGCCAAAGCTTTGATTGTGGATGACTCCCGGGCAATGCGAAGTATCCTGGCGCGAACACTCAGCGGGCTGGGATTCGAGGTGCTGCAGGCCCAGGACGGGCGCGAGGCGCTGGGGGTGCTGAACCGGGAGCACCCCGGCATCGACCTGGTGCTGTCGGACTGGAACATGCCGGAGATGAACGGGCTTGAATTTGTGAAAGCGATGCGGTCGGAGTCGAAATACGCGGCCGTGCCGGTGGTAATGGTGACGACCGAGACGCACATCGAGCAGATGGTGATCGCGCTTGGCGCGGGCGCGAACGAGTACATCATGAAGCCGTTTACGCCGGAGATGGTGGAAGAAAAGCTTCGCCAGCTGCAGGTGGTGAAGTAGCCGAATGACGACTCCCAGCTCAGTAGCGACGGCGGAAGCGCAGCGCACCTCGACGGGTGCCGTGGTGGCCAGGAAGATCCGCATCCTGGTGGTGGATGACTCGGTGGTGATCCGGCGATTTCTGTCGACCGCCCTGGGCCAGGAGCCGACCTTCGAGATCATCGGATTTGCGGGCAACGGGCTGCTGGCTTTGCAGAAGGCGGCCGAGCTGAAACCGGATGTCATCACCCTGGATATCGAGATGCCGGAGATGGACGGGCTGACGACGATCCGCAAACTGAGGGAACAGGGGTCGAAGGCGTACGTGATCATGTGCAGCACGCTGACCTCGCGGGGCGCGTCGGCGGCAATCGACGCGCTGATGCTGGGGGCCAACGATTACGTCACCAAGCCGTCGAACAGCGGGCCGATGGATGCGGCGTTGAAGATGCTGCAGGACGAGCTGATTCCCAAGATCAAGCAGTTCTTTGTGAAGCATCAACCGGCGGTTGCGGCGGCCAGAGCCGCGAGTCCGGCGGCGGCCTCGACGGCGGCAGTGCGGCGGCCGGCGATGCCGCTCTTCTCGACCGGGGAGCGGAAGGTGGTGGCGATCGGCGTGTCGACGGGCGGCCCGACGGCGCTGATGGAGATCATGCCGCAGTTTCCGGCCTCGTTTCCGCTGCCGGTGGTGATCGTGCAGCATATGCCGCCGATCTTTACCAAGCTGCTGGCAGAGCGGCTGCGGGCCCAGAGTTCCTTTGAAGTGGTCGAGGCGACCGAGGGCATGACGCTTGCGCCTGGCCGGGTGGTGATCGCCGCGGGAGACTATCACATGCGCCTGAAGCGCTCGGAGAAAGAGGTAAAAGTGACGATGGACCAGGGACCGCGTGAAAATTCCTGCCGGCCGGCGGTCGATGTCCTGTTTCGCTCCGTGGGCGATGTGTATGCGGGAAGCGTGATCGGGGTGATTTTGACGGGGATGGGGCAGGACGGGCTGCGCGGCGTGGAGCACCTGAAAGACAAGGGCGCTTACATCATCGCGCAAGACCAGAAGTCGAGCGTGGTCTGGGGCATGCCGGGGGCGGTCGTCGAAGCCGGCCTGGCCGATGTGGTGGTAGGGCTCAACGCAGTGGTACCGGAAATTCTCAGGCAGGTGTCCCGATGATTACGACGACCACGACCGGCACGACGACTACGTCCACCAGCGCGACGGGCAGCACGAGCGCGGCGCCGCATTCGGTGCCGGCAACCAAGAGCGCGGTGCTTTCGGCGGAGAACTACAAGTATCTGCAGCAGGAGATCTATCGCGAATCGGGCATCGTGCTCGATGGCGACAAGCATTACCTGCTGGAGTCGCGGTTGATGCCGGTGGCGCGGGCGGCGAAGCTGACGACGCTCGATGAACTCTGCACCAAGCTCAAGGCCAAGACCGCCCCGCTGCTGGCCAAGCAGGTGATCGAAGCGCTGACCACCAACGAGACGCTGTTCTTCCGCGACAATGCGCCTTTCGAGGCGCTGAAGACGGTGATCCTGCCGGACCTGCTGAAGAAGAAGCCGCAAAAGCTGGCGATCTGGTCGGCAGCGGCGTCGTCCGGGCAAGAGGCTTACAGCATTGCCATGCTGCTCAAGGAGATGGGCGCCGGAGTATGCCCGGCGGACATCCTCGGGACCGATCTTTCCGAACAGATCCTCGACCGGGCGCGGGACGCGAAGTACGTGCAGTTCGAGGTGAACCGCGGGCTGCCGGCGATGTTCCTGGTGAAGTATTTTCAGCGGGAAGGCCTGGACTGGCAGTTGAAGGAAGAGATTCGCAAGATGGTGAGGTTCCGGCGCTTTGACCTGCGCCAGCCGATGGCGGCCCTGGGCAAGTTCGATATTGTCTTCTGCCGGAATGTGTTGATCTATTTCGACGTGGAGACGAAGGTCAAGATCCTGAACCAGATCCTGACGGTGCTGAACCCGGGCGGGTACCTGTTGCTCGGGGGAGCGGAGACGGTACCGAACCAGCAGGGAAAGCTCGAACGGATTCCGGTCGGGACGACGGCTGTGTACCGAAAGATTTAGGGAGCTGGCGATGACGGCAACATTACAGATCGACGAGCATATCTCCGAACAGGTCAGGATCGCGAGCGAAGTCTTCGGGGTGATGGCGGACATCGTCGCTGCGCCCATCTCGGGGTCGTGGCCGCCGCCGGATGAAGAACTGGTGACGGCGGTGATTTACTTTACCGAGCCATGGAAGGGCGCGATGATGCTGGAGTGCGTGCTGCCGCTGGCGTTTGGCTTTACCGCGCGGCTGATGTCGGTGCCAATGCCGACGTCGGTGGACGCGGATGTCTGCGATTCGCTGGCCGAGCTGGTGAACATGATTGCGGGCAATTTCAAGGCACTGATGCCGCCGGAGACGGGCATCTCGATTCCGACGATCGTGAAGGGACGCGACTACATCCTGCAACTGCGGGGCAGCAAGACGCTGAGCCAGGTGATCTTTGAGACGGAGCTCGGCGATTTCTGCGTGACGCTGGTCGGGAAGAGCTTTCAGTAGGCGGCGCGCCCGGAGTGCTTTACCAACCCGGAGTGCTTTACGAGCCCTGAGTGCTTTACCAACCCTGAGTGCTTTACGAGCCCGGAGTGCTTTACGCGGGATCGAGGCCGAGCAGCTTGCGATTGAAGGCTGCATCGGTGGAGGCGCCGGCGAAGTCGTCGAAGGCCCGGTCCGACACCCGGATCAGCTGCTTCTGAATAAAGATCGCGCCTTCTCTTGCGCCGTCCTCTGCGTTCTTGATGCAGTCTTCCCACTCGAGCACGGCCCAGCCAGGATAGTCGTATTGCGTCAGCTTGCTGAATATGGCGCTGAAATCCACCTGTCCATCGCCAAGGGAGCGGAAACGCCCTGGCCGATCGATCCAATCCTGATATCCGCCGTAGACCCCGGAGCGGCCGCTGGGGTGAAACTCCGCGTCTTTGACGTGGAAGGCGCGAATGAGCGGATGATAGGTATCGAGGAACTGGAGATAGTCGAGCTGCTGCAAGACATAGTGGCTGGGATCGAAGAGAATGCGCGCGCGGGTGTGGTTGCCGGTGGCCTGGAGGAAACGCTCAAAGGTCGCGCCATCGTGCAGGTCTTCGCCGGGGTGAAGCTCGTAGCAGACGTCGACGCCGGCTTCGTCGAAGGCGTCGAGGATGGGAATCCAGCGTTTCGCCAGTTCCGCGAAAGCCTCGTCGATCAAGCCTTTGGGGCGCTGCGGCCAGGGGTAGAGATACGGCCAGGCTAATGCCCCAGAGAAGGTCGGATGGGCGGCGAGGCCGAGGTTCCGGCTGGCCTTTGCGGCAAACAGTAACTGCTCCACGGCCCAGGCGCGGCGCGCTTTTTCGTTTCCTTTGACCTGAGCGGGAGCGAAGTCGTCGTATTGCGCGTCATACGCGGGATGCGAGGCGACGAGCTGGCCCTGCAGGTGAGTGGAGATCTCCGAGATCTCGAGGCCGTGACTCGCCGCGATTCCGGTAATCTCATCGCAATAGGTTTTGCTCTCCGCGGCCTGCTGCAGGTTGAAGAGGCGTGCGTCCCAGGTGGGGATCTGGATGGCCTTGTAGCCGAGGCCAGCGGCCCATTCGGCTATGGCGGCAAGTGAATTGAACGGGGCTTCGTCGCCTGCGAACTGGGCAAGGAAAAGCCCGGGACCCTTGATGGTATTCATGCCTGTGCTCTCAATGGAAGCTGAAGTTGCCGATATTGGCGGCGCCCTAGTCGAACCAGGCGGGAGAGAGATCTGAGCTGGCCGACGAATGCTCGGACGCGAGAAAGAGCTGATTGCGATCGCCCGGAATCAGGCCGCGTACGGTGTCTTTGATCTGACGATGCTCAAGCATCAGGGCCGCGCCGAATAATTTGCGGAAGAGGCTGGGCGTGCCGTTGGGCCAGAGTTTGTAGAGCGGCACCATCTCGCCGTCCTGGTCGGGATGAAAGGTCCGTTCGTCCCAGCGGCGCTGGCCTTCCGGATACTCCGGGTATTCGCGAATGATGTCGAGGAAGTTCTGATAGAGGCGGAGGACCATCGGTTCTTCGTATTGCGGCATGAAGAGGACGGTACTGCGGCGCTCATTGCGGATCTCGGAGATAAACTCTTCGAAGTCTTCGGCGCGGGTGAGGTTGAGGTTCGCGTTGGGCTCGCAGCCGTGGCGGTCTCCGCCGGAGATGAGCACCTGGTTCCATTTGGCGGCGAGATCGGCGACGCGCTGGTTCTCTTCGCGGCTGCGGAGGCCGTTCAGTTCGAAGGCATGGAGGCAGGTGTTGGCTTCGAGGAGAAAGCGGTCGAGTTCGTAATCGAATTCCGCCGCGGGCAGCTTGTAGAGGTTCCAAAGCGGATGATTGACGACGATCAGAACTGCGGGCATGCTGTGCAGTTCCGCCAGCATTTCACAGACTTCGCCGTCATGGTGCTTGGCGGTGCAGGCCTTGAGGCGGGCCATCCAGTAATTTGCTTTTCCACTGGGCAGATTGTGAAGGCCGATGTGAAACTTGGATTTGCCGAAGGGAGCGGTCCACTCGACGGAGACCGGAACATCGGAGGTTTCGGGAACGACGCGCAGAAGCTGAGAAGCCTCGATGGTGTCGTGATCGGAGAGGGAGACCATCGGCCGGAGACCGATCGACTCGATCTGCCGCTGTTCCAGGCCCAGGGCGAGCCGGCCGGTCATGGGGGGCGTCCAGTAGGCGCGATCGAACTGCAGGGACATGCCGGTTTCCTGTACGCAGTGACGCTCTCGACGATCGAGCCAGGCGTTGACAGGCCGGGTGCTGCGGAGCACTCCCGCGACGAATCCCAAGCTTTCCCGAGAGTGATTGGTATGGCTGTGCAGGGATACTGCGGAACGAAAAGACCCGGGGAGAGAGCGGTCTCTCGAAAGATATACCAGTTGACTTCGCAATCAGCCTCCGAACAATCTCGGTTGCAACTTGTACCAGCCCTCGGGCATCGAAGCGAAGCCGGGAACCTCGACGCACAATCCGTTTATAACATTTTGACGGTCAACCGAGAAAGCCGGTTTCAGGGTTGACCGAGAAATCGAGTACCTACCAAAAAAAGAGAGTAATCGTAAGCGTGAACTCAGGCGGCGAGAAGCGTGCCTTCACTTGGGGAGGGTCTCCGTCCCTTTCATTGTAAAGCTTTCGGTGAGCGCCTTACCAGCGCCGCCGGGCTGCGATCCGCCGACTTCGATCACGTACTTGCCTGCAATCACGGCCCTACCTCCATCTTCGCGAACCGTGCTGAGGTCGCGATCGTCGAGCGCGAACTCCACCTGCTTAGATGCGCCGGGTTCGAGAGCGAGCCGCTTGAAACCCTTCAATTGGCGGATGGGCTTCTCGGGAGACGGCGAGGAGCTGAGGTAGAGCTCGACCACCTCTTCCCCGTTGACGGCGCCTGTATTTTTGACTTTGACGGAGACAGCAACGGGGCCCGCGGCCTTCTCCTTCGCTGTCACGACCTTCAGATCGCTGTAGGTGAAGCTGGTATAACTCAGGCCAAAGCCGAAGGGGTAGAGCACCGGACCTTTGTAATAGCGATAGGTGCGGTTTTTCATGGAGTATTCGTCGAAGGCGGGAAGGTCTTCGATGGAGGCGTAGAAGGTGACGGGCAGGCGTCCGGCGGGGTTGTTGTCCCCGGCAAGGGTCTGGGCGATGGCGGTGCCGCCTTCTTCGCCCGGATACCAGGCCTCAAGGATCGCCGCGGCGTGCTGCCGGGCCCAATCGATGGCGAGCGCGCTGCCATTCATCAGGACAACGACCAGCGGCTTGCCGGTGGTGCCGAGCGCTTCGAGCAGGTCGCGCTGCACGGCGGGCAGGGCGATGTCGGTGCGGTCGCCGCCGCTGAATCCTTCGATATGCACCGGCATTTCTTCGCCCTCGAGATCTGGGGAGAGGCCGACGAAGGCGACGATCACATCGGCTTGTTTCGCCACGTTGACGGCTTCTTCGCGGAGCGCGACCTCGCCGGGCTGCCACTCGAGGCGAATGCCGCCGCCCCTCTGGCTGCCGTCGTGGCTGTACTCGATCTGCAGGGCGTGCGCTTGATCCTGGTCAAAGTGAAGAGCGAAGGTGTTGTCGGCGGCCTTGCCGGCTTTTCTGCCGCCGTCGAGTACCTGCTTGCCGTCGACGACGACGCGAAGAGTGTCGTCGCCGGAGCAGGGGTAGCAATCGTTGGCGTGGAAGTCGAACTTGTAGTCGCCGGGCGCGGGCGCCTGGATGACGCCGCTCCAGCGGACGGAGTATTTCGTTGCCAGGAGGCCCTCGACCGGAGCGGCGCTCTGCCAGTCGAAGTCGAGGTGCTGGTCGGTGCGGGTGACGACGGGAGCCCCGGAAAAATCGAGGCCGCTGAAGTACTCGCCTTTCAAGCCGGCGTCGCTGCTGTCTTTGGCGGGATGAAAGACGGTGCGCGGCACCACGACCGGCAGCTCCACGGTGAAGGCCGAGCCCTGGGCGTAGACGATCTTCGATTTGCCGGCGTAGTAGTTTTCGAGGCCCTGGAGGGGGACGACCGGCTGCGAGGGGATGCCGTTGTAATTGCCTTCGATCGAGGCCAGGTTGGCGGCGTTCGGGCCGATTACGGCGATGGTGCCGGGCTTTTTGAGCGGGAGGGTATGGTTGTCATTCTTAAGCAGGACGATCGACTCATTGGCAGCGTCGAGGGCGGCCTGGCGGTGCTCGGGGGTGTTGTTTTCAGCGAAGGAGATCTTCGTATAGGGAACGCTCGCCTCGGGATCGAACATGCCGAGCCGGAAGCGCGCGGTGAAGAGGCGCTTGACCGAGGTGTCGATCTCGGCCTCGGCGATCTTCTTGTCTTTCACGGCCTGCACAAGCACCGGGTATTCCGGGCCGCAGGTGGTATCGGTGCCGGCTTTGACGGCGGCGACGGCGGCGCCCTCCATATCTTCGGTGAACTTGTGGCCCTCGAAAATGTCGCCGACGGCGCCGCAGTCGGAGGTGACGTAGCCCTGGAATTTCCAGTCCTTTCGCAGGTAACCCTGCAGGAGCATGTTGCTGGCGCAGGCGGGTGAGCCGTCGATGGCGTTATAGGCGCACATGATCGAGCCGGCGTGGGCCTCGGTGATGGTGGCGCGGAAGGCGGGGAGGTAAGTTTCTTCGAGGTCGTGGGCGGAGACATTCACGTTGAACTTGTGACGGGAGGACTCGGGACCGCTATGGACGGCGTAGTGCTTGGGAGTCGCGATGACCTTGAAGTATTTGGGATCTGTACCCTGCATGGACTCGACAAAGGCGACGCCCAGGCGGCTGGTGAGGTAGGGATCTTCGCCGTAGGTCTCCTGGCCGCGGCCCCAGCGCGGATCGCGAAAGATGTTGATATTGGGCGACCAGAAATCGAGGCCGTAATAGATGCCGTGATTGTCGTGAGTGATCGCGTCGCTGTACTTGGCGCGGGCCTCGGTCGAGATGATGGAGGCTTCGCGATGAATGAGGTCTGTGTCCCAGCTGGCGGCCATGCCGATGGCCTGGGGGAAAACGGTCGCGTAGCCGGAGCGCGCGACGCCATGCAGGGCTTCGCTCCACCAGTCGTAGGCGGGGATGCCGAGGCGGCCGATGGCGGGGGCGTGGTTCTGCATTTGCGAGACTTTTTCTTCGAGGGTCATGCGCGAGACGAGGTCGGTCACTCGCTGGTCGACCGGCAGGGCCGGATTCCGATAAGGCAGGGACGACTGGGCCAGGGCGCCGGCCGAGACGGAAAGGAACGCAATCAGTTGCTTGATGAAAGGAGATACTTGCACGCACACCTCACGAGTTCCGCCACGCAAGCAATCTTTCTACGAGTGAGGGGCCGAGTCAACCGGGTGTCCGGGGCTGAGGCGGGGATGGCCCGGGTGGACGCAACCTTCCGGCCCGTTTTGCGGCAGCTTTTACCTAAAGCGATTTTCTACGCTGGTTTCGTTTGACACTTGCCAGCGCAGGAATGTAGTTTGAGTGTCCTGAGGGGCTTTGGCCGCCGGCACGTGCCTGTGCGCCGCCGAAGAAATTGCCCAGGCTGGAGACATTCATGAAGAACGCCAATTTTCGAAGGATTGCCTCCGTGGCAGCCTTGCTGGGAACATTTTGCATGGCGAACGCGCAATCGGCGCAGAAGCCGTGGCTGGACCCGAGCCTGCCGGCGGAGCAGCGCGCGGCGGCCCTGGTCCAGCAGATGACGCTGCAGGAGAAAGCGACGCAGCTGGTCAACCAGGCGCGCGCGATCCCGAGGCTCAATATTCCCGCCTATGACTGGTGGAGCGAGTCGCTGCATGGGGTTGCGGTGAACGGCACGACGGAGTTTCCGGAGCCGATCGGGCTGGGAGCGACCTTTGATCCGGCGGCCATTCACGAGATGGGGATGGCGATCAGCACCGAGGGGCGCATCAAGCATGTGCAGGCGGTCCGGGCGGGGCACAGCAACATCTTCGAGGGGCTGGATTTCTGGGCGCCGAATATCAATATCTTCCGCGATCCGCGCTGGGGGCGCGGGCAGGAGACGTACGGCGAAGACCCGTTTCTCACCGGACGGATGGGGGTGTCGTTTGTGACCGGGATGCAGGGCGACGATCCGCGCTATTACCGCGTGATCGCGACACCGAAGCACTTTGCGGTGCACAGCGGCCCTGAGCCGACGCGCCACATCGCCAACGTCGAGGTCAGCAAGCACGATGAGATCGACACGTATCTTCCTGCGTTTCGGGCCGCGATCACCGAGGGCAAGGCGGCCTCGATCATGTGCGCCTACAACAGCATCAATGGCGAGCCGGCGTGCGCGAACCAGTTTCTGTTGAAAGACCAGCTTCGCGGGAAGTGGGATTTCAAGGGATACGTGGTTTCGGACTGCGGCGCCGTAATCGATATTTTCGCCGGCCACCATTACAAGCCGACGCAGGCGCAGGCCTCAGGGGTGAGCCTGGCCTCAGGCATGGACAATGAGTGCGCCGATTTTTTTGCCAAGGTGAACGACGACCACGACTACAAGCCATATCTCGACGCGGTCAAAGAAGGCTACTTGAAAGAGAGTGAGATCGATACGGCGGTGACGCGCCTGTTTACCGCGCGCATGAAGCTGGGGATGTTCGATCCGCCGGAGACGGTGCCCTATACCAAGATCGAGGAAAGCGAGCTGAATAGCCCGGCGCATCGCGCTCTGGCCCGCAAGCTGGCGAACGAATCGATGGTGCTGCTCAAAAATGACGGGGCGCTGCCGCTCAAGACATCGGGAATCAAGATCGCCGTCGTCGGCCCGCTTGCCGGCCAGACCAAGGTGCTGCTGGGCAACTACAACGGCACCCCGACCCATACGGTTTCCGTGATCGAGGGTCTCAAGGCCGAGTTTCCCTCGGCACAGATTCAATTCGTCGAAGGCACGCAGTTCCTGAGTAAAAAGGCATCGCCGGTGCCTGCCGCGCTGCTGACCGCCGATGGCAAGCCGGGCGTTCATACGACCTACACGGTGATGGACGTGATGACCCTGGCCGCCGCCCCGAAGTCGCAGCCGGCGCCGCTGGCCAGCCGCACCGATCCGGACTTTGGCGTTCCTTCCGGGCCGGTTCCTCCGGAGGTGGCCGGCAAAGAGTCCGTCGTGGTGCAGTCGGAGGCGACCTTAACGCCGACCGAAACGGGCGACTATAACCTGGGCATTCGCGGGGAGGGCTTCTATCTCGCGACGCTCGACAGCAAGCCGGTCACGATGAACTACCTGAGCAACGGGATCGGCTCGACGCTTGCTCGCGTTCACCTGGAAAAAGGCAAGAGCTATGCGGTCAAGGTGACGTACACGCTGATGCCGGGCAATGCCGCGCCCCGGCTGGTGTGGGCCAAATTCGATCCGAAGCCGTCGCCGGAATCCATCGAGGCCGCCAGGAATGCCGATGTGGTCGTGGCGGTGGTGGGGATTACCAGTGAGCTCGAAGGCGAAGAGATGCCGGTGAGCGAAGAGGGCTTCAAGGGCGGCGATCGCACCAGCCTCGATCTGCCGAAGCCCGAGCAGCAGCTGCTCGAAGCGCTGTCGGCGACGGGCAAACCGCTGGTGGTGGTGCTGATGAACGGCAGCGCGCTGAGCGTGAACTGGGCAAAAGAGCACGCCAATGCGATCCTCGAGGCGTGGTACTCGGGTGAAGAAGGCGGCGCGGCGATCGCGGAGACGCTCTCGGGGCGCAACAACCCCGGCGGGAAGCTTCCGGTGACGTTCTACACGGGGTTAAGCCAGCTGCCGGCGTTTGAGGATTACTCGATGAAGGGGCGGACCTACCGGTACTTCGAGGGAACGCCGCTGTATCCCTTCGGCTATGGCCTGAGCTATACGAGTTTCGCGTATAGCGGGCTGAAGGCGCCGAGCGCGCCGGTGACGGCCGGTGATCCGGTGAGCGCCAGCGTGACGGTGGCAAATACCGGGAAGGTGGCCGGCGACGAGGTGGTCGAGCTGTATTTGAACTTCCCGAAAGTCCCGGGAGCGCCGCTCAAGGCATTACGCGGATTTCAGCGGGTCCACCTGGGGCCGGGAGCTTCGCAAGAGGTGAGGTTCGAGCTGAAGCCGCGCGACTTGAGCATGGTCAGCGACGCCGGCGAGCCGACGATCCCGGCAGGGGAGTTTACGGTCACCGCCGGGGGCAGCCAGCCTGGCGGCGAGGGTCACTCTGTCAGCCAGACTTTTGAGGTGAAGAACAGCCTGACGCTGCCGGAGTAGCGGCTTGCGGGTCTTTGCAGCCTAGGGATGAATGTAGCTGAAGAGCAGGCATGCCGAAGCGGTGAAGATGAGCGCGGTAGTGACCCAGCCGAGGGTGTTGATCAGGCGGCCGTTCACCTGGTCGCCCATGATGGAGCGCCGGTTGGTCATCACCATGATGAGCAGCATGAGGGGCGGCGTCGAGAAACCCTGGACGATGCCGGCGAAGACCAGGGCGCGCATCGGGTTGATGTGGGCGAAGTTGATGCCCATCGCTACCAGCGTAAAGAGGGTGATGGCGGCGTAGAAGAGTTTGGCTTCGGCGGGTTTGTGGCTGAGGCCGTTGCGCCACCCGGCGCTCTGGCAGAGGTCGTAGGCTGCGCCGGTGGTCATCACGGGAACGGCCAGGAAGCCGACGCCGATGATGCCGAGCGAGAAGAGCAGGCCGGCGAAGTTGCCGGCCAGCGGACGGAGCGACTGGGCGGCGTCGGCGGCGGTGTCGATGCGGTGATGGCCGGCAGCAAAGAGCGTCGCCGCCGTGGCGAGAATGATGAAGAACATGACGGCGTTTGAGAAGAGCATGCCGAAGAGCACGTCCCACAGGCTGGTCTTGAGCTCGGCGTCGGTAGTGCCGCGCCGCTCCTGGAGGGTGCGGCGCCCGGCGGCGATCTTTTCTTCGACTTCTTCATTGGACTGCCAGGTGTAGAGATAGGCGGAGAGCGAGGTCCCGATGATGGCGACGAGAATGGCCAGGAAGTCGCGGTTGAACTGGATTGTGGGTACCAGGGTTCCGCGCGCGACCTCGGCGAGCTTAGGGTGAGCCAGGAAGGCTGAAACGACATACGCGAGCAGCGACATGGCCAGTACGCGCAGGACATTGCGAATGACCTTGTAGGAGCCCCAGATCTGCAGCACGAGGGCGACGGTCGTCACGCCGAGCACGATCGCCCATGAAGGAACGGGAAGAAGAATTCCAAGGGCGGCGGCCATGCCGCCGATGTTAGCCCCCGCCTCGATGATGTTGCCGGCAATCACGCCGGCCAGCACTATGTAGAGAAACCATTGCGGGCAGTGAGAGCGCAGGACGGAGAAGAGCCCCTGGCCGGTGACCTGGCCTAGCTTGCCGGAGAGGTAGACGACGGCAACCATCATGGGGAGGGTGACGGGCGCGGTCCAGAGAATGGCGTAGCCGAACTGCGCTCCTGCCTGGGCGTAGGTGCCGATCGCGGAGCAATCGTCGTCGGCAGCGCCGGTGATCAGGCCGAGGCCGAGAGAACGCAGCACCGTATGTTTGCGGGTTTGCGGTGCGACTGCAACGGCGGTAGTTTCGTTCGCCATGAGAAATTCCGGTTATGCGGCCACGGCGTACGAGGCGCGAATGCGGATTGGATGGAGATTGCCGAAGGGGGGTTGGGCGGCGATGTCGATGTCACGCCAATCGAGGGATGCGGGGAAGAGCGTCGCGGCATCCTAGTCGCGGTGCGGTAATTCGCGGGAGCGCCGGGCGCATTGGCGGGCGAGGCTCCTGCGGGGCCGGTTTGCACGGTGCAGGCGCCTGCCGGTTGTGCCCAGGGTGCAACAGCGGGGGGAGATGCTAGATTTCAGTAGGCTGCCTCCGGGGGCGGGGCTGTTTTTGCAGAGACCAACATGCCATCTCTCCTGAACACTATTTTCGATGACAAGGCGACCGATACCCGGGCGAGGATCCTGGGCCTTGGCGGCATCCTGCTGGCGTTCAACCTGGGTGCATGGCTGTGGGCGGCGCTGGCCTTTCGCTCGTACCCGCTGCTGCTGGGAACGGCCCTGCTGGCGTACAGCTTCGGTCTGCGCCACGCGGTCGATGCCGACCACATTGCCGCGATCGATAATGTGACCCGCAAACTGATGCAGGAGGGCAAGCGCCCGGTCTCCGTAGGGTTCATGTTCTCACTCGGGCACTCGACGGTGGTGGTGGTGGGCTCGGCGGCGATCGCCTTCGCGGCGTTTGCGCTGCAGCGCCGCATGGATGCGGTGAGGGACATTGGCGGAGTGATCGGGACGCTGGTCTCGACACTTTTCCTCTTTGGGATTGCGATCGTCAACCTGGTGCTTCTGCGGTCGGTTTGGCGTGTGTTCAGGCGGGTGCGACGCGGGGAGCCTTACGTGGAGGAGGATCTGGACCTGCTGCTCAGCAACCGCGGGCTGCTGGCGCGGCTGTTCCGGCCCATGTTCGCGATGATTACCCGCAGCTGGCACATGTATCCGCTGGGCATCCTGTTCGGCCTGGGTTTCGACACGGCCACGGAAATCGGGGTATTGGGCATCTCGGCCGGCGAGGCGTCGAAGGGGCTCCCACTATGGTCGGTGCTGGTGTTTCCGGTCCTCTTTGCGGCGGGCATGTCGCTGATCGACACCGTCGACAACATCCTGATGCTGGGGGCTTACGGGTGGGCGTTTGTAAAGCCGGTCCGCAAGCTGTACTACAACATCACCATCACGCTGGTGTCGGTGGTGATCGCGTTTGCGGTCGGCGGCATTGAGGCGCTGGGGTTGCTGGCCGGGCGGTTTCACCTCAAGGGTGTTTTCTGGGACGCCATTGCGAAGCTCAACGATCATTTCGGGACGCTGGGATACCTGGTCATCGGAATATTTGCGGTGAGCTGGGTGGTGTCGATCGCGATTTACAAATGGCGGCGCTTCGACGCGCTGGAACTGGGCGCGTGAGCTGCCGGGCCGTTGGGCCGGCTGCCGCCTGAAAGTCTCAGGAGAAAACGGGCAAGGGCGCTGCCGGTGAGCTGCGGCGGGGGAGTGGAAGCGCTTTCACGGCGGTGCTATGTGAGCTATACTTCGTGCGAAATAGGCGGTGCGCCCCGGCCGTTCTGAAACGAGCAAACCGGCTGATGGTATTGGATTTAGGAGACTGGATTGAACACTGGATTGAACACTGGAATGAAGAGCTCTGGCAGACGGGAACCGGCAGTCAAGGCCGGTGTGCATAGATCGAAGATGGCGGGATCAGGCATGGCGAGATTGAACGCGGCGGGATTAGGCCTGGCGGCAGTGTTTCTCGGTTCCGCGCTCCTGCCCTGTTCCCTCAGGGCGCAGTCGCACAAGCAGGTCGAGGATGTGACCAAGGGGCTGCCGGCCGAGGCGAAAACTGTGATTGCGCGGTTGGGAGAACTGGATAACCTACCGGTTTCCGGGTGGCGCTTTCATTCCGGCGACGTGGCCCACGGCGAAGCGCCGGGGCTGGATGACAGCGGGTGGACGGTGATGAACTCCGGCAGCAATGCAGCGAAAGATGCAGTCTGGTTTCGCAAGGAGATCGAGGTGCCGAAGAGCCTGTTGGGCTATGACCTGACGGGGAGCCGGATCTGGTTTCAATTTCACGCGTCGGCCAATGGACCGATGCCGCAAATCATCTACTTCAACGGGCGCCGGGTGGCAATGGGCGACGACCTCGAGCCGATCGTGCTGTTTGACAATGCCAGGCCGGGCGACAAGGTGCTGGTTGCGGTCAAGCTGCTGCAGACGGTGGATGACAAGAAGTTCGGGGGCATTACGGCGCGGATCGAGTTTACGGCGGACCGCCCCAACCCCGACGACCTGCGAAAGGAATTTATCTCCGCGGCGGCGCTTGTTCCGTCGCTGGCGCCTGGATCGGCAGAGCAGATGGGCACGCTCGAGAAGGCCATCGGAGTGGTCGATCTGAAGGCGCTGAGCGACGGCAACCAGAAGAGCTTCGATGCTTCATTGCGGGGTGCGCAGCAGCAGATGGAAGCGCTGCGCCCCTTGCTGCAGACGGCGACGCTGCACCTGACGGGAAATTCGCATATCGATGCCGCCTGGCTGTGGCCGTGGACGGAAACCGTGGATGCGGTGAAGCGCACGTTCGGCACGGCGGCGCAATTGATGTATGAGTATCCCAGCTACACCTATACGCAGTCGGCGGCGCAGTACAACCAGTGGATGGCGGACAAGTATCCGGCGCTGAATGCCCAGATCAAACAACGCCTGGACCAGGGACGGTGGGAGATTGTCGGCGGCATGTGGGTGGAGCCGGACCTGAACATGCCGGACGGAGAATCGTTGGTGCGGCAGCTGCTGATTGGGCAGAGCACCTTCCAGAAGCTCTACGGCGTGACGACCCGGATCGGGTGGAACCCGGACTCGTTTGGCTACACCTGGCAGCTGCCGCAGATCTACAAGCGCTCCGGCATCGATTATTTCGTGACCCAGAAGATGACTTGGAACGACACCAACCAGCTGCCGTTCAAACTGTTCTGGTGGGAGTCGCCGGATGGCAGCAAGGTGCTCTCGTATTTTCCCCACGATTATGCGAATAACGACTTGAACCCTGTCCGGCTGTCGGCCGACCTGGCGGTGGCGAGGGAGCGTTCGCCGGGCATGACGGAGATGATGGACCTCTACGGGATCGGCGATCATGGCGGCGGCCCGACGCGGACGGTGCTGGATGAAGGCCTGCACTGGATGGAGCCGGGCAAGGTGATACCGAAGATGGAGTTCGGCACGGCGCAGCCTTTTTTCACCAAAGTCGAGAAGCAGGTGAACCCCGACTCTCCGACCTGGAATTATGTCTCGATCGCCAAGGGCGACACGAAGCTGGCGACTCCGCCGGCGGGTGAGGTTTCGATTCCGACGTGGAAGGATGAGCTTTATTTCGAGTACCATCGCGGCGTGTTTACCACCCAGGCCGACCACAAGCGCAACATGCGCGAGAGCGAAGAGTGGCTGCTGAATGCGGAAAAGTACTCCTCGCTTGCGTGGCTCGACGGGCGGCGCTACCCGGCCGCCGATTTGACCGACGCGTGGAAGCAGGTACTCTTCAACCAGTTCCATGACCTGGCCGCGGGTTCAGGCATCGGGATCATCTATAAAGAAGCCCAGCGGGATTATGACCGGGTTCGCTGGACGGCCAACGAAGCGTCTCACGGGGCGCTCGAGACGATCCAGGCGAGAGTGAACACGCAGACCACCGGTGGCAAGGTGCCGGTGATGGTCTTCAATCCCCTCGCGTGGGAGCGGTCCGGGGCGGTGAGTTTTGACGTGGAGATGCCGGTGCCTACCGAGACCGTCTCGGTAACGGACGCAGAGGGGAAGGTTCTGCCGTCGAAGGTGGTGTCGCGAGACCCGAAGACCACGATCCTGCACGTGGAAGCGGAGGCGGGGATGGTGCCGTCGATGGGCTACAAGCTGCTGCACGTGGAGGCGGGCAAGCGCTCCTTTCCGAGCGACCTGAAGGCAAGCGGCACGACCATCGAGAACGCGGCGGTGCGGGTGACCGTCGACCCGCAGACGGGCTGCATCAGCTCCTTGTTCGACAAGAAGGCGAACAAGGAGACGCTGGCTGCGGGAGGCTGCGGGAATGAGCTGCAGGCCTTTAAAGACACGCCCACGCAGTACGACGCCTGGAACATCGATCCCGGGACGCTCGACCAGGCGCCCACGCTGCTGCACTCGGCGGAGTCGGTGAAGCTGGTGGAGGAGGGGCCCATGCGGGCTGCCATTCGCGTGACCCGCAGCTGGCAGAGCTCCAAGTTTGTGCAGGAGATTTCGCTCGATGCCGGGTCCGATGAGGTGATGGTGACCAATGATATCGACTGGCACGAGACCCACGTCCTGCTGAAAGCGGCATTTCCGCTGGCGGCCAGCAGCGATAACGCGACGTACGAGATTCCGTATGGGACGATCTCCCGGCCGACAACCCGCAACAACAGCTGGGAGAAGGCCAAGTTCGAGGTACCGGCCATGCGCTGGGCCGACCTGGGTAATGCCACGGAAGGGATGAGCCTGATCAACGAGTCGAAGTACGGCTACGACGCGGTGGGGAACGTGCTGCGGCTGACGCTGCTTCGTTCGCCGATCTGGCCTGACCCGGACGCGGACCGCGAGCATCATCATTTTCAATATGCGCTCTACCCGCACGCCGGGGACTGGAAGCAGGCGCTGACCGTGCGGCACGGCTACGAGATGAACTACAAATTGACGGCCATGCAGGTGCCGGCGCATAGCGGCGAGATGCCGGCCGAGCACTCGTTTGCCGGCATTGCCGCGGAGAACGTGGTGCTGACGGCCATGAAGCAGACGGAAGACGGAAGCGGGTTGCTGCTGCGCTTTTACGAGTGGGCAGGCAAAGCGGGCGAGGTAAAGCTGCGGGTGCCGGAAGGGGCGACTTCGGCGACCGTGACCAACCTGATGGAGGCGCCGGAGGGCGGTTCGCTGGCGGTGACGGAGAACCAGGTGACGGTGCCGATCACTCCGTACCAGATACAGACGGTGAGGATCAATTATCCTGCCGGGCAGGCGACAGCCGGTAAGCCGTAGGGCACTGGCGGGGTTGCGGCGAACGATCTGCCAGGCGCAAGCAAGCGGGCGGCAGGGCGCCGCCGGCTTGCGATAGTATGCGGGTATGGCGACCAGAGAAGAGATGCGGACGTGGTTTGAAAGCCGCTACGAGACGGCAGTCGATGCGTGGTTTTACGATCCGAAGATCAGCGACCTGCAGCGCGTGGCCGCGCCGGTCGATGTAAGGCAGGCGCTGACGGAACAGTTCCCCGACACCGGTGCGGCGGATATCGAGGGCCTGGCGACGGACCTGGATACGGAAGGGTCGTGGCTGGATACGAGTGTCGAGAGGGCGATGCCTGAGGAGACTGCTTAGAAATTCGCCGGGGCGTTGGGGAAGTCGACGGTCGATGGCGGGGAAGCTCCGCATGGAGGAAGAACGCTGCGGCCCGTTCGTCGTTTCTATGGAAGCGTAGCCTGGGGACGCCTCGCGGCAATGACTGAGGTTCCTTTTTTGCGCTACAGTGTCTGCGAGAACAAATTTCGGCGCATCGTAACCGGTAGTCGCAGGTTTGCCGCTACTGCAGGCCGCGGGAGCGGCGATTTTCTGTGACAATTACGACGTAGAGCAGCCTGAGCAGGAATCGGAACGGCCGGAGGGAACTGATGAGCCACTACTCGAGACGGGATTTCGTGAAAAGTACGCTGGTTGCGGGTGCGGTCGCGAGCGCCGCGACGCTGCCGCTGGCGGCGGAGCGCAGGACCGCGACCGATTGGGTCGCACTTGGCAAATCGGATGTGAAGGTCACGCGACTGGCCTTTGGGACGGGCAGCTTCAGCGGCCAGGTGCAACGCGACCTGGGGCAGGAGCAGTTCACCAAGCTGGTGCGCCATGCTCACGAGCGCGGGGTGCGCTTTTTTGAGACGGCTGAAAGTTACGGCGAGATGCACAAGATGCTGGGCGTGGCGCTGCAGGGTGTGCCGCGGGATAGTTACCGGCTGATGTCGAAGGTGACGACGCATGAGGGCGTCAACCCGCAGGAGAAGATCGACGAGCTGCGCCGGCTGGCAAATACTGAATACTTCGATGTCTTGCTGCTGCATTGGCAACATACGCAGACGTGGCCGAGCGACAGCGCCAAATGGCAAGACGGCATCATGGAAGCACAGGCGAAGAAGACGGTGTTGGCGCGAGGCGCCTCGGTCCACGGCCTCCCGGCGCTGCGCCAGGTCCCGGGAAACCAGTGGCTCCAGGTGGCGATGATCCGCGTGAATCATAAAGGCACGAGAATGGACGCGGAGGATTACAACACCGACGGCTCGGGGAATGTGAGTGAAGTAGTGACCCACGTGAAGCAGGCCCATCAACAAGGCCTGGGCGTGATCAGCATGAAGCTGGTGGGCGAAGGCGTCTTCAATCAGGCGGACAGGCAGGCTGCGATGAAGTTCGCTTTCCGCAATGCCGGGGTCGACTGCGTGACGGTGGGCTACAAGAATACCGGGGAGATCGACGAAGCGATCGAGAACCTGAACGCTGCGCTGGCGTGAATCTGAACGCTGCGCCGGCGTGATCGCGAGTGACGGAACGGCCCGGAACTGCCGCCAGTCAGCGAAGCAATCGCAACTGGCAGAGCAGCACGATGTCGCGCACATTGAGCAGGACGGCCAACAGGGCGGTGGACGCCATGCCGACGAGCAGGACGGGAACAGACATGAGCGCGGGGAGCGCGCCGAGCATGGCGGTGAGGGTAAAGGTGCGAACGCCGAAATCCTTATGGGACCACTGGAGCTCAAAGCCGATGAGCAGCCCGATCGCCAGCGCGACAGACAGCTTGACGGCCGTCACGACCGGGGGGAAAGCAGTGGAGTTCCCATGGAGCTGTGCGACCCAGTCATTCATGTTCGTAGCCCATGCTCTTGACTCAGCCTATTGAAGACGCTTGATGGTCGGCGATAGGCGGCGGAGGCCAGTCCGCAGGATCCTCAAGGAGACAAGGGAGCCGGATATAAAAGGCGCTGCCGTTTGCCGGGCCGGGCTCCACGCCGATCTCTCCGCCGTGTATCTCGACGGCCCACTTGGCGATCGACAGGCCGAGACCTGCGCCGCCCGCTTCGCGCGAACGCGCTTCGTCGACGCGAAAGAAGCGGTCGAAGACGCGGGTCCGGTACTCCGCCGAGATGCCAGAGCCCTGGTCGGCGATCAGGAGTTCGGCGGAGGTGAGTTGACCGGCGGCTGCGGGTAAGGCCATCAGAGTGATCAGCACCCTGCTTTGGACGGGGGAGTATTTGACTGCATTGTCCAGAAGATTCAACACGGCCTGGCGAAGGATGGTCCGGTCGGCGTCTATCCAGACGGCGTTGTCGCCCCGGACCTCAAGGGCCACTTCTTTTTCTTCGGCCAGGACGCCGACGAGGGCGACGACTTCCTGCACGAGATCGTTGAAGCGAAAGCTGCTCTTCTGCAAGCCGATCTGACCTGCATCGGCGCGCGAGATGGTGAGCAATGCATCGATCATGCGAGTGAGCCGGGTGACTTCTTCGAGCATGCTGCCGATAACATCGCGATACGCTTCAGGACTCTGATCTTTCTGCAGGGCTACTTCGCCTACGCTGCGCATGGCGGCGAGCGGGGTGCGGAGCTCATGAGAGACGTCGGAGGTGAAGCGCTTCAGCTGATCGAAAGATTCTTCAAGGCGATGGAGCAGCCCATTGAGAACGTTGGCCATCTGCCCGAGTTCGTCCTGCGGGTTCTCGATGGGGATGCGATCGGAGAGGCGATTGGCGGTGATCTGTTCCGTCTGTCGGACCATCTCCTGCAGGGGATCGAGGGTTTTGCCGGCGAGGCGGTAGCCGGCAAACGCGGAGCCAATGAGAGCGACAGGCACGGCGAGGAACAAGAGCGCAATGAACTCCGCGACCCTGTGGTGGAGCGGCGCCGTGCTGTAGGCCAGGCGAATGAGCAGCGGCCTGCCCTGGATCGTATGGACGTGGCTGATCAGCAGGACGCGGGTGCCATCCTCAAGGCGAAGGCTGCGCTGGTTATAGGAGGACTGCCCTTCGTGAGGGAAGGGCGCTCCGCCGAGATCGCGGCCGTTGAGCTTTTCGTTACGAAAGAGGACGCGGCCGTCAAGCGATAAGACTTCGACGAGGCGATCGAGCAGCAGGCGAGTCTCGGGGTGGTTGTGGTACTCCTCATGGAGGCCGAGCGTGCCGTCAGCGGTGAAGTAGAGCAATCCCTCGGCGGTCTCGACGTCCTGGATTTCCGAGTGGTACATCTGGTTGGAGAGTTGCCAGAACTCCAGCAGGCTGGCGCCGCAGATATAAGCAACCAGAACGGCGCCGAAGACCATGACGTACCAAAGGGTGAGCCGGTCTCGCACATAGCGCGGACGGTAGCGCACTAGACGTCGTCCTCGCGCAAGATGAATCCGACTCCTCGAACGGTGTAGAGGAGCTTGCTGGGAAACGGATCGTCCATCTTGCGGCGCAGACGAGCGATCTGCACATCGATCACATTGTCGAGAGAGGTATAACGCAGCGATTCCTTCCACACGTCCCGGGCCAGCATCTCTCTCGAGACCACGGTGCCCCGGTTGAGGAGGAAGTATTCGAGCAGATCGAAGTCGCGGCTGGTAAGATCGAGCACCTTGCCCTGACGGGTGGCGATGCGCCCATTCAGATCGATCGACAAGTCCGCGAGCGATAGATAAGAGGAAGACGCGGGCTTTGCCCGGCGCAGCAGGGCGCGCACCCGCGCGACGAGCTCCGGAAAGGCAAAAGGCTTCACGAGGTAATCGTCGGCGCCGGCGTCGAGACCGAGGACGCGGTCCTCAATCGAGTCTCTGGAGGTGAGCAGGAGGACTGGGATTTTGAAGCCGTTCCTGCGCAGCGACCGCAGTGTTTCGAGGCCCCCCTGGCGCGGCAGCATGACATCCAGAAGGAGAAGATCGCAGCTGCCATCCTGAAGTAATTTTGACCCGGCCTCGCCGGAATGAGCCATGGCGACGGTATACCCCTCGCCCTGGAGACCCTCGGCAATAGCCGATGCCAGCTTGCGCTCGTCTTCAATGACCAGGATATTCATCTCTTGCGACCAGTGCCTCTGCAGGCCTTGTCTGCACTTTACAGCGAAACGGCGCGGGTCAGGCTCCCCCTAAGGAAATGTCAGCCAATTGTCAGGATTCTGTAAGGATTCCGCATGGTTCAATCACTGTGATGCGGGGCGCACCGTGGTGCGAGGCGGTTCCGCGGAGGAGTCTGATGATGCATGTCCACCGTTCCCTTTGCTCGTACGCCTTTTCATTTTCCTTGTTTGCAGGGCTGGCCTCGATCGCCGCAGGGACGAGCGCGGCCTATGCGGAGAGCCTGCCTGGTTCGACCGCGATCCCGGTAGTTTTCACCCACTCCGTGAAAGCCGGCAAGGTCTCTGCCGGCGCGGTTGTCCAGGCGAAGACCATGCAGGTAGTTGTTCTGCCGGGAGGGCAGACGATACCGGCAGGAACCATAGTGTCTGGACACGTCGTCGCGTCCCGGCAGTTCAGCTTCGACAATGCCGACTATGCGGTGCAGAAGCCATCGTCGCTGTCGATCCATTTCGACAAGCTGGCGATGAATGGCCAGGAGATCCCGCTGAACGTTTCAGTGCGAGCGCTGTCGAACGATGTTGAATCGAGCGAAGCCGAGACGCCGCATTATCTGGATGAGACCGACTCTGTGGGCACGCGGGTGCTGGTGGGGGGAGACGAATTTTCTCTTCTTGCGAAACAGGTGGTGTCACGGGATGGCGACACGGTCGGATATAGCCGCAGGCAAGGCGTCTTTGCGCGATTGATGCCGAATACTTCCGGCAGCCTGCATTGCGAGGGTTCCGGCACGGAGCAGTCGGTCGCGATCTTCTCTGCCAGCGCCTGTGGGATCTATGGCTACGGGAGTGTTTCCCTTCGCGAGAATGGGACCGCGGACCACGGCACGTTTACGCTCGAGTCTCGCCGCCAGACGGTGGAACTGCACGCGCAGAGTACGGCGCTGCTGCAGGTGATCGGCTCTTAGGGGCAGCGGCGGAACGGGCTTCTTGCATTTCTCGAAGCCGGCAACATGTCCAGGTTGTGTCACAACCGTAAGCCATAGCCCTGAATGCGAGAAATCGCTGCATGACTGGAAAACCTAGATGCTGGAACATGGCCCCGCTGTCAGAGTTGTCATTCATCTAAATGAGGATATCGGTTCGCGGAGCGATTACCTGCACCAGGAGCTGCTGGGTTTTCTTTATGCCAATGAAGTATCCGGGGCGACCGTGATTCGCCCTCACGCCGGCTTTGGGCTGCACCATCGCGTGCATACGGCCGGGGCGACCGGGATCGAAGGCGAGCATCTGCCGATCCGCATTGAATTTGTGGAGAGCCAGGCGAAGGTCGATAGCCTGCTGCCGCAGCTCCTTGAGCTGGTGACGGACGGAATGATCGAGGCGCAGAGCACGTATGTGCTCAAAATTGCGGGTGTTGCAGGCCCTCCCTTGCCGGGCGGCTTTGCGGGATGAAGATTGCGCCAGGCTGGACTGCCTCACTGTGCTGGTGTGTGTTTGCCGTGTGCTCGGCCGCGGCGCAATCGGCGCCGAGCGATGCGTTGCCGGTGATGTCTGCGCAGGCGGCTGCGACGGGACCGCCATTGACGCTGGGGGAGGCCGACGAACGTGCCTTGCTGCACCAGCCTAGACTGACGGCGCAGCGCCTGCGAGAGCAGGCAGCGGGGAAAGTGGTCCAGGAAGACAGGTCTGCTTACTACCCTCAACTCACCGGCCACCTGACGGCGGTCGAGGCCAATGGCGACACTGCCGTCGCCGCCGGGGCCGTGACGACCTCGAGCGTTTCTACCCGGGCAGCGGGAGGCATCTCGCTGCTGCAACTGGTGACCGACTTTGGACGCACGAACGACCTGGTGAGGTCGGCGCGGTTCTCGGAGCAGGCATCCGGGCAGCGAAGCGAAAGCGTGAGGCAGGAGACGCTGCGGAACGTCGACGTGGCTTACTTCGGCGTGCAAGCAGCGGAGAGTGTGCGCAAGACAGCCCAGGCGGTGGTGAGCTTCCGGCAACTCTCCCTGCGGCAGCTGAATGCGCTTGCGCAAAGCCAGCTGAGGTCGACGCTCGATGTGCAGTTTGCCCAGGTGCTGGTCTCTGAAGCGGAGATGGCGGTGGTGCGCGCCAACAGCGCGGTGGATGAAGCACGGGCTCAGCTCACCGCGGCGATGGGGGATGAAAACGATCCGGCGTATGTGCTGGCGGAGCAGCCTTTGCCGGGCCCGCTAGAGGGCGATGTTGCCACCTATGTGCAGGAAGCTATGAAAAGCAGGCCCGATCTGAACGGCCTGAAGCTGCAGGCGCAGGCCTCGCAGCAGTTTGCGCGCTCGGAGAAGAAGCTGAAATATCCAACGGTCGATGTGCTGGGCAACGCGGGAGAGGCGCCGGTGCATGACCCGACGCTGCATGAGCAGTATGGAGCGATCGGGCTCAATGTAGAGATTCCAATCTTCAATGGCGGCCTCTATTCATCGAGGGCCGCCGCAGCGGCGCTGCGCGCGCAGGCGGCAGAGCGGGATGCCGCCGATCTCACGATCCTGGCTTCCCGCGATGTGCAGACGGCCTACGCGAGGGCCAAGGACGCCTTTCTGGAGATCGGGGTGGCGCAGCGGCTGGTCGACCAGACCAACGTGGCCATGCGGCTGGCCCAGGCCAGATACGATGCCGGGCTGGGAGGGATCGTAGAGCTGAACCAGGCTGAGCTCAACCAGACCTCAGCGCTCATCACCGAGGCTAGCGCAAGGTTCGACTATCAGCGGACGAGGACGGAACTCAACTTTGCTATCGGAATTGTGCCTTAGGTCTATGAGAGGAGTGAGTGCCATGAGGTCAACAAGAACCGCCCTTGCTTTATCGGCCGGCGGAATCTTCCTCCTCGCCCTGCCGATGACGGCGTGCTCCGGACATACCGATGCGGCGACTGTCGAGGATGCGGTCGCCGTCGTTCCCGCGGCCCACGCGATGCGCACCGACCTGAGCAACGCGGTGACGCTGACGGCCGAGTTCCAGCCATTCTTCCAGGTCGATGTGATGGCCAAGGAGGCGGGGTATGTACGGCACATGTATGTGGACATTGGCGACCACGTGAAGCAAGGGCAAGTGCTGGCGACGCTGGAAATTCCGGAGCTGCAGGACGCGCAGACCCAGGCCAGGGCCGATGTACAGACGGCGAGCGCGGAGCGGGCCGCCGCCGAAGGAAACCTGCAGAGGGCAGAAGCCGGCCAGACGATCGCCCATGTTTCGTATACCCGGATCCGCGATGTTTCAAAGAAGGAACCGGGGCTGGTGCCGATGCAGGAGGTCGATGTGGCCCACTCCCATGACCTTGAGGCCGAGGCGCAGCTCGCGGCTGCCCAGCAGAACGTGCAGGCGGCGATCAGCCGCGGGCAGGCGGCCAATGCAGCGTTGGCCCACGCGACTTCCCTTTTTGCTTACACGCGCATCGTCTCTCCCTTTGCCGGGGTGGTCACGCGCCGCTATGCCAGCGACGGTTCGATGATCCAGGCGGGCACATCCTCACAGACGCAGGCAATGCCGGTGGTCACGGTTTCTAAGAACGATGTGCTGCGGCTGATGCTGCCGGTGCCGGAACAGAATGTGGACGCCATTCACGACGGGGCGACGGTGAGTGTCTCGGTGCCGACGATAGGCAAGACGTTTCCCGGGGTGGTAAAGCGGTTTGCGGATAGCGTGCAGATGTCGACGCGCACCATGACGGCCGAAGTGGATGTGAGGAACGCCAGCTTTCAACTTATTCCCGGAATGTATGCCCAGGTGCAGCTCAATCTCGCGACGGCGCACGACGCCTTGGCGGTGCCGGTCGAAGCGTTGGATGGGAGCGGCGACAATCAGCGGGTGTTCGTCGTCGACGGCGATGTGATCCACATTCGCAAAGTCACGACCGGCTTGCAGTCTCCTCAATACGTCCAGATCACTTCCGGCGTCGAGCCCGGGGCGACGGTCATTATCGGCCGCCACTCCGACTACCACGAAGGCCAACGAGTCAAGGCGCGTTTCGACGAGCCGGGGTCCGCTCCCGCAATGCACTCTCCCGCACCTTCCTAGAGGAGCCTGCTGTATGTCCGGTTTTGCAATCCGCACCCCTTATCTGATTATTGTTGCCTGCCTCATGATCATGGTGCTGGGCGTGAGCAGCGTGGCGCGCATGCCGGTCGACATGTTTCCGTCGATGAATGTGCCGGTAGTGGTGGTGGCGACCTTCTATTCCGGCATGCCTCCGGAACAGATCGAAGGCAACATCACTTACCATCTGGAACGGTTTTTCACGCTGGCCAGCGGCATCGACCATATCGAGTCGCGATCGCTGAATGGCGTCAGCATTATCAGGATCTATTTTCAGCCGGATACAAATGCCGACACGGATGCGGCGACGATCGCCAACCTGGCCGTTTCGGACATGAAGGACCTGCCCCCGGGAACGTTCCCGCCAGTGGTGCTGAAGTCGGATGCGTCGAGCCTGCCGGTGTGCCTGGTCACCATGAATGGCGCCGGCATGAGCGATGGAGATCTCAAAGACATCGCGCAGAATTTTGTGCGGAACCAGCTGGCCAGTGTCCCCGGTGCGTCGATTCCGCAGCCGTTTGGCGGCCCATGGAGGCAGATCCAGTTCTATGTAGACCCTTACAAGCTGGAAGCGCGCCAGCTTAGCCCGATGGATGTGGTGCGAGCGATGAACCAGGCGAACCTGATCCTGCCGGCGGGAGACGTGCAGATCGGCAAGCTCGACTACGACATTTATTCGAACGCGCAGTTCAACTTGAAGGATGCGAGCCAATATCCGATCAAAATGAACGGCGAGAACCCGGTGCTCATGTCGGACGTCGGCGCACTCAAAGACGCCCACGCCCTGCAGTACAACGTCGTGCATGTGAACGGACAGCGCTCGGTGTACCTGCCGGTGCTCAAGCAAGGCGGCAACTCGAATACGATCTCGGTGGTCGACGGCGTCCGGAACACGATCACCCACCTCGTCGATGTTCCTTCGGCGATGCGGACGGCGGTCGTCTTTGACCAGTCGAGATTTGTGAAGACGGCGATCGAGACCCTGTTGCACGAGGGCGGCATCGGCCTGTTTCTGACGTGCCTGATGATCCTGATTTTTCTGGGCAGCCTGCGGGCGACGCTGGCCGTTTTCTTTTCTATCCCGCTCTCCATTCTGGCGACGTTTTTCGTTCTGCAGCTGAATGGATCTTCGGTCAACAGCATGGTGCTGGGCGGCCTGGCGTTGGCGCTCTCCCGCCTGATCGACAACTCGGTCGTGGTGCTCGAGAATATCTATCGCCACCTGGAGATGGGCGAGTCGCCGCGAGTGGCTGCTGAGAATGGCGGCAAGGAAGTAGCGCTGCCCGTGCTGGCATCGACGCTGACGACCGCCGTGGTGTTTTTTCCGGTGACGCTGCTGGCCGGCGTGAGCAAGTTCCTGTTCTCGGCGATGGCGCTGGCGGTGGTCG
The DNA here is from genome assembly GCA_965199205.1 of Acidisarcina sp. Lineage (GTDB taxonomy): Bacteria > Acidobacteriota > Terriglobia > Terriglobales > Acidobacteriaceae > Acidisarcina. Next base: position 2,927,948 of record OZ240688.1, read on the forward strand.
TCTCGCTCTTCGCCTCGTACATCGTTGCGATGACGGTGGTGCCTTTGTTCTGCGCGAGATTTCTGAAGTTGAACCACCCGGAGCATTTCGACGAAACCCACTCCGGCGAGGCGAGGACCCTCGAGGGGAACAGGAAGAGCTGGGGAGAGCGCTTCAACACTGCCTTCAATACTCGCTTTGAGCGCATGCTTGCCTGGTATGAGACCCTCGTGACGCGGGTCCTGCGGATGCCGGTGAAGGTTCTAGCCGGCTTTGGCATCGTCTTTGCGGCGAGCCTGCTGCTCTACGGGCTGCTGGGTTTTTCCTACTTTCCGCAAACCGATGCGGGACAGTTCGTCGTCAACATCAAAGCTCCTTCGGGAACCAAGCTGACGGTCACAGAGCAGGAAGTGGCCAAGGCAGAGACGCTTATCCGGAGCATCGTGAAGCCGGATGACCTGGCGATCGTGGTCGACAATATCGGCGTGGACAACGGCTTTTCCGCAATCTATACGTCGAATGCCGCCATGCACACCGGCTTCATCCAGGTAGGGCTCAAGCCAGGCCACCGGATCGGCAGCTACGAGTACATTCGCGAGATCAAGCGGCGGATGGCGAACGAGATGCCAGAGCTCTCGGCTTACTTTTCCACGGGAAGCCTGGTGGACGCCGTCGTGAACATGGGGGCGCCGGCGCCGATCGATATCCAGATCTCCGGCGCCAACCTGCAGGCAGACAACCGCGTGGCGCAGAAGATCGCCAGCCAACTGCGCCTCTCGGCAAAGGTGGCGGATGTGTTTATTCCGCAGGACCTCGATTACCCCTCTCTGCGCATCAACGTCGATCGACTGCACGCGGCCAAGCTGGGGCTGGACGAGAAGGAAGTGCTCTCGAACGTGATCACCTCGCTCACCTCGAACCAGATGATCGCGCCCAATCTCTGGATCGACCCGAAGAACGGGAACAACTACTTCTTAACGGTGCAATATCCGCCGGCGCAGATCCGGACGGTGCAGGACCTTGAATCGATCCCGCTGCATGCCGACGGTCGCACGCAGCCGACGCGCCTGGGGATGGTGGCCGACATTGAACCGATGCTGGCCCCGACCGAAGTAGATCATTATCAAATCAGGCGCAAGCTCGACGTGTATGTGCGCCCCGCGACCGAGGACCTGGGCAGCACGGCAGACTACGTTCAAAGGGTCATCCAGCGGGAGGCGATTCCCGCGAACGTGAGTGTCACGATCCATGGCAGCGCCGAGGCGATGCATGCCTCGTTCCGGAGCTTCGGCATCGGGCTGTTTCTCTCCGTCGTCCTGCTTTACCTCATCCTGGTCGCGCAGTTCCGTTCGTTTGTCGATCCTCTGATCATCCTGCTTGCGCTGCCACCGGCAATCAGCGGCGTGCTGCTGACCCTGGTTCTCACGGGGACAACAATGAACGTCATGTCGCTGATGGGCGTGGTGATGCTGGCCGGTATTGCGATGTCGAACAGCATCCTGATTGTCGAGTTTGCGCACCACCTTAGGAATGAAGGCAAGGCGGTTGCCGAGGCGATTATTGAGTCATGCCGGGTGCGTCTGCGGCCGATCCTGATGACCTCGCTGGCGACCGTGATCGGGCTGCTGCCGATGGCGATGAAGTTGGGGGAGGGTAGTGAATCGTATGCTCCCCTGGCCCGCGCTCTTGTCGGCGGCCTTATCGCTTCGGTGGCGCTGACGGTCTTTCTCGTTCCTGCCGGCTTTTACCTTGTCTATCGGAACAAGCAGCAAACGGTTTCGTGAGGGAGAATGCCTGGCGAGGATGTAAGACGGGGAGATGCTGACCTGGCGCACGGTCGCGCAGTGGCGCGATGAATCTACGGGACGCCTGGAGGGTCACTGATTGGATTGGTCGGGGAGAGAGGATTCGAACCTCCGGCCCCCTGCTCCCGAAGCAGGTGCGCTACCAGGCTGCGCCACTCCCCGAACTGGTGAAAGGATGCTCGGGCCAGAGGTTCCTGGAGGGCTCTTCGAGTGCCGCAAGCAGGTTTTAGTGTAGCAGAAAGCTCCCGTTCCCACGAGGCTGCGGAGGGGCTGCAACCGCTTCGCCGGCCGTTGCCTGTCACAATAGAAAGAGTGCCCTCGGGGCCGTGACGTGGAGCGTCGATGACTGCGATCGAGAAGCTTGAGTTGACCGATGCCCGTGTTCTCGATGGAGGCATGGCCACCGAACTCGAGCGGCTCGGCTGCGATCTCTCCGGACCGCTATGGTCGGCGCGGGTGTTGCGGGAGCGGCCAGAGCAGATCCAGGCAGTGCATGCCAGTTATCTTGACGCCGGCGCCGATTGCCTGCTGACGGCCAGCTACCAGGTCTCCGCAGAGGCTTTTCTCGATGCCGGGCTGCCGGCGGCCGAGGCAGACCGGGCTGCGGCCGAGAGCCTGCGCACCTCGGTGCATCTGGCCGAGCGCGCGCGCGCCGACTTCGCGCGCCAGTCTCCGCGGAAGATCCTGATTGCCGCGTCGCTCGGGCCGTATGGCGCGGCGCTGCATAACGGGGCCGAATTTCATGGCAGGTACGACGTTTCCTTTGAGGCGCTGGTGAGCTTTCACGCGCGCCGGCTGGCCGTTCTCAAAGAAACGAATGCCGACCTGATTGCTTTTGAGACGGTCCCTTCGCTTGAAGAGGCCGGCGCCATCGTTGCCGCCCTGGAGAGATATCCGGAGATGGCTGCCTGGGTGAGCTTTACCTGCAAGGACGAAGGCCGCGTGGCGCACGGCGAGAGGCTGTCGGCCTGCGCCGCCCTGCTGGATGCGGCCCGGCAGGTAGTGGCGGTGGGGATCAACTGTACGCCGCCTGCCCTGGTGACCGGGCTGATTGGCGAGGTAAAGCGGTCGACGGCCAAGCCGATCGTCGTCTACCCGAACTCGGGCGAGACCTGGAGGGCCGAGGACCGCAGCTGGAGCGGCGACGCCGAGGCTTCCGTCTTTTCCTGGCTCGCGGCGGAGTGGAGCCGCGCGGGGGCGAGCCTCATCGGCGGGTGTTGCCGCACCGGGCCGGGGCACATTCGCAACATCGCCGGGTCTCTCGCCCACCGCGCCTGATTGCCGTTCGCTTCCCGGAAAGTTGAGTGCCTGAAAGCCCGGCGCCCATGCGACAATGAACATACCGCTATGAGATCAGAGTCGCTAACCGTGGCCAGTAACAACACGGCGGCTACAAACGACGCGGCTCCCGCGCCGACCCATGTGACCCCGGCGCTGCTGGCTCAGCACAATATCACAGCAGGGGAGTATGAGCGGATCCTGGCCGCTCTCGGTCGCGTGCCCAGCCTCACCGAACTGGGTATCTACAGCGTGATGTGGAGCGAGCACTGCTCGTATAAATCCTCGAAGGTGCATCTGAAGCGCCTGCCGACGAAGAGCGATCGCGTGGTGCAGGGGCCGGGCGAGAATGCGGGCATTATCGACGTGGGCGACGGCTGGGGCTGCGCCTTCAAAATCGAATCTCACAATCATCCGTCCTATATCGAACCATTCCAGGGTGCGGCTACGGGGGTGGGCGGCATACTGCGCGATATTTTTACCATGAATGCGCGCCCGCTGGCGGTGATGGACTCGCTGCGCTTCGGGCCGATCTCGGCCGAGGAATCGCCGGAGTCGACGGCGGAAATGCTGCATAATAACCACTCGATCGTCGAGGGCGTGGTGAGCGGCATTGCCGGCTATGGCAACTGTTTCGGCGTGCCAAACCTGGGCGGCGAGACGCGCTTCGAGGCTTGTTATTCGGGCAATCCGCTGGTCAATGCATTTGCGCTTGGGCTGGTCCGGCTGGATGAGATTTTTTATGCCAAGGCGACCGGTGTCGGGAATCCGGTGATCTATGTCGGGGCCAAGACGGGGCGCGACGGCATTCACGGCGCAACCATGGCCAGCGAAGAATTTAAAGAGGGCTCGGAGCAGAAGCGGCCTAATGTGCAGATGGGCGATCCATTCATGGAAAAGCTGCTGCTCGAGGCTTGTCTTGAAGCGATGAAGACCGGCGCGGTGCTTGGCATTCAGGACATGGGCGCGGCCGGGCTGACTTGCTCCACCTGCGAGATGGGGGCGCGCGGCGGGGTTGGCGTGGAGATCGAGCTCGACCATATTCCGCAGCGGGCTACGGGTATGACTTCCTACGAGATCATGCTGTCGGAGTCGCAGGAGCGCATGCTGCTCGTCGCCGAAAAAGGCCGCGAGCATGAAGTCCTCAGCGTCTTCGCCAAGTGGGGGCTCGACGCAATGATTGCCGGCGAAGTGGTTGCCGAGAACCGCATGCGGGTGAGGCATCATGGCGAGCTGGTCGCCGATATTCCGAACGAGTCGCTCACCGACGATGCGCCGCTTTACCATCGTCCGGTCGGTAGCTGGAAGGCCCCGGTGCCGCTCGACCCGCCGGCCGAGGTCCTCGCCGAACTGCAGAAGCCGCGCGACTACACTGCCGATCTCAAGAAGCTGCTGGCCTCTTCGAATATCTGCAGCAAGCGTTGGGTCTTTGAGCAGTATGACTCGATGGTGCAGACGAATACGGTGCAGGGGCCGGGCGGCGAGGCCGGCGTGATGCGTATCAAGGATTCGGGTACGCCCGGCCACGAACGCGGACTTGCCATGGCGCTCGACGGCAACAGCCGCTGGTGTTATCTCGATCCGAAACTGGGCGCAATGCATGCTGTCGCCGAGGCCGCGCGCAAAGTGGCTTGTACGGGAGCAACCCCGGCGGCGGCGACGAACTGCTTGAACTTCGGCAACCCCGAAAAGCCGGAGATCATGGCGCAGCTGTCTGCGGCCATCGATGGCGTCGGCGAAGCCTGCACGGCATTCGGAACTCCGATTACCGGCGGGAATGTCTCGCTCTATAACGAAACGCGCGGCGAGGGGATTTATCCGACGCCGGTGATGGGGATTGTCGGAATTCTGGATGATGTCAGCAAGGCGGTTCCGGCGGCAATTCAGCAGCCGGGAGATGTTATCGCTCTCCTCTGCCTGGCGGCTGATGCGCCGACGAGTCAGGGTGTGATGCGCCAGTTCGGTTCTTCGGCCTTCGCGCAACGTTGTTTCGGGGAGCTTTGGGGCACGCCGCCGTCGATCGATCTTCATCACGAGAATCAGCTGAACCGCTTGCTTGCCGCCGCCGCCGAGGCAGGAATGCTTCATTCTGCATCCGACGTTTCCGATGGCGGCCTCGCAGTGACACTCGCCGAAATGTGCATGAACAGCGGCGTCGGGGCTGAGATTCAGATCCCGGCTCACGGAGACAAGTACCCGGCGCTCTGCGCGCTTTTTGCCGAAGGCGGGGGCAAGGTGGTTGTGACCTGTGCGACCGAAATGTTCGAGAAGTTGAAGGAGCTGGCTGACGGCTACGGTCTCGTGACAGCACTCAAGATTGGCGTGTCCGGAACGGATCGCTTATCGCTGCAATACGGCGGCGAATCCTGCATCGATGCTCCCCTCGCGGAACTCAAATCAGGATGGTCCGGCGCTCTGCAATCCGCTCTCACCGAGGTCCACGCGTGAGTATCCCGCGCCTCATGCTTGAAGGTGTCCCGGGCCATCCGGACACCTCGCCGTCTGAAATCCTCAAAGGCGGCGAAGCCGCAGCCCGCCGTGCGCGAAGCACGGAAGACGATACCCTGCACGAAGAGTGCGGAGTCGTTGCCATTCATGGCCACCCCGACGCTGCGCGCCAGGCCTATCTTGCCCTCTATGCGCTGCAGCATCGCGGACAGGAATCTGCCGGCATCGCGACCGCCGACTATAAGAACCTCTCGAATATCAAGGGCATGGGCCTGGTCGCCGACATCTTTACCGATGAAGTGCTGGCGAAGCTGCCCGGCGAGATGGCGATCGGCCATACGCGCTACTCCACGACCGGCGACTCGGCGCTGCTCAATGCGCAGCCGATCCGGGTCGACTCCACCAAGGGCCTGATCGCCATCGCCCACAACGGCAACCTGGTGAATCTCGGCAATATCCGCACGCGCCTGGAACGCGAAGGCGCTTTTTTCCAGACGACCAGCGATTCCGAGATCATCGTGCAGTTGATCGCCCACTCGCATGCTGGGACGCTGGTCGATGCCATCGCCGACTCGCTCTCGCGGGTTGACGGAGCGTTCTCGATCGTGATGATGACGCGCGACCGGGTTTTCGCAGCGCGCGATCCGCAGGGGTTCCGCCCGCTGTCGATGGGCCGCATCGCCAACTCGGACGGGCCCGACACGATCGTCTTTGCTTCCGAGACGTGCGCCTTTGACCTGCTGCGCGCCAAGTGGGAGCGCGATGTGAAGCCGGGCGAGCTGGTCATGGTGACGGCGGACGGCGTGACGTCGCGGCAGTTCTCGACCGGTGTGCCGCAGTCGAGCTGCATCTTCGAGCACGTCTATTTTGCGCGCCCCGACAGCCGCATCTTCGGGCGCTGGGTGCAGGAGAGCCGCGAAGAGATGGGCCGGCAGCTGGCGCGTGAATCGCACGTCGAGGCCGACCTGGTCGTGCCGGTGCCGGACTCCGGCGTCACGGCCGCAATCGGCTACGCGGCGGAGAGCGGCATTCCGTTCCGCTTCGGTCTGATCCGCAATCACTACGTAGGCCGCACGTTCATCGAGCCGGAACAGCGGGTGCGCGATTTTGGCGTGAAGCTGAAGCTGAACCCGGTGCGGAACCTGCTCGAAGGCAAGCGGATCATCCTGATCGACGACTCGATCATTCGCGGGACCACGAGCCGGAAGATTGTGCGTATGGTGCGCGCGGCGGGCGCCAAGGAAGTACATCTGCGCATCAGTTGCCCGCCGACGATCTCGCCCTGCTTCTACGGAGTGGATACGCCGCGCAAGAAAGAGCTGATCGCGGCCAACAACTCGGTCGAAGAGATTCGCCAGTTTATCGAGGCCGACTCCATCGCGTATCTCTCGCTCGACGGCCTCAAAGAGGCGTGTCATGGCGAAGAGAACAATCAATACTGCACCGCCTGCTACACCGGCATTTACCCGACGCAATGGGTGGATGTTGAAGAGATACTGCCGGCTGCCGCCGCCGCCGCTTATTAGTCGCTGATTCCTCTATGAGTCACTGATGCCTCTTGCAACCCTTCGCCGCAGTTCGCGCTTCCCACGGCGCATGGAGCAGACACCATGCCTGCAGCGAAGAAGAGTACGAGCGCGAAGAAGTCCACGGCCAGGAAAACTGTAACGAAGAAATCCGCTGCCAAGAAAAGCAGTGGCCGCAAGTACAGCCCGGCCGCTTCCGAGTCCGTCGGCCGCGAGATGGACGCGATGAAAAAGGGCAAGCTGAAGTCGGGAAGCGGTCAGAAAGTCACGAACCCGAAGCAGGCGATTGCCATTGGGCTTTCCGAGGCGAGGAAGGCGGGAAAGAAAGTACCGCCTCCGCCCAGGAAGGCGGCAAAGAAGGCTTCGGAGTAGCGAAGCCTTCTTTGCCGCTACCTCATGAGTCTTTGCTGGAAGACGAAGAAGCGGGAGAAGGACCTGGTGCCGGCGCAGACGAGGAGCTCTCCGAGCTTGAGCCAGACTTGCCGCCTCCGTCGCCCGATGACGACGACGAGGAGTCTTTGCCGGCTTCGCTCTTGCTCGAGGCATTGTCTTTTGAGCCGCCATCCGACGATTTGGGGGCAGCTGACGATTTGGATGGATAATCGGTCGAATAGAAGCCCGACCCGCTGAAGTGCACAGCCGGGGCGGAGATCAGGCGTTCCACTTCGCCCTTGCAGACCGGGCATTCCTTTTCATCGGGCGCGCTAAAGGTCTGTATCTTTTCAAAACGGTGGCCGCACTGCTTACAGCGGTATTCGTATAGCGGCATCTTGCTTTGCTCCTGTTTCTACGGCCGGCGGCCGCAATTTCGACGAGCTTAGATCCCATTCAGCTTAGATCCCATTTAAGGTTACGATGCTGACTTTGACGATGCCATCGGCGGCGCGCAGCGCATCGAGCACCCTGGGCGTGACCTCGCCATCGACCTGAACGACGGCCAGCGCCGACCCCTGAGGGATGCGCTTGCTGCGGACGGAGCGCCCCAGGGCGAAGTTGGCGATATTGACGCTATGCTCCCCAAGAATGGTGCCGATGCGGCCGATGACGCCGGGAATGTCCTTGTTCCTCAAAGAGAGCAGGGTGCCCTGCAGAGGCGCCTCGATATCGATGCCGTCGAAGTTCAAGAGGCGCGGGGAATTGCCGTGGAGGACGGTCGCGCTGGCGGTTGCGTCGGCCGTATTGGTATGCAGCGTGATCTTCAGCGTGCTGCCGGCCCCGCCCAGGGCCTCGTTGTTTTTTTCCTCGTGAACGCGGATGCCGCGCTCCTGGGCGACGGAGGCGGCGTTGATGCGATTGACGGCCTCGGAGTGAGCGAGCACTCCCTTGATGGCCGCGTTGCGGACCAGGTCGGTTTTCGCCTCAGCCAGGCGTCCGCTGTAGGTCAGGTGCATGCTCTCGATGTTGCCCTCGAGGGAGTGGCCGAGGAATGCGCCGAGGCGCTCGGCCATCTCGAGGTAGGGTGCGACTTCCTGGTATTCCTCGTGAGACAGGGAGGGCAGGTTGACGGCATTCTGCACCACCCCGTACTTGAGATATTCGCGGACCTGCATGGCGATCTGGACGCCGACGGCTTCCTGCGCTTCGGCGGTGGAACCGGCGATGTGCGGGGTGAGAATGACGTTTTCGAATTGCGTGTAGGGCGAATCTTTGGGCGGTTCCTGGCGGAAGACGTCGAGCGCGGCCCCGCCGATCTGGCCGGACTTCAGGCCGTCGACGAGCGCCTCGTCGACGATCAGCTCGCCGCGGGCGCAATTCACAATGCGGACGCCCTTTTTCATGGTCGCGATGGAAGCGTCATTGACGATGCCCGCGGTCTGCGGCGTGAGCCCGACGTGCAGGGTGAGATAATCGGCTGCTTTGAAGAGCTCTTCGACCGAGACCAGCTTGATGCCGGCCTCGCGGGCGATCGCCGCGGAGACGAAGGGATCGTGGCCGATCAGCTCCATGCCGAAGACGCGGGCGCGTTTGGCAACCTCGAGACCGACCCGGCCGAGGCCGAGAATGCCGAGCGTCTTGTTGCGGAGCTCGGAGCCGTTGAGCGCTTTCTTTTCCCATTTGCCGGCATGCATCCCGATGTTGGCCTTCGGCAGCTGGCGGCCGAGGGCGAGCATCAGGCCGATGGTCAACTCGGCGACGGCCACGGCGTTGGCGCCCGGCGTATTCATCACCACCATGCCGCGCCGCGTCGCGGCCTCGGCATCGATGTTGTCGACGCCGACCCCGGCGCGCCCGATCACCCTGACTTTCGGGGCGGCCTCGAGCAGGGCATCGTCGACCTGCACGGCAGACCGCACCACGAGCGCGTCGGCGTCGGCCAATTCCGCGGCTAATCCGTTCTTGATCTGGTCATGGCTGACGATGTCCCAACCAAGCTCCTGCTGAAAGACTGCCAAAGTCGCGGGAGATACCTTCTCCGCCAAAACGATCTTCATCGTGCCCCTTTTTTCTTTGAGGCGCAGGGTCCAAGGGCCGGGGCAGAAACGCCTGCCTTCCCATCCTCCTGCGCCGGTCTGCCAGTTTCATGGCGTGTTCCTTGACTATCGCGCGACGGCCTCGACGGCAGCCAGCGCGCAATGGCCCTCGGCCCGTCCGCACGAGCATTCGCGGTGGGCTGCCTCATCCGGGCGCCGGGTAGCAAAGACCTTTTGCGCGGCGATGAGCGCATCGCCGAACTGCACGCCAGGCAGCTTGAGCGAAGTGACGGCGATCTGCTCGAGGGCGCCGACCAGCGAGATGGTGTCCATGTAGTCGAAGTAGCCAAGGTGGGCGATGCGGAAGAGCTTGCCCTGCATCTCGCCCTGGCCGTTGGTGATGATGGCGGCGAAGCGGCTCTTGAGTTCCTTGACGATCACGCCGGAATCGGTTCCTTCGGGCGCAAGCACGGCCGTAACGGCAGCGGCAGGAGCCTCGGGCGCGAAGAGCTTCAGCCCCAGGGCCTCGACTCCGGCGCGAGTCATCGCCGCGCAGGTTTCTGCGTTCTCGATGAGCTTTTTGCGGCCATCGGCCAGATTTCCTTCGGCCTGGGCGGCGATATAGTCGAGCGCCGCTCCAAGGCCGGCGATCAACGCCACCGAGGGAGTATAGGAAGAGTCGCCCTTGAGGGCGTTCTTGCGTTCCTTGAGCAGGTCGAAGTAATAGCGCGGATTCTTGGTGGTCCCCATCCGCGTGAAGGCCCTTTCGCTGACCCCGAGATAGGCCAGGCCGGGCGGAATCATCACTGCTTTCTGCGAGCCACCGATGATCACGTCAACGCCCCAGCCGTCCACGTCGAGGTGGGTGGTTCCGAGGCCGGTGATGCCGTCGACGACCAGCAGGGCGTCGCTTCCGCTCGCTTTGAGCAGGTCGGCGACGCCGGGCACACAGTGCCGGATACCGGTCGAGGTCTCAGTCCCCTGCATGTAAATGACCCGGGTGTCGGGCTTGAGCGCGCGCCGCACCGCCTCGAGATCGAAGGTCTGGCCATAAGGCGCGCTCACGACATCCGCTTCGCAGCCGTAGGCTTTGGCCAGGGCGGTCCAGCGCTCGCCAAACTTGCCGGCCGAGAGCACCAGGACGCGATCTCCGGGCGAGGTGAGATTCGAAACCGAAGCCTCCATCGCACCTGTGCCGGAGGCCGCCATCAGCAGAACATCATTCCTGGTGCCGACAAATTCCTTGAGCTGCGCCAAGACCTTGGAGTAGAGCGCCTTGAACTCGGCGGTGCGGTGGTGAATATCGGCAGCAGCCATCGCAAACTGCGCGGCGGGAAGCAAAGGGGTCGGGCCGGGAGTAAACAGTCTTGTTTTGCGAATCATTTGGCTATGGTCCTTTCCTCCATTCTACCGAAAGGCGCCCGGCCGAGGCTGGGTTAGGGGTCGAAGCGGCCGGCAAATGGCCCGGATGCGTGCCTCCGGGCCCGATTTGGACTTCTTCCCGGATTCCTACAATATTCCAGCGCTCCTGCCGTCTACATCCCTAGACACTTGGTTATGGCAGAGGCAAACCAGACGATCGCGGACCAGGACCGGCTCATTGCCTTTGCAATGGAGAAAGATCAATCGCGTCTGCGGCGCTACATCCGCAACCATGTCGCCGATGTCAGCCTGACCGAAGACATCCTGCAGGAGGTCTTCTGTGAACTGATCGAGGCGTACCGGATGTTGAAGCCGATCGAGCAGGTGAGCGCATGGATGTTTCGCGTGGCGAAGAACCGGATCACCGATCTTTTCCGCCGGCGCACTATCGATTCGCTGAGCGCCGAGGTTTACGGGGAAGACGACGGCGAGGGTGTGCCGCTCGAAGAGCTGCTGCCCTCGCCAGACCAGGGACCGGAGGCGGTTTACGCCAGGGCGGTACTGCTGGAAGAGCTCGACGACGCGCTCGAGGAGCTGCCGGAGGAACAGCGCGCGGCCTTTGTGGCGCACGAGCTGGAGGGCCGGAGCTTCAAGGAACTGGCGGAGGAGACGGGCGTAGGAGTGAACACGCTGCTCTCGCGGAAGCGCTACGCGGTGCTGCATCTGCGCGACCGCCTGCAATCGATTTACCGGGAATTTGACGATGGGGTTTGACGGCGGGGTTTCACGGCGAATTTGCGATGGAGTTTTGACCATGAGAGGTAAGGAAATGATGGAACGAAAGATCCGGAAGATTATCAAAGTAATTTTGGTCGGGATCGCCGCTGTTGCGGTCTTCGGTTTCGTGGTGATGGGCCTGTGGAACTGGCTCATGCCCGCGTTGTTCGGGTGGCATGCGATCAGCTTCTGGCAGGCCGTCGGACTGCTGGTGCTGAGCAAGATCTTCTTTGGGGGATTTCGCGGAGGGCCGGGCCGAGGCATGCACTGGCGCGGCCGGATGAACGAGAAATGGGCACAGATGTCTCCCGAAGAGCGGGAGAGATTCCGGCAAGGTATGGGCGGCCGCTTTGGCCGCCGGGGATGCTGGCCTGAGGCCGGTAAAGCGGAGCTCTGAGATGAAAGCGACGCCGCGAAGCGCACAAGATTGCCCCCAGCCCGCCGGCAGGTACGTGCCGGTCATCGATCGGAACCGTTGCGAGGGGAAAGAGGATTGCGTGGCGGCTTGCCCCTGCGGGGTCTTCGAAATGAGAATGCTGGGCGAAGCGGAGAAGACGGCGATGCCGTTCTTTTCGCGCTTCAAGGCCAGGGTCCACGGAAACCGGCAGGCCTTTGCAACGCGGGCGCAGGATTGCGAGGCGTGCGGGGTCTGCATCACCGCCTGCCCGGAGCAGGCCATTACGCTGGCCAGGACGGAGGTCCAATGAACGCGATGCTTTTGCAGCGGGAACAAGAGACGGCGATCGAGCAGAACGGGGAATCGGCGCGCCCCTCCTCGGCGCTCGGCGGCGGAATCCTCAGCCTTGTACGGTCGCAGGAACAGATTGCCGTCGAGCTGCTCGAGGCGGAGAACTCCGGCCTGCGCCGGATGGTTGTCGAGCTGCTTGAAAAAAACCAGAGACTTCGCGAGCAGATCCTAAGCGTCGCAGTTTAAGCAACCAGGCCTCTTCCGGGAAGAGGATGGAGCTGGTTCGATTGAGGCGAGACGACGGTTTGCTCCGCGCCGGCGTCTAATGGACTCAGCGCTGTGACCACCACTCCCACCATCGCGGCCGTTGCTGAACCGCAAACTCCTTCATCGAACCCAATCCATTTTCTGGCCGATCTTTATACGTTCAAGTGGGCGGGGCTGAATTTTTCGCTCCCGGCGATCAGCGCGTCGGCGGTAGCGCTGTGTGTCGTTGGCGGCATCGCGCTGAGACACCCGGGTGGCGCTCTTATTGCCGGGGGCGGCGCCTTTACTGTCGGCTTTGGCGCGAACCAGCGCATCGCCGACTCGCGGCTCTTGCCGATGCTGTTTGCGATTTTCGGGATGGCGGCGGCGACGCTTACCGGAACCCTGGCCGGCCACAAAGGCGTGTCCCTGATTGTGGCTTCGGCCATTGCGGCTGCGATTTATGGCGTGTTGACCATCCGCCATGCGGGCCTGGCGTGGGTCGGGCAGCAGGCGGCGATCTCCCTCTTTGTGGCCTCGGCCTTTCCGACCGGGCCGCGTTCGGCGTTGGTGCGCGCCGGGCTCATCGTGCTCGGCGGGGCGGTGCAGGTGGTGATCACCAGCGCAGGGCTTCATCTCATCCCGGAGCTGGGCAACGACATCGCGGCCATTCCGCGCTCGCTTTATGAGTCGGTCTATGCAAAACGCGGGGATCTGCTGCGGCGGCTGCATCAGCTCCCGGCCGCTCTTCCCGCTCCCGATCGCCGTATGGCGGCCGTCTATGCGCTTCGCCTGGTGCTGACGGTGACGCTGGCATCGGAGCTCTATCGACGGTTAGGCGTTCAGTCCGGCTACTGGATTCCCATGACCGCGCTGCTGGTGCAGAAGCCGGCGTTTTTCGAGACACTCAGCCGCGCCCTGGCGCGTGTGGGCGGCACTTTAACCGGCGCCACGCTGGCGACGGTGCTGGCCTCACATCTGCATCTGAGTCCGTGGCTGCTGGCGCTGCTGGCTACCTTTTTCGCGTTCTGGTGCTTTGCGACGAATTCCGTCAACTACGCGCTCTTCAGCGTTTGTATTACCTCGTACATTGTCTTTCTGCTTTCGCTGAACCAGATACCCGGGCCGGAGCTGGCCCATCGCCGTGCCTGGTGTACGGCGGCGGGGGCGGCGATAGCCCTGCTGATCCATCTGGACGCGCTGCGCCGCCATCGTGCCGCCTCGCGTTAGCTGCTGTCCTGCCGTCTCCGCGCAGACGGCAGGACTCATCGCGGAGGGAGGCTCTTCCGGAGCATCTCCCTTGGTCGACAGCAGCCGGATCGGGCCTGATTACATGCCGGTGATTTCGCCATGCTCATCGACATCGATGGCCAGGGCGCGCGAGAGCCTGGGTAGCCCGGGCATGAGCATCATGGAACCTGAGATCACCACCAGAAAACCGGCTCCGGCGGAGAGCGCGATGTCCGTGACATGCAGCGTCCAGCCGATGGGCGCGCCGGGGCGTTTCGGATCGTCGGTGAGAGAATATTGGGTTTTTGCGATGCAGATCGGGAGTTCGCCGAAACCCCAGCGGCTATACCGCTCCAGGTTCTGCGTGGCGCGGTCGCTTAGCTCCACGGCATCCGCGCCGTAGATGCTTTTCGCGACCTTGGCGATCTTGTCGATGGCCGAGTCGCCGGGTTCATAGGTGGTGGTCAGCTCGAGCTGGGGATTGGCCGCAATAACGTCGACCACCCTTTGCGCCAGCGCGGCTGCTCCCGCGCCACCCAGCGTAAAGGCCTCAGAGAGAGCAAAGGCTGCGCCGCGCGCTTCGCAGAACTGGCGCAAGCTGTCCAGCTCCGCATCGGTGTCGTGGGGAAAGCGGTTGATCGCAACCACCGCGGGCAGGCCGTAGCTTTGCACGATGGCGATGTGCTTCTCGAGATTGCTGAAGGGGTGCTCGAGGTCGCCCTCGGCCTGCTGCCTTACGCTTTGGACGGTGGTGACCAGCACGGCCGCCGAAGGCTTGATCCCGGACAAGGGACTGACCAGGTCCATATATTTCTGAAAACCGAGATCCGAGGCAAAGCCGGTCTCGTTGACCACATAATCTGCCAGGCGCATTCCCATCTGCTGGGAGATCACGGAGCTGGTGCCGTGCGCGATGTTGGCGAAGGGGCCGCAATGCACCATCGCCGGGGTACCCTCGGTCGTCTGCACCAGGTTTGGCAGCAGCGCTTCGCTCAGCAGGGCCATCATGGGGCCGATCGCTTTGAGGTCGGCGGCGCGCACGGGTTCGCCTTTCCGGCTCTGGCCGACGACGATGCGGGCCAGGCGAGCCCGCAGATCTTCGCGGCTGGAGGCGAGCGAGAGGATGGCCATGATCTCCGACGCCGCCGTGATGAGAAAGCCGGTGGGACGATTGCTGCCATCGCGCCGTTTTTTCTCCGCGGCGGTGACGCTGACCATGACATGGCGCAAAGCGCGGTCGTTCATGTCGAGGGTGCGGGGCCAGGTGATGGCGTCGGGGTCGAGATCGAGCTCATTGCCGTGAAACATGTGCGAGTCGATCAGCGCTGCCAGCAGGTTGTGAGCCGAGGTGATCGCGTGAAAGTCGCCGTGGAAATGAAGGTTGATCTTTTCCGCCGGCTCGACCTGGGCGCGGCCGCCGCCGGCTGCGCCGCCCTTCATGCCAAAGACGGGCCCCAGCGACGGTTCCCGCGAGGAGAGGATGGCGCGTTTGCCGATCGCTTCCAGGCCCTGGACGAGGCCGATCGAGGTGACGGTCTTGCCCTCGCCCGAGACGGTCGGGGTCGTGGCCGTGACCAGGATCAATTTTCCGGCGCGATCGAAGCGGGCATCCTTCAGTACTTCGAGGCTTAATTTGGCGCTGATCGGGCTGCGCTTCTCGTAGAGCTCTTCCGGTAGATCCAGCTTGGCTGCGATGGCCTCAATGGGTAACAAACTCTTGTTCACGCAACGTCCTCACGGCGTGCTCTCACACGCAAGACTGGTTTCAAGGTTAGCTGGTGCGCCCGGGTCGAGCCGCCGCTCTTCGCCTGTATTCCGGATGTGAGGAACGAGGCGGAGGCTTGGCTCGATAGACGGCGGCAAACAGTGAGCCCGGTATCGCGATGGGAGAGTTGGCGGCGCTTGAGGGTTCGTCCACCGGCGCCGTCCCGGCCTTTGCGCGTCACCGGGTGTTCACGGGCAGCATCGACCGGCAGAGCAGGGCGAGACGCGCTTGCGCAGCTAATTGACTGGCCTTGGAACGAAGACGCCGGTGAAGTGCGTCGGTGAGTCGAAGTCGACTTTGAATTCGCCGCTGCCTTCGATCTTGAGCGTCGCTCCGACGATTCCCTGCAAGTCGCCGGAGTCGTGGATGTTTCCCTCGATTTCGGCCTCCGGACTATTCGAGGCAGAGTTCACCTTTGATCCCACCCCGTGTACTGGTTCCAGCTTGGTGAGGTCGACGGCGACGCGCCTGGATTGACCCTCCGCGATAAGTTCTGCATTGCCTTTTTCCGCCATTGAGAGGCTCCTGTCTCTGAGTTTCAGTAGCTGTGATGCCGATCCCGGTGGAATCGCACTCCTGCTTTCCTGATGGTCTCATGCGGGACGGCGGGTTGAAGTTCCCCGGGATTCGCGGACATGGGCCAGTTTGAAGGACTGGACATGCGCCACAGAGGGCAAGAAGTTCCCAGAGATTCCTGCTTCGCCGCGCTCTCCGTCAGCATGTTCGCGGCATCTGCCTCAGGCATAATGGAGAGCGTCCGATTCGTGGATCTTTGAGGAGCGCCATGCGATTGCTGAGTCTGTGCAAAGTACTCCTGCCCATTACCGCCGTGTTTGGCCCGATCTTTTTGGGCGGTTCGCCGGCCGCCGGCCAAGGCGCGCAGGCGGCGGCCCGCGGCACGGCGTGCCTCAAGGACGACAGCGGGTTGAAGCTGCCACCGGGATTTTGCGCGACGATCTTTGCCGACGATATCGGCCACGCACGGCACCTGGTGGTCTCGCCCGGCGGCGCCGTGTATGTCAATACCTGGTCCGGCAGCTATTATCCGCCCAGCGAAACGCCCCATGAAGGCGGATTCCTGGTGGCGCTTCAGGATACGAACGGGACGGGAAAAGCGAATGTCGACGAGCGCTTTGGGGAGACGATCAAGAGCGGCGGCGCCGGCGGGACGGGCATCGCGCTGTATCGAGGCTCGATCTATGCCGAGATCAACGACCGTATCGTGCGGTATGCTTTGCCGGCCGGCTCGCTGCTGCCGCAAGGGCCGCCGGTCACCGTTGTCTCGGGATTGCCGCTGGGCGGCGATCACCCGATGCATCCTTTTTTCATCAGTGCCGACGGCTCTCTTTACGTCGACGTCGGGACGGCGACCAATGCCTGCCAGCTGAAAAACCGGACCCTCAAGTCGCCTGGCGCGACCCCCTGCACGGAACTGGAGACTCGCGGCGGCGTCTGGCGTTTTGACGCCAATAAGACGAACCAGGTGTTTTCCCCGGCCGAGCGCTTCGCCACCGGCATACGCAATGCCGAGGGATTCGGGCTCGACACAGCCGGGAAGCAGGTCTTCGTCACGCAGCACGGACGAGACCAGCTGCACGCGAACTGGCCCGATCTCTACACGCCGGCCCAGGAAGCGACCCTGCCGGCGGAAGAGCTGATGCTGCTCAAAAAAGGCGGCGATTATGGCTGGCCTGAGTGCTACTACGATCCCGCACAGGGCAAGCTGATGCTCGCGCCGGAGTACGGCGGAGACGGCCACACCGTGGGCGTATGCGCGAGCAAGATCGGTCCGGTAGCGGCGTTTCCGCCGCACTGGGCGCCGAACGGCATGGTTTTCTACGACCAGAAGCAATTTCCCGCGCGCTACCGCAACGGGGTCTTCATCGCCTTTCATGGATCGTGGGACCGCGCGCCCTATGCCCAGCAGGGTTACAACGTCGTCTTCCAGCCGCTGGCCGGCGATCGTTCGTCGGGACCGTGCGAGATCTTTGCCGATGGTTTTGCGGGCCCGGTCCGGTCGCCGGAGAAGGCTGCGCATCGCCCTTCGGGACTGGCGGTCGGGCCGGACGGCTCGCTCTTCGTCTCGGACGATGTAGGCGGCCGCATCTACCGGGTCACCTACACGGGCGGCGCCGGTACGGATGGGCCGGCGAAGTTCACCCCTTGTCCGAGTCTGACAGCCCCGGCCGGGGAGATTATGAGAGCCGATGCCAGGCCGCCGGAGGGAACCCACCCTGACGCAGGCGCGGCGGCAACGGCCGCTCTGCCGGTTCCCCCGGGAGCGACGCACGAGATGGTTGCGCTGGGCGATCGAATCTACCACGGCGAAGTGGGCGGAGCGAGCTGCACCGGCTGCCACGGTTCGAGCGCTTCGGGCACACCGCTCGGGCCCCCGCTCATCAAGGACAAGTGGCTGTGGAGCGACGGCAGCTGGACCGGGATTGCCAGGACGATTACCGCCGGCGTCGCGCTGCCAAAGCAATACCGCACAGCTATGCCGGCGATGGGCGGCGCCCAACTGACGGCCGGCCAGGTGTCGGCGTTGGCCGCCTACGTCTGGGCCTTGAACAAGCACTAGCGTCTCGCTCAAGGGCTGAAGAGGCGCCTGCCGTTGGCGGGTTGCTTCGTCACGACGCTGCTGCTCCGATGGGCGGATCGAGTTCCTGCCAAGCTGGCGCGGCTCCCACTTCGGCCTGCAGGCAACGCCCTGCTGGCGCAGGCACACGACGATCGCATCTGACGGGGGGAACGCTCCGGCAGGATTTTCATGGCCCAGAAACCGAAGCGCTGCGCCTGTCTCGGAAACGCCGGTACCGGTCCAGAAGGGACGCGGGCCCACGAGCCCGCAGAAACACCAGGTTTCCCTCAAAGCGCTTCTCATCCGTAATAGCTCCGCCCTCGAGCGAGGCAAGGATGGAAGCTTCGGATTGAGGAAGCCGGAAGCTGGCTTCGACGATGGGGTCGTTCACGAGTGCAGCGTCAATGGCCATGAGCAGTTGTGGAAGGCCGGTGTGTTGAAGCGACGAGACGGGAATCTCTCCGCGGTCGCCGGCGAGGTGAGCCAGCTCTGGCGGCGAGATAAGGTCTACTTTGTTCCATACATGGATGACGGGCTTGGTCGAGACTGCAAGCCCGGTCAAAACTTTTTCAACCTGAGCCTTTTGCTCCTCGCGAATAGGACTGGAGGCGTCTTGAACATGTATCAGGACTTCAGCCCGCTCGACCTCTTCCAAAGTCGCACGAAAGCTGGTGACCAGGGTATGGGGAAGATCGCGGATGAAGCCGACGGTATCGGAGAGTAGGATCTTGCGGCGTGAAGGAAGCTGCAACTGCCGGAGCTTGGGGTCGAGCGTCGCGAACATGCGGGCCGATTCGAGCACACCCGCCTGAGTGAGCGCATTGAAGAGCGTGCTCTTGCCGGCGTTGGTATAGCCCACGAGAGCAACGACAGGAACCGGAACTGCCTCACGGCGCTGCCGTTGCTGCTGACGGATACGCCGAACGCCGCTGAGTTGAGTCTTGATTTGGTCAAGGCGAAGGTTGATCTTGCGCCGGTCGGTCTCCAGCTGCGTTTCCCCGGGTCCGCGGGTGCCGATGCCGCCGCCAAGCTGAGACATGGCGCGACCCCGTCCGGCAAGGCGGGGCAGCTGGTATTCGAGTTGGGCGAGTTCTACCTGCAGTTGTCCTTCGCGGGTCCTGGCGTGCCGGGCAAAGATATCGAGGATAAGCTGCGAACGATCGATGACGTGGCAGGGTAAGCGGGCTTCAATATTGCGGAGCTGTGATGGGGTCAGGTCGTGGTCAAAGAGGACAAGCGAAGCATTGGTTGAGGTCACGGCCTCAACAATTTGGTCGAGCTTACCCTGACCTACCAGGCTGGACGGATCGGGCTGCTGGCGGCGCTGGACGAGCGTGGCGGCGATGGTCGCCCCGGCGGATCGAGCGAGTTCCTCAAACTCTGCGCGGCTGGCATCGAGGTCGAGGGTAGATGCAGCGTCGCCAGAGGCTGGTTCTTCTCCAGCCATAATTGCGGCCGCAGAGCGGGCCAGCCGGGCAGCGGCGGTAAGCTGCTTGCGTTTGCGAACTTCGGCGGTGAATTCGACCACGACAATAACTGCAAGTTCCCTCTGAGTCTCGGACGTTCGGAGTTCCCGGGCAAGGAGTGCCGCGTCCTGTGCCGCACTTGCCTGGACAAGGCTGCGGCGGGGTGTCTTTACCCGATTCCGGCGCGATTTCTCGTTGTCCGAAATGACCTGAAGCGAGGTCTTCTTACTACTCAAAGGCTCCCTATCTCGACAGTCGCATCTCCGACCGGCGCTTTCCCCATGATACTGAATGCGTCGCCATCACCGGGCCCCGTTGCTGCATCCTTCAATCGTAGCCTCGGGAGTTATTCCGCTGCCTCCCTGCGATGGCATGGGCCTGCCGATGTTGCGCTGCGGGACAAGGCGCGCGCAAATACCCTGGAAGCAACGACGCGCCTGGGCATGGATGGAGCCTATTTTCGCGTTCATCGCTTCGCTCGCCAACTGCCATCGCCTTTTCCTCTGTTCGCGGCAGCCGGTGCGAGGACCCGAAAGATCTGAACCGGCATTCAAGAGCATCGGAGTTCGCTTGTTCCGCCTGGATCGTAGTCTTCAAACTTTGGTTGACACTCGCTAGGTAGCCTGTCACCATTCGCGTACAAGTGAAACGAGGCTTTCACGATGATGAACCGCTTGCGCTTCTTTACGTCTTTCTTGGCCACCTTCCTGCAGCCGGTTCCCCTCTACTCATCCCTTTCGATCCTGCTTTGCGGAATGCTTCTGCCCGGGATTTCTGAGGTGTCGCATGCCCAGACGGTAACCTTTGCGGGAACGAATCCCTCCGTCAGCTTCGGCAATGTGAACCTGTGCGCACAGGGCGCAACGACTCCGGCACCTTGCAGTAAGACGCTGACGTTGACCTACAAGGTGACGGCGAGCGGCACCCTGGGAGCGACGAAAGTGGTCACTGGTGGCGCAGCAAAGCTGGACTTCACGCTTGCCGAAGGGAGCAACTGCACGGGCGAGGTGACCTCGGGCGCAAACTGCGTGGTGAATGTGCATTTTGCGCCAAAGTTCGCAGGGACCCGCCCGGGCGCTGTCCAGATCACGGACGAGAACGGAAGAGTGTTGGCTACCACCTTCATCTCCGGCTTTGGGGCCGGGCCGCAGCTTGGGTTCGATCCTGGAACGCTGGTCTATGTGCCCTTTGAGCTCACTCCCGTCGCACTGGGCTTTCCCCCGGCGCCTGACACTGCCGACTTCTTTAACCCCGAGGACATCGCGGTGGATGGCGCCGGGGACATTTTCATCGCCATCAATAGCAGCATCGGCAGCGATTTCTATAATGTCGTGGCCGAACTGCCCGCCGACGGCAGCCCGCAAAAGACCGTTCTCACCTTGCCGGAAAACTCTTATCCAGGCTATCTGGCAGTCGACGGGGCAGGAAATCTGTACGTCACGGCGACAAACACCAGCTTCTCGACCCAGGGCATCGTGATAGAAGTTCCGGCGGGGAGCGACGCCCCTGTTGTTCTGCCATTCGCTCCGACCGAATATGCTCCTTTTGTGGCAGTCGATGCCGGCGGCAATGTATATACCGCCGCGAATGGCCCCGTAAAACGTTTAGCGCCCGGAAGCGACACCCCGGTCGCAGTCCCCGGTTTAGTCCCTTCTTACACGATAGAGGTGGATGGCTCCGGGGACATCTTCACCACAGATTCAGGTTCCGTTCACCTCCTGGAGCTGCCGGCGGGAGGAGATGCGGAGAAGACGCTTTATTCTTCCGGTGTTCACGACCTCGCTTTGGATGATCTAGGCAATGCTTACATCAACGGCAACCCCTTTACGGAGATTCCGGCGGGTGGCGGCCCGCTCATCAGTATTCACAGCGCTTTTGCAGCCAGCCCCTACGCCTTCAGTCCAGCCGGAGATCTCTACGGCATGAATTGTTGCTACGCTATCGACGAAGCTCAACGTTCTGTACCTCCAACCCTTAATTTCGGCGTGATTCCCGTAGGGAGTTCGGTCAGTCTGCCGCAGATCGTCACCAACACCGGGACCGGGACGTTGGCCGCGACCGCGACGATCGACGATGCTGCTTACCGGATCAAGAGCATGACTCCGGCAAATTGCCTGGCATCGATCGGCCCCAGTGAAAAGTGCCAGCTGGAGATCGAATTTTCACCGGCAACGATAGGAACGCAAGAGGGTCAGCTGCGACTGCAGACCAATGCGGTCAACACTCCCGCTGCGGCGATCATCCTGCAAGCAGGCGCCGCTCTGCCCCCGCCAACCTTGAGCTTGAGTCCAGGGGTGTATGCATCGGCACAGACAATTTCGATCGCCGATGCAGTGGCTGAGGCCGCCATCTACTACACCACCGACGGGAGCACGCCAACGACTTCGTCCGCCCGCTATACTGCTCCCGTCACGGTAAGCTCGACCGGGAGATTGACAGCGATTGCAGTCGTGGCGGGATCGGCTTCGGCCATCGCAACAGCCGCCTACGCTATCGCGCCCGCGACGCCGGCCCAGTCGATCAACCTCGGCGCAGGCTTTACTGCGAGCTCCATCCAGCTCAATGGGAACGCCACTCTTGACGGCTCGCGGCTGCAGTTAACCAGCGCCCAGGCGGATGGCCAGACCCTCGAAAACCAGGCAGGGTCCGCTTTTTATACCACCCCGGTAAACATCCAGGCTTTTACGACGAACTTCATCTTTCAGTTGACCGACCCGGATGCCGACGGCATTACTTTCACCATTCAAAACACGGGCCCAAAGGCGCTTGGCGCCTATGGGAAATCGCTTGGCTACGGATCGATCGCCAGAAGCGTTGCCGTCAAGTTCGACCTGCACAACAATGCCGGCGAAGGTCCGGATTCAACCGGTCTCTACGTGAACGGAGCTCTGCCGGCTGTGCCCTCGATCGATCTGACTGGCACGGGCATCAACCTGCACGACGGAGAGAGCTACCTGGCCCAGGTTACCTATAATGGAACGAATCTTACTCTGACGCTGACTGACACCATCAGCCTCGCAACCTGGTCGCATACCTTCGCGATTGACATCCCCGCAGCCGTCGGCGGCAACACGGCGTACATGGGTTTTACGGGCGGCGCAGGCGCGGAGGCGGCACAACAGGAGATACTTTCCTGGACCTACGTCTCTGGAACACCCGGGCGGGCTGCTTCTACCCTCGCTAACCCTCCCGCCCTCCCGCCGGTTCCCACTTACCCCAACGGCTTCGCTGGCCCGGGTATGATCTTCAACGGCAGCGCCTCCCATCCCGGAACGGCGGTACAGCTGACGGACTACGCAAAGTCCGAGGCAGGCAGCGCGTTTTACGCCAAAGCAGTCAACGTCCAGGCGTTCACGACGGATTTCAGTTTCCAGGCCGCCGAATACGGCATGACCTTTACCCTGCAGAATGAAGGTTTGAATGCGCTCGGCAACGCTGGCGACTCCATTGGCTATGCTCCTATCGGCAAGAGCGTTGCAATCAAATTCAGCCTATACAGCGAACAGCCCCCAAGCGGCTTCTCTATTGGACTTTTTACTGAGGGTGCGCTCCCTGCCTCGTCTGACATCGATTTAACCTACGCCGGCGTAAACTTCTACGTTCCAGTCTCGGCGCACATTACCTATGACGGCGCTATTCTGACCCTCACTGTTACCGACGCCGACGGCGGTCTCGATATGCAGATATGGTCGCAGTCGTTTCCCATCGATATTCCAGCAGCCGTTGGAGGGAACACTGCTTACGTCGGCTTTACCGGATCGACGGGAACTTACACGGGTGTGCAACAGGTGATGAATTGGACGTTCACGAATCCCTGATCGTGAACCGTTGAGGCTTGCAGGTGTTCGCGGTCGACATACCGGCTATCGTAGGCGGCAACACGGCCTTCGTCGGGTTCACCGCCGGGACCGGGGCACAGGCGTCCATCCAGAACATTCTCAGCTGGAGCTTCAATAATCCCTGATCGGGAACGCGTCGAGGGCCGCAGCAGACGGAACAGTTTCAGGATGTCTCGCCAGGTGCAAATCTCCGGGACAGCTGAATACCGGGGCAACAGTGGTTTCCCTCGAATCCGGGGTCGAGAATAGTTGCCACGGCGCAAATTCCTGGCTGGGAACGTTTGGCGGAGAGGGAGGGATTCGAACCCCCGATACCCGTAAAGGTATGGCTGATTTCGAGTCAGCTGCATTCAACCGGGCTCTGCCACCTCTCCGCAGGCCGTTGCTCTAGTCTACTGGCGATGAAGGGCGGAGGCAATCCTCCGTCAGCGAAGCGGCAGGGTCAGCGGAGCGGCAGGCCGGGTTGCATGGGCGATGCGCAGCGATACCTTAGGCGCTGCCTTCGGGATGCTTCGGCGCCTGCAGGGCGAGATCTTCCGCTGCGTTCTCATCGGTCGCTTCGAGTTCTTTGAGCAGGCCTTCGTCGGAGAGGTCGAGAGCGGTGGAATTTGCCCAGTCATGGCGGGCGATCTTATCGATGCGATCGACGACGTGTTCGTCCCGGACTTCAATGGCGAGTTCGCGGCGGCTGTCGAAGCTGCCGGGCGCGAGATTGATCGACCCGACGATGGCCCGATCGCCGTCGGCGAGCAGAAGCTTGGCGTGGAGCTTGACATGGCGGAGCTTATGAATCTTGACGCCAACATCCTGCAGGATGCGCAGGCCGCTCACCCCTTCACTGAGCTTTTCCTTCTTCAACTTGTGCGCAGGCCGGGCCATGACGTGGATCTGAACGCCGCGGCGGGCTGCACGCACGAGGTGTTCGATCATCACCGGGTCCTGGTAGCGCTCATTCTGCAGGAAGAGGGTATGTTTCGCCTCATCGATGAGGCGGCCCAGGCGCTGGCGCCCGTTGCCGATGCACCAGATGAGATGGGAGTGGTCTCCCGGACGGAAGGCGGTGCGGTTCCAGTCCGCTTCAAAGCACTCGATGATCTCGTCGACCTCGTGCTGGTGTGAGGTGACGACGGCATAGTCGCGGGTTTCGGTGAGGTTCTTGGTCTGCCAGTTGAGCGACTTCACATAAGCGGTCCGATCGTCGATGACCATCGATTTTTCATGGGTGAGGTCGAACTCGGGATTGCTGTCGAGCACCGCGACGCCGGCGGCGGTCAGGATCCTGCGGGTCTCTTCGTTCTCCTGCTCCCCGTTGCGCCGCGCGGGGTTGAGCATGATCTGCACCTTCACCTTGCGCCGATGGGCGGCGAGAACCGCCTCGATCAGGCTCGGATCGGAGAAGACGAACATCTTGATGCGCAGCGAGGTCACGGCGGCATTGATGGCGTCCACGATGGGCCGGGCTGAGTCGTCGGGCAGAACGATGATGGACCGGGACATGCAAATCACCTTCGAGAGTGTCGCTGTCTCGTTGTACAGCCTGGCAAGTATGCTGACAAGCAGGCGCTTAGAGGACCACAGGGTTGCCGGAATCGAACTGGGTGTGGTGCAACTCGGCGTAGATACCGTTCAAGGCCATGAGACCGTCGTGGTTGCCTTTTTCGGCGACGATTCCGTTGGCCAGCACGATGATCTGGCCGGCGTCCCGGATGGTCGACAGGCGGTGGGCGATCATGACGACCGTACGGCCCTTCATGAGGCGCTCCAGAGCTTCGATGACGAGCTTTTCGGATTCACTGTCGAGCGCCGCGGTCGGCTCATCGAGCAGCAGAATAGGGCTATTGCGCACCATCACACGGGCGATGCCGAGGCGCTGGCGCTGGCCCCCGGAGAGGGTGGATCCGCGCTCCCCGACCAGGGTTTCATAGCCGAGAGGCATGCGGCAGATGAACTCATCGGCGTTGGCGAGCTTCGCGGCGGCGATGATTTCTTCCCGCGTCGCGTCCGGCCGGCCGAAGGCGATGTTTTCAAGAATCGTCCCGCGGAAGAGGACCGTATCCTGGAGCACGTAGCCGATCTGATCGCGGAGCGGCTTCAAAAAGTAGTCACCTACCGCGTGCCCATCGATTTTCACTCCCCCGCCCTGCACGTCGTAGAACCGGGGGATCAGGCTCAGCAGGGTCGACTTGCCGCTGCCGGTCGGCCCGACCACCCCGACAAATTGGCCGGGCTGGATGGTGAAGCTGACATCCGTAAGCACCGGGCAGGCGGGGTCGTAGCCGAAGGCAACGTGGTCAAACTCGATTTCGCCGGTCAGCGCGCCGGGTTCCTGTGCACCGGCATTCTCATGGATGATGGAGTCGGTCTCGAGAATGGCGCGCACGCGCTCCGCCCCGACCGCGGCCTGGGCGATCGCGTTGGTGGTGGTGGCAAGATCTTTGACTGGCTTGAAGAATTTAGTCAGGTAGGCGAGATACACGGTCAGCGAGCCGATCGTCATCGCGCCGCTCAGGATCAACGCCGCGCCGCGCCACAGGACGATGGCGGTACACGCGGCGACCGTGATCGAGACGACCGGCGAGAGAAGCGACTTGACGCTGCGCGCCTTAAGCGCCGCGCCGACGGTGGCGTTGCTGACGACGGCCAGCAGGTCCTCCTCGGTCTTCTCCCGCCCAAAGGCTTTCACCGCCTGAATGGACTGCAGGCCTTGCTGCACGACGGCGACGATCTCGCTCTGTTCTTTTCGGACTTCGTGGGTCGCTTTCTTGACCGCCTTTTTGAAACGCGAGACGAAGAGCAGCAGGAAAGGCGTGACGGCTACCGCGATAAGTGTGAAATCCCAGTTGAGCCAGAACATCAAGCCAAGCATGCACACGATGGTGAGCAGATCGACGAGGATGTTCAGGGTCGACGAAGAGGCGAAGCCCTGGATGGTCTGAATGTCGGAGGTGATGGTGCTGAGGATGGCGCCGGTCTCATGGGTGTTGTAATAGCCGAGCGAGAGCCGCTGGAGGTGATGATAGGTGCGCATGCGGAGGTCGTGCGCCACCCATTGTCCGGCGCTCTCGGTGTAATAGTTATCGATGTACGAAGCGATGGCGCCGAGCACCGCGATGAGTACCAGCGCCAGGGCGGCCAGGGCGGCGACGTGCAGGCGGGAGCCGTTCTCAAGCAGCGGGCCGATGACATGATGGAGCCACGGGGCCATCCTGTGGTCTTCCACCACGTTATCGAGGATGATCTTCAAGGGCCACGGCGCCGCCAGGCTCATGGCCGTCTCGATCAGCATGGCGAGCAGGATAACGCCCAGCGTCCTGCGATAAGGGCGAAGGAGGCCGCTGATAAAGTGCAGCATAGAAGAAGTCCTCGTCGTGGCAGAGACTGAGTTGCCGCGGGTGTATTCGCCGAATGCTGGAGGTGATTGTAGCGGATTGCCGGCTTTCGACTGGTCGCAAACTCCGGGTGAGAAGGGAAAAGGGGATTGAGGCCCAGAATTCCATCGACGACGCCGTTGGCACGCGAAGGCTGGATAGCGCGGCTGAGTTCGCCCTGGTGGCTCTTTGCGGCCGGGCTGCTGGTGCGCGTGGCGTACATTACCGCCGGCCACAGCTATCGCTTTCATCCGGGCGCGGACCATTTCGAGTTCGGCTGGGAAGCGGGACGGGTGGGACGGGCGCTGGCCAGCGGTCGCGGCTTCGCCGATCCCTTCATCCCTTCCGGCACCGGGCCGACGGCGTGGATGCCGCCGCTCTATCCGCTGATCGTCGGCGCAACGTTTCGCGTCTTCGGCATCTATACCGCGCTCTCCGGATGGGTGCTGCTGGTCGTCAACAGCATTTTCAATGCGGCGACGGCGCCGGCGATCTACGAGATCGCGACAGGCTGCTTCGGCGGCAGAGAGCTCAGCGGCGGGACGCGCGGACGTTCCATCGCCCTGTGGTCTGCCTGGATCTGGGCGCTCTACCCGGCGACGATGCAGTACGCGGTCCGATGGATCTGGGAGATGTCCCTGACGACGATGCTCTTGACGTGGGCGCTGGCGGTTGCCTTGCGCCTGCGGAGCGGCGGGGCAACCGGGGCAGACGACGGTTGGAGCAAGCGGCAGCCGAGCAAGTTGCAGCCGAGCAAGTTGCAGCCCATGGGGCTGTGGGCCGTCTTCGGCCTGCTCTGGGGATTCATAGCGCTGTCGAACGCGACCCCTCTGCTCCTGCTCCCGGCGTGCGGCATCTGGATTCTCATGGGATCTCTCGACAAGCCCCGGGGCTTTCGCGGAGCAGCCCTGGCAGCGGCCATGTTCCTGATCTGCGTGTCGCCCTGGATCTGGCGAAACTGGGAGGTCTTTCACGCTTTCCTGCCGACGCGCGGGAACCTTGGGGCAGAGCTTTACGTGGGCAATGGGCCGCAATCGAATGGGTTCCCCTGGGGTATTACGGTGTTTTCGAGGCCCGACCTGGAGCGCTACGCCCGCATCGGGGAAGTGGCTTTCGTGAGAGAACATGGGGAGCTCGCGAAGGCGTATATCCGGCGGCATCCGGCACGATTTTTTCGGCTTTCCTTGAAGCGCGCTTACTTTTACTGGGTCAATGTGCCGCACCCTGCGGAGAAGCACTGGTTCCTCGAGTTTCTTCGCGAGGCAACCTTTACTTTTCTCAGTATTACGGGATGGCTCGGGTTGCTGCTGGCGCTCGGGAGGAGAGTTCCAGGAGCGTGGCTCTTCGCCTGGGCGTTTGTGCTTTTGCCGCTGACCTACTATTTCGTGACGGCCGGGGCGCGCTTTCGGCATCCGCTCGAGCCGTTGCTGGTGATGCTGAGCGTCTATCTCTTTGCTTCAGCGGCTCCGCGAGGCAAGGGAGGTCTCAAGCGGGCAGGCTATCCTGCCTAGGAAGTTCCCGATATGCTGGATTGCGAATGCCAGGCACGGATTTCACTTCTTTCATGCGGCTATGCCCGCATACACAATGCGGCAGCCGGTATCCGGGACGGTGAAATGAGCAAACCCTTCAGCACGGAACGCCTGAGCAGCACGGAACCTCTGAGCCGAACAGAACGCCTGAGCCTCAGCAACAACTGCCTGCACGTCGAGGTGCTGCCGGCATACGGAGCGAAGATCGCTTCGCTTCGCGTTCTTCCGGAACAAGAAGAGCTGCTGCAGATGCCGCTTCGACCCTATGCATCCCGCACCAGGACCATGGCCTTTGAAGATGGAGACGCCAGCGGAATCGATGAATGTATCCCGACTGTTTCCGGATGTACGGTCGCTACGGACCGCGGGGACCTCACCCTGCCGGACCATGGGGACTTCTGGCGAGTGCCTTTCCGTCACTGGCGCGATGGGGACGAGCTGGTTCTCGAGGCAGACGGCTTCAGCCTGCCGCTGCGATTCCAGAAGCGGCTCGGCCTGGACGGGACAAGGCTGAGGATAAGCTACCGGCTCGAAAACACCGGTGCGGAAGCCGTGCCGTACCTTTGGTCGGCGCACCCTGGCTTTGCCGTCGATGCGGGAGATCGCATTCACCTGCCGAGTACGATCGGCGAAGTTGCCGTCTGGTATAGCGCGGGCTCGCGCCTCGGCGGCCCGGGTACGGTTCACGCCTGGCCGCGGACCCTGACGCCGGAGGGAAGGCCGCTCGACCTGAGCGTTGCGGGCGAGCCGGATGCCGGCGCCGGCGATAAGCTTTTCGCGGTCGATGTGACGGAAGGATGGGCTGCGCTCGAGCGTCGCCGGCTGCAGCGGCGGGTGGAGGTACGCTTCGATCCGGTCGCCATGCCTCACCTGGGGCTTTGGCTCGCGTATGGGGGCTGGCCGGCGGGTCGAGTCGAGCGCCAGCACTGCATTGCTCTCGAGCCGTGTACGGCTCCCGCCGATTCCCTCGCGACGGCGATCGAGCGCGGATACGCTCGAACTCTCGCCGCCGGAGGTGTGGCGGAATGGCACATTGAGATTCATGTAGTTCCTGCGTAGACTGCTGATGAGTCGATTTTCCGAGGACAGGCAATGCTGGATGTAACCGCTATCAAGAATAGGCACTTCCAGCGCTTTCGGGCTGAGCCGTTGGTCTTTATCGCTCCCGGACGGGTGAATCTGATTGGCGAGCATACGGATTACTCGGAAGGATTTGTCATGCCGGCGGCCATCGATTTTGCCACCGTGGCCGCCATCAGCCCGCGCCCTGACCGGCAGATCGTCGTCTCCTCTGAAAACTTCAGTGAAGAGGCAAAGTTCGACCTGGAGTATCTGCCGCATCATCCTCGCCATCACTGGAGCGATTATCCCGTGGGCGTCTTGACTACCCTGATCGAAGCGGGGGTTAAGACGGGCGGCTTCGACCTGACGCTCAGTGGCGATGTGCCCCTGGGTTCGGGGCTGAGTTCGTCGGCGTCGGTCGAAGTCTCGACAGCCCTGGCGATCCTGGCAGTTTCCCGGGGCGGCATGGGTTTGGGATTCTCCCCGCCGGAGGTCGCGCGCCTCTGCCAGCGGGCGGAAAACCACTTTGTCGGCACCCAGAGCGGGATCATGGACCAGTTTGTCTCCTGCTGCGGCGCCGCGGGCCACGCCCTCCTGCTGGATTGCCGCGACCTTTCCTATCACCTGGCGCCCATTCCAAAGGAATTGAGCCTTGTGATCTGCAACACGATGGTGAAGCACTCGCACGCGGGCGGAGAATACAACACGCGGCGCGCCGAAATCGAGGCGGGCGTCGAGATTCTGCGCATGCATCGCTCCGAGGTGAGCTTTCTGCGGGACGCCACTCTCGAGGACCTCGCGTCGTACGGCGACGAGATGCTGCCGGAGGTGCTCAAACGTTGCCGCCATGTCATCACCGAGAATTCGAGGACCGTGGCCCTGGCGGAGGCATTAGAGCAGCATGACCTGGCCGAGGTCGGGCGGCTGATGGCCGAGTCTCATGCCAGCTACCGTGACGATTTCGAGGCGAGTTGCCGGGAAGCTGACATCCTGGTCGAACTGGCGGCCAAAGAGCCTGCCTGCATCGGAGCCAGGCTGACCGGGGGTGGTTTTGGGGGCTGCACGGTGAATCTCGTCTCTGCGAAAGACGCGGAGGAGTTCGCCCGAAAGCTGCTGCGGAGCTACCTGGATGCCACCGGAATCGCCGCGGAAGTCTACCACTGCCAGGCTGCCGACGGGGCGCGGCAACTCTGATCCTGCTTTTCCCTGTGGACTTTCCTTGCCGCGAAGGGCGAATCTTAGCGAAGCACCCTCCCCGTGGTCACTACCGGAAAAGCTTTTCTCATACTTTCGGCGGAGGGAACTTGTTAAACTGCCGTCACTGTGAAAAGAGCGGAAATCAGGCAACAGATCGATCTGAGGCAATTCTTCCCTATGCCAGTAAGCAAAACAGTTGAAAGATAAGAAGTCGAGGATGGGCCGGACGGCCTGACGCGGCTTAGCGTGACGAAATTTTAGAAACTTCGGGAGAGAGCCGGATGGATTTTCCAAACAAAGTGGATGGGGCAGAGCTGCAAGCTGCCGGCGATGCAGGAATGGTCGCGTATTTCTCAATGGAGATAGCGATTCTGCCGTCCATGCCCACCTATAGCGGCGGTCTTGGCGTGCTGGCGGGGGACACGCTGCGATCGGCATCCGATCTCGGGCTGAACCTGGCGGCGGTCACCCTGGTGCATCGCAAAGGCTATTTCCGGCAGAGTTTGAGCCCAGATGGCGATCAGAGCTCCGTGGAGCAGCCCTGGTCGCCGGAGGAGACCCTGACGGCCGAACGGCCGGTCGTCTCGGTGACCATTGAAGGACGCTCCGTGGCGATCAAGGCCTGGCGCTACGACATGGCGGGCGTCACGGGCAAGATCGTCCCGATTTACATGCTGGATACCGATCACCCGGAGAACGACGAACGCGATCGCCGCCTGACCGACTATTTATATGGCGGCGACAGCGATTACCGGTTGCGCCAGGAAGCAGTGCTGGGCATCGGCGGCACCCTCATGCTCGAAGCTCTTGGCTACGAGCCTGTCGTCTACCACATGAACGAAGGCCATGCAGCGCTTCTGACCGTCGCGCTGATGGAGATGGAGCTTGCCGGGGCTCCTTTATCGAGCATCTCCGACAAGCAGATCGGCGCGATCCGGCAGCATTGCGTCTTCACCACGCATACGCCGGTACCCGCGGGACACGACCGCTTCTCGATGGAGCAGGCCAGGCGCATCCTGGGGAACGACTGCGCCAACACGCTCGAACGGCTGGGTTGTTGCCACGAAAACCTCTTGAACATGACCTATATCGCCCTCCGGTTTTCCCGCTTTGTGAATGGCGTCGCCATGCAGCATGGCATCGTGTCGCGGCTCATGTTCCCCGACTACGCGATCGATGCGATCACGAACGGGGTCCATGCCGTCACCTGGACGTCCCCGTCGTTCCAGGCCGTCTTCGACCAGGCGCTGCCCCGGTGGCGGACGGACAATCTCGCGCTGCGCTACGCTATCGATATTCCGGCAGCGGATGTGGCGGCCGCCCATGCGGCGTCCAAGCGGATTTTGTTTGAAGAGGTAGCGCGGCGCACCCAGACCACGCTCGATCCCAACGTCTTCACGATCGGCTTTGCCCGCCGGGTCGCTACATATAAGCGAGCCGATCTGCTCTTCTCCCAGCCGGAAAAGATCGTCGAGATTGCTGAAAAGTTCGGCGGGTTGCAGATCTTATATGCCGGCAAGGCGCACCCGGCCGACGACCCGGGAAAGGCCCTGATTCGCCGGGTCGTCGAACTGGCAAAAGGGCTGGAGTCGGCGAAGCTGCACATCCTCTACCTGGAGAACTATGAATGGATCCTGGGCGGCCTGCTGACCGGGGGCGTGGATCTGTGGCTGAATAACCCGAAGCGGCCCTACGAGGCCTCCGGAACCAGCGGTATGAAGGCGGCGCTGAATGGAGTGCCCAGCTTGAGCGTCCTCGATGGATGGTGGATTGAGGGTTGCATCGAGGGTGTGACCGGGTGGGCGATTCCGGATTTCGAAGAAGAAGCCCAGGAAAGCGCTTCGATCTACGACCATCTCGAAAATACAATCCTGCCGCTCTATTACCAACATTCCAGCTCGTGGCATGAAGTGATGCGGTCGACGATCGCGCTCAACGGATCGTTCTTCAACACGCAGCGAATGCTCCGCCAATACGTGCTGAACGCCTACTTCCCGCAGTCCCCGAAGCAGCCTGTAGTCTCGGCGCTCGAGCCGGAACATGCTTTGGCGCAATGATGCCGATAGAGTAGGAAGCGTGGGCCGGAGTTCTGACGGCTCGGCCCGCTCCAGACGGAACTGGCAGGGACTGAAAGGGAAGTGTGTCCCGGGCCCGATCAGATCGAAAGATCTGCAGCCATTTCGTGGGCGGAGAATCTTTAGAACTGCACATCGATTTTTTCGCCGGGGCGGCAAATAGAATTCCCAGGTCTGAGCGCCACGGCGAAACTATTTATGCAGAGACGGGTTGGCAGCAGTAAGACCATTTTATGATGTCGTTTTCACAGGATTTCGCCTGTAAAATGAGCACTTTATGTTACTTTTTGGCTATATCTCGCGGGTTACTTTGGTCAGCACTTCCGGGGAAATCCAATTCTTACTTGCCAACGTCCTCTGTAGAGTAGAGATTTAGAGAAGCGGCCGAGTACTCATGTTCGGCTCCAGTGGTCAGTCGGCTGCTGGAGAGCGATCTGCAGGAATCAACGCTTTTGTTCTTGCCATATGTTTTACGGTACGTCACGAACTTCAGGCCTGTCTTGAGCGAAGTCGTGGTTTGTCATTTTGTGGTTTTTTGCAAGTTCTTTCTCTGTCATGTGTGTCACGAATAAAACGGGTAAACGCGGGAGTTCCATTCGGCGTACCGTCGCATTCCGGCTTAGAGGACAAGTGCAATCTGCCTCGGTCGCATTGGGATGCCCGGAGTTAGCGAGACTGAATCGCTGAGCATTGCGAGGGCCTATTTTGACGTCTGTTCTCAAATTGTTTGAACAGCAGGCAGCAGTACAACCGGATGCACTCGCGGTCTCTTTCGCCAGCCGCGCGATGACTTATGCCCAGTTACATGGCAGGGCGCGCCAGATTGCGCACGGCCTGCGGCGGGCCGGTATTCTTTCGGAGTCGCTGGTCGCTCTCTACCTCGACCGTTCCCCTGATTTGATTGCCAGCCTGCTGGCGGTCTGGCAGGCGGGGGGAGCCTATCTCCCGATCGATCCTACCAATCCCCGGCAGCGTGTCGCCTTCACGCTCGAGGACTCGCAGGTAGCGTTTGTACTGACGGAGCGAAACCTGCTCGATTCGCTGCCCCAGACAAATGCCAAGGTCATTTGCCTGGAAGACATTGGAGTTGGAAGCGGCGAAGAGGATGCGCCGCCTCCGTTTCCGTGGCGCGATTCTTCCTCTCCCGATCCGGCGCTCGATCAGCTTGCCTATGTGATTTACACGTCGGGCTCGACGGGCAAGCCAAAAGGGGCCGAGATCTCACATCGCGGTCTCGCCAATGTCATTGCGTCCATCGGACGAGATGTCGAACTGAAGCCATCGGATGTGGTCGTAGCCAGCGCGACCATCGCGTTCGACATTTCCAATGAGGAGATCTTTCTTCCGCTTACTGCCGGGGCGTGCGTCCTGCTGCTGGAGCGTGAGTCCGTTGGGGATGGCCACAAGCTGATTGAAGTGATGCGCCGCTCGGATGTGAGCCTGGTGTTTGGCACGCCAACGTCGTGGCGGCTGGTGCTGGAGGCCGGGTGGCAAGGCAACCCGAAGATGCAGATTATCGTCGGAGGCGAGATCCTGCCGCTATCCCTCGCCAGGACGCTTGCAGGCATGACCCGGGCCCTGTGGAACCACTATGGCCCTACCGAGACTTCCATCTGCGCCACCCGCGAGCGAATCCTCGTCGCGGCGGAATCGGTAACCCTGGGCTGGCCGGTCGATCAGGTGCAAATCCACGTGCTCGACGGACAATTACAGGAAGTCGCGGCCGGCGCGGTTGGCGAGATCTACATAGGCGGGGTGGGTGTGGGCCGCGGTTACCTGAACCGCCCCGAACTCAGCCGCCGCGTCTTCCTGGCCGATCCTTTCGAAAGCCGCCCGGGCGCCCTGCTCTACAAGACCGGCGATCTGGGTCGAGTCCTGCCGGATGGACGCCTGGACTTCCAGGGGCGCGTCGACAACCAGGTCAAACTGCGCGGCTTCCGGATCGAGCTGGAAGAGATTGAGGCCGCCATGCGGGAGTACGCCGGCATTCACGCGGCGAGCGTCCAGCTGGTGGACTATGGGGTGGACGATCAGCGACTGGTGGCTTACTTTCTGAGCGACAAGTTCGTCGTTCCGGCGGCTCTCCGGGACTTTTTGCGCCAGCGTCTGCCCTACTACATGCTGCCTTCGGAGTTGATACCGCTCGAATCGCTGCCCATGACCATCAACGGCAAGATCGACCGGGAGGCGCTCGACAGGATCAGACTGAAGTTTGAGGAGCAGACCCCGCTGGGCACCGTGCAGGCGGCCGCGGACCACCTGGAAGAAAAACTGCTCGCGATCTGGCAAAAGCTGTTGAAGGTCCGCAATATCAGCCCGTCGGACGACTTCTTCGACCTGGGGGGGCATTCTCTGCTGGCGACCAGGATGTTTACCGAAATCGAACGAATTACCGGGAAACGGCTGCCGCTCTCGGTGCTGGTCAGAAACCCGACCGTTCGCCTGCTGGTCGGCTACATTCATAGCCATCCGGAGAGCGGATGGCCGGGGCTGGTGGCAATCCAGGACCGAGGGCATCTTCCCCCCCTTTTTATCGCCCACGGCCTGGGCAGCAACCTGCTGCTATTTCGCACGCTGACCGAAGAACTTGGCCCGAACCAGCAGGTGTACGGCATCCAGCTGGCGGCGCCTGACAATCCGCGGCTGGAAGACCTGAGGCTGGAGGCCTTTGCCGCCCGTTATGTGGAAGAGATTACCGCCGTCGATCCGACCGGGCCCTATTATCTGGCGGGCCACTCTCTGGGCGGATTGCTGGTTTTTGAGATTGCCTCGCAGCTGCATGCCCGCGGGAAACAGATTGGCCTGCTGGCGCTGCTGGATTGCAATTTCCACGTTGCCCAGAGATCGGCGGGTGCTGGCGACCGGGCTACGCTGCAGGAGGCGTTGCACCACTGGCGGAAGAGGTTCGGGCGCTTGTTCGAGAGCGGGATCGTCAACACGACTTGGCGGAAGATTCTCTACAACAAGCTGATGTTCAAAATCTGGCTGCTGAGAAAGGTTCATCGGGACGGTACTTATTTTCCGCAAGTCTTTGGCGTCGATCCCTACATCGCGCTCTTTGCCGAACGGTATCAGCCGGAGGCCCTCCAAGAAGACGCAGTCCTGTTCGTGGCGGAGGACCAGCTGGGGGTTGAGTCCGTAGCCTCCGGATGGTCTCCCGTGATCAAGGGCCGGTTGGAGCTGCAGAAGATTCCGGGCGCTCACCAGACCATCTTTACCCGCCCGAACGTCACAGTGCTTGCCCATGAGCTGGCAAAACGCATCGATTCGTCCCAGAATCCGCAAAAAAAAAGGGTAATGTTTAGCAGTAGCGATCTGCACGGGCCGATGAGCGAAACGATGGTGGAATGCCATGGAGGATGACAATGCGCACGGACGTAGAGCCGACACATACATCGGCTGACTTTCTGGTGACTCGCTCGGGGTTACGGGCGGATTTTTTCAGCGCCGATGAGGTGCGGACTCTGGATCGCGAAACCTCCCGGGAACTCGCCGAGATCGTGGACTGGTCGGAGAACTTCCTGGGCAAGCCGAGCGGCCTTGTCGGGCGCGCCGGCAATGTCTGCCCCTTTGTTCCCCAGGCCATGGTGCTCGGCCGGTTGAAGTTTGCTGTGATCGCGCTCAACCATCGCGGAATGGCTGCGGTGGCAGAGATCGAAGAGCTGATCGATGCCAGCCGCGAGTATTTCGTCGCCAAGGAAAAGGCACAAGGCAAGATCGACATCTTCGGCTCTCTGGTGCTGATCTTTCCCGGCATATCGAAAGACGAAGCGAGCCGGGTCATCGATCCGTCGCAGCGCAAGTTCAAGCCGACGTTCGTCAAGCAAGGTCTCATGCTGGGAGAGTTCCATCCTCTGAGTCCCACGCCCGGGCTGCGAAGCGCGGCGTTTCGTCCGCTGCGCAGTCCCATTCCGCTGCTGGCCATGCGCCACATGGTCGAGTCGGATGTGGACTTCCTCATCTCGCCGTTCGACCCTCCGGCAACTCGCGTGGAGTCGATCAAAGCCTACCTGCATTACCTTGGACCTTCGCTGAGCATGGCGAGCCTCAAGAAGGCGAAAGAGGCTTTGAAGGTTGCCGAAGCCGAGTTGCTTGCCGACAAAAACCCAAAAGAATGTTGAGCCTTGCCCGTATCTTTTACCTGACTCCCAGGGGGCTTGAGTCTCCAGTCGTTCCATAACCTTCCAACTCAGGCGTGGGTGCCTGGCGCCGGTCGCGTTGAAGCTGCAACCTCTCTCGGCTGAGCGTCGCTCTCGCCGGAATGCGTTGAGGAAACGAGTTGAGCGTGACCGAATATACGGTGCGGTACCTGGCAGAGGTCGAGAAGGTCGCTGCCGGAATCGATCCCGGGAAAATCGACAGAATCGTACTCCTG
Source organism: Acidisarcina sp. (assembly GCA_965199205.1). GTDB lineage: Bacteria > Acidobacteriota > Terriglobia > Terriglobales > Acidobacteriaceae > Acidisarcina. Next base: position 2,964,955 of record OZ240688.1, read on the forward strand.
CTCCGGAAAATTCGCGACAACCGCGGCCGGATGTTCTTCGTGGGAGTCGGCGGCGGAGCGGGGCATGCCAGTCATGCGGTGAGCGACTTCCGGAAGATTGCCGGGATCGAATCCTACGCTCCCAGCGACAATGTCTCGGAGCTCACTGCCCGCATCAATGATGACGGATGGGAGATGGCTTATGCCGACTGGCTGCGGGGCAGCCATTTAAATGCTGCAGACGGGCTGTTCGTTTTTTCGGTGGGCGGCGGCAATGTCGAAAAAAACATCAGCGTCACCCTGGTCAACGCCCTGAAGCTGGCGAAGGAAGCGGGCGCGAAGATCTTTGGCATTGTTGGCCGGGACGGTGGTTACACCGCCGCGGTAGGCGACGAAGTCATTGTCATTCCCACCCAGTCGCCCGACACTGTGACCGCGCTCACGGAAGCTTTTCAGGCCGTCCTGTGGCATGGCATCGCGTCGCACCCCGATCTCAAGCTCAACGAGATGAAATGGGAGTCGGAGATTTGAGCTTTCGGCGGGCCGTCTTTCTCGATCGCGATGGAGTGCTCAACCGAAATGTGCTCGACCCGGCGAGTGGCGAATATGGAGCGCCGCTCCGCCCTGAGCAGTTTGAGCTGGTTCCCGAAGCGGGAGCTTCCCTGGCGCTTCTGCAACGGCAAGGCTACCTGCTCTTTCTTATCTCCAATCAGCCCAACCTGGCCAAAGGCAAGAGCAGCCTGGAAGAGCTGGAAGCTATTCATCATCGACTCGAGAGAGCGCTCGAGGAGGCCGGGGTGCAGTTCTCGGAGTTCTATTACTGCTACCACCATCCGTTGGGCGCCGTTGCGGGATATTCCGGGGCTTGCGATTGTCGCAAGCCGTCGCCCTTTTTTCTTTTCCAGGCGCGAGACAGCTTCGGCCTGGCGCTTGACCAGTGCTGGATGGTCGGCGACCGCGCGACGGATATCGAATGCGGCAAGCGCGCGAACGCCCGGACGATCCGCATCATGGAGGATCATCCCGCAACTCGAGCAGCGGGAGAGACGAAAGCAGACTTCGAGGCGCGAGATTTAGCTGACGCCGTTCGCTGTATTCTCGCTCACGCTTAGCTGCGCGCCGATCGTCGTGATTTGTATCTCTTGAAGAAACACCCCACCATGGCGGGTGATGTAGGCTTTTGCTTGATGCCAGAGCCTGACGCGACCCGTAAGCCCCTTCCGGGCCAGTTCTGCGAGCCCTTCCACACGCCGCCGGCAACGGCGATTCTCGCCGGCGGCCTGGCGACCCGGCTGGGTTCCGTGAGTGCGTACACGCCGAAATCCATGCTCCTGGTGGGCGGCCAACCGTTTATCGCTCATCAACTGGAACAGCTTTCCGCCCAGGGTTTGCCAGAGGTCGTGATCTGTGCCGGCAACCTTGCCGATCAGATCGAGAGCTTCGTGGGTAACGGGGCAAAATTCGGTTGCAAGGTGCGCTATTCGTTCGATGGCCAAAGTAGGATGGGTACCGGCGGAGCCCTGCGCCTGGCGCTGCCGCTACTGGGAGAACACTTTGTCGTTATGTATGGCGATAGTTATCTGCAGCAACCCATACCTCCGGTCTGGGAGGCATTTCTTCAAGCGAAGAAGGCAGCCCTGATGACGGTCTTCGAGAACCGGAACAGGTGGGATCGAAGCAATATCGAATGGCGCGACGGCAGCATCGTGCGGTATGAGAAGTCCGCCTCGACTCTGCCAGATACTCAAGCCGCGATGCAGCACATCGACTACGGCTTGGGATGCATTCGCAGCAGTTCGCTGGCGGCATGGCCGGAAAACAGCCCGTTCGATCTGGGGGCTTACTATCGGGCGATGCTCGAAAAAGAAGAACTGGCCGGCTTTGAGGTGCAGGAGCGCTTTTACGAGATCGGCTCGCCGGCAGGGCTCGCCGAGACGGACAAACTGCTGTCTTTCCGGGGAGCGCGGAAATGATCGTCACGCGGACGCCCTTGCGAATCTCGATTGGCGGGGGTGGCACCGACCTCCCCTCGTACTACCGCGAATTTGGCGGCTTCGTCATCTCCGCGGCGATCGATAAGTATGTGTACGTCTGTGTGCATCGGAGCTTCTCGGCCGGGTATCTCTTGAAATATTCCGAGCTCGAGCATGCCGCGACGCGAGACCAAATCCGGCACCGGCCGCTGCGGGCAGCCCTCACCGCGCTCGACGTGGAAGGCGGCATCGAAATCGCCAGCCTTGCCGACGTGCCGGCAGGAACCGGACTCGGGTCGTCGGGCGCCTTCCTGGTCGGCCTGCTGCACGCGCTCTACGCGTACAGGAGCATCTCCGTGACGCCGGAGATGCTGGCATCCGAGGCTGCCGAAATTGAGATGAACCGGCTGCATGACCCGGTCGGCAAGCAGGACCAGTACAGCGCAGCGTATGGCGGGCTGCTCTGCCAGGAGTATGGCGCCGACGAGACGGTGAGGGTGTCGCGATTGAAGATGTCCGCGGACTCCGTCGAGGCGCTGCGCGATTCCCTCATGCTGTTTTTTGTGGGCAAGGTGCGCAGTTCTTCGGGGCTGCTGGAGGACCAGAGAACGAGGTCCGAGCAAGGCGATTCGGAGATGCTCGAGAGCCTGCACTTCGCCAGGCAACTCGGCCTCGAAATCAAGGCCATTCTCGAGTCCGGGCAGATCGATCAGTTTGGCCGGTTGATGCACCAGCACTGGTTACGCAAAAGAAACCGTACCGAAGGCATCAGCAACAGCAATATCGACCATGCTTACGAGCATGCCCTGCAAGGCGGCGCCACGGGCGGCAAGCTGGTGGGTGCGGGCGGGGGGGGATTCCTGCTGCTGCAGACCAGCGATCGCCAGAGGCTCTCTGCCGCAATGGCAGAGACCGGCCTCAAAGAAATGAATTTCCGCTTCGACTTCGATGGTTCCGTCTTGAAGATGCACGACGCGACGCCCTGACAGCACCCGGCGTTGGAGAAGAGATCAGCGGCCCTGAGTCGATGCAGCCGCCCCTCATCTAAAAAGTCCTGCCGGGCGGCCTTGGATCGAGGGTGATGCCGTATTGCATGTGCTTCTCGAGGGCGACCCGCACCAACTGGCTCCTCGTGCGAACCCCGGTCTTGGAGAACAACTGCTGCAGTACGGCTTTGACGTAGCTTTCCGAAATTCCAAGCCCGGCGGCAATTTCCTTGTTGGTCAGTCCTTCAAAAACACCTTTGAGCACCTCCTGCTCGCGTTTATTGAGGGTCGGCGCGGCTGCCGGCTTGACCTGGCTTGAAACGATGCCAACTGGGGAATCGAGGTTCCCGGCATCCAGCCACTGTTCGCCGGCAGCAATCCGATGGATTGCGGTGATCAGCCGGGCGGGAGGATTGTGCTTCAGGAAGATGCCGGAGACACCGCCCTCGAGCGCAAGCAGGGTGTTTGCGTGGGAGATGCCGGCGGTGACCATGAGGATCTTTCCTTGAAATCCTCGCGATCCCGCCTCACGCATGAAGCGCAATCCCGGCACTTCGCCGAGATCGAAATCGAGCAGGACAATGTGAACCGAAGGCAGCACCGGCAAAGCAAGCGCCTCGTCGGTCGATGAAAAGTGACCGGCGACCTCAAGCCCGTTCTCCGCCTCAAGCAGCCGCACCAGGCCCTCGCGGAAGAGGGTGTGGTCGTCAATGAGCAGTAATCTGATCTTCTGTTCCAAGGGTCACGCCGGCAGTATTGGCAAGAGATGCGATTTCAACGAGGAACGTGGCGCCGGAGTCGCCGGGTCGGTATTGCAGGTCTCCTCCGAAGGAGCGCATGAGGGCCCGGGAAAGATATAAGCCGAGACCGGTCGCCTGGGCGAGCTCCTGAAATGGCTTGAAGAGGCGATCGGGGCTCTTGATTCCCTCCCCGTTATCGGTCAGAGAGATCAAGACCCCTCGCTGCCCGGCCCGCGCGCTGATGCGCACACACGGCGCAGCGCTGTTTGCCATGGCACGCTCGCTGTTCTTTGCCAGGTTCAGGAAGACCTGCATGAGGCTGTGAGGATCGGCCCAGACCTCAGGCAGCGCGGGCGCAAGGTCCCATGTCAGCTCAATGCCACTCTCTCGAAACGAGGGGCCGATGACCATTCTCAGCTCTTCCAGAAAGGAATGGAGATCGACGGTGGTCGCTTGGTCGGTCATCTGCCGCAGCTCGACCGAAGCGATCTTTTCGAGGGCCACGACCAGAGTGCCAAGAGCTTCGAAATCCTTGTCGAGCGAGAGCGTGCCCCGCCTGGCGAGGTTCTCATGCACCAGCGCAATGGCGCCGCAGATATTCCGGATTTCATGGCTCACCGCGGCGACGAGGATGCGCGAACCCGCCAGCAGTTGATGAAGGCCAGCCTCTTCGCGCTCGCGCAGCTCCTCGGTCGCGTCGACAACCATGGCCGCCAGACGGGGTCCGGCGCTGGTGCGATAGGTTGAGAACCATACATCGGCGATGAAGATTTCACCGTCCTGGCGATGCCCTTTACACTGCATCACGGTGCGGAAGGTTTGCTGCCCGGTGCGCAGATCGGGCACATTCACAAGCGAGGGCAGATAGGGCGTGATGTGCCGCCCATACAGCCTCCCGGCAGGCAGATCGAAGAGCCGGTGCGCAGCATCGTTGGCCAGCAGGACCAGGCCGTTGGCGTCGGTGGTCACGATCGCGACCGGACTGCTTTCGACCAGGACCTCGAGCTGCTCTTCGGCATCGCGCCGCGCCTGGTTCTCCCGTTCGAGCGCGGCTACATGGGTGACGGCGGCGCGGCGGCCGGCGACCACTTCCCGGGCGAAAAGACCCATGCCGGAAAAGGCGGCGAGATAGAGCAGGTCGCGGGGAACTCCGGAGGCGGCCGACCATCGAATATTGTCGAAGGCCTCGGCAAGCAGGGTGCATCCCGCCCCGAGCACGGCAATCTGGGCTCGATTGAGAGTGCGGCTGGCAAGCACCATCGGCAGCAGGTAAAGAAACCCAACCGGAACTTCAGCATCAATTCTCCAGTCGGCAACCGCGATGAGCGCGATGAGCAGCGCGACCGCAAAGAGGAGTTCGCGCCGGTTGGCATAGCCAGGGGGTGGAGCCATCGAGCCTCAGAAGAGCCTACGTATCTCCAGCGTACCGGGAATCGAGCGGAAAGCAAATCCAGCCCGGCGGCCGCTCGGATTGGCCGAAAGATAGCCTGCAGTACCCGAAAGATAGCACTTGGCGCTGGCCTCTTCCCCATAAACTTGACACAGGAACAAGCGGACCAACGAGCGGATAGAGAGGAGCTTCTGCAGGGTGAAGGGCTGACAGCGGACGGTGGCGAGCGGCTCATCCGGGCGGCGGCAGCTTGCAAGCGGACGGCGCAATCTACAATAGAGCTACTTCACAATGATGAACGGCCGGTGTGAAAGCTCGGCCGGCGCGCGAGCCCGGACCGTTGCAAGGTCCCGTGGTTCAATGTCCTTATCCCTTCCTTACACTTCCGGTTTTACCCTGAAGTGAGAGTAGGGCAAGGCGCTTAAGGTGAGTCGCTGCTGCGACTTGCGAGAGGAATGAATGAAACAGAGGGTAGGGAAAGGGAAGGCCTTCTGCCTTGCCGCCGCGTTGCTTGCGGCTCCGCTGACCGGGTTACTTGCCGGCGGCTGCGAAAAGGCGAAGAGCGATCCGGCGGCAGAGGCTCCGCCCGCCGCTTCGGTCGAACGGGTGGATGACGCCAATACCATCCACGTCGACCGTCCGGAGCGATTTCCCCTGGTAGCGGCAACGGCGCACGAGGCGACCTCGACTTTAAATGTGACCGGGACGGTCAATCCGGATGTTTCCCGGGAGATTCCGGTCGTGTCGATTGCTTCCGGACGGGTTGTCGCGGTCCATGTCCGGCTGGGCGATTACGTGCATAAGGGCCAGCTCGTCATGGAAGTCCAGAGCACAGACGTGACTGGCGCTTTCGACCAATACCTGAAGGCAGTCAATGACGAGCACCTGGCGAATACCCAGCTGGAGCGCGCCAAGATCCTCTACGAAAAAGGCGCGATCGCCAAAAGCCAGCTCGAGATCGCCCAGGATGGCGAGGACGACGCCAAGGCCGACCTGGTCGCGGCAGAGCAGCAACTTCATGTGCTGGGCATCGATAAAAACCACCCCGGCGAGACCGTAAAGGTGTTGTCTCCGGCCTCGGGGTTCATCATTCAGCAGAACGTGACGGAAGCGGCGACCGCAGGCGTCACCTACTCCGGCAGCGCGAACGCCTTCACCATCGCCGACCTGTCGCATGTCTGGATCATCTGCGACGTCTATGAAAACGACATCGCCAGCGTGCATCTCGGGCAAGAGGCGGATATTCACCTGAATGCCTATCCGGACCGGGTGTTGAAGGGAACGATCGGCGACATCGGCGCGGTCCTCGATCCGACGATCCGCACCGGCAAGGTGCGCATCCAGGTCGAGAACCCCGGCTACCTGATGCGGCTCGGCATGTTTGCCACCGCAACCTTTCACGGCAGGAAGCTGGAGACGCATACGGCCGTGCCGGCCGCGGCGGTGCTTCACCTGCACGACCGCGACTGGGTCTATGTCGCTACCGGGGAAGAGGGCAAGTTCCGCCGTCTTCCCGTGCAGGGCGGCGACATGCTTCCAGGCAATCTGCAGGAGATCAACTCCGGACTCAGTCCCGGCCAGCAGGTGGTGTCGAACGCCCTCGAGCTGCAAAACTCGGCGGAGCAATAGATGATCCGCGGCATCGTTGACTTTGCACTGAATAATCGCTGGCTGGTGCTGGGCTTTGCCATCCTGCTCTTCGCCTGGGGCATCGTCTCCTTCCACAATCTCCCCGTGGAAGCTTATCCCGACGTGGCCAACAACTACGTGGAGATCATCACCCAGTGGCCGGGCCGCGCCGCCGAAGAGGTCGAGCAACAGGTTACGATTCCGGTCGAGATCCAGATGGCCGGCATCCCCCACATGGAGCACCTGCGGTCGTTTTCGCTGGCCGGCCTTTCCGATGTCAAGCTGATCTTCGACGACGACTCGGTCAACGATTGGAACCGCGAAAAGGTGTTGGAGCGCCTGACGCAGGTGACGCTGCCGGCGAACCTCCAGCCGCAGATCGGCACCGACTGGAGCCCGGTCGGGCAGATCTACTGGTACACGCTGGTCAGTAGCAATCCGCAGTACGACAACATGGAGCTGAAGTCGATCGAGGACTGGCAGCTCGAAAAACAGTTGAAATCGGTCCCCGGCGTCGTCGATGTGGCGAGCTTCGGCGGCATGACGCGCGAGTACCAGGTGCGCGTCGATCCCGACAAACTGATCTCCTACGGGCTGAGCATCGGCCAGGTCGAGCAGCAGCTGGCGAACAACAACACCAATGCCGGCGGCCAGTTTATCGAGCAGGGCCAGCAGCAGATCAACGTCCGCGAAGTCGGCCTGGTCAAGGGCGTGCAAGACATCGAGAACACGCTGCTCAAAACCCAGTCCGGGACGGCGCTCCGGGTGCGCGATATCGCGACGGTCGTCCAGGGGCCCAAAATCCGGCTGGGACAGATCGGCAAGGCCATTCACCGCGAAGACGGCAAGATCGTCGACAACGGCGACACGATCCAGGGCATCGTCCTGCTGCAGAAGGGCGACGACTCCGACAAGGTGCTCGAGGGCATCCACGCCAAGGTCGACGAGCTGAACAACCACTTCCTGCCGCCCGGGGTGAAGATCGTTCCCTTCCTCGACCGCAGCGATCTGCTGCACTACACGACTCACACGGTGCTCCACAATCTCACCGAAGGCATCGTGCTCGTCGTGATCATCCTGTTCTTCTTCCTGGGCAACATCCGCGGCGCGCTGATCGTCTCGATCACGATTCCCTTTGCCCTGCTCTTCGCGTCGATCTGTCTCGATCTTCGCCATATTCCGGCCAACCTCCTGTCGCTGGGAGCACTCGATTTCGGAATGGTGGTCGACGGCGCGGTGGTGATTGTCGAGAACGTGGTCCGCCACTTAAGCCGGAAGAACGACAAGCATGAGACTGTCATCGAACAGATCCGCGAGGCCACTCACGAAGTGCAGCGGCCGGTCTTTTATGCGATCGGCATCATCATCACGGCCTACCTGCCCATCTTCACGCTGCAGGCAGTGGAGGGGCGTTTGTTCCGGCCGATGGCCTGGACGGTCGCCTTCGCGCTGCTCGGAGCGCTGATTTTTTCGCTGATCCTCGCGCCGGTGCTCTCAAGCTTCCTCTTCTCCAAAGGCGCCAAGGAATGGCACAACCCGATCATGGCATGGCTCACCAGGGTCTACCGCCGCGCGGTCACCTGGGCGATCGAACACCGTTACGTGACCGTCGGAGGAGCCGTCCTGGCGCTCTGCCTTACCGCCTTTCTCGCCTTCAGCGGCGTGATCGGTTCGGAGTTCCTTCCCCACCTGGATGAAGGCGCGATCTGGGTGCGCGGCACGCTCGCCCCAAGCACCGGGCCGACCGAGGGCATTGCCGTCATGGACCAGGCGCGCATTATCCTCGCCGCCTTCCCCGAGGTCACCAAGGTGGTCAGCCAGGTCGGGCGACCCGATGACGGCACCGACAGCACCGGCTTCTTTAACACGGAGTACTTCGTCGACCTGAAGCCGAAAGCAAACTGGCGCCCCGTCTTTCACGAGGACAAGGACGAGCTCATCGCGGCAATGAACCGCGAGCTGGAGAAGATGCCGGGCGTGCTCTGGAACTTCTCGCAGCCCATCTCGGACAATGTCGAAGAGGCGGTCAGCGGCGTGAAGGGCGAGCTGGCGGTCAAGCTTTATGGCGATGACCTGGTGACCCTGGAGGCGACGGCCAACAAGGTCGTCGACATCATGAGCCATGTCAAGGGCGTGGCGGATCTCGGGCTCTTCCGCGTCATCGGCCAGCCGAACCTGAACTACTCGGTCGACCGCGCCGCTGCGGCCCGCTTCGGCATCAACGTGGCCGACGTGCAGGATGCGATCCAGACGGCGGTCGGCGGTAATGCCGTCAGCCAGGTGCTGAAAGGCGACGCGCGCTACGACCTGGTCGTCCGCTACCTGCCCCAGTACCGGAACACACAGGAAGCCATCGACAACATTCGCCTCTTGTCGCCGTCGGGGGAGCGGGTCTCGCTGGCCCAGCTTACAACGGTTCGCACCGTCGATGGGGCGGAGGAGATCTATCGCGAAGCAGGCCAGCGCTATGTGGCCATCAAGTACAGCGTGCGCGGCCGCGACCTGGGCAGCACCGTCGAAGAGGCGATCAGGAAGGTGAACGCCCAGGTCAAGCTGCCGCCCGGCTACAAGTTCGACTGGGCCGGCGAATATGAAAGCCAGAAGCGCTCGTCGCGGCGCCTGATGCTGGTGCTCCCGATCACGATCGTCATCATCTTCGTGATCCTCTACACCATGTTCAAGTCGGGCAAGTGGGCAACGCTGATTCTCGGCAACGTGGCCATGGCGCCGTTGGGCGGCATGCTCGCTCTCTTCCTCACCCATACCAACTTCAGCGTCTCTTCGGGGGTCGGCTTCCTGGCGCTCTTTGGCGTTTCGGTGCAGACCGGCGTCATCATGCTCGAATACATCAACCAGCTGCGGGTGCGCGGCCGGTCCATCGAGGAGTCGGCGGTCGAGGGCGCGGTGCTGAGACTGAGGCCGATCATGATGACCATGCTGGTGGCGACGCTCGGCCTGCTGCCGGCGGCCACCTCGCACGGCATCGGTTCCGATTCGCAGCGTCCCTTTGCCATCGTGATCGTCGGCGGCCTGCTGGCCGCCTTGAGCATCAACGTCTTCCTGCTGCCGACCCTCTATGTCTGGATTGCAGGCGAAGGCGACGTGCTGCCGACCCCAGAGACGGAGTTTGAAAACTAATGCCAACACCTGGTTTCCAGCTTCGATCGCATCGTCATGCCAGGCAGCACGTCCGGCTCGCCGCTTGTCTCCAAGCCGCAGTCTGCGCGTGCCTGGTGATCGCAACCCCCTCGTCTGTCTCAGGCCAGGCGCTCCCGGCGCCCCCTTCGGCTCCGAATGCCCTGACTTTGCAGCAGGTCGTCGAGCAGGCGCGCAACAAGAATCCCAACCTGCTGGCGGCGCAGCAGAACCTGCTTTCCGTCAAAGCGCAGGAGATCCAGGCCGGCGTCCGGGCAAATCCAACTCTCGCCGCCTATGGCACCGATGTCACCAACAGCGCCAACAACCCGGCTTCGCCCTACAACTACGGCGTGCAGCTCTCGCGGCTCTTTGAGCGGGGCGAGAAACGCCGCTGGCGTCTTGACACCGCGCGCTCGACCACCGACCAGACGCGCGACCAATACGCGCTCCAGGAGCAGCAGACAATCCTCGCCGTAAAGCAGGCCTTCACCTCCATGCTGCTGGCCAAAGCTGCCCTGACGCTCGCCCGGGTGAACCTGAAGGATTTCAAGCACGAGCTCGAGATTAACAAGGCCCGCTACGATGCCGGCGATATCGGCAAACTGGACTATGAGCGGCTCGATCTGCAGCTGGCGCAGTTTGAGACCGACGAGTCGAGCGCCGAGGCAAGCCTGAGCCAGACCAGCGACCAGTTGCAGACCCTTATTGGCGTCAGCCATCCGGGGAACACTTTCGATATCGCCGGCGATATTGTGCCCCCCGCGCTGGCCGGCTCCCTGACCGATCTTGAGCAGAAGGGACTCGCCGCCCGGCCCGATTACAAGGCCGCCGTGGACGGCATCCGCGTTGCCGATGCCAACGTCAAGCTGGCTTACGCCAACGGCGCCACTGATCCCACGCTCGAGGGCGAATACGACCGGGTTGGCGTTTACAACTCGGCCGGCTTCAATATCAGCATCCCGCTGCGCATCTTCGACCGCAACCAGGGGAATAAGGAAACCGCTAACTTTGTCGCGCAGGCGAGCCGCTTTACCGAGATCGCAGCGCGCAACCAGGTCTACTCCGATGTCGACCAGGCCTGGGTGGGTTACACGACCTCCAAGGTGTTGGCAGACCGGTATAACGGTCACTATCTCGCGGAAGCCAAAGACGTTTTATCGATTGCCGAGTTTGCCTACCAGCACGGCGGCCTCGGGCTGCTCGATTATCTCAACGCCCTGCAGGACGATCGCATCACAACGTTGAATGCGTTGAACGCCTATGCCCAGACATGGATGGCCATTCACCAGTTGAGCTATGCAACTGCCACCGAGGTGGCGCCTTAGCCGGCCGCCGCACCCCGGGGCGCGAGCGCCGCTCCCCGCGCAGGTGATTCGACCACGCAGTGCTCCGCTGCCTACAATGAAGGCCGGCGGAACAGCCATCCGTCGACACGATCCAAGTATCCAGATCCAAATATCCAGGCGGTTTCTTTGACCATTCAGCAACAGGCAGACGTTCGATTCTCGATCATTACCGGGCTGCAACGATCGGTGGCAACTTCGCCTTCGCAGCAGGATCTTTTTGAGGAGCTGGTGGAGACCATCCACGCGAAGTTGCCGCAGTACAACTGGGTCGGCTTCTACATGCTCGATCCTGCGGACGCCTCCATGCTGGTGCTCGGGCCATTCGCCGGGGCAGAGACTCCCCATACCCGCATCCCCGTCACCGAAGGCATCTGCGGGGCGGCCGTCGCCCAGGGAGAAACCGTCGTGGTCGACGATGTGAGCGCCGACCCGCGCTATCTCTCCTGTTCGATCGAAACCAGATCGGAGATCGTCGTGCCGATTCGCGCCGGCGGAGTGATCGTCGGCGAGATCGACATCGATAGCCACACGGCGGCGGCCTTTGGCGCAGAAGACCGCGCCTTCGTCGAGCAGTGCGCCGAGATCATCGGCGGCTATCTCGAAGCCGGGGCCATCTCGAAATAGAGGTGGTAGTGGTTGCGGCAGCCAGCATTGAACGCAGCGGCGCATTGCGGGCAGCGATTGCCGCTGTCCAGATAGTCCAGTACCGACATCTCGTGCCCGCAGCATCCACAGAGCACGGCTTTCAATTTCCAGTGCTCCCTCGGCCAAACCTCTACAGCGTGGCCGGCGAGCGCCGCATGGCAGTCGATGCAGGCGTAGTAGCTTCCGCAGCACCTCATTTTAATCGCGACGATGTCCGTGGGGCCGTAATAGTGGGCGCAGCGGGTGTTCGCGTCGACCGTGAGACCCTTCACCGCCGGTAGGTTGCCATTGACCATGTTGAGCAGGATGCAACTATTTGTGCGTCCGCAAGCGTCAGAAGACGGCAAGCTGGGTTACAACGGTAGAGTCCTCATCCATATGGAACGCGGATCGAAAGACGGCAGCAGAACAAAGAACTGGAGCGAAGGATGAAGAAACTCGGATGTGCAATCTTGATGATTTTAACCGGATCGGCCGCCCTGGCCTCCAGGCGCACCGATCAGGCGACCCTGCAGAACCTGCAGCCGACCAATTTCGCAGTGGCGAAAAAACAGCACCAGCAGTACGACTTCTCGGTCGCCACGGCCGGCCGCAGCTACCAGTGCCGCACCCCGGAGAACAAGAAAATCAATGCAACGGACTTTATCGTCGGCTCCCTGGTCACATTCACGTCCAGTGGAAGAAACGGCGAGGTGAAGACCATGCAAGGCAAGTCGGCAAAATGCATGATTACCCGCGTCGAGGCCACGCAATAAGGCACGGACCAGGAAGGCACGGACCATGATCGCCGGCGGCACGGCCGGAGTGAGCCCACAACCTGCGCGTGGGCTCTTGGTGTCAGGACGCTATGTCATTCAGGATGACGTAATCGAGGTCCGAACCGAGCGCCCTGGCAGCGCGGCGGAAGACCTCGACCTTCGTTTTATGAGAGCGCGCGACCATGACCACCGGGCCTGCGCCCGCCGCGAGTTCCTTGATGGCCTTCGATTCCTCGATCGACGGAACGTCCAGAATCGTCCAGTCGCAGGCAGACTTCCCATAATCCAGAAGCCGCTTCAGGTTCTCGCGATTCTCGAGGAGGTCGTTATCGGGCATCGGCTCGGCGACGCTGATAACCGCAACCCGAGTGTCGCCCAGCTGGAAGGTCACGGCCTCCGGGGCTACCTTGCCCTTGAGCACCGCCTCGACGCCGCCCTGCAGCTTGGTCGCGCCGAAAACATATCGGTAGCGCGGGCGCGTCAGGGTGAGCTCAACCAGGAAAACGGAGATGCCCTTTTCGGCGAGAGCCAGCGCCAGGTTCACCGAGGTGATGGTCTTGCCCTCTCCGGAAGCTGGCGAGGTCACGAGCATTCGCTTCAGCGGCCAGGCTCGCCCAAGGATCTCGTCGACGATGTCGCGATAGCGCCGGGCCGCATCGCCATCGGGATCGGAGACGAAAACGAACCCGTCCCTGGTGGAAGTATTTAAATTCTCAACAGATGCGCTATTCGCAGACGGAAACTCTTTCAGCTTGCCGAGAGCATAGGCTAGGGAAAAACTAATCAGCGATGACTTCATGTCTTATCCTTGGAATTCTACCGAGATAGACGGCAGAAGCTGGGAGTTCGTGGCGCAGCATGTTTTCGTTGCGGATGGAGGGGTCTCGCCGCTCCGCGATCCAGGCTGCAACAAACGCGACAAGAATGCCAAACACAAGGCTGAGAGGCCACAAAACCGTTGTGGCTAAAATCCAGGGCTGAGTGACGACGCTGGCATGTTGAACAAGAAAGAACGGGGAAAGCAGCGAGCCTGCGGAGGCCGTCGGCCCCGGAAGCGGCTCGTTGCCGGCCTGATCGGGGATCGCCGGTTGCAGGCCAGCATCGGTTGGCGATCCGGCCTGGGCTTCTGACCCGGGGCCGGCAGCGGTGGCTAACTGGAGCTGCAGTCTCGCCGTCTCGCGATGATTGCGTTCGATGGAATCCTGCAACCGGCTCTGAACGGTTTCCAGATCGCCGATCTGCTGCGTCAGCGCCTTGGTGTCGGGCGCGGCCGTCTGCCGGCTCTCCGGCTGCGGCTTCACGGGCGGCGGTTTTGCCACCATCGGCGTCGCTGCGGCAATCCGGCTCATGTCCAGCTGAATGTCCTGGACTTTCTGCTTGGCGGCCACCACATCCGGAAATTCTTCGGTGTACCGGTCCCGCAATCCGGCGAGCTCCAGCTGGGCTTTGGCAAGGTCCTGCTTCAGCTTCTCTTCCTGCGGACTTGTTCTCCGTTCCGCTGTGGCCGGCCTGGGCGGCGGCGCAGCCTTGACAGCGGGCACGGCACTCCCCTTCTGCTCTTCGGTCAGCTCGTCCTGCAGTCCATCCAGCGCCGAGGTGTTCTGGTTGAATATTTCCTGGAGCCTCTTGCCTTGCGCCAGGCTGGCCTGCAGCTTGCTCGCGAGCTCCACTGCGCTCTCCTGGACTTGCCCTCCCCTCGCTGCCTGAGTTCTGGCTGCCGGCCTCGATCGGCCCCTCTGGCGCCGGAGCGATCGTGATGAAAGGGGACGAATGTCAGGCAGAATGACGGGAGCGTACAGTGACTCCTGGGCAGGCTGCGCAATGCGGGTTGCGGTCCGCGCGAGCGGCTTCGTAAACCCCTCCGCAACCGCTTCGGTGACGTCGGACACGAGGCCGCGATCTCTGCCGCCATAGCTGATGCGGACCTCTTCGCCTCCGCTGCCGGGAGCGGCCACCGGAGTTATCTCTACCTGGGATGCAAGGAGCGTAGCTGCCTGAGAAAGCCCGTGGTTCGCAAGCACCTCCGGATTGGGGCGATAACGGCTCGCGATGCCGCTCCAGTCCTGGCGCGCGGCCTCCTGCTGCAGCAGGGCGGCGAGCGGCCGCTGATGGTCCGGCTGGCCTGCGCTGCCGGCCGGCGCCGAGGGCAGGTTCAAGGCAATGAGGGCCGAGCCCCGGTATTGTTTGGGAGCAAGCGTGCCGAAGCCCAGCAGCGCGAGCGCTCCGCCGGCAAAGCCAAGCGCCGCGACCCTGCCATGCTGCTGGACAATCGAAAACCAATCCCTTGCAATGCGACCCACGATCATCGGAGACTTCCTGAAATTGAGATCACTTACGGGCATGAAGGGTTTGCTGGTTCCTCTTCGGAGACCACCAGAGTGTGAAGGTCACGACACTGCGATCGTCGCCCCCTGGGATCTTCGAAACCTCGTAATGACGATAAGCGGTCTCCTGGAGGAAGCCGCCGCCAAGAGGATAACTCATCGATGCTTCGAAAAAGCTTCCGTTATAGGCGATCTTCGTCTTCGGGTCGTTACCATAAATGGCCGCGCCGCTGAGGCGCAGGCTGGTGTTGCGGGAGAACTGATGCCGAATGCCTGCGCCTGCCGAGTCGAGCAGCGCGAGCTGCTCCACCACGCCATCGCTCAGATCTCGATTGCCAGTGAAATACAGGTCATTGCGAACACCGGCGCGAACGTAAAGAGAGGCATCCCCGGTGAACTGGATGGATTTTCCGCAGGAGCTGGAAGCGCCGTTCGCACTGCCCGACACGCTGAGCGACGCGCGCGAGCCCCACTGCAGCAGGCCGAGCGCTCCAGCGCCGCCCAGCGTGCAATCTCTCGGGCCGGTCTGGTGCGCCCCGCCGGCGATAAAGCCGATCGCCGTGTCGCGCGTGGTCGCATGCATATAGTCGGCGCGGCCGCGGATCGTCTGTACGTTCACCCCATCGTCGGAGTAATAGCGCAGGGTGTGAGCTGCCGCAAAATCCCAGTTCGTGCGGCGGCTCTCCGCCGAGCGGATCTTGAAATCTTCCTGCTGGTCGACCAGATTGCCGGTGTGCAATCCGTAGGCGACCGTGTCCGTCACCGGCGCCTCGGTGTTGCCCACGGTGCGGAAGTCGAGCGGAGCAAAGAGCCGGAAAGTGTCATTGCCATACGCGTTGGTGACGCTGCCCTGCCACAGCCAGCGGGAGTTGACCTCGCCATTGGCGCGAAGTGCTCCGCGATTCAGCCCCACCAGGTGCGAGGCGTCCAGCATGAAATTGCCGCCGGCCCCGCCGTCTTCATACATCAGCTCCCAGCGGCGGCGCTGTACGAAGCCGGAGAGCGCGCCGGCTCCGCCGAAAGCGCTGGAGTTCCCTCCGGAAGGCGAAGCGCTCCCATTATTGAAGAGCAATCCGCCAAGTCCGCCGACGGCAAAGGTGAGGCCGGATGGAGCTTCTTCCCCCGTGGGCAAAAAGCCGGGGCCGCCCTGCACGGTCGCTCCGCTCGCCAGCCGCATCGTGTTCCAGTGATCGACCGTGCGGATGTCCGCCCAGCAGGGCGTGTCATTGCCGTCCTGCTGCAATGCCGCCGAAAGGATGTCGCCGCAGCCGCCGGTCTCTTTGAGAGGATCGGAGATTGGACCGGCACTATCCACCGCCGGGCCCGGCGTCGTGTTGGGGCCCTGCGCATTTGGACCCTGCGTGTCGGGACCCGATGTCGTGTTGGGGCTCCGGTTCGCTGCGTCAATCTCTCCATCCGTATTCGCCGTATTGGGCCCCGCGACGACCCGTTGTGCAAAAGCATGGCCGGGGCAGCAGAGTATTGCGGCTGCCGAGCCGAGACAGGCTGCTGCCAGCAGCGAGCCTTTTGCCTTCCTGATCGTCGTCATGGAACCACCACCGTGTCGCCCGGGATCAGCGCTATGTTCTCTTCCAGGTGCTTCCCGTTGAGAATTAACTGGTAATTGACCTTGATCCGCGGGCCGCCATCCTGATGAAGGACGTAGATTTCTTTTCTCTTCGCAAATTCCGTGGGGCCGCCGGCGCGCGCGATTAACTGAACGACGTTCAGGGGGCTGACCAGCGGATAGGCTCCGGGATGCTGGACTTCGCCCGTGACATACACGATGCGGCTATGGATCTCCTCCACAATCACGGTCACGAGCGGATGCTTGATAAATTTTGCCAGCTGCTCGCCCAGCAACTGCTGAGCAGCCTCGGGGGTCATGCCGGCGATGGTGAGATCGGAAACCAGCGGAATGGAAATTTTTCCATCCGGCCGGACCACGGCGCTGGCGGAAAATCTGGGCTCCTCAAAAACCGAGACGCGGAGCACGTCTCCAGGGCCAATCCGGTAGTCGGGACCGACCGGCACTGCGGGGCGGGACTGTAAGCTGACCTGTAATCCCCCGATGCCGGAGCCGGCGTTGGGCGCACTCTCCGATGCCAGTTCCCCTGCGTGGCCTGCCTGGCCGGCGCTACGGAGGACTAGAAACAATGCCAAAACGGGGAAAAGGACAACAGGCTTTAGGGACCGCATAGTATTCACTGGCGCGAATAGTCCGCGCATCTTCAGAACGTGCCAGGTGGCAAGCTGGATTCCTGCCGTAGAAAGGATTTTGGGACTCGGTTCTCAAAAAGTCAACCCTGCCAAACGCCCGGAAAGCCTGCTGTCCCGAGGGGTGTTACCGATGCCCCGGTCGAGGGATCCGCATTGGTAACAACTGGTTTGCCGAGGCCTGCCCACAGGCCCTACGGGCAAGCGGGAGGACTTAGCCGCGGTGAGACTCTCGCAGCGCGAGCTCGGAATAGAAGCCCAGGCCCTGCCACTCGCGTATCTGGGCGACGGTCTGGGCGAGGTCTGTCGCCACCCGGTCGGGACGGCAGGTGCTGAGTCGCTCCCGGATCTTTTCCGCTTCCAGGGCCGGGTCCCAGAGCCCGACGATGATACGGTTGCGCGGCAGGCGGTGGCGGATCCTCTGGCAGAGCGCGCGAGTGTCGGCAAAGGCAAATGGCGGCAATGCGGAGATGCAGATGACCGTTTCAGTCTCTTCGGCGAGCCGCGAGAGGATCTCGTCCGATAAGGCGCGGGCCGGCAGCTGCAGCGTTCGATTGCCGCTCTGCTCGAGAAGTTGCGCGAGCATGGTGGCGGCAAGTTCGTCGGCCTGATCTTGAGTCGAGACGCAGATGACCGGAAACGATTTGCCCAGGACTTCATCTGTAGGGGCGGCGCCCCCAGGACCAAGCACCGCGGCATCTGAGAGCTCGGCGATCAGCTCGTTGGCGCACTGAAAGACGAAATTGGCGCGCACCTCGTCGAGCGCGCCCTGGTGACGGTCCCGCTCCGCAAGCGAGAGAGCAGGCAGCAGGACGACGTCGTAGAGCTCGGCCAGCGAGTGCGCGGTGAGAAAGCTCTCGGCAATGGTGTGGGCCTCGATCTGGTCCATGGCCAGCAGCCGCTCATAGAACTTGGCTTCGGGCGCAAGCCTGGCGTCTTCCCCGAGGATGATGTGCAGGAACGACATCTGCGGCAGATGCAGGCCCATCACGATCAGGCAGACGGTGAGCGGCGTGGAAAGCACCAGGCCGGGCCAACCCCAGAGCAGCGTCCAGAAGACAGCCATCACCAGCAGCGCCAACGTTGAAATCCCGGTGTGGCTGCCGTAGAGCCAGGGCTCGAGAAAGTTGGTGGTCGAGAACTCCAGCAAGCCGAAGAGAGCGAGAACCACCAGCGCCGGCGCCCAGGGGCCGTAAACGCCAAGCGCGAAGACAAAGGGCAGCAGGACACCGATCGAGGTGCCGATATACGGGACGAAACGCAGCGTGCCCGCGATGACTCCCCATAGGGTGGCGTTGGGAATCCCGATGGCAAACAGGCCCATGCCAAAGCAAAAGCCATATCCGGCGTTGATCATGAAGTTCAACGTGAGATAGCTGCTGATGCGCTTGCCGGCGTCGTCGAGCGCCTTCGTGACGAGGTTCAGGCTTCCCATGCCGGCCAGCAGCAGCAGGCGGTTGTGCAGGTCTTCCCGCTTGATGAGCATGTAGACCGTGAGCACCAGGACGAAGACGGTCTCGCCCAGCGGGCGGATAAATGGCGCCAGGACGGCGGCGAGATCCGAGATTCCCCTCGACGGCTGCACGATGGTCACTGCCGTCGGTTCAGCGGGTGACGAAGGCAGTGCCGGAGCAGGCGCGGCGTTGTTGCCGCCCTTCTGCGATGAGGAGACGCTCGCCGGGCCACGCGCCTGGTTCGGGATGGGCTTCGCCGAAGTATCCGGCGTGGCGTAGAACTCCTGGCCCATCTCTCGCATCCCCGTAATCGCCTGGCCGACTGGCCCGACCGACGGCGTGTGCAGGGCGTCCATCTTGGCGTGAAGATTGTCCCGGTATTTCGGCAGGTCGTCGGCGATGCGGACCAGCTGGCGAAGGACCACCCAGCCGACACCGCCGATCAGGCTGCCGGCGACCACCACGACGAGGATGACCGCCGGAACCCGGCGTACGCGAAAACGGTGAAGGTAGGTCACGCCGGGCGCCAGCAGGAAGTTCAACGTCAGCGCGAGAGCGACCGGAATCAGGATGGAGCGGCCGAAATAAAGGACGGCGATGACCGTCGCCAGGAGCAGGACGGGTTCACTGGCGAACAGCCCATTCCGGGCGCGTTGAGCTTCCAAGAGGAGTGTCCTTGATTGGCGGCAAGCCGGTCGCACCAGCATACCGCATTGCCAGGAACTCCTCCAGAGCTTCCCGGCCGGCGTTGGGAGTGACCGGCTGAAGCGCATTCCGGCTGAAGATTCCCGCAGGTCCCGGAGCAAAGTCCTGAATTTCCCGTGGCTCCGGCGACTCCCGTGACTTGCCGGCGACTCCCGTGACTTGCCGGCGACTCCCGTGACTTGCCGGCGACTCCCGTGACTTGAAGGATCGGCGCTCCGGATTGATGGAGTCAATCTATTCTTTCGCCCCGAACAACTGGGTGCTGCCCTTTCCCGCTCCCAGCCAGCATGACCAAGAAGAGCGATGGCAAGGCCGATACCAAGACATCCAGATGCTGGCCCGGGTTTGAGCCCGTGCCCGGAAAAAGTGAGCATGAAGAGGGCAGCTGCCGGAAGAAGCCTGCCAGCCGCAACGGCGGCAAGGAGCCGGACCGGGAGACTTCGCGCAAAAAGCAGATAGCGCTGGGCGGAAAAAGGGCGGAGCAGGCCAAAAGCAAGTCTCCAAAGAAATCGGAGCGGACTGCCGCAAAGAAGACAACCGCGAAAAAGGCTGCCGCAAAGAAGACAACCGCGAAGACAACTGCCTCCTAGCCGGGCAGTGTGTCAGCCCTCAGGGAAAGCGAAGCGCGGCCGCCGCAGGCTGAGCAGGAGTGCGCCGGGCTATCATGCAACGGAAGCGCAGCAGGAGCTTCCCTCATGAGCGCGCCGGCATGCCGCGCCTCCGTCGGCTAAAATATGCTTGCATTGATTATTCGCATCCAGCACCATAGAAGAGTCGAAAATCCGCTGGCAAGCAAGAATCGCCCGAATACGGCGCGCCGGACCGCAAAGTCCTGCTGCCTTGTGGCGATGGAAACCTTATGCCCGAAACAATAGAAGAAAAAGTTCTCAGAGTGATTGCCAAAACGCAGCGAATTCCAGTCGAAACGATAACTCCCGAAAGCTCCTTCGAAGAGTTGGGAATCGACTCAATGGACAGCATCAATATCCTGTTCGACCTGGAGAGCGAATTCGATATCGAGATCGATGACGAGCAGGCGAGACATATCCGCTACGTCCACGAGATGATCGATGGGGTGGCCAAGCTGGTGGAAGCGAAGGAAAAGGCCTCGCAAGAACAGTAGATGCATCGCGTCGCGATTACCGGCATCGGCGTGATCTCCGCCCTGGGCCTGAACCGCCGGCAATTCTGGAGCGCCCTCACCGAGGGCAGGTCCGGGATCGGGGAGTTCGAGCAGTCCGAGTTCGGGCCGGTACGGTTCAAAAACGCCGCCTTCGTCCGCGGTTACGTGCCGGCAGATTACTTCCCCGACAAGAGCGTGGCTTTCATGGACCGCTTTGCGCAGTTCTCCCTCATTGCGGCGCGCGAAGCGATCGCCCAGGCGGGCGTCGAGTGGAATGAGGATCTACGCGAGAGAACGGCGATTATCACCGGTTCCTGCATCGGCGGCCGCATTGCCGAAGAAGCGGGCTACTGGAACCTCTTCCATCTGAACCGGAACCGGGTCCATCCCCTCACGATCCCTCTTGGCATGGCCAACTCCGGGGCGAGCCAGATCTCGATGGAGTTCGGCATCCATGGGCCCACGTTCACTTTCTCCACCGCATGCTCTTCCTCCGGCCACGCCCTTGGCCACGCCTTCTGGATGGTTCGTTCGGGCGCGGCCCCGATGGCCATCGCCGGCGGCGCCGATGCCCCCATTTATTTCGGCCACCTGAAAGCCTGGGAGGCCATGCGCGTGGTCAGTCCCGATACCTGCCGCCCGTTTTCCAAAGACCGCGCCGGCATGATCGTCGGGGAAGGGTCCGCAATGTTGGTGCTTGAGCCGCTCGACGCGGCGCTGGCTCGCGGCGCGCGCCCCATTGCGGAGATCGTCGGCTTCGGCATGTCGTCCGATGCCAGCCACATCACCCAGCCCTCGGCCGAGGGCGCCGCCCGGGCCATTCGCGGCGCGATCCGAGACGCCGGCGTCGCTCCCGAACAGATCGGCTACATCAACGCGCACGGCACCGCCACCGAGGCGAACGACAAGATGGAAGTCGCCGCGATTCGCTCCGTCTTCGGCCCCTTGTCGGAGAAGTTGCAGATCAGCTCCACCAAGTCGATGCACGGCCACACCATGGGCGCCGCCGGGGCGATCGAGGCATCCGCGACCGCCTTGACCCTCGAGCAGGGCATTCTGCCGCCAACCGCCAATTTCACCACCCCCGACCCGGACTGCGACCTCGACGTCATTCCCAACCAGGCGCGGAAGGCTTCTGTCGAGATGGCGTTATCGACTTCCTTCGCCTTTGGGGGCTTGAACGCGGTGCTGGCTTTTCGTTCTACTCAATAGCTGTCGGGCCAAGGTGCGAGACAGAGGCAAAGCTCATCGGCGAAGATAAAATCTCGCTGTGGCGGCGCGTCTGGATGGTGGTAGAAAAATTGCAGTAGTGTGCTGCGTCTTTACTGCTAACGAAAAGAGTCCTTAGAGCCTTGCAACCAACGTTGCCCGTTCCATAGTGAGGAGAAAAGGGCAAAGTTATCAAATTGAGAATAGGCGGGGTGCCATTTCAGAATAGTTACGCTCTTTCGTTAGCCATCTATAGATTGCTGGCCGAAGCCTCCGCTGGCATTCGGCGGTACTCTCGACCACAGAAAATCTGGGAGATCTGTTGTGGGTAAGACATTCGATCGAATCGAGCTGCAGCATCGCGAGTTCATTCTGCGGCAGCCGATCTTTTTCAACGCCTCGGCTGCGGCCCACGGTCGCGTCAACGTCTCTCCGCGGGATGGCGCCTCCCTGCGGGTGCTCGGCCCCAACTCCATCGTCTACCGCGACCTGACCGGCAGCGGAAACGAGACGGCCGCCCACCTGCTCGCCCATGGCCGGCTCACGCTGATGTTTTGTTCCTTCGACGCCCAGCCGTTGATTCTTCGGCTCTATGGAAGCGGCCGGACGGTCCCCCGGGCGGATGCCGAATACCGACGCCTGCTCGATACCGAGTACGCGGGGGTTGAGGTTGCCGGCAGCCGCCAGATGGTCATGATGACGGTAGACCTGGTGCAAACCTCCTGTGGATTTGGTGTACCGCTCTTCAACTACGTACGCGAGCGGGATACGCTCGTTCGCTGGGCTGAATCGAAGGGCGAAGACGAGTTGGAGGCTTACCGGCAGCAGAAAAACGCTGTCAGCCTCGACGGATTGCCGACGGGACTTTTCCGCATGAGCTGACGAAGCCCTGACCTGCTTCCATGCTGATTGTGTGACACAGAACCGCGCTTCGCTGCCGTTTTCCGGTCATCTTCCCGCGACTCCTCAACCGCTGAAGCAGGTTGCCTCCAGGGCCGCTAGGCCGAGCGGCTGTGCTTTCGCATGACAGCTTGCCAGGAGCACCGGCTGCCGGCGGACAGCGGAGAAGGACTATCATGCGATCTAGGGAAGAGAGGCGATCCCGCGGTGCGGACGCCTTCACTCCAACGTCTTTACTCCAAGGGGGATTCGTTTGTCCGATATGTCGCCGGTGCCGTTGACGCTCGAAGGGGCGAGCGTCCTCCATCAAATGTTCCGCTTCCGCTGGATCGCCTGGCGTGCCCTTTCGCTTCCTGAGCGGGAACGGGTGATCGAGGAAGCCGTAGAACTGCTGGAGGCGGCGGAGGAGGGCGACGGCGCGCCCCGCCCGAACCAGTCGGCGATCTACTCGCTGGTCGGCCACAAGGGCGACCTGATGATGATCCACTTTCGCGACTCGGTCGAGGACCTGAATCGATTTGAACTCGAACTCGCCCAGACCGATCTCTACGAATACCTCGAGCCCACCCACTCCTATTTATCGGTCGTCGAGCTCGGCCTCTACGAGTCCTCGGCAAAGACCTATGCGGCCCTGGCCGGCAAGGGCCTCGAGCCCCACTCCCCCGAGTGGAAGGCCGAGATCCAGCAGGTCGTCGAGCGCCAGGGGGTGGCAATGGCGTCGCGTCTCTATCCGGCGATTCCCGAGAGCAAGTATCTCTGTTTCTACCCGATGGACCGGAAGCGCGGCGAGCAGGCGAACTGGTACTCCGTTCCCATGGCGGAGCGCCAGCGCATGATGCACGAGCATGGCCTGATCGGCCGCCGCTATGCCGACGAGGTGCGCCAGATCATCTCGGGCTCGATCGGGCTCGACGATTGGGAGTGGGGCGTCGACCTCTTCGCGGAAAACCCGGTCGTGTTTAAAAAGCTGATCTACGAGATGCGTTTCGACGAGGTCAGCGCCATCTACGCGCTCTTCGGGTCCTTTTATCTCGGCGTACGCGTCAAGCTTGCCGGGCTGCACCACTGGCTTGCCGGCAGCCTTGGCGCAGAGACCCGCCGATAGACCCGACGATAGACCTGCCGATAGACCCGGCGTGTTCCGGCCACTTTCTTCCGGAGCTGCGTCGTCACAGCTGCATCGGAGGATTAGCATCCAAGCATCGAACCGGGAGGACCAGCATTGACCACTGCCGCTGAAGAGCGATCCCAGCCGGAACAGCACGAATCGGGGCCGGGCCACGCCAACCCGCAGAGTGAATCGCTGGACGAGCTGCTCGCGCAGGAGGCGCCGGCAGCGCCGGCCCAGCGCGACCTGGCGCGTCCGACCGCGCACCAGATCTTCGCCCAGGTCGCCGAAAACGCAAGACACGAGCTGGGGCGCCCGGTCACGGCGCTGGCCGTGGCCGGCGTGGTCGGCGGCTTGACGATGGGCCTCACCGCGCTGAGCACGTCCATCGTGGTTGCCGAGCTTGGATCGAGCGCCAACTCCCAGTTCATCGCTCATTGCCTTTACCCCATCGGTTTTATGGCCGTCATCCTGGGGCGAGGTCAGCTCTTTACCGAAAATACCCTCTACCCGGTCGCGCTGGTGCTGGCCGAACGGCGGCACTTCTGGCGCACGCTGCGGCTCTGGGCGATCGTTCTGCCGACGAATGTGGTCGGGGCGTTGCTCTTCGCGGCGCTGGCTGTCAAGACCGGCGCATTGCGGCCCGGGTACGTGACGGCAATGGCCAACTTCGGCATCGAGGCGGCGAGGGTTCCCGCCAGTCAAGTCTTCTGGAGCGGCGTCTTCGGCGGCTGGATCATTGCGCTGGTCGCATGGCTGGTGAGCGGCAGCCACTCCATCACCGGCTCGGCGCTGCTGATCTGGGTCTTCACGTTTGTCGTCGGGCTCGGCCATTTTGCGCACTGCATCGCGACCAGCGGCGAGATCCTCGCCGCGGTCCTGGCCGGGCAGTATTCCGTGGCAGGGTACTTCGCCTGGATGCTGCCTGCCACGCTGGGAAATATTGCCGGCGGCGTGATGCTGGTCACGCTGCTCGAATATGGCCAGGTCAAGGGCGGCGAGTCTTGAGAAGTAACGCCGGCAAGAGTTTCAGGCACAAGAGGTCCCGTGGAAGGGTACTCTGGAAGTAGCATTCGCTGAAGCAGTTGCGTAAAGAAGGAAAGAGGACGATGGCGACGAAAGCAGCAGAGACGGGAAAGAACCCTGTTACCCTGGCAATCGATACCGGTGGCACGGGTATCAAAATGATGGCGCTCGATAGCAGCGGCAAGCCGCTCACCGAGCGGGTGCGCCTGCCCACCCCCAGCCCGGCGACCACCACGGCGGTGCTTGCCGAGTTTGAAAAAATCAAGGCGCAGATGCCTGCCTTTGACCGGGTCTCGGTCGGCTTTCCTGGAGTCATCAAGCACGGCAAGACCTACACGGCAGCGAATCTCGACCCCAGCTGGGTAGGCTACGACCTTCAGGGGCAGCTTGAAAAGCTATGGAAAAAGCCGGTGCGGGTTTGCAACGACGCAGCGGTTCAAGGGTATGCCGCGGCCAGGGGCAACGGCGTCGAACTGATCCTGACCCTCGGCACCGGACTGGGTTCGGCGATCTTCAGCGATGGCCGCCTGTGCCCCGGCCTGGAGCTTGCTCACCACATCTGGCGCAAGAAACATCGCACTTACGAGGACTACCTGGGCAAGCGCGGCTACGAGAAATATGGCGTCGACAAATGGAATGTGCTTTTGCGCGAAGCCGTCGACAACACCGCCAGGCTCTTCAACTGGGACACCCTCTATCTCGGCGGAGGCAACGCCAAAAAAGTAACGCTGAAGCTCGGCGACACTATCAAAATTGTCTCGAACGAAGATGGATTGCTGGGCGGTGTGGCCCTGTGGAGAGATGAAGCGCTTCTCAGCGGCGGGTAATCGCCTGCTCCCTTGCCGGTCGCACGCCTCTTAGGCGCTATGGCGCGATCTGAAGTAGAAGGAATGTCCACAATTTCTCGCGAGCGAGAATAGGGGTGGATCTTTCTCTCCTTTTCATCTCTCGTCTCTCTCGTCTTTTTCGTCTCTCGCCTCGCTTCATTGAAGGGTGGGTGCTACCGCTAACCGCGATCCTGGATTGCATCCGGCATCCGGCGCCCTGATTTGACGCCGCTCTGCGGCGTTCCTATACTTCTCCACACTTACTTCTCCACACTCGAACCGCCAATCCAGGAAGGAATTCTATGTTCAATCGTTCGCTGCTGTTCTTTCTCTCGATCGCCAGTGTTTCTATCTGCGGGTATGCGCAGGACGCAGGGAAAGCTCATCAACCCACCGTCACCCCGCAGCACAGCGGCACGACGCAGTTGCTGATTGCCGTCAGTCCGGTGAACTCAAGAGTCGTCTGGGCCGCGGGGTCCGGCGGGACGTACGTGGTGACGACCGATGGCGGTTCTACCTGGAAGTCCGGAGTCGTGCCCGGCGCCGAAGCCCTCCAGTTCCGCGATGTGCAAGGCGTGAGCGACCGGGTCGCGTACCTGATGTCCATCGGGAACAACACCGGAGATTTTCGTATCTACAAGACCGAGGACGCGGGCGCGCACTGGACGATTCAGTTCAAGAACAAGACCGTCAACGCCTTCTATGACTGTTTCGCGTTCTGGACGCCGGAGCGCGGCATCACGCACAGCGATTCGGTAAACGGAGTCTTTCCCGACATTCGCACCACCAATGGCTCGACCTGGCACTCGATCGCCGGCAACATGCCGCCCGCCTTGACCGGCGAAGCCTCGTTCTCCTCGAGCGGCACCTGCATCGCTACCGAAGGATGGCAGAACGCCTGGATTGCCACCGGCGGCTCCAGCATCGCCAGGATCCTGGCCACCCGCGACGGCGGCGATACCTGGAATGCCTATGACACGCCACTCGTGAGCAACGCCAATGCGGGCGGCTTCTCCGTAGCCTTCCGCGATCCCTGGCATGGCATCGTCGGCGGAGGCGACCTGACCACCAACAAGGCCGCGCAGGCTGCAACCTCGGATAACGGCGGCCAGACCTGGACGCTCACCGCCAAACCTCCTGTCTCCGGAGCGATCTTTGCCCTGGCCTATGTGCGCGGCCAGGAACACGGAAACGATTGGGTGAATCGCGACGATGGCGGCAACCGCGGCCACTCCGGCCATGAACACGACAAAGCTGTCGTGATTACGACCGAGACCCAGCCCAACTTCACCTCCGGCGAAGCCGCCTGGACCCCCGATGAAGGGCAGACCTGGTTCAAGCTTCCATCTGTCAGCGGCTACTGGGCGGTCGCTTTCGCATGCCCGGAAGCGGGATGGTTTGTCGGGAACAACGGGCAGATTCTCAAAATCAGCTTCTAATCATGTAAGTCCGGGTTTCCGCTGAAGAAGCCCTCCCTCGACCTTCGCCGCGCCGCCATCATCGATGGCGGCGCGGCGGCGGGCGTGATGCCGCGCGCGCCATAAGACGGGCGGCAATCCTATCCACACCCCGCCTGGCTGGTTAGTCGCCGGGTTGCCCGATAAGTGCTCGCGCATCGCTTCCCTCCGGCAGGCTCGTCGCTGCAGCGCTTATTCATACGCTGATGATGTTGTTGGGTCGATGAATATGACCTGCGACAGCATCTTCCTGTGTTACTAAAATTCGTTCTTAGGCTTCACGAAGCCTGGTGTATGCTTCTTATTGCGCGCCGGATGTATAAGTTCTTTGCACGTGCCTAGCTCCAGGCGATTCGAAGCTCGAGCAGCGCGCCGTTGCTTTTCCGCAGAAGAGCTCCCATGTAAGATTTGTCGCTTCCGATTAGCAAGACCTTGGCATTTGTATTCTTAGGAGCGGGCAAATATGTCCTTGTGGGCTGGATTCCGTCTTGGCGTCAATCATGGTATAGCGGTAACGGCGCTCCTGCTAATGTCTGCATTGACAGCGAGTGCCCAGGTCAATGTCTTGACCGCTCATAACGACATAGCTCGTACGGGTCAGAACTTGAACGAAACAGTTCTCACGACCTCCAACGTCAATGCTTCTCAGTTTGGCCAGCTCTTTTCCCTCCACATTGACGGAGACCCTTACGCCCAGCCGCTTTACGTATCCCAGGTGCCGATCCCTGGGCAAGGCACCCACAACGTGGTCTATGCCGCTACCTCGAAAGACATGGTGTACGCCTTCGACGCCGACACCAACGGCGGCGCAAATGCCAACGCTCTCTGGAGCGTTTCTTTGCTCACCAACAGCACCCCCGCCGGTGTGCTGCAAACAAAGTGGGGGGTCATCGGCACGCCGGTGATCGATCTGCCCTCCCAGACAATGTACCTGGTCAGTTCTGAAGAGCAGGGAACTACCGAGATCTTTCGCCTGCATGCCCTCGACGTTACGACCGGCGCAGAAAAATTGGGTGGGCCGGTCACCCTGCAGGGTTCCGTCGCGGGCACCGGCAACGCAAGTGTCGGAGGCGTCTTGACCTTTGACGCCAACTATCATTACCAGCGTCCCGGCCTGCTGCTGTTGAACGGCGTCGTCTATCTCGCATTTGGCTCCGTAGGCGATCAAGGGCCCTATCACGGTTGGATCTTTTCCTATAGCGCGTCCACGCTCAAACAGATTAATCTCTATTGCGACAACCCCAACGGCGGGGGAGATGGCATCTGGCTTTCAGGCGCCGGGCTCACGGCCGAGGTCAACGACCCGGCGAAGCCGTACGGCAGAATGTTTCTCGTCACAGGAAACGGCACTTACTCCGCGACCACCCCTTATACCAACTCGATGAGTTACGGGATGAGCGTCGTCGACCTCGACCTGGCCGGCGGCGTGATGACCGTGCAGGACGAATTTACTCCCTTCAACCAGCGGCCCGTCGATCTTCAGGATGGTGACCTCGGCTCGGGCGGCGCCGTTCTCTTGCCGCCGCAGGCGCTCGCTTCAGGAGACACTCTTTCCCCATTGGTCGAGATCGGAAAATCAGGCACGTTCTACATTCTCGATCGAGACAACCTGGGCGGCTTCAATGCCGGCGGCGACCAGATCGTGCAGGAGGTGCAGACTCCGCAATCCGGCACGCAGAACTGGGGCGCCGGTATCTGGGGATCGACCGCCTATTGGAACAATAAGATCTATGCCAGTGGGACCAATCCTGGGGTCAGTAACAGCTTCACCGCCTATTCCTTCATGAATGGCCGGCTTTCCGAGACCCCCACCAGCCAGACAACCGAAAAGTTTGGCGCTCCCAGCCCTACGCCATCGGTTTCTGCGAACGGTGCGCAGAACGGGATCGCTTGGATCCTGGACACCCATGGCACTTATACGCAGGGGCCCCAGGTTCTGCTGGCTTATGACGCAGGCAATCTAGCCAACGCCCTTTACTCGACGAGCACGATGCCCGCGCGCGATAACCCGGGCGTCGCGCTGAAGTACACCGTTCCCACGATCGCCAATGGCAAGGTCTATGTAGGAGCGGTGAATCGCCTGAGCGTTTATGGTTTGCTGAGCGGCTCCGCCACGACTGCAACCCCGGTGTTCAACCCGCCCTCGGGAACATTTTCCGGTTCGCAGTCCGTCGCGATCAGCGATACGACAAGTGGAGCGCAGATCTTCTACACGACCGACGGATCGACGCCCACCATCAACTCGGCCTTGTATGCCGGCCGATCACGGTGACGGCCAGCGAAACGATCACGGCCATTGCAAGCGCTACGGGAGATCTGCAAAGCGCCGCCGCCTCTGCCACTTACTCTTCCGCGTCGGTCACCGCCAATCCGGTCTTTTCACTAGCCGGAGGAAGCTACTCCGGGCCTCAGACCCTGACGTTCTCCGACATCACCTCTGGCGCGAGCATCTACTACACGGTCGACGGTTCCTCGCCAACGACGTCCTCGCCGCTGTACGCCGGCGCCATCGCTATCTCGACTTCCGAGCAGGTCCAGGCGCTTGCGGTTGCGCCGGGGCTTGTCTCCAGTGCGACGGTGAGCCAGAGCTACACGATCAATCCGATCTATGCCATCGACTATAGCCAGGGCTTTGCCGATGCGGTAGGCCCGGTGCAGTTCAATGGCAGTACTGATCTTGACGACATACGACTGCAGGTTACCAATGGCGGCTTCTTCGAGTCAGGCAGCGCCTTTTATGCAACTCCTGTGAATATCCAATCGTTCACGACCGACTTTACCTTCCAGCAATCGAACGGACCCGGCGATGGCGTGACCTTTACCTTGCAAGGCAATAGTCCGGCGGCTCTTGGGGCCTATGGAAAGGGACTCGGCTATGCCGGGATACCGAATAGCATTGCGATTAAGTTCGATCGATATAACAACAGTGGCGAAGGGCCGAACTCAACAGGGCTCTACCTCAATGGCGCTGAGCCGACCCTGCCTGCGGTCAACCTTACGGGCACGGGGATAGACCTGAACAGCGGCGATCAGATTCAGGCTCATCTCACCTATGACGGAACCACTCTAACCATGACCCTGACTGACGCCGTGACTCTCGCAACCTGGTCACAACCCTTTACTGTCAATATCCCTGCCATCGTGGGGGCAAACACAGCTTACGCCGGCTTTACCGGTGGTACCGGCGCCGTCACCTCAAGCCAGAAGTTTACTTACTGGACTTACGTTGTCGGACCTCCAGCGCAAACATCGAACGCAGCTGCCCGGGCTTCCATGCATAAGTAGCCTCCACGAATGCATAAGTAGCTTTAACTTACCCATAAGTAGCTTCAACTTACCCATAAGTGGCTTCAACTTACAAGGAACTGCCGCCCAGGCGTACTGGCGGCGGCAGTTCCTCCAGCATAGCGGGGCCTATCCCGGATGCGGAGCGTCAGACCGGCATCGACTGAAGTGGCTACGCCGGGATACTTTGTCTTATCTTCCTTGAGGCGCCGGCGCAAAGCCCCGCACCATGCAGTGAATCATCTGGTCGATCTCCTGCGGCGTCAGGGTGCCGCTGAAGGCAGGCATTCCTTGCTCGTTGCCGTTGGTGAGGGTGTCGATCAGTTCCTTGTCTGTCTTCGCGGCCTGCCACTGGGAGTCGGTGAAATTGGGGGTCCGCATGGCAGCCTTGCCCTTCCCATCGGTGCCGTGGCACATCGCGCAACGCTGGTTAAAGGTGGCGTTCGCCTGGCCGCATTGCGGGATAGCAATCGTTCCGGACGCAATCTGCTGATGCACGACCTTTTCGACATGAGCAGGCCCCGGAACGACGGTAATGTGGGGCGCGGGCGCTCCAGCCGGCCGCAGGCCGTAAGCGTAGATAGCGCCATCCCGAGTACTTAGAAACACTTTGCCGTCTCCCACGGCAAGGCCGGAGAAATGAGTCCAGCCGGAGATGGTGTCGCCGCTCGACCATAGTTCTTTGCCGGTGCGCGCATCGAGCGCATGCAGAATCGCATGGCCGTTGCTGCGGGATTCCCGGTCCCCGAGCAACTGGTTGATGTCGCCGTTCCGCACCTGCTGCGTGTTCTCTCCGGTGCCCAGCACAAAGGCGACTCCGCCGGCAATCGCCGCCGGGTCGGGGACCGCTATGTCCGAAGAGATCCACGCCGGCTTGAGCACAGGCTTGTTATCGGCCCCGGCCTCGACCGTGAACGCCATGATGCTGCCATTGGTTATCGTTCCATACGACTTCGGAAATACAGCGGCGCTCGTCGGAACGCCCCACGTCGGCACATAGAGCCAGGTATGGTCGCCATCCTGCCACGAACTCATCACTCCCCAGATTCCTTGCCCTTCAAAGGTCTGTGCGGCATTCGTGTAGCGGGGCGAGATATAGGCGGTCGTATGATGGTCGGCTCCAGACATGTCGCCGGTGTCGGTGACATAGATCGCGCCCTCCTTGCCGCCGACCGCACTGAGTACGCGTTTGCGCCAGCGGAAGATCACCGGGGTCGAGGTGCCCATGTCAAGATCGCGGCGCGTCAGGTACTGCCAGGTCGCGGGGGTGTAATAGCCGGCCAGCTGCAGCGTGCGCGGGGATAGCTTCAGCACCGTATCGCCAAATTCGTTGGCCGCCGGGTCAAAAGGCGCATCCCCGGTGGCGCCATAGATGAGGCCGTCGAAGTCTACGGAGACGCCCCCGCGCCCCCAGACCCCGGCGCCGCCATAGATCGCGCTATAGAACCGGGCTACTGGCCGGCCAGGCTGGTCCGGATCGAGAGCCGCGATGCCGGACTTCACATGATTGCAATCCTGGGAGAGCGATGCATAGAGCACGCCGCCCACATAGTTCAAGCTCCAGACCTTGGCGTAGGCGGCTACGAACTGCGCCGGCGGCATGGCGTCATGGCCATCGGCCAGGGCCAGCGTATGCAGCTTGCCGTCGCTTGAGATGACAAAGACGCGGCCATGGGGCGCATCGATGACGGGCGTCGAGTTCAAGCCGGTTGGGCAGAGCCAGCCGCCATCGCTCGGTCGAGATTGGTTCGTTGGAAAGTCGGCCTTCCACGCCAGGTCGCCGTTCTCCGCATCCAGGGCAAAGATGTGGTCTGAGGTGCCGGCCACGAGGACGAGGTTCTTTGCTCCGCCCGGGGTTGTCACGCCGCGCACCAGCAGGGGGGCCGTGAGGCCGTTCAGGTAGAGAGGCTCGTTGGGCACGGTCGTCTTCCACTCCAGGCCCAGCGATGCGACATTCGATGCCGAGAAGGCATGTTCCTCGGCTGCATAGCCGGACCGCTGCGGATCGTGGCCGTAGGTGGTCCACTGGCCCGTCTGGCAAGGCGCCGCCAACACCATCGACAACAGTGGAAGAAGAAGCCCGTAGTTCTTGTTGAACACTGGTTTTACACTCCTCAAGCTCCGCGGCAAAACACGTGCGATCCTGACTCGGCACGCATTGTCACTGAGGCACGTAATTGTATTCAAGGTAGGCGGAAAGCGTCGCCGTACCGATGGTTTTCCCTTGCACCGTAGCCGTCCAGCTTAAGGTTTGCGGCGGTATCGGCTTATAAGGCCCCGGAACTTCCGGCGGCGCCTTCAAATTCAGCTGCACAGGATACGTGCTTCCCGGTTGCAGGTGGTAGACCGTGTCCTTGATGTCTCCGGTCCATCCCTGCGGTACCGTCGCATGGAGCGTAATATCGGCCGCCACAAGGGCATCATTGCGCAGCAGGAGCGGCACCCACAATTCACGGGAGGCGCTCAGGGCGCTTTGTGGAGGCACCAGCGTTTTCATCGACGCCAGGCGATGCGCCTTGTAGAAATCCCGGTAAAACGCCCACGGGCCGCCAAGCTCAAGAGCCGGCTCCGGGCCGGCAGGCTGGCTCGCCGGTGCCGGCCCAGTCAGTTGATTCGCGGAAAGCGCCTTCGTATCGATGCCGCTCCACACATCGGCATCCTGGGGTGAGTCGACCAACGATTTTCCCAGCACGAGGTATTCGGGCAGGTTGATGAAGTAGCGCAGCACCTCGTCATTGAAGTCGAGCTGCGTAGCATACTGCTCCCACGCCAGTCGATTGATCTCAGAGAAAGGGACTTTCTTTGTGCGGGAGAGATCGCTGGCAAGATATTTCGGGCCATGGCCAAACAGAAAATCCGGATGCGTCGCATCCGAGACAAAATAGAGTTTCTTCGCCTGCCATGGGTGCAGTCCCTCGCCGTAGTTGGCGATTCCCAGCCGCTGGCGCGGCGCGGTGACCTGCTCGCCAAAGGCCGCCGCATCGGCCGCCATATCGAACGCTTCGACCGCAACCACGGCTGATGCCTGGTGATCGCCATGGTTCTCGCCGGCCACATAGGCGGGCATCCAGGTCATGACGACCTCCGGCCGGGTAAGCCGCATGATCCGCACCGTGTCCTCCAGCGCTTCGCCGTGACCCAGAATTTCGAGGGAATGCAGAACATCCTGGGTGGGAACATCCTGCCCGCGCAGAAACCAGACATTCGTGATGCCGCGGGCCGCAAGCGAACGCCTCGCCTCCATCTCGCGCACGTCCGCAAGCGCTTTACTCTGCTCCATCCCGACGGCGTTCGGGCCGGAGTTCCCACGGGTCGTAAACACGACGGCCACCCGTTTCCCTTCGTCCAGAACAGCCCTTTCAAGATATGTAGACATCGCGGTGTCATCGTCCGGATGAGCGACCACCACCAGAATATCCGCCTTGAAGCGGGCGTCCGGTGGCGGAATCGACGGCATCGTCTGAGCGCGGCTTTGTATCGTACCGGCTATCGCAAGCGCAGCAGGCAGCAGCCAGCCAGGGCGGAGGTTCTTCATCGATCCTTTCGACACATGGAAGGTCGGCCCTCGCCGCCGGCGCGGCGGCGAAGACCCCCATCCAGCGAACGGCCCTAGTAGCTGATCTTCAGGCTCACTTGAATGTTGCGGGGATCGTTGCGCGTGCCATACACCGTCCCCAGATCCCCATAATCGATGGTGTTGCTGATGTTGTAAGACCCGCCATAAATCGGGTGATTGAACAGGTTCAGGAAGTCAGCCCGGAACTCCGTCTTGATGCGCTCCGTGCTGAACACTTTGGCGACACCCAGGTCGACGTTATTGTTGGCCGCCTCGCGCAGCGCATTCAAATGCGTCGGTTCGTTTCCATACCGGAAAGAGAACGCCTGGCAGCTCGTGTTGTTGGCGAAATCGGCGCAATTCTGCGTGCCCGTGCCGTCTGCATTGGCGGCCTGAAACGCAGCCGGATTGATCCAGTTGGTCTTGTTACGGTGTTGAGGTTGAGGGTCGCCGACCAGGTCCGGCAGACCTCCTCCCGGAAAGCCATAAGCGCCCAGGGGATTATAGGAAAAGCCGACCGGCTGCGGCAGCGGAAGGCCGCTCGAAAGCCGTACGGCCGTCGAAACATCCCAACCCCCCAGCGTCTGCCTCACCAGCATCGGCGAGCTTCCTCCAAACCGCCGTCCCGGCCCGTAAGGCAGCTGGTAGACCAGCGCTTCCGCAAAGCTCTGGGGCACGTCGTGCGTGCTGTAGGAGTAGTCCAGCTTGGTATTCGTCGCGTCCCGCCAGCTGTCCACACCCGTCCACCCGATCCGGGCTTCAGAGCCGTTATCCAGGTCCTTCGACCAGCGGTACGTCGTAATCGAACTCAGCCCGGCCGAGTAGGAATGCACATACTTCATGCTGAGCGCATCGAACTGCGATCGCGCGCCGGGCGTCGACCGTGTCAACTGCAGATACCCGAATGCCGGGAACGGCCGCAAGAGGGAGTTGTACGAAACCGTCGGTCCGCTCAAAAAACTGTTCGGATCGGTGATGACGTTATAGTACGGATTCGCTACCTGGTTATTCAGCGCGTTTCCAAGCGACAGGTCCGCGGTCGGCAGCTGATCCAGATCCAGGTTCGGGTTGCCGTACAGCAGCCTGCGGCCGCGAACGCCCGTATAGCCCATCTCCATCACCGAGTGTGCCGAGACCTGGTACTGCAGGTCGGCGCTCCACTGGTAGAGCGCTCCTACCGGGTGCGGACCCTTCAGCCACATCTGGCCTACGCCGATACCCACCAGCGTCTGGTCGCCGGCTGAGTTGCCGGTCGGCTGCACCAGCCCGCCCGGGAAAGGATCGCTGACCAGGTTGCCCGGAATGTATCCCTGGTTGTTTTGCGTCGAGACCCACGGCGTCTGCGAGGTATAACCCGGCGACTGGCCGCCGCCGTCATAACCCAGCATTGCGGAGGTAGGCGTATAAAAAATGCCGGAGCCCAGGCGAGCCACCCACTTGGGCGCAAACTGGTAGGCAATTCCTAAACGCGGAGAGAAGTTGAGGTTATCCGGCTCCCACTCCGACCGGCTGCGGCCGTCCACGCCGGCAAACTCAAAAGCTCCGGGCACCGTGAAACCGGCAGTCTTACTCAGCGAGTTGATCGCCGTGGGGTCAAAATAAGCAACCCGGTTGTGCCGCTCGGTCGCGGGGCGCTGGTTTTCATACCGCAGTCCCGCATAGATCGTCAGGTTGCGCGTCGCGCGCCAGTTGTCCTGCAGGTAGAGCCCAAAGCTGTGCTGGCTCATCGCAGGGTCCATGTTGAAATTGGTCGCGCCCCCGCTGCCCACTCCCAGCAGCATGCTCGCCACCGGATCGCCCGTCGATGTCGTACTCAGGTTCACCTCGCAGGGACTGTTCGGGTCCGGACTCGGATCGCAGGAGGTCTGGCTATTTGCAAAGCTGAAAGTGGGTGGCGCATCCTGGCGAATGTTGATCATGGCCACGTCATAACTGAAGCCGAACTTGAAGGTATGTGCATGCATCTCGCGCGAGAGGTTCACCATGCCCGTAGAATCGTAGCGCACATACCGCTGGAAGCTCGAGTAAGTGCTTCCCAGCTGGGCATACTGCCCGGCATTCACGATCGGCAGCAGCGGCGCCTGCGAGAAGCTGGGCGACAAGCCGATGGTCGCAAGGTTGGCCACCCCCAGGCCCACCGACTGCTGGCCCTCCCACCAGCGGCTGGTTGCGCCATAGATGTCGATCACCCAGTTCGCCGTCGGCGTAATCGTATCGTTCAGCGCGACCTGGAAGGCATGATCGTCGTTCCCTGAGATGTCGTCGGCCCCGTTGCAGAAGATGCACCCCGGAGTGTTATTCTCACGCACTCGGTCAGAGACCCGCACAAACATGCGGTGCTTGTCGCTCTGCGCCCAATCGACGCGCGCGTCGAACTTGTCGTTCGACGTATCGTTCGGGGCGTTGCCGGCAAAGTTGTTCAGGTGGTTCGGACCGGTGCCGGGCAGGTTCGGCAGCGGGTAAAGCGCTGCGATCTTCGTCCCTACCGGGTCCAGTCCTCCGGGAATCTTATTGCCGGCATAAGGGGTGCGGGTGTAGTACGTGTTCCCGCTCGCATCTGTAATTTGGGTCGTCGTGTAAGGGTTGTAGATCACATCCAGCGAACCGTTCGCAAGGTAGGTTTGAGAAAAATCCCCCTGCCGTTCGAGCGCGGTAGGCACCGTGTAAAGCGTACGGCCGAGGCTTCCCGGTTGGCGCAGACCTTCATAGCCGCCAAAGAAGAAAACGTGATGCGAGCGCCACACCGGGCCGCCTATATTGGCGCCGAACTGGTTGCGGTGAAAGTTCGGCCGCGGCGTGGTGTTGCCGGGGGTGGCATTCTTGTTCGACCAGGTGTTGGCGTCCAATGCGTCGTTGCGCATGTAATCGTAAACTGCACCATGAAAGCTCTGGCCGCCATTCTTGGTGACGAGCGTGACCACGCCCTCGCCGCCGCCGTGGTACTCGGCGTCGTACTCATTTTGCACCACCTGCTGTTCCTGCACCGAGTCCTGGATCGGCGAAACTATCAGGCCGCCCCAGTCGATGGCGGTCGAGGGCGCGCCGTCGATCAGTATCTCCGATTCCGCAGAGCGGCCGCCGTTAATGCCAAACGCGCTCGCCTCCTGGTCAAAGGTCTGCGACCGACTGGTCAATCCGCCCTGCGCTTCCGTCGTTCCCGCCAGGTCGAAGACGAAGTTCAGCGGGTTGCGCGTGCTGTTGGGCAGCCCTTCGATCAACACCTGGTCCATGGTGATCGAGTTGTTCGGCGTTTCCGTGTCCACCAGCACCGTGTCGGCTGACACCACCACCTGCTCCCGGGCGCCCCCGATCGCCAGCTGCATGTCGACATTGGCCGCCGTGTTGGCGCGTAAGGCGAGTCCGGTCTTCAAAACACTCTGGAAGTTCGGGGCCGAGGCATTCAGCTGGTAAGTCCCCGGCAGCAGGTTCTGAAAGTCATACGCTCCGCTCCCGCCTGTGACCTTCTGGCGTTGATCCTTGGTGTCTGCATTGGTGAGCTGGACCGTAGCGCCGCTGATCACTGCGCCGGTCTTATCGGTGACCGTTCCCGTGATCGATGCAGAAAATGTCTGGGCCGACGAGTCGCGCCCCGGCAGAACCAGAGCCGAAAAGACCAGCACGGTAAACAGGCTTCGATAGATCGTCCGTAGCGACGCACTTGCTTTGAATTTGCGAAACTGCATAAACACCACCTCCAGATTTCCGTGACCGCGCCGCGATGCGAACTCCGCCGCTCGCTTCTGTCTTTCTGCCCTGCTTAGTTCCCCGGGTCTGCCTTCTTCATCCTCAGATCGCCCGGCTTCACGCCCTTGGTGTAGGTCTCGGAGAGATACGAGTGCGGATGATAGTCGCCCACCAGGTCTACGTTCGCTTGCGCTTGAATCTTGTCTTCGCGGCCCACCGCCCAGAGGCTCGCGTTCACCAGCAGCCGGCGCAGCTGTTCACTCAGCAGATCGTCGGCCGCGCCCATCGTCGTCGTAAAGATGCGCGCCGTCTTGCCATCCGGGGTCGTGTACTTGTTCGTCCAGGCAACCGGCATCATGGGGTCGTTGGCCGCCCCTGCCACCGGCGCATCCTCCGGCTTCAGCCCGCTAAGCACCTGGCCCAGCAGCAGCGGCTGGCAGGTAGGTAGCATCGGCAAGCGGATTTCATAGACTTCGGTCGGCACCCAGATGCCTCCGCTGGTAATGCCGCGCAGAATCGGGCTGGCCTCCGCGCCGGGGGCAATCCAGGCCCGCGTGCTCTGCTTCCCATGCTGCCCGTGGTGCGCCACCCATGTCTCGCCCAGCACCTTGCGTCCAAAGCCGCCTTCCCATCCCGGCACCTTGCTGTCCCACGACCACTTTGCGTAAATTGGGCTCGTCCGGAGCTGGAAGGGATGCGTCCCCGTCCGGATGGCGACGATCGGTCGTCCCGATTGTGCGTAGTCCAGCAGCATCTTCACCTGGGCGTCGGGCAAGTCGCGCCAACGCATGAAGAGCACGACAAGATCGGCGTGCTTGAGCGCCTCCAGCCCCTCGAGGTCGCGGTTCTGGTGAGGGTCGATCGTACCGTCAGCGTCAAGCGGAAACAGGACAGTGCAGTCGAAGCCCTCCCGGAACGAGAGGATCTTAGCCAGCTGCGGAAGCGTCTCCTCCGAGTGGTATTCCCCGTCGTCGCCGGCAATCAGCACCACGTGCTTGCCGCGACCGGGGCCATGGCCGCCTTTGTAAGACACTCCCTGGCCTTCCACCCGAACGAGGGACAGCAGGAGGAGCATGGCGAAGGATAGAAGCGACCGAGCGAAGAATAGAAGCGACCGATTCGAAGTAGTACTCACGCCGCACTTTGTAAGTTGTCGAGTGAATGAATGTCAAGAAGAATTTCATCTAAACCTAATGATGTTCATGAACTCAATTTGCGGCATCCACAAGAAGGCGGCCATATCTATACAAATTCGTGCGAATTCAAGCAGAAACCAGCCATTTCGTGCCGCTTTTAGAGCAGCATCTGCTCTTCCTGGCGCAGCGGCCGGCAGCTGCTGCGCTTGACGAAGACGGTAGGCAGCAGGACCTTGCGCTGCCCGAGCTGCTGCGACTCGATCTGGGCGACGGCCAGCCGGGCGAGCTGCCGCCCCACCTCCACCATGTCCACGCAAACGCTGGTCAGGTTCGAGCCCCGGGAGTGCCCTACCTGCTGCTCAAAGCCGATCAGGCTGACATCCTTCGGCACGTCGCGCCGATGCTGCCGGAGCCCTTCGCGCGCTCCGTAGGCCAGTTCATCCGACGCCGCCAGGATTGCCGTCACCGGCCATTGCTGTTCGAGGATGTAGGAGATGGCCGCCCGCCCGTTCTCATATTCATCGTCGGCCAGCGCAATGGTGTGGACATGCGTGTCGAGCCCCAGCTCAGCCATCGCGCGGCAATAGCCTTTGTACCGGTTGCGATGCCAGGAGCACGAGGCGTCGCCCAGGTACCAGATGTGGGAATGCCCCAGTTGGGCAAGGTAGCGGGTCGCCTCGTAACAGCCGTTCTCATCGTCGTAGCGAACATAGCTGCTGGGGATCTCGGCTTCGCCCTCGTCGACCAGGTGATTGGCCAGCAGCACGTACTTGAAGTCATGATGATCGAGGGCCGCTAGGGTGTTGGCGGCGAGACTGCCGGCCACGACGATGCAGTCGGCCAGGCCCGGCGTTTCGATCGCGCTCGGCATCGGCAGAAGCTCCGGCGACGTGTCGGAGGCAAAGTGATGCCGCGCAAAAAGCAGGCAATATCCCGCCGCCGTACAGTACTCCTCCACGCCTTGAAGCAGCAGCGATTGCACCCGGTTCAGACCGAAGTCGTTGCATTGAATCAGGCCGATGATCCGCGACCTGGTATGGACGACGCTGCGCGTCCGCGCGTTCAGACGGTAGCCTAAGCTCCGCACCGCCGCCTCCACTCGCGCCCGCAGGGCGCCGTCCACATCCGGGTGCCGGTTCAGCACGCGCGAGACCGTGCCGATCGATACCCGGGCGTGCGCGGCGATATCTTTCATCGTCGGCATCGTCGAGTCGCGGCGCATTGCTTTGGCCTTAATGAGAGACCGCCCTGGCGACCCGGCCGGCCGCGCTTGGAACGGCGGGAATATCGATCGGGCGCCGCTCGCGTACCGAGCTGTAGGCGGCCTCGATCACGGCCATCGTGCCGAGGTTGTCCGCCCCGCTGCACTCCGGCTGGCGGCCTCGCGCGATGGCGTTCATCAGATCGGCCATCGGACCTTGGAATGCATCCGGAAACCACACTTCACTCCACCGCGGAGTAATCCAGATGCCTGGCTGCGACGACGTGGTAAAGGTCAGGGTGCTGGGCGAGCGGTTCGGATACTCCGGCCAGCCGAGTGTGCCCTCCGCTACCCCTTCGGTGCCTTCCACCCGCCACTTGATGTACGGCTTC
Source organism: Acidisarcina sp. (assembly GCA_965199205.1). Taxonomy (GTDB): domain Bacteria; phylum Acidobacteriota; class Terriglobia; order Terriglobales; family Acidobacteriaceae; genus Acidisarcina. The sequence continues at coordinate 3,005,143 of OZ240688.1, forward strand.
AACTCGTCTCGGTCGTTCCGCGGACCGGCGTAAACATCGTCCCACGCGGTGGCGCGAAGCCCGTTGGCATACTCCAGAATGTACAGGCAGATGCCGTCTTCGTGCTCGAACTGCGTGCGTGGATCCTTGCGCACGCTGGCGTAGATCGAGCCGGGTTCTCCAAAAAGATAGCGGAAGCTGTCGATGTGATGAATGCTCATGTTCAGCAGCGTCAGCCGGCCATAATCGCGCAGCCATTTCTGCCAATGCGGCACGGCGCGCATCTCGATGGTCGCGAGCACCGGCTCTCCGAGATGCCGCCGGTCGAGAAGCATCTTCAACACGCGGATCGACCGGTCGTAGCGCATGTTCTGGTTGACCCCCAGCAGCAGCTGGTGCTCCTCGCACAGCCGGACCGTCTCTGCAGCCTCTTCGAAGTTCACCGCCAAGGGCTTCTGCGCCAATATCCCTTTCAGGTGCTTGCCCCGCTTCACCGCTGCCCGGATCACCTCCAGCTGCTTGTGCGGAGGAACCGCGATATCCAGGATCTGCACTGAGTCGTCATCCAGCATGTCCTCGATCGTCTCGTGGACCCGCGGGATACCCCGAAGATCGGCAACCTCCTGCGCAATCTCGGGGGTTCGCGACGTAATGGCAACGACATTGAAGCCGGCAGCTTCATACGCCTTGAGGTGAACATCGCGCATGATGAAGCCGGCCCCGACAGCCCCGATCCCGTAGTCCTTGCGCAACGGCGCCGCAGCATGCGGATTGAAATCCAAACCCAAATCGCCAATCATGACCCCATCCCCTCCCCCATGAAACCTCCACTTGATTTTTCATGACTATCGATGAACGTTCATGATAGTATCGGCGAGTTCTCAAGAGGTCAATAAGAAATTCGTCGGAATATGAGGCTCTGGCAGTGAAGCTCGGACTGATCAACTCCGCCTGGTTTGGCACCACGATCGATACCGTCCGGGGTATCGAGTTGACCGGGGAGATCGGCTTCGACACGGTTGATATCTTCGCTGACCCACTCGAGATCGGAGCCGCCGAGCGCCGCCGTATTCGCAAGGCTTGCGAAACGGCGAAGCTGCCTATTGTCTCGGTCGTATGCTGCGCGCTCGGCATTGCCGATTTCAACCGGTCTGTACGCGCCTTCCACCTTGCCCGCGCCAAGGCCCACCTCGATTTCGCGTATGAACTCGAGGCCAAGAACCTTCTGCTTGTGCTGGGTGAGTATATCTGGCAGCAGGAAGTGATTGCGCCCGGGGACCAATGGAAATGGGCCGTCGAGCAGGTGCAGGAGCTCGCCGAACATGCCAGCGGGCTGAGTCTTGAGATTGCCATCGAGCTTGAGCCCTTCGAATTGTCTATCGTGAATAACATCGAGCTGATGGCGAAGTTTCTGAGCGATGTGGATCGCCCCAGCGTCAAGGCAAACCTCGATATCTCGCATCTCGCGCTTGCCGGCGATGGAGCAACGGAGATCGAACGTCTCGCCGGCCGCATCGCGCATGTCCATCTCTCCGATTGCGACGGAAAGCGGCACGGCGATCTTCCGCCCGGACGCGGCTGCGTAGACTTTTCGCCCTATCTGCAGGCGCTCGCGCGCTCAGGCTTCGCCGGCGCCATCAGTATCGAGCTTGAATATTCACCCGAGCCGGACAAGATTGTCGATTGGGTCCGCGAGGCATACGGCGCCACCGATCGACTGATGCGTGCAGCCGGAATTCGTAGTTAATCCATACCGCCAGAGGAGAACTGCTATGGCTACCGGGCCCTTGAAAGACGAAAGAGTGGAAGCGTATGAACGCGACGGTTTTGTGCTCGCCAGGAAAATGTTCGACAGCGAAGAGATCGAACTTCTGCGCCGCGCGGCGAAAGAGGATCGAGACCTCGATCAGCATTCTTTCGGTAAGGGAGATGGTGAGGGCGGAACGGTACGGCTCTCGCTGTGGAACCATCCGGGAGACACGATCTACGGGATGTTTGCGCGCTGCGAAACGATCGTCAACTCGGCCGAAAAGATTCTCGCCGGCGAGGTCTATCACTATCACTCGAAGATGATCATGAAAGACGCGAGGGTAGGAGGAGCCTGGGCGTGGCACCAGGACTATGGCTACTGGTACCAGAACGGCGTGCTGTTCCCCATGCTGACCAGCGCCTTCATCGCCGTTGATCGGGCGACGCGGGAAAACGGCTGCATGCAAGTGTTGAAGGGCTCGCACCGACTGGGACGCATCGATCATATCCTGACCGGCGACCAGGCCGGCGCCGATATGGAGCGCGTCAGCGAAGCGGAGAAGGTGCTGGAGCTGGTGTACGTCGAGATGGAACCGGGAGACGTTCTCTTCTTCCATGCCAACCTGCTGCACCGGTCCGATCAGAACAGGTCAGAAAACCCTCGGTGGTCGATGATCTGTTGTTACAACTCCGCAAAAAACAACCCGTATAAAGAGCATCATCATCCGCGCTATACGCTGCTCAGCAAGGTACCCGATTCTGCCATTCGAGATGCGGGCATGCGCCGCTTCAGTGACAGTTCCACAAACGTCTCGTGGTTAAACGACGCAGAAGACAAGAGCGCAAAGAGCCTTGAAGAATCTGCAGCCGCCCTCTGATCCCTTGACCCTCATTCACGCGGCACGGCGCTCGATTACGCAAAGGAGTTCGGCTGGATGGTAAAAGCGTTCGTGCTTCTTCTCGCGACAGGGGTGGGGCTCTCGTGTCTTCTCGCCCAGGACCGCGTCGAAGTGACAACCAGGTCAGACAACGCCGCCGAAGCGACTGCCGGGCAGGCTATCTTTCAGCAGAACTGCAGCTTCTGCCATGGCCGCGACGGGCGGGGCGCGAGCGGCCCCGACCTCATCCGATCGAGCCTGGTGAACCATGATGTTGGCGGAGACTTGATTGGACCGGTAGTGCATGCCGGCCGCGTGGATAAGGGGATGCCGGCCTTTCAGCTTGCGGATGAGCAGATTCGTCAGATCGCCGCATTCCTTCATCGACAGGGCAAGCTCGCGTCGACCGTCTCCAACCGTTTTCCCGCCGAGTACCCGCTCGAGCAACTGCTTGTCGGCAATGCCGACGCCGGCAAAGTCTACTTCAGCGGCGGCGGAAAGTGTCTGCAGTGCCATTCGCCGACCGGGGATTTCGCCCATATCGCTTCGAAATACAAGCCGCTCGAATTGCAATCGCGGATTGTTTTCCCTGATGGAGCCAAGTCGACCGGTACTGTCATCGAAAGCTCAGGCCGCCGGTTTACCGGCGAGGTTCTCTACGTGGACGAGTTCTTTGTCACCCTGCTCGTCGATGGCTCGCCCCACACCTGGGGCCGGGATGCGGTCAAGCTGGAAGTGAAAGATCCGCTGGCCGCGCATGTGGCGTTGTTGACGCAATATACCGATAAAGACATTCACGATCTCTTCGCCTACCTGGAGTCGTTGAAGTGACCAGATGGATCTTTGCAGCTTTATTCTGCGCGGCTCTCAGCCTTCCCGCGCAAAACCTCGATCCAAAGACTATCCTGCATCCTGCTCCGGACGAGTGGCCGACGTATAACGGAGATTATTCCGGCAAGCGCTTCAGTTCGTTGAAGCAGATCAATTCGACCAACGTCGGCATGCTGGCGATGGCCTGGGCTTTTCAAACAGGAGTTGCCAACGGTTCGGGTCTGAAATCGACGCCTTTGCTGGTGGATGGCACCCTCTACTTCACCGCGCCGGATGATGTCTGGGCGATCGATGCGCGAACCGGCCGGCAGCGCTGGCACTACCGCAACCCGCCCAATGAAGGCCTGCACATCGGCCAGCGCGGCGTGGGTATGTACAAAGGCTGGCTCTATTTTGAGACGCCTGACGCTCACCTGCTCTGCCTGGATGCGAAGAACGGAAACGTCGTCTGGAACGTCGAACTCGCGGATGTCAAGCTGGGCTACTGGGCGACCATGGCTCCGCTGATCATCCGCGATCACGTGCTGGTTGGCGTCTCCGGCGACTTCAATGATCTGCACGGCTTTGTCGATTCCTTCGATCCGGAGACAGGCAAGCTGCAATGGAAGTGGAATTCGCTGCCGAAGCCGGGCGAGCCCGGCGCGGAGACCTGGCCGGCGAAGAGCGACGCCATCCAACATGGCGGCGGCATGCCCTGGATCACCGGCACCTACGATCCTGAACTGAACCTGGTTTATTGGGGCACCGGCAATCCCAATCCGGTGCTCGACGGTTCCACGCGCCCGGGCGCAAACCTCTATACCTGTACGATCGTGGCCCTCAACCCGGACACGGGCCAGCTGGTGTGGCATTTTCAGCCATCCCCGCACGATGTTCACGATTGGGACGCGGTGCAGACGCCGGTAGTGGTCGATGGTGAGTTTCATGGTGCCGCGCGCAAGCTCCTGCTGCAGGCCTCGCGTAACGGCTACTATTTTGTGCTCGACCGCACCAATGGCGCCGCCCTGCTCTCCGTTCCGTATGCGGAAATCAATTGGAGCCAGGGAGTCGACGCAAAAGGCCAACCGATCGGCAAGATCGACAAATACCCCACCCACGCAGGAACGCTGGTGGAACCGGATGCGCTGGGCGCCACAAACTGGATGTCGCCCAGCTTCGATCCGGAGACCGGCCTGCTCTATGTCGATGCCCATCGATCCTTCAGCATGTACTACGACTATGCGACCGATAAGCCGGAAGGTTTCGCCGGACGGGATTTATCGATCTGGTCTGAGTCCTCGCTGAAGGCGATCGACTACAAGACCGGCCACGCAAAATGGGAGCACCCCCTGGGCCGTTGGGAAGATTGGGCGGGGGTCCTGAGCACCGCGGGAAATGTGGTCTTCACCGGCGACACGCAAGGCAACATGCTCGCGCTCGATGCCCGCACAGGAGCCACCTTGTGGCACGCCTATGGCGGAGGCGCCGTGCAGACCGCGCCAATCACCTATGAGCTCGATGACCGCCAATATGTGCTGATCGGGTCGAGCGGCGTCCTGTATGCCTTGAGTCTGCCGGAAGCGCTCCTGTCCAAAGCCAGCGCTTCCGGGCAACGATGAGACGATGAGACGATGAAACGATGAAACGATGAACCGATGAGACGATGAACGGCTCCTGCGAACAGGTCCCTCCCGGCACCCTCTGCCGAGGTCTCTCAAGAACAGTTCTGTTTCCATAGCGCTTTCGAGCGGAGGAACCGATCGCCAGCTCCCGGGTAGTAGGCCCGTCAGCCACTCCCATTCCGCAGCGGTTTGCCTTCGCAGCGTTCCCACCAGCATCGTATAGTCCAGGAACATTGAATAGACTGTAACCAGAAGAGCGGGTGGGATTGGGGAATCAACATGACGAAGCCCTTGGAGAACAAAGTCGCGCTCGTCTCCGGCTCCAGCTCCGGAATCGGCCAGACGATCGCGAGCCGCCTGGCGGCCGACGGCGCCGACATCGTGATCAACTACTCGGGGCATCGCGAGGGCGCGGAAGAGACCCTTCGCCAGGTGGAAGCCGCCGGCGCCCGAGGCATCGTGGTTCACGCCGATGTCTCGGTGCTGGCCGATCTCGAGAGCATGGTCGATCGAGGCTGGGATGCTTTCGGTTCGGTCGATATTCTCGTCAATAACGCAGGACTGGAGAAAAAAGCCGACTTCTGGGACGTCACCGAAGCCGACTATGACCAGGTGCTTGGCGTCAATCTGAAGGGACCCTTCTTTCTGGCCCAGGCTTTTGTGCGCAGGCTGCGCAGCGCGAAAAAATGCGGACGGATCATCAACATCAGCTCTGTCCATGAGGACGTTGCCTTTCCGGGTTTTGCGAGTTATTGCGTGAGCAAAGGCGGCATGCGCATGCTGATGCGCGACCTGGCCGTCGAACTTGGGCCGGAAGGTTTCACCGTCAATAACGTCGCGCCCGGGGCAATCGTCACCCCCATCAACAAAAGCTTGCTCGACGACAAGCCGAAGCTGAATGCTCTTTTGGCAAATATCCCCCTCGGGCGCCTCGGAACCACGGAGGATGTCGCAAGCCTGGTCGCGTTTCTCGCATCAGAGCAAGCAGCCTACGTGAATGGATCAACCTTCACCGTCGACGGCGGCCTTTCCCGCAACTACCACGAGCAGTAACAACAAGAACGAGACAAGACATCATGGCATCTAAGATCGAGGACTACGCCGTCATTGGCGATTGCGAGACAGCGGCGCTGGTCGGCAAAGATGGATCGATCGACTGGCTTTGCTGGCCGTCGTTTCCTTCCGGGGCCTGTTTTGCCGCGCTGCTCGGCAACGACGGTGAAAACGGTTGTTGGAAGATGGCGCCCGCAGCGGGTGCGACGAAATGCACGCGAAAATACCGGGAGCATACGCTCATTCTCGAAACCACCTTTGAGGCCCCCGACGGTATTTTTACCGTCGTTGACTTCATGCCGATCCGTGGCAGCCACTCCGACATCGTGCGGATCGTTCGCGGGATCAAGGGCCAGGTTGCCGTGCGTATGGAATTGGCCGTGCGCTTCGACTACGGACGCATCATCCCCTGGGTCACCCGCTTCGACGGGGGAATCCAGGCGATTGCCGGCCCCGACCTGGTCGTCTTTCGCGCGCCGGTCAAGCATCACGGCGAAGACATGAAGACGGTCTCCGACTTCACCGTCAGCGAGGGGGAAAGCGTTCCCTTTGTGCTCACCTACGGCGCCTCGCATGAGAGAACGCCTCGCCCGATCGACGCGGAAAAAGCGCTGGTGGAGACCGAGCGTTTCTGGCGGCACTGGGCCTCGCATTGCAAGACCAAGGGCGAATACGCTGCTGTGATCGAACGATCGCTCATGACCCTCAAGGCGCTGATCTACCGCCCCACTGGCGGCATTGTGGCCGCTGTGACCACGTCACTGCCCGAGAAGATCGGCGGCCCGCGCAACTGGGATTACCGGTATTGCTGGCTGCGCGATGCCACCTTTACGCTGCTTGCGCTGATGAACGGCGGTTACTACGAGGAGGCAAAGGCGTGGCGGGACTGGCTGCGCCGCGCCATCGCGGGAAGTCCCGAACAATTGCAGATCATGTATGGCATCGCCGGCGAGCGCACTCTCATCGAGTGGGAGGTGAACTGGATGCCCGGGTATGAGGGCTCGCAGCCCGTGCGGGTCGGCAACGCTGCTTCCGGCCAGGTGCAGCTTGACGTCTACGGAGAGATACTCGACGCCTATTTTCACGCGGAGATGGGGATCGGAGACGGAAATCCGGACAGCTTCAATCTGCCCAGCAACATCGTCGAGCACCTGGAGACGATCTGGGATCAGCCCGATCAGGGAATCTGGGAAGCGCGGAGCGCACCCCAGCAGTACACCTACTCAAAAGTGATGGCGTGGGTGGCTTTTGATCGCGCCATCCGGGTCGCAGAGCACTTTGGCTGCGACGCGCCGGTCGAGCGCTGGAAAAAGCTGCGGGAGACCATTCACCAGCAAGTCTGCGAAAAAGCCTTTGACGAGAAGCTGGGCAGTTTTGTGCAATCCTACGAGGCCAGGGGCACCACCGGCGCACTGGATGCGGCGCTGCTGCTGCTACCGCTGGTCGGCTTCCTGCCGGAGAACGATCCCCGGGTGATCGGCACCGTCGAGGCGGTGGAAAAACATCTGATGCCTCATGGCTTTGTGCTGCGCTATGACACCAGCAAGGTTGACGATGGCCTGCCCCCGGGCGAGGGGGTCTTTCTGCCCTGCAGCTTCTGGCTGGTCAGCGCGCTGCAGCGCATCGGCCGGACTGAGGATGCCCGCAAACTCCTCGATCGGCTCCTCACGCTCTGCAATGACGTCGGCCTGCTCTCGGAGGAGTACGACCCAGTAGCCAAACGGCTCCTGGGCAATTTCCCCCAGGCGCTCTCGCATATCGCTCTCGTCAATGCCGCCCTCAACCTGCAGGGAGACGGCGCTGTTCGGCATCGCGATACCAGGGCGGCCACCCCGGCCGAAGCGCGCCCCGAACCTGCATCTTAATGCCCAGCATCGATTGGCAACCGATCAATTGACCAATTTTCAGCAGTGAAAGCGAGAAGGCATGTATTCGTTTCGTGTATGGGCGCCGGCAGCCAAAAGCGTCGACCTCAAAATCGGCGAGGAGAAGACCGCTCTAAGCCAGGGTAGTGGCGGCTGGTGGCAGGCCGAGGTTGCTTCTGCAGGACCCGGCACGGACTATGCGTACGTCATCGACGGCGAGGAACCTGCAGTTCCCGATCCACGTTCCCCGCAGCAGCCGGCGGGCATTCACGGTCCTTCGCGAGTCGTAGACCACTCCGCTTTCGCCTGGAGCGACGCGGGCTGGCGCGCACCGGTCTTTCCCAGCGCTCTGGTCTACGAGCTGCATATCGGCACTTTTACCCCGGAGGGAACTTTTGACGCCGCCGTCGATAAACTGGACTGGTTGAAGAGTATAGGCGTAACTCATGTCGAGATTTTGCCGGTCGCGGCGTTCCCCGGTGAGCGTGGCTGGGGTTACGATGGCGTCGCTCTATTCGCGCCGTACGAACCCTACGGCGGCCCCGACGGGCTGAAGCGCCTGGTCAACGCGGCCCACAAGAAAGGGCTGGCCATGCTGCTCGACGTGGTCTATAACCACTTCGGCCCGGATGGCAACTACACGGGCAAGTTTGGACCCTACCTCACCAGCCTGCACACCACGCCATGGGGAGATGCGGTGAATTTTGAAGACGCCGGCAGCCACGAAGTGCGCCGCTTCTTCATCGATAACGCGCTCATGTGGCTCAAGGATTATCACTTCGACGGTCTGCGGCTGGATGCTGTCACCGCATATATGGATCGCACCGCGACCAATTTCATGGAGGAGCTGGCGCGCGACGTGCGCGAGCTCGAGGCCGAGACCGGCCGCTCGCTGGTGCTGATCGCCGAGAGCGATTTGAACGATCCGCAGTTGGTCAAAGCTCCCGAGGCAGGCGGCTACGGGCTGAATGCCGCGTGGAGCGACGACTTCCATCACTCGCTGGTCACACTCTTGACCGGCGACCGCTCCGGCTACTACGCCGACTTCGGCACACTCGCCGACATGGCTAAATCGCTCGAATCGGTCTATGTCTACGATGGAGGCTTCAGCGAATTTCGCGATCGCCATCATGGTCGTCCCGTTCACGGGCTGCCGGGCTGGCGCTTCCTGGGGTATTCGCAGAACCATGACCAGGTGGGCAACCGCGCCCGCGGCGAACGGCTCGAGCACCTGGCCGGCGCCAGGCGGGCAAAGATCGCGGCGGCGTTGGTGCTGACCGCGCCTTTTGTGCCCATGCTCTTTCAAGGCGAAGAGTTTGCCGCTTCGGCTCCTTTCCAATATTTCACCGACCACGAAGACGAACTCGGTCAACTGGTCTCCAAGGGCCGCAAGCGCGAGTTCGAGGCCTTTGGTTGGGAGCCGGAGCAGATTCCCGACCCCCAGGCAGAGACGACGTTCACCGATTCCAAGCTGAACTGGAGCGAAGTTGGCGAAGGGCCCCATGCCGAAATGGTTGACTGGTACAAAAAGCTCATTCACCTGCGAAAGACGACGCCGGAGTTGACCAACGGGCGCATGGATGACGTGATCGTCTCGATCGACGATGACGACCAGTGGCTGGTGATGGATAGAGGCGCCATCCAGGTGGCCTGTAACCTTGGTTCTGAGCCGCTTCATATCGACTTGCCGGAAGGCTCGACGCTGCTGCTTGGGTCGGACGAAGTGGCCATGCAAGGGTCAGAGCTGACCCTGCCGCCCGATAGCGTGAGCGTGGTGCGGGTGGCGTAATCTAGCGAAGGAGTTCTTTAGAGGAGAGCCGCTCTTGCATGGCCAATCCCGCTGTAGTGATTGCGGCTTGCCTCACCCTCTTTCCCTTGCTGTGCGCGGCGTTTTTCCCGCAGCGAATCGCAGCTCTCGGACTCGACTCTCCTTCGTGGGCAGGCATTTCATTGCCTGCCACTCTGTCTGTGTCGTATATCCTCATCGCGGTCCCTTCCGGCATCTTTCGCTGGGGCTGGTTGGCGCTCTACCTGTCGCTCCCGGTCGCGATAGCGGGACTGCTGGCGCAGGCGAGGAAGGTCGATCCTGCTGTGCGCGGCAACTGGCGCGACTTCGTGGTGCTGGCCTCGCTCGGGCTGGCCGTCGATCTACGCTGGTTTGAGCGCGCGTGGCCGCCGCATCTCGCCGTCTTCAACAAAATACTTCTCCTCGATGCCGGCATCTACGGGCTTCTCGCGATCCGGCAACTCGACGGCGTCGGCTTCGATCTGCGGCTGCGCCTTCGCGATGTGAGGGTCGGGCTTCGCGAGTTCGCGATCTACACGCCGATTGCCCTGGCGCTTGGGCTCAGCCTCGGCTTTCTGCATTTGCACCCAGGCTGGCCGCGGCTGACCCAGCTTGGCGGCGCCTTCATCTTCACTTTTTTCCTGATCGCCGTTCCCGAAGAGCTTTTCTTTCGCGGATGGCTGCAAAACCTGCTCGAGCGAAGGCTCGGCCGGTATCCTGCGCTGATTGTGACCGCGGCGCTCTTTGGACTTTCGCATTTCAACAAGCGCGCGGTCCACTTCAACTGGAGATACGTCCTGCTGGCGGCAATCGCCGGCGTTTTCTATGGGCGCGCATGGCGTCAGGAACACAGAATCGGAGCCTCGGCGATCACACACGCAACCGTCGACACGGTATGGTCACTGTGGTTGCGATGATGTCCGTGGTGGGGCTTATAGGTCAGGTATCCCAGGCCGACGCGCATGTTGTGGACCATCGGGCCGGGCAGCGTGATCGCCACGCAGATGCCGAAGACCGCATGCGTCACCGCCAGCGAATAGAGGTTGCGATAGTGGAGGAAGAGCAGGCACGCCGCCAGCCCCCACGCAAAGGTGACCAGGGTCAGGATGGGGTTGGGCAGGTGGGCGACGGAGAAGACGCCGGTGGCGAGCAGCACGGCCGGAGTTTTCCTGTCCTGCAGCAGGCGCAGGAAGCGAGGCAGGAAGAAATCTTGTAGTAAGAATTGTTGCGCAAGGGCAAAAAGCGCATATCCCCAGAAGCGCTTCAGCAGTTCGGACGGCGTGAGTACCTGGTGCAGGGTATGCAGGCGGATTGCGACCACGATGGCAGCCGCGCCGAGCGCCAGGGCAACTCCCACAATCCACAAAGAACGCACCCCATTGGCAGCACGCATGCCAAACGCAGCCCAGCTTTCAAACGACGCCCAGGAAACTGCGAAGAAGAAGACAACCGCCCCGCAATAGAGAATGCGCTGCCAGGGGTTGGGCGTCCAGAGAACCAGCAGGATCAGCGCATATCCAAAGCAGAGTTCAACCATGTCGCGCTGCCGGCGGTCGATCGCTCCCGAACCGCTCGGCCCGGCTGGGAAACCTAAGTTGAACGTCGAGGGAACCCCAGCCGCCATAGGGAAATGGTAAATGCCCGCCGCCAGGGCCGGGCAGCAGTGATTTTCATTGAGGCGGCAAATCGGGCGCGGGTCCGGCTTCAGAGTCGCTCTGCGCTCAGAGGGCGGTGTAGTCGGCTTCGAGAAAGTCCTGGACCTCGGGCACCCACCTTTGTTCAACAAAACTCACGTGCGCGGGATGATTGTTGTAGCCGTCATACGCTGCCTGGCCGGAGAACTCCATCGAGATGCCGAAGGCATATGGATTCTTGCCGCTCACCTGGCGAAGTATCTCGAAGCGGGTGACGCCGGGAATGGCGGCGAGCTCCCGGGCTTTCGCGAGGAAGTCGTCTTCTTCGGCCGAGGCCGGAGCATGTTTCAACTGGAACGCAACCGTATGCCGAATCATCGAAAGTTCCTTTCCAGCAGGCCGCTTCCAACGCCCCGCTTTCCCAGATTAGACAATAAATCTAGAATCAGACAATCTTCCAAGGGAAGCCCGGCCGTGAAGCAAGTGTCAGCACGGTCCACTAGCGAAAGCGAGACAACGATGTCTGAAGAGAAGCAGAAATTCCGTTCCGCCGGATGGTTCGGCCGCACCGACAAGGACGGGTTCATTCACCGCAGCTGGATGCGCAACCAGGGCTTTCCGGATGACGTCTTCGATGGCCGCCCGGTAATCGGCATCTGTAACACCTGGTCGGAGCTTACCCCCTGCAACGCCCATCTGCGGGCGCTCGCCGAGCGAGTCAAGCGCGGCGTGTGGGAGATGGGCGGCCTGCCGCTCGAGTTCCCCGTGATGTCGATGGGTGAGACCAACCTGCGCCCCACGGCGATGCTTTTTAGAAATCTCGTCAGCATGGATGTCGAAGAGTCGATCCGCGGCAACCCGATCGACGGCGTGGTGCTGATGTGCGGCTGCGACAAGACGACGCCTTCGTTGATCATGGGCGCAGCGAGCTGCGATGTGCCGGCGATCGTCGTCTCCGGCGGCCCCATGCTGAATGGCAAGTTCCGCGGCAAGGATATCGGTTCCGGTACCGATGTCTGGCGCTTCAGCGAAGACCTGAAGGCCGGCAAGATGACCCAGGCCGAGTTTACCGAGGCCGAGTCGTGCATGCACCGCTCCGCCGGCCATTGCATGACCATGGGGACGGCATCGACCATGGGCTCGATGGCCGAGTCGCTCGGTCTGACGCTGCCCTTCAACTCGACCATTCCTGCAGTAGACTCGCGGCGGTCGGTGCTGGCGCATATGTCCGGGCGGCGCATCGTCGAGATGGTGCGCGAAAACCTGACCATCTCGAAGATCCTGAAAAAAGAAAACTTCGAGAATGCCATTCGCATCAACGGCGCAATCGGGGGATCGACCAACGCCGTCATTCACCTGCTCGCCTTTGCCGGCCGCGTCGGCCTGCCGCTGACGCTCGATGACTGGGACCGTCTCGGCCGCGACGTCCCCACGCTGGTCGACCTGATGCCCTCAGGGCGCTTCCTGATGGAAGACTTCTACTATGCCGGCGGCCTGCCGGCGGTGATCAAGGCGCTGGGCGAGAAAGACCTCATCCATAAAGACGCGCTCACCGTGAACGGCAAGACCATGTGGCAGAACTGCAGCGAGGCCCCCAACTGGAACCAGGAGGTGATTCGCGACTTCCACAATCCGCTGGTCGAGCACGGCGGCGTTGCCGTGCTGCGCGGCAATCTGGCTCCCGATGGCGCGGTGCTCAAGCCCTCTGCCGCGTCGCCGCACCTGATGCGCCATCGCGGCCCGGCAGTGGTGTTTGAGACGATCGAGCATTATCACGAGCGCATCATGGACCCCGAGCTCGCGGTCGACGAAAACTCCGTCCTCGTGCTGAAAAATTGCGGCCCCAAGGGCTACCCGGGCATGGCCGAAGTCGGCAACATGGGCCTGCCCCCCAAGCTGCTCGAGCGCGGCATCACCGACATGGTGCGCATCTCGGACGCGCGCATGAGCGGAACTGCTTACGGCACCGTGGTGCTGCACGTCTGCCCGGAAGCCGCGATCGGCGGTCCGCTGGCGCTGGTCAAAGACGGCGACATGATCGAGCTCGATGTCGAAGCCCGCACGCTGCACCTCGAGGTCTCTGACCAGGAGCTTGCCCGCCGCAGGCAATCGTGGACGCCGGAGGTCCACTCCATGAAGGGCGGCTATCAGCAGATGTACGTGCAGCACGTGATGCAGGCCTCGGAAGGCGCGGACCTCGACTTCCTGGTGGGCACGCGGGGCACGATCGTCACGCGCGAGTCTCATTGATGCATCAGGTCCTCTCAGATTGCCTCGGCGCTCTCCGATGACGCCGGGCGCCGCATCCGCGGGAGATCTCTTCGCGGTGTATCCCAGCCTGCGCGGCCGCGTCGTCCTCGTCAGCGGTGGGGCCAGCGGCATCGGGGAGACGATCGTCGAGGCTTTTGCGCGGCAGGAGGCTGAAGTCGCATTCTTCGATATCGACGACGGCGCGGCTGAGCAGCTGATCGAGAAGATCGCGACGAAGGGTGACCGCGTTCCCCGCTACCATCATTGCGACGTGACCGATATCGGCGCTCTCCAGGGTGCCGCGAGCGCTGTCGCTCACTCGCTCGGGCCGGTCGACGTGCTGATCAACAATGCCGCCAACGACATCCGCCACACCATCGAGCAAGTAACCCCCGAGTTCTGGGACCGCATGATCGCAGTCAACCTGAAGCACCAGTTCTTTCTCACCCAGGCAGTTCTTCCCGCCATGAAGGCTGCGCGCCGCGGATCGATTCTCAACATGAGCTCGATCGCATGGATGATTCCGTCGGTCGGCCTGCCCATCTACATCGCCTCCAAGGCCGCCATCGTCGGCCTCACCCGCACGCTGGCTCACGAGCTGGGGCAGTTCAACATCCGCGTCAACTGCATCTTGCCGGGCGCAATCGAGACGGAGCGGCAGAAGCAGTTGTGGTATACCGAGGCTTACAAGGCCGAGATCCTCGCCAGCCAGGCGCTCAAGCGCAGCATCATGCCCGAAGAGGTGGCGCGGCTAGCTCTCTTCCTGGCTGCCGACGACAGCAGCGCCATCACCAACCAGAGTTACGTCATCGACGGTGGCTGGGTCTAGCGCGTTTTTCCTGACACGGTCAACCGGCGAAGCTGCTCCCGCGAGAACCGACCGGCCCGTCATGAGAAAATCAAGGTTTGCGCACTGCTAGCCAACCTCGTGAACTGCGCGTCCTCATTGTCCGCCTGGGCGCCATGGGCGACATCCTGCATGCCCTTCCGGCAGCGACGGCGCTGCGCCAGGCGCATCCCGAGTGGCAGCTTGGATGGGCGGTCGAGCCGCGCTGGCAACCGCTGTTTCGCGGCGGCGATTTGAGTCGGCCCCGCACCGAGGCTATGCCCCTGGTCGACCGCTTGCATGGCGTCAATGCCCGGCGATGGTCGCGGCGGCCGCTGCATCCTGAGACGCTGGGCGACATTCGGCGGGTCCGCCGGGAACTGCGCGAGGCGCGCTACGACGTCTGCATCGACCTGCAAGGCGCGGTGCGCTCGGCCGTGGTCGGCCGGTGGGCCGCCGCCGCGAGGATGATCGGCGAAGACAAACCCCGGGAGCAGGCGGCGCGATGGTGGTTCAGCGAGCGCGTGCCCACCAGCGGGCGGCATGTGATCGAGCAGGCCATGGAAGTGCTCAATGCGGTCGCCGGCGATCGGCTTCGCGCGGTCGCTCCGCTGCTGCCGCGCGATGCCGCGGCAGCAGGCTGGTGCGAGGCCCTGCTGCGCCACCACGGGCAGACCCCCTTTGTCTTGATCAGCCCGGGCGCCGGCTGGGGCGCAAAGCGCTGGCCTGCCGGGCGCTACGGCAAGGTCGCCCGAGCCCTGGCGGCGCTGGGCTACGGCGTCATCGTCAATGCCGGGCCGGAAGAGGTCGATCTGGCAGTCGAGCTGGTTACGGCCAGCGACGGGGCCGCGGTTCCGGTGAGTCCTATGCTTGGTGAGCTGATCGAGCTGACCCGAAGGTCCCGCCTGGTGATCGCCGGCGACACTGGCCCCCTCCACCTGGCCTGCGCCCTGGGCAAGCCGGTCGTCGGCATCTTCGGCCCGACCGACCCTGCCCGCAACGGGCCCTTTGGCTGCGAGTTCCGCGTCTTGCGGCACCCCGGGAGCAGGCGCGACCATACCCGTCACCGCCAGCCCGAAGCGGGGCTGCTCACCATCACGCCGGAAGCAGTGATCGAGGCCGCCGGCGATCTGCTGAAGGGAGCGTGCCCGCGGCATGGCTAGCCAGTGGAGCAAAGTCGCGCGCCGCATCCGCGTGCCCATGGGCTTCGTGGTCGCGGCACTTTTTCTGTGGCTCGCCCGTCCAACATGGGTGTCCCTCGCGTGGAGTTTATCGGTAGTCGTTCCCGGTGTCTGGCTGCGGGGCTATGCCTCAGGGTATGTGAAGAAAAATGCCGAGCTGGCCCAGACCGGGCCTTATGCCTATACCCGCAATCCGCTGTATCTAGGCTCTATGCTGATCGCCTTCGGCTTTGCGGGAGCCTCACGCAACGCCTGGATCGTCGTCGCTCTTGCCATCCTCTTTGCCGTCATCTATGTGCCCACCATCCGATCCGAAGAAGAGTTTCTCCGCTCTCATTTCCCCGCGTTTATCGAGTATGCCCGCCGCGTGCCCCGGCTGCTGCCCAGGCTCACCCCGGCGCATACCCCATCCGACAACACAGGGCGGTTTTCGCGTGCGCTCTATCGCAAACACCGCGAGTACAATGCGCTGATGGGAGCAACCGCAATCTATGCGGCGCTCGCGCTGCGTATCTACTTCGGCAAATAACCAGCGGGCGAAGCTAGGCCGGCCAGAAATAATCAGGTGATGGCATTTGAGGATTCTCGCGAAGAGTAAGGCCGTCAGGCTGGCGTCTTTCGGATTGGTTTTCGTAACCGTTAGTGCGCCGCTCATCGGCCACGCGCAGAACTCGGCGAACCTGCCTGCCCTCGCCCCGCCCCTAGCGGGCTACAGCTTCCCCGCAAAACAGACCTTGAATTATGCCGTTGACTGGCGCGTCTTTCCGGCCGGCACGGCGACGATCCGGCTCGATCAGCAAGGCGACTCCGTGCGCGTCACCGGCGCCGGGGAGACGATCGAGGCGTTGAATCTGCTCTTTCGCGTCAATGACAAGTTCCAATCGTCTTTCGATCGCAAGACGGGCTGCTCTTATGGATTCAGCAAGCAGGTCGTCGAGGGCAAGCGGCAGGTAAACGCCGACCAGAAATTCGACTATTCGCTGCACAAGTCCACGCTCGATGAAAAGAACCTGGTCTCCGGCATCGGCAAGCACCAGGAGGCGCCGATCCCCGGCTGTGTGACCGACCTGCTCTCCGGAATTTTCTACGCCGCTTCGCAGCCAATCCAGCCCGGGCAAAGCTTTCAGATGCCCCTGGCAGACGCGCTGCACACCGTCACGGTCACGATCAAGGGGCTCTCCCGCGAAGAGGTGAAGACGCCCGCAGGGGTCTACCAGACGGTCAAGGTGCAGCCGGTAGCGGACGGCGGCGTGGTCAAGAACAAGGGGGAGATCTGGATCTGGTACAGCGACGACGCCCGGCACATCCCGGTGCAGATGCGCGCAAGGCTCTTCTGGGGCACGCTGACGATGCGGCTGGTAAGCATGGACACGAAGTGATCCCCCGGGTGACTCGCGAAGCGGGCCCACGTCCGGCGCGCTGCTTGTCGCGCTACTGGATGCGGTAGCGCTCGCGCATCAGCCGTTGCAGGCGGGGCTTATAGAGCAGGTTGTAGGCGAGTTCCTTGTCCGGAAACATGGCGAGCGCCGCGCGGCGGCTGTCGGCCACCATCTCGGCAGCCTCATCGATGGTCAGGTTGGGGTCCTGGCCGATCACCGACATCACCATATCCATCATCATCTGCAGGCGGCGGATCTTGCGCCGTTCTTCCATCTGCTCCTCGGTCGTCTGCGGCAGGCTGGACTGCTGGGCAAAGCTGTTCTGGTTCAGCGTTTCGGGGCTTGGCAACTCGTTGTGGGTTTCCGGGGCCATCCAGTCTCCTCCACCAGGCAGGCGCGCGACCGGCCTTCCGTCGCGGCTGCTTTGAGCGAATGCTATACCGAAGAGACGGATTCAGAAAACAAAAAGATGGCCACGGGGCGGCTTGAGAGCGTTCCTGTTTTGATCCCGGTCATCTCGCCTGGTCCGAAAAAACAGCAGCCGTGACTCGTTGCCCGTCGAGGTAGAAGCTGGAAAGGCCGAGGGTATCGGTCCGATAAGTGCGAACCTGTTTCGCCTGCAGCTCTTCCAGAATCTCGATACGCGGATGGCCGTAGAAATTGCGCCGGCCCACCGAGATCACCGACCAGGCAGGCCGCACGGCCGCCAGAAAGGCCGGTGTCGTCGAAGAGCGGCTCCCGTGATGGCCGATCTTCAGCAGGTCCGCGTGAAGATTTCCTTCGGCGATCATCCGCTCTTCGCTGGGAGCTTCCGCGTCCCCCTCGAGCAGCGCCGAGGTCTGGCCGTATCGAATCTTCAACACCAGCGAGTCGTTATTGGCTGCGGTCGGCCCGGGATGATAGCCTGCGGCAGGGGCCAGCACTTCAACCTGCGTGCTGCTGCCGAATGGCATCTGCTCGCCTGCGGAGAAACTACTGATTGTCGCGCCGAACGATCGTGCCTCGGCCAGAAAGGCATCGTAGGCGGCGGAGTGCGGGTTGTTGCCAACCCAGATCTCGTGCGGGCGAAAGTTTGCCAGCACCGCCGGCATCCCCCCCATATGGTCCGCATGGGCGTGAGTGAGCGCGACGGCATCCAGGCGGCGAATGCCGCGCGACCACAGGTAGGCCGAAACCACCTCTTCGCCGACATCGAAGTGGGCCACGCCAGGCGGCGGCCCAAAGGGCGATCCGCCGGCATCGATGAGCAGGGTCTTGCCTTCCGGCGTCACGACCAGCAGGGAGTCGCCCTGGCCGACATCGATGGCGGTCACCTCGAGAACTCCAGCCCGATGCCGTATCGCCTGCGGGATCAAGACCGCGGCAGCCATAAGGGCCAGCGCCATCGTGCAGAGGGGAATCGCCAGCCGAGGCAGTCGCGCCGCATAGACGCTGAAGCCCAGCAGCACCACGAAAATGGCGATCGCGGCCGGCGACGGCCCCGGCAGCCGAAGATCGGCGGCCCGGATGCCGGCAAAGGCGTGAATCAACGCCGTGACCGAATGCAGCAGTGCCGCAGTGACAGCCGCAGGAACCGTGGCGAGCTTGGCAGAGATCAAGAGCGTTGCAAAGGTCAGCAGCGCGCATGGCAGCAGCAGCCCGAGAAAAGGAACGATGAGGAAATTAACCGGCAGCGCAAGCACCGTCACGCGGTGGAAGTAAAGCGCCATGGGCAGCGACATCGCGATTTCGACGATCACCGAGACCAGCAACAGTTCCAGGATCCGCAGCCCCAGGCCAAGCATCGTTGCGGGCGCGCCGTAGGCAAACCTCTTGCCGGTGAGCGGAGCCAGATGAATCGCCAGGAGCCGCAGGCTGACGCGGAACTGGGCCGCCTTTGGCGGCAGCGAGGGATCGATCGCCAGCAGCGGGAGATTTCGCGTGGCGCGCAGATAAGGCGCGAAGCTGCGCTCGGCCAGCGGGGTGGCGATGCCGGCGATCGCCACCACCGAGAGCAGCGTCATCTGGAAGCCGGCGTCGAAGAGGCCTGCGGGGTTGGCCGCCAGCAGGCAGAGCGCCGCAAACCCGATCGCGTTGAGCGCGCTGCGCTCCCTCCAGAGCAGCCGCCCCAGCAGGTAAAGCGTAATCATCCAGAACGATCGCTGCACCGGCTGTCCAAATCCCGTAAAGACCGCATACGCGAGCGCCGCGGTTATCGTGAGCAGCGAGGCCCAGAGCCGGGGCAGACGGAGCCGCTGCGCTATCCAGAAAATCAGTCCGGCAAAAATCGCGAGATGCAGCCCGGAAACAACCAGCAGGTGAAATGACCCGGTGCGTTCAAACCCGATGCGGGTGCCGCGCTCGAGCCAGCTCCGGTCGCCCGTGATCATGGCTGCCAGCATGGAGGCGTCTTCGCTGCTAAGCCGGAAAAAGGCCGGCAATCCGCTGCCCGGCGGGGCGCTCGAGTCCGTGTCCGCAAGCGCCATCACTCGCTCGCTCGCCGCCTGCTGCAAAGCCTTCAAACGGCAGGGGAGTGAACTGTGTTCCGGGCCGCGAAGGACCGCAACTGCTGGCGCCTTCGCGCTCGCGATCACGCTGATTCCCTGCTCGAGCAGGTAGGCTGTCGAATTCCAGACACCCGGGTCGTTGTAGCGCTCCGGCGGATGGGCCGCGGCCAGCACGCGCAACTCCTGGCCGCAGTGGAAACCGGAAAACGGCTCCTCGGCCGTCGCATAGACGGTGAGACGAGCCCCGCCGCTGATGGGCAGAGTTGCCGCGCCGTCCGCAACGCCCGCCACCTGCAAGTCGAGGCTCTGCGACTTCTCCCGCACAGCATGCGAGGCGAACGGTGCCGTCGTCTCGACTGTCCGGATCGGCCCGGCGCGAACCACGTAGCCCACGAGCGTGTGCGCTCCGCTCGCGGTGGAGGCAAGCAGCGCTGCCTGCGGATTCGGAGCCGGCTGGATTCCGGTGCAGAAAAGGCCGGCCGCGATCCACGCCAGCGAAAGCGGCGCGAGCACTGTGCGGAGCACATGGCCGGCCGCCGTCCATGCAGCGATCGCGGCCAGAACGATCACCGCCAAAGCAAGCGCAGGCGGCTCGTAGAGAGTGTGCGAGAGCAGAACTCCTACTGCGAAGCAGCAGGCCGCATAGAGCGCCGGTGCCGTCTGTACGCTGAGCGGTTCGATACGGCGTCCCCGCACCGGCGCGCGCACCGCATCTCTCGCTTTGGGAGGGGGGAACGGCGGCGCAATGGCGGCAGCGGACATGAGCGTACGCGCCCCGAGCCAACCTTGCTATCTGCGCGTCAACACGCAAACGCTTTCCAGGTGGAAGGTCTGGGGAAACAAATCCACCATTGTGATTGTCTTGAGGTCGTAGCCGGATTCTACCAGCGCCGCGAGGTCGCGCGACAGCGTCGCCGGATCGCAAGAAACGTAAACAATCTCTTCCGGCCCAATCCCGGAAAGCAGCGTCGTGATGATCGAACCGAGACCGGCGCGCGGCGGGTCGATGACGACGAGATCGGGCGGCGTCGAAGAAGTCTTCTGCTTGCGCAGAAAGTCGAGTGTCGTTGCCTCGACGACGCGGTGCGAGGTGCCCTCGAGATTCTGGCGAAGATCGGCGATCGAAGCGGGCGAAGCTTCCACCGCAATCACCCGCTCAAATCTCTCTGTGAGTGCGCGGGCAAAGAGGCCGACGCCGGCATAAAGGTCCCACGCGACCCTGCCGGCGCGATTGCCGGTCACAAGCTCCGCGAGCGCCTCGACCAGGAACCGGTTCACCTGGAAGAACGCGCCGCCGCTCACCCGATAGACCGTGTTGCAGGCGCGGTATCGAAGCGAGGCCTCTCCCCAGCTTTGCACCACGCCGCCCGGCTGCCTTCCTTGTGTCCGGACGAGCGACGCGCCGGTGAGTTCGGGGAGCTGCCGCTTGAGCGATTCGCAGATCATGGTCAGACGCCCATGGTCGGCCGTCGCCGGCCGGCTGGTGATGAAAGAGATGGCAAGAGCGCTCTCGTCCGAGTTGGTAAAAAACTCGATCTCTTCACAAAGAGAAGCGAGTCCCAGCGCCTTTCCACCATTTGTAACAGTGACGAGTGCTTTTTCGAGCAGCGGCGCGGCGATCGGGCATTCCACCACTGCCAGCAGCTCATGCGAGCGGCGTTCGCGGTAGCAAAGCGCAAAGGGCTCGGCCTGGATGTGCAGGCGAATACGGTTGCGGTAGCGCCAGGACTCCCCGCTGACGGTGTGAACTGGAGGCAGTTTTGCGAGTCGCGCACGCTCAAGCGTCTCGACCAGGATCGCAGCCTTCATCTCCAACTGGTGCGCAGAAACGGCGTGCTGATAGCTGCAACCTCCACAGCTGCCGAAATACGGGCAGCCGGGGGTCGTCCGCAGCAGGGAAGGCTCGAGGATCGCATCCGCTTCGGCGTGGATGAAGCTGCGCTTGTCTTCCGTAATGTGGGCTTCCACCAGTTCGCCCGGCAGTGTCAGCGGCGTGAACACTGTCTTGCCGGCGAGCGCCGCTTCCTCCCTGCCAAGGTCCGATGGGCCGATTCTGGCCAGCCCGGAGCCGCCGTAGATCGCCTTCTCGATGCGTAGTCTCATCCCGATCGCCTCATACCTGGCTCATGTAGAAGAGGCTGAGCCGCGGCAGTCTCCAGTGTTCCAGCAGGCGCTTCTGCAGAAACTGCTGCTCGATCTGGCGGATCTGCACGGTCTTCATGCGGCTGCGATACGGAGCCAGCTCGTGCGCCGCCTGTTCGCGCATAGCCAGCAGGTCGGCCTCGGCCGTCGTCGCGGTCACGGCGGCAAAGAGCTTCTCTTCCATCACCGTCAGGCTGCGCTCGAGCGCTTCAAGATCGGGGGGCGTCACCCGCGCTTGCGTCGCGAGTTCTTCGAGGTGCGCGGCAGACTCGGCTGCGGTCGCGAGCGCGATGCTGGTCAACTCGGCGCTCCTGAGCGCACGGCCGCAGCTCTCAAGATGAGCGGCAATGCGTTCCTGTTCAAAACCAGGCGCGGGGCCAGCCTGTGCCGCGACCGTCGAAGCGCCGACCGCCGCCTCCTGCATGTCATCGACGGCCTGCATCACTTCCTGCGTACACCAGGCGAGCCCATTGATGCGCCGGGTTCGCGCCTTCGCGGTGACCTTGCGGGCGTCATGTTTGTCAAACGCCGCATCGATGCCGCGAAGCACCGCCGGAAGCGGTACTGAAGCTTCGCGCCATGTCTCGATCAGGGCCCAGTCCAGCGTCGAGAGCATCAGCAGGGAGCCGCGCCGCCGTTGAAATTGCTCTTCGATCTCGGTGAAGTAGTTAAAATAATTCCGCACTCAGCTCTTCGCTTCTTCTTTGGCCCGGCCGCCCCCGGACGTCCCCTTGTGGTCGCCGGCATCGCGCTGCCCGGCATTGCGCTGCCCGGCGTTGCGCTGCCCAGCGTTGCGCTGATAGATCAGGCGCAGGCCGTCGAGCGTCAACAAGTGGTCCACCCTCGTGATGTACTTCGAGTCGTCCGCGATCAGCGTCGCGAGGCCGCCGGTCGCAATCACCTTCGGTTTGCTGTCGAGTTCCGCGATCACCCGCTCAAGAATGCCGTCGACCAGGCCTATGTAGCCGTAAAAAATCCCGCTCTGCAGATTTGTCACAGTGTTGGTGCCAATTGCCTTGGCCGGCTTCTTGATGTTGACTCGCGCCAGCCTCGCAGCCCGCGAAAAGAGCGCATCGGCAGAGATCCCGAGCCCCGGCGCGATCACTCCCCCCAGAAACTCACCCTTTGCTGAGACCACGTCAAAGGTGGTCGCCGTGCCGAAATCGACCACCACGCAAGGGCCGCCGTAGCGCTCAAAAGCGGCGACCCCGTTGGCGGCGCGGTCGGCGCCCAGCTCGGCGGGGTTGTCGATGAGCAGCGGCATGCCCAGCTTGATGCCGGGCTCGACAAAGAGCGGCTTCAACTTAAAATAACGCTCCGACACCCGCCGCAGCGTCGAGTCGAGCGGAGGAACGACGGAAGAAATAATCACCCCCGTGACCGAGGCTGCGTCAATCTTGTGCAGTGACAACAGGCTCAGGATCAACACCCCGAACTCATCGGCGGTCTGCGTCTTCTGCGTGGTCACCCGCCAGTTCGCAACCAGGTCGCCGGGGCTGTCCAGCTCCAGGTTATAGAGCGCGAGCACCGTGTTGGTGTTGCCGACATCGAGCGCGAGTAGCATCAGGTATTCATTCTAAATACTTCAGCGTCAGAGCTCGCGTACTCCGCCCGAGAGCACCGTTTGCAAGCCATCCCCTGTCTGCACCAGCAGGAAGCCGCGCGGGTCGAGCCCGGCCGTCACCCCCATGTAACTCGGCCTCCTATAACCGCCGCCCTCGTCCACGCGCACCCGCTTGCCGCGAATCCAGGAGGAGGAAGCCTCCAGCCGATCCAGTATCCCGCGAGTCGCCTGGTCGAGCTTGGGTGCGGTGGTCAGGTTGGTGATTTCGCGAAGCAGGTTGGCGAGCAGCGCGGCCAGCAGTTCCTGGCGCGGCCAATGCTTGCCGCTCTCAAGGTAAAGCGACGTCGCCTGCGAGCGAAGCTCTTCAGGGAAGCTCTCCTGATGCACGTTGATGCCGATGCCGATCACCAGATGGCGGACCCGCGTGACCTCGGCATTAAGCTCGGTGAGTATGCCGCAGACCTTGCGCGGGCCAAAGAGCAGGTCGTTAGGCCAGCGCAGGTCGGCCTCGATCGAGGTCACCTGCGCAACGGCTGCGCGCACCGCGAGACCGGCCGCAAGCGAGAGCCAGAGCACGTCGGCCGGGGCGATCCTTGGGCGCAGCAGGGCGCTGACGTAGAGCCCCGAGCCGCTGGGCGACTGCCACTGGTGCGCGCCGCGCCCGCGCCCGGCCGTCTGCTCGTCGGCAAAATAGACCATGCCTTCCGGCGCGCCCGCCTCGGCCTCCTGTATGGCGAGGGTGTTGGTGGAGTGAATCGTGGGAAAGAAGCGAAGATTGTGACAGAAGGGTGTTCCGCTGAGCGCCGCGTCGAGGGCCGTGATGTCGAACGGATCCTCGAATTGGTCAGGTTGGCCCAGCAAATACTCTTTTCGGTTTAATAGACTTCGGCGGTGATTTTCATGCTCAAATCGACGGCCATCGCGGAGTGGGTCAGCGCGCCGACCGAGATGTAATCCACACCGGCCAGGGCATACTTGCGAATATTTTCAAGGACGATGCCGCCAGAGGCCTCGAGCGGAATGGTCAGCCCGCGCCCGCGCACCAGGGCGACAGTCTTCTTGATCTCGGCGGGCGTCATGTTGTCGAGCAGCAGGGCTTCGGCGCCCCCTTCGAGGGCCAGGTTGAGTTCGTCAAAGCTGCGCACCTCGACCTCGACCGTTCTGCCCGCCTCGCGATGCTCCATAGCCGCCGCCAGCACCTTGGGCAGTCCGCCGCCGAGCGAGATGTGATTGTTCTTGATCAAAATGCCGTCCGAGAGATCGAGGCGATGGTTCTCGCCGCCGCCGCAGCGCACGGCATATTTATCGAGCGCCCGCATCCCCGGCATGGTCTTGCGGGTGTCGAGCACCTTCGCTTTGGTGCCCTTCACTTCATCCACATAGCGCCGGGTCAGCGTCGCAATCCCGCTCATGTGCTGCAGCAGGTTGAGCATGACTCGTTCACAGGCCAGCAGCACGCGGGCGTTGTGGCGAATGACGGCCAGCGCCTGCCCCTGCTTCACGCGAACGCCATCGAAGATCTCCGGATGGCTGATCACTTCATAGCGGCCGGACTGCTTCTTGTCCAGCTCGGCAAAGATCTCCAGGAAGCGCGGTATGCACCCCAGCCCGGCGATCACGCAGTCCTGCTTGGCCAGGATCGTTCCCGAGGCGCGCAGCTTGGGGTCGATGGTGATCGACGTCGTCGCGTCCTTGGTGGCCTTGTCTTCTTTGAGCGCCTGTTCGAGCAGGGCGGTGACGCGTTTACTCTTCCAATCCATTATGTATCCGTCGCAGTTACAGTGATGGCGAAAGCCCAGCCAGCCCTTCATGGGCTTTCGCGATGAGTAGAACCAGCTCCGCGGCACGGGTGCGAAGACCCTCCACGATCGGCGCAGGGGCTTTCGATAGAAAGGCCTCGTTGCCGAGCTGGCCGTGCTTCGATTGCAGCTCCTTCTCGTATTTGGCCACTTCTTTCAGCAGCCGCTCCCGCTCCGCAGCCACGTCGATCTGCCGCTCGTAAAGCAGGCCGGTCGTGAAGCTCGCCGTTGTCCTCGTATTTGAGGAAGCAAGCCTCCAGGCGGTCTCGGGCTCGAGAGTTGAAATGCGGGCAAGCTTCTGGACGATGTCATGGTTTGCCTGAAAGACCCGATCCATCCCATTCGACGAGAGGAAATACGCAGGAACCTGCTCTTTCTCGGGGACATCAAGGTCCTTGCGCAAAGACCGCAGCGTCACGATCATCTCCTGCAGCGTGGTCATCTGCTTTTCAACCGACGCGTCAATATGCTCGGCCGCCGGCTCCGGGTATCTCGTCAGCGCAATCGACTTCGCCGGCGGATTCTGGTCATAAAGCGCCTGCCAGATCTCCTCGGTGATGAAGGGCATGAAAGGCGACAACAGCCGCAGCGCCGTCTCAAAGACCCCGATCAACGTGGCCAGCGCCGATTGCGTCGCCCCTTTGTTGGCGGGCTCGTTGAAATCCAGCCGGAGCTTGACGATCTCGAGATACCAGTCGCAGAAATCTCCCCAGAAGAACTGGTAAATGATGTTGGCGGCTTCGTGAAAGCGGAACTCCGCCAGCGCCTCGTTGACCTCGGCGCTGGTGGTGTTCAGCCGGGAGACAATCCAGCGCGCTTCGACCGCGCTCGACGGAGTCAGCACCGGGTCGGCCAGCAGCCGCGCCGGGTCCACGCCCATGCCGGCCTCGGTCGCCCGGTCCATGTTCATGAAGATGAAGCGGGCGGCGTTCCAGATCTTATTGGCAAAGGCGCGGTAGCCCTCGGTGCGGGCTTCGCTGAACGCGATGTCGGTTCCCGGCGAGGCCATCGCGGCCAGCGTAAATCGCACGGCATCGGTCCCGAAGCGCTTCACGATCTCGATCGGATCGATCACGTTGCCCTTGGTTTTCGACATCTTCTGCCGGTCGGCATCGCGCACCAGCGCGTGAATATAAACCTCGCGGAAGGGCACCGCGTTCTGCAGCCTGCGCTCGGAGCCATCCGCCATCGGAACATCCAGCATGAAATGGCAGCCCAGCATGATCATTCTCGCGACCCAGAAGAAGAGAATGTCGAAACCGGTCAGCAGCAGCTGCGTCGGATAAAACGTCGCCAGGTCGGCGGTCGCCTGCGGCCAGCCAAAGACCGTAAAGGGCAGCAGGCCGGAGGAAAACCACGTATCGAGCACGTCAGTCTCCTGCGTGATCTCGATGCTGCCGCAATGCTGGCAGGCCGGCGGCGTCTCCCGCGCGACCGTGATCTGCTTGCAGCTGGCGCAATGCCAGGCCGGAATCCGGTGGCCCCACCAGAGCTGCCGCGAGATGCACCAGTCGTGGATGTTTCTCATCCACTCCATGTACGTCTTGCGATATTGAGCGGGAGTGAATTCGATGTAGCCCTGCTCGACCGCCGCAATGGCCTTGTCGGCCAGCGGCTGCACCTTCACAAACCACTGTGTCGACAAGCGCGGCTCAACCACCGTTCCGCATCGGTCGCACTTGCCCACATTGTTCACGTGGTCTTTTACCGCGGCCAGCAGGCCTTCGGCGTCAAGGTCGGCCACCATCCTGGCGCGGGCTTCATAGCGATCCAATCCAGCGTAGGGGCTGCCCGGCGCTCCATCGATCTGGATATGCGCCGTCTCGTCCATCACGCTGATCGAAGGAAGACCGTGGCGCTGGCCCAGCGCAAAATCGTTGGGGTCGTGCGCCGGCGTCACCTTGACCGCCCCGGTGCCGAAATCGCGACTCACCCAGTCATCGGCCACGATCGGGATCTCGCGCCCCACCAGCGGCAGGCGCAGCCGTTTGCCGTGGAGATGCAGATACCGTTCGTCGTCCGGATGCACCGCGACCGCCGTGTCTCCCAGCAGGGTCTCGGGCCGGGTGGTCGCGATCACGACGTAGCTGCCAGGCTCCTCGACCACTTCATAGCGAATCTCCCAGAGACTGCCCTTTTGCTCGCCGTGGACGACTTCGACGTCAGAGATCGCCGTCTGGCATCGCGGGCACCAGTTCACGATATAAGCGCCCCGGTAGATCAGTCCCTGTTCATGCAGCCGGACGAAGGCCTCTTTCACCGCAATCGAAAGATTCTCGTCCATGGTGAAATATTCGCGCGACCAGTCTACGCTCGCGCCCAGGCGCTTCATCTGGTCGAGAATGGCGCCCCCGTAGAGCTGCTTCCATTGCCAGACCCGCTCGAGGAAGGCCTCGCGCCCAAGCTGCTGGCGCGTCTTGCCCTCGCCCGCCAGCTGGCGCTCCACCATGAGCTGGGTGGCTATGCCGGCGTGGTCCGTGCCCGGAACCCAGAGCGCCAGGTCGCCCGACATGCGGCGCCAGCGAATGACAATGTCCATCTCCGTCTGGTTGAGCATGTGGCCCATATGCAGCCGGCCCGTGACATTGGGCGGCGGCAGCAGGATGGTGAAAGGACGGCCGGCCGTAGCATCGCCCGAAGCGCCCTGCGCAGGCACAAAACGCACCGGCTTCGTACTGAAGAGTTGTTCGTCAACCCAGTACTCTGCCCAGCGATCTTCAATCGTAGTAGGGTCGTAAGCTTTGGGCAGTTCGTGAGGCATTATCTTTCCAGTTTAGCTGCTCTGCCCGGCCGAGACGAGTTTCCGGGCCAGAAACATCCACTACCCCTGGCTGCATCGCCATCTAGTGCTAGCTTTTGCGCCGCGGGGTCTCGTTCGTGTCCCCGGGCATGCGAGCTACACCGGAAAATAGCCCACCGTCAAAACATTGATGCCTGCCGAGCATGGGGGCAACCAAGGAAAAAGGCCGCGATATGCGGCCCTTCTGTCGTCCTGAAAAGCTGAACCCGTTATTAGAACGGGTTCAGCTTATCCACGCCCTTTTTCTTCTTGTGCTTGCTCGACGATTCCTTGCTCGCGTCATACTTGCCGCGATCGCCCTTCTTTGCGGCTGCCGCCGAGGTGGTCCCGGTGGTCACAACCGCCGGGCCGGTCGATTTCACATCGTTGACCTGCGACGGAGCGTCCGCCGGCTTGTCCGGCGCCGGCAGCGTCGTTACATCGGTCGGCCCGACAGCGCGCAGGCCGCCGCTATCCGGAACGGCTGTCGGAACAGGAGCGCCATTGACCGCTGCAGGCGAGGCCGCGCCCGTTGGAGGATTGGCCGGCGCTGCCGGAGCATTGTCTGCGGAGGGAGCCGCACCCGTGCCGTTGTTCGATGGTGTGATGATCTCTGCGCCTACGCCAGTACCGCTGTCCGGCACGTTCTCAAGCGTGGGAGGGGTAGCTGGCTGATCGCTGCGCGGCGGTGCGGTGCCATTCTGAATGGCCGCATTCGAGGCAGATACCGGCGCCGGCGCTGCGGGATTTTGCCCACGCAAAGCCGCAGCATACGACGCATTGGCGGCTCGAGCGACTTGCGGCGCCGTGGTCGCGGCCGGGTCGACCAGCGTGGGCTGGCCAACGTGCGCCGCCTCAACCGTCGACGGAGCCTTGCTGAAGAGCAGAACGGCCCGCTGCGAGAGCTTGACCGGGACCCGGCTCTCTTCCTGCGCCTGGCTCTCGGCAAGTTCGTCGTGGGTCGGTTCGGGCACCGGGCGGCCCAGGGCAATCAACCGGTCTTTCGCGTCTTCAACGTGCGGGGCCATCGCGTACTTGGTCACAACGCGGGTATACGCGGCGGCTGCCTGGTCGTTGTAAACCCGAACCAGTTGCTCCTTGACCGCAGCAGGCATTTTATTCGGGGGCAGCGCCTGTACGGCGCGCGCTTCCGATGTGAAGGCGTCCCCCAGGCCCAGCAGGTTCAAGTCGCTATGGCTGAAAAGCGGATAGGTGTCTGCGACCGTTTGCAGGCGGGCGATGCTGGCAGCCCAGTTCTCGTGGGTGCTGTAGAACGTGCCGACTTCATACTCGCGCTGCGCCAGCACCTCCTGCACGTCGCGCAGGTGTTGTTGCGCGCGGGGAATGAGCGTCGAATCGGGGAACTGGTTGATCATCTGCCGGTACTCGGCCTCGGCGCGGTTCACATTCACCGGGTCCCGGTCGGGCTTTTCCATTTGCATGTAGTAAATGTCGGCCACCCGCATCTGGGCCTCGGCGGCCTCCGGCACGTTGGGGAAGAAAGTGATGAAATCCTTGTATTCCGACTCCGCCTGCGTGTAAGCCGCCGAGCCCCCCTCCTTGAACCAGCTGTCGCCGATCGCAAGCTTGGCGCGCATCTGGTATTCCGAGTCGGGGTAGGTATTCAGCAGCGTCTGCAGATCGAGCCGGCAGACGTCAAAATGCCCCTTCTTCAGGGCATTCATGGCCTTGTCGTAGAGCTCTTTATCCGGCTGCTTCGAGTCGAGCCCCGAGAGCGGGTTGCTGGTATTAGGCTTCTTCCCCGAGCTTTTCTTGCCGAAAATCGGCCCAGCTTGAGCAGGAAGAATACATGCCGTTAGCAACACGGCACCGGAAACGCGGAGGAGGAAACGCTGCATAACACCTCAAAACAAACTGCACTTTTAGTCTATTGCATGAGTCCGGGCTTGGGCTACGAGCGCATGGCCAATTTCATTGCCAATCTATTGACCGGTCTTCGCTTCCGCCGCCTTCCGCTGCCCGGCTTCCCGCGCTTCCCCTGCCGCCTCGAGCGCCGCCAGGGTCAGTTCCCGAGTGGCCGTCTCTCCATCGCCCTTGCCAAAGACGGCATTGCCTGCGACGAGCAGCTCCCCTCCCGCTTGGACGACTGACCGGATGGTTTCGTGATCCACGCCGCCGTCGACTTCAATCAGAAATTGCAGCCCGCGCTCTTCGCGCATCCGGCGCAGCTGGCTGATCTTGTCGAGCGCATACGGAATAAATTTCTGCCCGCCAAAACCGGGGTTCACGCTCATCACCAGCACATGGTGGACCAGCGGCAGCACTTCCACCAGCAAATCGACCGGCGTGGCCGGGTTGATCACCACAGCGGGCTCCATGCCATGCTCGCGGATCAGGTTCAACGTGCGGTCGAGATGGCGGCAGGCCTCGTAGTGGACACTGACCCAGTTGGCCCCCGAATCGGCGAAATCGGCGATGAACTGGTCCGGGTTCTCGATCATCAGGTGGCAGTCAAAGGTCAGTTGCGTCGCCCCGCGCAGGGACTTGATGATGGGGAACCCCAGCGAGAGGTTTGGCACGAAGTGGCCGTCCATCACGTCCACGTGAATGACCTTCGCCCCGCCCCGCTCCGCGGCGGCGACATCGTCAGCCAGATGGGCGAAGTTGGCGGAAAGAATGGATGGCAGCACCTGGACCATGAGAAAACAACTCCTCTGCCAAAAGTCTAGCAGTTGCGTGTCACCGGGCCTCGGCGAGAGTCGAAAGCCTCTCCCGCCCCCAGCGTGGTTGCCCATCCTTCCGCGCCTCTGGCGGAAGGATAAAAGGAGCAAAGGCAGGGTGTCGCATGCAAAGCCGTTTCCGCTCTGAATTGGATCGGAACAATCGCCTTCCAGGAAACAAGTGTCATCCTGAGCAGCGCGAACGATCTGCGGTTTTACTCCGAGCCGCGCTCCACGCGCACAACCCGAGACAACAGGCCGCCCATGCACGATCTCAGGATCGCAAACGATGGCCTGACCGTAGGAACATGCAAAACATTATTTCCTTTGTAGGGTTCTCGCTCAATCAGCCGAAGCCTAGGCTCAAAAAGACAACTTTCTCTGAAAAAGAGCCACACTTCTCGACAGAGAGGGAAGAAAAGCCTGCAAGGCACCGCCACTATTGGAGACCTTCGCCATGAAAAGACACCTGCCTCGGTTCTTTGATTCCAGCACTTTCAGCCAGATCCGGCCATTCACCCCTACTCTCCTTCTGCTTGGAGCGACTCTCACGCTTCTCACTCCTGCGAGCCTCCGCGCCCAAACCCTGACTTTCACTGGCTCGTCACCTTCGGTGAACTTCGGGAGCGTCAACCTCTGTAAACCTGGTCAAGCCAAGCCGGCTCCCTGCAGCAAGACCTTGACACTGGACTACAAGGTCACCGCAGGAGGCACTCTCGGGGCACCCAAAGCCCTGACCATGGGCTCACCCAATCTGGACTTCACCCTGGCCAATGGAACGACCTGCACGGGCGGCGTTACCGTGGGGGAGACCTGCTCGGTCAACGTGCGGTTTGCGCCGAGATTCGCCGGGGCTGTCGCCGGCGCGATCCAGCTAATGAGCGAAGGCGGCACCGTGCTGGCGACAACCCCGATTCTGGGAACCGGAACGGGCCCTCAAATTGGAACCCTTACCAATGCAGTGATCACCTACTTTGAACCGGTAAATTGGGTTGCAGGTATGTCGCCCTCCCAGGTCGCTGTCGATGGCGCTGGCGACTTGATCGGTATTGTGCCATCTACGTCCGACGGGCCGTTGATCGTGGAACAACTCGCGGGCGCCCACGCCCAGATCACGCTTCCTTTCAAGTTCGATTCATCTCTTCCTCCTACATTGGAGGCTGAATTGGTTCTGGATGGAGCGGGAGACCTGTTTTTCCCGGCTTCCAACCACGACCAGCGCGGTGTCATCGCGGAGTTTCCCTCCGGAGGTTCGCCCGAGGTCACTCTTCCTTTTAGCCTCTTCGATAATCCGGATAGCTTAAGCGTGCTCGTCGACGGGATTGGAGACTCTTTCGCCTTCAGTAATAACAACCTGGTCTTGAAGCTGCCCGCCGGTTGTCAGAGCAGTAGCTGTGAAGAGACTCTGGTCACTACGAGGGGCATCGTTGCTGGGGTCTCGGCCGATACTCCCGGCGATGTGTTTGTCGCGCAGTACTACGGCGCCGGCCCGATCACGCTGACAGAGTTTCCCGTTGGGGGCGGCAGTCCGATCGTCTTACCCTACATCGCAGGGCCGGGGGTGATCGACGGAGTCGGGGACATGTTCACGTTTGTCGACGATACGGCATCTGTCTCTGCCGACAGCCTTAATCTTGTGGAGATCCCGGCGGGCAGTAGCACTCCTGTCGTTCTTATCGGCAATCTGGATGGTTATGATTGCGGACCCTACCAGCTGGCGGTTGACCTGCCCGGTAATGTTTACTTCACTTACGGCTGCCCCAACCGGTATGTCGAAGAGCCCTATCAGGCGACCACCGGGGAGGTTCAACGGTCCCAGTTCGCTCCCTTGAATTTTGGCTCTCTAGCCGTCGGCGCCGCCAAGACTCTCTCATTAGGAGTGACCAACACCGGCAATGCAAACCTCATCGTCTCCCCCTATCTCGAAAGCCCCAGCTACAAAATCCTGAGCCAGAATCCCGCATACTGCCTCGGAGGAACCCTCCCCGGCCGTACCTGCAACCTCAACATTCAGTTCACAGCATTATCGGAAGGGCCGCACACCATCACGCTCACCTTGGGCAGTAATGGAGCAAACGACTCCACCGTCCTGCTGGAAGGAAACGGCACGAAGTAACCGCTACGAGGCTTGTAAGAAAAAGAGCCGCCCTCTCTCGACAGAGAGGGAATAAAGCCTACAAGGAACCGCTTCTATTGGAGACCTGCACAATGAAAAGACACCTGCCTCGGTTTTTTGATTCCAGCATTTTCAGCCAATTCCGGCCAATCACCCCTACTCTCCTTCTGCTTGGAACGACTCTCACGCTTCTCGCCCCTACAAGCCTGCCTGCCCAAACCCTGACTTTCACCGGCGCGACACTCGCGGTCAACTTCGGCAGTGCCAACCTTTGTAAACCGGGTCAGACGGAACCTGCACCATGCAGTAAGATCGTGACGCTGGATTACAAGGTCACCGCCGGCGGCACGCTTGGAACGCCAAAGGTTCTTACCCTTGGCTCGCCCAATCTCGACTTCGTCCTTGCGAATGGAACTACCTGCACAGGCGGCGTGACCCCTGGCGAGACCTGCGTAGTGAACGTGCAATTTGCACCAAGGCTCGCGGGCGGTCGTACAGGGGCCGTACAGCTCGTCAACGAATCGGGAAAGGTGCTGGCCGTTATGCCGATATGGGGGACTGGCGTCGGGCCACAGATCGCGGCGCTGTCTCAGGGTGCATTCCCCAAAGTGACGCCGGCCGTGGGACGTCCGTCGTATTTCGCGGCTCAGCCAGCGGTAGACGGTGCTGGAGATGTGTTCCTCGCCTTTAATGAGGGAAGTGTCGTCGAGTTGCCTGCCGACGGTGGCCCCCAGATAACCTTGCCTTTCAAGTTTGACAGCTCGAGTTACGGACCCTCTGGTGGGACGAATGGGTCAGGACCGGCAGGGCTAGCCGTGGACGGAGCCGGAGATGTCTTTGTAACCGTCATTGAGAAGATCCCACAGTCCTCTTATGGTTCGGTGATCGAGTTGCCGGCTGGCGGCGGACCCCAAACTACCTTACCGTTTCCCGCACTGGCTGCCCCATCGTCTTTGACAGCAGACGGAGCGGGCGACATTTTCGTTTTGGATTACTTCACTAATACGCCCGATCCCAACGACGCCCGCGTAGTGGAGCTGCCGTCTGGATGCCAGAGTAGTAGCTGCGCGAAAATCATTCCTCTTAACGTGGGCGTTGGGATCGAAGGAATAGAAGCCGACGCAGGAGGTGATTTGTTCGTGCTATCGGCGGTCGGTGATACCGTGAATTACAGTCAAGTGGTGAAGTACCCGGCTGGGGGTGGTTCTCCAATTGTCCTGATCAGTAGTCCCGATCTGGTGGTCGGCCTCACTCGCGAAGCATTGGCCGTGGACGGGGTGGGAGACTTGTTCACCATAGACCTGGGAGCCACGTACGGTTCGTATGACAATTACTTTACCGATCTGAACGCCCTCGAGTATCCCGCAGGGAGTCCCTCTCCCATCTCGTTTGGAACAGTGGGGTATATCGAAGATAGTGACGGGTATGACAGCAATACTTATGGGTTCACCGTGGACGCTGCGGGAGATCTCTTCCTTGCGACCGAGGCAGTTGACGATTATGCGGTGACTGAATACATTCACGATCAGTTCGCCCCTCTGAATTTTGGATCTATTCCCCTCGGTACTAGCAAGACGTTGCCGCTTTCGATCACCAACCAGGGCAACGCCAACCTCATCATCTCCCCGTACCTGGAGAGCCCCAGCTACAAGATCCTGAGCCAGAATCCCGCATACTGCCTCGGAGGAACCCTCCCCGGCCGCACCTGCAACGTCAACATTCAGTTCACGGCATTGTCGGAAGGGCCGCACACCATCACGCTCACCTTGGGCAGTAATGGAGCAAACGACTCCAATGTGCTCCTGGAAGGTGCCGGCACGAAGTAGCAGCGAAGCCGCACCCTTTGGTGGAGTTCGCATGCGCCAGGCATGCGAACTCCGCCAGCGGTTGGCAGAGTTCGCATGCTTTCTTGACATCTCATAGCATCCACTTGCCTCCACAGCACGAGCGCTGAATGCCAGTTCCGTTTCGAACGAAGACGATCCGCTACCCGCGGCAACTCCGGTCCTCGGAGCTCTCCTCAGCGTAGAAAGTACAAAACTGGATTCACTCAAAAGTTGTCAAGGGCCCCAGCCGAAAATACTTGGTAACTCCTTCATTCCAGGGATCAGAAAGTCGTCCTGATTTGGCATAGTGAAACCCTCTGATTTGGTAAACTTGAGATACAGTGCAAAACCAGAAGTGAGAGGTCAAGTTGAGCTTCCAACGGAAATCCCACACCCAGAATGGAATCAATATTTTGCCCTTCTCTGCTAATGGAATGAATAATTTAGCCCAGACCATCCGCGGCAACTCTATCAACTGAAAGAACTTACAAGAAAGTCCTAGGGGGAGGGGGGCCGCACTCCATATATGCCGCCTGCCTCGCGGCCCGTTTGTGGTGCGACCTTCTTGAGGTATGCCCCATTCTTACCTTACGACCGTTTTTGCTTAAGACCTGGGCGATCGTTCTTGCGGATGACCAGCTGCCCAGCTGACCGGATGACCGGATGACCAGCTGCCCAGCTGACCGGATGACCGGATGACCAGCTGCCCAGCCGCTTACCGAGAGGCCTTTCGGCCGGGGCTCTTGCTATTCTCCTCCGCGCTCATGCGGGCGCACTCGAGACGCTAGTACGGCTGGTTTTTCCAGATCGTCGGAATGTAATAGACCTCGAGGTAGCGCGACAGCGCAAACATGAGCACCACCCCGCCGAGCGACCAGAAAAACAGTCTGACTGGAAGGGTCTCCGTCACTGGAGGCTCAGCTTTGGCGGTAACGCTGAAGAGCAATCCACTGGCGAAGCACACGCAGGCGCTCATTGCCAAGGTCTCAACCGATCCCAGAAGCCGCTGTTGCCAAGGGCTGCCGGGCACGAAAAATGCGCTGCCCAGCAAGGCATAAATGGAGGCAATGCTCAAAATGAGAGAGACAGCTTTGGCGAGTTCGCGGAACACGGTCGCGCCTCCATCCAGGCATCGAGCCTTTCAGGATTTCATTCTGCGGGAAGTATAGCTCCGCGAAGACACGCTTCGGAAGAGGGTGAAATGCGGCCATGTCCAGGTGTGACCTGCTCGACGTAGTATGGCTACAAGATGGCGACGCCTTTGACCCGGACTCTCAAGTATCTCCTGCTGGGCGCAGTGGTTCTCTACTTCGCCGACTGGGCCGCCCTGGGACTCAGGATGGCGCACCGGAGCGGTCTGGGCAAAGTGACCGTCAGCCAATATCTGGCAACGCCGCTCAAAGGGCAAAAGGAAGAGTACGACTACCTCGGCTCCGTCGATCAGCCTTGCGTAAAGTCGATCTTCCCTCACAACGGCGACCAGCCCTGCTGGTGGCTGGAGCGCCATAAGAGCCAATGGCAATAGTCTTTTGAGTTACGGCCGTTCGGGCGGTGTTTCTTTCGCTGCCAGCGGTCGTGATCCAGCGGCCGCCAGGACCGCATCGGCAATCGCTGCTGCTTCCACCGCCGGCCGCACGTCATGGACCCGCACGATCGACGCCCCGGCCAGGATCGAAGCCGTCACCGCCGCAAGAGTCGCGTTGCCGCGGTCAATAGCCAGGGGGTCGAGCCCGGCATACAGGGGCGCCAGCGTTCGGCCCAGGAACGACTTGCGCGAGACGCCCGAGAGCAGCGGCTGGCCAAGCTCAACGAGCTCGCCGAGGCGCGCCAGCAGCGGGTAGTTGCTTTCAAAGGCCTTGCCAAAACCCAGGCCGGGGTCGAGCACCAGGCGCTCCGGCGTCACGCCTGCGGCCAGCGCCGCGTCGCGCCGCTCTCGCAATTCCTGCTTCACGGTAGGAACGACCTCTTCGGCGCTGAGGCGCGGCAGCGTTCGCCATTCGTCGGGGCGGCCGCGGGTGTGCATCAGCACGACGCCGCAGGCGAGCTCGGCGCAGCTTGCCGCCATCGCCGCGTCCCACAGGAATCCGCTGACGTCGTTCACAATTTCGGCGCCTGCGGCGACGGCAGTCCGCGCCGTCTCCGCCTTGTAGGTGTCGACTGAGATTAAGGCTTCGGGTCGAAGCTTCAGGATGCCCTCGATTACCGGCAGCACTCTGGCCATCTCCTCCTCTGCGCAGACGGCAATGTGCTTGCCTGGCCGGGTCGACTCTCCTCCGATATCCAGGATTCCGGCACCGGCTTCGAGCATGGCAATCCCGCGCTGGATCGCCTGTTCGGGGTGCGCACCAGCCTCGGCGAGTGTGCCGTCGCCGGAGAAGGAGTCAGGCGTGATGTTCAGGATGGCCATGATCACCGTGCGCTCGCCCAGCGGCAACACGCGGCTGCGAAGCTGCCAGCAGAAATGCGGACGCGGAACAAAGGTCATGATCCGATCTTAGCCGGGCAGGGTGAGGCTTGACGGAAGGGAAAGGCTTAACCGCTAGGGAGTGCTAAACTCCGGCCAGCGATGAAGCTTCGAATCCCACTACTCGCCCTGCTGGCCGCAGCGACTCTGCCGGGGTGGGCCGCACCGCCGTCAAAGCAGCCCAGGCCAGCGAAAATAGCGGTCGCGACGCCGGCTGTTCCCTTGGCGAAGGCCATCGTCTCGATCCTTGCCGACCCCGCAGTCAACCGGGCCCATTGGGGCATCTCGGTGATCACGCCGCAAGACAGGGAGATTTATGCGCTCAATGCCGGCCAATCCTTCCAGCCGGCCTCGAACGCCAAGCTCTTCACCACCGCAACTGCTTTTGCGACCTTGTCTGCGGAGACTCATTTCGAGACGAAGGTCGTCGCCCGCGGCCTCATCGACGCAGACGGCACGCTGCATGGGGACATCGTGCTCGTGGGTCAGGGCGATCCGTCTCTCTCCGGCCGCTCCTGGCCGTATGCCGGGAAGACGGAGCGCTCGAATCAGCCGCTTCAGCCGCTGGAAGACCTTGCCGGGCAGATCGCCCAATCCGGCAAGATCCATCGAGTCACCGGAAGCGTGATCGGCGACGACACCTGGTTTCCCTTCGAGCGGTATGGCGCTGGTTGGGGTTGGGACGACCTGCAATGGGAGTACGGAGCGCCGGTGACCGCGCTCACCGTGAACGACAACGTCGTTTACCTCGACCTGATGCCCGGCGTAAGGCCCGGCGACCCAGTCGCCGCAACCTGGAACCCGCCAATTCCTTACTACTCGATCGAAAATACTGCCCTCACCGGCGCGGCCGCCCCAAAACCGCACCTCGGCATCGATCGCGGGCCCGGTTCGAAAGTCGTGCGCCTCTACGGGACGCTGCCGGTCGACAGCAAGGGTCTTCACCTGGCCCTGACGATCGAAG
Organism: Acidisarcina sp.; assembly: GCA_965199205.1. GTDB lineage: Bacteria > Acidobacteriota > Terriglobia > Terriglobales > Acidobacteriaceae > Acidisarcina. The sequence goes on from OZ240688.1 coordinate 3,042,976, forward strand.
ATCCCGCGGAGTTCGCGGCGATCGCCTTCCGCCAGATGCTCGCGGCAGGAGGCATTACGGTAGTTGGTCCAGCCTCCGCCGCACATGCGCGGCCCATTTCGACCGCCGACTTTCTCGCCGAGGTCCGGACCCCGATCCCGGCGATTTCGGCCGCACCGCCCGCATCTCCAGTGACGGAAGAGAAAGTCATCGCGAGCCACACATCGCCGCCGCTTGCCCAAGACCTGACCGTCATCAACAAGGTCAGCCAGAACCTGCATGCGGAGATGCTGCTGCACGATCTCGGCAAAGCCGTGCTCAACGACGGATCGACGGCCGCAGGAGCCCGCGTGGTCCGCCAGTTTCTCACCCAGGCCGGTCTCGATCCCGATGACTTTCTCTTCTATGACGGTTCCGGGCTTTCGCCGCAGGACCTGATCACCCCCCGGGCAGCGACGACGCTGCTTGCCTATGCCGGCCGCCAACCGTGGGGCGAGGCTTTCCGCGCCACCCTGCCGATCGCCGGAGTCGACGGCACCCTCGCCGCCCGCTTCACCCAATCACCGGTCAAGGGCAGGCTTTTCGCTAAAACCGGAACTCTCTCCGAGACCAACGCCCTGAGTGGCTATCTCATCGCCCGCAGCGGCAAGACCGTTATCGTCTCCATCCTCTGCGATGCTCACAATCCAACCGGCAATGCATCCCACAAGGCGGCAGACAAGATCATCGAAGCAATCTACGCCGCCAACTGAGCGAAGATAGCAAGACCTCTCTGATCTACGGCTGATAAACTCCACAAGGACGCAGAACCGCAATCCGCCGCAAAGCATGACCATAAGACTCTTCAACACCCTCTCTTCCACCATCGAAGACCTGATTCCTGCCGGAACCGCCACCTTTGGCCTCTACGCCTGCGGCCCGACCGTCTACGATTACGGCCATATCGGGAACTTTCGCACCTTCCTGCAGGTGGACGTGCTGCGCCGTTTTCTGAAGCAGCAGGGGGTGAAAGTCCGCCACGTGATGAACGTCACCGACGTGGACGACAAGATCATCCGCAACGCGGCACTTGCCGGACTGTCGATAGACGATTACACGCCTCGTTTCACCCAGGCTTTTTTTGAGGACCTCGACTCGCTGAACGTGAAGAAACCCGAGGTCGTCGCCCGCGCTACTGAAAATATCGCCGAGATGGTCGCGCTGATCGAACGCCTGGCCGCCGAAGATCTTGCCTACCGAACCGACGACGGCTCCTGGTACTTCCGCATTGCCGGTTTTGCCGAATACGGCAAGCTCTCGAAGAAAGACTTCGCCGGTATCACCGATGGCGCGCGCGTCGATGTCGATGAATACGACAAGGATTCCGCCCGCGATTTCGCCCTGTGGAAAGCGCCGAAGGAAGGCGAATACCGCTGGGAGACGCGCCTTGGGCCAGGACGGCCTGGATGGCATATTGAATGCTCCGCCATGGCGATGAAGTACCTCGGCGAAACCTTCGACCTGCACGCGGGCGGCGAAGATCTGATGTTCCCGCACCACGAGAATGAGATCGCCCAGTCAGAGTCGGCGACGCATAAGCCTTTTGCCCGGCACTGGTTTCACGTTCGCTTCCTGCTTGTCGAGGGGAAGAAGATGTCGAAGTCGGAGGGCAACTTTTATACCCTGCGCGATCTGCTGCTTAAAGGCTACAAGGCTTCGGCGATCCGCTTCCTGCTGATCTCCGTACCTTACGGTCAGCAGTTGAATTTCACTTTTGAGGGCCTCGCCGCTGAAACCGGAGCCGTCGATCGCCTGCGCACCTTTCACCAGCGCCTGCAGGTCGCGCCGACGATCTTCGGAGCAAACCCTCAGCTCGCCGCCGAGGCAGAGCGGGCAAGCCAGAACTTCTGCGCAGCGCTGTCAAATGACCTCAACACGGCCGAGGCCCGCGCTGCCATTTTTGAATTAGTCCGCGCCGGCAATGCTGCCATGGACGCTGGAAACCTGGGTGCTGAGAACGTCCCCCAGATTTTCGCCGTGCTGCAGCGCTTCGATGAAATCTTCGCCGTTCTCGAGGACCGTGATGAAGAGATCACCCGCACCGCCCTCACCTGGGCCGAGCACGAAGGGCGACTCGACCAGGCTGCGCCGGAGTTGCTGGCGCAAATGTCTTTGAGCGATGCCCAGATCGATGCGCTGGTCGGAGAACGGACCCAGGCCAAGAAGACCCGGAATTTCGGGCGGGCCGATGCGATTCGCAAGGAGTTGGCGGAGAAGGGAATCCTGATAGAAGATTCGAAGGACGGGGTGCGCTGGAAGCGCAAGTGAGCCACGGTTTCGGGTGCTCTTCGAGGATTCGGCGCTCCGACCAGACGCAGCGCAGGGATCAGCGGGTTCCTGCTCGAACCCTGAAGTTGGAAGGCGAGGAAGAGAAAGACCTGATCCGCAAAGCGAACCAGGCCCCTGACTTACTGGACAATTCTCAAGAAAGAAACCGCCCGGCCGATTCCTCAAACACTTCCGGAGCCCGCACCCCGGCGGTCACTGGAGCGCTCATCACTTCCTTGAACGCCGTCTGAAACGTCTCCATCTCCGGCTTGGTTCCCACCGTGATTCGCACCCAGGTGGGCATGATCGGCCAAACGCGTCCGATGAACACATTTTTAGTCGCCATCGCCGCTTGGACTTCCTTGCCAGGACGGTTGGTGTTGACCATGAAGCAATTACTCACCGACGGAATGAACTCGTAGTTATTCGCGGTCAGCCACGTGAAGGTCTGGTTGCGAATATCGCCAATGATTTTTTTGCGCTGCGGAACCAGGTCTTTATCTGCCAGGCTGGCCCGCGCTGCGGCCACTGCGGTTACCGGCATTGAGTTCCATCCGCCAAAGCTCTGCACCTTGCCGAGCAGGTCGGGCCGGGCAATGGCAAATCCGCATCGCAGCCCGGCCATGCCATAAATCTTCGAGAAGGTCCGCAGCACGATCACGTCTTTGTCCGCCGCGACCATATCGGTACAAGGCGTTGCATCGGAGAGATGGATGTAAGCCTCGTCGATCAGCAGGATCGAACCCTTCGGCTTGTTGGCCAGCAGGTACTCGATGTCGGCGCGCGAGGTCGTCGTGCCGGTCGGGTTATTGGGGTTGCAGACATAAAAAACGCCCGCATCCGGAGCCTGGGCGATCATCGCCTTTACATCATGGGAGTGATCGGCCTTGAGAGGCACCTTGACTACCTTGGCCCCGCTGATCTTTGCCGCCATCATGCCCGCTTCATACCCCGGATCGGCGGTTACGAAGCTCTTGTCCGGCCCGGTAAAGCCCAGTACCGCGTAGTGCAGCGGCTCGCTCGACCCGGCGTATGGAAAGACATACTCCGGTTTCAGTCCCTCCTGCGCAGCAAAAAACTTCACAAACTCCATCTGCAGGTCCATCTGGTAGCGGCCGCCATTCTTGGCCATGTCTTCGCAGGCGATGCAGGCGCCGGTCGAGGGGCCCAAGGGATTTTCGTTTGCATCGATGTAGACACCGCCCGGCACATGCACCTTCGGCACTCGCCGCGTCTGCGCCGCGAGATGGGCCTCGGTGAAGATCGGAATGCCGGTAACCACGCTCGCCGCCGAGGCAGCAGTAACAAATCTCATGAAAGAGCGCCGTGACAACGCGGAGGTCTGGGCGACGACATCGCTGGGACGACAAGTCCGCTGGAACTCAGAGAGAGGAATGCTCATAGGGATACCTCGACTTGAAATTGGGAGAAAGGGGCCTTGGCGATTGATGCCTTTTGCGGGCAGCACACATCACCATCAAGAACATCAAAAAGGTCGCAACAAGCAGGGAGCGTGGCGGAAGTGCCAGACATGGCTCAATCTAACGCCAAAACCTCCCGGTGACAAGAGGAAATGGCGCCTAATATGAATTTTGCTTCTGCCGCTATTTCACCATCTGCACGCTGCTGCGATCAGTTCTTCGCCTTTCGTGGGAACTCCCGTCGAGAAATCAGGAACAGCGTGGCCATTCGACCTAACTAACTTCGCTATGGAGCGAAATAGCTGGAGAGGTCGAGGAGCAATTGCGTGGGGTTGGAGGCGAATGCATCTATGCTTCCGTTTGAAGTCGGAACGATCGCCATATTCGAGGTCAAGGCGCCGTCCGCTGCATTCAGGGTAGAGACGACGGGCTGGCTTTCGCCAGCGGGCCACAAGGTCAGGTAGTTCACCGGGCCTGGAGGAACCACCGTCGCATTCAAGATATAGGCCTGCGCCGTCGCCGGTGCTGCGCACGCGCTGGACTCGACGCCCACGGCAAGCACCCCGTTAAATGCGCCAGAACTGCTGCGCGTATCTAAGACTCGGCATGGCGTGGTGGTGTACAGCGACAAGCCGCCCGAGGCGAGTGGAGCAAAGTACCCATTCACGTCGAGAACCACATCGGCGTCGTCATAGACGAAGATGGAAATCTCTCCCGAGGTGCCTGCCGGTACCATCGCGGCGTTGGCCGTCACGGCGCCCGTGGTCGCGTTCAGGGTCGATACGGTCGGTTGCGCCTGCCCGGTAGGCCACACCGTCAAATAGTTCAGTATGGAATGAGGGATGGCCGTGACGTTGAGCGAATAGGCCTGCGCCGTCGGCGGCAGCCCACAACTGCTCGAGAGAACCGGAAAGACCCGAGTGCTTCCGGCAGCCACAAAGGGGCCGCCGAGGGGAGCATCCCCGTTTCGAGTATCGGCAACCCGGCACGGGGTTAAAGGATAGAACGCCAGCGCCGAGCCGGTGCCTGCCGGCACGAAATAGCCATTGATATCGAGAACGACGTTGGTTGTGTCATAGGCGAAGACGCTAACGCCCCCGCTTGTTCCCGCCGGGGTGATCGCCGCGTTGGCCTTCACGCGCCCATCAGAGTTGAGCGTCGAGACTACCGGCTGAGTTTGACCGCTGGGCCATAGCGTCAGGTAATTCAGCGGCCCATTCGGGACGGCCGTGACATTCAACGAATAAGCGAGCGCGGTGGACGGGATATTGCATGCGCTCGACGGAACGTTGAACTCGCGGCTGGAACCCGCGCCTATCTCTGGGCCGCCGAATGGGCCAGCCGGGTTCCGGGTATCCGCAATTCGGCAGGGAGGTACCGGCACGAACTGCAGTGCCCCCGAAGAGGAGCCCGTGCCCGTGCCGGGACCGGTGCCCGAGGCCGAGATGCTGCCGCTCAGAGCCACGGATTGCGGCGAGCCGGTCGCCGTGTCATAAATCTGAAGAAGTGCGGTCAGGGTACCCGAGGCGGCTGGCGTGAAGGTGACCGTGACGGGGCAACTCGCGCCGGCGGCAAGCGTTGCAGGGCAAGTACTCGTCGCGTTATACGACGTGTAATCCGCCCCTGAAATCTGAATGTCGGTAATGGAGATGCTGCGTGCGTCGCTTCCGCTGTTTTCTATATTGACGGTCTGGCCAGCGCTCGCCGTCCCCACTGCGGTGCTGGTAAAGATCAGGCTCGACGGAGAAAAAGTGATGGCTTGAAGGGCTGCTCCCGCACTCCAGCTATTGACCAGGTTGGCGGCATTGACTGAACCCAGACCGGTAGCCTGGTCATAACCGGTGCCGGTGCTATAGCCGCTCAGCACTCCAAAAACATCTCCGCTGTTGTTGGTGACGCAATTCAAGGTTCCAGGCTCGCAAACCTGCGCGATCGTTCCGGAGGTCGTGTCATAGAAGACGCAGGAACTGCCATTACCAACCGTGTTTGAATTGCAGTTGCCCAGATTCTCCTGGGCGGCAAGCGCGTATAACACCGGGTTGGCGAGTCCTTGCGGCACGCCATTCACCTTCTGCAACACCAGCGCCATAATGCCGGCCATCGCCGGCGAAGAAGCCGAAGTGCCACCGATTTCCTGGTAAATGATCTGACTCGGATCGGCGTAATCGCAGGCGCCGTTTCCGGATTCGCAAATCAGGTAAGCGCTGCCATCGAGAGCATCAGGCAGACCCGCCGAAGCGAACAAGGAAACGTCGGGCAGGTCACGCTTCCCGTCCGCGGGGACGCCCACGCCCACCTGCCAGGAAGGCTTGGGGTAGCCCCCGGAGCAAGTGGAAGGCGTGGTCCCGCTGGGTGTCGTACAGGCGCTCACCCCGCCGCTGCCGGCTGAAATCCTGAGAAGGTCCGGGTAGTTGGTATATTGCCCGTCATAGACGTCGTTGCAGAGAGCTTCGGCCGAGGCATCGCCAGAAATGGTGACCACGTAACTGCTGGTGCAGGTCGAGTTCCACGGCACCTCCGGGATATACCCGATGGCCGTGGCGCCAGTCGACGAATTATTCGTGGGATTCCAGTAGGTCGATACCGGAGAGGTTTGCCAGACAAAGTCGGTGCCTCCGACTGCCGTCACATAAGGGCTCGAGGCCATGCCGTTTACCTGGAGCCCCGTGGTTGCAAAGTTCGGGGCGTTGGCATCGGAGTCTTCACAGCCGGACGATCCCTGGTCGCCGGCGGACTCGAAGATCGAAATACCTTCCGTAGCGCCCTGCTGCCAAATCATGTTGTACGTCGCGTTTCCTGAGGTCCCCAGGTGCAGTTCGCAGCCGCCATAACTTGCGCTCATGATTGGCGCCGTGCCGTTGTCAACGATATAGGAGTCGGAGAGCTGCCCACCATACGTGGTTCCCGTCGATTGGCTTACCACCATCACGATGGTCGCTCCGGGAGCAACTGCGCCCGACCATTCGACGTCCAGAGTGTTCTCGCCTTGTCCACCGGACTTATCGATGCCGGGGTCGGTGCCATTGTGGATGACGGTCGGCGGATGGTTCGGCAGCCCGAAGGTCTGCTGAAAGGTCGCAACGTCGCTCAACGTTATATCGCTCAAGGCGGAGATGGCGATCGTCTGGCCGGCGCCATTGATGCCCGACTGCCACAAGGGGAGCACATTGTAGATCGCCGCGAAATCATACGGCGTGATGTCTTCATGGGTCGCGCCGGTGCTCTCGTTCATGTAGGTGTATTGAGAAGTGGCGTTATCGAGAGTCCTCTTCACCGGAGTGATTTTTCCGGTCTTTGCGTCCCTTCTTACCAGGCCGCCTTTGACCATCTGAGGTTGGGGGAAAAAGTTGTGCAGCGAGGCAATTCCCTCGACAACCGGGGCAATGGCGGCCGGAATCTGTGGATCGCTCGAGTTCGCGATGTGAGATTCACCGTGAACGAGGTACCGGTGAATCTCAGTGTGAAAGGCCTCATCGACCTGGCCAGCCGTGCCGGAAAATTCGATCGTCACTCGCCCGCGGCTGACATTGTCGATGCGAAAGCCGTGTTTCTGGAGCCAGCCGGTCACGATCTGGATATCCGCGTCGGAGGGGCCATAGCTCGTCCCAAACTCCTCAGGGGTAAGCCAGTGATGAAAGTTAGGAGATTTCGGGTTGTACTGCTGCGCCATGAAGGCGGTCAAAGCCGATTCCTGTTCGGGGCTGCGCTGGAGGGTAAGCACCACTCTCTCCAGGGGCAGCGAAGCCGAGACCAGACCCCGGTCAAACTCGGCCCGCGCCAGTGGATGCACGTTGCCGCGCAGCTGAATCAGCCTGTGCTCATCGATGTTGGCGGTAATCCTATTGGGCGCCGCGGCGCTTCTCTGGGCAGAACTTGCCACCTGGGCCGTGAGCCGTCCAGACACGCCCAAAACTAATGCCAAAACTACACACACTGCGACCTTCTGATTACTTTGCACAAAGACCCCTGGGACTAAATTGGCAAGCTTGACGGGTAGTTCAGCGGCAACCTGGGAGTTTTGAGCTGGAAGCCGCGGCCGGACAGTGTAAGCAGTGTGCAGGAAATGCAGTTATTCACATCGCCGATATCTTAGCAGTAAATATTGGAGTTAGTAGAGACTCTAAAGTAATCAACAGCTGACTCCGTCGTGTGTACGATTGGAACAATCATGAAGTGCGCCCCGGTATGTCGGCGCATGACATCGCGCTATCGAAGCGAGAAAGCAAGCCTGTCTTCGCTCGGAGATTTCGCCGCGTTTCAATGTTTCGCCACCGTTCGTCGAGCAGCAGGTTGCGAAAGAATCAGCAGCGGCTTCAAACCGGTCGCTTGACCGCCGGAGCGGAGTCTTCGGAGAGCGTGGCACGGCTCGAAGCAGCCGCCCGTGCTCTCCGCAATTCACGCAGCCAGAGACCGTCCGGCAGCATCCAATCCTGCATGGCTACTCAAACAACGGATACCACTCAGAACATTGCTCCCAAGAGCGGAGGTTTCACTCTCGGGGGCGACTTGACCGTCAACAGGCTCGGTTTCGGGGCGATGCGCATCACTGGTGACGGCATCTGGGGCGAACCCAAGAACCATGACGAATCGATCCGTGTGCTGCGAAGAACGGTGGAGCTTGGCATCAACCTGATTGATACCGCAGACGCTTACGGTCCGGAAGTCAGTGAACGCTTAATCGCCGAAGCCCTGTACCCCTACCCTAAAGACCTGGTGATTGCGACGAAAGGCGGCCTCACGCGGCAGGGGCCGAATAAGTGGCTACCGGTCGGCCGCCCGGAGTATCTTACCCAATGTGTCGAAATGTCGCTGCGCCGCTTGAAAGTAGACCGCATCGACCTATGGCAGCTTCACCGGATCGATCCCAAAGTGCCGGCTGATGAGTCGCTCGGAGCCATCGCCGAGTTGCAGAAGCAAGGCAAGATCCGCCACGTGGGCCTCTCCGAGGTAAAGCCGCATGAGATAGAAAACGCGAGGAAGACCGTAGACATCGTGAGTGTGCAGAACCAGTTCAATATTGGCGACCGCAAGCATGATGACACGGTCGACTATTGCACCACTCACAATCTGGGGTTTATCCCCTGGTTCCCGGTGGCCGCCGGCAAGCTCGCCAATCCTGGCGGTCCTCTCGATCGTGCGGCCAAGCAGCACGGAGTTTCAGTTTCGCAACTGGCGCTCGCCTGGCTGTTGCATCACTCACCAGTCATCCTGCCGATCCCCGGCACTTCGTCAGTTCAGCACCTCGAGGAGAACACGGCTGCCGCAAACGTAAAGCTGAGCGATAGCGAGTGGGCCGCGCTCGAGGCGGATGCTGCATCCGCCGCCCAGTAATGTGAGTCACGCGAGTCGACGGGATTCCTGGCGATCGGGGGAAGCATGCCTTCCCCCGATCGTCATTCGGGGAATTGACTGAATCTCGATAAGTTGTTGCAGATCGGCGGCCTAAGCTTCGCGAGCGCCCTGGTCGTCCAGGTACTTGATGATGAGAACGTCATTGCCCTGTTCGCTATAGATCAGGTCGTCTACTAACTTCTGCGAGAGCAAAACCCCATAGCCGCCGGGACGGATGCCCATGGCGTCCCGTACTTCCAAGTGACGTACCGGCTCGTCGGGAGGGTTCGAAATAGCGGCGTGCGTTAATTCCTCAAGCGAAAAGCCACCGCCGGGGTCGCGAACGCGATACAGGATCATGCGTCGGCCCCGAACATAGGAGACTTCCACCAGTCGTTCGGGATTGAACTGACCGCCGTACTCCATGGCATTCATCAGGATCTCCTTCAAGGCGAATCCCATGGATTCCCTCGCCTTGCCGCTCAGGTCAGAGACCTCGTTCATGAACTGCACCAGGCGGTCGGCCGTGGCCATCTCGCAGCGGGCGATCACCCGCAACCAGGCCGACGTCGCTGAATCGACCCGAATATAATCTGCCCAACTGCCGCCCGCAGCCGCATGGCGCAGGATCTCATCGAAAGCCGCTTCAAAGTAGGGTTTGGAAAAGTAACTGAAGGCTCGCTCGCGCATGCCGGCGATCACATCTTCCCGCGTACTCCGGGTGGTCAGGATAATGACTCGTATCTTCTCACCTGCATCTGGGCCTGCCCGACGTTCCAGCGCATGTTCCAGCGCATGTATTTGGCGAACGAGATCAACGGCTTCTGCCCCGGAGGTATCCCGCGAAGTCAGCACCAGGTCTACCGCCTGCAATTCCACTGCAGCCAGGAGTGCCTGCTGAGTGGAAGCACGCTCGACCTGGCACTCCGGCAACACCGCTGCGACGCGTTGAAGGATCTGTTCATCACGTCCGCAGACCAGGACACGCCGTCGTCCCCCCTGTAGCTGTTCATTCATGCCTGCTCAACAGCTTAGAGGATTGTGAAAGTCTCTGCGTGAGCATTTGGCTGCAGGATTCGGCAATCCGTGTGAGGAGCAGCCCAGCGGTTTCGGCGCGACCGTTTGTTCGCAGGGGTGGAGCAAGCGGAAATCTTCAGCGGCGGATCAGCCACATGACCCAGCCCGCGCCGACCACCGAGATGACGAACATCGCAAAGCAATAAAGTCCGTACTTGACCATCGCTTCAGTTGTCGAGCGCTGCGTGATGCCGAAGACTACCGAAGCGAAGATGGCAAAGAGCAGCACAGCGCTAAAGTGAGAGAGCGCCAGGGTCATGACTTCCTGCCGATGCTGATGTTATGCGCGTCGATCGCTGAAATGAAATTTAAAAGTCCCGCCACAACGGCAAACTTGGTGCCGTAGTCGGCGGTCGCAATCTGGACGGCTCCGTGACCATAGTCAAGCGCCCGGGCAACTATGTAGAGCAGGCCTGCTCCCAGGTCGCCGACAAAACCCAGAATATTCAGGATCTCTCCCGCATTCGGCGAATAAAGCTTGCCCTGCATTGCCACGCCGAGCACGAACATGGCGGTGATTGAAACGAAGAGGAGCAATCCGCGGAAAGGCCGCTTGAGCAGAAAGTGGCCGGCGCCTGGAATTAACCAGCCCAGTATCAGCGCCGCATAGGAGAAGGCGGAAGACCGAGCTGCCGCCGGGCTGCTGCCGGGCTTTGCCCCGCTGTTCGCCGCGACCTGTACGTTAGAAGCCATTCCTCCTGAATATACAGGAATTGGAGACTGGTTTTGCGGCTCCAGCGGCGATGTGGAGAGCAGCCCAGGTCCCCGGCTTGCCATGCCACTAAAATGAATTCATGGAATTTCCCGTTACCCGCCTGCGTCGCCTGCGCCGCTCCGAAGCGCTCCGTTCGCTGGTTCGTGAAACGCACCTGGAGCCCGGTGCGCTCATTTATCCGTTGTTTTTGTGCCCCGGCGAAGGAGTCCGGCGCGAGATCAGTTCCATGCCCGGCGTCTTTAACCTGTCGATCGACGAAGCCGTGCAAGAAGCCCGGGTGGTCGTTGGTTTGGGGGTCGGAGGACTGCTCCTTTTTGGACTGCCCACCGAAAAGGACGAAGAGGGAAGCGGAGCGTGGGCCGAAGATGGCATCGTGCAGCAGGGTATCCGCGCATTCAAGCAGGACCGCAGCCTCGATAGCCTGGTCATCATCGCCGATGTCTGCCTCTGCGAGTACACCTCGCATGGGCATTGTGGGATCGTGAAGCAGGCCGGCGCCGAATACGAGGTTGAAAATGACTCGAGCCTCGACCTGATCGCGAAGACGGCTAGCTCACTGGCCGGCGCGGGGGCCGATATCGTCGCGCCGTCAGACATGATGGATGGCCGGGTCGCCGCCATCCGCCGGGATCTTGACCGGAAAGGCTTCGATCAGACGCCTATTCTCTCGTATGCCTCAAAATTCGCCTCGGCCTTTTACGGGCCGTTTCGCGAGGCGGCCGACTCCGCACCCCAGTTCGGCGACCGCCGCAGCTACCAGATGGATGGCGCGAACCCCCGCGAAGCCATGCGAGAGATCGAGCAGGACCTTGCGGAAGGGGCGGATATGATCCTGATGAAGCCGGCCATGCCCTATCTCGACATCATCTATGCGGCGCGGGAGCGGTTTGACGTGCCCATCGGCGCCTATCAGGTCTCGGGTGAATATTCGATGTTACAGGCGGCTTTTGCCCGCGGCTGGCTCGAGCCGCAGCGCGCCATGCTGGAGTCGCTGCTGGCCATCCGCCGTGCGGGAGCAGGCTTCCTCGTGACCTACTTCGCGAAGGAAGCTGCGAAGGCGCTGGGCTAGGGACCAGGAAGAGTCGCGTAAACTGGTTTATTTGAGCGGAAGGGGCCTCAGAATCCCGCAGCCGGTCATTTCATCTAATCTTTAGCATTTGGAAACGGGGAGCACCTCTTGGCAGAGACAATTTTTGATGTAGTGATCATCGGCGGCGGCCCCGCCGGATATACGGCCGCCATTCGCGCCGGGCAGTACGGTCTGAAGACCGCGTTGGTTGAGAAAGATGACAAGCTTGGGGGCACCTGCCTGCACTGGGGATGTATTCCCACGAAATCACTGCTCTTCGACGCCGAAATCTACGACCATCTGAAGCATGCCAAGGAGTACGGCATCGACATTACCGGCGAGGTCAACCTGAACTGGCCTGTGGTGTTGCAGCGCAAGAACGACATCATCACCAAGCATGTCAAAGGTCTGAACTTCCTCATGCGGAAGAACAAGGTCACGACCTTTACCGGCTATGGCAAGCTCACCGGCCAGGCCAAGGATGGCATCCACACGGTAAGCGTGGAAGCGGGCGGAAAGAGCCAATCCATCCAGGCAAAAAACATCCTGCTGGCGACCGGCTCCGATGCCAAGATGCTGCCTGGCCTTGAGGCCGACGACCGCGTGCTGACCAATATTGAGATTCTTCGCATCGACCAGATCCCCAAGTCCATGGTCGTGATCGGCGCAGGGGCGGTTGGCGTCGAGTTCGGCTCCATCTTCAACAGTTTCGGCAGCGAGATCACCATGGTCGAGTACCTGCCCCGCCTGGTGCCAGCCGAAGACGAGGAGATCAGCAAGGAACTCGCCCGCATCTTCCGCAAGCGCGGCATCGAGATCAATACCGGCGCGAAGTTCGAGAAGGTCGAAAAGACCGAAGCCGGCGTCAGGGTCACCTACACCACCTCCGACGGCAAGCAGGTGGCCAAGGAGGCCGACAAGGTGCTGGTCGCCGTAGGCCGCTCCCCGCGCACCGAGGGGGTCGGCATTGAGGCTACCAGGATCAAGACAGAGCGCGGTTTCGTTCACGTCGACCAGTGGCAGCAGACCGACGAGCCGGGCATTTATGCCATCGGCGACATCGTCGCCGGCCTGCCGCAGTTGGCCCACGTTGGAGCTATGGCCGGCATGGTCGCCGTGGCGAAGATCGCCGGCAAGTACGCGCGCCCGATCAAGCGCAATCGCATTCCCGGCTGCACCTACACCGAGCCGCAGATCGGCAGCGTCGGCCTTACCGAGGCGCAGGCCAAGGAAAAGGGACACGAGGTCAAGGTTGGCAAGTTCCCCTTCACCGCGAACTCCAAGGCCTCGATCGTCGGCTCGCATGATGGGTTCATCAAGATTGTCTCCGACACAAAGTACGGCGAAATTCTTGGAGTCCACATCATCGGCCCACAGGCAACGGAGCTGATCGCCGAATCTGTCGTTGCGCTGGAACTGGAAGGCACCATTGAAGACCTGATGTTCACGATCCACGCACATCCGACTCTGTCGGAAGGAATGCTGGATGCTTTTGGAAGCGTCGAGGGGATGGCGATTAACGCGTAAGGCGCCAAGAAAATATCGGCGAGGTTAGGGTAACCCTTCCAGTGTTGTTATCCGAGCATGCTGCTCGGATTGGAGCATCGTCGTCTTTAAATCAGAAGCGATACAAATCGCCGGTTAGCGATTTTTCCGAAGCTGGCCATCCTCCGGAGGTTCTGGAGGAGTAGAACTAGGTTCGCTATCTCTGGTTGGATAACTGGGTTGGTAAGCAGGTGGTCTGTAAGCCGGAGGCTCAACCGGAGGTGGCTCGAACAGAGTTGGATCGGGATTTTCTGGCTTGCGAGCGCGGTGAGGAGCTTTCTCGAACATGACTTCGTGCTATAGCTCACAACATATTTACTATGTAACCAATCACACCACGTTCCGCAATTTGCCTTTGCAAGACCTATCGAGATAGATGATCCTCAACCTTCTCCAACTCGGCCGAATCCGCTACCTCGAAGCCCTGGCGCTCCAGCGGCAACTGGTCGAATTCCGCCACCAGCAGCGCATCGGCAACACGCTCCTGCTTCTCGAGCACCCGCCCGTCCTCACCCTGGGCCGCAATTCGCGGCGAGAGAACATCCTTGCTGGCGACGAACTTCTAACTCGCCGCGGAGTCGAAATTCACGAGATCAACCGTGGAGGAGACGTCACCTATCATGGTCCCGGTCAGCTCGTCGGCTACCCGATCGTCGACCTGCGCAGCTTTACTCCCCGACTGGGCGCCGTCGATTATGTTCGCAGGCTGGAAGAAGTCCTGATCCGCGCCTGCGCGAACTATGGCATCGTGACCGAACGGATCCCGAAGCGCACCGGCGTCTGGACGATCCCCGGGGGCTCCATCGCCGAGAAGAAGATTGCTGCCATCGGCGTTCATATTTCTCGCGGTATCACCTCGCACGGATTTGCTCTCAACGTCACCACCGACCTGCGAGATTTCGACCTGATCGTGCCCTGCGGCATCGCCGATCGCACCGTCACCAGCCTGGAGAATGAGATCGCCGAGGCTACCCATACCATCCCTACCATGGAACAGGCTGGAAATACCGTCGCGCGCCACTTCGGGTCGGTCTTTGGCTGCCAGGTGCTATGGAGAGATTCGATCGAGGATCTGCTTAGCGACGCCGCCAACCCAGAAAGCGAAAACAGCTCGCCGGCCATGCCGGAAGACACGCCTTTGCGCATCCCAAATGAGTTGAGGCGGTTCCGAGGGCAAGAAGAAAGAGTTCTCGCGTAGACTGAAGGGTTGCGAATTGGCGCCGGATGCCCGGAGAACCTCCGAATGGCGGCTGGGGTTGATTCGCCATGAACACCTGCTTGTTTGAGGAGTCGAAAGGAAATCATGCCGACCGATGTGATCATGCCCCAGATGGGCGAGTCGATCTTCGAAGGAACCATCACCAAGTGGCTCAAAAAGGCGGGGGACTCTGTCCAGCGCGACGAACCGCTCTTTGAAATCTCGACCGACAAGGTCGATGCCGAGATTCCGTCGCCGGCCGCCGGCACCCTGACCGAGATCAAGATAGGCGAGGGTACGACTGTCCAGATCAATACGGTTGTCGCCGTGCTGTCGGAGGAGGGTGCCGCTGCGGCGAGTCCCGCTCCCGTCGCGCCGGTCCCGCAGGCAGACGGCCAATCTGCCCCCGCGCCAAAAGCTTCCGAAGCTGCGGTTCCGGCGGGAAACCCGGTCGCGCAACCGGCCGCCGGCCCTGGGACCGATGTGGTGATGCCGCAAATGGGCGAGTCCATCTTTGAGGGCACCATCACCAAGTGGCTCAAGAAGGTCGGCGACAGCGTTGCCCAGGACGAACCGCTCTTTGAGATCTCAACCGACAAGGTCGACGCCGAAATTCCTTCGCCAATCGCCGGAACACTCAGCGAAATCAAAATTACCGAGGGCACGACCGTTCAGATCAATACCGTTGTCGCCGTGATCGGTGGCTCGGCATCAGCCTCTGCGGCCAAGGCAGCGCCCACGGCCTCTGCACCCGCCGCTGCCACACCCCAACCTGTCGCGGCGAAAGAAGAAGCTGCCGATACGGAAGAGTCCGTCGGCACGGAGGGCATCCGCTCGTCGCCGCTGGTGCGCAAGCTCGCCAAGGACAACAACCTTGATCTAAGCAAGGTGAAGGGAACCGGCTCTGCAGGCCGCATCACCAAAGAAGATGCGTTGGCCGCGATCGCTCTGCGCGGAGCGGCTCCGGTGCCGGTAGCAGCGCCGCCCACTCCGGTCGCCACGCCATCCCCTTCTGCGCCCCCGGCCATCGCCGCGGCCGCCAAGCCTGCGCAGGCAGCACAGGCGTCGGCCATCGTTCCCGGGGAACTCGTTCCTCTCAGCCGCATGCGCTCGATCATTGCCCAGCGCATGGTCGAGTCGAAGCACACCAGCCCTCATGTTCATACCTGCTTCAAGATCGATCTGACGAAGATTGTCCGGCTGCGCGAAAAAGAAAAGTCGAAGTACGAACAGCGCAACGGCGTGAAGCTCACTTACATGCCCTTCCTCACTCGCGCGGTCGTCAACACCCTGCGCAAGATGCCTATCGTCAACGCTTCGATGGAAGGCGACGGCATCCGCTATCACAAGAACGTAAACATCGGAATTGCCGTCGCCCTCGACTGGGGCCTCATTGTTCCCGTCATCAAGCAGGCCGAAGAGAAGAGCTTCCTCGGCATCGCCCGCTCGATCGTCGACATCGCGGAACGCGCCCGCGGCAAGAAGCTGAAGCCGGACGAAGTGAGCGGCGGCACCTTCACCATCACGAACCCCGGCATCTTCGGCGAGCAATTTGGTACGCCCATCATTAACCAGCCCGAGAGCGCCATCCTCGGGGTGGGCGGCTTGTTTAAAGAGCCGACGGTGGTCACCGATGAGAGCGGCTCCGATTCCATCGGCGTCCGCAGCATCATTCGGCTAACGCTTGGCTTCGATCACCGCATTGTCGATGGGGCGGACGCAGGCAAGTTCATGCAGGAAGTAAAGAAGTACCTGGAGAACTGGAGCGAAGACATCGGCTAGTCTGTAGCAGATATGGTGACAAAAGGCAGGCGTTCGCGCCTGCCTTAGCTTCATCTCGTAACGGGTTCGGTTACAAAACCTGCTCCGCCTCCAAAACGCGGGCAATCGCCTCTTCCGGGCTGGCGCCGATCGCCGACAGGTGGCCCATCTTTCGCCCTGCTCGCGGCTGGTGCTTCTCATAGAGATGCAGGCGCACTCCAGGAACACCAAGCGCCCGATCGAACCGCGGCTGGCCCTTCAACCACACGTCGCCAAGCAGGTTGACAATCGCCGCCGGCTGCACGAGGTCGACATCCCCGAGAGGAAGATCGCAGACCGCCCGGACGGCCTGTTCAAACTGGCTCGTTACGCAAGCCCGTTCACTCGCGTGGTAGCTGTTGTGAGGGCGCGGCGCCAGTTCGTTGACCAGCAGCGCTCCTTGTTTCGTAAGGAACATCTCCACCGCCAGCAGTCCCTCCAGCTTCAATTCCTCAGCCAGCCGCAGCGCGATTCCCTGAGCTTGGCGCTCGAGCTCGAGCGGAATCGAGGAAGGAATAACACTCCAAACCAGGATCTGGTTTTCATGGTGGTTTGCCGCCGAGGCAAAGCTTTTCACTTCGCCGCTGGGCGAGCGTGCAACCATGACCGATATTTCTCTTTCGAGTTCGAGCGCCTGCTCGGCAATGCACGGCTGCCCACCGAGCGCGGCCCACGCCATATGGACACCATCCGCGACCGGCCCGAGACGTCCGTCGAAGCCGATTTTGGCTTGGCCCCGGCCGTCGTATCCGCCTCGGGCCGTTTTGACGAAACAACGGCCGCCGAGCGCCAGGGCGGCTGCTGAAAGCTCTGACTCTGTGTGAACCGCCCGATAGCGCCCAACAGGAAAGCCGTGGTCGCGCAACCAGTCTTTTTGCAGTATGCGGTCCTGAATGATCTGCATCAGCGCTGCGCCGGGGCGCACCGGGGCGTATTGCCCCGCAGCTTCGAGGCAGGCAATCGAGACCTGCTCGATCTCGAGGGTCACGACATCGCTGCCTCGCGCAAGATCGGCCGCAGCACGAGCATCGTTCCAATCTCCCTCGAAGCATGCGTCGACCACGAACCGGGCCGGGCATGAGGGGTCCGGGTCCATCACGTGAATGCGATAGCCGAGGGAGCGGGCGGCCATCGCTGTCATGCGGCCCAGTTGCCCTCCGCCCAGGATGCCGATGGTTGCGCCGGGAAGAATCGCGCTCATGAGGGCAACTCCTCGGCCAGCACTTCATCCCGGCGGGCCTCGCGCCAGGCTTTCAGACGGCTGCGAAGATCGGCATTATGCAGCGCCAGAATCTCTGCGGCGAAAAGGGCGGCGTTGGCTGCGCCCGGCTTACCGATCGCGAGCGTCCCAACCGGAACGCCTTTCGGCATCTGGACGATCGACAGCAGCGAGTCAATCCCCTGCAGCATGGTCGCCGGCACCGGCACGCCCAGCACCGGAACTAACGTCTTTGCCGCCAACATACCCGGCAGATGCGCCGCGCCGCCTGCGCCGGCGATGATCACCTGCAAACCGCGGTCCTCTGCCAGTTCGGCATACTCAAAGAGCCAGTCAGGCGTGCGATGGGCCGAGACGATGCGCACTTCGTGGGGAATCGAAAACCCGTTCAGCAGATCGACGGCAGGTCTGAGCACTTCATAGTCGCTCTTGCTGCCCATAACGACGCCAACGATTGGGTGCAAGTTCATCTGGCCATTATAGGGGTAGGCATATCGGCTGCCGCCGTTCTTGACCCGGAAGGAGTTCATCGCCGACGGCTCTGCGGAACCCTCTCAGCTCTAGGGCGCATCCGGATTGACGCCTGCAATCGGGCCCGCCTTCCGGGTCAGGATGGAGGCGCCTCGATTGATTGCGTAAAGCGAGCCGCAAACCAAAGTGACATAGCCGCCGACCGCCCCAAGGTCAGGAAGCTTCTTGTCATGGACGACGAGCCCCGTCACCCAGCCCAGCGAAAACAAGACCACCAGGACGATACAGAACCTGGAGCTCGAAACATTGCCGTCCGGTTCGGAAAGCATCGAACGAAGGAAAGGTTGGTTCCAGTTATCCATGTAGACTCCTGTCCTGCAATCAGGTCGCGGTACGTACATCGCTGATTTGTGCCCGGCATGGGCTTTGTAAGTCTCTACAGCTTGGCTGCGGAGAGTTGAGGATGGTTAGCAATCTCTTCGTTCCATGCCAACCTGTACACATCGGTTGGGGTCTTCGCAAAGCGCGACCACTTGATGGATGCCGCCCGGACTGTGTTTTTAGCGCCCTGCGCCGGGGAGCCGGCAACGGCCGTCGTATCGATGGCTTCGATGACATGCTCAACCGCCGCCACCACCAGGCTGATGAGAACCTTGGTCAGGGCGCTCACCTGAAGCTGCGCCACCGCGGCCAACACGTCGTTGAGCGCCTGCACCACACCGTGCGAAGAGGTACCGCGCACCCAGGTGAGCACAGCATTCCTGGCAATGGAAAACAACGCCGCCAGATTGCCCGCGAGCGCCGTACCGCCCTCCCCGAGTACGCCGAGAAGCAGGGAGAGTGAACTGCCGGCAACGCCAATCAGGTCGGCCAGAGATTGCTGACTGCATCCGGCTATGGGCAGCACTGCCAGGGCGATGCCCGTCATGGTGGCAGCTTGAACGAAGGTTCGGCGAGATAAATTCATGGTTCCTCCAGCATTCATGGGTGTGACAGTTTCAAGTGCGATCCAATGATCTACAGCGCATCGCTGAGTCAGGTGGCACACGTGTTTAGTGTTCGCGCAGATAACGCACGGCAATCTCAACCAACGTGAAGAACACGCCGAAGGCCGCAATCGCGCCCTTCGCGTGCTGGATGCCGCGCTCATGTTGGTCAAGCCGTTTTTCCAGCGCATAAAGCCGCCCCGGCTGCCCGGCGCCGAGCAGCGAGGCCATCTGGTTTTTTAGTACGGCCATTTCGCTCCTTACTACAGAGAAATCGGCCAGCACTGCACTCTCGAAATCAGTCATTTCTCC
Organism: Acidisarcina sp.; assembly: GCA_965199205.1. GTDB lineage: Bacteria > Acidobacteriota > Terriglobia > Terriglobales > Acidobacteriaceae > Acidisarcina. The sequence goes on from OZ240688.1 coordinate 3,062,406, forward strand.
CCATCTCTTTCTGCTCGTCGGTAATATGTCGCTATTGCTGTTACAAGGGAACGTTGAGGAAAATAGCGCTCGAGAAGCGCGAATAATTAGGCGGAGTGGAGCCGTCGTACTGGCGAATGTAATACTGCTCAATGGCTGCCTCGCGCGGAATGTCAAAGTTCGAGACCGGACTGCGGAGAACCAGGTCCGCATCGCTTCCCGGCGCGAAGTACCAGTCCCGTCGACGCACCTCAAACCCCCCGCCGGCGGGGGCAGAAACGCCGCCGGCTATCTGGATCGTCGTGCCGGTCACGGACGAGATTGCCAGCGTCACCAGGTTCGGTAATACGGTCACAGCCGTCTCCGCCTGTTGCGGCAGCCATACGTCTTTCGGAACCGTCGACGACAGCTTGAACGAAAGCGCCTCGGCCCAGTCGTTGGCAAAGGTAATGGTGTACTTCGTTAAGTCTGGTGATGAGCTTCCGGCCTCAATGGTGACCGCGCGCACGACCAGGTTTGCGAGCACTCCGGTCGAGATCGCGTCCACGGCCAGCACGTCGCCGGGCCAGATATCTTGAGGAGATTGCAGGTTGAAACCGGTGTATTTGCCCGACCACGCTGCAGCGCGACTGGTCGCCAGGGCGAGCAGCGTAAAGGCCGCGTTTTCACAGTCGGCCGAGCTTCGCGTCGCCGGGCTGGTCACGCTTCCCGCCCAGCGGGCAATGCCGGGAATGATGCCCTTGCTTTCCGAGGCAATGCTGGCCGCGCTGGCCAGGCGGGCCACCGAGCGATGAATCGTTCGATATGTAACCGTAATGGTTTCATTTATTGCGGGAACCGCACTGGCATAGAAGTGGAGTGTGCCGGTGCGTTCTATGCGAGCGTCGGCGCCCTGCGTGGCGAGCCCCAGCTTTCTCGTGAAAGTCGTGCCCCCCGGATCCTGGCTGGTCACCCAGACGGCGCCCGCCTCCGTCACCGCGATGCTGCCGATGCTGCCGATCAGGTTGGTGCTGTTGACCGGCGCGAAGGTAGCGAGTGCCGGCGAATTGGCCACCGACCCGTCGTAAAGCACGGTCGAGACGTCTGTCGCCCCGAAAGTGGTGTCCTGGACTTCCAGCACGACGTTGGCTCCGCAGGGCAGCGCGCTGCCGCCATAGCTCACCTCGCCGCTATCCCCCACGGCATAGTAGGTGGCGAGCACCCGCTGTACCTCTTTGCAGTAGGTCCTGATTCTGAGTGTGTAGCTATGCCCGGAAACCGGAGTAAACACAGGCCCGGCGGCCACGCCCTGCACCATCGGAGCGACCACTGTCTCGCCGGCGGCCTGCGCCACTTGAAAACCGGCAAAGCATTTGCTTACGTGGACCGATCCCTCGTAGAGCCCACACAGCACCCCGGCGCTTAGGCTGCCAAAGAGCACCCCGCCTGCCTCAACCACCAACGCTCCGCCAATCTCGAGCTGGTCGATCGCGACTACCGTCGTTTCGCCATCCACGCCGTCGCCCCCATGGAAAGTAAGGCCGGCGGAGGTCAACGAGATATGGGCTCCGCCATCCTCGATCTGCCACAACACAGGGTTGATCGTCGGTCCTTGGAAGAGATCGACCAGCGGTTTCGAATGCGGAGCGGTAGGGAAGTAAGGCAGGCGAGTGAGGTCGAAGAGCACGGTGACGCCATCACCCTGGAATATCTCGGTAACATAAGCTGCTGCTTCCTCCGCTCCACAGATCGTGACATCGTTGGCTAGTGTCTTGACCATTGAAGCGTCGAGGGCCATTACCTGCAGTGTCCCCCCGCTTTCGCTCAGCACATGAGTCACGGTGCCTACTGGCGCGAGCGTCACCGTCCCTGAGAGTGCGTAGTACGCAGATCTGGAGATCGAGGCAAGTTCGGCTACGTTTTGCGACCAACTCTGCCCGGGGTCCGGTGAAAACTGCCCGATAGCGGCGGTGGCCAGCGAAGCATCGACGGTGAGCCGTGTAGAGTCCACGCGCGAAGTAAGGGTAGCGATCAATGCGCCGGCAGTCGCGCCGGCCACCGAGCGGGTCTGCGGAACACTTTGCCGGTCGAGTAGGATCTCGTCACTCACGGCCGACAGGGCGAGTTGATAGACAGGCCCGATTGTGCCTGCACCCATCAGTTCCCGGGTGGGTTCGGTGGCCACATAGCCGGTGAAGAGAACCACCTCGTTGCCATCTGTAACAATCACTCTGCCATTTCTCAGCGGCACTGTGATTGCCGTCGCAGATGTCACCATGCCAAAAGAGCAGACCGATGGCTCATTCAACTTACGCGTGATCGTAATGGGCTGCTTGTCGTGCAGCAGGCCTGAGTAATCGATCACTCCATTGCCGTCGAGATTATCAATCGTCAGCTTCACTGCACTCTCCTCAAGCTGTTCACTCGTTTTGCCTGGAACTAATCTCATCAACAGGCAGATAACCATCAATGCGCGGCCGAGGCCCGCCAGCGAAGCGGGTCGCATGAAGCCCGATACACTGCGTCTGCCAACGATCGAAGCAGTTCTAGAGCAACGTCATCGGGCTTGGCAGGAAGCTGCGGAAGCACAGCACCTGTTCGCCGTCGTTCGCATCAATGACCGGCATCGCGCGGAAACCGGCCTGAAGACTTACCCATTCCAGGGGATCGATCAGCGCTTCGACGTTCTCCTCTGCGCCGCCCATGGGTTGCAACCGCGGGTAGTGATAGAAGATCCGTTCCCCTTGTTCCCCAGGCATGACGAAAAGCGCCGACCACTCCTGGAAGAAAGAGCCGCCTTCGCGATCGACGAATCCCTCAATCGTCTGCACCTTCATGGAGCTTGTCGGAGCTCCGGCGATCAGTGGCTGGGCCAGGCTCAGGCTGTTCCCGGTAATCGCCGCGATGAGAGCGACGTTGAAGCTCACCCGCCGGATGTAGCTCGGATCGCTATTGACGCTGGTGGCGCTCCGCACATAGGCGCCGCTCACGCCGCTGCCGACGTAGCCAGTCTGTCCGGAGTAATCGACGTCGACGACGACCATCTGCCCCGGTTGGAAAGACGCAAGCGACGCCGTCGCGACGTTCAATGAAATAGCGCTGGACCCGGCGACAAGACTTATCGCCCCGGCTGCCGTGCTGCCCGATCCGTTGGCGGCTGCTCCGGCGGCGGCGGACAACAGATTCATATGCTCCGAACCGGCAGACAAGGCCATCGACAGCTTTTGCCAGGTAAGGAAGCGCAGCGAGACGCTCGCGCCGACCAGCTCCCGCATTTGCACCTGCGGAGCCGCCGGGCTGCCGACATTGAGCGCATTGACGGTGCTCGCCGATTTACGAGAAAAATTGCCGATCCATCCGAGATCGACCCATGGCGCGGGTGGGCTATTCAGGTTAAAAGACCCATTCACGGATGGATCGAAGACCGTCGGCAGCCCCGCTGCCCGATTGACCGGGGCGAAGTAAGCTCGCACCCTTCGGTTGATGGGAGGTGTTGGAGTTGTATATGTAACAGTCGCTGTACTCATAGCTCTCCGGGCTCCTGGTAAGTGCAGACGGTGACCTTGGCGCTTCGCGCGATGCGATCCCGGGTCGTGACTGCGGCGGTGAATGCGGCGGCGGTCCAGAAGACCGGCGTGTTCATTTGGAGCACCGGGTTCTGCGCGTAGTCCATCTTCGGCGTCGACGGCGGCGAAAGGATGCTGATCACTTCCGCGTCCATCTCTTCAAGCGCCCTTCCGCGATCAAGCCCGGAGGCGGCCTGTGTGCCGCCGGTCGTGTAGTGGATCTCGCATTCCATCCGCGCCAGCACCAGCGGCAGGTTGACATCGGCCTCGAGCGCCGTCCATCTCAGCACAAACACGTCCGCCGGCAACATGGGGGCCACGGCTTCTGCCTCTTCCACCAGGATGCCTGGCCGCTGCACACCGCGCAGCAGCATTGTCCGGTTCGGGTTGAGCAGCGCCAGCCGGTTTCGCAACGTCACGTAAAACGTGTCTTTCGCATTTTCCATAGCGTCCTCAGATTCCTTGCGGCAATGCTTCTCGTAACTGCAATCGATACAAATAAGCCTGGCCGAATGCCTCGGGGGCGGTAACGGCCTCGATGAGGAAGAGCTTGCCGTTGACCGACACCCCCGCCGCCTGGGCAAAGAGCGCGTCAGCCGAGGTTAACCGCAACGCGCCGACTTGCACCTCGATCGCGGAGGCCGAGACGGCGAGCTCGAACTTTGTCGGCTGCCCCTCGACCATCGGGGTGCGGACCCTGCGAAAGATCGCCGGGCTCAAGGGCAGTAACTGATAACTCTGCGCTGCGATGCCGATCTGTGCCGCGTCGCCTGCGACCGCCGCCGCGGGCATCTGTAGCCCTACTGAAAAGCCGCCTAGGGATCGCAGCAGCGCATCGGCGGCGCGCTGTGCGATCGGGCTGTAGTTACGAACACTCAAGTCCGCACTCATTGTGTTCTCTCCTTGCGCCTGAGCGAATTCCTGGCGCCGCTCATCCCAGCCGGTTCGCGATATACGGCCGCAGGAGCGCCGCCACTTGGGTGTCGATTAATGAGTTGGAAAAGTACTCCAGCTGCAGCGTGTCCAGCTTGGTCGACTTCACATTCAGCGACGGCGTCGTCTGCATGTTCTTGACGATCTGCGCGCAAGCCGACATCAGGTCATTGCCAACCGTGACCAGGCCGGCGGTGTAGGTGACCGCGACCTCGTTGTAGGGCAATCCGAGGATATTCATCGGAAAGATCAACTCGCCGGTGTCGAAGACAAAATCGACACTCGTGGGATCGATCGCCGTCCACGCGCCCGGCAGGCCAAAGGCCCACGCTATCTCCGATTGGATCGGGTAAAGGATCTCGCCGCGCCGCGGCCGCGCATAGCGCGCATTGATGCTCACCAGCGGCGAAGTCGCGGGCACAATCGCGGTAAGCGGCAGATAGCTCAGCCGCACCGTTTGCGATCCTTCGACGAGCCGCATACGCTCGACATACTGTGCCTGGTTAAGGCTCGCGCGGCGGCAATACGACTCCATCAACGCCGATGCGGCAGTGACCCAGTCATCGGTCGTGGCGGGGTCGAGGCCGAAATTTGTATAGTCCGTTGGCTGCAGGTATCCCATGCTTGCACTCTCAGTCGCTCGTTCTGCTGCTCGTCAGAATCAAAAAGAAGGGCCGGTCCATACCAGACCGGCCCCGCCATAGGCAACGCACCCGCCTCAATCTAGCGGTCGACCAGCACCTGGTAGTGCGCGTAGTTAGCGCCCTTGACCACCACGGCGCCGAATTTGACCGCGACATACTGCGAAGCCAGAGAACCAGGTACGCCCAGCTGGAAGACCCGTGGAGTCGGATCGCTCAGCCAGTGGTACTCGATCATGTCTTCGGTGACGATGTAAGCCGGCAGCACCGCGGAGCCCGACCCTGGCGTGCCAGTGTAAGGCAGCGCCCACTCGGGAATGAGCGGCAGTTCCCCCGCCTGGGTTGACAGGGTCTTGACCGTGAAGCCGCCGGTGATCTCCTTGGTGGTCAACACCACGTTGAAGTCGGCCTTCATCTCGCGATCCAGCAAGTCGAGCAGCACCGGGTTGGCATAGATCGCCGTCGGACGGTTGCGGAAGTTGGTGTTGGCCACCATTTGCGCCACTGCCGTCTTGAGCCCATCCACGATGCTGGCCGTGGCGCCGATCGTCGTCGTAAGGCCGCCGGCCTGGATCTGGCCGATCGCGCCAAAGTACTGGGTCGTGGTCGGGCTCGAGAGCGAAGTATCGTTCCCGTTCCACAGCGCCACGTCGTGGGTGTTGAGCACACCCTCGACGGTGTCCACCAGGTCCTTGGCCTGCAGGTAGGCGAACTGTTTCTGCTGGTTGCCCAGTTCAATGTCGAACAGGTTGTAGTTGATCTGGGCAACGATCGCTTTCAACGGTACGGCGCGCTCGACACGCGTCGGACTTACCGTAGGAGCGACGATCGCGCGCGGGTTCACGAAGCCCGAGGTACCAGGATTCGGGATCGCCGTTTCTTCAAAGAAGCGCGACGGATGGCCGGTCGCCGGCACCTGCTTGATCCGCTGTCCGAAGATGCCGCGGCGCCGAACGATATCGGTGATCTCGGTCTGGTAGGACGGCACTTCGATCGCGCCGGGTCCGATGTAGTCAGCCGCCGAATGGATGTCGAAAAAGTTTGCGTTCATGGTTTCTTTCCGCCTGGTTCCAGGCTCTTGCGGGTTAGTGGCAATTCGACGCAGCCACGGTTACAAATAGAGAGGGCCTCGATCCTGGCGCCATACAGCGCACCGGGATGAGGCCCAAAGCTCCTGTCGGGGCTAGAAGTTATCCAAGCAGTCCGGCGCGCAGCAGCTGCGACTTGACCGCGATCCGCTGCTCCAGGCTCAGGCCGATCAGCGCCGTATCGAGCGCGCTGCCGTTGATCTGTTCCAGGGTGTCGAGGCCATGCTTGGCCAGCAGGTTGGCAGCGGCTACGGGCAGAGTCTTGCGCCCCGCCGCGGCCGCCACGGTCCCGCTCGCCTGGCCGCGAAGCTCGATGGCCTGCTGGGCGATCGTCTGCTCGGCCGCCTTGAGGCGGATCTCCAGGTCTGCGATGCGCGCATCCGGCTCGCAATCGATGGCGGCTACGACCTTCCGTACCTCTCCTCCGGCCGCTCCGGCTCCTGCCGCCAAACGGGATTCAAGGTTCGCCGCGGTGCGCTCCAGTTGTGCGGCCGCTGCTGTGAGCTGGGCAATCCCCTCAGCCATGCTGCCGATCGTCTCCCCGCTTGTTGTTTGGATCTCAAGTTCCATGTTCACCCTCTCCTTTTTCTTGCATATCTAAGCTCGAGAACTAAGCCGCGGAAACCGCTCCCGGCATTGCCTTCTTCAATCGGAAGGAGGTCTGCTGATACGCGGCCTTGTCCCGAAGCAGGATCGCCGCCCCCGTAAAGGTCGCCCGTGTGAGCGTCCAGATCGAGGCGCGCATATCGGCTACATGCGCGTCCGCCAGTTCGTACGACATCCCCATGCTTCCGGGGAGGCCCTTACGCATCTGCTCTTCCACTTCAGGAAAGTCCCGCCCGAAAAGATAGCCGCTGACGCAAAGCTTGCTCGCGCCGCCTCCGTCCTCAATGTCAGCCTGGGTGAGAATGCCGCACTTTCGCCGGGCATCGTGCCCATCCCAACCCGGCCGGTAGTCGACCGCCATGCCCAGCAGCGAAGGTAGCGCCGCCATCGCCGCGGCCCGGGTCAGGATCACCCGGTGGCCGCGGGCCCCAGACGGGGCTCGATCGCTGGCCGCATCGACCACCGTCAACACTCCCTCAAACGGGACCCGGTTCGGATGCCCCGCGACTCGTGGCATCGTTACTGCCATTGCTTCCAGTCTCATGTTCCTCCTGCTCTGTATCTCCCTCGTGAGTCGCCGCCTGAAGCTCTGGGTTTGCTCGACGCTTCATCCCCCGCCATCTGTCGCCGTTCTGCTAATCCGGACTCAACAGCCCAACGGTCTGCTCCTCCTCTTCCTCCTGCTTGGCAAGATCGACCCCCGGAGACGGTGCAGCGGGCAGCGGCCCCAGACCACGCATCGCGCGCACTTCGTTCACCGTCAGCACCCCGGCGGTGAGCAGCGCGGTCTGCATCTCGACCTCCGTCATCTCATCGCGGGCATCGAGCTCGTTGAAAACGAACTCAAACTCCGGCCAGCCCAGCTTCTTCGCAAAAAGGTCCCGGGTCAGGTGCTCGGCCAGCAGTTTGGCCAGCGGCACGATGGCACTGCGGAAGGCCTCGTCGGCCTGCTCCGACGCCGTCGACTGGTTCACATCGCGCTCCAGCCCCAGCAGCATTGGCGGCACCGAAAAGGCATTGCCGACCATGCGGATGAGGAATTCCTGCCAGTTCAGCCGCAGATCGGCATCGGTGCCGGCGGCGAAGCGCAGCACCTCGGGCTTCTGCTCGCTTGAGATCAGCGGCACCCGGCCCGTGCCCTCGATTTCGTCCTGCCACCAGCGGATCAACCGCTCATGCTGCGCCGGACTGGTCTCGTTCAGCCAGAGCGCGTACTGCACTACGGCGTTCGAGGCCAGCTTGCCGGCAAAGCGGTGCGCCCCGAGGAAGCTGTTCATCGTTTCAAAGGCGATCTCAAGCGGCCCGAGGCCAAACGGAGTATAGGTCCGCGGATTGAGCCGGATATAAATCAGCTGGTCGTCGCGCAGCGGGATCAGCCCCGGAGTGTTTCCCTCCAGCGGCTCGCCGCCCAGCGGTACCATCTGGCCGAGGGCGATCCCGGTGGCCTGCGCATAGCGCGGCGTCTCCGGATTCCCGTCCCACTTGGCATTGATCTTGATCGTCGCGCCGTCGACCGGCCAGAGGTCGAAGGGATGAACAGGGTCGCCGCTTAGCTCCATCTCGATCGCGCCATAGCCGCCCACCAGCGCGTCTTCGAGCACCTGCTCGATGAGCGTCCGGAAAGAATCACCGGAGTTGGGCCCTTCAAGCGTCTGCCGCAGCGTCGCCATGCGCGCCTCGGCATCGGCGACCATCGTTGCCGAGTAGCCGCGCTTCAGCTTGATTTGCCAGTCAAGGCCCACGATCCGGTCCTTGATCACGTTGATCGCGCGGCGCACCAGCGGCGTCTCCGCCAGGCGCCGCAGGTTGACCGGCGTGGGTTTGGGCAGCAGGCTCGATGACGCCTGATACGGGCCCAGGATGGAGGGCAGCGCCAGCGTTTTTCGCGGAGCCGGCTGCTCGTCCAGCCTGCCGCCCTCCATCTTCCCGGCTGACACCCCACCCGTCCACCGCTTCCATATGTTTTGAACCGAATTCGCTACGCTCACTCGGGCTACCAGTCCTTTCCTGCCAAACTTGCGAATAACTCCAAATAGAAAAGGCATGGCGCTGGCGCCATGCCTTTCTGCTGATTCCTTGTATCCGGCTACTTCTGGTCAGCTGTTCACAAAATTCATTCCTTGGAGAACTTAGATTCCCAGCTCCTGCCGTGCCCTGGTTGCAACTTCCTCCAACCTCTTCGTCGTCAGCACTCGAATTCCCGCAGCGTCCATCGTGTCGATGGCAAACTGATATCGTTCTTCACGATCCACATCTCCCTCGGCCAATTTACCGCCCGCCTTTTTTCCATCTGCCTTCGCCTCCCAGGCGTCCCTTGGTTCCACGATCGCGGCCAGGTCCAGCTTGGCTCCTTCCATTTTCAAGACACCCTCTTCAATTTCTCGATAGCTGAATGCCAGCCCCTTGGCCAGCTCGAGGTCGCCCTCAAGCGAGACCGCGTGGAACATCTTGATGGTCCCATTCGGCCGATAACCACAATCGATCCGCAGCGGATCCCCGGGACGCGTATATTTGGCCGCAGCGATTCGCTTGTGCATCAACTCCCATACCCCGGCCCTCTCGAACTGGGTCCGCATCGAGCTATAAATCGACTGCCGCGCTTGTTTGCGTGATTTCGATTCGCGCTTGTTCGGTTCCACGTACATTTCCAAAAGGTCGTCCATACCGGCCAGATAGTTTTCGGCGTACCGGACGTCCGAGCGCGTGAGCTGGAAGTTGCCGGACCAGGTATCCTGCATTTCCTCCAGGACCAATTTCGTACCCTCTTCCTTGACCGCCATTCCCCGGCGAAGAGCCGATTCCAGTGCTTCAAAGGACGGAAGATCGGCGTCTGGATCCATGCACCGGACCCGGCGCCAGTCTTTCGTGAAGCGCACCATCGTCTCGCCGCCACCGCTCTCGAGAGTGCGCAGCACGACCCCTATATTCACGAACTCTTTCTTCACTACATTCGGCACATACCGAACCAGGAAGAACTCGAACCGCTTAAGTTCCATCGCTCATCTCTGCGGTCCTTCACTATCCCGCCCATCTGAAATCACATCCGCTTACATCAACAACTTGCTACCAACATCTTCGTCCCATTGTGGCCGTAGAAACTCCTCTTCTTCAACTTTTCCCGCCCCCTCCAACCACTTCGGAAACGGCCTCCTCGAAGATTCCCGAAACTCTCCAATCAACTCTCGTACCCGGCTTCGCCGCTCAATCAACTGCTCCATCAGCCGCTCGAGCGCCGCCAGATCGCCGCCATACCACTCCGGGGGCACCGTCTCGGCGATACTCCAGATCTTTTCCGCCGCCATCGTCTCGATCCTGCTCAGCCAGGGTTCGAAGCTCTCCCACCCCCGGATTTCCCCATAGACAGCGTTGCGGCCGTAGACGCCTCGGATCGGCGCATCGGCGAACTTCCATTCCCCCGCGTTGAAGCAATAGCCCTGGTCGATAAACGTCGCCAGGTAGCGCTTTTCCCGCGGCTTCTTGGTAAACACAGCCTGCCGTCCATTCCCATTGCCGGTCCACTTGTCCAACACCAGCATGCCCGCAAACTCTTCCCGATTCTTCACTGCCAGCAGCGCCTCATCGGGCAGGTAATCCACCACCATTCCCGGCATGAGCCCACCGACAAACCGGGAACCGAACTGCAGCCCCGGCAGGCAAGGTTCCCGGCTTCGGCCCAGCTCCATGTCGAGCTCGGCCGCGTTGGCTATCAGCCATTCGCTGACCTCGATTACCTCGCACCCCGGCACCGTCAGTCCCGCCGCCTCCGCCAGCCGGGTCGCGAGCAGCTCGTTCGCCAGCACTCGCAGGTGCTGCGGGTTGTTCTGGAACTTGACCACGTACAGGTTGTGGTCCGCGCCCAGCATCAGGTGGCTCTGCGCGCCGCCGCGCATCCGGCAGATCTGTTGTACCGCGGTAACCGCCAACGCGCCTCCTGAAAACCATCACGCCTGGAACAATCGAAGGAAGGATGAACGAATTCTACCCCCAATCGTCAAACCCTCCTCGTTAACTTGCCTTGCGCCGCCAGTTCGCTTCTCGCCGCCAGCCCCATCGCCATCGCCATGACGCAATCGTCATGCGCTCCGGATTGGGCCCCCGTCTTTCCGTTCCTCTGCCGGACAAACGTCCGGCACTCCTTGAGCAATCGCCGGCTCTGGAAGATCTCCGGCCTTTCGACCAGCGCCCCGGCCAGCAGCCCGATCATCGCGGGCCGCGATAACGACGACGTCAGCCAGCCATTCTGCCCATCCTGTTCGAAAATCCGCGAATACCGGCAGACTCCGCTCAGGTACGCCAATACCCCGGAGCCATGATTGTTGCGCTCCACCACGATCAGGGCCCCTCCGTACACGTTGCCCAGGTCCGCGACTCGCCGGGCCAACTCGAGCGTTCCCAGCTTGCCCTGCAACTCCGCGCATTGCAGCCCGTTCGCCAGATCCAGGACCTGGGCGGACGAGTAATCGCCCGCCACGCCGCCGCCCGCCGGATCGACGGCGATCAGATACTCCCGGCCCGCAACCGCCGGATACCAGACCAGCAGCTCGCCGCCGTCCCGCGAGGCCGTCGGTTCCGGCAACTCGCGCAGCCGGGCGTCCAGCGACCTCAGGTCGAAGACGCAATCGCCGCTCGACAGAAAGCACGCATCCGCATCCTCGGCATACTCCTGTCTTGCCAGCCCTCGAAACCCCGCCTCGATCCCTCGCCGGAAGCCGATCTGTTCCCGGCTCAAGCCATGCCGGATGGCAAGCTGCGTCTCCTCCTGAGACCACTTCGCCTTCGCTACCGGAGCGGCGACATACCCCGCTTCAAACCACCAGGGAAAGAAATGCCGGATCGCCTCCCACTCCGGCGCGCCAGCCCGTTGCCACTCTTCGTAAAAGCATCCATCTGCACCATTGGGCGTGGATTCGAGCACCAGTTCCCCACGCGCCGGCAGCGCCGCCCTTAGACCGGCGAGCGTCTCCCCTGCGTCGCCCGGCCAGCGCGCCACCTCCGAGCAGTGCAGGTTTTGGATCGTCGCTCCTCGGCCCGCGTTCCGGTCGCCCGCCGTCTCCACCCGGTACTCGCTATCGAGCGCCGGAAAGACGATCTGCCGGGAGCTCGCCTTCGCCGTCTTCAACGCTCCCCGCCTCAAAGAGGCCGGCAGGTGCCGATAAAATCGATGCACGCAGCCGAAGAGGTCCTCCGCCGCCTCCTGGGTGTGCGCCACCTGTACCGTCAACGTTCCTGGATGAGTAATGGTCTTTAAAAAAAACCTTCCCGCCACCCAGGTGCTGATTCCCATTTGCCGGGCTTTGAGGACGATGTTAACGCGCCCCTGCCGCCGTTCATATTCCTGCTGCGCCCGGTTGGCGTGCAGCGGAATATGCTTTCCACGCCTGTCCCGTACGCGCAGCAGCGACGCCGCCAGAAAGAGGCCCATCCTTTCGTCCGGGAGCCCCGGTGCGGGGCCGTCCAGTCCCGCACCGAGCCGAATCAATTCGTTCAACCCACCATGCTCACTGAATTCTAAGGTCATCGAGACTCCTCAAGCGCATCCGCCGGCCGGGTTAGAACACCTGCACCCACGCATACGTCCCCGCTGTCGCCGTCTGCACACAAGCCTGCTCGTGATCGGGCGTCCCCTGCACAAACCAGTGCAGCGCTCGATTTGCGGCATTGCACGCCGGCTGCGTCGCTGTCCCGGGAACAATCTGCAGGCTCGGCACCACGACCTGCGCCTGCAGCGCCGTCGCCCCCGTCTTCGAAGGAGTAAACGTCAGTGTGGAGACCGGATTTGCTCCTGTCCCGACCATCTGCTTCACATTCCAGTCGCTCGACTGCGACTGCGTCCCGTCCCAGTACGTCGCGTTCAGGTCCCATCCCGGCGAGTTATAGTTCAACGACGATGTCGCCGGAGTGTTGTAACTGAGCTTGAACGAAGGCTGGAAGGTGCTGTAGAAACCGACCGGCGCATAGAAGTTCAGGTTCTCGAAAGTGGGAGCGCCCGCAGGAGTACCGCCCACCACTACCTGCCATGGATCGTTCACCGGGGCAATGTTGTTCCAGAACGAATCCGAGAAGTAGAGCGGCTGCGAGAAGTAGTTCGTCGTCGCGCTGGCCCGGCTCGTAGCATTCAAGTAGACCGGCTCGCCAAAAAGAGTTTGTGAATTCCCCGTACAGGCCCGATCGGCCAGCACCGTCACTCCGGAAGGAAGCGCCGAGGTCACCGGGCCGTACTGGTTCCAGAACTGCACATATCCCGAGGGAACATTTGTCTGGCATTGCATCGAGCCGACAATCTTCGCATTGAACGCGCTGGGCGCAATGTAGTAACCCGACGAGAGCGGGTAGGCCGTCGCATTATTCCAGGTGAAAGTCGTGCCGAAGATTCCCGTACTGCCTTCAATGTCGAAGCAGTACTGGTACATCGAATCGCATTCCGTTCCGAAGTAAACATTGCCGTAATCGGAAACCCCGATCGGCCCGCCATTCGGGTGAAAGTGGTAGAAGACATTGTCCCCTTCCAGCACCTCGATCGCCGCCGTCGTTCCCACGCCACCCGTCGCAACGTCGTAGAGCGTGTTATCGGTGAAGTTGCCAAAGACAATCCCATACGCGGCTGCGGGAAGGCTCGAAACGATCACCGTAATGGCCCCGCTGCAGTTAGACCCGGTCGTCGCCGGAGTCACAGCCGTCACCACTCCGCTCACCACCGTCACCGTCGCCGTCGGCATCACCTGGCATGGATTCTTGCTGTATCCGGAACCAAGCAGGTACACCTGGTTCGTCGAACCGTAGCCGCTGCCGCCACTGTTCACCGTATAACTCGTGACAGAGCCGCCGGCGACGTTGGCAGTAACCGAAGCAAAGGTCGGCAGCGGATTACCGGTGATATACACATTGCTCACCGGCGTCTGGTACACCTGCCCGTTGCTCCCGTTGGCCGGAGTATCGCCGATCTTCATGAAGTGGTCTGTCCCACTCGCTCCCGAGCAGTTCAGATTTTCGATCTTCGATTCATTCACACCGAAGATGTCCATGCACGATGGCGCCTTCTGGTTCGCGTTCACACGGAAGTCCCGCAGCAGCAACCGGCTTAAGCTTCCGTTGACTGCATCGGCGTGATAGATGACGGCGTTCGCATTGGTACAGCTCTGCGAGATGATTGTCTGCTCCTGGCTCGCTCCCTGGATCGACAGCGTCCCGGAGTAACCGTTCAACGAAGGCAGCAGAATACCGGCGCAGGTGTTGTAAGTCCCGGAACCCAGGATCAACTTCGCTCCCGCATTGTTCGCCGTGATCCAGGCATTGGCCGTCGCCACCGCGCAGTCAAGCTGGGTGGTATAGGTCGTACCGCCCGCCACGCAGCCCGCGGCAGGATAGCCGTCCGCATAAAAAACCTTGTTGATCTGGCTCGACAGGACCGTTCCCGAAGATACCTGCGCCGCCGAGATAGCCCCGCTCGCAGTGAGGTTATCGGTGGTCGTTCCACCGGTCACGCTTTCGCCGCCGGCCACCGACACTCTTCCCACGAAGCTCCCCGACCCGCTCGCCGCTACGTCGCCATTCCCATCCACGCTGAATTTGCTCAGCCAGCTGGAAGTTTGCGGGACCCATTGGTGCAGGCCGATACCGGCGCTCGTGCCCGCATAATTGGGGCCGCCCAGAAACTGAAACCGATAAAGGGGATGACAGAACGCGGAACATCCGGCCGGAACGATCCCCAGGTTGGTCGACGGGGCGGTGGTCAGCGGGAATGCGGTCCCGATCGCAATGGGCGTGCCGTTTTGCAGGTTCTCGTTGCCCGACGGCCCAACGTAGACATTCCATCCGGTTGCGAGAGACGCCGCATCGGCAGGCGGAGAAGGCACCGTGAACTGTTGCCCGCTTGTCACCGCGACCATGACGCTCGGCGACAGGATACCCACTCCTCCTGCATAGGTGTAGGCCGCCCGCACACTGTAGTTTCCCGCCGGCAGACTCCCGCCGGTCGAGAGCACCGGCGCTCCGGGGAGTGCCCAGTAGGGCAAATCCATTAAATCGTACTCGCTCGCTATCTGGTCCCCGCTACTGATATGACTGACGCTGTCGTTGATAGACACGGTTTGCTTATACATATCGCCGGCCGTCGAGACTGTCCGATGATTCGCGTCGTCGGTCAGGGTGAACAGCGGCTGATGGCCGTTGGCGTAAGTCGGAACGGAAACGGCCGCGCCGCCGGTAATGTTGCGTAGCGACGCATTCAAGGGAACGCTGTAGCCCTCCCCCGGCGAAACGCCCGTGTTCGTTCCACTGACTCCCAACTGGACGTTGCTATGCACGGCCACCACGCCGACACCGGCAAAACTTCCCGAGAACATCACCACGTTGGATAAAGCCACGCTCACCGGCGGAGCAGTCGCGTTGTCGCCCGCGCTGCCGCGCTGCTGCACCCAGCGTCCATCGGGCACATACCCGGCGACGATCTCCGCGCAGGTGTTCACTCCACTGTTATCGCAATTGCGTGTCAGGTTCGCGCCCGCGGTTCCCATCGCGGAGAATGCATCCTGCGCGTTCACGTGCGAGTTTTCGAGCTTAAACGATTCGATTCCCGTGCCATAGGCCTCGATCTCCGCGCCTGCAGGCCAAGCGATCGCCGTCGTCCCGCTGAGACCCCGGCTGCTGGCTGCAATGTAAAACGTTCCGTTCCCCGCGAAGCCCGCAATACCGACAATTTCATAGCTGCCTCGAAGGATGCCGCCCCCGAGAGACGACGCAGCCGTGCTTCCGAAGAGGAAGTCGGGCGGAATGATCACGTAACTCGTTGCCGACGGAGTCGCCGCCGGGACATCTCCGGCCGAGTTGTAGTACTGCGCCATCCAGCTCACGCTTTGCACCGGAACCGAGAACCCCGACGCCGTCAAGGCGCCGGTGGTCGTCGTCCACTCCGGGACGCCGCCGGCGATCACTCCGGGATTCACATACCCATATTCGAAATAGAAGTGATCGATGCTGGTGCTCTCCGAGTTAAACGTCTTGAAGCCGCCGATCATCTGCAGGGATTTGATCGAGCCTCCGTAGAAACCGACGTTGACTCCCATGTAGTTGTAGACCGCTGCATGCGGGTCCGGCACGATCGGCCCCGAGGCCGGATATACGCCATTCACGCAGTTCACATTGAAACAGTAGCCGTCCGCGGTGGCGCCCGGAAACAAGACCTTGGTGTTGTAGAAATAGCTCTCGTTCGAGGTCTGCCCCAATACCAGCGGCCAACGGGTCAACTCGATGGTGAGATCGCGACTTTCAAATCGTTCACTGCCGCCGTTCAGCTGCAGGCCTCGTCCGCCGCCGTTGTAGAGCCTCACATTTTGCAAACGGTAGCTCACGACATTATCGACTTCGATCAGCGTACCCGCCGTCAGATGGCCGTTTCCCTCGATGGTCAAATCGGAGATTCCGCCCTCGCAGTCTCCGAATGGACCGCCAACACCTCCGGGTCCGTTGGTGCAGGGAATCACCGTCACGGCGTTTGCAGTGGCGCTCGTCTGTTCGATGATCGAACCTTCCTTGGCCTGCCCCCGAAGGGTAATGTTGGCCGGGATACGAAGTTCGCCGCTCACCTTGCAGGTGCCTGTCGGGACTACAACCACTTGGCTGCCCTGCTGGTAGGTCTTGGACGATGCCGCGCTCACGGCCGCCGAAATCGCCGCCTGCAGCGCCGAAGTATCGTCTGCGCCGCTCGTCCCGTTCCAGTTGCATTGGGCCCCGTACGGCGCGCTGCCGGAATAGATTGCGGTATTGACACTGGCCACGAGGCTTGTGGGCATATTCGCCGCCGGCAATCGCGCAGTGCTGTCCAGTGGAGCGACGCCGCTCGCAACGCCTACTTTACTTGCCGGCACCGCTGCGTTCGCCGTAGCCTGGGCAGCATTTGCCGCAGCCAGGGCCATGCTTGAGTTCCCGCCGTTGGCATCCACATATTCCTTTGTCGCTGCCTGCAATGCCGCCACAGGATCCCCGGCCAGGGTCAACGGCCCGGTCAAGCTTCCGCCGGCGAGCGGCAGTAGCGACCCTGTAGAGTCATCCACATAATGTTTATCTGCCGCCTGTTGAGGCGATGTCGGATCTTCGCTCAACAAGAGTTCCCCGGTCATCGTCCCACCGCTCGCCAGCAGGAAGTTGCCAGTGATCGATGACACTGCGGTATCGACATATTGTTTGCTAACGGCCTGGATCGCCACCGTCGCTGGAACGAGTTGCGACCGGATCTCGCCGATGGTTGTGCTTGCCGCCACCGGCACGACCCAATACTCCGTATTCACGCTGCCGTCGTTGAGGTGATATACGGCCGTGTAATATGTGCCTCCCGGGATCGCTCCTGCGTTCGATGCAAGGTTCAACGACACCAGTCCATTCGCTCCAATCTGTGCGGAGGTGCTGCCTGCGGCGACGGATGCGTTTGCTGCGGTCGTAAAGGCCGGCCAACTCACGATCAGTGTCCCGCTCGCCAGGGTGCCATCGGCGCGGTAGACCGTGTCTTGAATGGCTGTCGTCGCCAGTGTCTGGGCCAGGTTCCATTGAAGCGTCGATATCAGAATTGCAAAGAGAAGACCACCGCGCCAGCCGGCAGGCGGGACTAGGTCCTTCCACTTAGTTCCTCCTGCAATGCACTGCGCTATTCCACGGATACTCGCCTTGCACTTAGTCATTGCTCTCTCCATCGGAACGTACCGCCTTTTCCTGGTCATCTCCGCCGATCTCTTCGTCTTTGTCGCTGCCCGCATCTGGCGGAGTTTCCCCGGCCGTCAATAGCCTTGCGCCTTGCCGCTTCTTCACTTCGGCAAGCAGCAGTTCAGCAAGGCTCGGCTCAGGCTTTCCTTGGCCTTGCCGCTGAATATCTTCCTTGACGCCGCCAATTTCAAAAAGGTACTTCGTATGAGATAGACTGCCTTCGTTCGACTTCTCCGCCATCGTAGTCATGATGGTGACAAAATTCTCTGCAATCACGCCCTTCGCGTGTCTACGGTAGTTCCGCACCCGTTTCTCTCTGGTTCGGTTTACCTCCACGCAGGCTGAGGATGGATTCATGCACTCGGCGGCATGCGTCTTGCTGACGATGGCCGCAATCTTCTTCCCGGAACGCGTCCTGCCGCTACTTTCCTCTGACACGGAATTTCACCTGGCCTATCTCGTGCAAAAAGAAAAGGAGACGCGGTGGGCGCCTCCTTTGTTTGTTTCTTGATGTCTATATCTAGAGTATCAAATTGACCCCTTTCACTATGCCACTTTTTTAGATTTATTTTAAGCAATCATTTCAAGCACTTACGAGTAATTCTTCAACTTAGCCCTATTGACAGGATTTTTGCGGATTCACTTTCAAGAGCTCATGACTGAGGAAAATACCAGTTAAGGTGTCAATGGCATCGGAGTATCTCCTGATAACACTGCGAAGGCGCTGCCCGGTAAGCGAAGCGGTCTCTCCGTAGGAATACTCCTGTAAGGCGATCCGCGCAATTAGCTCCTGAGATGCCTTGTCTAATCGTTGAATGCATCGATCGATGTCAATTACGAAGTTCACAGTATCTTCGAAGCTATGCATTCGGTAAGTTGAGACTCGCCCGCGAAAGACAAAGTTGCCTAAGACGGCAGGGGTTCGTCCCGTTTCCAGCGAGCGCTGCATGTACTCCCGAAGCAGCGCCTCGGTATGCTTCCGGTAGAACGCAAGGGTTGTGATCGGCGCAACACGCATCTCGATCGGCCCGGACTTGTTTCCATCCGTAGCCCAGACAGCAGGCAGTACCTGCAAGGCGCTCACCGGACGCCTCCTGCCGTCAAAACCTTGAACAATCCGCTTGCCGTACTCATTTTCTTTCGCCGCCCCCCGGGGCGCCTCCGGGTCCGGGGTTTCGGAAATTCGCCGAGCTTCAGCGCGCATGAGGTGCAGTAGACTATCACGCCGCCAGATGCCCGGTACCAGAGAGAACCGCAGGCTTCACAAACCTTCAGGTCGACAAGTATATGCATCGCAAGTAACCCCTTCATTGAAAACGGACTCGCGGGCGCGAATTTTTCTCTGCCCGCCGACAGGGAAGTCCCCAGAACGCGGCCGTCTGCTCTATCGGCGTGGCTGCGCGTTTGGAAATGGCTTCCGTTCCTGATCATGGCCGATGGAGAGTAGGCGCATTGAGGGGAAGCTGCGTGGTTGAACATGGAGCTGACGATGGCGCGCCTTTCCGTTCTTGATTGTTCCTGCGCCTTCCCGTCATCGACTGACTCCGCAGACGAGTATGCCCCCGGGATGGCTTCCATGCCATTCCGGACGCGGGTTCGTTCGTGGACAACTCTTCCACGGACGGCTGCTTGCGGTTGTAAGAGTGCGAAGGTGAAACTGAATCTATCTTTCTGAGAAATTCAGGTCAAACATTTCAACCCCCTGATCGCCCCGTATCGACACTCCTCGCGGTGAAATGTGCGGAATCAATAAGAAACAGTGGCAGTTCCCTATTCTTTAAGCTACGCAAGGTCTTTAAATGACTTAGCTCTGAGCTAATTGCCGCCAATGACTTTCTCGAATCATCATGAAGCACTCCGGAAAATCACACTGGACCGCATTAAGCGTGGAAGCTTGACGGCCGCGAAGCTGGCACGGCAAGCGGGTTTGAGTCATCCCCACATCTCCAATTTCCTCAATCAGAAGAGAAAACTGAGCCTTGAAGCACTCGACAAAGTCCTAGGAGCCGAGTCGCTTACCACCCATGATCTTGATGAGTACGACGAGATCGTACTGGGCGGAACGGGACGTCAATCCACGGTGACGATCTATGCATCGGTCCCGTTAGTGGCCCAGTCGGCAGCGATTGTCAGTGCCCGCATTCGTCCAGGCTTGATATTGGACGTAGTCAAGGTTAGGAGTGAGATGCTGAACCATCTTCGTGACAAGTGCTCCGCCGCCAGGCGAAGATGGGACCGCTTCGTGGCCGTGCGAATCACTGATGACGAAGCAGAACTGATGCATCCCGTTTTGCCGGCCAGGTCGATCGTCTTCATCGACCGGCAATACATTTCCACGGTCAAGTACGAATCCGACCGGCCTACCGTCTACGCTGTGCGCTCCAGCAGCGGCAAGAGCCTGCGCTTTCGCTATGTCGCTCGTGCCGGAAAGCAGCTGGTCCTGAGCGCTCACAGTCCGGCTCATACGCCCGAGTTGCTGGAACTGTCGGACGAACTAGGGTCCGCCGATTGGCTCGTCGGGCGCGCTTTTCTCGTGATCTCTGAGCTTTGAGTGAGCGCGGGCTGCGGTCAACCGCAAAACCTTCCCCCGGTGAGAGGCGAAAGGGAATTGCTTCCTCTCGGTACGTCGCTCCGTTCTTTTGCTCTATAGCATGCTCTATAGCAGTTCAGCATCAGGGACTCGAGCAGTCGCTCCTAGGCAGGCAGCGAGACGAGAGTCAAGAGGATTCGCCACATCCTCTGGCCCGGGCATGAGAGTTCGGCAAGACTCGTCGAACTTTGGTAGCATCGCACCGGAGGATGTACATGGAACAGGCCCCAAACTCGCCCAGCGGAACCCGGCGAAGCGAAGATATCGCCCTCGATCTGCTCAAATTCGTTTCCTCGGTAGCTGGCGTCGGTCGCGCAACCACAACTTCGACCGGCTTTACCGCCCCGTCCGCGCCCAAGCAGGAAGATCAGATCACCCAATTGCTGGAACTCTACAGCCGCTGTCTGGATGCGGTCGAAGGTAAGGGCTAGCGAGTCCTTGCCTCCCGCGAACCTCCGTCCCGTGAAAACACCCGCCGAACAGCGGACCCGTATTGCGGTCTTTGGCGCAGGCGCATTTGGCCGCAACCACCTGCGGGTCTATCGCGAACTGGAGCAGGCAGGCTATCCCGTAGCTCTGGCCGCCGTCGTCGACAGCAACTCCGAACTCGCTTCCAGCGCGGGCAGGGAATGGAACGTTCCCTCCTATACGTCGATCGATGCCTTTACCGGGTCGCACCCCGGCGTCGACGCGGCCTCGGTCTGTGTGCCCACATCGGCCCACTTTGCAGTATCGTCGATTCTCCTCGAGCGGGGGATCGATCTGCTGATCGAGAAGCCGATCGCCGCTTTGACCGGGGAAGCCGATCAACTGATTGAGCTCACCCGGCGGTTCGGGCGTATTCTCCAGGTTGGTCACCTCGAACGTTTCAATCCCGCAGTGACCGCAATTCAGCCGTTGCTGAACGGCCCCATGTTTTTTGAGGCGCATCGGCTGAGCATCTTCACCCCGCGTGCGCTTGACGTGGATGTCGTCCTCGATCTCATGATCCACGACCTTGATATTGTGCTCAAACTGGCGAACTCGCCCGTCCGCGAGATGCGCGCCGTCGGCTTGCCCATTCTCTCGAAAAAGGTCGATATCGCCAATGTTCGCCTGGAGTTTCAATCCGGCTGTGTCGCCAATTTCACCGCCAGTCGAGTCAGCACCGAACGCGTCCGGAAGCTGCGCTTCTTCCAGCCTCACCAGTACGTCTCGATCGATTATGCCCGCAAGGATTTGCTGATCATCGACATTGGGCCGGACGGGGAGCAGCCTCCGAAGCTAGGTTTCACCAAACCAGCTATTCAGGCGGGCGAACCGCTTCGCCTGGAGATCGAGTCGTTTCTGGAAGCCGTCCGCACCCGCAAAACCCCGCAAGTGACAGCCCAGGACGGTCGCGCCGCCCTCGCCTTGGCCCTTGAACTCAACGTCGCCATCGCGGAACACGCGGCTCAGGCCGGCCTGAGCCGCTTCCAGGTGTAAAGCTGCGCCCGGCTTGTTCACTCCAGCTTCTGTATCTGAGCTCCCTCGGGAACTTCCAGATCAAACTGAGCGTCGGTAAGCGGCTGATTCAGCACCAGCTTCTGGATTGTGAGCACAATCTGGTACTCCTCCAAAGGTCTCTTGATCGTGACCGTTCCCGGAAAGCGCTCGCTTCCGAAGGTCTGCAGCGGCCCATATACGACGATGGTCTCCGGGTTTCCGTCCTTGTCATAAATGTCCTGCTCGATCGGCTGCAAATTCTCTCGATTGAACCGTATGACCCGTTTGTCGACCAGTTCTCGAATCGGATTCGGCCCGGGCGCCGGCGCTTTCTCCTGGACGATTGAGAGCAGGTAATCCCGCTGCTCGGTCCATCGCTTCGTCTTCGGATCCTGTTTCCAGGTGCTGTCCGTAGTAAGAATGACCTCGTCTTTTGGACCGATCTCGTGGATCAGCATCGAGTCGAAGAAAAGGCTGGGCCGTAGATTGAGCAGGGGATTGGACGCCTTCGTCGTTACCGAGTTCTGGCCCTCGATGACCTTGTTTTGGGAAGGAATCTGCAGCTTAAAGGTGCTGCCATCGCTGGCCAGGTCGAACGCCTTGGTGCGTACCACCGGCAGCAGTCCCAGAACCCGGAGCAATTGCGGTTTGCGCAGCAGCACATAGCCTCGGAATGAGGTGTAATCGGTAATTGCCCCCTTGCGCGCTCCGCCGACCGAGGCCTGCATGTCGACTGTCGCGCTCAACGCCTGCACGGCATCATAGGCCTGGTTGATGCTGCCAACCAGTTGGAACGCGTCGGCGGTCTTCACGGCCACTTGCCCGAGGGGAGCCTGGATCTTCCGGGTGTGATACAGGCAGCCGGTCAGCAGGGGCAGGCACAAGAGCGGCAGGAACCAGGCCCGTCTCCGGAGCGACGAGCCCGGATTCCGAGATCCTCCGCGACTTCCCTCGTGGCGCTCCGGCTCTCCGAGAATGGCGTTTCCTGTTCCGGAATCGTTCCGGCATGATGACACTGTAGCGATGAACTTCACGGTACGCTGCTCGCACGTGCCGCGCGCCGGTAGGCTTCCACGTTTTTCTGGTGCTCTTCGAGCGTAGCCGCAAATCGAGAGTGGCCCGACGGATCGGCGCTGGCGGCCACGAAATACAGGTAATTGGTCCGAGCCGGGTTCATCGCCGCGCTCAGCGACGCCAGGCCGGGATTGCAGATTGGGCCCGGCGGCAATCCCACCTTCTTGTAAGTGTTGTATGGAGAATCGACGTTGAGATCGGACTGGTAGATCGCTCCTCGATAGCGACCGGCGAGCAACGCGGCATAAATAACCGACGGGTCGGTCATCAATGGCATGTCTTTGTTCAGTCGATTGACGAAGACGCTCGCGACCAGCGGGCGCTCGTTTTCAAGTGGCGTCTCTCGTTCAATCAGCGAAGCCATCGTCACCAGTCGATGAAAATCGCCCCGGATGCCCGCCGAGGCCGTAGCCGAGCGAAAGCGTTTCACCATCGCGCTGACCATTTCGTCCGGCGTCGCGTGCCGGCTAAATCGGTAGGTGTCGGGAAACAGATAACCCTCGAGCGACCCGGCCTTGGGATCGAGGTCGGCCACCAATGTGGTCTTTTTGCGGGCGGTCTGCTCAAAGGCTTCTTTTGTCCCCAACTGCGCTGCTTCTAGACGCGCAGCGATATCAAAGAGGTTCGATCCTTCCGGAATTGTGATCGCGACCGTAAAAACATCCCCGTGCCGGATCCGGTCGTATACTTCCCCCACTCTCGCCGGGTGATCAAAACGGTACTCGCCGGCCTTCAGCGTCTCCCCGCCTTTTCTGCCCGGCCTGAATCTCTGCGCCAGCCTGCAGAGATCGAAGGCGTAGCGGTTGCGGATAATCCCCTGCTTCTCAAGCTCCCTGGCGATCTGTCGTGACGAGGTCCCGGGCGCAATTTCCACAAATACCTCGCGGTGAGGACCGAACGGCAACGCCAGCAGGTATACGAGCACCGCAATGCCCGAGAGGGCCACCAACAAAAATATACGTCGCACTAATCCTTAGTCCTGCGCTTTTGATTCGGAGGATTGAGTTCCGCAGCGGTTATTTTTCAATTTTATGCTTTCGGGGCTGC
The DNA here is from genome assembly GCA_965199205.1 of Acidisarcina sp. Classification (GTDB taxonomy): domain Bacteria; phylum Acidobacteriota; class Terriglobia; order Terriglobales; family Acidobacteriaceae; genus Acidisarcina. Next base: position 3,086,065 of record OZ240688.1, read on the forward strand.
GGTGATCCAAAAAACGGGACATGCAGCCCCGGGCTGCCGGCAAGTCTCTTGGAGCGTCGGCGCCGGTTCCGCCTATGGGCGCTTCAGCCTGAGGCGAAAGAACTAAACCCAGTCCTCGGTCAGAAATATGGAACGCGCGCTGAAGCCAGAGCACGCAGGCATTGCATGGCAGAATACTGCCGGGGAAGTGGGAATCGCACCGCCCGCTCGCAAAGAGCTGCTTTAAGCCTCGCCGGCAATGTCCGGGAACTTGAGTCCGGCTTCATTTAATGCCAGCAGTAGTCTCTCATCGATGTGGAGTTCGTTCGCGCTGGTTGCCTGAGCAATCTCATTGACAAGAAGATAACGAGCCTTCTCCAGCATCTTCTGCTCCCTGAATCCCAGGGCCTTCTTCTGGTTCAGCACCAGCAGGCTCTTCAGCACTTCGGCCACTTCCATCAGGGAACCCGCCTTCATCTTCTCGCAGTGTTCGCGGTAGCGCTCTTTCCAGTCGGCGTTGCTGGTGCAGTTATCGTCTTTCAGGAACCCAAAAATGCGGTCCGCCTCTTCCTGGTGAACCACGCTGCGCAACCCTACGCTGTTCGCATTCGTGCATGGAACCATCACCTTGAGGCTGCTCGACTTGATGGTGAGCATGTAAAAGCGCTGTACCTGGAAGCCGTCCGTTCGGGTTGCAATCTGATCGACTACGCCTATCCCGTGATTGGGATAGACCACTTTGTCACCGACCTGAAAACTGCGGAGTAAGCTCATAATTTTATCAACTTTGGTGTTTTAGTACTGGAGTCCGGGGGCAGGCGGCCAATCCAGCCAACCGGTTCTGAAGGTAAGCTTCTGTTGACCACTCAGTCAAGCTGCTGACCCTATCGAACATCCCGCGTCTTCTCTGTATAATGAACGTTTGAGTTGTAACAGGTTCTTAGTACGACAAGAACGGCCTATACGAGCGACGGCCGTAATGGATTTTCGATGCCCGAACACATCAAGAAAAAGCTGCTGGAAGAGATCAAGCTGCTCGAGCACGAACTTCAGCATGAACTGCCTGCGGAAATCAAGAAGGCAGCTTCTCTCGGCGACCTGAGCGAAAACGCCGAGTATCACATGGCCAAGCAGCGACAGGTCTTTGTGAACGCCCGACTCGGACAGCTGAAGACCCGCATGGGCGAACTCGCTCTGGTCAACCTGACGAACATTCCACGTGACCGCATCGCCTTTGGCTCGACAGTAACTGTATACGATACGACCAAGGACGAGAAAATTGAGTATAAGCTCGTCACCAGCGAAGAATCCGATGTCAATAAAGGACTAATTTCGACGACGTCGCCCATAGGCCGCGGTCTAGTCGGAAAACAGGTTGGCGATGTCGCCACCGTGGTGACGCCGAACGGCAAACGGGAACTCGAGATTCTGAAGCTCGTTACCATCCATGATGACGCGGAACAGCTCTCATGACGGTGCTGTATGCTGGCGAGCAAGCCGTAGATCCGGAGCCACAACAATGACTTGGACGAGCGCCTTCGGGCGCGGCTGCGGCGTTATCCTGCAGGCTATTGTCAATGGTCTCGCCCTCACCCGGATTTCGCCGAATTTTCTGACATTCTTCGGGCTGATTATCAACACCGGCGCCGCCGTTCTCTTCGGTTTTGCCAATGAACACAATTACGTCCGCATGTTCCTGCTCGCGGCCCTGGTCATCATCGGCGCCGGCATCTTCGATATGGTGGATGGCCGCGTGGCCCGGCAGACCGACCAGGTGACTGTCTTTGGCGCCTTCTTCGATTCCGTCATTGATCGCTATAGCGACGTAGCGCTTTTCTTTGGATTGCTGGTCTACTACGCTCGCGGAAATCGCTTTTTCTACGTCGTTCTCGTCGCCTTCGTCATGATCACTTCGTTAATGGTCAGCTATACCCGGGCCCGCGCCGAAGCCCTCATCCAGTCCTGCAAGGTCGGCTTCATGGAGCGCCCGGAGCGCATCGTTCTGATTATCCTGGGAGCGCTTTTTGCCAAGTGGGGCGTCATGGCGCCGGTGCTCTGGATCTTGGCCGTTCTATCCACGATCACGGTTATCCATCGCATTCGTTTCACCTACGAGATGACCAGGCACCTGGCGCCCTTGCGTCCGGGGGTGCCGGCCGCGGCTCGCGCTCCGCAATCTGCTCCCGTCTCCGCCTTCAGCTCTTCGCCCACGGCGCCGCAGGCCTGATGCAGCGAACTCCATCTCTCATCGTCCATGGCGGAGCCTGGGCCATTCCCGACGATATGGTCGAGGCTCACCGGCAGGGTGTCTCCGAGGCTCTGGCCATCGGCTATGCGCTGCTCCAGGACGGGGCGTCCGCGGTCGACGCCGTCGAAGCAGCCGTCACGATCCTTGAAAATGACGAAACTTTCGATGCTGGGCGCGGCAGCTTTCTCACTCGCGACGGCAGGGTGCAGCTGGACGCCCTGCTCATGGATGGCTCCGATCTTCGTGCCGGCGGAGTCGCCTGCGTCGAGCGCATCCGCAATCCCATCCAGGCTGCCCGGCTGGTGCTCGATAAGAGCCCCCACGTGTACTTCGTCGCCGCCGGAGCGGAAGAGTTTGTGCAAGAGCACGGCATGCCGCTGATCGAAAATTCCGAGCTCGTTCTGGATCGCGAACGCAGCCGGCTTGCCGGGGCCCAGGCGGAAGCACGGGCCGGGCGGCCCGATCTCACCTTCGCTGGAAACAATCCTGCTGCGGAGGCCTCCAGCGGTTCCCAGTATCCCACGCTCGACTCTCATGACACCGTTGGCGCGGTCGCGCTCGATATTCGCGGCAATCTTGCGGCTGCCACCTCGACAGGCGGCACACTCAACAAGGCCCCCGGTCGCGTCGGCGACTCATCCCTGATCGGCTGCGGCTGCTATGCGGATAACCGCAGCGCCGCCGTCTCCCTCACCGGCTGGGGCGAGCCTATCATGAAGCTTGTTCTCGGGAAGTGGGCAGTCGATCGCGTCCAGCGGGGGATTGCGCCAGAGATCTCCGCCCAGGAGGCGATCGCCTATCTCTTCAAGCGTCTTCAGGGGCACGGCGGCATCATCCTGCTTGGCCCGGACGGCCGTTTCGGGTTGGCTCACAATACACCACGCATGGCATGGGGAATCGCCGACCCCAAGGGACTTAGAATCGGAATTTCCAGCGACGAACTCTCCTGACGGCGCGGCAATTTTCCTTGCTCGCAGCCAGCCCTGCAGTCAACGCTTTTACTCCGCCTCCGTTCCCGCCGTACGCAGCAACCTGGACGCTCCGCTGGGATAATGATGCATGCTCGTTCTCGCTTCTGCATCCCCCAGGCGCAAAGAACTCCTCAGCCAGATCGGCTATGACTTTCGCGTCGTCCCCTCCGATATTCCCGAGATCCGGCATCCCGGGGAGACCCCGGCCGCCTTCGTTGGCCGCCTGGCATACGAAAAGGCCAAGTCCGTCTTCGGCAGGTTGCAGCAGGAGCTTACCGGGGAACGCCTGGTTGTGCTCGGAGCCGATACTATCGTCCTCGCTGCCGAGGAGGTGCTCGGGAAGCCGCGCGACACTCAGGATGCCGTCCGTATGCTGCGCCTGTTATCCGAACGCATACATCAGGTCATCACCGGCGTCTGTCTGTTTTCGAACGGGTCAACAGAGGTCGCTATTGAGAGTACGTGGGTCGAGATGAGGGAAATCGCCGATACCGAGATCGCAGAGTATGTCGCGACGGGCGAACCCATGGACAAAGCCGGTGCCTACGCCATTCAGGGCTACGCCGCCCGCTGGATCCCTCGTATTCAGGGCTGCTACTTCAATGTGGTCGGATTACCGCTCGCGTTGGTATCCGGTTTGATCGAGCGTCAAGGCCTGAACCCGCGCGTAGCCGCCGTGGCAGGAGCGCCAGCGACTAAGTCTCGGTCGATCGGATCGGCTTGATCTCCGCCTCAAACTCGCTTTCGCCACTCTCCGGTCCACGCGAATAAGCGCCCGGCCCAACCACAATCAGGCCGAAAATCACCAGCAGCGAAACTGCCAGCAGGCCGAACTCTACCGCTTTCAGCATGGCTTCCTCACCCGTTCATCATCATCGCCGCAAGCAATGCCGTTCTCGGCGCCAGATGTTCGATCAGGAGCGACTCATTGCTTGCATGCGCCCCTTCGCCCACCGCGCCCATTCCGTCCAGAGTGGCTATGCCGATTGCAGAGGTAAAGTTTCCGTCGGAACCTCCGCCAGTCGCCGCTTCTTGCAACATGAAACCCATATCGGCTGCCAAAGTCGCAGCTTGCTTGAAAAGTCTCGCCGTGCCCCTGGTCCGTTCCATAGGGGGACGGTTGATGCCGCCTGTCACCTCAACACCACAACTCTTGTTGATTGGACGTAGCTGGCGAAACTTCCGTTCTAAATTTTTCGCATCGACGGTACGCAGGTACCGGAAGTCCACATGGACCCAAGCCTCGGCCGCGACCACATTGGCCTGTGTGCCTCCCCCAATGACCCCTGGATTGACCGTCAACCCGCGATGGAATGCCGTGAAGTGACTGATACGCTCGATCTGCCGGGCAAGCTCCAGCACTGCGCTGTGGCCCTTGATGAAGTCGACTCCAGCGTGAGCAGCAACGCCTTTGACGCGTACAGTGAAGTCGCCCGTTCCCTTGCGGGCTGTCTTGTAAGCGCCGGATAGCCCCTGTGCCGGCTCGAGCACGAACACTGCCTCGCACTCGCGCGCAAGTTCTTCTGTAATAGGACGCGACACCGGGCTGCCGATCTCCTCTTCGCTGTTCAGCAGCAGGATCACCGGCCGCGTCAAAAGCTCCATCTCTCGTAAAATCGCCAACGCGGTGACCGCCATGGCGACACCCGCTTTCATATCCAGGACGCCAGGACCCCACACTCTGTCCTCTTCGACTCGAAACGGCATCGATTTCAGCGTTCCCAAAGGCCAGACCGTGTCCAAATGGCCTAAGAGGAGCAGGGGCCGTTGCCCGGTGTTCCCCGGTTGCTTGGTAGTCCTCGATGGATGGACGTCATCGAAACGCGCCGCCAGCAAGTTACCGAACGTCTCCTGCTGGTACCAATGGCATCTGCCGCCGCTTTCCTGGCAGGCGTCGGCTGCCAGCCTCATACATGCGTCGACGCCGGCTTTATCTCTGCTGGGCGACTCGAGCTCAACCAGGTCGCGTGTCAAAGCCAGCAGGTCCGCCTCCCGCTGCCGGGCAGCTTCCATCAAGCGGGGTAGTAGCTTCGTAACCTCGGCACTCCGTATCTTGTTTCTCATGTTTACCTTAGGGGTTTCGTCCGGTTTCTGTGGTGTGATCAGCTTGTGTCTAATTAGCCACAGCGCAACTTCTCGGTTTCTTGAGTAGTCTATGACGGTATGCCCAACTCTCGGGTCAGGATATTTGTTTGAACGAAAGCATGCACCTGGAACATACCCTTGCGTCCACGGTCGAGTTTGCGGGCATCGGTCTTCACAGCGGCGCCCCTGTCCACTTACGATTGCTCCCCGCCACTGCAGGATCGGGAATTGTCTTTCGCCGTACCGACCTCGACAACTTCGAAATCGAAGCCATCGGCCGCAATGTCGCCAAAGTCAGTTACGCCACCAGCTTGATGCGTAAGGGCGTCTTGATTTCAACGACGGAACATTTACTCTCCGCGTTGATCGGCATGGGCATCGACAATGTCATTGCCGAGTTGGATAACCTGGAACTGCCCATTCTGGATGGAAGCGCCATGCCCTACGTCCAGGCATTTCGCGAGGTCGGAATGCGGGCGCAACGCCGTCGCCGCGAGTACCTTCGTGTGCTGAAGCCGGTCGAAGTTCGCGAAAACGGCAAGTTTATCGCCGTTTACCCCGGCGCCGGCTATAGCATCTCCTACAATATCGACTTCCCCCGCCCTATCGGGAAATCCGGCTTTCAGCTCGATCTCTCGGAAGGAGCCTACGGGATCCAGATCGCTCCCGCGAGAACCTTCGGTTTCCGGGAGGATGAGCAGAAGCTTCGTGATATGGGACTGATCCGTGGCGTTTGCGAAGAGAATGCGATCGTATTGACCAGCAGCGGCGTGCAGAATGGTCCGTTACGCTTTAGTGATGAATTTGTCCGTCATAAGGTGCTCGATCTCATCGGAGATCTTGCCTTGGCGGGTCATCACATCCTTGGGCGTGTCGTTGCGGAACGAGCCGGACATGCGATGCATACCTCGCTGGTGGCGCGGCTCCTGCGGGACCGCAGCGCTTGGGATCTCGTTACCGTCGCTTCTCAGAAGCGCCCTGCCTTTGCCTCGGCGACACCCTCTTTGGCGACAGCCTAAACGAGGCCTTGTTTTCGAATCGGCGCTACGTCTCCCAGTCAAGGCCGTGCTCGCCCTGGCCGGTCCTCATGCAGCAAACCTTTCCTCTTTTCTCTTCCTCCCATGAGGGAGAGCCATCGATGATTGAAAGAATGAGCCGGACAAATGAGATCTCATTTGAGGCGAACCCTCCGAATAGTAGATAATCCCGCATGACCACACCTTATACATAGGTCGTGAAATGTAACCAGTCAGACACTCTGCTTTCCTTGCACTCGAGAACCTTCGCCTTGAAACACCATTTGAGAGCGGGCTTTTTATGGATTTTTGGAATGAGTATGAAGGAAAGACCATCGCGGATAGTTTTCCGCTAGAAAAGCTGCTTTACCCTGAAGGGCGAAACGGCTTCTTTTCGACCTTCAATGGTACGGGGTCGCCAGGCGTCATCCGTCTGACCGAGTCTCTTAACGATCAGCAGGAAATGCTGCAGCAGTGGGGGATCGTGCGCGGCCTGAACCACCCAAACCTGATCACCATTCGAAAGTACGGGCCGACGACCGTCGACGACGTTCCCCTGACGTATGCGGTGATGGAACCGTCGGACGCGAGCCTTGCTGAAATGCTCCTGGAGCGTCCGATGACCGTGGATGAAACCATGGAAATCGCCGGCAGCGTCTCTTCCGCGCTCGAAGCGCTGCATGGTGCGGGCCTCGTGCATGGGCATGTCGAGCCCTCAGCGGTGCTGGCTGTGGGCGAGGTCGTGAAGCTGCGAAGCGACTGCGCACACCTGGTGGTCGACGAATCCGACACGAAAAGGCTCAAGGCAAAGGATGCAAGAGACTTGGCCGTTCTCTTGTTGACAGCTCTTACCGGAAAGCGGGTGAACGGGGCCTCGGATCTTTCCGCAATCTCCGGCTTGCCGGCAGCCCTGGATCAGTCGATCCGCAATGGGATGAGTGGACTCTGGGGGGTAGAAGAGATGTCCAAAGCTCTTCAGGCCAAGGCACTCCCCACTCCCACTCCACAGAGAGTTTCGGAACCAACGCCGCCTGTGCCGGCCAGGATTCCTGTGTCTTCTTCTCCGATCGTCCCGGCGAGTCAAGTTGAGGACCGGAAGGTACGTGAGGAGGAGCGGTTTCGTCCCACGGGTCCAGCGCCCGTGCTCGAGACCTATACCCCTGCCCGGGGGCCGCTCGCCGGCAAAGGCGCCTGGATCGGGCTCGCGGTTCTGGCGCTACTGTCGATACTCGCGTGGTCGCTCTTTCACTCGGCCCACAAGCAGGCTGCGGCTGCCGGCCAGCCTGCGCCTCCCGCGACTGCACAGGCAGTTGCTCCCACGGCCCCTGCGGCCAGCGAACCCGTCGCAGCCCCTCCGGTGGCTCCTTCGATCGCCCCGGAGCCACCGCCCAGTGCTGCTCCAAGAGGATCGAAAGCGACGGCCAGAGATAGTTGGCGAGTCGTGGTTTACACCTACAATCAGGCAAGTCAGGCTGACAAAAAAGTGGCGGCGATTGACAAAACCCATCGCTCTCTCCAGCCGCAAACCTTCAGCCCTACGGGACACGCGCCGTTCCTGGTCACTTTAGGTGGCTCAATGGACAGGGAGCAGGCATCAACGTTGCGCAGGAAAGCCCAGGAATCTGGTTTTCCCAGAGATACCTATATCCAGAACTACACGGCAAAATAACGGAAGTCAGGTTAGAGGGATGCAAGCCGGAACAAAATGAGAACCGTGATCCAACCGACCGGATACCGAAGTCGTCGATCAACAAACAGGAGGTACGTCCCTGGAAGATTGTCTATTTTGCAACATCATTCTCGGCGCCATTCCGGCAAAGAAAGTTTTTGAAGACGAATTTACTCTATGCTTCGCCGACATACATCCGCAGGCGCCCGTACATATCTTGATCTTGCCCAAGGAGCACTTTTCGTCGCTCGACAAGCTGAGTGGCAGCGCGGAAGGTGAGGCGCTGCTGGGACGCCTGCTCGCTGTGGCCACCCGGGTAAGCCGGGCGGCGAAGCTCGACGCCGGATACCGCATTGTGATCAATACTGGGTCCGATGGAGGACAGACGGTCGATCACTTGCACTTGCATCTACTTGGAGGCCGGCCGATGGAGTGGCCCCCAGGGTAAGGCTTGCCTTGGCCAACGGCTGCAAAGATTTCGACCAGCATCGGTTGGTACAAACATCTGTTGGTACCAACATTTGGCAGGGCAAAGTCAACCTCCCCCCGCACTCTTCTGTCAGCAAGCCTAGGCTTCGATCGCTTCCAGTTCCTCTTCGAGCCCATGGCGGCGAAGCAGATTTGGCAGGTTCTGCGAGAACGCGGAACGAGGCATGACCATATCGCAACCGGCCTCGGTCGCCTTGATCTTCAGGTCACCTTGCAAATGAGAGAGGAAGCCGATCACGGAGGTTCCGCGCTTCAGCTTTGCCTTGATCTTGGGGATGAGCGTCAGGGGTTTGGCCCCGACATTGTTCAGGTCGAAGACAATCAGCGACGGCTTTTCGTCGTCCGGAACACTGCTCAGTCGTGTGACAACGTCTTTATCGGCTTTCAGAAAGCCTACTTTGACGCCAAGCTTTCGGGCCGTTTCCTGAATCTTGGCGAGAAAGAACAGATCTTCGATAAAAAAGAAGATTCTCGTCGGCGCGTCTTCCCGGATTGGCGCAGGAGCGCTTTCGGCAGCGATAAAGTCGTGATGGTAACCATTGCCGTTCCCGTTCACATTGCGAAACTCAATCGTGGACGGCGGCCCATCCGCCATGTTGCCGTTGGCAACGCGATAGCTGTGGTCCATCGGACCGACAAATACCTGCTGGCGGCGCGGCTTGCTTTTTCGGCGGGATCCACCACCGGCCTGTCCATTTCCGGAGCCATTCGCGCCGTTGCTGTTCTTCGGAATGAAGCGGCCCTGATTTGAAGATTTCTGCTTTGGCGAGGCAGCCGACTGGCCATTGGCCTGAGGGTTGCCCGAGGCGTTATTCTGGCTGGCGACTTGAATGCTGGGCTGTCCGCCGCCCTGAGCAGGGGCTTGACCTTTGTTGGAGCCACTGGCCGATTGGCCTTTGCGTCTGCGTCTACGGCGGCGATGTCCTTGGGACGGACCCGATGGCGTTTGCCCCGGTTGCTGTGAAGGCGTTGCCGCTTGGGGCTGGTCTTGTTCCATTGTCATGCGTGCACTTCCTGGTGCGTTGCGATTGTTGCAGCTGTCATCCGGCATGAGGCTGCCACTTCGTTTTTAAAACTTCCGGAATTGAAGTAAAGGCTTCGAGGCGGCTTCAGACGTATCGTCGTACGGAGGTCGGGATTCCCTCAGATACATCTGGATCTAAACCCAAAAAATGACGGTACGCGACTCCACTGGTTCCAATCTACTGAATCCATGAAATTCCTGGGCGGTTCCAAGTCTCTGGAGAAGAAGCAAACTCGACATGCTTCGGGGGAGATGTGCGAATAGTTTCAACTCGAAGGATTTCTATGGCCTTACCAATAACGCCCACCTGTCCTCTGCCTGGCCTAAACCAGGAACGGACGCGAACGCTAAAACTTCTTCTCTGATAGTGGCAGCTTGCAATCGAACTCAGGAGAATTCAGCCTGGGATGCCGCTGGCTACAGCCGCTCGATAAGCAAATCCAATAGTACCCGCTCGCGGGAAATGATGCAAGCCATGGAACTCTTGTCACGGTGAGCAGGACCTAAATGGCAAACAACAAAAGCCCCGCGAAGGGGGCTTTTGTTGTTTTGAGACTCTCGCAATGGCCAATCACTGGCCTCCCGTAAGACAGACTTCTTTTCAAATACCCCAGCTCCGAGAACGAACCTCTGGCTTACGGGATTTCGCTCCGGCGGGCGGCTTGTTTTCTAAGAAACATGCTCTTCCCGGCCGGAACCATTTTTTTTGCGACTTCAGTTTCAGTCGCTTGTGCATCGCTGGCATTATGGATATTGCAATCGGTGAGCCGTCTTAGAAATGTCAACAGAATGAAATACTTAGGTTGTTTCTGCAAGCGGATGTCTTCTATTTTCTGGATCTTTCCGCCAAAAGGCCTTCGCAATGTCATAGTTCCGCCAGGATGGGCGATACCTATCTCTGGCAGACTGGGCAAAAGTGGGTACTTCGCCCTCCCACCACGACCCTGCGAATGGGGGCGCCGCAAACTAGGCAGGGCAATCCGGTTCTCATGTAAACGCGGTGTTCTAGCTGAAAAAACCCGCGGACGCCGTCGGCATCGACGTAGTCCGACACCGAAGATCCCCCCAGCGCAATCGCTTCCCGTAAGACCAGCTGCAGCTTGGCATGCAGGCGCTGTAACTCGGCGGCCGTCAAGCGTCCCGCCATTCTCCGAGGCCGGATTCCGGCACGGAACAGGCTTTCATCCGCATAGATGTTGCCGACACCGTGAAGCAGCCTCTGGTTCAACAGCGCAGCCTTGATTGCAAGTTTTCGACCACGAAACAGCTCTCGAAAAGCTTCAACAGAGATCGAAAGAGGCTCACGGCCCGGTCCTTGAAAGCCGCCGGCCACAGATTGCGATTGGTTGCTCCCCACCTCGTCGCCAGCCGGCAGAACAGGATGCAGCGCAAGTCGGCCGAACCTGCGAGGGTCGACGAACCGCAGTTCGCGGCCTGAACTGAGTCCGAGCACCGCATGAGTATGCGGCGGCAGGGCGGCCTCTGAGGAACTGACCAGCAAGCGTCCGGTCATCCCGAGATGGACGATCCACTGCAAATCGGCAAAGCCGCTGCCCGAAACGGCATCGATCCGGCCAAGGTCGAAGACGATATGCTTGCCAACCCGGCGAACCCTGTCAATTCGCCTGCCCTTCAGCTGTTCGGCCATTTCGGCCGGCGGAGTCTTAAATGTCTGTGGCTTGGAACTGAACCAGACAGTGACGATCCGCTCCCCGCGAATTCGTTCGTTCACGCCGTTGGCTACGGTTTCTACTTCAGGCAATTCAGGCATCGACGCCCTTGATTGTCGCAGAAAGGAGCGTGGCGTTCATCCGCTCAGGAGGCGGGAAGGCTCCAATGTTCGTGAACGATGACCCAGCTGCCGCCGGTTTTCTGCCAGATCGAGGTCCAGCGTGCCGGCATCATGTCTTTCTTGCCGTCCTTGTGGACCAGAGCGATGTCGACCGTCGCCGTCGCCCAGGCAGCATCCGGTGTCATGGCATGCACTCTCGCATCGTTACGGATCGTTAAGCTCAGGGATTGAGAGTCGGCGAACTCCTGCTGGCTGCCCGCGATGTAGCTCTGTGCGCCGTGGTATTCGAGCGGTGACAGATCAAAGATGACCGCATCCGGATCGGTGGTGTAGAAAGGCTTGATCTTGGCGGCATCAAGGCTGCCCCAGGCGGCGGTCACTGCTTCCATCCGGGCCTTGACCGCCGCTTCGGCGGAGCCCGCGCCAGCCTGCGCGGCAGCCGAGCGACCAGAAAATAACACCAGCAGGATTGCAAGCGAAAGTAGCGATTTGCGCATCATGAGTGGAACGTTAACAGCCTGCCTGCGGCGTGTAAACCGGCTGTTTGGTCGCCACCGAGCAGGCGTTATATCATCAGGCGGGCGGGGTATGACTTTGGCATTTTTTTTGGATTCGCATGCGAGCTAAGACAGCAGTGATCGTCGGCGCCCAGTGGGGCGACGAAGGTAAAGGCAAGATCGTCGACGTACTTTCGGAACAGTTCTCAGTAGTCGCTCGCTATGCCGGCGGCCATAATGCCGGGCACACGGTGATCATCGGCGGCAAGAAATTTGTCCTGCAACTCGTTCCCTGCGGTGTCCTGCGTCCGGACTGCCGTGCAGTCATCGGCAACGGCGTGGTGCTCGATCCCATGGCCTTTCTGAAAGAGATCGGCAAACTGCGGGACTTAGGCATCGACGTAGACCGTCAGCTGTTCATTTCCAATCGCGCCCAGGTGATCCTGCCCTACCACCGCATGATTGAGCTTGCGGCAGAGAGCGCCCCTGGCCGGCAGAAGATCGGCACCACCAGTCGCGGCATCGGCCCGGCCTATGAAGATAAAATGGCGCGCAGCGGCCTGCGGGTTGTCGATTTATTGAATACCTCGCTGCTTCGCACCCATATCCAAAATGCATGCCACGAAAAGAACGCCGTCGCTCATGCGCTTTTCGGCACAGACCCGCTCGATCCCTTGAAGATGTATGAGGAATACGCCCGCGCGGCCACCCAGATCGCTCCGTTTGTTACAGATACGGAGACGCTTTTAAACACCGCCATCGACCGGGGGCAGAGCGTTATGTTCGAGGGTGCCCAGGGAACCCTGCTCGACATCGATCACGGGACTTATCCCTTTGTAACCTCATCATCGGCAACTGCGGGCGGCGCGGTCACCGGTACCGGAGTCGGTCCAACCAGGATCGGGACCGTCATCGGGGTCACCAAGGCCTATGTCACGCGCGTCGGAGAAGGTCCTTTCCCGACTGAAATCCACGATGAGGCCGGCGAAACTCTCCGTGCCCGCGGACATGAGTATGGTGCGGTCACCGGCCGGCCCCGGCGTTGTGGGTGGCTCGACCTGCCACTGCTCAGGTACTCCAACCGCGTCAATGGCACCGAATGGCTGGTCGTCACCAAACTGGACGTACTGGACGAACTTGCCGAAATCCCAGTCTGCATCGGCTACAAGATCGCCGGGAAGATCGTCGAGTCGATACCGGCCGATGTTCGAGGTTTAGAAGCGATTCAGCCCATCTACAGGACCTTCCCCGGTTGGCGGCAGTCGACGGAGGGAATCGGTAGCTTCGATCAACTTCCAGCGGCGGCGCAGGAATATCTCCGCTTCCTGGAAAGTGAGTCCGGCGCAAAGATCGGGATGGTTTCGACCGGCCCGGACCGCAACCAGACCATGACTTTGCCCGAGTTCGCGAGCGCCCTCAGCAAGTTACACGCGACGACACCGCAGTGAGAGGAAAAATTGGTTCATCCAGCCAGGTAGACCTGGAAGTTAGCGCATCGCGCAGCAATTGCTGTCCAGACGATTCCCGGGCATATCGGAAAAGGAGCAGCATTATCCTATGGTGAGCTTCACGGTTCGTATGCACTTCGTCAAGGATGATCGCAACAAGGTTGCCGACATCCTGCGAAACCTGGCGCTCGCATCGCGCCAGGAACCAGGCTGTGTGACCTATGTGCCGCATCATGTGGACGGCGATCCTGAAACAGTTCTCATTTATGAGCAATATCGAGACCAGGCCGCAGTCGACGCTCATCGCGCCAGCTCCCACTTCGAGCAGTACGCAGTCGGAGGGCTCTACCAGTTGATGAAAGAACGGGAGACCGAAACCCTGGAGGCGCTGGTCTAGGTTGAGCCGCCGCTGTCTTGACGCTTCGGTAATCCATTCCTGGCCCATCAAGGCGATTTACGAAGCTGATCTGCATCTGGAGTACCCTACACTGGAAGGGGAGTGCTTTCCTCCATGCGTCTCCGATTCGGCGATCGGTCGCCCGCATCACTCCAGCGGCTTGCTTTTGCAGTCGGGCGCGGTGTTCTGCTTGTTTCTCTCCTGTCGGTGGTCGCGTTGGCCGTGCCCACACCCGCCTTCCTGCCGAAGCGGGAGGCCCGGGCCGTCCACAAGCAGATTGAGACCCTCGAGATGGAGTGGCGCCAGGCCCAGGTAGACAACAACATCCCCGTGATCGACCATCTGCTCGCCGATGACTATGTGGGCATTAGCGCCAACGGAACGATCGAAAGCAAATCTCAGACCATCGCGCAGCGCAAAGCCGGTACGATCCGCATCACTCAACTTGAACTGGATGACCTCAAAGTCCGCCTCTACGGCGATACTGCCGTTGTCACCTCAAAGGCTGAACTCCAAGGTGTCAATGGGCAGAGCGACATCAGTGGTAAATACCGCTACACCCGCGTTTACAACCGGCGGCTCGGGCAGTGGAAGATCGTCAGTTTCGAGGCCAGCCGTATTCACGACGTGGATGCCCGTCCCGGCCTCCACCAATGAGCGCCGGCGTGGCCTCTGAGCTCCTGACGAGATCGAAACTCCTGCTTCTTGAGATAGAGTAAAGCTCGGAAAGGCAATCCGGGACGAACTCTTGCTAGCACATCGCGTCTTCGCCAGTATCCAGCGCATCCTTCCAGGCTCCTTCAGTCGTCGTCTCCGCGCTGCGGGAACGGCTTTTCTGACCCCCATCTACTTTGCTCATGACACCGGGCACTTCCGCAGTTCGCTGCGATCCAAAGCCGTCGACCGGACGGGGCTTCCGATCCCCTGGTACACCTATCCCGCTATTCAGATACTGAAGACCAAGTCATTCACGAACAGACGCATTCTCGAGTTTGGCGCAGGGCAGTCTACGATCTGGTGGGCGCGGCAGGCCGAGAGCGTTGTCTCCTTTGAGGGCGACGCTGGTTGGTACGCCTACATACGCCCCAGCCTGCCCCCAAACGCCTCCGTCTACCTGGTCGACGACCCCCTCTCCAACTTCGAAGAGCTGGTCCCTGCCGGATCCCAATTTGACGTGATCATCGTCGATGGCCTCGACCGGTTGATCGCCGCCCAGAAGTCGGTGAAGTTGCTGGCCAAAGACGGACTGCTCATCCTGGACAATTCAGAGGGCTTCTGGGGTACCCCCGGAACGTATCCAATTCTTGATTTGCTGAGAACCGCGGGCTTTGCCCGCGTGGATCTTTATGGCTTTTCGCCGGGCAATCTTCTTCAGCACTGCACTTCATTCTTTTACAAGGGACACTGCTTCCTTTTTGAAGCAGAGGACTACCCTGTTTCGCTGGGAACCAACGAACGATATAAGAGAACTCTCTGACGGACCCGTTTGCCGGGCATCGGCTCAGCTTTGGTGTTGCGGCGAGAGCGCTTTGGCGAAACGATGTCTCCTCGTCTCCCACTCCGCTGTCGGAAAGATAGCCGGGCCAGCCTCGACTAACCGCGGCAGCATATTGAAGACGGAAACGGCACTCCAACGCCTCCCTTCCCGGGTTCGATACCCTTTTTCATTGAGGTCGCTTGCGACGTTGGTGAAGGGAAAATCCTGGACGAGCAATTCCATCATCTGCACCAGCACAAGATTCTCCTCGGGATCGACCTCAAGCCGCTGACAGTCGTCGGAGATGCGAAGGCCATAAGGAATCTCATCCGGCCGGCCCTCGATGGGAGCGTTGCCGGGAAGCTCTCGCCGCCACTCGATCAACGCTACCTGCCAGCCGGCGTCGGCTCGCTGCCGAAGCAGATCGGGCGTTAAGGGTCCGTTGAGAATGTCGCGGGTTCTTTCGAAGTAGGCCATACCATTCCTCCTTGGAGTGACTGGAAACTGCACTTGCGAGGCCATCCGGTCCGAGGCGGTTTCCAGGCTAAACCGCTGAAACTTAACAGAGTGATTCTGAGCAGACCGCGGCGCTTGTTCGCTTTCGTGAATTCCATGTTCGATTCCGAACAGGGTCCGCCCCGGCAGAGGCGAAGCAAGCCTGCGCCGCTCTCAGGATGGCGATGGCGGGATGCTGCCCGACAGCGTAGGCAACGGATCTGCGGATCGGGCCGGGCTGCTCATGGCTCCTCGATACACTCTGGAAATGGCACGGATGATCGATTTGGAAGGCAGTGGATCGCCGGGATCATAAAAGATTGCTTCGCCTACCCTCCGAGTTGAGGAGCGGTAATACCAGCGGGTAAAGAGACTGAGATGGTCGGCCATTGTGTGTGTTTGTGTGCCGCCTTTGACACGCGGATGCTCCAGACAGGCAACTGCTTCGCCCAGCCTCTGTTCAAGGGTGTCTCTTGCCGCCGGCGTTGCAGCAGCAGGCACGCCTTCGCTCAAGGGCACGGCCTCGAGTGCGAAGGGGTGGGTATAGAGCGACGAGGAGCCCGATTGTTCATTATGAAGGCGCATCCCCAGAGTGTCGTAGAAAGCCGGTCCGGCGAGAAGGCCGGCCTTCAGCAGGAACAGCGCCACGTGCCCGGGCTCTGCCGACGGCTGAATAAGTACGGCGCATAGCCGGTTCAGCGGATGGACGGCCTCAGAGGCGAGCGCGGCTACTGCCTCGACCTTCTGAATGCGGATGTGGAGCGCGGCGGCTCTCTCAAAATCCAATCCGTCCGACGCGGCATCGCGCTCCCCGGCGAGGGTGTCGAGCAGGCTTTGACCTCTCGTCTCGAGGAACGCCTGGACTTTGCCTGCTTCCTGGGCATAGCGTTCGTCGGTACAGCCTTGAAAGCACGGCGCAAGGCACATCTTCATCTCGGAGTAGACGCAGCCCGGGAAGTCAGGGTCAGGATCGAGATCGGGATAGCAGCGCCTTAGCTGAAAGAGATTCAGCGCTTCATCGGAGAACCGTTCCGCGGCGGCGCGCGAGGCAAAAGGACCGAATAAGCAGTCTGCATTTGCCTTTGTCACTGCGTTGGTGACGTACACGCGAGGATAGCGATTCCTCACCGTCATCCTGAGGAAATAGGGCGCGTGCAGGCGCAGCCGTTTGCGGGCGCGTTCGCCAAATGCCTGCAGACTTGCCTCGTAGAGAACGACGGCAGATTCAAAGTCGGAGCCGGTGATCGTGTATTCGATCCGGATGACCCGCTCAGTGAGACGAAGCCGCTTGGTTTGTGTCGGTTTGGCGTCGAGAAAGCGCTTGAGACGGCGGCGGAGGTTCGTGGTTCGAGCCAGATAGGGCTCGGCTTTGGCGTCTGCTCCGAAGAGAGCAAAGATCCCTGGCTTTTCAGGCAAGGCCGAGAGTGCGGCGGCGGGATCTGCTGCGTCGAAGCTTAGGTGGACGGTAAGCATTTTCGGCTAGAGAGAGTTTACCGGCATTGGCAGGGGCGACAGGTATCTGCGTACGTTCGTGGCCTATCCGCCTGCAATCGTCATTCCGTCGATCCGGAGGGTTGGCGCGGTGATCGAGCCGCGGAACTCGAGATCGTTGCCGATGGCCACGATATTGTGGAACATTTCCTTGAGATTGCCGGCTATGGTGATCTCCTGGACGGCGTAGGTGAGTTCGCCGTTTTCGATCCAGAGGCCTGATGCTCCGCGGGAGTAGTCGCCGGTAACCATGTTGACGCCGAATCCCATCAACTCGGTTACGTAGAGGCCAGACGGAATATCGCCGATGATCTGTGCCGGGGTGAGCTCGCCCTTTTCGAGATAGACATTCCCGCCGCCAATGCCAGGATTGCCGGCGAGACCTCTGGAGGCATTGCCGGTGCTTTGCATGTTGAGCTTGCGGGCGGTGTAGGTGTTGAGCAGGTAATTCTTAAGAATTCCTTTTTCAACAATGGCTTTGCGGCGCGTCGGCAGCCCTTCGCCGTCAAAAGGCGCGGTGCCGAATCCTCCGACGAGGGTGCCGTCATCGATGACCGTGATGTTTGCGGCGGCGACTTGTTCGCCAAGTTGCCCGGCGAAGAAGGAAGCGCCGCGATAGATAGCGTCGCCATTGGCTGCCTCAAAGATGTTGCCGAGCAGACCGCGCGCCATCTCCGGCGCGAAGACCACTGGGACGCGCTGGGTTGGAACTCTGCGCGCATCGAGGCGGCGCAAGGTTCGCCGGGCAGCCTCGACTCCAATCGATTCCGGGGATTCCAGCTTGGTCAGCGTACGGGCGGCGGAGTACCAGTAGTCACGCTGCATCTGTCCGTTCGGCTGCTGGGCAATGGGCATGGTCGAGAGCGAGCAATACGAACGGCGATACTCACCAACGAAGCCGCGCGAGTTGGCGAGGATTTTGCGCCCAGTGGCAGCGTCGAAGCTGCCACCGTCGCTGTTCTGGATGCGGGTGTCGGCTGCAAGGGCGGCGGCCTCGGCGCGGCGGGCATAGTCGATGCGCTGGTCGCCGGGGAGCGAGTAGACGTCGTCATAGAAAAGATCGAGGTCTTCGGCCAATTGGCCGAAGCTGCCGGTCTCGGGAAGCCCGGCGAAGGGATCTTCGGAAGTGACCCGGGCAAGCGATATGGCCCCGGAGACTAGGTGATCAATACCTTCGGCGGTCAGGTCGCTCGATGAGGCGCTGGCGGCGCGCTGCCCGAGGAAGACGCGGAGGCCGACTCCCCGGGAGCCGGACTCCTTCAGCGTATCGACCTGGCCGAGCCGGACGAGAGTGGAAAACTCATCGCCCTCGCGAATCACAACCTCGGCATCGGTGGCGCCGGCCCGGGTGGCCCTCTGGACAATATTGGCAGCCAGCTGCAGGAGGTCGGGAGTGGAGGCGATGGCAGGATGGGCGGCCGTGGTCATCTCTTGAGGCTAGGACTACCAGACGAGGATTGCAAGGGGCCCGCCCTTACCTCGGAATAATATATCGTGATGCGATATGTGCATGGCGGATGAGAGCAGTTCCCCGGTCTCCGACGAGCAGGTGCGTGCCCTGGCTGAATTCCGATTCATCCTGAGGAAGTTCCTGCACTTCAGCGAAGAGGCGGCAACACGGGTCAATTTGACGCCACAGCAGCATCAATTGATGCTCCAGATCGCGGGTGCAGCCCCAGGTGCGGTCACAGCCGTCGGCTATCTCGCCGCGAGATTGTGCCTGCGGCATCACAGCGTCGTCGAACTGAGCAAGCGCTGTGAAGACGCAGGGCTGATTGTGCGAAAGAACGATCCGGAGAACCGCCGTCATGTCGTGTTGTGTTTGACGGCCGCCGGTCGCCGGACGCTAAGGAAACTTTCCGCCGATCACTCCCGTGAACTCAACGAACTTGGCCTCCACTTGATCGAGGCTCTGAAAAAGGTCGCTGGCTGAGCCCCCGGCAGGCCATACCGGCTACGCCGATTGGAGGAACGACTGGGAAGAAGGCGGCGAACCAAGGGGTGTTGACGGGATCGGATTGCCAATCTTGCCTGCTGCACTGTAGCCATCTTTGCCCTCTTGAAGCTTGTAGCGACGGCCTTTACGCTGGCGCGGGCGGCGTGAGCGCGATGTTTGTTCCGCTGTTTCTAGCCGGCGGCACAATCGGCGCCATCTTTGCCCAGTCGGTCGTCCATAGTCCTGCCTTGGCGCTTTACGCCGCCGCCGGCATGGCTTCGTTTCTTGCTGCCGCCTATAAAACGCCTCTGGCGGCAGTTGTGTTTGTCGCTGAGGCGACTGGTGGCCACGAGTTCATCCTTCCCGCCCTGATCGGTTCCGCAGTGGCCTAGGCCATCTCCGGCGATGCCTCTGTGTCGGCAGACCAACGCCTGCATGAACGGGGCCGAGGGCGATTTCCGGGAAGAGGCCGACGGCTATGAAGCTGGGCACCCGGTTCAGCCGCAAACTGCCGGAACGATTTAGTCACATACGGTTTGCAGCGCGGGGTCGTCCGCGAACCCGAACATGATCTGCAGTTGAGATCGAGTGACTCGATCGGTCGATAGCTCGATCGAGGCTATCTGCTCCCTGGCGAACCAGTGGGCGCCCGTCGTCTCGCCCGTTTCAAGCGCCAGGGAACCGCCCCTGATCTCGCAGAGTACAAAAGCCTTGTAGACATACCAGGGTTGAGGCGGATGAGGTTGCTTGCGCTTGTCGAAGAGGGCGAGCAGGCGTATGGCCTCAACCTCGAGCCCGGTCTCTTCGCGGGCCTCCTTTTCTGCGTTTTCAAACGGGCTGTAGCCGATGTCGGCCCAGCCTCCGGGCAGCGTCCACCGGCCGCGATCGACTTTCTCCTGCACCATCAGCAGCTCGCCGGATGCATTGAAGATGACGGCCCGGATATCGACCTTAGGGGTCTGATAGCCGGTCTCTGACGCGAAAACGCGGACGATCTTCTCTAGTGGCTCGTCGGTGAGTTGCTGAAGAAGGTTGACACTCAAGCTGCGCAGCTCTTCGAAGCGCTCGAGATCGTAGGCATTGGTGGAATAGGCGATTCCCGCCTGGGCGATGGCCTGGATGCGTTGCGTGGCGAGAAGCAGGTCGGCGGGTGTCAATGGTCGATTCCCTTCGTTTGAGGCAAAGGCCATTCTATGCTGAAGCCGCTGAGGGGACGGGTTGTCGGGGGCATGACAATCCAGACCGGATCCGTGTCGCCGGATAACCCGCACAACGCAGGAAAAACCAAAACAGGCAGAATGCTAGCGCGGCGAATCATGATTTCTCCACAGGGTGAGGATGAAGTCAAGGCGATAATGTCCACATTCGGGGTGAAGGTCAATGGAAAAGTGCAATCGACATCGAGAGCCAGGCTCCTCTTTCAGCGAACGGACAGCATCTGCGTCGCTGCCTTCTGTTTTCGAGCAAGGTTCTCCGCGGGTCCCCCCTTGCTTGAGCTTGAACCTGGGATTACGCCATGAAGAGGACGGCAATTGCGCGGATTTAAATACTAGGCGGAGCTAGAATGGCAGGCGGGAGCGAACCTTATGGCCACTATCGCGCATGTCCGAGGCCGCATTACCGGAGCGGGTATTCTTACGCTTTTTGGCGCTGTCTGGTGCGGCTTGGCGCTTGCGTTCTGGAGCGCGCGGCCGGGCTGGTCTGTTCCGGCAGGCGCGCTCGCGGCGGCTGCACTGCTTGCATTCTGCGTCGCGCGGCTGGTGGCCCTGAGAGGCGTTCCGAGTATCGAGAATCCGGCCGAAGCGGCCAGGTGGAAGCGCATCGGCATGTGGTTCGGCATTATCTTCGGAATCGAGGGCGGCCTGATTGCGCTCTGCTCCGTGATGCTGGCGCGAGCCGGGCTTGACACCTGGATTCCGATTGCGGCTGCAGTGATCGTCGGGCTGCATTTCCTTCCGCTGGCGCGCCTGTTTCAAATGCCTGCTTATTTCTGGATGGGAGCCGTCATCGTCGTTGCCATGATCGGTTGTTCGCTGATTCGCGATGCCGGCGCACGGCAGCTATGCGCGGGATTGATGGTGGCTGTGGTGCTCTGGCTCACTGCCCTGGTGGTGCTGCTGCAGTCCGGGCCTCACGCTGTTCGTTGAGCGGCTTGTGACTCAGTCTGTCCTGGCGTTAAGCTCGGAATCGAATGGGTGCGATGGCTTGGCGGTGATCGCGAAAGTGGGTGGAAAAGCGCGCAGCAAGCGGAGATCGCTTGCGAGCCGATCATTGACGGGTCTCTGATTGGACCACATCGCGGTGGCCTCAAAGGTTCCGAATTGCTGCTTCGTTCTAGTGCCTGCGCTCATCCAAAGAGCGTCAGTTTTCAAGAGGTCCCGCTATGTACGCAGTCATGGGAATCACCGGTAACGTCGGCGGTGCAATCGCAAATACTCTCCTTCAGCATGGGAAGCAGGTGCGCGGCATCGTCAGGGACGAAGCGAAAGCACAAGCGTGGAAAGAGAGAGGGGTCGAGGTCGTAGTCGCCAACTACGACGACAATCTGGCCCCCGCCTTCACGGGCGTCGAAGGTATCTTCGCCATGATCCCGCCGAATCTGACGCCGGATCCGGGTTTTCCCGACAGCATCGCCCGCATCGCGGCGATCAGGAAGGCTGTCATTGCTGCCAAACCGCCCCGGGCGGTTTTCCTGTCGTCGATCGGGAGTGAGAGGAACTCGGGCCTTGGCCTCATCGCTGCCACCCACATTCTGGAGGAGCAGCTAGGTAGCACCGGTGTCCCCAGCGCCTTCCTGCGCGCGGGATCGTTTATGGAAAACATCCTTCACAGCCTTCCTGCGGCGCGCGCTACCGGGCAATACTTTGCCTTCTACCAGCCCCTCGATCACCGCTATCCGCTTGTCACTACTGAAGATATAGGCCGCATCGGAGCCGAGTGCCTGCTGCAAAGCTGGGAAGGCAACCGCTTCATTGAAATCTCTGGGCCAACTTATTACTCCTCGAACGACGTTGCCGTCGCCCTTGGAGGAGCCTTGGGCCGGCCTATTAACGCCGTTGCTGTTCCCCGTGAGACCTGGGTAGAAACGATGGCCCAGCACGGCATTCCTGCCCATCTCTCCGGCCCTTACATCGAAATGCTCGACAGCTTCAACTCGGGCTGGATCGACTTCGGTGTGGCCGGCACGGAGCATGTTAAAGGCTCTACGGATCTTCTCACCGCCGTGAAATCCCTCGTTTCAAAATCTGCCTGAGCACTGCCTCGATATTAAGGGGCATCCGTAGAAATGGCGCTTGCCTGCGCCCTAGCTCTTAAGCCTGGCAACGAATGGAGCCCTAGCTCTTAAGCGTGGCAACGAATGGATAGGATCGATTGGCGACGACACAAGACCGGGCCAGCTTTGCTTTGCCGTTTGAGGGTCATTTACATCTGGCTCTCCGGCAATGGACATGTGCTCCGCTCTTTACCGCGCAAATCCTGACGAAACTGACTCTAGGTTCTGCAACAGAGCTTATGACTGCGCGGCCTGAAGTGCATAGCTACATCCCGGAGAGATAGAAGTTCTCCTAATTTCCCGTCCCACCCACGGTCATCCGATCCAACTTGATCGTTGGCATGCCCACCCCCACCGGAACGCTCTGGCCGTCTTTGCCGCAGGTTCCAATGCCTTCGTCGAGTGCCAGATCGTTGCCGACCATGGAGACGTACTTCAGCGCCTCGGGGCCATTGCCAATCAATGTGGCGTCGCGAACCGGCGCAGTGATTCTTCCGTCTTCGATCAGATACGCCTCAGACGCCGAGAAGACAAACTTGCCGCTGGTGATGTCCACCTGGCCGCCGCCGAAGTTGACCGCGTAAAGGCCGCGTTTGACGCTCTTGATGATGTCTTCGGGCAGGTCTTCGCCGTTCAACATGTAGGTGTTCGTCATGCGCGGCATGGGGATCGACTGGTAGCTTTCGCGGCGGCCGCTGCCGGTGGACGCTCCGCCCATGAGGCGCGCCGAGAGCTTGTCGCTGAGATAGCCCTTGAGGATTCCGTTTTCGATGAGGACGTTTTCCTGGGTCGGCGAACCCTCATCATCGACGTTCAATGACCCGCGGCGATTGGGCATGGTTCCGTTATCGACGACGGTGACCTTGGAGCTGGCAACGCTCTGACCGATCAATCCGGCGAAGGCCGACGTCTTCTTCCGGTTGAAGTCGGCTTCGAGGCCGTGGCCGACGGCTTCGTGAAGCAGGACTCCGGGCCAGCCGGGGCCGAGAACGACTTCCATGTCGCCTGCGGGCGCGGCGACGGCGTTGAGCTGCAGGATCGCCTGGCGCGAGGCTTCGTAGGCGAAGTGCTCAGGGGACTTGGCTTCTTCGAAGAAGTCGAGCTCGACGCGGCCACCTCCGCCAGAAGTGCCCTTCGAGGACTTGATGCCGTCCTTTGCAATCACGAAGACATTCAGGCGCGCGAGTGGCTGGGTGTCAGAGGCGAAGGTGCCGTCGGAGGCGGCGATGAGGATGCGGCGGAGTTCGTCGGAGTAGCTGGCGCGCACCTGCACGATGCGGGCATCGAAGGCGCGGGCGGCTTTGTCGGCGCGCAGCACCAGGGCCAGCTTCGCCGCTAATCCTGCATCGGAGTCGGCTGCGGGGATGGGATACAGGCTGGGCTTTTCGCCCTGATTGGCATTGAAACCAGTGACGAGTTCTTTGGTCGGGCCGTTGGCGATGAGTGAGGCGGTGCGGGCGGCGCGCAACAGGCGTTCCGAAGACAGATCGTCGGTATACGCATAGCCGGTGCGTTCGCCGGAGACAACCCGGACTCCGCAGCCGGCACTGACGCCTTGGCTGGCGGACTTGACCAGTGACTCATCGACGCCGATCGAGGTCGAGGCGATCGATTCGAAGTAGAGGTCCGCGTAGTCGCCCCCGGCAGAGAGCGCTTCGCCCAGGCAGCGCTCGAGCAGGCGCTCGGTGAGTCCGAATTTCTCGAAGAAGTAGCGCTGGTGGGTCGGTTCCGGCAGGGTCAAGTTTGCTTGGGTCATATCACCTGATTCGATGTGAGTGTGGACTGCTTCGATTCTAGGCTGGGCGGAGCTGAAGGTAAATGCCGGACTGGAACGGTTGGTTATCAAGTGAATGTCCGTTCACGTTTTTTGCCCGTGTGCCCTGGCGGCAATGGATAAAATGACAGTATGAAGAAGCTTTTGACGCTCTCGTTGCTCGTGTTATTTGCTGCGCCAGTCTTTGCGCAGCCGCCACACCATCACCATCACCATCACCATCACCATCCTCACCATTCGTAGGCCAGCGCGCGGGAGCGAAGAAGGGCTTTCGACTTCAGATCTGGTATGGTTGCGCGCATGGATACCTCCACGCCAAATGAGCATACTCTTCGCTACCCGATCGGCAGGTTTTTCTTACCGGAACGGGTGAGTGAAAACGACCGCGCAGCGGGCATTGCGGCGATTGCCGCTCTGCCCGCGCAGCTTTCCTCGGCAGTCGACGGCCTTAACGGCGATCAATTGAATACCCCGTACCGCGAAGGCGGCTGGACGATACGCCAGCTGGTGCATCACGTCGCCGACAGTCATATTAATGCTTATGCAAGGTTCAGGCTGGCGCTCACCGAAGATTGGCCGGTGATCAAGGCTTACGAGGAGGCACGCTGGGCCGAGCTGGAAGATGCGCGGAACCTTCCGGTTGAGGTCTCGCTGGCTTTACTCGAATCCCTGCACCGCCGGTGGTGGGTGCTTCTGCAGTCTCTCGATGGGGGCGACTGGAGGCGAGGGTATGTGCATCCGGAGAACGGGCGCCAGAGGCTCGACCAGGTGCTCGCTTCCTATAGCTGGCACGGCCGCCACCACACCGCGCATGTGACCGGGCTCAGGCATCGCAGCGGATGGAAATGAACAGCCGTTGCATACTTTCCTCGCGGTCCAAAATGGGAATTTGGCTGCCCGAATCTGCTTGCCCTTCCTTTAAGTCACGGCGATGATTGCGGCATGCCCTCCCTGACGATCGATACCTCAGCCTCCGAGCTGGCGCTCTCGCTTGAGGATTTCCTCGTCGAGCACCCCGAGGCAGCCGTGGTGGAAGACGGCCGGGTCCTCTTCGATATGCGGTCGGCAAAGTATGGGCTGTCTTCAGAGCATGGCCGTTGCGTCTTGCACCTGTGGTCGGAGGAGCGGAACGTCGTGCGGACGGTCGCTGCTCTCGAAGTGAAAAATAATGCCCTGCGGCTGCATGTGAAACGCTTCGGACAGGTGAAGACGCAGCTGCTGCAGATCGTGCCGGATCGGGATCAGCGGACGCCGACGACCCGCATGGCCGCGCGGACGAAATATCTACGGGTATTGGAGCGGGTGCTGGGGCGGTCATTTCCAGACTGCGAGGTAGAGGGCATTTGCAATGCGATGGACCTGGAGCATAGCTTCGGGCCCGCTTATGCCCGGGGTGTGCTGGTGCATGGCACGTCGGCCTGGGCGGTGATCGGGGTCGGTGAAGGAGAATCGCAGGCTACGGTCGACGGCGTGCTTACGCTCGGCATTCTGTGGCTGGCCTACTGCCGGGATCACAGCGGCGGCAGAAAACTGTTTCAGGGATTGCGGATCATCGTGCCGCACGGAACCAGCGAAGTGACGCGAGCTCGGATGGCGTGGATCAACTCCGCCCTGGCCAGGTGGGAGCTGTATGAGCTGGATGAGCGAACGGACGAATTGGCCCGGCTTGACCCCGCCGATCAAGGCAATATCCATGTTCGCCTGGTACATGCTTTCGACCGGGAAGCTGCGCTGGAGCGCTCACGCGCTTCCATCGATCGGGTCTTTGGACTGCTGCCTCGGCGAGCCAGCGGGCAGGTCGAAGTATGGCCGCGCAGCCCGGCAGAGGTTGCTTTTCTGCTGCATGGGCTGGAGTTTGCGCGAGTGCGCCACGGTGCGGCGGCGCACTCCTTCACCCGCCTGCAGGAGATTACTTTCGGCGCCGGGGCGAACGAGACATCGCTGAATGAAGCGACGGAGGAGCTCTTCACTGAACTAGTGGGAAGGCTGATCGAGAGCCGCCATGCGCAGGGGAGCATGCGCGACCCTCTCTATCGCCTTCAGCCGGAGCGGTGGCTCGAGTCGGTGTTGCGGCAGGAACTGACGGACATCGAGCCGGGAATGGTCCCGGGATGTATCTATTCGCAGGTGCCCGCCTTTGCGGCGGCGGACCGGGGAATGCTCGACCTGCTGGCGGTCAATCGAGACGGGCGGCTGCTGGTGCTCGAGCTGAAGGCCGATGAGGACCTGCATCTGCCGCTGCAAGGGCTCGATTACTGGCTGCGGGTGCGCCAACTGCAGGGGGACAGTGTGCAGACGGGAGGGCGCAATTCACTCCACCGGCATGGGTACTTTCCCGGCGTAGAGCTTGCGGATGCTCCGCCGCTTCTCCATTTTGTGGCTCCCTCGCTGCGGATCCATCCGGCAAATGAAACCGTACTACGGTATTTCTCGCCGGAGGTGGAATGGACGCTGATTGCGCTCGACGAACACTGGAGAGAACGACGGCGGGTGGTCTTCCGCAAGCGCAGTAGCGACTGGCCGGCCTGAGACGAGTTGAAGCAAGGTCGGTGGGACGGTACAGGGGCTCTTCCGCCACCGAACGATCGCTGATTCGCCGTCCCCGGCCAGGAGCCTGGGTGCCAGCGCCGCCGCGTAACTCACTGGCTGGCTTCAATCTTTCGACCGCGCGAGGCCTGGAGCGGCCTCGCATTATCGGGATAGAGTCTGGCGAAGGTCTCCATCTGATCCTGGGAGAACTCGGTGGGCGTCTGCATGAAGAGCCAGTGCACCCCCTCGGTGCAGGGCGGAACGGTAATTGAACCCATGTAGCTCCAGTAGCTGCGGTCGGTGGGTAGCAGGCCCAATGGATTGAAGGTGTCCTGAATGGTCGCGGTCGCGCCCGCGGTTTTTGGCAGGCTGGGCCAGAGCGCCGCAAGCGAACCGTTGACGCGGCCTTCGTCGACGCGTACCGCGACAATCGCCAACTCGTCGGCAGCATTCCTGTGAACGAGATCGATGACCATATCGCTGAGCTTTCCCTTGACCAGGTCTTCGGCAGGGTGGTGGAAGTGAAACTCGATCAGATCATAGCGGGCGCCGCCCACAAGGATGTAGCTGCCTGGGGTAACGTTGATACGGATCGTGTGGCCGGTGTTGACAAGGTTAACGGGGCCGCTAAGATAGTGAAACTCGATCGGCTGCAGCGCCTTGTTTAGCTTTGCGCCGCGAATGTCGATCGGCGATTGCATCTTACCCCGTCCGCAGGCAGCGTAGGCTGGGTCGAGCTTGTACCAGTTCGACGGGCCTTTGCCGCCATAATAGGTCCAGTTGTCCGGCCCTTTAGCCGGCGTGACTGGGGAGGTGATTGCTGCGGGCTGCTGGGCGCAGGCAGTCAGACCGATCCCGAAAACAAGAACTGCAAAAGCGCGCACGGTGAACCTCTCCCTGACTGATCAATCATGGTCCTGATGCTGAAATTGTAGTGCATCGGCGGCGCCCAGGAAGAAAACGACAACCCGGTACGGGCGCTGTAGCGGATCGCCTGTGCCTCTTCCGCAGGATACCGTGCCGGATAACCGCCCGGAATGGCGGGCTGTCGGGCAGTGCCGCTGTCTGTGAGAACTCTGCACGATCGGGCCGCGCTCCGCAGATCAGGGCACGGTTCGGGCTAAACTTGCGTATGTCCATACTTCATGTGATCCTCCTTGCCGTAGTGCAAGGCCTTGCCGAGTTATTGCCGGTTTCGAGCTCTGCTCATGTGGTTGTCGCCGAGAAGCTGTTGGGGCTGGATCCGTCCTCACCCGAGATGACGCTGCTGCTGGTGATGCTGCACACCGGCACCATGTTCGCGGTGATCGCTTTCTTTTGGAAGACGTGGAAGGCCACTTACTTCTCGAGCGCAGACGCTTTCAAGCGCTTCGCAATCCGGGTCATCTGGGCGACCTTGTTAACCGGCATAGTGGGCGAAGCGATCAAGAAGATTTTGGAGAAGACGCTCTTTCGCGGAGCGGCTTCGGCGGAAATTGAGCAGCTTTTTGGCAGGCTCGATCTGATTGCGCCGGCGCTGGCAGCGGCGGGCGTATTGATTCTTATCGCTGGATTGCTGGAGCGACGGCATCAGGCTTCTACGAACGGTGTTCTGAAGACGAACGACACCAGGACTACGCTGACAATGGAGCAAGCTGGATGGATGGGCGTCGTCCAGGGATTGGCGTTGCCCTTTCGAGGGTTCTCGCGGTCAGGCTCGACCATTTCGACCGGCATGCTGGTGGGCGCGACCAAGGAGCGCGCTGAGCGTTTCAGCTTCGCACTGGCGGTCGTGCTGACGCCCGCGGTCGTCGGCGTCGAAGCTTTGCGTTTGTTGAAGGCTTCGCATGCCGGAGCGGCGATCGATTTACAGGCATCCCTGGGGCTCAGTCTCTTGGGAATGTTGTTCTCTTTTCTGGCCGGACTGGTTGCGCTGAAATGGCTGAGCAACTGGCTCGAGAGTGGACGGTGGTATCTCTTTGGCATCTATTGTCTGATCGCTTCAGCAGGGGTCTTCTACCTTCATATGCGGGGATATTAGAGGTGCAAGGCAAGCAGGCGGGAGCGCTGGGATAGAGATAGCTTCCGCTACTCCCAGATTCCAAGCCTTCCCGCCGAAAGGCTCGCCACGTCAGAGTAAAGGTACCATTTGTAGTTCATGGGACGGAGCCGCTTCGCCCGAAAGGTGCGAGGTGCAATGTGCGCGGTCTTATGGTTCGAAACGACTGTATGCCGTCACCAGGTATCTTCCTCAAATACCCGCCAATACATCTTTGCTATGTTAAGAAATGACATGTCAAAAAATTGCTAAACTGCCAGCCCCATCTTACTGGTCGATATCGTTACTCATCTTAGCGCTAGGTATCTTCTACTTCACCTCATAGCAAGAATTACCATCGTAATAAAAAATGTTCCAGGATCGAACATGGGTGACTTTGTCTCTATAAAGTAAGTCGAGTAAGTCCAGCTAAAGATCGGGTGAATTACACAGCGTAAATGGCCGGGGGGCCGATTATGAACGATGCTATAGGGAAGTCCTGCCGTATTGCTGCATTTCATGCCTGGTTCTTTCTTGTAACGATCCTTCTCACTTTCTCGGCCCTTCCTGGCCACGCGACAACAACCCCTACACTGACCATCACACCCGCCGCAACTACCGTCCCTGTCATTCAAGGTGCGAGTGCCAGCGATGCCTTTACTCTTGCGACCGGCGGTGGATTTACCGGGAATGTGACGCTGGCAGTCTCCGGACTGCCAACCGGCGTGACCGCTGCCTGGAGCAGCAGTACGGTAACTCCTAGCTCCGGCAGCGGCTCTTCGACACTTACGTTTTCCGCTGCAACGACGGCTACCGTAGCTTCGACGAACGTTACCGTCACGGCCACCGGGGATGGGCTTACGGTGACCAAGACTTACTCCTTGCAAGTACAGCAGGCGCCCGCTGTGACGATGAAGCTATCTCATCAGAGCCTGTCCATGTCGTCGATGGGCTCGACCACTGTGGTCCTGACCGCAACGCCGATCGGTGGCGTAACAGTCCCGGCCAGCGCATCGGGTGCAAGCCCGGCGATCGTCTCCGGCCTGCCGACGGGCATTACTCCTTCATGGAGCGCCCCAACGGTTGCCTCGAACGTCGTGACCTGGACGTTAACCCTTACCGGCACAGTCAACGCCATCGCCAGCAGCGGCACCCTGAACCTGTCGGCGCAGGTGACCGATGCCAAGAGCGGGATCGCCTACTCGGTCAGCTCGGGAATCCCAATAACAGTCACCTTGACCGCGCCCACCCTTTCCATCACTCCTGCCGCGACCAGTATTCCTGTCGTTCAAGGATCGACGGCCAGCGATGCCTTCACGATTGCGACCGGCGGTTCTTACCAGGGGAACGTGACTCTGGCAGTCTCCGGGCTTCCGGCCAACGTAACCTCTTCCTGGAGCAGCAGCACGCTCACACCTGCTTCTGGCACAGCTACTTCTTCTTCGACGCTGAGCTTTGCGGCCGCGACTGCCGCTACAGTGGCCAACACAACCATCACGGTCACCGCGACCGGGGATGGGCTTACGGTGACCAAGACTTACTCCTTGCAAGTACAGCAGGCGCCCGGTGTGACGATGTCCTTGTCTCACCAGTCGCTATCCATGTCGTCGATGGGCTCGACCACTGTGGTCCTGACCGCAACGCCGATCGGTGGCGTAACAGTCCCGGCCAGCGCATCGGGTGCAAGCCCGGCGATCGTCTCCGGCCTGCCGACGGGCATTACTCCTTCATGGAGCGCCCCAACGGTTGCCTCGAACGTCGTGACCTGGACGTTAACCCTTACCGGCACAGTCAACGCCATCGCCAGCAGCGGCACCCTGAACCTGTCGGCGCAGGTGACCGATGCCAAGAGCGGGATCGCCTACTCGGTCAGCTCGGGAATCCCAATAACAGTCACCTTGACCGCGCCCACCCTTTCCATCACTCCTGCCGCGACCAGTATTCCTGTCGTTCAAGGATCGACGGCCAGCGATGCCTTCACGATTGCGACCGGCGGTTCTTACCAGGGGAACGTGACTCTGGCAGTCTCCGGGCTTCCGGCCAATGTAACCTCTTCCTGGAGCAGCAGCACGCTCACACCTGCTTCTGGCACAGCTACTTCTTCTTCGACGCTGAGCTTTGCGGCCGCGACTGCCGCTACAGTGGCCAACACAACCATCACGGTCACCGCGACCGGGGATGGGCTTACGGTGACCAAGACTTACTCCTTGCAAGTACAGCAGGCGCCCGCTGTGACGATGAAGCTATCTCATCAGAGCCTGTCCATGTCGTCGATGGGCTCGACCACTGTGGTCCTGACCGCAACGCCGATCGGTGGCGTAACAGTCCCGGCCAGCGCATCGGGTGCAAGCCCGGCGATCGTCTCCGGCCTGCCGACGGGCATTACTCCTTCATGGAGCGCCCCAACGGTTGCCTCGAACGTCGTGACCTGGACGTTAACCCTTACCGGCACAGTCAACGCCATCGCCAGCAGCGGCACCCTGAACCTGTCGGCGCAGGTGACCGATGCCAAGAGCGGGATCGCCTACTCGGTCAGCTCGGGAATCCCAATAACAGTCACCTTGACCGCGCCCACCCTTTCCATCACTCCTGCCGCGACCAGTATTCCTGTCGTTCAAGGATCGACGGCCAGCGATGCCTTCACGATTGCGACCGGCGGTTCTTACCAGGGGAACGTGACTCTGGCAGTCTCCGGGCTTCCGGCCAACGTAACCTCTTCCTGGAGCAGCAGCACGCTCACACCTGCTTCTGGCACAGCTACTTCTTCTTCGACGCTGAGCTTTGCGGCCGCGACTGCCGCTACAGTGGCCAACACAACCATCACGGTCACCGCGACCGGGGATGGGCTTACGGTGACCAAGACTTACTCCTTGCAAGTACAGCAGGCGCCCGGTGTGACGATGTCCTTGTCTCACCAGTCGCTATCCATGTCGTCGATGGGCTCGACCACTGTGGTCCTGACCGCAACG
The DNA here is from genome assembly GCA_965199205.1 of Acidisarcina sp. GTDB lineage: Bacteria > Acidobacteriota > Terriglobia > Terriglobales > Acidobacteriaceae > Acidisarcina. Next base: position 3,117,642 of record OZ240688.1, read on the forward strand.
CCGATCGGTGGCGTAACGGTCCCGGCCAGCGCAGCAGGTGCAAGCCCGGCGATTATCTCTGGCCTGCCGACGGGTATTACTCCTTCGTGGAGCGCCCCAACGGTTGCCTCGAACGTTGTCACCTGGACGTTAACCCTTACCGGCACAGTCAACGCCATCGCCAGCAGCGGCACCCTGAACCTGTCGGCGCAAGTGACCGACGCCAACAGCGGGCTCTCTTACTCAACCAGCGAAGGTATTCCGCTGACAGTGACTCTGACCGCTCCTACCCTCACCTTTTCGCCTGCGGTGACCAAGATGCCGATCATGCAGGGTACGAGCACTACCGACCTCTTCACCTTCACGAGCGGAGGCTCATACCAGGGCAATGTCACTCTGGCGATTACCGGCCTGCCGAGCTTTATCACCGCTTCCTGGAGCAACAGCACGGTCGCGATGAGCGGAGGTACAGGCTCTTCAACGCTCACGATCTCGCCAAGCGCGACGGCAACGATCAACTGGTTCTCCTTCACGGTAACGGCAACCGGCGATGGATTAACGGTATCGAAGGGCTACGTTGTCGAGGTAGAGCCTTCGGCCGGTATCCAGATGCAGTTGTCGCAATCTTCGCTGACGATCCAGCCGCAAAACACGGCGATGCTGGTCATCACCGCTACACCTGTCAACGGTATCGCGATACCGAGCGGGGCGGCTGGTGCGAGCGCGACCGTCGCTTCCGGCCTGCCGAATGGCGTGACCGCCTCAATGAGCAGCCCGACCGTTACCTCGGCTGGCGCTGTGACCTGGACGCTCACCCTCACCGCCAGCGCGACGGCAGTGACGAGCAGCGACCCCATCAACCTCGCGGTGCAGGTAACCGATGCTAACAGCGGCCTCGTCTACACAGCCGCTCCCAACTTCGATCTGCTCATCGCCTTACTCGCCAATGTCAGCATAGGCACGACGCCCGGAGCAACCATTCCGACAACCTTCATGGGGCTATCGCATGAATGGAATGACGTGCAGAACAACATCATGGGAAGCGCAGCGACCGGGGTAAACAACATCTATCGCCAACTTCTCACAAACCTGACAGCTTATGGCGCCGCGCCTGTCGACATCAGGATCGGTGGAAACAGCACGGACGCGTCGGTCGAGCCTACCAGCACAACGGCAGCGCCCTTTGCCCAGATTGCGACAGCCTTGGGGAACCGCTTTGAACTGGGCGTGAACCTGGGATCTGACAATGTTGGACTGGCAACGGACCAGGCCACGGCTTTTGTCAGCCAAATGCCCGCGGGCTCCATTGAAGCCCTTGAAATCGGGAACGAGCCGGATGAGTACGCCAGCAACGGCTTGAGAACGAGCTCCTACACGGTGCAGGATTACTTCGCTGACTTCCAAAACTGGCAGCAGAGCATCATGCCCATTCTCCCCAGCGGCACCAAACTGATGGGCGCCTCCTGGGCCTTCCTCGCCACGATGCAGGCAGACGCTCAGACCTTTGAGTCGAACGAAGCGAGCGACCTCTCTCTCTTTAGCCAGCATTGTTATGCATCCGCTCCGGCAAACAACCCCGCGCCGGACTTCCTGCTCACACCCGCTGCTTCTGCCTCCGTCCCGGCACAGGTTGCGGCGACGGTCAGCGCAAGCCATGCACAAGGAATCCCGTTCCGTATGGGAGAGATGGGTGCAGTCTCCGATGGCGGCATCCAGGCAATCAGCGACTCCTTCAGCGCCACACTGTGGTCGATCGACACCATGTTTGAATATGCAAACGTCGGTGTCGACGGCGTGAACTGGATTGCAAGCACCGGGGACTATAACAATCCCTTCCAGTTCGCGAACACAACGGCAAATCACGTGAAAACCTACACGCTGACTTCCGTCAACCCGCTTTATTACGGTCTGCTGTTCTTCCAGGCCGCCACCGGTACTGGAGCGCAGCTTCTTCCAGTAACGCTCAACACGCCGGCAAACCTGAAGACATGGGCGACGGTCGATACCTCCGGCGTCACGCGCCTGGTGATTCTCAACAAGGATGAGAACCTGACCGGGAACGTTGCGATCAGCTTCCCCGGCTACACGCAGGCAACGGTCATGCTTCTGACTGCTCCCTCCTACTCCTCGGCGGCGGGTATCACGTTTGCCGGGCAAACCTTCGACGGCAGTCCCGACGGCACTCTGCAAGGACGACAGACCGTGCAGACGATTACCGGAACCAACGGCGTCTTTCAACTGCCAATGTCGGTCACCAGCGGGGCGCTCGTCACCTTCACTCAATAAAACAAAGATGTTGGCTGCCTTACCCGTACCCGGATCTGGTTGATATGGCAACACTGCGGTAGGAGCGAAGCGGCATAAGACTTCGCGGTTCTATTTGAAGACGGGTGTGAAGGTGGGAGGCGCTGCTTGCTTCCCACCTTTGTGTTTGTGCAGCTTCTGGAGTTAGCTCGGTGTCCGCGGTCTTCCACAGGCATGAAAGGACGAGCGTGAATTCATCCAATCAGGCCCGGCAATTTGTCAGGTCCGGCAATTTGCAGCCTCGCAGAAAAGTTAGTTGAGTGGGCTGTCTGCGGTGAAAGCAGAGCAGCAAGGCTTGATCACAGGTTGGAACTCCATCAGTTCGACGCGCGTGCCATCGGGATCGTAGAGGTTCGCCTGCCATTTGCCGTCTTTACCCATCTGCGGCCCATCGTGGCGAGGGCTGAGGCGGTCTTCCCCTATCAAAACGGTCATCGCTTTTTCCATGTTGGGCACGCCGATCGAGAAGTGGTTCAGGACGCCCAGTTCGCGTGCATCCACTTTGGTCAGTGGTGTTGTCGAGCCATCGCCGACGAGCATGTACTCCAGCCAGTCATGTCCATCCGGAACCTGCTGTGACACCCAGTCGAGACGATCGGGCTGCATGGCGCCGTACCAGTAAGGCCGGAAGCCCAGAATATCCTTGTAGAAGTGGTCTTCCGCTGCCTTGCTATGCACCAGATAGCCGACGTGAATGATCCGTGTCCCGATCGGCTTGGCCCCGGTTGGCATCACGAGCGGCTGGCCACGCTGGACGAACTGCACTTCGTTTCCCTCCGGGTCTTTGGTTTGAAACCACCGGCTGCCGTCCGATTCCGTCCGGACCTCACCGGCAGAGTCCACTCCATGGGCTTGAAGATAGTGGCGCAGACCCTCGGCATCAACGGTGCTATAAGCGACGCAGGCCATGCGGCTCAAAGTATGGTTCGCCGGCAACGGAATCACCTCGACAAATTGAAATGGACTGAAATAGTAGCGGGAGCCTTTTGGATCCTGCGGATCGACGCCCTTCGTTGCCCCTAGGACGTCAGCGTAGAAGTGTTCTGAGGCGGCGGCATCGCTTGAGTAGACGCACATGTGGGAAATCCCGGTGATCGCCGGCCGACGTTGCTGTCCCTTCGCCGAGACGGTGGCAAGCGCGAGACAACTGACCGCCGCGCATGCGATTCCGGATAAAAAGCGTAACTTCGGTAATTTCATGGATGGCTCACCCTTGGATTGGCAGTCTGACGAAGAGGGCACGAATCGGCCCCCTGCTTTCGTGAGAACGGTATCACAGCCTGGGTTGACTCGCCCCGCCCGCGGAAAGCTGCCGTTATGCGGCCCCCTCGCGTGCTTCTTTCCACAGATCGATCGATCCCTCCTGGGCGTGACGGTCGATCTCCTTCAGTTCCGCCTCGGTAAAACTGAGCTTGTGGACCGCATCGAGCGAATCATCCAGTTGCTCCACGTTTCTGGCCCCGATCAGTGCCGAGGTGACTCGCTGGTCGCGCAGCGTCCAGGCAATCGCCATTTGCGCGAGTGTCTGACCACGAGCCTGGGCCATGTCACTCAAAGCACGGACACGTTTGAGGTTCTCTTCACTCAGGAATTCCTCTTGGAAGGAGCCCTCCGCCTTGGCTCGGGAATTCTCTGGCACGCCTTTCAGGTACTTGTTCGTCAGCAAACCTTGCGCGAGCGGCGAGAATGCGATGCAGCCCACGCCTAGCTCCTCGAGCGTGGCGAGCAGTTCTGTTTCGATCCAGCGATTCAGCATGGAATAGGACGGCTGATGGATCAGAAGCGGGACCCCGGCGTCCTTGAGTATTTTCACCGCTTCGCGGGTGCGCTCCGGACTATAAGACGAGATGCCCGCATAAAGCGCTTTGCCTTGGCGTACCGCATGGATGAGCGCCCCCATCGTCTCCTCGAGCGGCACATCCATCGTGGGACGGTGCGAGTAAAAGATGTCGACATAGTCCAGGCCCATTCGGCGAAGGCTTTCGTCGAGCGAGGCCAGCAGATACTTGCGCGAGCCGCCCACTCCATAGGGTCCGGGCCACATGTCCCACCCGGCCTTGGACGAGATGAGGAGCTCATTGCGATAATGACGAAAATCCTTGCGCAGGATCTCGCCAAAATTTTCCTCCGCCGATCCGTAGGGCGGCCCATAGTTATTGGCGAGGTCGAAGTGGGTCACGCCGCGGTCGAACGCTCGGCGGATCATCGCCCGCCCGGTTTCAAATGAGTCGATTCCCCCAAAATTCTGCCATAGACCAAGGGATATGGGGGGAAGCACGATTCCCGAACGGCCGCAGCGTCGGAACCCCGCATGGTCATACCGCTTCGCACTTGCTTCGTAAGTCATTCCGCAGGATCTCCTTCTCTTTCCTCAGATGCAGGCTCCAGTGGGAAACCGCGCGCGAGTACTCCCGAGTATTTCACGCCGGCTTCAGCTCGAGGCGGTGGTTGATCGCGGCGGCTCCGTGCAGCTCTCGGCCGGACTTCGGCCAATCGCCCCGTGATAGGGTGGTTGCATTACTCTGCAGGCTTTCCACTGGTATCCGCAGTAACGCACTGGGCAATTTTCTTGGAACGACAGGATCCGGAGGTACCGTACTCGTGAGCCGCGGCACCTTGTTACTACGTTTGCAGTTACGCAGCGACCCGAAAATGCTCTGTGCGGTGCGAGGAGCCCTGGGGCCGCTCACCGAAATGCTTGGCTTGCCCGCCCAGGATGGCCGCTCGATCGTGCTGGCCGTGGACGAAGCATTGACCAACGTGATCCGCCACGCGTACCTGGGACGTTTCGATCGGCCGATCCTGATCTCCTTCCGTCGTGGCCGCATGCAACCCGGCAGCCCGCCGCACGATTCACTCGAGATACTGGTTGTTGACCGAGGTGTTCCTCTGAGGCAGGAGACGCTGCACGGACGACGGTTCGACGAGATCCGTCCGGGCGGCTTAGGCCTCCATTTCATTCGCGAATGTATGGATGAGGTAGAATTCCGTCACGAAAAGGGAGTGAATTACCTGCGCATGGTGAAGGTTTTCAAAAGAGCACGATCTCACCAGGAAGATGAAGGAGAGATAGAGTGCAAATAGCAATTCGTCGCTCAGAGAAACTGGCGATTCTGGATGTCTCGGGGGACATCGACATGGCAAACTCTTCGCGGTTGCGCAAGGCGCTGCTGCACGAAGTCAAGGAATTGCGAACTCCCCGCGTGCTGCTCAACCTGACTGCTGTAAGGTATATAGACAGTTCTGGAATCGCGTCTCTCGTCGAGGGGCTCAAGGCCTCCCGTGATTCTGGATCGAGGTTCAGCCTTTGTAACCTCAACCAGACAGTCCGTGAAGTGATGCAGCTCTCCCGCTTAGTCAAGATCTTCGAAATTTACGATACTGAAGAAGTCGCCCTCGCCGAGTAAAACCGCAGTCCTCTCAAACGAAGAAGTGCCGCCGAGACCTTAGTGGAAGATTTCTTAAGTCAGATTGGTGGAACCGTGACCGGTGGTCTCTCTTATGTAGGAGAGCTGGCCTCCCTGACCACCCGCGCCGGATACTTCACCTTCATCGGTCCATTTCAGGGTAAGCGTTTCCGGCTGCGTGCAGCCGTATCGCAGGCCATGGAGGTCGGTGTACGGGCGCTTCCTATCCTGTCGCTTATTACATTTTTCATTGGCTTGATCCTCGCCCTGCAGGCCGCCTACGAACTACGCACCTTTGGCGCGCTGAACCTCGTCGCGACTGCGGTCGCCTTGTCGATGACCAGAGAACTTGGGCCGCTGATTACGGCCATCCTTGTCATCGGCCGCTCCGGGTCGGCCTTTGCCGCCGAGATTGGCACGATGAAAGTGTCGGAAGAGATCGATGCCCTCGAAACCATGGCGATCGGTCCCATTCCCTTTCTCGTGACGCCAAAGTTTCTGGCCATGATGGTCATGGTGCCATGCCTGACGATCTGGGCAAATTTCATGGGGATTTTAGGCGGGTCGCTCTTCGGCGTCGCGCAGGCCGACTTCACCTTCGGCCGGTATATCTCCGCTTCGATCGATGCACTCTTTCTGCGAGATATCGTCACCGGCCTGATCAAGAGCTTCATGTTCGGTATCACAATCGCCGCGGTCGGGTGCCACGAGGGGCTAGCGACCGGGGGGGGCGCCGAACAGGTCGGCCGTTCGACGACGCGTGCAGTCGTCATGTCCATCTTCCTGGTGGTTATGGTAGACGTGGTCTTCACCATTCTCTTTTTCTTCATCAGCCCGCAGTGATTCAGGAAGAATATGGAGCAGGTTGACAACGCGGCGGCGCAGCCGGAGGTGATGATCTCCCTTCGGAACCTGCGCGTCAGTTATGGCGAGCGCGAGATTCTCCACGGCATCAGCTTTGACGTGATGCGTGGCGAGACGATGGTGATCCTTGGCGGTTCCGGGTCAGGAAAGAGCACGTTGCTGCGGTCTCTGGTCGGGCTGCAGAAGGCATCGGCCGGAGAGATCTGGCTCAAAGGCAAGAACATCGCCTCGATCAGCCCCGAAGAAATGGACGAAATTCGCAAGAAGATCGGGATGTCTTTCCAGGGGTCCGCATTATTCGGTTCGTTGACCGTGGGTGAGAATGTAGCCCTACCCTTGCGCGAACACACCAATCTGGAGGATTCCACCATTGACATCATTCTGCGCCTGAAGCTTGATCAGGTTGGCCTGGCAGGCTTTGAAGATTACATGCCATCGGAGCTTAGCGGCGGCATGAAAAAGCGGGCCGCGGTCGCCCGGGCGTTGGCGATGGATCCTGAAATCCTGTTCTTCGACGAGCCTTCGGCCGGACTCGACCCGATTATCGCCGCCGGCGTCGATCAGTTGATTTTGGAATTGAAGAAAGCTTTTCACATGACCATCATCGTGGTCACCCACGAGCTGGCCAGCGCCTTTCTGATCGCCGACCGCATGGTTCTGGTCGATAAAGGGCATGTCGTGGCGATCGGCAAGGTGGAAGAGATGCAGGCCAGCACCCATCCACGCGTCCGCCAGTTTTTGGATCGCATTCCCGAACCGGAGGTCTCCGGCGAGATGGACTATCTGCAAATGCTGACCGAGGGTAGCCAGCTCGGTGGCAGGGCTGGCAAGAAGAGGGGTGCGTAGTGGATGGAAAACGAGAGCAGGCCTTTGTCGGCCTGTTCGTCATCATCGCAATCGGACTGCTGCTGACCGCGGTCTTCGCCCTGAGTGGACTGTTCAGCCGCTCGCCCATCAGCTTCCGCGCCCAGTTTCCTTATGCAGGAGGTCTGGAAGAAGGCGCGCCGGTTCGTTATGCGGGAGGGCCGAAGGCCGGCCGGGTCGAGAAGGTCGCGATCGATCCTCAGGACCCCACGCTGATCGATGTAACCTTCAGCGTCAAGCCTGGCATTCCGGTCAAGACCGACAGCCATATAAAAATAGAAAGCCTGAGTCCGCTGGGCGACAACCACGTGGAAATCGTACCCGGCAGCCCGGGCGCGCAACTGGCACAGTCGGGATCGCTGCTCACGGCCGACCCTTACGTTGACTTTAATGCGCTGACAGCGAAGATCAATGCGATCGCTCCCGATGCTCAAAGGTTACTGCAGACGCTTAACGATCGCGGCGCCGAACTTAAGGTGACGATCAGCCGCATCAACGATCTGCTCAGCGACCGGAACCGGGCGAACCTGTCAGGGACAATTGCCGGGGCCAAGGGGCTGATCGCGGACAACCGTCCGCAGATCAAGGCGACCATCGCCAACCTCAACGCAGCCAGCCAGAGGCTGGGTCCGCTGCTGCAGAATCTGCAGAATACCTCGGACGAAGCGAATAAGACGATCGGCCATGTCGATGCCATGGTAGGGGAGGATGGTCCGGAGATCAAGCAGGCCATCGTGCAGCTGCGGCAGTCCCTTGCGACCTTGAACCAGGTCGCCGAGCACCTGAACCAGACTCTCGATATAAACTCCGACAATATCGACGAAACGCTCGATAACATTCGCCACTTGACCGAAAACTTGGACGAGTTCACCGATGAGATCAAAAACCGGCCGTCCTCGATCCTTCGCTCGCCCAATCCCCACGACCACAAGCCAGGAGACCCGAAATGATGGTCAGAAACAGTGGTAGTCCGTTGCATGGCGCTTTAGTTGCCGGAGTGCAGCGTGGAGGAGGAAAGCGGCGCATCCATGGAGCCATGGCCGTCTTGCTGGCCGGGCTCGGATTGCTCGGCGGCTGCGGCAAGACACAGCCGATCAAGTACTACCAGCTTACGGTGCCCGGCGCCGGCGCTCCGGCAATGACGCAGTCAGCCTTACCGGTCACCATCAATGTAGGCCGGTTACTCACCTCGGAGATTTACCGCGACGACCATGTGGTGTACTCCATCAGTCCTCAGGAGATGGGCACCTATGAATATCAGCGCTGGGCTGAAGCTCCTCCGCTCATGATTCAGCAGGTCTTCCTGCGGCAGTTGCGCTCCTCCGGCCGTTACCAGGGCGTGTATACACCTGAGAGCAAAGTGGCCGCCGACTATTCCCTCCTGGGGCACCTCTACGATTTCAAGGAAAGCGATGCCGCCAGCGCGTTCGTCGCCCGGGTCACCATGGAGCTGGAATTACGAAACGTGAAGACTGGCGAGGTTGTCTGGAAGCACTACTACACGCACGACGAACCGGTAGGCGCCAAGACGGTCCCCGACCTCGTGGCGGCGCTGGATAAGAATGTGCAGATGGCGGCTAACGATGTTGCTACCGGACTGGACCAGTACTTCGCAGCCCATCCGCCGGTCAAGTGAGCTGGAGTGGCAGGCTTGGATCGCAACACGACCATCCTCGTCGTCGATGACGCGCCCGCCATTATCCAGGTAGTGCAGGCCATTCTGAAAGACGAGTACAAGGTCCGCATTGCCACCAGCGGCGCGAAAGCGCTGGAGTTGGTCAAGCTGCTTCCGCAGCCGGACATGGTGCTGCTGGATGTCATGATGCCGGAGATGGATGGATACGAGGTCTGCGCTTTTCTCAAGGCAGATCCTGTGACACGAGACATTCCCGTTATCTTCCTTACCGGGCTTGCCGATGCCACCGACGAAACGAAAGGCCTCGAAGCCGGCGCCGTCGATTACATCCGCAAACCATTCTCCCCCGCCATAGTAAGAGCGCGAGTCAAAACCCACCTCACCCTGCGAGATTCGCGTGAACAGCTGGCACGTCAGTTAAGGGTCATCCACGATGAAATGGAAATGGCTCGCCAGATCCAGTTGTCCACTCTGCCCCAACATCTGCCGCAGATTGCAGGTCTGGAGATTGCTGCGCGGTTCCTCCCGATGGCTTCAATTTCCGGCGACTTCTACGATTTCATCGTCGTCAACGAGAAACAGTTTGGCGTCCTGGTAGCAGACGTCTCGGGCCATGGCCCTCCCGCGGCCTTGATCGCCTCGATGTTGCGAATTGCGCTAGCCGATCAACGGCCTTGTGCCCCGGAGCCGGATCAGGTGCTTGCCGGGTTGAATGGAGCGCTTTGCGGGAAGTTCGATCGCCAGTTCGTCACCGCCGCTTATATCTTTATCGATATGGAGCGCGGAGTGCTAAGGTACGCCGGTGCGGCGCACCCGCCCTTGCTGGTGTGGCGCGAGTCGGGCCACACCAGCCGTGCCGTCGAGGAAAACGGTTTGCCGCTGGGCCTCTTTTCTGGTGAGGTATATACCGCGGTCGAGCTGCCATTTGCTCCTGGCGACCGATGCGTCCTCTACACCGATGGCATTCCCGAGGCGAAAAATGCTGAGGAAGAGGAGTTTGGGACAACCCGTTTTCTGGCCTTCCTGGAGAGCGAAAGAGGCCTGCCGGCGGATCGATTCGCCGAAGCGCTCCTGGACCGGCTGTTTGCATGGACGGCGTATCCGCGTGGCCTGGGGCAAAGAGACGATCTCACTCTGCTCGCCATACATTTTGATTCCCAGTGAGCCGCGCGCAAGGGGATGCAATCGAACTGCATGCAAAGAGAATGATGGGCCATACTCGGAGAGGGGAGCACGAACATGCTGGCTAAATCGCGAATCCGGGGCAGGTTGCTGATCGCTCTGCTGCCGCTGGCAGCCATGGTTGTGGCGGCGATCGCTTATTCGTCGAGCGAGATGACCAGGGCAGACCGGTGGTATAGCTCCCTGCTGGATAACGATGTCAAGGCGCTGCGAAGCCTCACCGCCGCCCGCGCGCTCAATAACCGCTTCGGCGAACTGCTTTACAGCGAACAGGCAGAGCCGGACGCGGGCAGTGTACGGGCCATTGACGTCGAGGCCGACAGCATCGTCGTGGATTTTCGCACAGCTGTCGCGGAGGCGGCTCACGACAGTCCAGACCGGGCTTCCGACATAGAAACCATAGGATTGCTCTTCGACCAGGCGGTGTCGAGCAGCCACCAGATGCGCGCCGCCAGCTTCGCCGGAGACAGCCCCCGGGCCAGACTGTTGATGAAAGAGAACGTCGATCCCAAGCTGGATCAGGTTCGGAACGCGGTAGCCGGTTTAGTCAAGCAGATGGACAAGTCGATAGACCGCCAGTCGGGCGATCTGACCGGCCGCATGCGCCGGACGATCGCCATTACCTGGGTCGTCATCGGCCTTGGCTTGATCGCATCGCTCCTGTTTGCGCGGCATATGATCCAGCACGAGGTCGTCGATCTCCTCGAGTCCTTCCGCATACGCATTCTGGACGTCGCCGAAGAGCGCTGCGATCAAGCCATTCCGAACCTTGACCGCCCCGACGAGATCGGCGAGATGAGCCGCGCCCTGCAAACCCTGCAATCCTCTGCTCAGGAGCGGCATATCCAGAGCTGGATCAAGGCGGAGATCGCCACGACCACCGAACGGCTGCAATTTGCGGAGGACTTCCAAGCCTTCTCCGGCACCCTGCTCTCTCGCATCTCGGAGTCGATCGAACTGCTCTATGGGGCGTTCTATCTGGCCGACGATAGTCATACCTGCTTCACGCTCGTCGGCGGCTTCGCCATGGGGAGTCTGGCCGCCGCCCCGGCGTCTTTCGCTCTCGGAGAAGGCCTGGTAGGGCAAGCTGCCGCGGAGCGCAGGACCCTGGAGGTTGCAGCGACGCCGGAAAACGCCGTCCAGATCTCAGCGGGCGCGAACACGGTCACTCCCAAACACATGCTGTTTATTCCCGTCATCACTCACGGCGACGTGACCGCGGTGGTCGAGCTTGCGCCTCATCATCCCCTGACGGCTCGGCAGAAGGCGTTACTTGAAGCGCTTATGCCGGCCGCGGGGCTGAATAGCGAAATTTTGATCGGCAACATCGGAACGAAAAAACTGCTGGAACAAACCCAGATCCAGGCGGCGACAGTAGCGGCGGCAGAGGAGCGTTCGCGCTTAATACTTGGTTCGGTCAACGAAGGCATTTGCGGTATTGACACCCATGGTGTGATGACCTTCATCAATCCCGCAGGCGCCACGATGCTGGGCTATGAGCCGGAGGAACTAGCCGGTCAACAGATGCATGCGCTGGTCCACTTCGCCCATCCGGACGGCTCCGACTTTCCCTTTGACCAGTGCGCCATGCACCTGACAGCCATCGACGGACAGACCCGCGTGGTCAGCGACGAGGTGATGTGGCGCAAGGACGGCGCCAGCTTTCCCGTCGAGTACACCGCTACATCGATCAGCCGCAATGGTGAGGTGGTCGGCAGCGTCGTCGCATATCGTGACATAACAGCACGCCGAGCGGCCGAAAAAAGGCTGGAGTTTACACAGTATGCCGTGGATAACGCCGCTGATGGCGTTTTCTGGATCAACCCGATCGGGGGCGCCCTGGAATATGCCAACGATGCCGCCTGCCGCACCCTGGGTTTCAGCCGGGAAGAACTGTCGGGCATGACCATACGGAACATCAATCCGGAGGTGACCCCGGAAAAACTGGCCGCGACCGTCGAGTCCCTGCGCCACACTCACGCCATCACCTGGGAGGCTGTCCACCACAATAAAGACGGTCACAGCTTCGATGTCGAGATCACCGTCTTCCTGGCCGAGTACATGGATCGCCAGATGATGGTGACAAACGTCAAGGACATCACGGAGCGCAAACAGGCGGAGACGGAGATCCGGAACGCGAAAGAGATTGCAGAAGCGGCAACGCAAACCAAGTCGGATTTCCTGGCGAACATGAGTCACGAGATTCGCACCCCGATGAATGCGATCATCGGCCTGACCTATCTCGCCCTGAAGACCGACCTGAACAAGAAGCAGGCAGACTACCTGACCAAGATCAAGTCCGCTGCCCAGGCGCTGCTCGGCATAATCAATGACATTCTGGACTTTTCAAAAATCGAAGCCGGCAAGATGGATATGGAGGAGACCGACTTCAAACTGGAAATGGTCCTGGATAATCTATCCTCCATCGTCAGCCAGAAGGCGCAGGAAAAGGACCTGGAGTTCCTGATCTCGTTCCAACCGGACATTCCGCCTAACCTGGTCGGCGACTCGCTGCGGCTGGGTCAAGTCCTGATTAACCTCGTCAACAACGCCATCAAGTTTACCGAGCGCGGAGAAGTGGTCGTCAGCGTCGGGCTGGAAGAGCAGGAGGCCCACCGGGTCAAGCTGAAGTTCTGCGTGAGGGATAGCGGCATCGGCATGACGCCGGAACAGAGTTCGCGGCTCTTCCAGGCATTCTCACAGGCAGATACCTCAACCACGCGCAAGTACGGCGGCACCGGGCTGGGTCTGTCTATATCCAAGCGGCTGGTTGAGATGATGGACGGCACCATCTGGGCCGAGAGCGAATACGGCAAGGGCAGCACCTTCCTCTTCACAGCATGGTTCGGCGTCGGGTCTGTCGTCGAGCGCAAGCGATTCATTCCCAGCCTCGTCGGTCTGCGCGCGCTGGTCGTCGATGACAACAGCCCTGCCCGCGAAATTCTGACCGAGAACCTGAAAGTCTTTGCGTTGCGGGCCGAGTCGGTCTCCTCCGGGGAAGAAGCGATCCGGCTGCTGGTGGCAGCGGACGCTCAAGACCCCTACAAGCTGGTGCTGATGGACTGGCACATGCCCGGTATGGATGGCGTCGAGGCAAGCCGCATCATCAAGCGCGGCAATCGCCTGAGTCACGTGCCCAAGATCGCGATGGTCACGGCTTTTGGCCGCGACGACGTGCGGACGCAGGCAGAAGAGATCGGGATAGACAACTATCTTCTCAAGCCGGTGAGTCCTTCGCTTCTGTATGACAGCCTGATGGACATGTTTGCCATCTTTGTGGATGAAGACCAGCAGTCGCGCACAGCAAGAAACACGGCTCCGTCTGCCGATGCTGCCGGTGTTCGCATCCTGCTCGTGGAAGACAACGAGATGAACCAGCAGGTCGCCACCGAGCTGCTCGAGAGCGCAGGAGCGATTGTGACCGTCGCCGGCAACGGAAAAGAAGGGCTGAAGGTCCTGACAGAAGGCGAACAACCTCCTTCGTTCGATGTTGTTTTTATGGATCTGCAGATGCCGGTCATGGATGGCCTTACAGCCACGAAGCTGATTCGCGCCCACCCGGGCCTTGAGAAACTGCCGATTATCGCCATGACCGCCCATGCGCTGGTCGAGGAGCGCGAGCGCTGCGTGGAAGCAGGCATGAACGACCACGTCTCCAAGCCAATCGATCCCGATGTACTCTTTGCAACCCTCGCTCGCTGGGCGAAGCCGCGGAAGGCAAAGACTGAGTCCACTTCAGCCAGCCTGAACGGCGCGAGCGACAGTCTGGTCGTGCCCGAGATCGACGGGATCGACACCTCGGGCGGCCTCAAGCGGGTAGCCGGAAACAAGCGGCTGTATCGCGATCTGCTCACTCAATTCACCGATAAACACGGCGATGCCGCAACGCAGATCTCCGCCGCGCTCCAGACCGATGACCGTCAGCTCGCCGAGCGCATCGCGCACACCGTCAAGGGAGTCGCTGGCAACATCGGCATCACGCAGGTGCAGGCTGCCGCAGGGAGTGTTGAGAAAGCACTTCGCGATAAAAACATGGCGACATCAGCCCTGCTCGCGGATCTCGATCGATCGTTGGCAACGCAGGTCGCCGCCATCAGGGCAGCCCTGGCCGCGAGCAGGCCGGCAGCCTCCGCGCCGTCAAGACAGGAATTTAAGCCGCAAGTCGCTGCCGCGGCGGTCGCACGGCTCAAGGACTTGCTCGAAGCCAGCGACGGCGATGCGGAAGAAGCCTTTGTGGCGCTTCAGCAATCCTTTGGCGATCAGGTTGAGCCGGCCGAATGGAGCGCGCTGGGGACGGCCATCCGCGATTTCGACTTCGAGGCGGCACTTGCGAACCTTGCCCACCTCGCTGACTCTCACAGTCTGAACGGGCAGAAAGTGGCGCAATGACGGTAGAAGCAAAGAAGGTCATTTTGCTGGTCGATGACACGCCAGCCAATATCCAGATTGCTCTCGCAATTCTCAAGGATCTCTATCAGGTAAGGGTGGCGACGAATGGCGCCCGGGCCCTCGAACTGGCCGCGGTCGAGCCAGTGCCGGATCTCGTGCTGCTCGATGTCGTCATGCCGGGCATCGACGGCTTTGAGGTGTGTACCCGCCTCAAAGCCTCGCCGGCGACTCGCGACATTCCTGTCATCTTCCTCACCGGCCAGACCGAAATCGAGGATGAAACCAGGGGATTCGAAGTGGGCGGCGTTGACTATATCCATAAGCCGTTCTCTCCCGCGGTAATGAAGGCGAGAGTTCATACTCACCTTGTGCTGCGCGGCATCCGCGAGCAACTGGCGGTCCAGCTGCGTACCATTCAGGAAGAGCTCGAGACGGCACGGCAGATTCAACTCTCGATCCTTCCTCGACACATGCCCCAGATCCGGGGCTTGGATATCGCGGCCCGGTACCTCCCCATGACCCAGGTCGCCGGCGACTTCTATGACTTTATTGTTCTCGACGACCAGCGGCTGGGCATTCTCGTCGCAGACGTCTCCGGCCATGGCATGCCGGCTGCTCTGATCTCGTCCATGCTTAAGATCGCCCTCGCTGCCCAGGTTCCGGTAGCGACTGACCCGGCGGCTGTGCTGGCCGGGTTGAACGAAGCCTTATGCGGAAAATTCCAGGGCCACTTTGTCACCGCCGAGTACGTCTTCCTCGATACGGAGAACAAGACCTTACGCTACGGAGGGGCCGGGCATCCTCCGCTGCTGTTACGAGACCATGCCGCAGGGCGCACAAACGAGTTCGTGGAGAATGGCTTGATCCTCGGAGCCTTTCCCTTCGCCACCTATGCCTCGCTCGAGCTGCCCTTCGCGCCGGGTGACTGGGCCGCCCTCTACTCTGACGGCATTCTGGAAACCAACAACGCCGCTCTCGAAGAGTTTGGCACTGAGCGCTTCAAGGCCTACATGGAAGAAAGCCATCACCTCTCCGCAGATCTCTTCGTGGATGGGCTGATGGACAACTTGATCCGGTATGGCGGACAGACCAACGGGCGAGAGCGGGAGGACGACCTCACCCTGCTCGCAATCCATTACAAGTAGGTGTGGGTGCTGTCACAATCCCGCTCTGCGCAGGCGACTGCAAGGGCTTGGCTTAAGTTGATTGGGATCGCTAAAACCGCGCCTGTTCGCTATATCCTGGGCGGTTCATGCAAAGGCAGCAACGCTGCTCCTGCTCTGGCCGCCCAGTTGCGACGGCAACTCCGGCGAAAGGACCACAATACGAATGCCACTTCTCATTCATGATGGAGAAATTGTCACTGCCGACGATCGCTTCCTCGCCGACATTTATATCGAAGATGAGACGATCACTAGCATCGGCACGAAGCTCGAGGCGCCCCCCGGCACAGAACGTATCGATGCTGCCGGGAAGCTGATCTTCCCAGGTTTCATCGATCCTCATGTCCATATCTACTTACCCTTCATGGGCACCTTTGCGAAAGACTCCTATGAAACATCGAGTGTCGCGGCGCTCGTTGGGGGCACCACCACCACCATCGAAATGTGTTGTCCTTCTCGCAGTGAAGATGCGCTGGAGAGCTATTTCCTCTGGAAGCAGAAAGCGGAGAACAGGAGCGCCCACGACTACGCCTTTCACATGGCGGTCACCCGCTTCGATGAGGGCACCGAAGCGCAGCTGCGCAGAATTGTCGACGACGGGACGACATCCTTCAAAATATTTCTTTCGTATAAGAACTTCTTCGGTGTAGACGATGACGAGATGTACCAGACCCTGCGTCTCGCCCAGGAACTGGGTGTCATCGTGACCGCCCACTGTGAGAACGCTGAGTTAGTCAGCCGACTGCAGCAGCAGCTGCTCGCCCAGGGTAAGACCGGGCCGGAGTGGCACGAGCCAAGCCGTCCCGAAACGGTCGAGGCGGAAGGCACCACCCGCTTCGCGACGTTCCTCGAGACCACGGGGGCGGCTGGATACGTCGTTCATCTCTCGTGCGCGCCTGCCCTGAGGGCTGCGCTTGACGCCAGGGAGCGCGGGGTCCGGCTGTCGATCGAGTCCGTGCTGCCGCATTTCCTGCTCGATAAAACCTATGCGGAGCGCGAGGGGGTGGAAGGCATGAAGTTCGTGATGTCTCCTCCTCTTCGAAAAAAGAGCAACCAGGCAGCCCTGTGGGAGGCCCTCGCGAGCGGGAAGATCGACACCGTCGGCACCGACCATTGCCCTTTCGATCTCGAGCAGAAGCTGATGGGCAAAGGCGCATTTACCGGCATCCCCAACGGAATGCCCGGGCTCGAAGAGCGCGTCAACCTGATGTACACCTATGGCGTGAAGCGGGCACACCTCGACATTCATCGGTTTGTCGATGCCCTCAGCACCCGTGCTGCGAAGCTCTTCGGGCTATACCCGCGGAAAGGCGCCATCGCGGCCGGGAGCGACGCCGACCTGGTCGTCTACGATCCGGACTATCGGGGAACCCTCTCCTCGACAACCCATTGCACCAACAACGACTACTGCGCCTTCGAGGGCTTCGCCATCGAGGGTCGTCCCTCGGTGGTTACCGTGCGCGGCCGGGTTCAGGTGCGCGATGGAGTGTTTACAGGCCAGCGCGGTATCGGAAAATTCCTCCGGCGGCAGCCAATTGCGAATCAAACCCTACCAGGAGCATCGAGAGAAAATCATGCCCGTTAATCCGCAGACAGTGCTCGCCAACCTCAGAGAACTCCAACAGTTGACTGGCGATGAGAGCGGCGCGCAGAGGGTCGCGTGGACACCGGTATGGCTACGGGCACGCGACTGGTTTGCCGGCAAGCTCGACGGCCTGCCGGTCACACGCCACATGGACGCTGCAGGAAATGTCTGGGTGACGCTGCCAGGGAAATCGGACAAGACCCTGCTGCTTGGCGGCCATCTGGATTCGGTGCCGAATGGCGGATGGCTCGATGGCTGCCTCGGGGTGGTCACTTCGCTTGAAGTGCTGCTTGCGATCTCCGAAGAGTATGCCGGTGTTCCTCCGCTGACGGTAAAGCTGGTCGACTGGGCCGATGAGGAGGGCGCGCGCTTCGGCCGAAGCCTCTTCGGCTCCTCCGCCTTCGCCGGAACGCAGACAATCGACGCCGACCGGGGACGCACCGACGCGGATGGCATCCGGCTTGAGGATGCGGTACGCCAATGCGGCGTCGACATCGAGCAGATTGGCGACGCCGCAAGCGGTCAGAAAAACGTCGCCGCCTATCTTGAACTGCACATCGAGCAAGGTCCGGTGCTCGAGGCAATGAGACTGCCGCTGGCCGTCGTGCTCGGCACCAAGGGCGTCGAGCGGCACGCGATCACCTTCCGAGGGCAGGAGGCGCATTCCGGTTCAACTCCGATGCGAGCTCGCCGCGATGCGCTGGCCGCCGCAGCCAAGCTCGCTCTGGAGATTCGCTCCATCGCCGGAAGACACGCGGACGCGGTTTGCACGATGGGCAGCGTCAAGACATTTCCCGGAATCGTGACCGCCGTCGTTGGCCGCTGCGAGGCAACGCTCGATCAGCGCGACCTCGATGCCCAGGTTTTGGCGACGATGTTTCGCGAGGCAAACGACGCGAGCCAACGATTCGCTCGCGAAGAGGGGTGCACCGTGGAGTGGTCCAAGATCTGGAACATCGAGCCGGTCCCTTTCGACCCTGAACTCGTGGAGTTGTGCAATACGGCGATCGTAGAGACTGCAGGAAGCTCCCATCGCATGCCTTCCGGGCCGCTCCACGATGCCGCAGAGGTCTCGCGAGCCGGCATTCCCACGGTGATGATGTTCGTCCAGTCGCTTGCGGGCATCAGCCACAACAAGATTGAAGACACCCGCCCAGACCATCTGGAACTGGCGGTGACCGCCTTTCATAAGCTTGCCTTGCTGACTATACAGAGAGCCACGCAAACCGGGCTATAGGTCGCCCTTCGAGCGGCTCAGCTTCTCTTAGGTTCAGAGTCTCAACAGCCGTTCGAAAATGAGGTGGAAGTACGCGTCCGCATCCACGTCGCGCAGCACCAGGGCATTTGCAGGCTTGCCACTCACTCCCCACCAGTCCACCACGCTCGCGCCGGCGGTCAGCGGGCTCGCGCATTCGATATCGACCCGGACCGTTCGCCCATCAAACAGCTCCGGGGCGAGCAGATACGCGGTCACCGTTGCATCGTGGAGCGGGCCGCCTGCCCATCCATATTTCGCCCGATCGAAGCGCTTGTTGTATTCGAGCAGATGATAGAACGCCTCGCCGACCGGCGTTCCGGCCGAACGGAGTACCTCCAGGCGTTCATCGGTAATCAGCGCCTGGTGCGTACAGTCGAGCGGAATCATGGTAATCGGTATGCCGCTCGCAAAGACCCGGGCCGCGGCTTCAGGGTCGACATAGAAGTTGAACTCGGCCGCCGGGGTGATGTTGCCGCCTTCTGACATTGCTCCGCCCATGAGCACAATGCCGGCCAGCTGCCTGGCAAGCCGCGGTTCCCGAAGCAGCGCCAGGGCAATGTTTGTCAGGGGAGCCATGCAGCAGAGAGTTACAGCTGCTGCCGGGCGCGACATGACAAGATCGACGATCGCATCGGGTGCAAATTTTGTCTGCAGCGGCGTTTGAGGTTCGGGCAGGTCGTATCCGTTGAAACCGGTCCTGCCATGCACATGTTCGGCGGTCACCAGCGGTCGGACGAGCGGAGAAGCCGCGCCTGAATAGACAGGAATCTCCGTCCGCCCTGCCAACTCCAGCGCCTTGAGTGCATTTTTCGCGGTCAGCTCAACAGGAACATTTCCGGCGACGGTCGTGATCGCCAGCACCTCAAGCTCTCGAGCAGAGGCGATCGCCGCTAAAAAGGCCACGGCGTCATCGGGCGAGGGATCGGTATCGAGAATTACAGACCGCGGTCCAGCCAAGACGTTCCCTTCCAACTCAGCAGAGCGCCCGAAGCAGGGCTCGCTTCCATCCCGCAATGTCTATTGCCCAGATTACTTTGTGCTTCCGGCCACGGTGGAGCAGGTCAAGCCAGACCGCACGATTTCTCGAGTCCTCTGCGACGTCGAGCTTGTCGACGACACTCATTCCACGAGTGAGTTCGCTCTCCGTCTCAACATCCATGAAGTGCTCAGAGACCTCGATCGCGAGCTGCGGCTCCAAGAGAAGGGCCATGGCCACAGGATCGGGCAGCGCCATGCCCGGCTCCCCGGTCTGGCGAAGATAGGCTTGTGCCGCGACATCGTTCGAGCGGATCGCAAACTCGGCGGTCGCTGTCTTCAGAGTTAAAATCTCGTCAATCTCCCGCGCCTTGATCACCGCTTCGTGGCGAGAGAGTTGCCAGCCAACCAGCTCGATCGGTAGCTGCGAACGAAGCACGATCCGAGCGGCCTCCGGGTCAACCCAGAAGTTATATTCAGCTGCCGGAGTGACGTTGCCTTCGCAACACGGCGCACCGCCCATCACGACACACCTGCTGACGTTGCCCGCCAGCTCAGGCTCTTGCTGCAGGGCGAGAGCCATGTTGGTCAACGGCCCGAGAGTGATGAGTTCGATTCCGGGATTGGCGGCCACTATCCGAACGATAGCGCTCACCGCAGACTCAGCTTCGGGAAGGCGATTGGCCGGTCGATAGCCGTGATCGCCGAGGCCGTCCTGCCCATGAAACCACTGCGCGTCCTCGAGTTGCCGCGCCAGAGGTTTGGCCGAGCCGGCGTAGACGGGCACTGTCGACCCACAAAGCTCAACAGCATACAGCGCATTCCGGGTGCCTTGCTCCACCGCAACATTGCCGGCGACCACGGTGATCGCCAGCACCTCGACCTCGGGCGAGCGCAATGCCATGATGAGGGCCACCGCATCGTCAGAAGCAGTGTCGGTGTCGATAAGGATCTTCCGGCTCGCGCTTGGGGTCATGAGATTCAACTACGGATAGGAGCGGCTTTCTGCCGTTCTGGACTTGACCGCTCCTAGGGTGTTGCCTGAATCGGGGCGGGAGCAGTCATCGCGGAGCTTCGCTCCTCCCACGTCTCTGGCGCCACGCCGCGGTCCACACGCTCCATTGTGATGCAATCCTCGACCGGGCATACCAGCGCACAAAGGTTGCAGCCGACGCATTCCTCTGCGTCAACCCGTGGAATAGACGCAAGTGGCGTTGCGTAGCTCCCGTGGCTCGATGCGTCAATCGCAGTTCCTGCATCGAGCTTGGGAATCGGCGTCATCGTAATGCTCTGGCGGCTCGCCTGCTCGACAGCCGCTGGCGGCCGATGGCCGGCAACGACCCGGTCCACATGAATGCACTGGTGCGCCCCATCCCAGCAGGCTGTGTAGCAAAGCTTGCAGCCGATGCACTTGTCTTCATGAATGTGAGCAACGATCTTGTAGTTCAGGTTCAGGCGCTTCCAGTCCTGCACATGAGGCAGGCTCAGGCCGCGGAAGCTCTCCAGATCTGTATAGCCCTTCTCGCGCATCCAGTTGCGCAGCCCGTCCGCTAGGTCCTCGACGATCCGATAGCCGTAATGCATCGCCGCCGTACACACCTGCACGGTGCCCGCGCCAAGCAGGATAAACTCCGCCGCATCCTGCCAGTGCCCAATACCCCCGATACCGGAGAGAGGCGCGCGGGCTTCCGCGTCGCTCTGCACTTGCTGAATCATGTGGAGAGCAATCGGCTTGACCGCTGGCCCGCAATAGCCCCCGTGCGAGGAGCGGCCATCCACATCGGGCCGCGGCGTCAGGGTGTTCAAATCGATGCCCGTGATTGAGTTGATGGTGTTGATCGCCGAGAGCCCATCGGCGCCTCCGCGGCGGGCGGCGCGCGCTACGATGCGGATGTCGGTGACATTTGGCGTGAGCTTGACCATCACCGGTGTGCGGGCCTTCTCCTTGACCCACCCGGTGATCATCTCCGCATACTCGGGAACCTGCCCCACGGCCGCCCCCATTCCTCGCTCACTCATCCCATGGGGACAGCCAAAATTCAGCTCCAACGCATCGGCGCCCGCGTCCTCCACGCGAGAGACAATGTCATGCCAGCTCTCGCGCCGTGACTCCACCATCAGCGAGGCAATCACCATGTGCCGGGGATAGCGGCGCTTCACCTCGGCAATCTCGCGAACGTTCACCTCGATCGGACGATCGCTGATGAGTTCGATATTGTTCAACCCCATCATGCGCTGCCCCGCCCAGTCGACGGAGGAGTAGCGCGACGATACATTGGTAATTGGCTCGCCGATGGTCTTCCACACCGCTCCGCCCCAGCCTGCGTCAAAAGCCCGCATGATCTGCTCGCCGCAGTTTGTCGGGGGAGCCGAGGCAAGCCAGAACGGATTCAGGCATTGCAGCCCCATAAAGTCCAGCGCCAGCGTGGGCTCTGGCTTGATTGCTGCGGGCATCTTCACGCCTGCGTCAGCCATGCGCAACCTCGAGCGCGGCAGCCATGGCGAGCGCGGCCCGCTTTCCGTCCGCAACCGCGTCGACCACCTCGCGGCCGCCATTGACGCAGTCGCCCCCGGCAAAATATTTCGGATGGCCGGTTGCGCCCGTCTTTCGATCGATGGAAATGCGGCCGTTCTCAAACCTGAGGCCACCGGCAGAACCGAGAAACTCCGCCAAAGGCGATTGGCCGATCGCCGGGATCACCATGTGGCAGGGGATCGTCTCCGGCTGCTCCGGAACCAGCCGCATGCCCTGCTCGTCCCACAGCACGGGGACCAGCGTGAGTCCCGCCACCCGCCCTGCTTCACCCGCGATCGAGACAGGCTGGCGATGCCAATGGAAGAGGACATCCTCTGCCCGGGCGTGCTCATACTCGAAGCGAAAGGCCGGGATCTCATCTTCGCCGCGACGGTAGACCATGTGGACCTCGCGAGCCCCCAGCCGGCGCGCGGCGATAGCAGCGTCGATCGCGGTATTACCCGCTCCGACCACCATGACGGATTCAGGTACTCTATCGATTCTGCCGGTCTTGTAGCCCGCGATAAACTCGAGCGCGTTAATTACGCCCTCCAGCTCCTCGCCCGGGATATTCAGCCGGTGCATCGCGCCGAGACCTACGCCGAGAAAGATCCCGTCATACGATGCCTCCATATCCACCAGACGCGCCGGGTCGACGGTCTCGTTCAGGTGAAACTCGACACCCAGGCCCTCAATCAGACCAATCTCCCGCAGGCTGTCCGCCGCTCCCAGCTTGTACTCGGCGATCCCGTGGGTGTTCAGTCCGCCGGGAAGGGAACGCTGGTCAAAGACCGCGACATGATGGCCGCGCCGCGCCAGCTCGGCAGCGCAGGCGAGCGAGGCAGGGCCGGCTCCGATCATGGCAAAACGCCCGGTAGCTTTGCCGAGGGGCTCCGCTCGCGGCAGCGGCTCGCCGGCTTCGAGAAAGGCCTCCATCGCATGGCGTTGCAATAACCCGATCTGGATAGGCTGCCGGTTGTAGCGATGCATTACACAGGCGCCCTCGCAAAGCACATTGACCGGGCAGGCGCGCGAGCAGCTGAGCGCCAGCGCGTTCGCATCGAGAATCGTATGTGCAGACCCGCGCAGATTGCCGGACGCAATCTTCTTGATGAAAGTCGGAACGTCGATATGCGTCGGACAGGCAGCGGCACAGGGAGCGTCGAAGCAGTAGAGACAGCGGTTCGCCTCAACCTTCGCCTCCTGCGGCTGCAGGGAAGGGTAGATGTCCGCAAAGGCCGCTTCAATCGTGGGCTGCGGCGTAAACGGTAAAGAAGCTGCCATCGATGCAAGCGCCTTTCTGAGCAATGTCGAAGGTCGGCCGGTCATTGCTAGAGTACAAGATCGGAAAGTGGGGAACTCGGCTCCCCCTGAAAACCCTTTTAAAAGTTGTAGCTGAAAGAGAACTGCGCAATCCTTGGCGGGTTCGGTTGGGCGATCGAGGTCCTGGTGCCGAAGCCTCCCACGCCATTATTTGCGGTGAGCGGGCAGGTCTGGCTGGTGGCAGAGTCGTCCACGCAACCGGAGCTGGCCAGGTTGTATTGCACCTGGTTGATACCGCTCCCTGCCTGCACATAGTAATTCGCTGAATTGAAGAGGTTGAAGATCTGTCCTTTCAGGGTGATGGACTGCTTCTCCGTGAGGTGGATGCGGCGCTGCAAGCCGAGGTCGATTTCGGTGATCCACGGGCCGTCGAAAGAGTTGATGCCTTCGCCCGGCGCCAACCCGTAGCCTGGAGAGTTGCCGCCGCCCAGGCCCGCGGCCGTGTTCGCCGTACTCTGCAGCGCTGCGGAGTCATTCAGATCGCTCACCAGCCCGGTATATGGCCGGCCGGAGTTGAACTGCGAGATCATGCTGACCGTCCAGTCCTTGAGGACCGCCTGGGCGGCCTCATTGGAAAACGCAACTTGTGGCGCGTAGACCACGGCCACCGACAGCCGATGCCGCTGATCCAGAAGCGACAGCCCGTGCGTGCCGCTCAAGTCGAACTGATTGTAAAAGTCGACGCCCGACTGTGTGCTCTTCGACAACGTGTAAGAGACGATCACATTGGCGCCTTGTCTCACCTGGCGGTTTAGCTGGGTGAAAAAGGAAACGTAGTTGTTCACCCCGGGGCTGGTGAGAGCATTGATCTGGCCGAAGTCAGGATTGATCCTTCCTTCCGTCAGGTTATTGAGATTCGGCTCGACAATCGTCGCGCCATTGGGCAGTAGGTAATTCGTCGTACCGGTCGGCAGGTTCAGGTTCAGATCGTAGGCCGTCGACGAGGTGATGTGCATGCCGTGCGACCACAAGGTGCCGACCGTGAGCGTGGTCTGTGGCGCGACCTGCTGGTCTACCTGCAGGCTGGAGTTAATGACCGATGGGGTCTTGTAGTTTGGCGCGATGGTGGCGATATTGGTCCCGCTGCCAAAGTCCGGGCTGGTCGAGGGCAGCGCGGCCGGATATGACGGGGACTGCGCGCTGGCGATCGTGTCGGCGCTGAAATCGGTCAAGCTGAGGCTGGTCTGGCTCACTCCGTTCGCCTGCGTGGAGTTCTGATAATTCCCGCCTACGAAAATTTCGTAATACAGCCCGAAGCCTCCGCGTACCACGGTCTTAGAAAGAGGCGCATACGAAAAACCGAGTCGCGGGGAAACCCGCTCAAATTGATTGTGAAAGGTCTGGGTAAAAGGAAGCGCCGGGTTCCCGGCCGGATTGGGATAGAGCTGAAAATCCTCGCGGATTCCTCCAGTCAGCGTCAGGTTTGAAGCCAGGCGGTAGGTGTCATTGACAAAGAAACCCTGGAAGGGGTCGCTGAAGTTGTACTTCGGATTCCCCGTGCTCTGCTGGAAAATGTTCCATTTGCCCAGCGCGAAGGCCTGCAGGCTGGTGAAAATATACTGCCCGTAGAAGGTGCCGGGGTTGTTGTTGGCGATCGCGTCATGGTTCAAGCTATAGCCGAAGTCGAGCTGGTGTTTCCCCCGCGTGTATGTGACTTGATCGGCCAGTTGCCACTGGTATTCGCGAAGGTTGTTATAAGCGAAAGTGGCGTTGCCGAGCAGGAGTGTCGAGGGCGCCGTCAATATCATCTCCGGGCTGGTCGGGCTGCCCGCCAGGCCCGACGGATTGTAAAGCTGCTCGTCGCGGACATAGCCGAAATGAAGATCGTTGACCAGGGTGGGGCTGATCACACGAGTCCAATGGAGAGCCGCCACATGGTCTCGAACGCCGTTATCGCCGAGCAGTTCATCGCCCCCGAACGACTCGGGGCTGAAGGTGATGATGCCGCCGGGCGACTGGAAATGGTTGTAGTTATAAAGGACAGTCAGCCGGTCCTTCTCGTCGATCTGCCAGTCGATCTTGGGAAAAAATTCGTAGTCGTCACGGCGCCGCGCCCGTGCGCCCAGGTTCGAGTGAATTACATTCAGAGCATTCGCGACACCCTGCAGGTAGATCGGGTTCGTCGGATCGGCCGTCGCTTCGTTCTGGCTGATACTCGCTGCCGCGGGGTAGTGGGAGTTGGAGGTAGGCAGCGTGGTGCCGGCAGGTACGCCGAAATCCGTCTCCGTCGTCGCGGCTTGGGCCGGATTCACTGCGTAGAGTGGATCTTTGTGCCGCTGCTGCTCGTAGTCAAAGTAAAAAAAGAGCTTGTCTTTCCGGATGGGGCCGCCGATATCGGCGCCGAACTGCTGCAGCACGTTCAATGGTCGCGGGTTGCCGGCGGCCTTGTCGATCGCGTCGTTGGCGCCCGTCGCCGAGTTGCGGTTGTAATAAAAGGCATCTCCATGCCACAGGTTGGTTCCCGACTTGGTGACCGTATTGATGAAACCGGCGCCGGCGCCCCCGTAGGACGAGTTATAAACGTTCGGCTGCACCTGGAATTCCTGGATCGACTGCAGGCCGAAGACGTAGGGAATCCGCGTAAACCCGCGATTGTCGCCGTAGTAATAGCTGGTCGAGTCTGCTCCGTCGACAGTAAATGAACTGGCGCCGTTCGCGTTCGATGCTCCGCCAGAGGTGTTGTTGTACCCGGAGAGGTCGCCGCCCGACTGGCCGGCGAAGGTGATGTGGCCGAACTGCCCG
The DNA here is from genome assembly GCA_965199205.1 of Acidisarcina sp. Taxonomy (GTDB): domain Bacteria; phylum Acidobacteriota; class Terriglobia; order Terriglobales; family Acidobacteriaceae; genus Acidisarcina. The sequence goes on from OZ240688.1 coordinate 3,143,828, forward strand.
TCGGTGGTCACGTTGGGCGTGAGCAACACGAAATCGGTGTAGCGCCTTCCGCTCAGCGGAAGGTCGTCGATTGTCTGCTTCTGGACAAGCGTGCCGATGGAAACGTCGGACACATCGAGGGTCGAGTTCTCGGCCTCGACGGTTACCTGTTCGGCGCCCTGGCCGATGGCAAGCGTCGCGCTGCCGTCGGCAACCTGGCCCACGCCGATGTTGACTCCGGTCAACACCGTCGCTTTAAATCCCGGCGCCGTAATGGTGACATCGTAAGTGCCGATCGGCAGCACTGGAAGCGTGTAGATGCCGCTCTCGTTGGTCGTGGAACTCTGCTTAATGCCGGTCGTCGCGGAGAGAATATTGACCGCCGCATGCGAGACCACCGCGCCGCTCGGATCGTGGACGACCCCGCTCAAAGTGCCGGTCGAGACGGCGTTCTGTGCTGGAAGCAGAGTTGTTAGCAGGGCAACGAGGAGAAACGAGAAACAGCAGAATCCTCTAGAAATACCACGGCGCATAAACTGTCACCTCTGAGTGCTTTGAATGCAAGGGTGCTGATTGCCGGCAATTGCTTCAACTCGCAGCTGCGGGGAAGAAACCAGCGCGGAGCCAACCGGCAAAAATGCGGTGCTCTGTGGTGGTGAAATATGTACTAACCTGGGTCCGGAGACCTGAGACTAAATCTCGTCGCATAGGGTGTCAATAACAAAGTAGTGGATACGGCGTTTGCTTTGAGGTACGCGACGCGGGTGGAGCATTCGCGCCGGACAAAGCACAGACCTGCGAACCATGCCTACAGAAATACTCCAAACCAGCCGTTATCGGGAAGGCAATCGCCTCACCCGCCAATTCGCAATTACAGCGTCAGTAGGCTCACAAAAAGTGAAGACGCTGATGTATGCTCCTCCTTATCGGGAGAACGAGTAATGGTCACGATTGCGGCTCCGGAAGTGCATGTGGACAAGGCGCAGGCCGTGGAGACGGTATCCCATTGGATCGGTGGCGCGCTTGTCGCCGGCGGCGCCCAGGCTTTCGCTGATGTATTTGACCCGGCCTCCGGTAAGGTTCAACGGCGTGTTCCTCTCGATAGCGGCGCTGAACTGGAACAGGCGGTTGCTGCGGCAAGCGCCGCATTTCCCGAGTGGTCGGGCCTGCCGCCCTTACGTCGCGCCCGGGTTCTCTTCCGCTTCCGCGATCTGCTCGAGCGCCACATTGAGGAACTCGCCGCCGTTCTTACTTCAGAGCATGGCAAGGTACTCGACGATGCTCGAGGAGAAGTCATGCGCGGCTTGGAAGTGGTTGAGTTCGCGACCGGCATTCCTCACCTGTTAAAAGGCGAGTTCACCGAGCAGGTCGGCACAGGCATCGATAGCTGGTCATACCGTCAATCGCTAGGCGTTGTTGCCGGTATCACGCCCTTCAACTTCCCCGCCATGGTTCCGCTCTGGATGATGCCGATCGCGCTCGCCTGCGGCAACTGCTTCATCCTCAAGCCGAGCGAGCGCGATCCCTCTGCATCGCTTGTGCTCGCCAGGCTGCTCAAAGAAGCGGGCCTTCCCGATGGCGTCTTCAACGTGGTGCATGGCGACAAGCGCGTTGTCGATGCGATTCTCGATCATCCCGCGATCAAGGCGGTCAGCTTCGTCGGCTCGACGCCAGTGGCCGAATATGTATATCGCCGCGGCACGCAAGCCGGCAAACGCGTACAGGCCCTGGGCGGCGCAAAAAACCACATGATCGTCATGCCCGACGCCGACATGGACCAGGCCGCAGACGCTCTCACCAGCGCCGCATATGGTTCTGCCGGCGAGCGCTGCATGGCGATCTCGGTCGCGATCGCCGTCGGCGACGGCACTGCCGACGCGCTGCTCACAAGGTTGCGGGAGCGCATCGCGCGACTGAAGATTGCAGAAGGAATGGCGCCCGGCGCCGAGATGGGCCCGCTCATCACCGGCGCGCATCGAGACAAGGTCCGGAGCTATATCGCGCTCGGCGTCGAGCAGGGCGCGGAACTCATCTCTGATAGCCGTGGCCAAGAATCGCTGCCTGCGGGAGAAGGCTTCTTTGTTGCTCCCTGCGTCTTCGATGGTGTAACTCCCGAAATGCGCATCTATCGCGAAGAAATTTTCGGTCCGGTGCTCTCTTTATTGCGCGTCTCCAGCTTTCAGCAGGCTTTGCAGCTGGTAAACGACCATGAGTTTGGCAATGGCACGGCGATCTTCACCCGCGACGGAGACACGGCTCGCGCCTTCGCCAGCCAGGTGCAGGTAGGTATGGTCGGCATCAATGTCCCGATCCCGGTGCCGATGGCCTTTCACAGTTTTGGCGGCTGGAAGCGCTCGCTCTTTGGCGACCACAATGTGCATGGCATGGAGGGCGTTCGCTTTTATACCCGGGTCAAGACGATCACCGGGCGCTGGCCGACCGGCATTCGCGCCGGGGTCAACACCTCGATGCCGACCCATGGTTGATCGTCCGCAAACGTGACTCGAATGTTCCTGATTCCGGAGGATGCGCAGAAATGGAAGCCGCTGATGCCAACATCGTCCCTGCTGCTCGCGCCTCTGGCGCCATCGAACACTATGCCATTGAGCCGGTCCCTCAGGAACTGAAAAACGTTCACTGGCCAGATCTTTTCCTGATCGTCAGCAATTTCCTCATCAACCCCTCGACCATCCTGGTCGGCGGCTTGGCCGTCGCTTCGGGCCTGTCTTTCTGGGCGACCGTGCTTACCAGTATCCTCGGCATTCTCTTTGCCTTCTCGGCATACATCATCATGGCCACCGTGGGCGTCGATTATGGAATCACCGGCCAGGTCGCCTGCCGCATGGTCTTCGGCATTCGCGGGGCTAAGTGGCTGCCGTCGATCATGCGTACGCTTGCTTCCTGCTACTGGTTTGCCATGCAGACGATCGTGGGCGCGACGGTGATTGTCGCCATCCGCCATCAGTGGACGGGCGGATCGTACTCCGTCGTCTACACGGGCATGACGTTGGCGGCGCTGCAAGTGGTGCTCGCCCTGGTCGGCTACAACTGGCTCAAGATCATCTCCCGTTTCGGCCTTCCCATCAAGGTAGCCGGAATCCTCTATCTATTCTGGATACTCGCCCACGGTCCCACCGCCGCCTACAAACCTTATGCCGTGCTGCATTACCAGCAGCATACCGGCTGGGGATATCTCTTGGCCGCAGTCTGGCTGAACAGCATGGCCGCCTCGTGGCTCACCATGATCACCGACGCGGCCGACTTCTGCCGCTACACGCGTAGTCGAAAAGACATGTGGTGGGGCACCATGCTTGCGGTGCTGCTCGCAACGGCTTTTTCCACATCGTTGGGAGCCTATGGCTCTGCGGCCTCGCTCGGCCGCGAGCCAAATCCGTTCTCGCTCGCCGCCGCCCTGGACCCGCACTGGTTCACCTTATTGGTGCTCGTCATCGTCATTGCCTTGGACGAGACGACGATCAACGTCATGAACCTATACACCGGCGGCCTCTCGCTATCGAACCTCTTCGAGGGGCCGGGCCGCTTCTGGAACACGCTGATCGTCGGCATCGTCAGCACCGGCCTCGCAGCATTCCCTTTCCTGCTCACTCATTTGGTGCCGCTGACCACCGCGCTCGGCAATTTATTCGCACCCCTGGCCGGCGTCCTGATCTTCCACTATCTCTTCGTCGAGCGAATGCGGGTCAACGTTCCTGCGCTCTTCGATCCCGAGGGCGTCTACCACTATTGGCATGGCGTGAATCTCGCTGCCGTCGTCTGGTGCTTTGTGGGCGGCGGTATCTACTATCTGCTGCCCATCGCCGCTCTGCCCGCCCTCCTGATGCCCCTCGTCACGGGAAGCGGGTACTTGCTTACGGTTCGTCTGCTGCAGCGCCGGCAGCCCCAAACCTCGCCGAAGCACGACAGGCCTGCGGCGCAAGCCCCGGAGAGGCTGATCTCCGCCAACCCGGCCGCCGAATGAACGACGACCCAACCGAGCCGTCATTCTGTGGCCCAGCGCATTCAGGCCATTCGAATACCTGTCGCGAGCGAGGCTTCGGCAGGGCGCTCTACACTGGTTCGTTAAGAAATCTCCTGGAGTCATAATTGCGAACCAGAGTTCTTGTGTCAGGCTTCTTGTGTACGCTCGCTTGTGTCGCCTTCGCGGCAGACAAGCCAGACAGCGACTGGGTAGGAACCTGGGCAGCCTCGCCCATGGCGCTCGCGCCGAAACTCGGCGAACCGGCTGCCGGCGATTCGACCTATCGTGACATCGTGCGAACCAGCCTCGGCGGCAAAAGCCTGCGCGTTGAGCTCACCAATGAGTTTGGGACCACTCCGCTGATCGTCGGCTCGGCGCACCTTGGCCTCAGCGCCGGCAATCAACCCGGTGGACCGGTCCAGCCCGGCTCAGACCACGTGCTGACCTTTGGCGGCAAGCCCGGTGTCATGATTCCAGCGGGTGGTTATATGCTCAGCGACGAAGTCGCGATGGAGGCGCCCCCATTGTCGAGTCTCGCCGTGAGTATCTATCTCGCCGATCAGGAAATAGCAACCCGCACCTGCCATCAGTTAGCTTCGTCGACAAACTACATCACTAAGGGAGACGCGACCGCCGCTGCTACGTTGCCCAATCCCAGGGCAATCGACTCCTGGTGCTTCGTAAAGGGAATCGAGGTGAAGGCCGGCAACAAGGCCTTTGCCATCGTCACTTTGGGCGACTCCATTACCGATGGCGCCCATTCCACGCCAAACACCAATCATCGCTGGCCCGACTACCTCGCCGAACGCCTGCAGGCGGAGAAGAATGCCGCCCATATCGCGGTCCTGAACGAAGGCATCAGCGGCAATCGAGTTTTACACGACGGCGCGGGGCCGAATGCCATCGCGCGCTTCGATCGCGATGTGCTGGCGCAGAGCGGAGCGAAATACTTGATCGTTCTCGAGGGGATCAACGACATCGGCTCCCCCGTCTCTCATCACGATTTATCGGAGTTTGCCTCGGCACAGGACCTCATCGGGGCCATGACGCAGCTGGTCTTGCGAGCGCACCAGCATGGAATCAAGGTCATCGGAGCTACGCTGACCCCTTACGGCGGCGCAGGGTACTCCTCCCCTCAAGGCGAACAAATCCGCTCCGCGCTCAACGACTGGTATCGCACCGCGGGCGTGGTCGACGCCGTGATCGATTTCGACAAGGTGACCCGCGATCCAGCCAAACCCGAGGTTTTCAATCCTGCTTACGACTCCGGCGATCACCTGCACCCGAAAGACGCCGGGTATAAAGCAATGGCAGACTCGATCGACCTTGGTCTCTTTCAGAAATGATGTCTTGCCTTCCATGGACTCTATGATGGAAGCAGTGATGAGCAGCACCCCGACCCGCCTGGAACCCCGCTGGCCTGCCATGCTCGCCCTGCTTGCCGTGGGCGGCCTGCGCCTGGCCCTTCCCCATGCGCTCTCTGTCGGGCCGGACTGGCTGTTGATCGCCCTGGTCGCCGTGCTCATGGTTCCCACAACATGGGCGCGAAGGCGGAACGATCGCCTGAACCAGTATCTGGGCTACCTGCTGACCTCGATCGTGACGGCTGACATGATCTTGTCGCTCTACTTGCTCATCGCGGCTTTACCCGCGCATAAACAGTCGCCCAAAGACCTGTTGCGCTCCGCTGCCGCTTTGTGGATCGCCAATATCCTGGTCTTCGCCTCCTGGTACTGGCGCCTGGATGCGGGCGGTCCCCGCGCTCGCGAGTTGCGCGAAGTTCACACCGACGGAGCCTTTCTCTTCCCCCAGATGACCCTCGATCCACATACAAAGCGTGAGATGGGCGAGCAGTCCTGGAGCCCCGGCTTCGTCGACTATCTCTTCCTGGCCTTCAACACCAGTACCGCCTTTTCGCCGACCGACTCCCCGGTCCTCTCGCGATGGGCCAAACTCCTGATGATGACCCAGGCGCTCATATCGTTCGCGACCGTTGCTCTGCTCGCCGCAAGGGCGGTCAACATCCTTTAGTACAGAACATTCCATCAAAAAAACTGCACAGCCATCGGCTTGCGATAGAGGATTCCCATGAACAGCATCGAACAATCAAGCGGCGAGACCGCCGAAAAGTCCCGGATCTTTGATATCCACGCCATCGCCAGGGCTTTCCCGGCGTCAGCCGCAACCATGCTGATTGACACCCGCCTTACGGACGAACCGGAGGCGAGCGCCCGGGTCTTTCGCGTCTACCGGCCGGCCCCGGCGCACTATCACGCCACCTGCGATGAGTATCTGCTCGTCGTCTCTGGCCGGGCGCGCTTCTTCTTTGACGCCCAGCCGCCCTTTGAACTCCAACCCGGCCAACTGGTCTTCTTTAAAAAGGGAACCGTGCATGGCACCTCTGAAATCCTCGAAGAACCCTTTGTCGTCTTCTCCGTCGACACTCCGCGCCGCGACCCGAAAGATGTCATCTTCGTCAACCCGAACGATGGCTCTCCAGCAGAATTTATCGAGAGTCAGCAACTCTACTGACCGTCAAGATCAGGGGTAAATCCTGTTCAGGGTCCTCGCAAACGGAATCGTCTCCCGGACATGCTCCAGTCCGCAGACCCATGCCACCACGCGCTCGATGCCCATGCCGAAGCCCGCATGAGGAACTGACCCATAACGCCGCAGATCGAGATACCACTGAAAAGCATCGAGCGGCAGCTTGTGCTCCTCGATCCGTTGTTTCAGCAGGTCATACGAAGCTACACGCTGCGAACCGCCGATCACCTCGCCATAGCCTTCCGGCGCCAGCACGTCGACGCAGAGCGCATAGTTAGAGTTCTCCGGATCGGGCTCCATGTAGAAAGCCTTCACCGCAGCCGGATAGCGATGCACCATGAGCGGCCGGTCAAATTGGGAGGAAAGATACGTTTCGTCCGGCGAGCCGAAGTCGTCCCCATACTCAAACTTCTGCTCGATCAGGCCCTTGATATGGGCCTCATGCAGCATCTGCGCGGCCTCGTCATAGCTCAGGCGCGGAAATGGCGCGCGAATCGCCTGCAGCTTCGTCACATCCCGCCCGAGCACTGCGATATCGAGCGCGCGCCGGGTCAGCACCCGCTCCACAATGAAGCTGAGGAACTGTTCAGCCAATGCCATCAAGTCATCCAGTCCGGCGTAAGCCATCTCCGGCTCAACCATCCAGAACTCGGTCAAATGCCGGCGCGTCTTCGACTTCTCCGCGCGAAACGTCGGTCCGAACGAGTAAACCTTGCCCAGCGCCAGCGCCGTGCTCTCAATGTAGAGTTGCCCGCTCTGCGTCAGATAAGCCTCGTCGCCGAAGTAGTCGACCGGGAAGAGTGTGCTGGTTCCCTCGCACGCCGCCGGCGTAAGGATCGGCGGATCGGTCAGCGTAAAGCCGTTGTCGTCGAGATAGTCGCGCGCCGCCTTGATGATCTCCGCACGAATGCGCAGAATAGCCGATTGCCGCGGAGTCCGGATCCAGAGATGGCGATGCTCCATCAGGAAGTCGACGCCGTGTTCCTTACGGCTGATTGGAAAAGGATCGTCCTCGGGAACGCGTTGTACAACTTCGACCGACTCAACATCCAGCTCAAAGCCGCCCGGCGCGCGCTTGTCGGCGCGAACCTTACCCATCACGATCACGCTCGATTCCTGGGTCAACTGGCGGATCGTCTCAAACGTCTCCGGCGTCACAGCTGCCTTCGGCACAATCCCCTGGATCGTCCCCGTGCCATCGCGGAAGATAGGGAACAGCAGCTTACCGCTCTCGCGCAGCGCGTAAAGCCAACCGCGCAGGCGCACGGACTTGCCCTCGTAGCTGCCGATTTTGCCGATTGTCGCGGTAGGAGCTCCTTCTACGAAGGAATCTGTCGCAGCCGCTGTTACTGATTTCAACTCTGTTTCTTCCGGCATTATTCTTCTCTGTTTCCCGGCGCTCCGATTTCAAGCCGCTCAAAGGCCTCGCGGGCCTTGGTCGCTATCCTCTCCGGTGCATCGGCAAGCGCGTAATGAATCTCGAGTACGCCCGCTTCAACCTTCAGCGCGGACTTCAATTCTGTCATCGTTTCCGGCCACGCAATCGATCCTTCGGCGGGCCACAGGTGTTCGTCTTTTTCGCCATGGTTGTCATGCAGGTGCGTCGAGCGGATGTACGGCTTCAATTCGGCCAGCACTGCAGCCACGCTGCCGCTGATGTTGGCATGGCCCGTATCCAGGCAGACGCCGATATCGGTGAAATGCCCGGTCGTCAGTATCTCGACGATGTTCTCTGGCCGGGTTACTTCATTCAGTATGTTTTCGACATTCAACTTCACCCCCAGCGGGCTCGCAAAAGCGCGCAGATGCTCAAGAGCCGTCATCGAGTGCTCCAGCGCCCGCGGACTCCAGGCATCCTGCCGCTCGCCCAGATGGATCACCATGGATTGCAGCGGAATTTGTTCAGCCACCTCAAGGGCTCGCTTGATCTCGTCCATTGCATCGATGCGTCGGCCCTTCTCCGGATGAACGACGTTCACGCCAGGCGCACCGGCCCGCCCCATCTCGTGGTCCGGGTACAGAGGCGCATGCATCGAAAAAGGAATCACCGGGTTCGACCGAAACCACTCGGCGATCTCCTGCACATGGGTTCGGCTGGCGTAATCGAAGTGTTGCCGCGCGGCGAAAATTTCAATGGCGTCAGCACCGCTCTTCGCCATTGTGTCGAGCAGACCCGGATGTAACCGCTGGCGGAGAAATACATGAGAAGAAATGGCTTTCAGCATAAGGACACTCGGTCTGTCAGCCATGATTCAGGCCGCAACGCTATTTTCTCATTCCTTCGCTCGCCGCGCTCCGGCACTCAAAATCCAGCGGCCTTCCCAAACGAGTGGCGATGGTCCTGGCCACCCTCCAGCATGCCTGTCCGCGGATCGACCGCAATGCACTCGCCGTCGCTCCAGGAGCGCTCCCCGGCATCAAGCTTATAGCCCAGCGCCTGCAGTCCCGCGAGCGTCGGCGCAGGAAATCCCGGTTCGAGGTACACAGTGTCCGGCAGGTACTGGTGGTGAAAGCGCGGAGCATCCACTGCCTGCTGTATGTTCAGGCCTTCATCCGCCGCGCTCAGCAAAATGTTCGCGACCGTCGTGATGATCCGCGCCCCTCCGGGAGACCCCAGCACCATCCGCAGCTTCCCATCTTGCAACACGATGGTAGGCGTCATGCTCGAGAGCGGCCGCTTGCCCGGAGCAATCGCGTTCGCCGGCCCCTGGATCAAGCCATAGAGATTCGGAACTCCCTGCTTGGCTGCGAAATCGTCCATCTCGTCATTGAGCAGAAAACCCAGTCCCTCGGCAGTCGCTGCCGAGCCAAAGGAATTGTTCAGTGTCGTCGTGACGGCAACGGCATTTCCATCGGCATCGACCACGGAATAATGAGTGGTGTTGACGTGCTCCGCCGGCTTGCCCTCTGCCTTGGGAGCAGGCGGCAGAAAGCCGGCCGGCCGGTGCAGGCTCGCTGATGGAGTCGCCTGGTCCTGCTGGATGCCGGTGCGCCACGCCGCCGCATATTTTTTGTCGATCAGTTGCTGCACCGGCATGGTGACAAAGTCAGGGTCGCCCAGATAATCGCCGCGATCCATGTACGCGCGGCGATAGGCCTCGAGGATTAAGTGCATCTCCGCCGGCGTCCGGTCGCCCAGCCGCGAGAGATTGTAGCCTTCCAGGATATTCAACGCTTCAATCAGTGCGATCCCCCCCGACGACGGCGGTGGCGAACTGATGATGGTGTAATCCTGGTAAGTCCCGACGATTGGCTCTCGCTCTTTCACTTCGTAAGCAGCCAGATCGCGTTCGGTCACCAGGCCGCCGCCCTTCTGGATCGCCCTCGCAATCTCCTGCGCTAGCTGGCCATGGTAAAAGCTCTCCGCATCGTCGGCGATGCGCTCGAGCGTCCGCGCCAGCTCCGGCTGGCGAAAGAACTCGCCCGGCTGATAGTAGTTGCCGCCCCGCTGAAAAATGCGCTTCGACTCCGGAAATTGGGCAAGCGGCGGATCATGAAGTTCGGCCGTCTCTTCGGTGCTTAGCACGAAGCCGTTGCGCGCCAGCTCCAGTGCCGGCTGCATCACGCGTTTCAGGTCGAGCCGGCCGTATTTCTTTTCCGCATACACCATGCCTGCCACCGACCCGGGTACCCCGATCGCCTTGTACCCGACCACGCTCAGGTTAGGAACCACATCCCCCTTGGCGTCGAGGTACATGTTGGCCGTAGCCGCCTCGGGAGCCTTCTCGCGATAGTCGAGAAAGGTCGATTTGCCGCCGTGCAGCCGGATCAGCATAAATCCGCCGCCGCCGATATTCCCCGCCGCCGGGTGAACGACCGCCAGCGCAAAGCCCGTCGCCACCGCCGCGTCGATCGCATTGCCGCCCTCCCGCATGATCTCGACCCCGGCATCGGCGGCCAGGTGATGAATGCTCACCACCATGGCGTGCTGCGTGCGCGCCGGTTGTTCTTTCAGGTAATCGGCCGGCGGCCCTTCAGCGGCAACCTTTCCACAGGCCAGCGTCAGAGAAACTGCGGACAAAAAAAGCTTTCGAGTGAAATTTGTCGTCGGCATCGTAGCAGGGATTGTAACTCGGCAGCTTGAACAGAACTAGAAATACCTTCCCTGCAAATCAGCCGCCGAACTGGACCTTTCCAGGAAAAATCGACCTCCTGGAACACGGCCGGGGGGACTTGATCTGGTTCTGCTCTCAAGCCGTCTCAGGTATTTTGCGGGTCGACGCTGCGAAAGCCGTACGTCTCATAGCGGGTGGAAAGCTTGCCGTCTTCGACGCGTACGACGGTGAACCCCTCCGGGGTGCCCATGCGCGCGCCGTGCCACCAGTTGCCACAGACCGCCCCGCTGGTGATATAGGGCACGCCCTTCCACGTCACCGTCTCGTTGATGTGGGTGTGTCCCTGCAGCACACCGAGTACATTGTGTCCTTCAAACAGGGCGATCGCCTCGTAAGCATTGGCCACGCTCAGGCCATGATGCAAGGCAGGCGTCGCAGGCGCCGGCTGGTACGAGTCAAAGGCGGTTACCAGCGGGATGTGTACCGAAACGATGATTGGCGTCGCCGCCGGCAGCGCTTCGATATCCGCCGCAAGCCACGCCAGCTGCTCGGCATCGATCCGCCCCTCGTAGGCGCGGTCGGCGGTGATGCCGATTGAATCGAGCACCAGGAAATGCACGCCCTTATGGTCGAAGGCGTAATACGTCTTGCCGAATCGCTCCTCGAACATCTTCTTGCCATACAGCGCATCGCTCGGCCCCACGCCGCTCGCCGGGTACACGCCGAAGCAGTCGTGATTGCCGATCGTGTGGTGGAGCCTCATGCCAAGGTCCTGCTCTGTCTTTCCATAAAGATCGAAAAGGCTGCTCGCCCGATCGCGGCCGGCACTGAGCGAATCGAAGACGTGGTCGCCGCCCTGAATGACAAAGTCGCTCTTGATCGTCCGCGCCTTTTGGAAGCACTGGTGGCAGCCCTTCGCCGCATTCAGCTCCGGCTGCAGATGGGTGTCGGTGATAAAGAGGAAGGTGAAGTCTTCGACTGGGTTTGAAGCGCGTGTCTGCGAAAAAAGATCGCCGGGCAGTGTTGATGCCAGTCCGGCTGCTCCAGTCAAAGCAAGGAAATTTCTGCGGCTGAAAGTCTTCATTTTTTGCTCCTTCTTCCACTTTATTTGCGATCGCTCAAGCGCAGGTAAATATCGACGAGAAGCCGTCCGCCTCTCTCTGCCAGGCGCTTCGATCCTGATGGTTACAATCAACCAGGCATGCCCACCCAGCTCCGCTCCTATTCCAAGATCAATCTCGGCCTCGCCATCGGCCCCGTTCGCGCGGACGGCTTCCACGGCCTGACCACCCTCTACCAGACCCTCGAACTGCACGATCGGGTCACCGTGGAAGCCCGCCTGGCGCGGTCAACCAGCCTCCGCCTCACCTGCAATCATGTTGGCGTTCCGGCCGACGCACGCAATACCGCCTGGCGCATGATCGAGAAAGCGCTGGCCCTGCTCAAAACCAACGCAGACGTCCAGATCCACATCGATAAACGTCTTCCCGTACAGGGTGGCCTCGGCGCAGGCTCAGCCAACGCCGTCGCCGCGCTCTTCGGCCTCGAGCGGGAACTCGGGCTAGAACTCCCCGGACCGGCTAGGCTGGAACTCGCCGCTGAGATCGGCTCCGATGTGCCGCTCTTTGCTATTGGGGGCGCCGTGCTTGGGCTCGGCCGTGGCGAAGAGGTCTATCCCATGCCCGATCTGCCCTCTTACCACTGTGTCCTCGCGACGCCGGAAATCAACGTCGCCACGCCGCAGGCCTTCCGCGATTGGGACGCTCAGGCCGCTCGGGCCGCTAAGGCCGCCGCAACCGTGAACTTGACGCCCGGACGCCCATCCGCTACTCTAAAAGAGTTGAGTCGGTCTCTTGCTGCGTCATTGGGCAGTCCGCACTCCTCCGGTGTCTCGCCCCAACGGGGAGACCTGGCCGAGAATCCGCTTCTCGCGCTTGTCCGAACCGGGATTGAAAACGACTTCGAACAGGTCGTCTTTCCTCAATACCCCCTTCTCGGTGATATCAAGCGCATTCTTGCGATTCCTGATCCAGAGATTCCGGAGCAGTCGGCTCTCTATGCGGCACTCTCTGGTTCGGGTTCAGCCGTTTTCGGGCTTTACGCAACCACGGAAGCAGCGAAAGCGGCGCATCGGCGCCTACGGGAACTGGGCATAACCGCCCACCTTACCCGTACCTTGCCGAGGGCGGAGTATTGGCAAGACATGCTGTTGGCCTAGCTTTTCAAGCCGTGCGGTAGCCGATCAGGTCGTCGCAAAACAAGGCAAGACACCCCTTTCGTGAGCAGTTACACTTGAGGGGGTCGTTACCACTGGGCGATAGACTAATGGTAGGTCAAGTGCCTTTGGAGCACTTCGTCTAGGTTCGAATCCTAGTCGCCCAGCCAAGCTTCGAAGTGATGCGCTCAGCAAGCAGGCACTCAGCGGTAGCAAGAATCCGGCACAAAAGGGCCGGGTATAACCAGAGCGGCAGGACAACCAAGGCAAACCAGCTTGGGAGGTTCTAGTGAAGACGGAAACGGCAGAGCTGTTTGAAACCACTTCGGAAGTAGCCGGCGCGCAGGAGTTAGCCACTCAACGCACCAAGCAGACGGACAACAAACCCGCAGAAAAGAAGCGGGCCGCCCGGCAGAACGAAGACAAGCGCTTTAAGATTTTTTCCGGTTCAGCCAACCGCAAGCTGGCTGCAGAGATCTGCGACATCATCGGCCTGCCGCTGGGGGAAACCAAGTCCCAGCGCTTTGCCGATGGAGAGATTTACTTTCAACTGCTCGAAAACGTACGCGGAGTCGACGTTTTCGTGGTGCAGCCGACCTGTAATCCGGTCGATCAGCACCTGGTGGAATTGCTGATCATCATCGACGCGCTCAAGCGGGCGTCGGCCGGCAGGATCACCGTAGTCGTACCGTATTACGGCTACGCCCGGCAGGACCGCAAAGACCGGCCGCGCGTCGCGATTTCATCGAAGCTGGTTGCCGATCTCATGACCACCGCCGGGGCAAACCGGGCACTGTTCATGGATTTGCATGCGGCCCAGATACAAGGCTTTTTCAATATTCCGGTCGATCACATGTTCGCCAGTCCGGTGATGGTGAGCTACTTCCGGAAGCTGGATCTGCCCAACTTGATCGTTGTTTCTCCGGATGCCGGGGGCGTCGAACGCGCCCGGTTTTTCGCGACGAAGATGGGAACTCCGCTGGCCATTGTCGATAAGCGGCGGACCGACATCAACGTCACCGAAGTGATGAACGTGATCGGCGATGTGCAGGGCAAAACCTGCCTGATCATCGACGACATTGTGGATACGGCAGGGACGCTCGTCAAAACAGCCGACGCCCTGCTCGAAAATGGAGCTATCAAGGTCTATGCCTGCGCTTCCCATGCCGTCCTCTCGGGGCCGGCCATCAAGCGCATCGCAGACTCCAGGCTGGAGGAGTTGGTCGTCACCAACTCCATCCCGCTGCGCGAAGAAGCGCAGAAGTTAGCCAAGATTAAAGTGCTCTCGATCGCGGGTCTCTTAGCCGCAACTATCGAGAGCATCCATATGGAAACCAGCGTCAGCACGCTGTTCAGCTAGCGGTGGGTCGTCAGTTGTCAGTCCTCAGTTGTCAGTCCTCAGTGGCCGAATTGCCCTCGACGACAACTCGGTAGCAAAACGAAGTAGAAAGGGAGCGGTCGGTCTTCGGTGCGAGCTGAGGACTGAAAACTGAAGACTAAAACTTCTTCAGCCGTGCCCGAAAGGAAAACATCATGGCAGCAGTACCGGAAGTCGTAGCAGCAACTCCTCGCGAAGGCAAGTTCAACAAGAATGCAGCCCGCCGCGTACGTGTTCAGGGCAGGATTCCCGCCGTCGTTTACGGCGCCAAAGAGCCCGCAATGGCCATCGAACTCGATCCCAAGCAGATGCTCCGCATCCTGCACTCCGAGACCGGACACAACTCGATCTTTGATCTCGAAGTCGCCGGGTCCGTCGCCAGGACCAAGGTCATGATCGTCGATTGGCAGTATGAGCCGATCAAGGATCGCCTCATTCATATCGACCTCAAGCGCATTGCCATGGATAGGGCGATGAAGGTGGAAGTGCCGATCATCCTCGAAGGTATCCCGATCGGCGTCAAGCAGGACGGCGGCGTTCTCGACCAGGTGCTGCGTGAGGTTGAAATTGAGTGCCTGCCCTCCGACATCCCCAGCAACATCACCGTCGATGTGACCGGTCTGGCCTTCGGCGATGTGCTGCGTGTCTCAGATCTGCCCCACGGCGGCAAGTTCAAATTCCTCTCCGACGAGACGGCCACCGTAGCGCACGTGGTCGCCATCAAGGAAGAGGTTGCCCCCGCCGCCGATGCGGTCGCCGCAGGCGGTCCGGCCGAACCGGAAGTCGCGAAGAAGGGCAAGCAGGACGCGGATGCCGCGGCTGCAGCCGGCGACAAGAAGGACGCGAAGAAGTAAACGTTGGACGATGCCTCAGGAATCGCGGCCGGCCCGGCGCCGATCGAGAGCGGTAAAACCACCGCTTACTCGGGAAAAGTGCTGGTCGTCGGCCTCGGCAATCCGGGCATCGAGTATCGGTTCACGCCCCACAACGCCGGGTTTCTCGCGATCGATCGGATCGCGAGCGCCCACGGCGCGGTGGTTGCAAATCGGCGCTGCCGGGCATTGACGGCGACGGTCCGGATAGCAGGCAGGGAAGTCATCCTGGCCAAGCCGGAGACATTTATGAACCTGAGCGGCGTTGCCGTCCAGGCATTGGTGAAAGAGTACGAGGTCGATCCGCAACGGGACGTCCTCGTGCTCTACGACGAAATTGAGTTTTCTTTAGGAACACTGCGCATCCGCGAACGAGGCAGTTCCGGAGGGCACAACGGAGTGAAATCCATCTCCGGCGCGTTCGGCAGTGAAGAGTGGATTCGGATCAGGATTGGCATTGCGCCCGAGCGTCCGGCAGCCGCTGAATCGGCTCGCCGTAAGCGCAAGGATTACGTGTTGACCCCCTTTCGCAAGGCCGAACTGGCGCTTCTCGATGAAGCGCTCGATCGGGCGGCACGGGCAGTAGAAGTGGTGTTGACGCAGGGCGTCGGCGCCGCGATGAATGAGTTCAACAGGAAAGAAACAGGCCGCGAGCCAAACAGCCCGGCCGGCTAGAAAGTCGAACCTGCAACACATCAGGAACTGCCCCGCGGCGAATTCCCCGGCGGCAAGAAAAGAGAAGACGAAATGGTGCAACGTTTTTATGAAGTCATGTTCATCGTCCGGCCCGACGTGCTCGAAGAGGACTTGGACAAGCTGATCGCTGGCATCGAAGCGACGATCACCGGCGGCGGCGGCGCAATCCGCTCCATCGAGAAGCTCGGCCGTCGCAAGCTCGCCTACACCGTGCGCAAGTTCAACGATGGCAACTACGTCCTGCTCACCGTCGACGCCGATGGCAAGCTGATCGCCGAGGTCGAGCGCCGCCTCCGCGTCATTGAGTCGGTCATCAAGTACATCACCGTCCGCATGGACGAAGAGACCAAGCGCCTTGACAAGGTCAAGGCTCTCCGCGCCAGCCGCAAGAAGCTCAGCGCCCAGCCGGTCGCGCCTCCGCCCACCGCTGCCCCCTCGCCCGTTGCGCCCGCCGAAGCTGCGCCCGAGTCTGCGCCGGTCGCCGAAACCATGGCCGAACCGGCCGCCGCAACGGTCTAAGTTTCAGAAATTCTCCGGCATGACGCCGGCAACTCCGTCGCGGCCTCGTTGTCGCGTAGCGAAAGAAGGACTAAGAAGATCATGGCTGACGAAACCAGCGCACCAAGAACCGAAAATCCAGGCCGCAGTGAGTACTCCGGCCCGTCCAGCACCACCGGCTCTTCTTCCGGCCCCAGCCATTCCGGTGGCGGTCATTCCGCGGGAGGTCACAGTTCGAGCGGTCCCCGGCCGGCTGGCGGACGCCCTTCCGGTCCCGGTGGCCCGGGTGGCGGCGGACGCAAGTTCTTCCGTCGCAAGAAGGTCTGCAAGTTCTGCACCGAGAAGATCGACGCCATCCCCTACCGCGAAGTTCGCCTGCTGCAGCAGTTCGTCGCCGAGCGTGGGAAGATTGTCCCTCGTCGTCTCACCGGCGTCTGCACCACGCACCAGCGCAAGCTGACCCGCGCCATCAAGCAGGCCCGCAACATCGCGTTGCTGCCCTTCGCCGCCCGCTTCTAGTTGGCGCCGAACCGCTCCGCTCGAGTTTGTCATTTCCTGTGAATTGTCAGCTCGACCGAAGCGAAGCAGAGAGATCTGCGGTATCAATTTTGGGGGTGCCCCGGGTCTCGCTGTGAGACCTGGGTTTACTAGCCGTCCGGATTTAGGAGATTCGTTATGGAAGTCATTCTGAAAGAAGATGTCAACAACCTCGGCCAGCGCGGCGACGTGGTCAAGGTAGCCGAGGGCTATGGCCGCAACTTCCTGCTGCCGCAGAAGCTCGCCATGGAAGCGAACGCCAACAACAAGGCCGTCATCGCACAGATGAAGAACTCGGCCGTCCGCAAGTCGGCGAAAGAAAAGACCGAGGCTGAAACGCTCGTCGCCCAACTCGACGCCATCGCCCTCACCTTTACCCGCAAGACCGGCGAAAACGATCACCTCTTCGGTTCCGTCACCTCTTCCGACATCGCCCAGCAGCTCGAAGAGAAGGGGTTCACCATCGATCGCCGCAAGATCCATCTCGACGAGCCGTTGAAGCAGATCGGCGACTTCCTCGTGCCCGTCCGCCTGCACCGCGAAGTCACCGCGCATCTCAAGGTCGTCATCCAGGCCGAAGAGGCTTAAATTTCTGCCGCGTGGCAGGTTCGAGAGCTTCAGCTCCCGGACCTGTCACGCAACAGTTCCGCGAAACCTGCCACATCCTCTAAAGGCATGCCCTTGGCTAAGGGCATCCCCTTGGCGCAAAGCGGGCACATTGCCGCGCTCCAAATCTGATTCTCCAATCGAGCCATAGGTCCCCATGATGGCCCGACTCCAGAAGAAAGTGCCCCTTTCTCGCCGATAACAGGCTGAGAACGTCGTCCCGCCAAACCCCTCCAAATGCCATCCGAGATGGTACAACATGAAAATCCGAGCGACGCTCAACAGCGATGTCGCACATCGATAGATGCCGCTCGAAGTAAAATCATCCGTATGGCCGCGCCTCCTGACAAGCCGATCGCAATTTATTACGAGCAGCAGCACTGGTTCAAGCCCCTCTTCGCCGAACTCGACCGTCGCGGCACCAACTACGTCCGCCTCAATGCCGTCGAGCATTCCTACTCTGAGATAGACCACCCCGAAGAGCAATACGCCCTCGTCTTCAACCGCATGAGCCCATCGGCCTGGAATCGCGACCATGGCGACACCATCTTCTATACCCTCGGCTATCTCGAACATCTCGAGCGCCGCGGTGTTCGCGTCCTCAACGGCCTCAAAGCCTTTCGCACCGAACTCTCCAAAGCCGCCCAGCTCTCTCTCCTCGAAGAACTCGGCCTGCCTTACCCCAAAGCGCGCGTCATTCATCGTGCCGCCCAGGCCCCCGCGGCCGCCGAAGGGCTGCGCTGGCCCATCGTCGTCAAGCCCAACATCGGCGGCAGCGGAGCAGGCGTCAAACGCTTCGACTCGCCTCAAAGCCTGGCGCAAGCAGCCAAAGAAGACAACCTCGTTCTCGGGCTGGACTCGACCGGTCTGGTGCAGGAGTTCATCCCCGCGCGCGACTCACACATCGTCCGCGTCGAGGTTCTCAACGGCCGCTATCTCTACGCGATCAAGGTCTACATTACCGGCGAGACCTTTGACCTCTGTCCTGCCGATATCTGCAAAACTACCGATGGTGTCGATCTGAACCGCGGAGCCTGCGCCATCGATGCTCCCAGGTCCGGCATCCGCGTCGAAGCGTACGACCCTCCCGCCGAGGTCATCGCCAATGTCGAGCGCATCATGCATCACGCCGGTATCGAGATCGGCGGCGTCGAGTACATGACCGACGATCGCGATGGCCAGCGCCTCTACTACGACATCAACGCGCTGTCCAACTTCGTCGCCGACGGTCCGCGCGTCGTCGGCTTCGATCCCTTCAGCAAGCTCGTCGACTGGCTCGAAGCCGAAGCCGCCAAAGTGACCGGCTATCGTCCCGTCGCACAAGAGGTCGGCTAGCGAATGCGCTATGGATTCTGGCTCCCCGTCTTTGGCGGCTGGCTGCGCAACGTCGAGGAAGAGCAGATGCAGGCCAGCTGGGAGTACGCGAGCAGCCTGGCTCGCCGAGCCGAAGAAATCGGCTACGACCTCACCCTCATCGCCGAGTTGAACCTCAACGACATCAAGGGCGTCGAAGCCCCGTCGCTCGATGCCTGGTCGACCGCCGCCGCCCTCGCCGCCGTCACCACAAAACTAGAAATCATGGTCGCCGTTCGCCCCACCTTTCACAACCCGGCGCTGCTCGCCAAGCAGGCCGCGAATATCGACCACATCGCCAACGGTCGCCTCACGCTCAACGTCGTCTCCAGCTGGTGGGCCGATGAAGCGACCAAGTACGGCGTCCATTTCGAGCAGCATGACGACCGCTATGCTCGCACCTCCGAGTGGCTCGACGTCGTAAACGGCTGCTGGTCGCAGCAGAACTTCTCCTATACCGGCAAATACCACCGCGTTGTCGATAATGTGCTCTCGCCCAAGCCGCTCGCGCAGCCCCGGCCCGCCCTTTACGCCGGCGGAGAATCCGAAACCGCCAAGCAGCTCATCGCCTCAAAGTGCGACGCGTACCTCATGCATGGCGATCCGCCGGAGATTGTCGCAGCGAAAATTACAGATATGCGCCGCCGCCGCGAACAGCTCGAATTGCCTCCCATGAGGTACGGCGTCGCCGGCTACGCCATCCTCCGCGATACTGAAGCCGAAGCCCACCGCGAACTCGCCCGCATCACCGACGTCCATCAATCCGCCAAGGGTTACGCGAACTACCAGCAATGGGTGACTGGCTCCAATCTCGAACAAAAAATCTCCCTCGCAGACTACTCCGTATCGAACCGCGGATTACGCTGCGGCCTCGTCGGCACGCCGGAACACGTGAGCGCTCGCCTTCAGCAGTTCACCGCCGCCGGCGTCGACCTCGTTCTGCTTCAATCCAGCCCGCAACTGGAAGAGATGGAGCGTTTCGCCGCCCAGGTAATTCACTCCAGGAGCTGACCCGGAACTCATCGCCCTTCGCGCAATCGAAAGGCCAGCCGCTCCGGCAATCCCGCGCGGAGGATCCGCACCTGCGCTGCGCGAACGTCGTAAGGAATGCGCAGGAAGCTCACCGTCATCTTTTCGTCATCGTAAAGGCCGCAGGCCGCCCGCCAGTCCTGATCGCGCGGCTGCCCGACAGAGCCGGGATTGATCATATAGCGCGCGGACGAGCGCAACTCGATCACACACTCTTCCCCGCCGTTTCGCGTGCTGTAGTAAGGGTTCAGTTTGAACAGCGTCTCGCCATCTGTGGCGAAACCGCCCTGCAGGTGAGTGTGGCCGAAAAAGTTGATGCGCGCTGCCGCCGCATGCAGCGGTTCCCACGCGTCGCGCATGGAGAGCACGTACTCGTCTTCGTCGAGCGGCGAGCCGTGCATCACGCTGACCGCCGGCCCGTTCGGGCTGACCGGTCCATGCGCCAGCGCCTGCAGCCATCCAATATGCTCTTCTGTCAGGGTGCTCTTGGTCCATTGCGCCGCGCGGCTGGCGATCGGGTTAAAATCCTCCAGCGAAAGCAGTCCGCAGCATGCGCGGTCATGGTTGCCGCGAACAAACACCGCGCCCAGCGAACGCACCTTCTCGATCACTTCATTGGGGCAGGCGCCATAGCCTACCGTATCCCCCAGGTTCCAGACGGTATCATGCGCCGGAGCAGCCTCAAGCACAGCTTCGAGCGCGTCCAGGTTGCCATGAATGTCGGAGAGAATGAGCGCGCGCATGCGGAAGAAACGTCGACCTGCAACTGTGCAATGTTACAGGATCATGATCCCTGCAGGCTTGCCGCCGGGTAGATTCGGCTTATCCCGCGAGAGGGCAGTCCGCTTTCCGAACCCAATGTCCCGCAGTGGCCTCCACCAGGAGGCCGCTCGAGCTTTCCGCCGCCTGGGAAAGTGTCGCCAGCGGCGCGCTCCGGTCCGTTGCCATGGTCGGCACTGCGCCCAGCAGGCTGACCGTGTAGGGATGCAGTGGACGCGCAAAGATCTCTTTCGCTGGACCGCTCTCGAGCACCCGCCCGTGGCGCATCACCAGCACCCTGTCCGCAACCTGCGAGACCACGGCCAGATCGTGCGAAATGAAAAGCATCGCCAGCCCAAAGCGCCGCCGCAGGTCCGCCAGCAACTCCAGCACCTGCGCCTGCACGGTCACATCGAGCGCCGTCGTCGGCTCGTCGGCGATGAGCAGGCGAGGCCGGTTGGCGATGGCCATGGCGATCAGGATCCGCTGCCGTTGCCCGCCGGAGAACTGGTGCGGGTAATCTCCATATCGGGACGACGGTTCCGGAATGGAAACTGCGTCCAATGCTTCCAGCACCGACCGTCGCACCTGGCTTCGCGACAGCCCCGGCTGGTGCGCCCTGATCGCCTCCGCCACCTGCTCCCCAATCGGCATCACCGGGTTCAGCGCCGTCATCGGCTCCTGGAAGATCATCGCCATCTCACTCCCGCGCCGCCGCCGCATCGCTTCGTCCGGCAGCGAGAGCAGCTCAACGCCGTCCAGCACGATCGTGCCCTCAACCCTCGCCGCCCCATCCAGCAGCCTCAGCATTGCCAGTGCCGTGACCGATTTTCCCGATCCGGATTCTCCCACCAGCCCGAGCACCTCGCCAGCGCCGACCGACAGGTTTAGATCGGAGACCACCGTTCGCTCGATACCGCGAGAACGAAAAAAAATGGACAGCTCGATGATTTCAAGCAGTGGAGTCATAGGAGAACTTTCCGGCATCCGTCCAAACCCTGCAGCGCCGCCGCCCTGCTCTGCAAATCACACTCTAACGCAAGTCGGCACGCAGGCGAACCTCGCATGGCCCGCGTAGTCGTCGCCAAAGAACCCTCAAGGATGCCGCTTCGGGTATCTCTCGAGGTTCCGGCGAATATAAACATCGTTTGTTCTCCCCGTAATGCCGCATTCACGGTGCTTGCCCATACTCAGTCTTGAAAGGGCGGAACCAGCGAAGCACCAGGGAGCAGGATCATGGCCGGATCGAGCATCTCGTACCTCTGGAAAAGTCCACGCGCAGCCGAAGGCTTCGCTTCGGGTGTCTCCCTCCACAGCCATACCAGCCAATCGAAAGAGACCCTCGACTTCCTCGCCAACCTGGGAATTCGCTCCCGTCTCATCGGAAAAGTCCTGAAGACCTGTGAGAAGCGGGCCCTTGAGCGCCACGATCTCAAAATCGATTACGCCGCAGCCTACTGGACGCCGCCGCTCACTCCGCGCCTCGCCTTCGATCTTGAGAGCCGCCAGATCGAAGCGCTCGGAATCGCGTCGCTGGTCTCCCTCTCTGACCACGACAACATCACCGCGCCGCTGCTGCTGCGCACCGTGGCTTCAGCTCGCCACATTCCGGTCTCGGTGGAATGGAGCGCCCCCTTCTTCGGTCCGGATGGCGCCTGCGAGCAGTCCTTTCACCTCGGCATCCACAATCTGCCCAGTGAGTCTGGCGTCGAATGGATGCAGGCCTTCGAGCAATACACCGCCCATCCCTCCAACCGGCGGCTGACCGAAATTCTCTCTGCCCTGCATGCCCTGCCAAACGTCCTGATCGTCTTCAATCATCCCCTATGGGACCTCTACCTGATCGGGGAAGAAAAGCATCGGCTCTATGTCGATTCCTTCATGGAGCAGAACGGCAACTTCCTGCATGCCCTCGAACTGAACGGCCTTCGCATCTGGGAGGAAAATCGCGCCGTCAAGCGGATGGCCGCAAAGTACGGCAAGCTCTTGATTGCCGGCGGCGACCGGCACGGCGTGGAGCCGAACGCCAACATCAATCTCTCCAATGCCTCGACCTTCACCGGGTTCGTCCACGAAATCCGGTACGAAGGCATCAGCAATGTGCTCTTCATGCCGCAGTATGCCGAGCCTTGGAAGCACCGCATCCTGCAATCCGCCCTCGACGCCATTCGCGACTATCCCGGGTTCCCCCAGGGCTCACGCCGTTGGGATGAGCGCGTCTTTCATCCCGACCGGCAGCAAGTCATTCGCCCCGTCAGCGAACTCTGGTCTTCTGGCGAAGCGCCCGCCTATCTCATGTTCATCCTCAGGGCGGTGCGGTTGATGGGCAGCGGCCCCATCTCCGGCAGCCTGCGTCGCGCCTGGGATGACTCCGGCGAGCTGGGCTTTGCCCTCGGCGACTAGACAACCCAAATCTCCCACGGCTCGAGGAAGTTGCTTTCTCCTGCTCCCATGCCTGCTCCAGGCAGGTTGCTCATCCACTGAAAGCCCGGCGTCGTGAACCGCTATGCGCGCGCGGTCACCGGGCCAGATCGTCTCGCTCCCCCCCGCGAATCCCAAACGCCACCTCAAACCCCGCCGGCACATGCGGCGTCTAGCCCGCCGTCAAACCCCTTGACGCCTCATGCATTCCGTCCGTAAAGGCGTATACGCCGCCCACAAAAGTGTCGCCGTCGCCAGGCCGGCGGCCTGTTCCCGCCAGGGCGGCACTCTAGGGGAAAGTGCCGGAGCACCATCCCGCCCGTCAAGGCAGCCTCGCAGTCGGCATCCTACAGCCAGCAGTACGAGGAGGCGATGAATTGCAGCGCTTGAGCATCAAGACCCACAAAAAACGCGAGATTCTCGACATTACGGATGAGGTGCAGGAGCTCCTGACCGGGTCTTCCGGCATCTGTTGCGTCCATGTCCTCCATACGACCGCAGCGCTCACCACCGCGGACCTCGATCCCGGCACCGATCTCGACATGCTCGACGCCTTCGACGCCATGGTGCCCCGGCTCAAGTACCGTCACCCGCACAATCCGGCGCACGTCCCCGACCACATCATGTCTTCGCTGATCGGCAGCGCAGCTACCGTTCCCGTCGCAGACGGAGCTCTCGTCCTCGGCACCTGGCAGCGCATCATCCTGGTCGAACTCGATGGCCCGCGCGAGCGCAACCTGACCGTGAGCTTTCTTCCCGCCATGTAAACGCAGAAACGCCCGGTCCGAGTCGATCTCGGGCCGGGCGAGGGCATCTCTTGACCGATCGAACCGGCCTTACTGCAGCTGCCCGATATACACCCCATAAGGCGGCAGGTTGACCGTATCGAGCGATGCCGGGTCACTGCTCCCCGGCGTCTTCATCAGCGTCTTCGCCTGCTTGGCGCCCCCGACTGCCGATAAGTCAAAGGCGAACTTCTGCGCATCCGCAGTGAAATTGCAAGCCACAACCACCGTTGGCTGGCCGTCGATCTGCCGCGCCCAGGCGAGCACCTTGGTGTCGCCTGCATTCAGCATCACGTTCTTGCCGCCCCGCACCACCTCGTTTGCCTTGCGCAGCTCGATCAACTGCTTGTACCAGTTCAGCATCGAGTCGTAATCCGGCACCTCGGTCGCGACGTTGGAGAGTGTGTAACTTGGCGGAATCGGCAGCCATGGCGTTCCCGTGGTAAAACCGGCATTCGGCCCCGCTGTCCACTGCATCGGCGTGCGCTCCCCATCCCGCCCTTTTTCCTTCGGCCAGCCGGTGATGCCGATCGGGTCCTTCACGTCTTCCTTGCGCACCGGCGGAGTCGTCTTCATCGCGATCTCGTCGCCGTAATAAAAAAGCGCAGTGTCGCGGCTGGCGAAGAGGATCGTCGCCAGCATCCGCTCGATATCCAGGTTGTGAACACCATCTCCATAGCGCACGTCCATGCGGGCGTTGTCATGGTTGTCAAAGACCAGCAGCGGCTGGTCGTCGTCGATCTGCGTCTCGACCTCGTTGATGTGCTTGCGGAAGGCGGCGATGTCCAGGTGGTTGGTCATCCCCACCTGGAAGTCCATCGGCAGCTGCAGCTCGTCGTTCTTTGCCCCGTAGCTCTTGCGCAGGTCGGAGATATGGTCGAAATACGTCTCGCCGATCAACACTCTTCCCGGAAATTCGTCGGTCACCTTGCGCAGTTCCCGCTGCACGTCATGCACCTGCGGCAGATTGTTAGTGAGTGAATCATCCAGCACCTGGTCGCCGTAAGCATTGATCTTCGGCTTTCCGTTCTCGTCCTTCTCTACCTGCTCGTCACGCAGTTGCGGGTCTTCGAACAGCGTCGGGATCGCATCCAGGCGGAAACCATAGACGCCGCGCTTCATCCAGAAGCGGGCCGTGTCGTACATGGCCTTCCGCACCTGCGGGTTGGTCCAGTTCAGATCCGGCTGTTGAACATAAAACTTGTGGTAGTAGTACTGGTTCGTCTTCGGGTCGAACTGCCACGCCGAGTGGCCGAAAATAGAGGTCCAGTTATTCGGCGGCTGTCCCGGCCCCTTGCCGTCCTTCCACACATACCAGTCGCGCTTCGGGTTCGTCTTCGAGCTCTCTGACTCGATAAACCACTTGTGCTTGTCCGACGTATGGTTCATCACGAAATCCATGATGACCTTGATGTCCCGCTTCTTCGCCTCGGCGATCAGCCGGTCAAAATCGGCCATCGTTCCATAGGCCGGGTCGATCGCCTCGTAGTCCGAGATGTCATACCCGAAGTCGACCTGGGGCGAGGGGTAAATCGGCGAAAGCCAGATCGCATCGATGCCCAGCGTCTTCAGATAATCCAGCCGCGAAGTAATGCCGTTCAAGTCGCCGATGCCGTCGCCATTCGAGTCCTGGAAGCTGCGCGGATAAATCTCATAGATCGTCGCACCCTTCCACCACTGGTCGTCCGATTTGCCGGCGCCCACCCCCGTACTCTTTGCCGGGGCATGCGACTGTGGGAACGCGGGTGAAGCCGTGAGGCACGCGCCGAGTAGAAGCGCGCCTATCCATTCTTTGTTCCTGATGCCTGACATCATTGGCCGTCTCTCCCGAAGCAAAGCAGGAATCGGGACTCTAGCAAGGTCCCCGAAATAGCTTACTCCATCCGGCAGGCGAGTCTGGAAGTGGCAGGGGTGATCGTTATTCCCTTGCAAACTGGCCAGCTCCAAAAACTGGGTTCGTCAGTTATGGCTGACGATTCGGCTTGTCGACGGGCGGCTTATATCCAAAATCCAGCCCGAAGTGCGGCTCCGATTTCGTCCCGCTCACCTGGATCGGCACCACCGTCCCATAGCCCTGCTTGGCAAAGAACGGATCGGCCAGCTTGAGCAGCATCGACTTCCATCCTGTCATCATCTGCGACGGATGCGCCTGCAGCTTGGCTTGGCCATGAAAGTCGAACTTGCTTCCGTCGAGCGTGTAAACGCCCACCATGTCGATCTCCGCCCCGGGAACCCCGAAGTGCAAATTGGGGAAACTCATGCGGCTGTCCGCCAGGGTGAAGTCGCTCTTCACCTCCGCCGGCGCATCGCTCTCCGGCTGAGGCTGGCTTACATGATAGTCAGGGTCTTTGGGATGTCCCAGCCCCAACCGGCTCAACAGGTTAATCTTCTGCTGGACCTTGTCCGTCCCGAAATACGCGCCGCTCACATCGAAATTGCCGGTCAGGTGAAGCTTGTCCGTCACCGGCACATCGCCCGGCGGCAGCAGAAGCCGCGCCTTCATCCTCAGCTTGCC
The DNA here is from genome assembly GCA_965199205.1 of Acidisarcina sp. GTDB lineage: Bacteria > Acidobacteriota > Terriglobia > Terriglobales > Acidobacteriaceae > Acidisarcina. The sequence continues at coordinate 3,170,052 of OZ240688.1, forward strand.
ATGGAGCACCGGCGGATCGGTGCGTACCGCCAGCCGCAAAAAGTCCTCAATCCTCGCATCGTTCATGACCACGTCGAGCGTGATCGTGTGGCCGTGCGGGCCGCCTCGCACGTCAGGCGCCTTCACTACCGAGCCGTTTACCGTGAAGTGCGAATGTGCCAGTTGCGCCTGCACCGGTTGCAGGTAGGTATCGCCGGTCATCCCATCGACGATTGCGTGAAAAACGGTATGCAGCGGCATCGGGTGATTGCCGGTACTCAGGCGAAAGTCGGGAACGGCCGCCTGCCCGTCGACGATAATGTGATTGAGCCTCCCTTCGTATTTGCCGGTGGACGAGAGAATCCCTCCAATTCCCCGAAAGGTCGCGAGGTCGGCATGGCGGAAGGTGTAATCCCCCCATACCGGGGAATCGCCCGGGCTCTCTTCGAGGAAAGGCCCGAAGTACCCGCTCGATTGAATGTCGCCCTTCGGTTTTGGATTGACCAGCGTTGCCTCGAACTTCATCGGCTTGCCCGGGCCAACCGAATGCAGCGTGATGCGGCTCATCTCGAAATCCAGCGGCAGCTTGCCCGGCTTGCTGGTGCCGATCAGCAGCCGGGTATTCATGATCGTCACCTCGTCGACGACCATCTTGATGCCGCTCTTGCTCTGACCCTGGCCCTGATCTTTTCGAGGTTGGGCAGCTCCGGTTTGTGCAAACGCCGGCTGCCCGGCCGCACCGGCTTCAGATGGCGCCTGCGCAGGTGCATTCACCGCTTGCGCCCTCCGCTGGTCCTTCGGCGGAATGTTGATAGCCATGCCCTCGACCGTGACGTCGCCAACATGCATCGGCGTCCGCAAGATGCCCAGCCACGACAGCCGAAAGTAAAACTTGGCGACGGCAATCAACGGCTGAGTCGCAGCGAAGCGCCGCGGGTAAAGCCGCAAACCCTCACCCTCCACCTCAAAGCCCCGAATCACCGATACATGGAACTGCTCAAGCTCCACACGGCTGTCGAAACGAGTCGCCAGCGTCTCGACCACTCGCGCTCGCAGCATCGGTTCCGCACGATTCAAGGCGATCTGCGCCGCGATGCCCAGCGCAATGACAACAAAAACCAGCAGTGCCGTTGCCCAGAGAACCACTCGGCGGGATCGCCTCTTCCTTAAACCGTCGATTGAAGCCGCGCCCCCGTTCCCAGCCGTTCCTCGGGCCCCGGCCGGCTCACTTCTCTCTGCCACGTAGACAAACCTTCTTTCAGCGGCAATACTGCTCAAATTGGATGCATGGGCCTACAACTGAAATTGCCCGCGCCGGCGACGTCTGCCGGATGCACTCCCTTCAGAATACGGGTGCTGCCTATGAACTATAAATTGCTTGTGAATGCAAAGCCGTCCTTCGCGCACTCTCCCCTTGCCTCGGTGCTGATCGCCCTTCTCACGCTGCCGGCGATATCCGTCGCCCAGCAGCCGACTCCCCCCTCCAGGCCGCAGGCCAACTCGATTACCGAGTATATCCACAAGAGTTGGGACACGCTCTCCCGCTCCATGACCGATTGCCACTCGCTGATCGACCCCAAGCTGAACGGCGCCCCCTCCGTCCTCTACCTTCCCGCCGATGTCCCGCTTCCGCCCAGCGTGGCCGCGCTCAAATCCCAATGCAACGTCGACGTCGAGCACCTGCCCAAAGTCGTTACCAGCTTTGGCGAACTCAAGCTCACCGATATCCCCAAGCCAGGCCTGCTCTACCTGCCCAATAAATACGTTGTTCCCGGCGGCCGGTTCAACGAGATGTACGGCTGGGACAGCTACTTCATCATCCTCGGCCTGCTCCGCGAAGGCCGCGTGCCGCTCGCGCGCGGCATGGTTGAGAACTTCTTCTACGAGATCGAGAACTACGGCGGCATCCTCAACGCCAACCGCACCTACTACTTCACCCGTTCGCAGCCGCCCTTTCTCAGCTCCATGATTCGCGATGTCTACGAGGCCACGCCCCGCAACTCGTCTCCGCAGGCGAAAGCCTGGCTGGCTCACGCCTACGGCTACGCCCAACGCGATCACGGCCTCTGGACCAGTAACTTCCACGATGCCGGCAACACCGGCCTCGCCCGCTACTACGACATCGGCAAGGGTCCGGTGCCCGAGCAGGAAGACGACAGCTCCTACTATGCCGACGTCATTCGCTGGCTGCTCGCGCATCCCGACGTCAAGACTGATTATCTCGTCGACGGGCCCGACAATCCCAATCCCAAACAGCAGGCGATCCTCGCCAACCTGAGCTGCGATCCGCGCACCTCCCACGTCTGCGCCCGCGCCCATGTCGACGGCCACTGGCTTACCGCTGACTTCTACAAAGGCGACCGCGCCATGCGCGAATCCGGCTTCGACCCGTCGTTCCGTTTCGGGCCGTTCAGCGGATCGACCCATCATTACGCCCCCGTCTGCCTCAACAGCCTGCTATACAAGTACGAGCGCGATCTGGCATGGATGGCCACCCGCCTCGGCAAACCCGCCGATGCCGCCAAGTGGAACGCCGCCGCCGAGGCGCGCAAGGCCGCCATCGACAAATATCTGTGGAACGCAGCTAAGGGCACATACTTCGATTACGACTACGAGAAAGGCGAGCAATCCGGCTACAACTACATCAGCGCCCTCTACCCGCTGTGGGCCGGCGTTGCCGGCGCCGCCCAGATCGCCGGGGTCGAGAAAAACCTGAAGCTCATCGAGCAGCCCGGCGGCATCGCCATGAGTGACACCAATTCCGGCACCCAGTGGGACCTCCCCTTCGGCTGGGCGCCCCCCTCCTGGATCGCCATCGACGGCATGGTCAAAGTTGGCGACACCGTCGACGCCGTCCGCACCTCCCAGGAGTTCAGCAAGACTATCGAAGAAGGCTTCGCCCACGACCAGACCCTCCGCGAAAAATACAACGTCGTTAGCGGCACCTCCCAGGTGGATGTCGCCACCGGTTACAAGATGAACGTCGTCGGCTTCGGCTGGACCAACGCCGTCTATCTCGAGATGCAGCACGTCATCGCCAACGGCGGCAAGCCCGACGCCGAAATGAAAGCGGACTCCAAATGAGCCAGGAACCCAAAGCCCCCAAAGTCATCGTCGGCCTGGGAGAGCTCCTGTGGGACCTCCTCCCCGAGGGCAAGCAGCTCGGCGGCGGCCCCGCCAACTTCTCCGTCATGAGCGCCCGGCTCGGCAACCGCGCCGTCATCGCCAGCCGCCTGGGCAGCGACGATCTCGGCAGCCAGGCGCGTCAGTACCTCGCCGGCCTGCCCGCTGACCTTGACTTCATCCAGCAGGATGCCAAACAGCCCACCGGCTCGGTCTCCGTCGAGCTCACCGGCGGCCAGGCCGAATACATCATCCACGAACCCGTCGCCTGGGACTTCCTCGAGTTCACTCCCCAGTGGAAGGAACTCGCCGCCGCGGCCGACGCAGTCTGCTTCGGCTCCCTCGCGCAAAGAAATCCCGTCTCCCGCAAGACCATCTCTGCCTTCCTCGCCGCCACTCGCCCCGACTGCGTCCGCATCTTCGATGTCAACCTGCGCAAACCCTTCTTTACCCGCGGAGTCATCGAAGATTCCCTCAGCCGCGCCACCATCCTCAAGCTCAATGATGCCGAACTGCCGAAACTTCTCACCCTGCTTCGCATGGAAGGCGGCGATGGCCCCGTTCCAGACACTCCCGATCCTGCCACGCTCCGCCGCGGCGCCCGCACTCTCCTCGACGAGTATCCCCTCGCGCTGATCTGCATCACCATGGGCGCGCATGGCAGCCTGCTCGTGACTCCGGAGAGCTTCCACCACCACCCCGGCATCCCCGCCCAGGTTGCCGACACCATCGGCGCCGGCGACGCCTTTACCGCCGCCATGGTCACCTACTATCTCGAGGGCGCCCCTTTGCCGGTGCTCAACGAAGCCGGCAATCGCTGGGGCTCGTGGATCGCCTCTAAGGCCGGCGCCATGCCCGCGCTGTCCAGTAGCAAGCGCTCCGAAATCGAGCACGCCATCGCCGCCATCAGCCGGTAGCCAGCCTGGCAATGGTGTCATTTCTGGCGTGAAATCCTCCGCCATTGAATGGAGACATGTAGTTTTGAAAAAGGCGCGACTTCCGCCGCGCCATCGGCCTCGCGAATATATGCAGCTTCAGCCGCCGGGGTATTTCTTCAACTGCAGCACTTTGTCAGCAAGCCGGCCCGCGTGAAATCGCCGGTAGATCTTTGCTCAGGAGTACATTCAGCAAATACCCCATGCCCGATTTTCCCACCCCCCAGCAGCGCCGCAAGCAAGGCCGGCTTCGCCGCAAGCAGCTCCCCCGTCAGGCGCACGGCGCCGTCAAAATCCCGCGTCGCAATCCCATCGCGTTGCTGGAGGCGTCGGTCCGCGGCCGCGTACCCTCGCTCGTCGCTCTCAAGTACCAGCTCATGTCCGCCTCCGCCTTCGGCTTCTTTCGCGGAGCCGTGCCCATCATGGCCCACGACCTCGCCGCCCATCCGAATACCGGCATCGTCTGCCAGCTCTGCGGCGACGCCCATGTCCGCAACCTCGGCGCCTTCGCCGGCGTCGACGGCCGCCTTGTCTTTGACATCAACGACTTCGACGAGACCACCCGCGGCCCCTTCGAGTGGGACCTCAAACGACTCGCCGCCAGCCTCGTCCTGGCCGGCCGCGAAGTGGGCAGCAAAGGCTCCGAGCGCGGCCCTGCCGTACTCACCTTCGTCGAAACCTACCGCAGGATGATCACCATGTTTTCAAGGATGCCGGTCATCGACGCGGCCCGCTACCAGGTGCATCGCCTCAAGCAGGTCCAGCCAGTGTCGAAGGTCTTGCTCAAGGCGGAGCGCGCCACCCCGCAGCACACCATCGACAGCCTCACGATCGCAACCAAGGACGCTGCCGGCAAAACCACCGGCCGCCTCTTCAAAGAGATCAAACCAACCCTCACCCGCGTCACCGGGGCCACCGGCCGCCAGGTCCTCGCCTCGCTCCAGCAATACAGCGAATCCCTGCTTCCCGAGCGCCGCCACTTCCTCGCGCAATACCGGCCCGTGGACATTGCCTTCAAAGTCGTCGGCACCGGCAGTGTCGGCCTGCGCGATTACGTCGTCTACTGCCAGGGAAACGGCCCCGCGGACCCGCTCTTTCTGCAAATTAAGGAAGAAGCCCGCTCCGCCTACGAACCATATCTCGGGCCGGTTGGCGCTACGCATCAGGGCCGGCGCGTCGCCGAGGGCCAGCGCGCCATGCAGCTGCAGTCCGACCCCTTCCTCGGCTGGACCACCATCGGCAGCCGGGACTATCTCGTCCGCCAGTTGAGCGACTACAAGGGATCGCTCGACCTCAACCAGCTCAAAGGCGAAGGCCTCATCGAGTACGCCACCGTCTGCGGCGAACTCCTCGCCCGCGGCCACTCCCGCTCCGGCGACGCCTGCCTCATCTCTGGCTACATCGGCAACGGCAAACGCTTCGCCGAAGCCATCTTCGAATTCGCCGAAGCCTACGCCGAACAAACCAGGAAGGATTGGCAGACACTGCTCCAGTCCAGGCATGGAACGAAGCCCGCCGCACCGAACAAATAGCCCCTTGAGACAAAGGAAAAGTGAGATCGGGCATTCGATCCGGCTTACCTCACAACTCCGTCGACTTACTCTCCACCAGCCCCTGCATCCGGCCCAGGAACTCCTCAAACGGTACCGACCCCTGGTCGCCTTTCCCGCGCGCCCGTACGCTCACCGCGCCGGCCTCTAACTCCTTATCGCCCATCACCAGCACATAAGGGATCTTCTGCAAAGTAAGATCGCGAATCTTCGCGTTCATCTTTTCGTTGCGCCCATCCAGCTCCACCCGGAATCCGGCCTTCTGTAACTGCTGCTGTATCTTTTCCGCGTACGCATGATGCCGTTCGCTGATCGGCACCAGTCCCACCTGCACCGGCGCCAGCCATAGCGGAAACGCCCCCGCATAGTGCTCGATCAGGACACCGAAAAATCGTTCCAGCGACCCGAAAAGCGCGCGATGCACCATCACCGGTTGATGCCGCTCACCATCTTCGCCGGTGTACTCCAGCCCGAAGCGCGCCGGCAGATTAAAGTCGAACTGCACCGTCGACAGCTGCCACAACCGGCCCAGCACATCGACCAGCTTGATATCGATCTTCGGCCCGTAAAAAGCGCCTTCGCCCAGGATGGTCTTGTACGGAATGCCCTTGCGCTGCAGCACGTTTTTAAGCGCCTCGGTAGCGAGCTGCCATTGCTCCGGGGATCCGTCGTAGTCCTTGCTGTCTTTCGGGTCCCAGGTTGACAGCTCGACCTTGAACTCGTGAAAGCCGAAGGTCGTCAACACCGCCTGGGCGAAATCGACACAGCCCACCATCTCCTCTTCAACCTGTTCCGGAGTGCAGAAGATATGCGCATCGTCCTGCGTAAATCCCCGCACCCGCAACAGGCCATGCATGGTCCCCGAACGCTCATAGCGGTAAACATTCCCCAGTTCCGCGTAACGCACAGGCAGGTCGCGATAGCTCTTGGGTGAGTTCTTATAGATCAAGATGTGGCCCGGGCAGTTCATCGGCTTCAGCCGGTACTCGGCATCGTCCAGTTCCATCGGCGTATACATGTTCTGCGCGTAATGCCCTTCATGCCCGCTGATCTTCCAAAGCTCCCGGCGCATCACGTGCGGCGTGTAAACCAACGAGTAACCACGGCGGATGCACTCTTCCCGCATCCAGTCTTCCATCGTCTTGCGAATGATCGAGCCCTTCGGATGCCAGAAAATCAGCCCCGACCCGGCGACCTCCTGGATCGAAAACAGGTCGAGCTGCTTGCCCAGCAGCCGATGGTCCCGCTTGGCCATCTCTTCCAGCCGGGCGAAGTGCGCATCCATCTCCCTCTGTGAAAAAAAGGCCGTCCCATAGATCCGCTGCAGCTGCGGGTTCTTCTCATCGCCCAGCCAGTAGGCGCCCGCCAGGCTCAGCAGCTTGAACGCCTTCACCCGTCCGGTCGACGGCACATGCGGCCCGCGGCAAAAATCGGTGAACTTCCCATTCCGGTAAAGCGAAATCTCTTCTCCCGGTTTGGTAAACCGCTCGACGAAATGCATCTTCATGAAATCGTCGTTCGCCTTGAACTCCTCCAGCCCCGCTTCCCGCGATTCGAAGTCATGCACGAACTTGTCGTCCCGCCCGACCACCTCGGCCATCTTCGCTTCGATCGCCTTCAGGTCCTCCGGCGTAAAAGGAGTGGGCCGGTAAAAGTCGTAAAAGAAGCCGGCATCCGTCGCCGGGCCGTGCCCCAGCTTCGTCTCCGGAAAAAGCTCCAGCACCGCCGTCGCCATCACGTGCGCCGCGGAGTGCCGCACCACCTGGAGCGACTCGGCGTCATTCTCGCGCAGCAGCTGTAACTCCACGTCTCCAGGAAGCGGCGCGCTCAGGTCGACTAACCGCTCGCCGCCGTCCTCGCCCGCCGCGTACATCTGTGCTTCCTCCGTAGAGGCTTCCTGACTGGAAGAGTTCGTCTCACCTTTTTTAGTTGCCGGTCCCTGTGAAAGCTGCGATACTCGTGCCACTACCGACGCTGCCGCCAGGCGCGGGGAAATGCTGTTCGCCACATCGAGCGCTGACGCACCTGCTGGAAAATTTCTGACACTGCCGTCTGGCAGTTTCACCCGGATTGAACTTGCTGCTGAGGGATTGAGTGAGTCCATTTTGGGAATGCAACCTTGCGTCCATTCTAAGGGAATTTTGTTCCCGGCCGTTCTGTCATGGCCCTCCGGATGTATTCCTAAGCTAAAGCGAAATCCAAAATGCCGCCGCCCGCGTAAGCCATACAGCGGTACGGTGAGGCTTGCGGTCGAAGCACACATCTGGAAGTTCCAGATCAGAAAGGCACACATGAAAGACATCCAAGAATTGCTACGCTCTGGGCTTTCGCGCCGGACATTTCTCGCCGGGCTGGGCGTCAGCGCGGGCACCGCCGCCGCGACCGTCATCACCGGATGCGGCAGCAGCCCCGTTCCTACCGTCACTCCCACGCCGACAACCACTCCCGCGCCGGCCGTCACCGATACCGACATTCTCAACTTCGCCCTGAACCTCGAGTACCTCGAGGCGGAGTTCTACCTCCGTGCAGCGACCGGCACCGGTTTAAGCGCCGCCGACATCGGCGCCAATCCGGGTGCGGTCACCGGTGGAACCAAGGTCCCCTTCGTGACTCCGGCCATCCAGGCCTACGCGATGGAGATCGCCAACGATGAGCTCGCCCACGTCCGCTATCTTCGCAGCGCGCTCGGCGCGGCGGCCGTCGACCGGCCCGCCATCGACCTGACCAACAGCTTCAATGCCGCCGCCTCGGCCGCCGGCATCGGCCCGGCCTTCAATCCCTTCGCCGACGAAAACAGCTTCGTCGTCGGGGCGTTTGTCTTCGAAGACGTAGGAGTCACCGCTTACGGCGGCGCCGCCACCTTGATCTCGAGCACCGCAATCCTCGGCGCGGCCGCCTCCATCCTCGGCACCGAGGCCTACCACGCAGCCGAGATCCGCACCCTGCTGGTCTATAACAGCGATCCCACCTATCTCGGCTACGCCAACAAGATCTCGGCGCTGCGCGGCGCCGCCTCGGCGGTCGCCTCCGGCAATCTCAATGGCGAGGTCGCCGTTTCGAGCAAGACCATCGTGCCTTGCGACGCCAACTCGCTCGCCTTCAACCGCACCACCGACCAGGTACTGCACATCGTCTACCTGAGCGCGACTGCAGGCGTCGTCGCCAAGGGCGGCTTTTACCCGAATGGTCTCAACGGCACCATCACCGCATCGGCTACCTAAGAGAAAGAGAACCCCATGGAAACGACAGAGACACTCGCACAGGAACTGCTCGATCGCCGCTCAAGCCGCCGTGCCGCCATGATGCTCGGGGGCGCGGCCCTCGCCGGCCTCGCCTTCAGCCGTCCCCGCCCCGCCCAGGCCCAGGCCGCCACCATCGGCGACCCGGACATCCTCAATTTCGCCCTCAACCTCGAGTACCTCGAGGCCCAGTTCTATACCCTCGCGACCGCCGGCCTCACCATCGACAAGATCGCCACCAACCCCATCAACCTCGCGCCGAACGGTGGAACCCCCGGTACCGTCGTCACCAAGCCTGCCTTCGCTGCCGTTCCCTTCGTCACCCCCGTCCTCCAGGACTATGCCAACGAGACCGCCCAGGAAGAGCGCAACCACGTCACCTTCCTCCAGGGAGCTCTAGGCACCGCAGCCGTCGCCCAGCCCAACCTCGATCTTTTCAACAGCTTCAATACCCTCGCCATGGCAGCCGGGCTCGGAGCCAGCTTCGATCCCTTTGCCAGTGAGTCCAACTTCCTGCTCGGCGCCTTTATCTTCGAGGATGTCGGCGTCACCGCCTATAGCGGGGCCGCCGGGCTCCTGGCGAGCAAAACCTATCTCCAGGCCGCCGCCGGCATCCTGGCCGTCGAGGCCTACCACGCCGGCAGCATCCGCACCCGCATCTATGCCGCCGGCAACGCCGCCCAGACCGCCTCCCAGCTGATCGCCGCCACCCGCGCCTCGCTCAGCGCCGCGGCCCTCGCCACGCCCCCCGCTACCCCGGACGACATCGGCGTCAGCACCACAACCGCCGGGGCCGCCACCATCGTCGATGCCGACGCCAACGCCCTCACCTTCAGCCGCACCACGGCCCAGGTGCTGAGCATCGTCTATGGAGGAAGCAAGCCCGGAGTCTTCTACCCCAAAGGCCTGAACGGAACCATCGCTTGAACAATGCCGCCGCCTGAAACCGGCCATGGCGGCCAACCAGCCTCCATGGCCCCATCTTCATCCCCTCACCCTGATCGCTCCTCCTGATTTGCATCTCCGCTCCTGATTTGCATCGCCGCTCAGGATTTGCATCGCCGCCCCTGATTTGCATCGCCGCCCCTGGCCTGTCGCCCCTGGCCTGCCGCCCTTAGCCCTGCCGCCCTTCACGGTCGTTCCCGAACACCTCCTGGAACGCCAAAGGGCCGAAGACTCTCTTCTCCGGCCCTTGGCCATCCGGCGGCACTTGCTGTCCCGACGCCCCCGTTGCATCCTAACCCCATACCATGAACGCCCCCCTCAGCCGGTCCCCCTTCCGCGAACACCGCAAGCGGGCCCTCGCCGGTTTCCTGCTCGCCACCTTTCTCGTGGCAACCCTCTCGAGCCTCGTCTCCACGCCCAGCATCCCCACCTGGTATGCGGCGCTCGCCAAGCCCGGCTTCAACCCGCCCAATCAGCTCTTCGGCCCCGTCTGGACGCTCCTCTACGCCCTCATGGCGATCGCCGCGTGGCTGGTCTGGAAGACGCCCGATTCCCCCGGTCGCCGCAGCGGCCTGCTCTCGTTCGCCCTCCAGATGCTGCTCAACTTTGCCTGGAGCTTCCTCTTTTTTCGCGAACACCGCCTCGCCCTCGCCTTCGCCGAGATCCTCCTCCTCTGGCTGACGATCCTGGTCACCATGGTCCTCTTCTTTCGCCGCAGCAAGCCGGCCGGATGGATGCTCAGCCCCTATCTCGCCTGGGTCGCCTTCGCCGCCCTGCTCAACTTCGCCATCTGGCAAAGGAACTGATTCCACGCAACAGGAACCGGCTGTCCCACCCAAGCCGATTCCAGCAGACCCTTCCCAACCAGCACACCCTTCCCAATCCACCCCGCGGCTGTCCCACCCGAGCCGATTCCAGCAGACCCTTCCCAAACCACCCCGCGGCTGTCCCACTCAAGCCGCTCTTCCACACCCTTCCCAAACCACCCCGCGCGGCTGTCCCACTCAAGCCGCTCTTCCACACCCTTCCCCAAACCACCCCCGAGGGTGCCCCATCCAAGCCCTTTGGCTTGGGTGGGAGGATCAACTCCCCACCCAGCCAACTCAATCGTCCAGAATCTGTCAATACCCCTAACCCGTCTAAAAACGCCTAAGTGGAAGCAAGCAATAGCCTAGATAAATCTCAAAAGTTGGCATGGTGAAGATAGTCAATTTGATAAAATAAGAAGTGAAGAGTAGTTGGTAAAAGCAAGCCGCCGGAAGCGGCAAGCTCGTAAGCAAACATACTCTGTAGCAAGTCCGTAAGTTATGGAAAGAAGTTATGGAAAGGTGCGGCGGCTTCAGTTGCTGGGGCAAGACTCTTACGGCTGCACACGTCGTCAGCAGTTGTTCCCTGTAAGTGCCTCTCTCCCCCCGCCACCGGCTAAGTGAGGAATTCAGCTACCCGTTCCCGTCCGTGCGCAATTCATCTTCTTCGTCTTTGTAAAACCTTGATTGGAAAGATCGCTTTTGCCAAGTTCTTTAGTATCAAGATCGAATGTTAGACCCCATCTTCCAGGCACAAGAAAACAAGGAACTTACCGATAAGTCCCAGGGGGAGGGGGGTGCCGCCGTCTCTTTCCGGTTACCCGCTTGGCACTTCCCAAAGCCGCGCCTCTTCCGCCCATGGTTCTTGCTCCTGCTCCTGCTGTCCGCCGGAACCAGGTCCTGGGCCGGCCAGCCCCACTCCGCCGGCGCCGTTGACCCCGGTTTCCGCGCCATCGCCACCACCCCCGAGCGGCTCGCCTCCGGCTCGCCGTTCCTCCTCACCGTGAGCTTGGCAACCCCGGCGTCGAGCGTCACCGGCCGCTGGCTGCAACAAGACGTGCTGTTTTTTCCCGGCCACCCAGGTGATCGCAGCCAGGGCGCCGGCAGCGAAGTCTGGTACGCCCTGCTCGGCGTCGGTGTCGAAACCGGGCCCGGCGCCTATCCGCTGACCCTCGAAGTCACCACGCGGGGTGGCAAAGTTTTGCAGGCCACTCGCCAGGTTCCGGTAGTTGCCGCCAATTACCGTACCGGCACTCTCAGCGTCGCCGGCAACTTCGTCGAACCCGACGCCGCAACGCAAAAAGAGATCGCCGCCGACAAGCAGTTGAAAGACCGCGTTTTCGCCCACAGCGCGCCCGCGCCCGAGTGGTCCGGGAATTTTGTGAGGCCGGTGCGGGCTGCCTCGACCGATTCCTTTGGGACCCGCCGCACCTTCAACGGCAAGCTGGCCAGCATTCACCGCGGCATGGATTTCCGCGCCGCCAGCGGCACCCCGGTCTCGGCGGCCAACTCCGGCAAAGTCGTGATCGCCAGGAAGCTCTTCTACGAAGGGAACTGCGTGGTGATCGACCACGGCGAGGGATTCATGACCCTCTACATGCACTTCTCCAAGATCGAAGTCGCCGAAGGAACGATGGTCCGCAAGGGCCAGCGCCTCGGCCTCAGCGGAGCCACCGGCCGAGTCACCGGTCCGCATCTCCACTTCGCCGCTCGCTGGCGCGACGCGTACCTCGATCCCGCCGGCCTCTTCAGCCTCTCGCTCGCCGGTAAGCCCTGAAGCAGGCGAGCGGAAATCCCCGGCCGGCCGCGGGCTCAGGCAAAAGGGAATTCGGCAACCGGCAATTGGGCCTGCGCCGGCATAGTCGTCACCGCGGCATCGTCCTCGACGACCAGCTCATCCACCGCGATCCGCAAGTGGCGGCCCAGGGTATGGAACCTGGCCAGCCAGCTGGCGGCCTCGGCTGCGCTCAGGCTCAATGTCCGCGCATGCGAAGCCTCGAGGATCTCGTACCAGATATTCTGCGCCTGCCAAAGCCGGATCTCGAACGGAAGCTCGCCCAGTATCTCGGCTACCTGCACCGCATGATCGAGCGTCGTGAGTCGCTCAGGATGGCTGTACAGCGAGGCCATTGCCGCCTTGATCCGCTCCGCGGCAACATAGCTCAGCAGCGGCTCGTCGAGCGCCAGCTGGATGTCTTTTCCCCGCTCGAGCAGGATGCGAATGCGCTCCGCATCGATCGGATGCGCCTCGATCGCATGGCGCAGACCGGAGTTGACCGAAGACCCGGCCGCAAGCGTCAGTTCCTCCGGCTTCGGCAGCCCGGCCTGGCTCAGGAACTGCAGCAGCGAGGCATGGCGGTCGTAAATGGCGCTGAAGGTGGTCTCGATCTCATTCAGCGTCGGGTCGAGGATGATCTTCAGGATGCGCCGCTCTTCGTCGTTGAAGAGGGAAGTGATGGAGTAGGCAGTCTCGCCGAAGTACTTGTCGAAGATCCTGACCACGGCGGGAATGTCGGCGCGGTTGACCGCCGCCCGGACGGTAATAAGCAGGCCTTCATGCTCTGCCCGTTCGCGCGCTCCTTCCGCCGGGTCGGGACCGTTTCCGTTCAAGCCCGACGGGGCCCGCTTGACTGCGGCGGTGATGTTCTGGTCGCCGAAATGGAGCGCGGCATACGTCAGCGGCTCGGCCTCGCCGGTGATGGTGGAGGAAACCAGCGCGCGGCCGATCAGCAGCCGTCCCCGGCCAGTGCTCAGGGACTCGACGTCGAGCCGTCGCACCGAGTACCCGAAGAGCCGGGTCTCTTCCGGGTAACTGGTGAAAACGGAACTGATGGCATAGTGAGCAGCGACCTGCTCAAGGCCGACCTGCGCCGTCTTTACCTGGCGAAGATAGATTTCAGCGCCATCGACGGCCAGCGGGTCGTTGCTCTTCGCCTCTCGCAGGCGCGCGATAAAGCCGGATTCGAGATCGGACGCCGCCGCCCCGAAGACCTCGCCGGCAAGCTGCACCACGCGCCCTGCATAGGCGATAATCTGCACCGTTTCAATGCCCGAAATGTCGTCAAAAAACCATCCGCAGCTGGTGTACATCAACAGCGCGTGGCGCTGCATTTCGAGCAGTTTCAGGGCCGTGATCCGCTCCGCACGGTCGAGTAAATGCGTGGCCTGGGAGTCCAGGAATGCATCCGCATCCAACATGGGCTTGGGCGCACTGCCGCTGGTCGCTTCAGTGCGCGCCAGCATCACCCCGATATACGCGTCGCGAGCGGCCCACAGGTCGGCAAGGATGGGTTTGGCTGCCGTCTCGCTCATCTGGGCAATGGCATCGCGCAGCCAGTCCAGAGCCTCGCGCAAAGGTCCGCGCCATCTCTGGTTCCACCCCGCTTTCCCGCCATTGCAGCCGCAGTCGGAGCGCCAGCGCTCCACACCGTGAAAGCAGCTCCAGGAGGTGTTCTCGTGAATTTCGCACTCATATTGCGGAGGGAACTTCTCCAGGAACTGGCCGTAGTTGGTCAGCTTCGCTTCGCCCCGCTGCTCGATCAGCTTCAGTGCGTAGGAGAGCGCCATTTCGCCATAGCGGTGATGATGGCCATAGCTTTCCCCATCCGTTGCCACGTGAACCAGTTGTCCGCGCGACGCCTCCTCGCCGGCCGGGGAATCCGGCCGAAACCCGCTCATCAGCCGGTTGGCGAACTCGTCCCCGCTGTTCAGCAGCCCGTCAAAGGCGATCGCGCGGGAACGTGGTCCGTCGTAGAAGAACAGTGCGATGCTGCGCCCCGACCTCAGCCGGACAAGGTACGACTGCGTCGTATCGACAGACGCGTTCGAGGTCTCTTGCCACGGGTAGCTCGACAGCGCTTTCGCCGCATCCTCTGGCGCCCCCTCCGCTTTGGCCTTGCGCTTCGGCCTCTCGAGCAGCGGGCGAACACGGGCGCACTGGCTCGGTGCAAGGACAGTGAAGCGGATGCCGTTCTCGGCCAGCAGTTCAAGCGTCTCGGTGTCGACGGCGGTCTCGGAGAGCCACATGCCCTCGGCCTTGCGCCCAAAGCGCGACTCGAAATCGGCCAGGCCCCAGAGGATCTGGGTCACTCGATCCCGGGTGTTGGCGAGCGGCATAATGATGTGGTTATAGACCTGCCCCATTGCCGAGCCGTGCCCACCGAAGCGTGCCTGGCTCCGCCGGTCCGCTTCCAGGATGTGCCGGTAAGCGCGAGGCGCGTTTTCTTCAAGCCAGGAGAGCAGCGTCGGACCGAAGTTGAAACTGATTCTCGAATAATTGTTGATGATGCGGACGATCTGGTTTTGCTGGTTCACGATCCGCGAAGCACCGTTGGGCGCGTAGCATTCAGCGGTGATCCGCTCATTCCAATCGTGGTAGGGAGCGGCGGAGTCCTGGGTCTCCACTGTCTCAAGCCATGGATTCTCCCGCGGAGGCTGGTAGAAGTGCCCGTGGATCGCTATATATCGCTCCGGTTTGGTGGTGACGAAGGGCTGAGGGTCGGGCATCTTGCTCTCCAGGAACGCCAAAGAAACCTAAATAGAACTCGCAGTGCCAGGTAGCCGCCTGGCGGCATCTTCGTTGGAAATTCTCTTTGGGCCGCTCCAGATCATTCTATCGGCTGCCTCGAGTGCCGCGAGAATCGTCCAGCCCCGGCGCTCGCCTGCCAGTCTGCTCAATCGGGAGGCGGGGAGGCCTTCCCGGCCAAGTCGCATGCGCGCCACAGATACCAGCTCGCCACGGAGCGCCACGGGCGCCATTTCTCGGCGCGGCGCAGCATCTCCTCCGGCTTGGGCAGCAGGTCGTTTGAAAACGGCTTGCTCTTTGGAATGCGCCGAAAGGTGAGGGCAAAACCCTTTCGAACCCCGTAATCACTGACCGGCAGAATATCGGGCCGGCCGAGCCGGAAAATCAGGAGCATTTCAACCGTCCACGGGCCGATCCCGCGAACTTGGGTGAGGTGTTCGATGATCTCTGCATCGCCCATGCGCCGAATCCGCGCGAGCGTCGGAACCGTGCCGTCAATGGTCTTCGCGGCCAGGTCGCGCAAGGCAAGCATCTTTCCCCGGGAGACGCCGGCGGCCCGGAGCCGGTCGTCGGGAGTCGCGAGGATGTGTTCCGGCGCGGGATGCAGGTCGCCGAATATACTCAGCAGGCGGCGAAGGATCGCGGCTGCCGCCTTTCCATGGAGCTGCTGGTAAATGATGGATTCGAGCAATGCTTCGAAAGGTGAGTGAGAGCTCTTCAGGCGTAAGGCGTAGGGTCCGGCTGCCGCGATTAAGCGGCCAAGTTTGGGGTCGGCCGCGCTCAACTCGCGGCGCGCCAGAGAGGCATCGTAACGAACGGCGCGACGTCCATCCACCATGAACGCAGTCTACTCGCCCCCACGAATGTAGCTCTTGTGACAGTTCTGCGGAGTGAAGCAAGAGTCCTGGAATACGGCTTCGCAGGACTTAAGAGCCGGCACCTATGGAGCGCCCGAACATGCGGTGTTCCGTCACTGCCGGCGCGCGTGCAGACCGGTGGCTCGAAAATCCGACTAATTTCGTCCTTATTTATGAATGAGTTTCGAGATGGAAAGGGGAAGCGAGAATTTTTCATTGGGAACAGGGAGTGCCAGTTGCAAACCTTTCTCCTGCTGCTATATTCATCTTTCACCCTGTAAGTTTCCGTCGCCGAAGCTGGTGCCGAAAGAGAGAGCCCAAACGCCCGCGACGGGGAGTGATTGTTTGGATATTTGTTCAGCTTGAGGAAGCAGGAACGCATTCATGGCGCAGATTTTTGACCGTAGCTCGAACGCGTTGGCCCGGGCGAGCCTGGTCTTGACGGGGTTGATCGTTATCGCCCTCGGAGTAACGCTCGACCAATTGCAGCGGTCACCGTGGGTCACCCGGCAGGGCCAGCGCGCAGATCAGCCCGTCCCGTTCAGCCATAAGCATCATGTCATGGGGTTGGGCATTCAGTGCCAGTACTGTCACACGTCAGTTGAGAAGTCGAGCTATGCCGGCATCCCACCGACCAAGACCTGCATGAACTGTCACTCTCAGATCTGGACGAACGCGAACCTGCTGGAACCGGTGCGGCACAGCTGGGCGACGGCCGAGTCCATCACCTGGACCAAGGTCCATGACCTGCCGGACTATGTGTATTTCAATCATGAGATCCATGTGAACAAGGGACTGGGTTGTTCCAGCTGCCATGGGCGCGTCGATTTGATGCCGATCATGTACCAGCAGAACACGCTGCAGATGGAGTGGTGCCTGAACTGCCACCGCGACCCGGCAAAGAACCTGCGGCCAACCAGCGAAATCTACAATATGGCTTGGACCGGCCCCTCCAGCAGCAGTCCGGTCTGGTGCGGCACAACCGGCCAGAAGGCCGGCACTCCGACCGCGCAGACCGTTAGTTGCACGCTGAAGAACCCGGCCGGGGGCGGTGTCAATGAGGCTGCGCTGCAGATGCCGGACAGCGCTAATGGCGCAGCCCGGCAGATGACCGACCCTGGCGTCCATCAAGCGGCGACCATCAGTGACGCACCCACGGCCACGCTTCCGGCTCTGCCGGTAAGCTATATCAAATTTACGGATCAAATCAAGCTCGGCAACTTTCTGGTTGACCAATATCACATCCGCAACCCGCACGAGCTGAGCAGTTGCGAGGTTTGTCACCGATGAGCGGAGCAATGAAGCAAGATCAGGGGCCAGTATTGAGCTTGGACGGCATGAGAAACGGATCCATGACACATCGAGAGCAGAAGGCGCTCGTTCCCCTCGACCCTGCCCCTCCGTCGGGGCCGGTGAAGCTAACCCTTGACGAGGCGCGCGCTCAGCTTTCCGGAACCGGCGGCAAGCGATACTGGCGGAGCCTGGAGGAGTTGGCGGGTTCCCCCGGATTCGACGAGATGATCGAGCGGGAGTTCCCTCGGCAGGCCTCGGAGTGGATTGATCCAGTCTCCCGGCGCGGTTTCTTAAAGATCATGGGCGCTTCGATGGCGCTGGCAGGCCTGTCCGGCTGCACGAAGCAGCCGGATGAACCCATTTACCCCTATATCCGGCAACCCGAAGATCTGATCCTCGGGAAATCCGATTATTTCGCCTCCGCTCATCCGTTTAATACCGGCGCGATCCCTGTTCTGGTAAAGAGTGACGCCTACCGTCCCATCAAGGTCGACGGCAATCCGGATCACCCGATCAATCGAGGCAGTTCCGATCCAATCACGCAGGGGACGCTGCTGGCGCTCTACGATCCGGACCGTTCGCAGCATGTCACGTTTCGCGGGGAGAATCGCGAATGGGCGGAGTTCGTCCAGGCGCTTCAGACGCACTTGGCGGTCAAAAAAACCGCTGGCGGAGCGGGCGTCTATATCCTGACCGGCACCGTCACGTCGCCGACTCTTGCCCGGCAGATCAAGCAGGCGCAGGCAGCATGGCCCAATGCAAAGTTTCTGCAATATGATCCGGTCAACCGCGACTCCGCCTACGCTGCGACCCGGGCCGCCTTCGGCGAGTCCCTCGACACCCAGTATTGGCTTGAAGGCGCGGATGTAATCGTTTCGCTCGATGCCGACTTTCTCTCCGGCATTACGCAGCCGGGCTTCCAGAAGCTGGCCGGGGACTACTCGCGGCGGCGCAAGCTCGATAGCCCAGATGCCGACATGAACCGTCTGTATGCCGTCGAGAGCACGCCGACCACCACTGGGATGAAGGCCGAACACCGGCTGGGCCTTCGCGCCAGCGATGTCCCTGCTTTTGCAGCAGCTCTCGCCGCGGGAGTCAGTGGAGGTGCGGCTCCGGCTGGCGCCACATGGACGGCCGAGCAGCAGCATTTCCTCGACGCCGTCATCAAGGATCTGAAGGCGAACGCAGGCGAGTCGGCCGTGATTCCAGGCGAGCAGCAGCCCCCGTCAGTGCATCTTGCAGCGATCGCGATCAACGAGGCGCTCGGGAATATCGGGAAGACCGTCATCTATACCGAGACCGTCAACCCCATCCCCTCGCAGCAGAATGACGACTTTCGGTCGCTGGTCGCGGACATGAACGCCGGGAAGGTGGACTGGCTGCTGGTACTCGATGGCAATCCGGTCTACTCTGCTCCGGCAGACCTCGAGTTCGAGAGTGCCCTGGGCAAGGTTGATACTCTGGTTCATCTCGGATCGCATGTCGATGAGACCGCAGTGATCTCTCAGTGGCATATCAACAACACCCATTATCTGGAATCCTGGTCGGATGCGCGGGCGTATCACGGCATGGCGACCATCGTTCAGCCAATGATCGAGCCTCTCTACGGAGGTCACTCGGCGCACGAGGTCGTCCAGGCGATGCTCGTCGACGCGCCGCTCAACTCCCCATACGAGGCGGTTCGAAGTACTTGGAAAGAGCAGTTGTCGGCCAAGGGCGACTTTGAGCAGAACTGGCGCAAGGCTCTCCACGATGGCTTCCTTCAGGGAACGGAGTTTGAGGCGAAGTCCGTCACTTCAAAGGGTGCTCTGCCGGCGATCACGGCAGTTTCAGGCGATTCGATCGAAGTTATCTTCCGCCCCGACCCTTCAATTTATGATGGGCGGTATGCGAACGTCGGTTGGTTGCAGGAGTTGCCCAAGCCGATCACAAACTTATCCTGGGACAATGCAGCCCTGATCAGCGGGGCGACCCTGACCAAGTACAAGCTGGTCGAGTCCGACGTTATCGAAATCGCCCTGAATGGCAAGAAAGTCAGGGCGGCAGTGCTCGTCGTCCCCGGCCACCCGGACAATAGCGTCACAGTCTATCTAGGCCATGGCCGGCGTAAGGCCGGCCGTGTGGGCACCGGAACGGGATTCGATGCTTACGCCATCCGACCTTCCTCGACGCCTCTCATTGCAACCGGCGCGACCATCACCAAGACCAGCGATGTCTATGAATTCGCCAATACCAAGAGTCATTATCATGACGACCGGTCGAAGTTCTTCGGCGGCGTCGGTGGCGGTAAGAACTCGCTGGAGGGTAACGAGGCTGCGACCCGCGGGATCGTCCGGTATGCCACGCTCGAGGAATTCAAACAAAATCCAGCCTTTGCTCACGAAGGCGAAGGCCGGGAAGATCCGGAAGCGGACGAAAGCATGTTCCCGGCCTATGTCTACGACAAGAATGCCTGGGGCATGTCGATCGATATGAACTCCTGTGTCGGCTGCAATGCCTGTGTGGTCGCCTGTTACGCCGAAAACAATATTGCGGTCGTCGGCAAGGAGCAGGTGAAGATCGGCCGTAATATGCAGTGGCTCCGTATCGATACCTACTTCGAGGGTGATCTTTCGGCGCCACGAGCGCATTTTCAGCCCATGACCTGCCAGCACTGTGAGAATGCGCCTTGCGAGCAGGTCTGCCCGGTCGGCGCGACCGTCCACACGCCGGAAGGCGTCAATACCATGGTCTACAACCGCTGCGTGGGCACGAGGTATTGCTCGAACAACTGCCCCTATAAGGTCCGGCGCTTTAACTTCCTGCTCTATTCCGACTATGAGACCGAAAGTTATAAGCTCGGCCGTAACCCGGACGTTACCGTTCGCAGTCGCGGTGTGATGGAAAAGTGTTCCTACTGCATGCAGCGCATCCAGGCAGCCAAGATCCATGCGGACAAGGAGAATCGGGAGATCCGCGATGGGGAGGTCATTACGGCCTGCCAGCAGTCCTGCCCGACCGAGGCGATCGTCTTCGGGAACATCAATGATCCTGAGAGCAAGGTCGCCAAGCTCAAGCAGCAGCAGCGCACCTATCAGGTATTGGCCGATCTGAATACCCGCCCCCGTACGACGTATGTTGCCGGGGTGCTGAATTTTAATCAGGAATTTGAGCAGGCCCGCGTCGAGCACGCGCCCGGCGAGGAGCAGACTGCACATGCTTCCTGACGGAACTAAAATCTTTATTCTGAACGGCAGCTTGCAAAGGGCGACACGAATGGGCGGAACCGCGTATGGCGACTAGAGACATTAAGGTCAACGATCCGATGCTCGATCCGATCACCGGAGAGGTGCGGGTGCTCGCGCCCGGTCACACCTTTAAGTCGGTGACCGAAAAAATCTCCCGTATCGTTCTTACGCCGCACACGCCGATCGGCTGGTTTGCGGGATTCCTTTTCGCGTCCAGCATTGCCTCGCTGGTGCTGATCGCAGTCACGTGGCTGGTGCTGAAAGGCGTTGGTATTTGGGGTATCACTCAGCCGGTAGCCTGGGGATTCGCGATCATCAACTTTGTTTGGTGGATCGGTATCGGCCATGCCGGCACCCTGATCTCGGCCATCCTGCTGCTCTTTAAGCAGACCTGGCGTAATTCGATCAATCGGTTTGCCGAGGCAATGACTATCTTTGCCGTCGTGTGCGCCGGCATGTTCCCGCTCATTCACGTCGGCCGTCCGTGGCTGGGATACTGGCTATTTCCCTATCCGAACTCCATGAACGTCTGGCCCCAGTTCCGTTCGCCGCTGCTGTGGGACGTCTTCGCGGTCTCGACCTACGCCACGATCTCTGTTGTCTTTTGGTACGTCGGCCTGGTCCCAGATTTCGGGACGATGCGTGACCGGTCCAAGTCAAAGTTCGGCCAGTATATTTACGGCATGTTTTCGCTTGGATGGCGCGGATCGGCACGGCACTGGATGCGCTACGAGACCGCCTCCCTGTTGCTGGCCGGACTGGCAACGCCTCTGGTGCTCTCGGTCCACACCGTCATCAGCTTCGATTTTGCGGTCGCGGTTTTGCCGGGTTGGCATACGACCATCTTCCCGCCATACTTTGTCGCCGGCGCTGTATATTCCGGCTTCGCGATGGTTATTACCCTCGCGGTCCCGATCCGCGCCTTCTATCACTTGGAAGACATGATTACGATCCGCCATATCGACAACATGGCCAAAGTCATGCTGACGACCGGTTTGATCGTTGCTTATGGATACTCCATGGAGGTTTTCATGGCCTGGTATTCCGCCAGCCACTGGGAAGCCTTCATGATGTGGAACCGTATGTTCGGGCCGATGGGCTGGTCGTACGGGGTGCTGATCCTCTGTAACATCGCGCTGCCGCAGGTTATGTGGCTCCGGTCGGTGCGGGTCAGCCCTGCGAGGATGTTCCTGGTCTCTCTCATTGTGAATAGCGGCATGTGGTTCGAGCGCTTCGTGATCGTTGTCACCAGTCTCTATCGCGACTTTCTTCCCTCTTCATGGGGAACCTACAAGGCGACCCGCTGGGATTACGCAACCTTTATCGGAACAATGGGCCTGTTCACGACGCTCTTTCTGCTGTTCGTGCGCTTTCTTCCCATGATCCCAATGTCTGAAATTCGCATGATGCTTCCCCAGGCCAAGGTCAAGCCTGAGTCGGACGCCGTGCATGAGGCAGGAGACTGATGCCGATACGTGAAGGAACTTACGGATTACTGGCGGAGTTCGATACGCCCACCGAACTGGTGCTGGCCGCCCAGGCAGCGTATGCGGCCGGATACCGCAGGATGGATTGTTACACGCCTTACCCGGTCGAAGAGGCAGCCGAGGCAATCGGCTTCCACCGCAACAATGTTTCGCTGGTCTGCCTTCTGGGCGGCATTCTCGGCTGCTGCGCCATGTTCGGCATGGAGACGTGGGTCTCGGTGTGGGGATACCCGCTGAATATCGCGGGTCGGCCCTACTACTCCTGGCCTGCCTTCGTGGTGCCGGCGTATGAGTGGACGATTCTCTTCGCGGGCCTTTCCGCGGCCTTTGGCATGCTCGCCATGAACGGCTTGCCGACCTTGTATCATCCACTCTTTAATGCGCCCAACTTTCGCAATGGGGCGTCGTCGGATAAGTTTTTCCTTTGTCTCGAGGCGACGGATCCAAAGTTTTCTTTAACTGACTCACGCGAGTTCCTTGACCATCACCGGCCATTGTCCGTCGTGGAGGTGGATTATTAATCCGCGACTCGTAACCTCCCGCTCCGTAAGAGTCGCCCAGCGGCTGCGTTATTCCATAGCGCTCTCTGCAGCGGCGCTGCTTTGCATGGCCGGCTGCCGCCAGGACATGCATAACCAGCCAAAGTTCATTCCACAGCGCGGCACCACCTTCTTCGCAGACGGGCGCTCGGCGCGGCCACAGGTCGAAAACACGGTCGCTCGAAATGAAGTCAACACCGAAGACTACTTCCACACCGGTTTGATGAACGGCAAAGAGCAGGATGCGCTGCCCTTTCCGGTGACCGCTCAGGTCATGGCGCGCGGCCAGGAGCGTTACAACATCTATTGCACCCCTTGTCACTCGAGAGTAGGCAATGGCGTCGGGATGATTGTCGAGCGAGGGTACAAGCCGGCTGGAAACTTCCATGACGCCAAACGCCTGGCCGAACCGCTGAGCCACTACTTCTATGTGATGACGAACGGATATGGGGCGATGCCGGACTACGCCGCGCAGTTGGCGCCAGAGGACCGTTGGGCGGTGGCTGCCTACATCCGGGCGCTCCAGTTCAGCCAGAGTGCCTCGACGCGAGACGTTCCAGCCGGGACGCAGGTGAAAAATCTGGCGGACATTGCCGAAACTGCTGGCTATCCCTCCAGCTTCGCCGCTGCCTGGGAAATGCCGCAAGACACGAACGTCCAGGCGATCTCCCCGGGAGAGGCGCCGGCGGCGAATGCCCCGGCCCAGCCGACGAACCCGGCAATCCAGAGTCATCCGGCGCCGAAGAGCCATCCGGTCACAGAGACGCCGGCTAGCAGTCGAACCAAGGTGCCCGCGAACAGCGGAAATTAACGAACCGGAACGCATAGGACCGAACGATATGGCACACGCAATTCACGCGAAGACACTACCCGCCGACCTGAACGCGCCCGCGTTCGTCAGCGCCTGGCGCACGCGGGCGCTGACGGTTGGCATCGTCTTCGCAGTGATCGGCATTCTCCTCATGTTCCTGGCCAACGGGCAGGGTGACAAGTTTCAGCACTTTCTCCGCTCCTGGCTCCTTGGTTTCATGATTACATTGGGCTTCAGCATCGGTGGCATGGCGCTGCTGATGGTACAGTACCTCTCGGGCGGCAAATGGGGCCTGCTGGTCAGGCGGCCACTCGAGGCGATGTCCCGGTCGCTGCCCTTAGCCTTCCTGTATTTTCTTCCGATAGGGATATTCGTCCGGCAACTCTATCTCTGGGCCCGGTATCCGGATGCCGAAGAGGCGCTCAAAAATCACTGGATCAATGCCATACAGGCCCATGCCATCAGCTACAAAAAGCCGATGTTGAATGTGACCTCTTTCTGGGTTGTTTCCCTGCTTTGCTTCCTGATCTGGTACCTCTACATCCGCGCGCTGAATGCCTGGTCGTTGAAGCGAGATCAGGAGGTGGGGTTCGACGAACCGCGCGACGGTTCTGAGAACGTGCCATTCTGGCAGAAGCGCTTCGAAAACCTCAGCGGCTTGGGCGTAGTGATCTATTCGATTACCCTCACCGCCGGGGCGATCTACTGGGTGATGTCGCTCGACCCGACCTGGTACTCGTCCGTTTATGGGCTCCAGTTCCTGGTGGGGCAAGGCTACGGGGTGCTCGCTCTCGTGGTATTGACCTTGATCGGCCTTTCGAAAGCCGAACCGATCAAGACCGTCCTCCGCGTCACCGAGCAGCATGATCTCGGCAAGCTCTGTTTTGCCTTCGTCATGTTGAACATGTACCTCGCGTTTGCCCAGTTCCTGATTATCTGGTCGGGCAACCTGCCGGAGGAGATTCCCTGGTACCTGGACCGCATTCGGGGCGGCTGGGGCGTGATCGCCACCCTGGACTTTGTCTTCCACTGGCTGCTCCCGTTCTCGATGCTCCTTTCCCGCGACTTGAAGCGGAACCAGAAGCGCCTCGCGACCGTCTGCCGCCTAATGATCTTCGCCCGCTGCTGGGATATGTTCTGGCTGATCGAGCCTAACTTTGCGGATGCGCGGCGCAATCTTCACTTCAGCTTCGGCATTCTGGAGTATGCCTTCATCCCTACCGCAATGATCGCGTTCTGGATGGCTTACTACTTCACGCAATTACAGAAACGGCCACTGGTGGCGGTCAACGATCCGCACCTGGCGGAGATACTGGAGCCCGATCATGCCCACGCATAGCCCCAATGATCCCGTGAATGCCGGCACCCCGCAGGCTGGATACGAAGCCTCCGACGTCAGCGCGACCGGGATCGCCGTCTTTCTGGCATCGCTGCTCGCCTTCATCTTCGTATTTTTCGTCTTTTGCTTCGGCATGGGCAAGGTAATCAACAATGAACTCGTGAAGCGCGATGGTCCGGCAAACAAGTGGAATGACCTGGCGCAAAAACCCGGGGAGGTGCCCCGGAACATGGCCTCGAATCCTGCAATGGAGCAGCAGCAGCTACAAAGGATGACCGAGCGCTTCCCGACACCCCGGCTCCAGACGGACGATGGGAATCAGGACCTCGCCGACATGCATGTTCGCGAAGCCCTGCTACTCGACAATTACAGCTGGGTGGATCGCTCGCAGGGCAAGGTTCGTATTCCGATCGAGCGCGCCATGGAATTGATCGCGCAGCACGGGCTGCCCGTGACGGCTTCCGAGAGCGGGTCGCCCACGGCTCCCACCTATGGGGAAACCCCCGAAGGCGCCCCTATGGAAGCGGGCAACGGGGTGGTGCTTCCTCCCGCTCCTCTGACCGACGGCTTTGCGCCGACCGGCTATGAGCAGGAATTGGCAATCAGTCGTAAGTCGCCGGAGGTGGCTGAAAGCGGCGCCAAGCCGTAAGTTGTTTGTAGCGGCCGGTGCCGCTAGCCTTCAAGAGAAACCGTAAGTTTTCACCGCCAGAAAGTAGTCCGTTTTCTCGACGTTTCTGGCCAGCTGGTGACATTTAACATAGGGACAGGGGTTGAGAGGCGATGTTCATCCGGAAGACAACACGAGCGACGCAGGCAGCTTGGCGCATAACGCTGCTGTCTGCGCTGCTGTCTGCCGGCTTAGCCTGTCATGCGCAGGTGTCTTCCTACGGAGACAAGCAGATGGGTGAGGTTGCGGTCGACCACCCTTCGCCTCTGCTCAGCAAGGTGTTTGTTAAGCAGCGCCTTAACCAACAGATACCGCTCGACGGCGTCTTTCGCGACGAGAGTGGCGCGACTATCCGGCTGGGCGAATATTTTAGCAAGCGGCCAGTCATCCTGGCGATGGTCTACTACGCCTGTCCCATGCTCTGCTCCGAAGAATTGGACGGCCTCGTCGGCGCACTCGAGATGGTGAAGTTCCGGCCGGCCAAGGATTTCGAAATCGTAGTCGTCAGCATCGACCCATCCGAAGGCCAGGCGCTCGCTTCCAAGAAGAAGGCAATGTATGTCAAGCGGTATGGGCATCCGGAGACGGCGCCCGGCTGGCACTTCCTGACCGGCCAGCAACCTGCGATTAATGCTCTGGCGAGCGCAGTTGGTTTCGGGTATGCCCGAGTTCCTGGTCCCGACGGCCATCTCTCTCAGTTTGCCCATGCCAGCGCAATCCAAATTTTGACGCCCGAGGGTAAGCTGGCCCAGTACTACATGGGAGTTGAATATTCGCCAAAAGATTTGCAACTGGGTCTTGTCGAGGCTTCACACCATAGAATCGGATCTCCCGTCGACAACATTCTTACGTATTGCTATCGCTATGATCCAGATCTCAATAAACACAGTTTGGTCGTTGCCCGGGTGGTGCAGTTGGGCGGCATTCTGACCATGCTCAGCTTGGGAAGCTTCATGGTGGTGATGTTTCGGCGTGATATGAAGCAGGAAGAGATACCTCGTCGCGACTGGCGAGCATGAGCGTCAACTAGTGCGCGGTGAGCAACGGATAAAAGGGAAAGATGCATATTATTAGTCCAGTACTCTGGCAATTTCTGGTGAAGTGGCTGACGAACTTCGCGCTGTTTCCGGCGGAGGCCTCGACGATTGCGCCTTACACCGACGCGCTTTATTTCTTCCTGATTTTGATATCGCTGGTCGGTCTGGTACTGGTCGCGATCCTGGTTTTCGGTTTTTCCTTTGCGTACCGTGCAGAGAAGAATCCGGTAGCGACCCATATCGAGGGTTCCACGCTGCTCGAGGCCACCTGGACGATCATCCCGCTGGCGCTGTTCATGGTCTGTTTTGTCTGGGGCGCGCTGCTGTATTTCCGCATCTACAATCCTCCTACGAATGCTATGAACATCTACATTGTCGGTAAACAGTGGATGTGGAAAGCGGAGCATCCGGGCGGCCAGCATGAGATCAATGCCCTGCACATTCCGATCAACCGCGCAGTGCAGTTGACCATGATCTCGCAGGATGTTTTTCATAGCTACTCAATCCCGGCGTTCCGGGTCAAGCGGGAAGTGATTCCAGGCCGCTACTCGACGGTCTGGTTTGAGGCCACCGCCCCTGGTGTCTACCACCTCTTCTGCACCCAATATTGCGGCACCCTGCATTCCCAGATGATCGGCTCGATCACCGCCTTGCGGCCAGAAGAGTATCAGGCATGGACGGCCGGCAGCACCAGCGGCGCTTCGCTCGCCCAGAATGGTGAGCGGTTGTATGCGAGCCTCGGGTGCAACGGCTGTCACTCCGGGCAGGCTGACGCCCGAGGCCCGAATCTCGCTGAGGCTTACGGGTCGAAGCTCCAGCTCGCCAGCGGTTCTTCCGTGATGGTTGACGACGCTTTTCTGAGGGATACGATCCTGAATCCTTCCATGCATGTGACCGCCGGCTACGCGCCGATCATGCCCACGTACCAGGGGCAGGTCAGCGAAGAGGGCCTGATCGATCTGGTCGAATATATTAAAAAATTGAATTCGAACTACCGTATCCAACAAACGCTGAATACGACTCAAGTATCGCCCGCGCAGGCGGGCACAGTGGCGCCGAGCACAGCTCCGGGGCCGGGGATGGTGAAGCAATGAGTACAGTCGTCAGGCTCCCGCAGCAGGAAGGGGCAACCCTGCCAAAGCTGTCCTACTTAAATAATGGTTATGGTCTGAAGAGCTGGCTGCTAACCGGGGACCACAAGCGCATTGCGATGTTGTATCTGATGTCGATCACCTTCTTCTTCTTTTTAGGTGGATCGATGGCGGGGCTCATTCGTCTGGAATTGCTGACCCCTCAGCCTGACCTGATGGCTTCCGATACCTACAACAAACTTTTTACGATGCACGGCGTCATCATGATCTTTCTTTTTCTGGTGCCGTCGGTTCCTGCAGTTATTGGCAACTTCATCATTCCCATCATGGTGGGCGCGAAAGATCTTGCCTTTCCCAAGATCAACTTGCTTAGCTGGTACCTTTATCTCATCGGGGGCACCTTCACAATTGCGGCCCTGGTCCTCGGGGGCGTCGATACTGGCTGGACCTTTACAACTCCTCTCAGCACGCACTACTTGAATACTCATGTGGTCACGGCGGCTCTCGGAATCTTTGTGGCCGGCTTCAGTTCTATCTTTACCGGTCTGAACTTCATCGTGACGATCCACCGTATGCGCGCACCGGGTATGACCTGGTTCCGTCTGCCGCTCTTCATCTGGTCCAACTATGCTGCCTCGATCCTGATGGTGCTTGGCACTCCAGTTCTGGCGATTGCGATTGTTCTGGTGATTCTCGAACGTACCATCGGTATCGGCGTCTTCGATCCGGCCAAGGGCGGAGATCCGCTTCTTTTCCAACACCTCTTCTGGTTCTACTCGCATCCCGCGGTGTACATCATGATTCTCCCCGGGATGGGAGTCATTTCCGAAGTCATCAGTACGTTCTCCCGTAAGCGCGTCTTCGGCTATACAGCTGTCGCCTTCTCATCCGTGGCCATCGCGCTCTTCGGCTTTTTCGTCTGGGCGCACCACATGTTCATCATGGGGGTATCCAACTACTCGGCACTGGTCTTTTCGCTGCTGACCATGCTGGTTGCCGTTCCGTCGGCAATCAAAATCTTCAATTGGTCGGCAACCCTCTACAAGGGGTCGATCACATTTGAAACTCCGATGCTCTATGCCTTCGGCTTCATCGGCCTCTTTACCATTGGCGGGCTCACTGGCGTTTTCCTGGGGTCGCTGGGAATGGACATTCACCTTACCGAGACATATTTCATAGTCGCCCACTTCCACTTCGTCATGGTCGGCGGCATGTTAATGGCTTACCTCGCGGGCATGCATTTCTGGTGGCCGAAGATGACCGGCCGCATGTATCCGGAGGCAATGTCCAAGCTGGCAGCGGTGGTCACCTTCATCGGGTTTAACCTCACCTTCTTCCCGCAATTCATCCTCGGCTACCTCGGAATGCCGCGTCGGTATCATGCCTATCCTCCGGAGTTCCAGGTGCTGAACGTTCTTTCAACCGCCGGAGCGACTGTCCTCGGAATTGGCTATCTGATGCCGATGATTTATATGACCTGGTCGTTGAAGTATGGAGCGATCGCCGGGGCCAACCCGTGGCAGGCCACCGGGCTTGAATGGCAGATTCAGTCTCCTCCTCTCACGGAGAACTTTCTCGAAACTCCGATCGTCGACTACGAAGCTTACGATTATGACTGGCTGGCGAACAAGACCAAGCACGAGGTGACGACTGTTGGATAGCCACGTAATCGCGACGCAGCCGGCCCATACCGCAGCACCGGGACACGAGAATCACGAACATCCCGCGTACCTTCGCCACCACTTCGAAACCGTGGAGCAGCAGAAGGAGGCTACGGCTTTTGGCATGTGGCTCTTCCTGCTCACCGAAATCATGTTCTTCGGCGGGATGTTCGCGGCCTATCTGATTTACCGGAACTGGTACTATCCAGCATTTGCGGCGGCGAGCAATACCCTCAGTATCACCTTGGGGGCCATTAATACCGCCGTGCTCATCACCTCCGGTTTTGCCATGGCGATCGGTGTCTGGTGTGCAGAGACGCGGCGCAGAAAAGGCCTCGTCATTTCGTTATTGGTCACTATGCTTTTTGGTGTGATCTTTTTAGGAATCAAGTACGTCGAGTACGCGGAGAAGTTTGAGCTGCACCATGTGCCGGGTGCAGACTTTTCTATCTCGCAGTTTGTTCATCCCTCGGTTGCCTCGCATGAAACACCGCTCGCGCCGGACATGGCGGAAAAGACCCAAGTCTATTTCTCCCTATACTTTGCAATGACTGGCATGCATGCATTGCACATGATTATCGGTCTTGGGCTGCTGATCTGGCTTTTGATCCGTGCCCAACAGGGTGCGTATACCACCGGCTACACCCAGCCGATCGAATATTTCGGCCTATATTGGCACTTCGTGGATATTGTGTGGATCTTCCTTTTTCCACTCCTCTACCTGATCAACAGACATCCCGGACATTAGTAAAAGAACCTCTACCCACAGGAAAGAACTGAGAATGGCAAAAGCAAATCCAGCTCACGACCATGACGATCTGCACGTCGCGGAAGATTCTCACCATATCGTCACGCCCATGCAGTACCTTATGGTCTATGTGGCCCTGTTGATCGCCACCGGCCTTACGGTGGGCGCAGCCTTTATCGACCTGGGAGCGTTCAATCCGATCCTGGCGCTCGGCATAGCCTGTTTCAAAGGCGTCCTGGTTATCCTGTTTTTCATGCATGTGTACTACAGTTCACGACTCATGAAGCTGACGGTGAGTGCCGGGTTCTTCACGTTTCTCGTCTTGATCATGATGACACTGAGCGACTATATGAGCCGATCATGGGGTCTCTGGTAAGTTTGTTTTTCGTTCCGCTGATTGAGTTCTCTTTCGAAGCCAAGTTCGCCTCTCCGTGTCTTCAGGCGCATTATGATTCTGTCTTCCGATCTGCCAGGGGAACTCCCCCCAGTCCTCCAGAAGCTAGCTGAAAACCCAAGAATCCAAGTACGACGCGCCGGTGCTCCGATGAAAGATGGCAAGTGCGTCGTCTACTGGATGCAGCGCGCCGAGCGTGGCGTCGATAACCCCGCCCTGGACGTGTCGATCGATATTGCCAATGAGCTAAACGTCCCCGTCATCGTCTTCTTTTCGGCGATCTCCAACTTCCCCGGGGCCAACCTCCGCCATTACGTTTTTCTCAACCAGGGATTGCGCGATGTCGAGAAGGATCTTGCCGAACGCGGGATCGAGCTCATTGTTCGTCGTCCGCCGGGGAATTCTCTCGAAGCATTCCTGTCAGAGGTCGAAGCAGCAATGGTGGTCGGGGACGAAAATCCATGCCGGGAGCCGGAGCGATGGAGGAGTGTGCTCGCCCATCGCCTCAAGATGCCTTTTTGGACTGTTGATGCCGATGTGCTGGTTCCGTCAAGCCTCTTCTCCAAGCACTTCTATTCGCTGCACATCTTCAGGCCTAAGCTCTATGCGCATTTTCCGACCTACCTCAAGAAGACACAGGAACTTTCGCCGGTTCGACAGTGGAAGCGTCCGGCCGACTTTGCCGCTTTCAACGTTAAGGACGATGTCACCCAGGGCTGGAAGGCGCTCGACCGGACGGTTGCGCCGGTTGACTACATGACTGGCGGCACGCATGCAGCACGGAAGCGGTTGAAGAATTTCATCGCGAATGATCTCGCGACCTACAAGGATCGCCGGAATCATCCGGAAGGTCCTGGCACCAGCCACCTTTCGGCTTATCTTCACTTTGGGCACATCGGTCCTTTAACGATAGCTCTTGCCGTTCAAGACGCGGTTAAAACAGGTAAAGTCAACAAAGAAGCCTATGACGTGTTCATCAACGAAGTGATTGGCTGGCGAGAGCTTTCGATCAACTTCGTCAAGTACGTTCCTCATTACGACACAATCGATTGCGCGGAACCCTGGGCGCAGAAGACCCTGCGTGATCATGCCCGCGACAAGCGCGATCCTGTTTACACATTGGAACATCTGGAAAAGGCCGAGACTTACGACGAGCTCTGGAACGCGTCCCAAACGCAAATGGTCAAGTTCGGCTGGATGCACAATTACATGCGTATGTATTGGGCAAAAAAAATCCTAGAGTGGTCGCCGACTCCGGCGATCGCCTTCCAGAATGCGGTGTATCTCAACGATAAGTATGAGATGGATGGCCGAGACCCGAACGGCTACTCTGGCATAGCCTGGGCAATAGCCGGCGTTCACGATCGGCCGTGGTTCGACCGGCCGATCTTCGGAACCATTCGTTACATGTCTGGCAGTTCGACCGGGAAGAAGTTCAATTCCAAGCTATACATCCGCAACGTGGCGAGCGATGCGCCTCCTGCATATCTGGGCGAAATAACGACCAGGTAGTTTCTCAATTCTGAACGGGTATCGCTCGCAACATGGATACTTGGCAGAATCTGGTTGCTCTGCGTTCTCGGCCGCCCCATAATACTTGCAACTATCCGTTTGCAAAATGTAGGTTTGTGGTTCTCTGATCCTTTTGGGGCCGACCTCCTGTCTTCCGGGTCATCTCTCGATCGAGGTTTGCGAGACCGCTGGAAGCAGAGGCCTATCGTGATCGTTCGGCTGCTCCGCTCTGCAGTTTGCGCTGCCGTATGTTTGTCGGCATCTGCGCTTTGGGCCTCTGGTTTTATCACAGCCGGACCAGAGTCGCCGCCAAGCGTTCAAATCCGCAAGAGCGCGGCGAGGCGATTTCTCGCGCGGCGAGGCATCCTGGGCCGGCGCTCTGCTGCCCGGTTGCTGCGGGCCCGAATAAGTCACAACGCAATGAAGCTCGTAAAGCCTGCTCCATCGCCCGGCCGCCTTTCCTCTACGCCCTCTTTGTTGAACCTGCAATGGCAGTCTCTTGGACCGGACCAAGTCTTGACATCGGCCTATGGCAGCGTGACCGGCAGGGTGACAAGCATTGCCGCCGACCCTTCTGATACAACCGGCAGCACGGTCTATTTGGGGACCGCAGGGGGAGGGGTTTGGAAATCATCGAACGCCGCCGAAGCGGCCAGCGCGGTCTCGTTTGTTCCGCTTACTGATGATTTGCCGGTCTTCAGTTCTGGCAGTGTGGCGTCGCTCAGTATCGGTGCAGTCTCCGTTCAGCCTGGGGCGACAGGCGTGCTCCTCGCCGGCACGGGAGACCCGAACGACGCACTGGATTCCTATTACGGCGTCGGCCTCCTACGCTCCGCCGACGGGGGTCTCACCTGGAGTCTGATCTCCAATTCCAATGATTTTGCGGTCAACTCCTTCACGAATTTCTACTTCTTCGGCCTGGCGTTCAGTGGTTTTGCGTGGAGCACGCAGACGCCAAATCTGGTTGTCGCCGCCGTCTCGCAATCGGCAGAGGGTGTTGCGGTGGGCGCCGATGCCGAAGAGACCCAGGCGGGGGTGACGAGTAGCGTGATGGGTTTGTACTACTCGACTGATGCCGGGGCAACGTGGCTGCTCGCCACCATCACCGATGGCCCCGGTCAAGTCGTCCAGACCTCCGCAGTGGTGCCGACGCAAGGGGGAAATGCCGTCACCGCTGTGGTTTGGAATCCGGTGCGAAAGCGCTTCTACGCCGCGGTGCGATTTCATGGATACTACGAATCCTTAGACGGCATTACCTGGACGCGCCTGGCAAATCAGCCGGGTGACGGACTTGTCTCCATGGCGTGTCCTGCAAATCCGAATGGCGTTGGTTCGCCGGCATGCCCGATCTATCGAGGTGCGCTGGCGGTCCAGCCACGCAGTGGCGATCTGTTTGCTCTCACTGTCGACGTGAACCTGCGAGACCAGGGCTTGTGGCAGGATCTCTGCTCCGCCACGGCCAATGTATGTTCTTCCAGCACGGTGGTGTTCGCCAAACGGCTGCCATCCGAGATCCTGGATGATAGCAATGGAGTTATCCCGTCCGGCGATTACAGCCTCTGGCTTGCGGCGGTTCCAGTGACTTCAGACACGCTTCTCTTCGTAGGTGCGACGGACATTTATCGTTGCAGCGTGGCTGCAGGCTGTCTGTTTCGGAACACGACCAATACAACGACCTGCGCGGCAGCGAAGGTTGCACCGTTTCAGCATGCAGTCGATGCAACCTTCGGTGCTGACCTTTCTTTAATGTTCTTCGGCAGCGATAGCGGTTTATGGCGGTCAACGGATAATGTGACGCAAACCCAGCCTCCTTGCAACAGCGATGACGCCAGCCACTTTCAAAATTTGAATGGCGGCTTAGGATCACTCGCTGAAGTTGAGGCTCTGGCTCAGGATCCCTCTAACAGTGGAGTCGTTCTCGCGGGCTTGGGGATCAATGGAACGGCAGCCTCGGCGCTCTCCGGACAGATGGTCTGGCCGCAGGTCTTGGACGGCTACGGAAGTTATGTAGCCATCGATCCGGATAATCCTGAGAATTGGTACGCGCAGAGCAGCGCAGGCGTAGCCATCGATCTCTGTCCAAAGGGTTCTTCGTGCGACTCCGTTTCGTTCGGCACGCCGGTGGTGGGTTACGCGCAAATTGGTGACGATGCCTATGCTTCTCCCGAGCCCTCGCCCTTCATCCTTGATCCGCTGGACAACGGCAGTTTACTCGTCGCCACATGTCACGTCTGGCGAGGGCCGGCGGACGGTACCTCCTGGTCTGCCGCAAATCTGCTTGGTGGCTTGTACGCAGGCGAGGGACCAGAGTGTGCCGGCAATCCGCTCGCTGAGTCTCTGGCTGCAACTGGGACTACCTCTGAGTCTGGCGTTAACGCCGAGTTGATCTATGTGGGCATGGCCGGCACGCAGCTTGAGGGTGCCCAGGCGTACGCTGGTCATCTTTTCCAGGCTGCCGTGAGCGACGCCGCTCCTGTTCCGGCAACATGGAACGATCTCTGGCTGTCCCCGGTGACGAATGATCCGAAGGGTTTCAATCCCGCTGACTTCTCCATCTCAAGCGTGGTTGTCGACCCGCACGATACGACGGGAGAAAGCCTCTATGTGACCGTTGAAGGATTCGACACGCTCACCGCATCGACAGGGTCGGTTTACTCTACCGCGAATGGTGGAGCAAGCTGGGTCAATATCAGGAGCAATCTTCCCGACGCCCCGGCAAACAGCATCGCCGTCGACCCGAACGACGCCAATACCGTTTATGTTGCCTTGGATACTGGCGTCTATGTAACCACAGCAGTTATGAGTTGCGAAACGGAAAACTGCTGGAGCGTCTATGGAACCGGGTTGCCCAACGCTCCCGTGATCGAGTTGTCGACCTTTCTTTCCGGAGACCAGGCTTTGCTGCGGGCAGCAACCTATGGCCGAGGCATATGGCAGATTCCCCTGGTCACTGCAGCGTCCACAGAGACTACAGCCGCGGTCAATCCCTCCAAGCTCTCGTTCGCGGCTCAACCTTTGCAGACGCAGAGCGGAGCGCAAACCATAACGCTTACTGACTCTGGCGCCATCGCGCTGGTGGTCAGTGCCGCGACAGCGAGTGGCGATTTTGCGATTGTCAACAACTGCAGCAACTCCTTAGCTTCCGGAGGGAATTGCACCTTCCAGGTGACCTTTACACCCACCGCGACGGGTACCCGAAATGGAACGCTGATTCTCTACGCCAACGTCGCTGGTGGACAGCTTACGGTGCCGTTGAGCGGCACAGGGGTTCCGGGAGCGGCGATTGTTCTGCTGCCCACGTCCATGAGCTTCGGCTCCAGCCTGCTCGGTGTGGCGACAGCGCCTGCGCAGAATGTCACGATCTCAAATACAGGAGGAGTGACGGTTGCCTTGCAATCGCCGACTGTGACAGGCGATTTTTCCATCGTGGCCAATACCTGTTCTGCGAGTCTGGCTCCGAATTTCGGCTGCACGGTGGGTCTGGTTTTTACGCCAACCGCTTCAGGAGCGCGCACGGGAGTCTTCTCGATTACGGACACTTTTGGGACCCAGTCCGCCACGCTGTCGGGAATAGGAATTTCTCCGGCCACCGATACTGTCGGCCCGTCGCGTGTCGCGTTTGCGCCACAAGTGGTCGGCACAATCAGCTTGGCACAAGCGGTAACTCTCTCCAACTCCGGCGATTCGCCGCTGAACTCAATTGCAGTCTCCGTAACAGGTGACTTCCATGTCGTTAACAGTTGCGGGAATTCATTGATCGGCCACGCCAACTGCTCTCTGACCGTAACGTATGTGCCAACCCAGGTGGGGCCGGAAAGCGGGACGTTGGTGATCGTCGACATGTATGGCAGACCGCAAACAGTAGCTCTTACGGGTACCGGATTGGCACCCGCCGGCGTCTCGGCTCTACCCACTTCACTCAGCTTTGGCCCCTGGGGGCTCGCGGCGACCAGTTCGCCGCAAAATGTCACCCTGACCAACAGCGGAGGCGTCCCGCTGAATGCCCTCACCTTCGCGGTTACCGGGGCGTTTGCGATTGCCGGCAATTCCTGTCCAGCCGAGCTGGCGTCAGGGGCGGACTGCGTGGTGCAGGTTTCCTTTTCACCAGCCGGGTTAGGGCCGCTCTCCGGAGCCTTGACTATCGCCAGTCCGGCCCTCGCGAAACCATTTGAGGTAGTCCTCGTTGGCAGCGGCCTTGACTTCTCGATCCAGGCGGATGGCGCATCGGCAGCCACGATCACCAGCGGACAAACCGCCAACTATCTGCTTCAGATAGTTCCCGACGGCCCATCGACCGGAACCCTCGCGCTTACCTGTAGCGCCGCGCCTCCGAACTCAGTCTGCACGATGAATCCCGCTTCGATGCAGCTGTCTGTGGGAGTTACCGCCTCCGTAGCTGTCTCAATCTCAACGATTGCGACAACCAGCGCATCCAGCAAGTCACGGGCCGGCTCCCCGTTATTCGGTTCCGTGGCCTTGTTCCCCACCGGTCTTTTCCTGTTTCCATTTGCTCGCAGAAAGCGAGTGGCGTTGGCCACACTTTTCTTCATGTTCATGCTTTTGGGGTGTGGCGTCACTGCGAACGTTGGCTCATCCAGTGCGGCGACGACCCCTCCGGGCACAACTCCGTCGGCCACCTACAATCCTGTCATCACGGCGACCGGCCCCGGCATCGCGAAGAGCGTGCAATTAACTCTGATCGTTGAATGACCTTCAGTGCTGAAGGAGGAAAACGTTTGAAGTTTAACTACCCGCAGAGCAGCCACGACCCCGTGCTTTACACTTTGGTGGCAATAGGCGCAACCTGTTGGGAATGCCTTTTTGTCTGAAGTTTTCGTCGGCTTCCCTTAGATTTGTCTCAGCCGCCTTGCTCACGACGATAAATCTCACACAGCTTGCCCAGTCGAAGCAGGAATCTCCATCGCGCATCGTCGTCCACGCCAAAAGGTATGCCTTTTCGCCCGCAGAGATCACCCTGAAGCGAGACAAGACCACAAAGATGATCCTGATTTCTGATGATGTACCCCACGGTCTTACCGTCGAGGCATTGGGAATTCATGCCCAAATGGTTCCAGGCCATCACATCGAAGTCGTTATCAAGCCCAAGGAAGCAGGCGACTTTTCTGGTGCTTGCTCGGTATACTGCGGCAGCGGCCACCGGGACATGGAATTCGTTGTCCACGTGGTGAATTGATGCCCTCCCTCAGGACTCGTTTTGAAACAGAGTGGGAAAGCTCTACACTCTAGGAACAGCTTCAGTGAACCGCCAGGTTTTTTGCGGTGCCGTAAGGAGATCATTCAAGATAAAGCCCAGGCAATTACTGGGTTTTGCTCGTCATTGACGGTATGGTAAATCGACCTGCATTGTTCTTTTTCGTCGCTTCGGTAGCTCTTTGCTCGACATCGCTAGCTCAGTCTTTTGGGAACACGGGAACTGATGCGCAACAAGGCGTCGATTGCAGCGACCCTCTCAATGCAGGTACAAGTTCCTGCCAGACAGGATCCGGGCAGTACGGCCAAAACCAGCAGAATAACTATCCGTCCGCTCAGCAGCAATACCCGAGTGGAGTCCCAAGCCAGAGCGAACGAAACCCGAATAATCCCGGCGGGAATGCAGGCCAGAGTGCCCCCTCTTACAACGACAACGGGGGGAATGGCCACAATGAAAACAATCAGACAAACCAACTCACAGGTCCTCCACCCCCGGAGCCATTGACGGAATTTCAAAAGATGGTCGCGGTGACCACCGGCCGCGTTCTTCCCGTCTTCGGGTATGACTTGTTTAGGAAGGTTCCGACTACCTTTGCCCCAGTCGATCAGGTCCCGGTGACCTCCGACTACGTGATCGGACCCGGCGATGAGGTCCGCATTCGTGTCTGGGGACAGGTGAATTTTAACGCCGACCTCAAAGTGGACCGCTCCGGCGACATTTACTTGCCACAGATAGGGCCTATCCACGTCACCGGAATTGCATTTTCCGAGTTGACTCAGCAGATTCGATCGCGAATTGCCCGGGTCTATCGAAATTTTGACCTCACCGTCGATCTCGGTCAGTTGCGTTCCATTCAGATCTTCGTCGTCGGGCAGGCTCGTCGCCCCGGCGCTTACACCGTAAGCTCTCTCAGCACGCTGGTGAATGCGCTGTTTGCTTCCGGGGGACCATCCGTTCAAGGCTCGATGCGCGACATTCAGCTGAAGCGTGACGGTAAAGTTATTTCAGATTTTGATCTCTACGATTTGCTCATCCGAGGAGACAAATCAAAGGACGTCAGGCTGCTTCCCGGCGATGTCATTTTTATCCCAGCCGTCGGCCCCCAGGCTGCTCTCACCGGCAGTGTCCGAAAACCCGCTATCTACGAATTGAATGCAGCAGGGGCAGCCACGACCATCCAGCAATTGCTGGACTCGGCCGGCGGCCTTTCCACAATCGCCGCAAATTCGAGAATCTCTATCGAGCGCATCGAAGAACATCAGGAGAGGCAGGCCATCGAAGTTGGGCTTGACGCCTCTGGTTTGGCCACAACGGTACAGGATGGCGATTTGATCCGCCTGCTCTCCATCGTTCCGGCGTTTCAGAAGACCGTCACGCTGCGGGGGAATTTGGCCAATCCAGGTCGCTTCGCTTGGCACGAAGGGATGAAGCTCAGCGATCTTGTGCCTGACCGACCTTCGCTGATCACCCGCAATTACTGGTGGCGCCGGGCACAGCTAGGGCTGCCAGGACCAGAATTTCAGCCGCTGGACGGTCGTGGCCCGCTTTACCAGCCAGCGAACCCCTCCGACCTGCCAAAGCAGCGGCGCTCCCTGAACGGATATCCCTCGAATACTTCAAGCATAGGGAATCAGCAGTCCACCCAGCAAACCATGCCTGGCGGGAACCAGACGCAGGATGATGCCTACTTCCAGGACGGAAATAGCTCCTCTCAACTCCCGACCGACGGAAATACTGGCAACACCAATGATCAGAGCTCTTCCCAACGCAACCGCAACCTGGCGGCTCAAAGCGAGGTCAGTGGAAGCACCCTTGCCGGACAACAAAGTCAGGTAATTACCCAGAATGTTGCCGCTGCGGGAGAGCCGGTTGAGATCAAGCTGTCGGCTCCCGAA
The DNA here is from genome assembly GCA_965199205.1 of Acidisarcina sp. GTDB lineage: Bacteria > Acidobacteriota > Terriglobia > Terriglobales > Acidobacteriaceae > Acidisarcina. The sequence continues at coordinate 3,208,924 of OZ240688.1, forward strand.
ATCGACTGGAACTATGCAGTCATTGAACGCCTTGATCCCGACACCCTCAAAACTTCGCTTCTATCTTTCAACCTGGGCAAGCTCGTGATCGACCACGATCCAACCCAGGATCTGGCCCTCAGGCCGGGAGATGTCGTCACAATTTTTTCTCAGGCAGACATCCGCGTTCCCCTTGATCAGCAAACCAAATTTGTGAAGCTCGAGGGAGAGTTTGTGAGTGCGGGAGTCTATAGCGTTCAACCCGGGGAGACGTTGCGCCAGCTCGTGAAGCGCGCCGGCGGATTGACGCCCAGCGCCTACCTTTTCGGCTCGGAGTTCACTCGTGAGTCGACTCGGGTCTTCCAACAGCAGAGACTGGATGAATATGTCCAGTCCCTTGAGCTTCAAATCCAGCGAGGTACGCTTAATCTCGCGGCCTCGGCGGTAACGGCGCAGGACACCGCCGCCGCAACGTCTGCGAGCGCGAGTCAACAAGGTCTGATCTCCAGGCTGCACCAGCTGAAAGCTACCGGCAGGATCGTTCTCGAAGTGAAGCCGGACAGCGGCGGGATTGACAGCATTCCCGATCTCCAGCTCCAGGATGACGATCGCTTCGTTGTGCCCTCAATACCCGCTAGCGTGAACATGGTGGGTGCCATTTACGACCAGAACTCCTTTATTTATCAAAGGGACCGGCGGGTTGGTGACTACCTGCATCTCGCTGGCGGCGCCAATCGGGAAGCAGATAAAAAACATATTTTCATCTTGAGGGCTGACGGTTCGGTATACGGCCGCGAAAGCGCAAACGGATTATGGGGCAACAACTTTGAAGCCACAAAGCTCAATCCAGGCGACAGTATCGTAGTTCCGGAGAAGGTACTCGGCTCTTCTTCGCTGCGGAGCTTCCTGAACTGGTCACAGGTCTTCTCACAATTAGCTCTTGGCGTGGCGGCCATAGGAGTTCTGCACAACAACTAGGCGGCTCGCAGTAAGAGGCTGCGCCGCGAGCCAGCACAGCACAAGCGAGTGATCGATAAAAAGCAGCAACTTTTCTTCGGGTTGCGGGGTCTATCTTCTACAGTCGGTGCCAGTTATCGTCCAAATCATCCGATTTCGCCTGCGGTCATGAGAGTTTGCTCTTGATCGGCCAAGGTGGTAATTCTGTGAGCAGAGGTGGAAGGCAGGCTCCGGGGAAGACTAGGTTCTGTCTCAGTTGCAACGGAGCCGGGATCCCAGAGAGGAACCGGTCGCCAGACATTATGGATGGATGGTAAAGAGCGGGTTCCTGGCGGTTTACAAAGAACTCGACGAGGCATCCCGTAAGCGGGCTGCCGCTTGAGAAAGACGTCCTCGGGGGATATAGATTTGGCTTCATCCATCCTGCCCGGCAGCTCCAGCGGGCGTATTGTTACGATTCGGCCGGAGGCGGGGGCCGCATCGGATCTTTGCGTGGTATCCGGGCCAGCCGGCGAGGAAGTGGAGTTTGCGGCTGGGGGTCATTCGGCTGTGCGGGAGACGTCTGCGGGGCACTCCGGGTGGGAGAGCCGGACGGGGTATGCGGGGCGGTTTACGCGGGGTTCGGAGGCGCTGGAGTATTGGGAGCCGGCGGAGGAGCTGGTCGAGCTGCCGACCCGTTCGCGGATGTATGAGCAGGGCAAGCGGTATTTCGACCTGGCGCTGGCGGCGGTGATCTCGCCGGTGCTGGCGGTGCTGATCGCGGCGATCGGCGGGATAATTGCCGTGACCTACGGCACCCCGGTGTTTTACCGCCAGCGGCGCATCGGGCGGCATGGCCGGCTGTTCGACATCTGGAAGTTTCGCACCATGTACCCGCATGCGGACCGCATTCTGGCCGAGCACCTCAAGCACGATGCGGCGGCGCGGGACGAGTGGTTCCACACTCACAAGCTGAAGGACGACCCGCGGATTACGCGGCTGGGCCGGGTGCTGCGCAAGACCAGCCTGGATGAGCTGCCGCAGATATTGAATGTGTTTTCCGGCGAGATGAGCTTTGTGGGGCCGCGACCGATCGTCGAGGCCGAGGTGGTGAAGTATGCGGAGCGCTTTCCGTATTATCTCGAGGCGGTGCCCGGGATAACCGGCCTGTGGCAGGTCTCGGGACGCTGCGACCTGAGCTACGAGGCGCGGGTGATCCTGGATGAGACCTACGTCTCGAAGTGGAGCCTGCGGCGCGATCTCTGGATCCTGCTCAAAACCCCCAAGGCCGTCGTCAATCGCGATGGGGCCTATTGAGCGGGGCTGCGGGGTTATATTAAGAGAACGCGCTTTTTAAGCTTCGGAAACTGCATATGACACAATTAGAACGAGTAACGGGCGGAGATCTTCGCCGGGTGGCGGAACTCGCCAACCTGGAACTGACCAGCCAGGAAGAAGCATCCATGCTTCGTGATCTAAACTCCATTCTCGATCATGTGGCCCAACTCAATGAGATCGACACCTCGGCAGTGCCCGCAATGGCCCAGGTAAGCGAGGTTATCGGCGGCACGCGCGACTCCGCGGCGGTGTTACGCGACGATCAGGTGATGCCATCGCTGAATCGATCACTGGTCATGAGCAGCGCTCCCGATTCCGACCAGGCATTCTTCCGTGTTCCCAAAGTTATTGAGCGTTAACGGATTCCGCATGTCTACAAAGATCACGACCAAAACTTTGAGCATCGAGCAGATTCATACTTCCATCGGCTCAGGAGAACTTACGGCCGCTAAGCTGGCTGAGACTTTCTTTGCCCGGATTGCAGAGGAAAATCCGGCTGTCAATGCCTATCTTTCTCTTGGCCGGGAGCGCGCCTTCGCTCAGGCTGCGGCCCTCGATTCGATCGCCGCGGAAGGAGAGCAGCTGCCTGCTCTTGCGGGAGTTCCGGTCGGGATTAAGGACGTTTTGGTGGTAAATGGCCTCCCGGCGACGGCAGGATCGAAGATGCTGGAAGGCTATCGTCCTCCTTACAGTGCCACGGTCGTGAATCGGCTGGAGGCAGCTGGAGCGGTAATCCTGGGCAAATTGAATTGCGATGAGTTTGCCATGGGGTCTTCCAATGAGAACTCTGCCTATGGAGCAGTCCGCAATCCTCGCGCCTTGGATCGGGTACCGGGAGGATCAAGCGGCGGGTCGGCAGCGGCCGTCGCAGCCGGCATGGCTATAGCCACCTTGGGAACGGATACGGGCGGATCGATCCGCCAGCCGGCTTCTTTCTGCGGGGTTGTTGGAGTATTACCTACCTATGGCCGGGTCTCGCGTTATGGGCTGATTGCTTTTGCTTCGTCGCTTGATCGGGTCGGGCCATTTGCCTTGACCGTGAAGGACGCGGCGACGGTTCTGGGTGTGATTGCAGGACATGATCCGCTGGATGCGACCTCTTCTATGGAGCCGGTTCCGGACTTTTCGGCTGAACTGGAGAAGCCGGTTGCCGGGCTGCGGATCGGAGTTCCCGCGGAGTATTTTGCCGAGGGACTTGATCTGGAAGTGCGTGTAGCCATTGAAGATACGATAGAACGGCTGCGGGCGGCCGGGGCTGTCATTCAGCCCATCTCTCTGCCGCATACCCGCTATGCGGTACCCGCGTACTATGTTCTAGCGACGGCTGAGGCGAGCTCAAACCTCGCGCGGTTCGATGGCGTTCGCTATGGCTATCGCGCGCCTGATTCGGACACGCTTTCGGCGATGTACCGCAGGTCGCGCGATAGAGGCTTTGGGGCCGAGGTCAAGCGCCGGATTCTGCTGGGGACTTATGCGCTAAGTGCTGGATATTATGACGCTTACTACAAGAAAGCCCAGCAGGTTCGGACGTTGTTGACGCAGGACTTCCTCAAGGCTTTTGAGCAAGTGGACGCGATCGTGACTCCCGTTGCTCCGACGCCGGCGTTCAAGATCGGCGAGAAGGCGGATGACCCGATGGCTATGTATCTTGCTGATATTTATACGGTTACGGCGAGCCTGGCGGGGATTTGCGGAATTTCGGTACCTTGTGGCGTCTCCCGGGAAGGCCTGCCTATTGGGGCACAGATCCTCGGCAAGCATTTCGCAGAAGGAATGGTATTCCGGGTGGCGGCGGCCGTGGAAGCGGCGCAATCGGGCAAAAAGACGACTGATTGAACGTCGTTTCTGCCGCGAAATGGTCAAAAATGGCACGCTGGGAGCTAGTTATTGCTCGGTTTTTTCCGGCGTCTTCTTCTCTCATCCTGCTCACCCGATCGTCTCGACCAGGAACTGTTCCAGCAAGCCGTTGGGCATGGTGTAGGTGGTGACGCGGACCTTCTTCCTGGCGAACGTTACGTCAAAGGAGTGAAAGCTCATGCCGCCCCGCAGGGACTCGTGGGCAGGCTTCACCTCGGTGACCGCTCCCAGGGGTGCGAGGCTGCTTTCAAAGTCGGCGACGGTCTGCGGCGAGAAGTAAAAGTTGCAGTCGCTGGTCAAGAGGCTGCGATCGAGCTGGCCCTGCTGGAGGGCGGCGAGGATCGATTTCACCTGCGCCGCTGCTGCCAAGTCGGCAGCGTTGTCTGGGGGCTGGCTCAGCAGCAAGGGGATGATGGCTTTGACGGCCGCGCCGGCGGCATCGCTGGCCTCTTGGTTGGTGAGAACGGCGATGGCGATCTTGTCGTCCGGGAGCAGGAGATTTTCGGCGACAAAGCCGCCGACCTCGCCGGAGTGGAAGAGGATCCGATGCCCGTCCATCACGCCCACCTGGAGGCCTAAGCCGTAGTGGCTGCCGTCGCCGTTTTTGAGCTTGACCTCGGTTTCCATGGCGGCATAGCTCTCGGGCTTGAGTAGAGCGCGGTCGAGGATGCTGTTGTCCCAGCGGAGCAGGTCGGCGACGGGCATGGCGAGCTCGCCATCGCCGAAGTACCAGCCGGGCGCTTCGAGGATGGCGGGGCGCAGCGGGCCGAGAGCGTTACGCATGTAGCCCTGGACTTCGACGCGCTTGCGGTCGGTGTCGAGGTCGAGCACGCCGTGAAGCGCGAGAGGCGTGAGCACACGGGTCTCGAGGAATTGCCAGAAAGGCATGCCGCTGGCCTTTTGCACGATGAGCGCGGCAAGGACAAAATTGGTGTTGCTGTACTGCCACCTGGTGCCGGGAGAGAAGTCGAGCGGCTTTTCGGCCCATTCGTGGATGAGGACAAGCGGATCGATGGGCTTGGTCCACGCGGGAATGGTGTAGTCCTGCGGAGCGTAGTCGGAGTAGCCGCTGGTGTGCGAGAGCAGCATGCGGACGGTGACGTCCTGGGCCTGAGTGAGCTCCGGGAACCAGCGCGCGACGGGATCGTCGAGGGTCATTTTGCCGTCTTGCACGAGGAGCAGGATGCAGGCGGCGGTGAACTGCTTGGAGATCGAGCCGACCGGGTAGTGCATGGCGGCGGCCGCGTCGAGGGTGGGATCGAGGCGGGCTTTGCCGAAGGCGGCGGTATAGACGAGCTTGCCGCCCTCGGCGATGCCGACCTGGGCGCTGGGGACTCCGGTGGTGGTCAGCACCTGCTGGACGGCGGTGTCAATTTTGGTTTTGAGGTCAGGAGAGAGCTGGGCGTGGGCGGCGGTGGTCAAGGTGAGGACTGCGAGGGCGAGCGGTTTCCAGGGGCCGGGCATTGGCGAATCTCTCCTGTTGGTAGGGTAGCGGATGGCGGCGGGATTTCGCGGAGAGTCGAGTATCGCATGTCTCAAACGCGGGACAGGGGGCACCCCGGCCGGGCATTGGCGATCTAGGGTTTTCGGCGACAGGTGATACGGATCTTCAGCGAAGGTGGCGAGGCTTTTCCAGCATGTGGAACTAGGCGTTGCGACGCCGTATCGCTTCATAACTTCTTCGAGCGGAATGGTTTTCAGCAATCCCGCTCGGAGGTCGGTGATCTGCTGTTCGGAAAGATACAGGTCTTCCCTATCGTCCAGGTGCTCGACAATTGCCTCGCGAGCAAGGAACGTCTTGCTGCGTCCGGTCTTTCGGGCCAATTCGTCGAGGCGACGTTCTATGTCCGAAGGTAACGTAAGGGCTAGCATGAAATTTCCAGGTCAAAAGAGTATAGCTATGGGCAATAGCTGGTATGAGGGTGGTTCTGCGCTCTTTAGTCCACCCAAAGGTCGACCTGTTGGTCCTTCCCGTCTCGGCTCTCGTGAGCTACGATTAAATTCCGATGGCACTGAATCCTAGCATTCTGAAGTGGGCACGCGAAGCAGCAGGCTTGTCTCTTGAAGACGCTGCTAGTGCCCTAGCGTTCAAAGATGCCCGGGGCCGTACAGCGGGTGGTCGCTTGCGGACGTTGGAAGCCGGGGAAGAAGAGCCGTCGCGGAGTGTTCTGCTGAACATGGCGCGAATATACCATCGCTCTCTGCTCGTGTTCTATTTGAGCCAGCCACCCCGCCCGGGAGACCGGGGGCAGGATTTTCGCAGGAGTCCTGGTGTAAGCCCGCTGGATTATGACCCTACGCTTGATGCCCTCATCCGTGATATACGCGGTCGGCAGGGAATAGTGAGAGACCTGCTTGAACAATCCGAGCCGCGGCAGGCGGACTACATCGCATCAGTGACAATGGATGTGCCGCCGGTGGAAGTAGCGCGCCTGATATCCGAAAGGCTTAACTTTTCGCTTGCTGAATTTCGGCGGCCAGCAACTGTGCCAGCGGCTTTTGCTTACTTGCGAGAGAGGATTGAGGCATCCGGCGCATTCGTATTGCTGCTCGGTAATTTGGGTAGCCATCACACAAACATTCCGAGCGGTGTCTTTAGGGGATACGCGATTGCTGATCCTGTTGCGCCTTTTATTGTTGTCAACGACCAAGACGCTCCTGTGGCTTGGGCTTTCACAGCGCTTCATGAGTTGACACACCTATGGTTAGGTTCTACAGGCTTAAGTGGCGGAGTGACTAATACGAAGCCTGAAGTTTATTGCAACACTGTCGCCGGAGAACTTCTGCTGCCGCAAGCGGAAATAAGTGAGTTGCGCGCTCTAGCTAACGCTTCGCTCGAAGAGGCCATTACAACAATTGCGCAATTTGCCAGCAGTCGCCGGGTCAGCCGGGGAATGGTTGCTTATAAGCTTCTGCGCGTGAACATTATCACTCATGCCAGATGGCAAGAGCTAGATAAGCACTATGAAGCTGAGTGGATTGCTGCGCGGGCAAATCCAGCATTCTCGGGCGGGAGAGAGGGAGGCCCGAATTACTATGTCGTAAAAAGGCATCGACTCGGGCGCGCTCTTCTAGAGCTTGTGAAGACTTCGCTTGCAGAAGGATTTCTCACACCTACGAAAGCAGGACGAATCCTCGGCGTAAAGCCCCGCAACGTAGACCCTCTGATCCACGTTGCGGGAATGCGAGGTAGCTAGTAAGATGCTCTATCTTCTCGATGCCAACGTCCTCATCACTGCAAACAGCACTTACTATCCGCTGGAGCAAATTCCCGAGTTTTGGAGTTGGGTTCATCATCAGGCCAGTGCAAACTGAGTGAAGATTCCGCGCGAGATCATGGAAGAGATCAAAGCCGGAAAAGATGAAGATCCGCTACTCGATTGGATTTGCACGGATGAAATCGAGGACGCGTTGCTACTTGATGAGGTGGTTGATGTCACCCTTGTTCAACACGTAGTTTCGATTGGGTATGCAGCCGATCTCCGCGACGACGAAGTCGAGAAGATCGGTCGCGATCCATTCTTGATTGCCTACGCCTTGGCTGACCGCACAGATCGGACGGTGGTGACAACGGAAGTGTCGAAACCGTCGGCCCAGCGGGCAAATCGAAAGGTTCCCAATGTCTGCGAAGTCGTCGGCGCATTAAGCTGCGGCCCGTTTGCACTCAATAAGGCTCTCGGTTTTAGCACAGGATGGAAGGCAATCGGCTGAATTAGGGTGCCTCCTCTTTTATCCTTGAGAAAGCTCTGGGAGCCGTCTTTTTCGGCGAAGAGGACGTTGTAGTCCTGCCGCGAGTTGAAGGGCGGGTCGAGATAGATGAGGTCGACAGAGTCGTCCTTGATGTAATGCTCCAGGACTTCGTAGTTGTCGCCGTAGTAAAGCTGGTTCTTCGGGGCCACGGTTCGAAGACATCAGGGTGAGTTCGTCGACGACGAGGTTTCCTAAGGTGAACGAGTAGCGCGTCGCCGGAGCGGGCTTTGCTCTCACGCCAAAGAGCGGCTGGAATGGGAGGCCGGGTGTTGTCCGGCCATTTCTGCGGCTTCTGCAGTGCGACGGGCATCACTCCTTCTTCTTGTCTTCCTGGCTGGCGAGTTCAGCGAAGAAGTGGCTGAGTGTGCGGGGCTCCCGGCCGAGGATGGCGCGCAAGACCATGGCGTTCCCGCCGGGGAACCCATAGCAGTCGTAGTCGACTGCGGCCTGTCGAAGCGCAGATGCTTCCACTGCGTCGCGCTCCGGCCGGGGTGACAATTTCGGGTGGGTTTGCTAGGCCTTTTCTGGTTCGGATGCGGTGAGGGTCAAGGTTATCTTCTTCTCGCCGAGCCTGGGGTGTTTGGCGGTGAGGGTGACGGCGCCGGGTTGTTGATTGCTTCTTAGCCAGACGGCGCCGGTGCCTCCGACGAGGGCGAAGGGGTTGTCGCCGATGAGTGAGGCGGGGCCCTCTACGGTGAACTGGATGGGGTCGCCGGCGTAGGGGCGGATGTTATCGAATTCGTCGGTGACGCGGAGGACGATGCGGGTGGTGTCGGCTCCGTCGGCGACGAGGGTGGTGTCGTCGGGCAGGAGGGTGAATTTCTGATCGAGGCCTCGGCCGGAGTATTGGCGGCTGATGACCTGTTTGCCGTTGAGGTAGCCGTCGATGCGCAGGTCGGCCCAGAGCGCGGAGAGATCGACCTTGGTGAGGTCGATGTAGAAGGGCGCGTACTGCAAGTATTTGAATTGTTCGCGATCGGGTTTGGCGTCGGCGATGAGCTGGCCCTTGAGATAGAGCTTGAGGTTGTCGCAGTTGGACGAGATGAGGGCTTTGGAGAACTGCGTCGACTCGTCGTTGCGCGCCCAGTGGAAGGCGGGCTCGAGGACGATCTCTTCTTCGGGGTCGCACTGGGATTTGTAGAAGCCGCCGGCGGGTTTGCGTTCGCGAAAGAAGTCGGTGACGCCGTGATAGCACATGCGGTCGCCGGAGCCGAAGTCGCCGTGGGTGTTGTAGTCGAAGAAGCACCAGCCGATGCCGCCGGCATACTGCGGGTTGGAGGCGAGCTGGTCGTGGATGCGGGCGTGGCGCAGGGTGTGTTCGGTGAGCCGCTCCATGTTGTCGATCGACTTGGCGGGGTAGGTGTGGCCGACGAACTCGGTGTTGAGATAGGCGGGGTGGTTCGGCGGTTTGAGCGGAAAGCCGAAGTCGTTGTAGGTGAAGACGTCTTCGAGCATTTCTGAGGTGTAGAAGGCGCGGATGCCGCCGGTCTGGCGGCTGGGGTCGAGCTGGTGGGCGAGGGCGTTGGTGCGGGTGTAGAAGTCGTGATCGTCGGGCGACTCGTTGATGCGAACTCCCCAGAGAATGATGGAGGGGTGATTCCAGTCGCGGCGCACCATGCGGCCGACATTGTCAACGGAGATGTCTTTCCAGGGTTGGGGGCCGATGTGCTGCCAGCCGGGGATTTCTTCGAGGACTAACAGGCCGATCTCGTCGCAGGCGTCGAGGAAGTGGCGCGACTGCGGGTAGTGGGAGGTGCGGACGATGTTGCAATGCAGGGTATTCTTCAGGATTTTGGCGTCCTGCTTTTGCGGGCGCGCGGGCATGGCCTGGCCGACGAAGGGGAAGGTCTGATGGCGGTCGAGTCCGCGGAGCTTGATGACCTTGCCGTTGAGGGAGAAGCCCTGCGGGGTAAAGCGAGCATCGCGGAAGCCGAACGTGCGGGTGTCTTCATCGAGGGTGGTCTTGCCTTGAAGGAGGCGGACGCGGGTCTGGTAGAGCTTGGGAGTTCTCAGGTCCCAAAGCTGGATGGCGCCGAATTTTCCGAGGGTGATGGTGTGCTTCGCCGGGGCGCTATCGGTTGAGCCCGAGTTGGCTTTGGTGGCCGGGATTGGTTGAGCGGCGTGGGCCAGGACTCTGTCGCCGTCGAGGAGTTCGATGCTAAGGGTAAGGGGAGCTGGGCCGGCGCCGCCGTGCTGGATGTAGGTATGAACATCGACGGTGGGGTTGGCGCTGAGGACGGCTTTCGGCTCGGCGAAGATGTTCTCGATGAAGGTCTGCGGAACGACGCGCAGGGCGACTTCGCGGTAGATGCCGCCGAAGGTGAGGTAATCGATCTGGTAGCCGAAGGGCGGAATGTCGGGGCGTTCGGTGGAGTCGACGTCGACGGCGAGCAGGTTGTCGCCGCCGGGGTCGAGGTGCGGGGTGAGTTCAAACGAGAACGGCGTGTAGCCGCCTTTGTATTCGCCTAATCTAACGCCGTTGATCCAGACGGTGGAGGCGGTCATGACTCCTTCAAAGTCGACGAAGACGCGTTTGCCGGCTGCGTCGGCTGGGAGTTTGAAGGGGCGGCGATAGAGGGAGATGAACTCGTAGGATTTCTCGTCGAAGCTGTGCCAGGGGAGCGCAATGTTGGTGTGGGGGATGACGACCTGGTCGAAGTGGGAGTCGTTATAGTCCCTCGCATGAACGGCGGCCTGGGTGGGATCGGGGTTGCTGGGGCTGTAGCGCCAGTTGCGATTGATCGGGAGAATGAGGCGGCCGGCGGCGTCAGGCGTGGATGTCTTTTCGGCGAAGGCCGGGGGGGCGAGCGCGGTGGCAGCGGCGGCGGTGCCGGTTTTGAGGAAGTCGCGACGGTCCATGGTGCTCCTGGGGCTTTCCTGTGAATTGCTGGCAGCTGCGGTCCTGAATTCTGACTAAGGAGCCCGATTAAAGGTAAATGATCCGGCCGCATCGGGGCGTGGCGCAGTTGAGGCGGTGAACGGCTGGGAGCTTCGGTTGAAGAGGGCTGGTCAGGGTTGCGGGGGTTGTTCGAGTTGGGGCGCAGCTATTTCGCCGAACTTGCCGTCAGGCAGCTTCTTCAGGGTGGGGGCGAAGGTGCCGAGCAGCTGACGGCGCCACCATACTCCGCTGGCGTGCTTCTCCTGGGGCGTGCTGAACCAGTATTGCCAGAGGACTGCGCGGACCGAGGCGGGCGGATGCCGAGGGAAGGGGTTGGCGCGGAAGAGTCCCAGCACCGGGCGGCTGCCTTCAAGCAGGCGCTCCTCGGTGAGCGGTACGATGGGGGATTGCTGCCACGGTCCGAGCGAGGCGAACCAGAGGTTCCAGTCGAAGCGCGGCTGGTAAGGCGCATAAATGCGCGGGCGTTGGTCGACGTTCTGGGGTTTGTAACGGAACTGGTAGGGTATCCAGGTTTTTCCATCGTCGGAACCCTGGAACTCGATCTCGTAGCGGTGCGGCGTCATATTGGCGAAGAGGCCGTAGGAGTTGGCGACGCGGAAGGGTTCGAGCAGCGCGATGGGAGCCGCGGGCAGAGGCGCGCGGGGCCAGAACATTTGGAGAAGCTGGGCGGTGGTGGCATAGCCGATCCAAAGAAGGAAGATCCCGGCAACGATGGCCTGGAGGCGGGAGAGCGGCGGAGGAGACGAAGCCGGTGGGTGGAATTCTGCTGCGACAGCCGGGGCGCTCGCGTCGCTCAAGGTGCTCTCGGGATGAGAGCGAAGATCCTGTGCCCAGCGAAGCGGCACGAAACGGGCGAGGTACCGGTCGTCGAGGAGCAGAAAGCCGAGAACCAGCAGCAGGTAGTTCAAAAAAGCGTAGTTGGCGGAGAGGATGACCCCTGCCTGCCAGAGGGTGACGATCCAGAAGCAGGCGACGCGCCAACGGCGGGGAAGAAAGACCATCCATACGAGCACGAGTTCTATGGCCAGGGTTGCAGCGGCGGTGGCCACCTGGAACCAGTGCGGCAGGTGCTGGAGATACCAGCCGATCCAGGTGGGGAGGGGCCCGTTCTGGTAGTACTCGTACATCGCGGTCAGATTGCGCCAGGTGGGGTCGCCCGATTGCAGCTTGACGACGCCGGATTCGAAGTAGATCCGGAACCACTCCCACAGCAATAAATAGAGGGCCGCGCGTACCGGCAGGCTGCGACCGCCCCAGCCGGGGCGCAGACCTGCGGGAGCGGCGAAGAGGGCGAGAAAGCCGGCCTCGAGCAACATGCCGTCGGACTGATATTGGCCGAAGTCCTGCGAGACGGCGATGAAGGAGAGAAAGCAAAGAAAGCAGACGACGAGGGAGAGGCGCGGCAGAAGGTTGACGGCTACAAGGATAGAGGCGGCGAGGCCCAGCCAGCAGATCGCCATGAGCGCGGTGTCGCTGCTCGAGAGCCAGGTGAAGGATGGAGCGTAGAAGAAGCGCGATGCGCCGTACTGGCGAAGCCCCTCGAGGTAGCTGGAGGCGGGAAGGATTCCCTGTGGGCCGATGAGCCCGCGGACCTGGAAGAGCAGCGCGAAGAAAGCCGAGAAGTAGATTGCGCCGAGCGAACGCAGGAAGAGCCAGCGGGCGATGAGGTGGTTTTCAGGGCCGCTCTCGCGGCGAAGGAGGTATTGGTATGAGCGCGTGAGGAATGGCACCGTTGCTCTCCCCGAATGAGGTATTCGATGCGGGGAGTGGGGCGAGGCGATACCGGTACGTTTCGGAATGTTGGGCGCAGGGTTGACCGGGACGGCCAGATTCGTCGAACGGCATCATTCCCTACGAAGCGCCTTCATCGGGTCGATGGAAGCGGCGCGGCGGGCCGGGAGCAGGCAGGCTGCGGCTGCGAGGGTCATCAGGATGCTCAGGGTGGCTGCGGTAATGCCGAAGTTGTACCTGCTCACCTCGAAGAGCAGGCTGCGCAGTATCCATGCGAAGCTGTAGGCAAAGCCGGTGCCGATGGCGGCGCCGGCGATGACCGGCATCAAGCCGTCCCACAGCATCAGGCGCTGAATACTCTCGCGCGGCGCGCCGAGCGCCAGCCGCAAACCGATCTCCCGCTGGCGCTGGACGACGGAGTAGTTGACTACGCCATAGACACCGAGACCGGCGAGCAACAAGGCGCTGACGGCAAAGAGGAGCAACAGATCCATTTCGAAGCGGCGGTTCTCGACCGAGTCGGCGACGACGCCCCCGAGAGCCCGCACGGCCGGCACGGGTACCTGCGGATCGACCGACCAGATCGCCTTGCGAAGTGCGTCGGCCATGACGGCGGGGCCTTGCTGGGTGCGCACGATGAGTCCCGCGGTTGGGTCAGCACGATACCAGTAGGGGACATACACCATCATGGGGTCGGGAGTGGCGAGGGAGACGGTTCGCGCGTTCCCCACAACTCCAATCACCGTGAACGGGTCTTCCTTCATTCCGGCGCGGAGGAACTGGCGTCCGATGGGATCCTGACCGGGCCAGAGTGTCTTGGCGGTGAGTTGGGAGACGAGGGCGTAGTGCCTGCCCTCGTCACTACCGGCGAGGAATCGACCGGCTTTCAGCGGTATATGAAGAGTCTCGAAGTATTCAGGCGTGATCCAGCGAAAGTGCTGGGTCGGCAGCTGCATGTCTGGCCGGGGGTCGCCGGGTACCCGAGCCATGTCGATCCAGGAGTCGCCGGTTAATGGCAGGACGCTGACGGCGGCGGCGTGCTGCACGCCCGGTAACTGGGCGATGCGGCGGAGCACCTCGCGGTAAAAGGCAGCCCGGGCCGGAAGGCCGGCGTAGGTGTGAGTGGGCAGAGTGATCGTTGCGGTGAGAGTGTTTTCCGCCTGGAAACCGCGGTCGACGTGGAGCAGCCGAAAGAGGCTGGTGGTCAACAGGCCGGTCATCAAGAGAAGCGCCATGCTGACCGCGACCTCGACGGCGACCAGGACCCGGCGCAGGCGCTTGCTGGCGCGGGACTCGGTAGCCAACCGCGATTCGCTGTGCAGCACCTCCTGGGGCTGCGACCGGGAAGTGATCCATGCCGGAGCCGCGCCAGCAAGCAAGGTCGCCATCATGGCGAGCAGGAGCGCGCAGGAGCCCCCGATCCAATCCAGCTGCAGCGGCCCGCGAAAGTTCAACGCTTGCGGAAGGTACTGCTGCAGGGCCGGAACCAGGACAGCCGCCAACTCAATACCAAACAGGCCGCCGAGGGCGGCAAGTACGGCGGTCTCACGCATGGCCATGCGAAGCAGCTCAACCCGGCTGGCGCCGAGAGCGGCGGCGACTGCGATCTGCTGCCGCCGGCCCGTCGCGCGCGCCAGCAGGAGGTTGGTGATGTTCACGCAGCCCACGAGCAGGAGGGTGGCTACCGCGCCTAGAAGGAGCAGAAGCGGCTTCTGGTTGTCTGCTACCAGCGCCGTTTGGAGCGGTGTCAGCAGGGCTGACAATGTGGCGGTTTGGTCCGCGGAAAGACCGGCGGTGATCGCGTGTTCCATGGCATTGATCTCGTCGGTGGCCTGAGAGACCGAGACGCCAGGCTTCAGACGCGCTATACCGAAGGAATTGAAATCCCCCATCGCTTCTGCGAGACGCTCTTTGGAAAATGCCAGCGGCAGGAGCGCCGCGACGGGTCGCGAGCGGCTGGTTTGGCTGCTGCCGAAGGATTGCGTGTGAGGAAGATGGAAGGACGGCGGCATGACGCCGATGACGGTGTACGCAAGTCCATTCAGGCTGATGGTCTTCCCCAGGATGCCGGGATCGCTTTGAAACTGTTGTCTCCAGAGATTGTTCATGAGCACGACGACGTGCTCGCGACCAGTCTCGGCCTCTTGCGGCGTGAATGCCCGGCCAAGCTCGGGGCTGACATCGAGGACGGCGAAGAGGCCGGGCGTGGCGCTCAAGGTATCAATCTGCAGGGGCTGGCCGCTAACGCCCAGGGGCATCGATCCTTCTTCCATCACGGCCATGGACTGAAAACTATGGCTGTTATGCTGCCAGAACTCAAAATGGTTGGCATTCACCGGGAGAGTGGGGTAGATGTCGCGGACTTCCGCCACCCGCTCTTCCATGACCACCAGTTGCCCTGGATGGGTATAGGGAAGAGGCTTCAGGAGTACGTCATAGACCAGGGTGAAGATGGCGGTGGTGGCCCCGATGCCGATCGCCAGGGTAAGCACGGCGGTGAGCGTAAAGCCGGGCGACTTGCGAAGTTGGCGCAGTGCGTACCGCAGATCATCCAGGATGGACTGCATGAAAGCTCCGAGTCGGCTAGAGATACGCACTTGCGAATGCAGTTCCTAAGCCATACGTCGCCTGGGCAAGTCATTCATTTCTTTCTGTTTGCCATCGCTGCAGTTTGTGGAGAGAGGGCGGGGTGTCCGCAATCAGCCAAGAGGCGTCCACAACTGGGCACCCGGCTACGAGGAGGCGGCGGGTTGGGCTTCGAGATGAAGCAGCTGCCGCTTGCGATCGACACCCCAGCGGTAGCCGGTGAGCTTGCCGTTGCTGCCGATGACCCGATGGCAGGGCACGACCACGGCAAGAGGGTTGGAGGCGCAGGCGCCGGCGACGGCGCGGACGGCGCCCGGCTGGCCGATCTGAGCGGCGAGCTGGGTGTAGCTGCGGGTTTCTCCGCGAGGAATGGTCTGGAGGGCGGCCCAGACGCGGCGCTGGAAGGCGGTGGCGCGGATGTCGAAGGACATGCCTGCAGCGAGCGGATGTTCGGTGAGGTGAGAGAGGACCTGGTCGAGAGTGGTGCTGAGGCCGGCATCGTCGCGGCTGATTCCGGCGAGGGTGAAGCGGGTGCGGAGGTCGTCTTCCAGTTCACTCTCGAGGGCGCCGAAGGCGATGGCGCAGATGCCCGAAGGAGTCATCGCGACCAGGACTTTTCCCAGGGCGGATTCGCCGATGCCGTAGGTGATGCGCAATCCTCTTCCGTTTCTGCGGTATTGGGTGGGGGTCATGCCTATGGATTCGGCAGAGTTCTCATAAACGCGACTGCCGGAGCTAAAGCCGGCGCCGTAGATGGCCCCGGTGACGCTGGGCTGGGTCTGGAGTTGGGTGCGGAAGTGCTGCATGCGGCGGGATTGCTGGTATTGGCGCGGGGTGACGCCGAGGGCGCGGCGGAAGAGCCGTTGGGCGTGGAAGGGGCTCAGGCCGAGGAGCCTGCCGAGCGCGTCGAGAGTGATGGTGGTGTCGAGGTTGGCGTTCATGTAGTCGCAGGCCAGGGCGACCAGCTTTTGGTGGGGATGTTCGCCCTCGGGTTGGCAGCGCTTGCAGGCGCGATAGCCTGCGGCGGCGGCCTGACCGGGTGTGGGGAAGAACTCGACAGAACTGCGCAGGGGGCGTCGGCTGGGGCAGGACGGCCGGCAGTAGATACCGGTGGTCTTGACGCCGTAGACGAAGAGCGCGTCGGCGGCGAGGCTGCGTTTCTCGACCATTTTCCATGCGTTCGGCAGGATGTTGGCTGAGGGCTGCCGGGTTGCTGTTGCGATTTCCATTATGATCGCTCTCCTTCTAACAATAGCTCTCGAGCCTTTCCACTTCCTAGCAGGTACAGCACACATCGGCGAAGAGCGGCTTTTCCGGGGGAAAGGCCACGACGAGCATGTTTGCTTTTGGCATACACCGGAAGTGCAAAAGCTCTTGTCTGCAGGATCGCGCAGCCCAGGCGCGGGCGCACTCCGCCGCTTGCGGTCAAAGTTGGATTCCGGAGAGGTGGGTCGTTGGGACGAGACTTGCCGGAGCTCGGGCAGCGGGAACTTTGCCGGCGTGCTTTTTTCTGTCGGCTGCGTACCGTTCGCCAGATGGAGCTTGTGACGAGGGGCGCTGCGGGGAGGCACTACAATTGCGAGGTCATGCTGGCCGATCCTGCAACGGTTCTGAATCAAGAAGAGCTTTCGATGGAAGGGCGCATCCCGCGCCGCCGCTGGGGCATTGCGCTGCTGCTTGGCCTGGGCGTGATGGTCAACTACATCGACCGGGTGAACGTTTCAGTCGCACAGCACGATCTGCACCAGGCTTTTGGCATCACGACGGTGACCTTTGGCTGGCTGCTGGGCGCGTACAGCTGGACATACGCGCTGCTGCAGCTGCCGAGCGGGGTGCTGCTGGATCGTTTCGGGGTCAAGCGGATTGGACGGGTGAGTACGTTCCTCTGGGGCGTCGCTTCGCTGGGAGCGGCGGTCGCGCCTGGGCTGAGCAGCTTCTTTGGGGCGCGGCTGCTGCTGGGCGTGGGCGAGGCGTCGACCTTTCCCGCCAATGCGAAGGCGACCGGGTATTGGTTTCCGATCAAGGAGCGGAGCCTGGCGACGGCAATCTTCGATGCGGCGGCGAAGTTTGCGCCGGCCTTGGGTGTGCCGCTGGTCGGGATCATGATGGTGCGCTTCGGCTGGCGGTTCAGCTTCGCCGCTACCGGGGTGCTGAGCCTGATTTATTTCGGCCTCTTCTATCGCTTTTATCGCGATCCGAGTGAGGACAAACATCTTTCGGAGCGGGAGCGCGCTTTCATGGCGGCGGGCGGGGCGCGGCCCGAAAATGTGAGACGGGAGACGAAGGGCGCGTCACTGGGCTATCTCGCCCGGCAGAAGAAGGTCATCGGGCTTTCGATCGGGTTTGCGTCGTATAACTACACCTTTTACCTGTTGTTGACGTGGCTGCCGACGTACATTGCGTCGGCGCTGCATGTGGATCGGATGCACTCGGCCTTATACGCGGGAGGGCCCTGGCTCTTTGCCGGCTGCGTAGAGATGCTGGTGGGTGGATGGCTAGTAGATTTCCTCATCAAGGCGGGAAGGGACGCGGTGAAGGTGAGGCGGTTTGTGCTGGTGGGCGGAACGTCGCTGGGCATGGGCATCCTGGGCGCGGCGTTTGCGACGACGGCGGGATGGGCGCTTTTTTGGATCAGCCTGTCGATTGGAGGATTGTCGGCGGCGGCGTCGGTGGGGTGGTCGATTCCGGGGCTGATCGCGCCGCGCGAGAGCGTGGGCAGCGTGGGGGGCATTATGAATTTTGCGGTACAGATCTCGGCGATTTCGGCGCCCGTGGTGACCGGGTATGTGGTGGGGCGCACGGGGTCGTATGCGTGGGCCTTTGGCGTGGCGGCGATTTACCTGGCGGTCGGGGTGGCGAGTTACGTGGTGCTGCTGGGGAAGATGGAGCCGGTGCCGGAGCCGGCTTGAGCGGTTGTTTGCCGAGTAGAGTGGCGGGTGGTGGGAAGGCGGTTGCGCTTGCGGCGCGGCTTGGAGTGAACCGCAGATTCTGCGACTACGCTGCTGCGCGGCTTGCTCAGATGACAATGCTTCCTCATGTGTGCCTGGCTCGGGATGGCAGATTCGAATGGATGGCAGGTATTGGCGAAGAGGTGCGGTATGCTCGATACTTCTAGCGCGGGTAGCGAAAAGAATGAAAGCGATTTCATGAGGGTAAGTGCATGCGATATGGTTCTCTGGTCTCTTGTTTGTTGACTGGTGTGTTTTCGTTTTCTTTTTTTGCGGGAAGCCGGGCCACTGCCCAGGCAACGGCCGCCGCGATTACCTTTAACGACCAGACGAAGGTCTTCCGCATCGATGCGGCGGATGTTTCTTACATCTTCGGCGTGAATGAGCGCGGGGAGTTGCAGGCGCTTTACTGGGGTGGCCGGATCGCGGCCAGCGATGCGTTGCCGGCAGCGCGGCCGGGGCGGCCATGGTCTGGGCAGGATACGTCGGTGAACCTCACCCCGCAGGAATTTACCGGGTGGGGTGGCGGGCTGGTCCTCGAACCGAGCTTGAAGATCACTTTTCCGGATGGAAACCGCGACCTGGTCCTGCATTATCTCTCTCACCACATTGACGGTCCGGTTTTGACGGTGAGACTGAAGGATATTTCTCGCGATGTGTTTGTCGAGCTTCGCTACGAGGTCGACGGGGCCACGGGTGTTCTGGCCCGGTCGGCGCACATCGAGAACGAGACCAAAGATGCGCTGGTCGTCGACCAGGCCGCGGCAGCGACGTGGAATCTGCCCCGTGGCACAGATTATTCGCTGTATTACCTGACCGGGCGCTGGGCCTCTGAGGACGCGGTGCAGCACGAGAAGCTAACGCCAACCGCGCGGGTGCTCGAGAGCCGTCGCGGATCAAGCGGCGCACAGACCAACCCCTGGTTTGCGATCGAGCGCGGCCCGTCGGATGAGGAGAACTCCGGAAACGTGTGGTTTGGCGCGCTAGGGTGGAGCGGATCCTGGCGGATCACTGTCGAGCAGGACGTCGACCAGCAGGTGCGCGTGACCGGCGGCTTCAATCCGTTCGATTTCGGATACAAGCTTGCGCCCGGCGAGTCGCTCGAAACACCGATCTTTTATGGCGGCTATTCGCGGGAGGGGGTTGGCGGGGCTTCGCGGCTGCTGCATCGTTACGAGGTTACGAAGATCCTGCCGGAAGGACCAAAGCCGCCTCCGCGGCCGGTGGATTACGACTCGTGGGAGGCGACCGAATTCAATGTAGACGAGGCCGGGCAGATTGCGCTGGCGGAAAAAGCAGCGGCGTTGGGCGTAGAGCGCCTCACCATGGACGACGGCTGGTTTGGCGCACGCAACGACGACCACGCTGGACTGGGCGACTGGACGGTCAATCCAAAGAAATTTCCGCATGGGTTGAAACCGCTTATCGATAAAGTGCATTCGCTGCACATGGATTTTGGCATCTGGGTCGAGCCGGAGATGGTCAACGCCAATAGCGATCTGTATCGCGCGCATCCGGATTGGATCCTGAACTTCACGGGCCGGCCCCGTTCGGAGGGGCGCAATCAACTGGTGCTGAACCTGGCGCGGCCGGATGTGCGGGCTTACGTGTTCGGATTCCTCGACAAGCTGGTCAGCGAGAACGATATTGCGTTCTTGAAGTGGGATTACAACCGGGTGTGGTCTGAGCCGGGATGGCCGGCAGTCGCGCCCGATGAGCAGCAGCAGGTCTATGTCAAGTACATTGAGAATCTCTATTCGATTTTTGCCGAGCTGCGGGCTAAGCATCCCAAACTCGAGATCGAAGACTGCTCGAGCGGCGGGGGGCGGGTGGACCTTGGCATCCTGCGATATACCGATCAGGTGTGGACGTCAGATAATAGCGATCCATTCGATCGGCTGACGATCCAGGACGGATTCACGTATGCGTATAC
Source organism: Acidisarcina sp. (assembly GCA_965199205.1). Classification (GTDB taxonomy): domain Bacteria; phylum Acidobacteriota; class Terriglobia; order Terriglobales; family Acidobacteriaceae; genus Acidisarcina. Next base: position 3,228,881 of record OZ240688.1, read on the forward strand.
CCCAGGAGTGATGATGCAGCGGGTGCCGGACAGCCCGGGCCCGATGAATCACCGGGCGACCTCGATGCAATACCGGATGCTTTCGGGGATGCAGGGTTCGCTTGGCCTCGGCGGAGACCTGAACAAATGGACGCCGGAGGAGCTGGAGACGGTCAAGACGCTGATCGCCCAGTATAAGCAGGTGCGGGAGACGATCCAGCACGGGTCACTGTACCGGGTGGTCTCGCCGCGGAATGGAAGCGAGCAATCTGTAACCGAATCGGTTGCAATTGATGGGCACGAGGCGGTGATCTTCACTTTTCTGCATTCGAGCAGCCTGGGGTATCCCTATCCGCGGGTGTATTTGAAGGGCCTCGATGCAGGGGCGGAGTACGCGATGAGCCCGATTGCCGGGAAGGCGGCGAAAGACACCCCGCCAACGGCTAGCGGAGCTTACTGGATGGCGCATGGGTTCGATCCGGAACTGGTGGGGGATTTCCAGGCAGCGGCGTTCAAGCTGGAGAAGGTGAAGTAGATTGTGAGGGCGGGGATATCCCGTGACCGGCAGTCGCTGCCGCCCGGAGAGCGCAACTCTTCGTCACCGAGAGCACAGAGTTCAGGGAGAGCGGTAAGAGCACAGAGTTCTCATAGGGACGAGCTTGTTTTAGATCATGCTCTTTGTTGAAGACGGAGATAGCGCGCATGCATGCGAGTGCGGTCGAGACGGGCGATCTGAAGGCAAATTCCGCTGTTCCCCGGGCGCCGGGCGCGCGGTTGGTCTCGCTCGATGTCTATCGAGGGTTGACGGTGGCGGGGATGATCCTTGTCACTGATCCGGGCACGTATAGCGCGGTCTACGGGCCGCTGCTGCATGCGCAATGGAACCATCCGACGCCGACGGACATGATCTTTCCGTCGTTCCTGTTTATAGCCGGCGTGGCGTTGACGCTTTCGTTTGCTGCACGAATCGAGCGAGGTTTCGATCGCGGAAAGCTGGCGCTGCACCTGTTGCGGCGGAGCGCGTTGATCCTGCTGATTGGGGTGGTGCTGAATGGCTTTCCGGATTATCACTGGCATACTCTGCGGCTGCCAGGAGTGCTGCAGCGGATCGGGATCTGTTATCTCTGCGGGGGATTGCTTTACCTGGCCTGCTGCCGGCCGGAAGGCAGTGCGGAGCAAAGTCGATCCGGCAACCGCGCAATTGCCGCAGTGATTGTTACGATTCTTGGAGTCTACTGGGCGCTGCTGAAGTATGTGCCGGCGCCGGGTTTTGGACCGGGCGTGCTGGATACACGGGGAAATCTTCCCGCGTATGTCGACCGGGCTGTCTTCGGCACGAACCATATGTGGGCGTGGGGGCTGACGCCGGGGTATGGAGTGACGTTCGATCCCGAGGGATTGCTGTCGACGCTGCCGGCGATCGCGACGCTGCTGATCGGGGTGCTGGCCGGGGAATGGATGCGCTCGGCGCATTCGGTTGGGCGAAAGATCGGTGGGCTGGCATTCGTTGGAACTGGCTTGTTGCTGGTTGCGTGGTTGCTGCATCCACTTATGCCGCTCAATAAGAAGCTCTGGACGAGCACCTTTGTGCTGGAGAGCGGCGGAGTGAGCCTGCTGGCGTTCGCCTGCCTCTACTGGGTTGTGGATGTGAGGCGGTGGCGCCGGTGGACGGCCCCTGCACTGGTACTGGGGACGAATGCAATCCTGGCGTTTGCGATCTCGGGTGCGATCACGACGATGACGGACCGGATTCATGGATCGCTCGCGGGTGAGGCTTCGCTGACGCTGCATCAATGGGTATATCGGTTCGGATTCGCCTCCTGGCTGAGGCCGGTGAACGCTTCGCTGGCTTATGCGGTTTTGATCGTGGGGCTCAATGCGGCCATCCTGTGGCCGTTGTATCGGAGGAAGATGTTTTTGCGGGTTTGAGGGGTGCTGCGATCAAGGACGGACACTCGCAAATTGCGAGCGAAATCTAATTGCGAGAAGAGAATGACGGTTCAAATGACACGTCCGGAGATTGGGTCCTTGATCGAACAGCGGCTGCAGATCGGCGCATCCGGGAGTGTCGAAGACAGTCTGCTGGATACTCTGGAGACGCAGCGCGATCGGGAATGGCGGTTAGTAGAAGACCGCTCCGCCATGGGGGGAAAGGTTGGCCGATGGCTGGCGCCAATGGGGCACGGCGGCACCTGGCGCCGGCGATACGCGGCATGACCTTACCAGCCACCCAGCATTCTTCTAACCCTCTATCGCTACATCACCGTTTACCGTCCGCTTCAGCCCTGTAGGTCTTTCAGCACCGCCATAGCGGCGTTGCGGCCGTTAATGCCGATGACGGAGCCTCCGGGGTGGGTGGCGGCGCCGCAGAGATAGACGCCGGGCATGGGGGTTCTGGGGGAGAGGCGCTTCGACCACATGTATTGCGGCAGGCATTCGCCCTGGAAGATGTGGCCGCCGGTGAGGCCGACCTTGGCTTCGATGTCGGGCGGGCCGAGGACCTGGGCGGCGAGGACGGCTTCAGGGAAGTTGCCGGCGAAACGGGCCAGCGAGGCAAAGACCTTGTGCTTCACGGCTTCGCGATGGCCGTCCCAATCGCCATGCTTGAATTCGTAGGGAACGTACTGGGCGAAGATACTCATGGTGTGCTGGCCCTTAGGGGCGACGGTCGCGTCATGCACGCTCTGGAAGTAGAGTTCGCACCAGAGGTGATCGGCGACTTCTCCGCTACGGGCGGCGGCGTATCCGGCCTTCCATTCCTGTTTGGTGAGCGGCGCGTTGACCTGGCCGTAGTGGTGCGGCTGATCGGTACCGGGGCGGGCGGTGAAGTTGGGAAGTTCGCGGAGCAGGACGTTGAGCTTGACGGTGCAGCCCTGGATGGGGACGGACCGGACCTGGGCCTGCCAGCGGGGGTCGGCCGCGTTGCCGAGCAGGCGGGCGGTGACGTACGGGTCGGCGTTTGAGATAACGACGGGCGCATGGACGCGGTCGCCTGCTTCGAGCTCGACGCCCTCGCCGGGAAGGATCTTGGCGACGGGCACGCCGGCGGCGATGGTGGCTCCGGCTTCGCGGGCGGCGTCGCACAGATAGAACGAGACCATCCCCATTCCGCCCTGGACGTAGCCCCACATGCCGGGCATTCCTCCCAGCCGGCCGGAGGCGTGATGGAAGCGGATCGAGGCGGTTCCCGGATCGAAGGGGCTGGCGTTGGTGCCGATAACTCCCTGGCCGAGATAGGCGGTCTGCAGGTTTTGATTGCTGAGATAGCGCTCGACGAACTCGGCCATCGACCAGTGGTAGAGCAGGTTGCGGGCTTCGTCGTCGCTGCCGAGGCGGTCGTCGATCTGTTCCGGCGTTGGGGCTTCGCCGATCCATAGATCCCGAGGGCCGGGTGGGCGAAGAGCGTTGCGCAGGCGGCCGAGGACAGCGTTCATCGCTTTCCAGCCTTCAACGTCGCCGGGGGCCAGGCGGCGGACTTCGGCTTCGCACCTCTCGTCGTCGTCCCAGAGCTGGATACTGCTGCCGTCGAGAAAGGGAACGAACAAGCCATTCACGGCGGGGGTCCAGGCGAAGCCGCGCCCGACCAGGCCGAGCTCCTCGATGATGAGCGGATGCAGCAGGCCGGCAAGGTAGGCGCAGGGTGACATGCGGACGCCGGGGAAGGGCTCTTCGAGGGTGCAAGCGCCGCCGATGCGTTCGCGGCTCTCGAGGACAAGGACGCGCTTGCCGGCGCGGGCGAGATACGTGGCGCAGGCGAGGCCGTTATGGCCGGCTCCGATGAGGAGGACGTCCCAGGGACGGGCGGCGAGTTCGCGGATGGGCGCGGGGAGACCGATCCTGCCAAGCGAGTCGATCGCAGAAGAGGAGGCGGCGTACTGCGGGAGTTGGCTCATGGGAGGTGAGTGACTGCTACAGTTATAACCAAATCTCTCGTTCCAGGAGATTTTGCGTGAATCGGTCGATCCGGCTTAGTCGTTTTCCGGGTTTTGATTGCGCAGGATGGGTGCAGGGCCGCTCAGATGAGAAAGTGCGGGAGAGAACCGAGCAAGGTGTCGTGCCGTGTTCCAGGGAGGCGCTGTCGGGTTAGGCCTGCGGCGAGGCTTGGAGGGAACCGCAGATCCTGCGGCTCGCTTTGCTCGATCAGGATGACAATTCTCTGCCGATGACAGTTCTCTTCTGAGATTTCTGACGACACTTTTGTTGTGACGACAATTCCGTTCTGATGACACTTCTCTTCTTAGCGAACGAAGCGGTGCCGGTGCGCCCACGTCGGAAAGGGGAGAAGTGGGCGCGTGCTTCGAGTTAGAACCTTGGCAGTTGGGTGGTGTCCCATCCCCCGCCCAGGGCGCGGATGAGCTGGACGCTGGCGGCGAACTGGCGGGTGGTGAGGTCGGCCTGGGTTCGTTCGTTGGCGAGCTGGGCGGTCTGGGCGGTGAGCACTTCCAGATATGCGGTGACACCGCCTTTGTAGCGGTTGGTGGAGATCTGGGTCGAACGGCGCGCGGAGACGACGGCGGCCTGCTGGCTGACGGCCTCCTGCTGATAGATTTTGAGCGCGGCGAGGTTGTCCTCGACCTCCTGGAAGGCGTTCAGGACGCTCTCGCGGTAGTTGGCGGCGGACTGCTCGAAGTTATGCCGGGCCTGGTCGGTGATGGCGTGGCGACGGCCGCCGTCGATGAGCAGTTCGGCGGCCGATCCGCCGATGGCCCAGAGGGCGCTGGGGCCCTGGAAAATGGTGCCAATGCTGGCGGTCTCGAAGCCGCCGCTACCGCTGAGGGTGATGTTGGGGTAGTAGGCGGCGATGGCGATGCCGATCTGAGCGTTGGCCGCCTGGGCGCGGCGCTCGGCGGAGGAGATGTCAGGGCGGCGCTCGAGCAGCGCCGACGGCACGCCGGTGGGCAGTTGCGGGAGGGGCAGATTCAGCGGCACGGGCGCGAGGCCGAAGCTGGAAGCCGGGACGCCGATGAGGGTGGCGATGGCGTGTTCGTACTGCGCGCGGGCGACGCTGATATCGACGCTCTGGGCGGTGGTGGATTGTAACTGGGTGAGCGCCAGGGCGACGTCGGAGTCGGTGGCGACACCGCCCTTGAAGCGGTTCATGGTGAGGTTATAGGACTGCTGGTAGCTTTTGACGGTGTCGTTCAGCAATTGCTGGTCGGTATCGAGGCCGCGCAGTTGGAAATAGTCGCTGGCGAGCTCGGCGCGGATGCTGAGTTCAACGTTGGCGAGATCGGCGGCGGTGGCCTGGGCGGTCGAGCGGGAGGCCTCGACGTTGCGGCGGATGTTGCCCCAGAGGTCGGGCTCCCACGTGGCCTGCCCGGCGGCGATGATGTCGCTGTAGGTGGATTTCGAGCCGGGCACGTACAAGGGCCGGTTCTGCGACTGGCGTTCGCGGGTACCGCTGGGGTTGACGGAGAGCGTGGGGTAATATGCTGCGCGGCTGACCTGGACCTGGTCGCGGGCGGAGAGATATTGTTCGGCCGCCGCTTTGAGGGTCTGGTTGGAGATTGCGACTTTGTCTTCCAGGGAATTCAGCTGGGGATCGCCATAGAGCGTCCACCACTTGCCGCGCAGAGCATCGTCAGAGGGCGCGGCGGGCGCCCAGTTGCCACCCGGCGGGGGTGGGGGCGGAACAGTTGCGGTCGTGCCGCCGTTCTCTTTATAGGCGGGCGGAACGGGCGCGTCGGGCCGCTTGTAATTTGGGCCGACGGTGCAGCCGGCCAGCAGCAGGCAGCCGGTCGCGAGAGTACTGAAGGTCCAGCGCGCAGCTTGGTCGCGGTGAGACCTTGTACGAAGGGCGTTGCTTCCGGGGAGGGTCATTTGCGTGGGCCCTCGCCTTTGCCTGCCGGCTTTCCGTTGGTCGCGTTTGCGGCGGCGGCTTGCTGGGGCGTAGTGATCTGGACGGCCTCGCCGTCGATCAGCGAATCGGGCGGGTCCTGAATGATGCGGGAGTCTGCATCGATGCCGTGAATGACCTGTACGGTCGCGCCGTCGTCACGGCCGAGGATGATGGGAACGAGCTGCGCCTTGTTGTCCTGGGTCACGGTAGCGATGCGCAGCCCCTCGGAGCGGAACATAAGCGCGGAGACAGGAATGATGAACGAGGGCGCGATCGAGTTGGTTTTGAAGTGGACCTCGGTGTAGGCGCCGGGGAAGAGCTCGCCAGTGCGGTTGTTGATATCGAACTCGACGAGCAGGGTGCGCGAGGTGGGATCGATCTGGCGGGAGGTGCGCACGAGCCTGCCGACGAAGGTCTTGCCGGGAAATTCCTTGAAGGTGAGATCGGCGGTGAGACCGGGCTTGAGCGCCTGGGAGTAGTCCTGGGGCACGTTGACGTAGAGGCGAAGGGTATCAGAGGCGGCGAGATGGAAGAGTTCGCCGGAGCTGGTGCCGCTGATGGCGCCGGCGTTGATCAGCGATCCGATATCGATGTTGCGGGCGGTGACGACCCCGTCGAAGGGAGCGTAGATCTTTTCGAAGCCGACGAGTTCCTGCAGGCGCTGGACGTTGGCGAGCGCCGATTTGACGGCCGTGTTGCCGGCGACGGCCTGGGTGGTGAGATTGTCGGTGTCGAGCTTCGAGACGGAGTCGGTCTTGAGCAGGTCCTGGTAGCGGGCGGACTGGACTTTGGCATTGCCGGCGTTGGTCTCGGAGGTGGCGAGATCCGCCTGTGCCTGGGCGAGTTGCTGGTCAACCTCGGGCGACTCGATCTCCGCGAGCAGCTGACCTTTGCGAACGTGGGCGCCGATGTCGAAATACCATTTTTTCAAGTAGCCGCTGGTGCGTGCATAGATCGGCGAGTCGACGTAGGCCTCGAGGTTGCCGGGCAGGATGATCTCCTGCTGGGGCTGGCCGTGAGCGGGCACATTGACGATGACGGACGGCGCAGCGAGCGCGTTGGTGTTGTCGGCGACGGTGGTGCGCGCGTGAATGCGCGCGATGATGCCGGTGCCGGCGAGGACCGCGGCGACGACGACTAGGACGATGAGCAGCAGGATGGCGCGGCCGGCGGAGAGCGCCCTGGGGCGGGAGTGCGATTCCTGCTGGTGCGGCTGCTGGGGCGAGTGCTGGGGTTCGTTCATATTATTGGATATCTCCGGCTGCGGGCTCATATTGGTCCTGGTTCGGCCCGGGATTCCTGGCTTCGCGTTCGCGGCGCTTTCTCTCGATGCGGCCGTGCAGGGCGCTAAAAAATGTCGGGACAAAGAGCAGAGTTGAAACGGTGGCGAAGAGCAGGCCGCCGATAACGGCGCGGCCGAGCGGGGCATTCTGCTCGCCGCCGTCGCCCAAGCCGAGCGCCATGGGCACCATGCCGATGATCATGGCGAGGGCGGTCATGATGACGGGGCGGAAGCGGGTGTATCCGGCGTCCAGCGCGGACTGGCGCGCGTCGCCGACGTTTACCTCGAGTTGTTCGCGGGCGAAGCTGACGACCAGAATCGAGTTGGCGGTCGCGACGCCCATGCACATGATGGAGCCGGTGAGTGCGGGCACGCTGATGTGGGTGCGGGTGATGAAGAGCATCCAGACGATCCCGGCCAGAGCGGAAGGCAGCGCCGAGATGATGATGAAGGGATCGAGCCACGACTGGAAGTTGATGACGATCAGCAGATACACGAGCAGGATCGAGAAAGCGAGGCCGGCCATGAGGCCGATGAAGGAGCTTCGCATGGTTTGTACCTGGCCGCGGACAACGAGTTGCGAGCCGCGAGGCAGGAGCTTGCGATAGCGGGCGACGATGGTCTCCATCTTGTCGTCGACGCTCTTGAGATCGGTGTTGACGACGTTGCCGTAGATGTCGATGACGGGGGCGATGTTGTAGTGGCTCACGGTGCCGAGATCCTCGCCGCGCTTGAAGGAGGAAACATTGCCGAGGATCTGGACCGGTGTGCCGCCGCGCTGATAGGCCGATGGCGTACTGAGTCCGCCGCCGACGGCTCTGGCGCCGCTACCGGCGGTGAGCGGGATGTTGTTGAGGTCCTGCAGAGAGTCCAGATTGTACTGTGGCGACTGCACGGCGATGTTGTAGCTGACTCCATTTGCCGGGTTTAACCAGTAGGTCGGGCTGGTCTGGAAGCTGCCCGAAGTCGCGACGAGCAGGCTGTCGGCGACGTCGCGCTGCTGCAGGCCGATCTGCTGCGACTTGGTGCGATCGACATTGACGGTGAAGGTGGGGTTGTCAAAGGGCTGCTGAATGCGGAGATCGGTCGCGCCGGGAACGTACTTGATCTCGTTCATCAGCTTCTCGGCGAGATCGCGATTGGCCAGCTGCTGCGGGCCGACGATCTGGATGTCGAGGGGAGCGGGCAGGCCGAAGTTAAGGATCTGGGTGACGATGTCGACCGGCAGGGTATAGAAGGTGACGCCGGGAAATTTCTTCGGCAGACTTTCTCGAAGCGCCTGCACGTAGTCGTCGGTGGGGTGGTGCTTTTCGGCGAGCGAGACCTGGATATCGGCGTCGGCAGGGCCGACAGGAGCGGAGTTGCTGTAGGAGAGATTGAGGCCGCTGTAGGGCAGGCCGATGTTGTCGATGATGGTGCCGAGCTCGGCCTTGGGAATTTCTTCGCGAATAGCGCCGTCGACCTCGTCGCAGAGGCGGGCGGTCTCTTCAATCCGGGTGCCCGTCCGGGCGCGGACGTGGAACTTAAACTGGCCGGCATCGACGGAGGGGAAAAAATCCTGCCCGAGCCATGGGTATAAGCCGGCGAAGGAGCCGATGCAGACAACAAAGAACAGCACGATGAAGATGGCGGAGTGCTCGATGCAAAGCTCGAGAACGCTCTGGTAGCCGTTGCGGAAGTTTTCAAAGAGGTGCTCGAAGAGCTGCTGGCCTCGCACGAGGGGGTTGCGGCTCTTCTTCTTGAGCTGCTCGGCTTCTTTATCGTGCTCCTTGAGCAAGTACTTGGCCATGGTCGGCACGATGGTCCGTGAGAGCAGATAGGAGGCGAGCATGGCGAAGACGACGGCCTCGGCGAGGGGGACGAAAAGGTATTTGGCCACGCCGGTGAGGAAGAACATGGGGACGAAGACGATGCAGATGGAGATGGTCGAGACGAAGGCGGGGATGGCGATCTGCGCAGCGCCGTCGAGGATGGCCTGCTCGATCTCTTTCCCTTCTTCGAGGTTGCGATTGATGTTCTCGATCTCAACGGTCGCGTCGTCGACCAGGATACCGACGGCGAGCGCGAGGCCGCCGAGAGTCATGATATTGATCGTTTCGCCGAGCGCGCCGAGCGCCAGCAGCGAGCAGATGATCGAGAGCGGAATGGAAACCGCAATAATCAGAGTGCTGCGCCAGCTGCCAAGGAAGACCAGGATCATGATGGCGGTGAGGCAGGCGGCGATGATGGCTTCGCGAACCACGCCGCTGATGGCGCCCCGGACGAAGACCGACTGGTCGGAGAGCGGCGTGATCTTGAGCTGTGGCGGAAGCTGGGAAGCGATGACCGGCAGCTTCTCATAAATGTTCTTGATGATATCGAGGGTCGAGGCGCTGCCGGTTTTCTGAATGGTGAGCAACGACGCTCGCTGGCCATCGACGCGAACGATGTTGGTCTGAGGCGGGAAGCCGTCGCGCACATGGGCGACATCGTGGATGTAGACCATCGCTCCGTTGACCGAGCGGATCGGCAGATCGTTCAGCCCGGCGATGGTGGAAGGAGCGCTGTTGGTCTCGATCTGATATTCGAAGCGGTCGATCTTGGTGGTGCCGGAGGGCAGGATCAGATTTTGCGCGGAGACGGCGTTGACGACATCAGAAGGAGAGAGGCCCTTGGCCTGGAGGGCCTGGAGGTTGATGTCGACCTGCACCTGGCGCTGCTTGCCTCCATAGGGATAGGGAATGGAAGCTCCCTCGACGGTCGCGAGCTGGGTACGGATGAAGTTGAGGCCGAAGTCGTTGAGCTGCTGCTCGGAGAGCCCCTGCCCGGAGAGGCCGAGCTGCAGAATCGGCACACTCGAGGCGCTGTACTGGATGATGAGCGGCGGGGTCGTGCCCTGGGGAAGCGTGCGCAAGGCGGTCTGGGAGACGGCGGTGAGCTGCGCTACGGCGTTCCCGATCTGCACGTGAGGCTGGAAGTAAACCTTGACGACCGCCACGCCATTGAGGGACTGCGACTCGATGTGCTCGATGTCGTTGACGGTCGTGGTGAGTGTCCGCTCAGAGAGGGTGACAATGCGATTCGCCATATCCGATGGCGAAAAGCCGGTGTAGTTCCAGACGATGCTGACGACGGGAATATTGATGTTGGGAAAGATGTCGGTGGGAGTATTGAGGATCGACAGCGGCCCGAGGATCAGCAGCAGAATTGCAAAGACGACAAAGGTGTAGGGCCGTCGCAGGGCAAGGCGGACAATCCACATTTCTTAAACTTTCTCCTGAGCCAGTGAATCGGTTGGTCCTGGGCGGAAGGCCAATCCGTCCGAAGACAAGGTGCTTGCCAGTCACTCCACGAGCGTGAAGACGACCTGCGCCGCATGGCGGCCAACAACGTGAGGAGTTGCGTCTTGCTTGCTGGCGGCCGTGAGTCCGTGCTACAACGAAGTACTATTCATCAAGAAGTGGCGGAGACAGTCGTCTCCCAATTGATTATAAAAGCACATGCAATTGGTTCAAGCGGCCTTTGTCTTGCATAGAAGCTTGACGAACTTCCAGCCGAAAAAGACCCGCAGCAGTATGATTTGTAGATGTTCAGATGAGTGAAGCGGGCGAACCGATTCAAGAGAAGCCACGGCGACGGCAAGCCCGTTGTGGCGGAAGCAGGGCTTTAGAGACCATGGCCCAGGACATTCGATGAGTACAGTACGACCTTCGGGGCACCTTGAAAATCCCGCACTGGCGGAGTACTTCCTCGACCACGCTTTCGACGAGATGTTTGGCGAAGGGGGAGCGATCCGTCCGCAGTACCGGGAGCTGCTGGAGGCGCTGACCTCGATTCCGCGTGACGAACTGCAGCGCCGGAAGCATTCGGCCGATGTCTCGTTTCTGACCCAGGGAATCACTTTTACGGTCTATGGGCGGGAAGAGGGAACGGAGCGGATTTTTCCTTATGACCTGCTACCCCGGGTGGTCACCAGTTCGGAGTGGACGCATATCGAGAAGGGGCTGACCCAGCGGATTACAGCGCTCAACCTCTTCCTGCACGACATCTATAACGAGGGCAAGATCCTCGAGCAGGGCTTTGTGCCGCGCGAGATCGTGTATAGCTGCCAGCATTTCCGGCGGCAGATGCGCGGGTTGCAGGTTCCGCGGAACGTTTATATCGCCGTCGCCGGCACGGACCTGCTGCGGCTCGAGAGCGGCGAGTTCGTCGTGCTCGAAGACAATCTTCGCGTGCCGAGCGGCGTCAGCTATATGCTGACGAATCGGCGAATTATGAAGCGGACCTTTCCGCAGCTCTTCCGCGCTTATGGCGTGAGGCCGATCGAGCACTATACGCAGGCGCTGCTGAGCACGCTGAAGTCGATCGCGCCCGAAGGGCGGCCCGAGCCGTCCATTGTGCTGCTGACGCCCGGGGTTTATAACTCGGCTTACTTCGAACATACCTATCTGGCGCGGCAGATGGGTATCGAGTTAGTGGAGGGCCGCGATCTGGCGATTCACGACAATATCGTCTACATGCGGACCACGGCCGGGCTGAAGCGGGTGGATGTGATCTATCGCAGGGTGGATGACGACTTCATCGATCCGCTCGCTTTCCGGGCCGACTCGATCCTCGGCGTAGCGGGGCTTTTCAATGCGTACCGCGCCGGCAATGTGACGCTCGCCAATGCTTTCGGCACCGGCGTTGCGGATGACAAGGCGCTTTATGCGTACGTGCCACAGATCATCAAGTACTACCTGGGCGAAGAGCCGATCTTGAACAACGTCGAGACTTACCTGATGACCGACCCGCTGCAGCGGCGTCACGTGCTCGACAATATTGGCAAGCTGGTGGTGAAGGCAGTGGGGGAATCGGGCGGCTATGGGATGCTGATCGGGCCGCATAGCTCGAAGGCGCAGCAGGAGGAGTTCAAGCGGCATATCGAGGCAAACCCGCGGAACTACATCGCGCAGCCGACCCTGGATTTTTCGCGTGCGCCTTGTTTACAGGAGGACGGGAGCATTCAGCCGAGGCATGTCGATCTGCGACCTTACATTCTGTTTGGCGACAAGGTCACGATCGTTCCCGGGGGGCTGACGCGGGTAGCTTTGCGGAAGGGTTCGCTGGTGGTGAACTCGTCGCAGGGCGGCGGCAGTAAAGATACCTGGGTGTTGAGTTATTGAAAGCTAGTTGTCAGTTGTTAGTCTTCAGCAGTCAGTGTTCCATCCGCAGCGGTGCTGCTTTTGCGAAGGACGGATGACCGACAACTTCCCCGGAGAATGAATGCTTTCACGCGTTGCAGATAGTTTGTACTGGATGAGCCGGTATCTCGAGCGGGCTGAGAATACGGTGCGCCTGCTCGACACGAACATGGGGCTGATGCTGGACAAGTCGGGCACCAGCGCGGAGCGGCGCTGGCAGCGCGTATTGGCGGCGATCGGCAAGCCGGAGGGAGTGGAGTGGAAGGGCGATGTCTTCGAGTTCGTTGATACGCTTTGTTTCGACGATGAGAAGGCAGCCTCGGTCACCTCGTGCGTGGTGCAGGCGCGGGAGAATGCGCGCCAGGTGCGCGAAGAGATCAGCTCGGAGCAATGGCAGCGGCTGAACCGTCTTTATCACGAGATCACAAAGCAGGCGGACTCGGACCGCTCGGAGCTGCGGCTGTCTGAGTTCCTGCCGGCGGTGGTCGACGGCATTCATCTTTTTCAGGGCGTGACAGACACGACGCTGAGCCATGGCGAGGGCTGGCAGTTCATTCAGATCGGGCGCTACATCGAGCGCGCTTCGTCGACGGCGCGGCTGCTTGAGATCTACCACAACGACAGCTTCAAGGCCCCGGAAGAGGCTCATGACGGATTCGAATACCTGGAATGGATCGGATTGCTGCGGACTTGTACGGCCTTTGAGGCCTACTGCAAGGTGTATACGGCTGATCTGACTTATGACCGCATTCTTGAATTTCTGGTGCTCGATCCGGATTTTCCGCATTCTATTCGTTTCTGCGTGGACAGTATGGTGAGCTCTCTCGGCTCAATCGAGCAGGAGAGCCGCGGGCAGCATGCGGAAGAGTTGATGCGACTTTCGGGGCGGTTGCAGGCGTCTTTACGGTATGGGCAAATCTCGGAGATCCTGGAGCGTGATGCAGGCACCTATCTGCGCCGGATTCTCGACCTCTGCCTGCAGATTCACGAGTTGATTTACGAGGTCTACATTCGCTATTCGGTACAAACCGCGCTGGCGATGTGAGTGCGCGCTGTGCGTTTCCCCAGGAGAGTGCAATGCTGTTCTACTCCATACGGCACTTGACGAAATTCCAGTACAAGAGCTCGGTGAGCGAGAGCGTGATGGAGATGCGGATGCATCCGCGCAGCGACAGCAACCAGCGCTGCCTGAGCTTTTCGTTGTCAGTGAGCCCGCGATGCCGCGCGTTCTCTTACCGGGACCACCTGGGCAACAATATTCACCATTTCGATATTCCGGGTGAGCACCAGCAGTTGGTGATCATCGCCGAATCGCTGGTGGAGCAGCAGCCGCTGGCGGCGATTCCGCTGAGCCAGGACCCCAGCGCATGGCGGGAGCTCGACCACATTGTGTCCTCGGGTGATTACTGGGAGATGCTGCTGCCGAGCGAGTTTGCCGCTCCGACGGTTCCGTTGAAAAAGCTGGCAAGAGACCTTGACGCGACCCGGCGTGATGACCCTCTGAGCCTGCTGCATGAGCTGAACAAGCGTCTCTACGAGCACTTCGACTATGTGCCGCGGAGCACCCGGGTCGACTCGCCCATCGATGTCGCGATCGAGTCCGGCAAGGGCGTCTGCCAGGATTTTGCGCACATCATGATCGCGCTGGTGCGCCAGTTGGGCATTCCGTGCCGCTATGTCAGCGGGTACCTGCACCACAGCAAAGATATGAATGACCGCTCGACGTCGGATGCGACCCACGCGTGGGTCGAGGCGCTGCTGCCGCATCTCGGGTGGGTGGGGTTCGATCCTACGAACTCCCTGGTGGCGACCGACAGGCATATTCGTACGGCGATCGGGCGCGATTACGCGGATGTGCCGCCGACGCGCGGCACTTATCGAGGGCGGACGAGCAGCGAGCTGTATGTTGCGGTGAGGGTGACGGCTTCGCAAGAGCCCCCGCCGCTCGACCAGGACATGCCGATCCCCGAGGACTGGTCGATGCTGGTCGAGAAGGCGCAGCTGGCGCCGCCTCCGCCTGCCGCGCCGCTGCTGCAGCTGCAGCAGACCCAGCAACAGCAGTAACGATTTGGTGGGACTAAGGTTGCATTGGGGGCATGATGGCTGAACCGTTGCATATTGCACAGAGTGAGATACCGCTCTTCCTGCTTCCCGGCATGTCCAACCGGCATGGGATGGTCGCCGGCGCGACCGGGACGGGGAAGACGGTGACATTGCAGGTCATGGCCGAGAGCTTCAGCCGCATCGGCGTGCCGGTCTTCGCCGCCGACATCAAGGGCGATCTTTCCGGCATCAGCCAGGCGGGTACGGAGAGCCCGAAGATTGCAGAGCGCGTGAAGCAGATGAAGTTGACCGACTTCGCCTTTGCCGGCTGCCCTGTCGCCTTCTGGGATGTTTTCGGGGATGAGGGGCATCCGATCCGGGCGACGGTCTCTGAAATGGGGCCGCTGCTCTTCAGCCGGCTGCTTGGCCTGAACGACACGCAGGAAGGCGTGCTGGCGCTGGTCTTCAAGATCGCCGACGACAATGGCCTCTTGCTGCTGGACCTAAAGGACCTCCAGGCGATGCTGCGGAATGTCGGCGAGAACGCGAAGACCTTTCAGACGCAGTATGGAAATATTTCAGCGGCGAGTATCGGGGCGATCCAGCGCGGGCTGTCGGCGCTCGAGCAGCAGGGCGGAGATAAATTTCTCGGTGAGCCGGCGCTCAATCTCGACGACCTGATGCAGACCGACGCGAACGGCCACGGCGTCGTCAACATCCTGGCAGCGGACAAGCTGGTCAACTCGCCGAAACTCTATGCGACTTTTCTGCTCTGGCTGATGACGGAGCTGTTTGAAAAACTGCCGGAGACGGGAGATGCGGACAAGCCGAAGCTGGTCTTCTTCTTCGATGAGGCGCACCTGCTCTTCAGCGATTTGCCCAAGGTGATCCAGGACAAGGTGCAGCAGGTGGTGCGGCTGATCCGTTCGAAGGGCGTTGGTATTTTCTTCGTGACGCAGAACCCGATCGATGTTCCGGATGAAGTGCTGGGGCAACTGGGGAACCGGGTGCAGCATGCCTTGCGGGCGTTTACGCCGCGTGATCAGAAGGCGGTGCGGGCGGCGGCGCAGACCTTTCGCGCCAATCCGACAATCAATATCGAGACGACGATCACCGAGCTTGGCGTCGGCGAAGCGCTGATCTCTTTCCTCGATGAAAAGGGGACGCCGGAGATTGTGGACCGGGCCCTGGTTTGCCCGCCGCGGAGCAAGATCGGCGCGATTACTCCGGAGCAGCGGAAGCAGATCATGGCTGGCTCGGTGGTCGCCGGAGTCTATGAGACGCCGGTCGACCGCGAGTCGGCTTACGAGATGCTGCAGGCGCGGGCAGCGCAGGCGGTACAGACCTCGCCATTGCCCGCTGCAGGGCAGACGCCCCAGGCCGCTCCTGCCGCCGCCGCCGAGGCGTCGTCCTCATGGCTGAGCGGGCTGTCGGGGATCCTGACGGCGCCGACGGGGCGCTCGGGGCGAGGCGACTCCCTGATGGAAACGATGGCCAAGACGGCGGTGAGGACGGCCGGGAGCACGGTCGGACGGCAGCTGGTGCGAGGATTGATGGGTTCGCTGCTCGGCGGAGCGGCGACGCCCCGGCGTCGCTGAGAGGCATCGGTCCCATGCATTCTTTGGGCGACGATGATTTTCTGGCCCCACTGCACCCGCAGAGCCTTTCCCTCTGCTCAGGATGACAATCCAAGGCGATGGGGCGCTAAGGTGATGGCGGGCGTTCAAGGTTGGGGCTTTTCGAGGTGGGCGATCTTCTCTCGCTCGGCCGCGGCTTCGGCGGCCCGCCCCGCGCGGGTGAAGGCGTCAGCCAATCCGCGATGGCCATCGATGTAGGTAGGGTCGCTCGAGACGGCCTCCTGGTAGCGATCGACGGCGTCGGTGATCTTGCCCTGCTGCAGTAACAGGTTCCCGCTGTTGGCGGCGAAAGTGGCGCGCTGGCGATTGGTGGCGGCGCGAGTGAGGTCGGCGGCCAGTTTGCGCTCCGACGCTGCCTGGTCTTTTTGGCCTTGCTGGGCGAGCACGCCGGCCAGGGTGATGTGTGATCCGGGCTGATTGGGTTGCAGGCGGACAGCCTCGCGAAGCGCATCGGTTGCATCGGCCAGGTCGTTCTGCTGCTTGTAAATGCTTCCCAGAATGGCCCAGGCGTCTCCGTTCTCCGGGCGTAGTTTGAGCGTCAATTTAAGCTGCTGGACGGCGTCATCGAAGTGGCCGGTCTGCATATTCAGGATGCCGAGGGTGAAGGGCGGGTCGGGCGAATTGGGATTGAGGCGAGCGGCCTGCTCGAGCTCCGGCCTGGCGCCGGCAACATCGTCTTTGAGTTTGAGCGCGAGGCCGAGGTTGTAATGGAGTTCGTAGGTCTCGGGGCTGAGCTGGACGCCGGTGCGAAACTCGCGGATGGCGTCGTCGAGGTTGCTCTGCTGCAGGTAGGCGACGCCGAGGTCCTGGTGGATCAAGGGGTCTTGAGGATTTTCCGCAATGGCGCGCTGGTAGAGGGGAATGCCTTCCTTGGAGCGGCCGGATTGCACCAGCGCCAGGGCGAGATTGGTGAGGGCGGCTGCATTGCGCGGCTGCGCCTGCACAACCTGTTGGAAGAGCGGAATCGCGCGGCCTTCATCGCCGCTTCGCTGCAGCGCCAAGGCGAGTTGATATTTGGCGTCGATGAAATCAGGCGCGAGGGCTGCGGCGCGCTGAAAGGCGAGGATGGCTTTGGGATCGTCTCCTGCAGTCGCGAGGGCTTTGCCTGCTTCCATTTGCACGGCGATGTTTTGCGCGGCGATCTGGCTGGCGGCGGCGACTTCGCGGATGCCATCGGCGGTTTGCTGCTGGGCGATGAGGGTCAGGCCGAGGTGCAGGCGAGCTTCGGCGAAATTCTGATCGAGGGCGAGCGCTTGTTCAAATTGCGCCTGGGCGAGCGGCCATTGCTGTTGTTGTGCTTCGAGCGAGCCGAGCGCATCGTGGAGGGTTGGCTCATTGGAGGTGTCGGCGACGGCTTTTTGCAATCGCGACATCGCGAGGTTGAACTGCCCGGAGGCGGTAAGGGCGCTGGCGTAGGCGATCAGCGCGCCGGGCGGCAGCGGGTCGGATGGATCCTGATCGGCGGACTGGAAGATCGGGAGCGCCTTCTCGTAGGCCTGGGTTCGTGCGTAGGCAGTGGCCAGGTTGATCTGTGCGGAACGGTCGTCGGCGCGAAGCGTCAGGGCGCGCTCCAGCTCCGGAATGGCGACGGCGTTCTGGCCCAGTTGCAGTAGCACCGATCCCAGGGCGCTATGCCCCTCGGCGATATCCGGGGCGAGCTGGACGACGCGCTGAAAGTCTTCGCGGGCGATCGCGAGATCTCCGCTTTGCACTGCCGCGTAGCCGGCGTGAAAGGCTTTATCGGCTTGCTGGAGCTGAGGCTGGGGGGCTGCCACTGCCTGCGATCTCCCTGACGGCGCCGCCAGCGCCAGCGCAAGACAGATTGTAAGCGGGGGCGCCAAAGGGAAAATCTGGCGCGAACGAAGTGGCGGCATGACCATCCAGAGTATTTTAGTAGTCCTTGAGGGTCTTTCCGAAGCTACGCATCCGGCCGGCGGTGTTCCTTCTTGAGGATTCTGCCGGAGTCGCCGCATTCCCCGAGGCTGCCGCGGCCGGAAGGGCGCGAGGACTCGAGATTAGCGGCACAGCGGGAGAGCAGGGTCTCGAGCGCGCGCCGGTCCTGATCGGCGAAGCCGGCGAGCATTTTCGTATAGATGTGACCGAGGGCGGTCTTGGAACGGGTAAGCAGGCGCCTGCCGACAGGGGTGAGAGTTACGAGGAGGATCCGTTCATTTTCGGGATGTTTCCTGCGCACGATCCAACCGTTCGCCTCGATGGCGCGGATGAGAACCTGTATCGTTTGAGGGGTAACCATACAAGTTCGCGCCAGCTTTGCGCCGGAGATTCCGGGCTCATGTTCGAGCGCCTTGAGCACATGGAGCTGGGCAGTGGTGACGCCATAGGGGCGCAGATGTTCGTCCATGCCGTCGCGAAAGAGCTGGAGCACGCGTTTCGCCAGCAGGGCGATCGGGTAGCTGCTCGTATTTTCATCGGGCCACGGGCTGGACATATCAGTCTACTGATATAGTATCAGCAGACTGATATCAATTTATTTTTTGAAAGCTCTGGTTGGAACCCCCGATGACGAGAGCAGGCGAGGCACGTTTTGCCTGACATTCACGACTGGAAACCAAGCCACAACCCGTGGCTGGTTGCACTGACAGTTACGCTGGCGACGTTCATGGAGGTGCTCGACACCTCGATCGCCAACGTGGCGCTGCCGCATATAGCCGGGTCGCTCGGCGCAAGCCAGGACGAGGCGACCTGGGTGCTGACCAGCTACCTGGTGGCAAGCGCGATCATCCTGCCTATCTCCGGTTGGCTGGCGACGCGTTTCGGGCGCAAGCGCTTCTACATGGTCTGCGTGGTGATCTTCACCGTATGCTCGCTGTTTTGCGGGCTGGCGCAGACGCTGCCGGTCTTGATCCTGGCGCGCATCCTGCAGGGGCTGGGCGGCGGGGGGCTTGCGCCGAGCGAGCAGGCGATCCTGGCCGACAGCTTTCCGGTCAGCAAGCGTGGACAGGCGTTTGCGCTTTACGGGATGGCGGTGGTGGTCGCGCCGGCAATCGGGCCGACGCTGGGCGGCTGGATTACCGACAATTTCAACTGGCACTGGATCTTTTTCATCAATATTCCTTTCGGATTGCTTTCCCTGTTTCTCAGCAACCGTATGGTCGAAGACCCGCCGTATCTCAAGCAGCAGCGAGAGGTGATTATTCGCGACAAGCCGAAGGTCGACTTTGCCGGCCTCGGGTTAGTGGGCGTGGGCGTGGGCTGCCTGGAGTTTGTGCTCGATAAAGGCCAGGAGAAGGACTGGTTCGGCGACTCGATGATCACTACGTTTTTCATCATCGCGATCAGCCTGCTGGTGTTTTTCGTCTTCTGGGAGTGGAACCATCCTGATCCGATTGTCGATCTGAAGCTGCTCAAAAACCGGAATTTTGGCACAGCGGTGTTCCTGCAGTTCGTGCTGGGCATCGTGCTCTTCAGCACGACGGTGCTGATACCGCAGTTCCTGCAGACGCTGCTCGGGTATACCGCGGAGAGATCGGGGATGGTGCTGTCGCCGGGCGGCCTGGTGATGATGGCGCTGATGCCGGTCGCCGGCATCCTGGTTTCGAAGATGGATGCGCGGCTGCTGGTGTCGCTCGGTTACGGCATCACCGCAGTCATGCTGTTTAACCTCACCCATCTCGATCTCGATGTCAGCTTCGGGCAGATCACGCTATGGCGGGCGCTACAGGTGATCGGGCTGCCATTTATCTTCATTCCGATCAGTACGTTGAACTATGTGGGTGTGCCTCGAGAGAAGAGCAACCAGATCTCGAGCTTCTCGAATTTTGCCCGCAATATTGGCGGCAGTATGGGTACGGCGATGCTAACCACGTTTCTGACGCGCACCGCGCAGACTCACCAGAGCGCGCTCGCGGCCAATACCGGCAACACCATGGCCTATGGGGCCTACATCGCCCAAACCAAGGCTGCATTGATGGCGCTTGGCCAGGGCGCGGACCAGGCGGCATCACTCGCTGTCGGCCAGGCTTATCAGCAGATGCTGCGCCAGGCGTCGATGTTGAGTTACATGAATGCGTTCTGGATCATGAGCGTGATCATGGCCTGCCTTGTTCCCCTGCCATTTCTGATGAGGAAGCCGCCGCCGCGGATCAAGGCGCCTTTAGAAGCTGCCGGGCACTAGGATGGCCTGGGAGTCACAGAGTTTTACCAGAGAACTGCTCTGCTATTCGATGGATTTGAGTAGCTGGATGACCTCTGGGGCGGCGATTCGTTGGTAGTTGGTTGAGAGCAAGCCGTAGCTTTCGAGAGCATCGTATTTGCGACCCTGGCCGGTGGACTGGGTCCCGTTGAGCGGCCAGTAGGCCCATCCGAGATCGTTCTCCTTAAGATACTGCACGAACCATCGGAACCAGGGTTCGAACGAGAAGCCTCTGCTTTTGCAATTGGAGAGGTCCTGGCAGACGCCGAACTCGCCGATCCATAGCGGGACGGGCGGCTGATTGTGGAGGAGAAATCCCCAGCGACTATCGAGATGGGCTTTGAGTTCTTCGTAGCTATGCATCTCGGGCTGGGACATGCCGTAATCGTGCGGCGAATAGACGAGGCGATCGGGAACGGTGAGCTTGACGGGGAGAGTGGCGGCTCCGCGAAAGTCGGTTGAGTACTGCGGGCCCTCGACGATGATGAGGAGTTTCGGATTCGTCGCGAGGACGGCGTTGCCGGCGCGTTCGGCGGCCGCGTGCCAGTCGAGGGCCGGGGTATTGCCGCCCCACGCGGCTCCGCTGCGCAGCTCGTTGCGAAGATCGGCGCCGACGACATAAGGCTGTTTGTGATAGCGGCGAACGATGGTCTGCCAGTCGGCGATCCAGCGCGCCTCGGGGTATTGCACGTTGGCCCAGAGACCATTGCCGTCGGTCTCGCTGCAGCACCAGTCGGCGCGGCTGATGTGATTGTCGAGCACGACCAGGATGTGCGCTTTGGCGAGCTCCCCGATCACCGCGTCCATGATCTGCATGGCGTGTTTGCCTTTGAACTTCGGGTTAGCCGCTACGGTGTCATCCTTGACGATCGGGTCCTTTTCGATCGTCTCGTCAGCCCACGGCAGGCGGACGGAGTTGAAGCCCATCGCCTGGATCTGCTGGATGATCGCTTTCAGCGGTGCGTGATCGAGGCCGCCGGCGACGTATTCTCCCTCATCGAAGCCATACCAGTTGACCGAGGCGAGGCGGATAGGCTGGTTCTTGCTGTCCAAAATGCGGTAGCCGGAGGTATGGAGCGGGGGCGCCACGCTCTTCGCGAAGCAGGCCGCGCCGCCGAGCAACAAGAGGGAGAGAACAGCGAGAAGGTTTTTCATCTGGAAGTTCGATTTTAGGGGAGACGGGCCGTGGTGTGTTCGCAGGTGCCATATTCTCTCGGAGAGGGAGCCTCATGCATCGTCGCGGTCATGGGTCTTTGCTGCTTTGTTGCCACTCTGGTTCTCCTCGGGCAAGCCGCCGCGCTGGTGGCAGTGGAGAGGATTGGGGCTCCTGAACTGCAGCGAGCAAAGAAGGCTTGTCTGGCGGAACTGAAGAGGCTGTCGGAGCATATTCCGAAGCAGTAGACCTTGGGTTCTCCCGAGGGGTCTGCGCCGGCTTGATCGCGCCAAAGGCCAATGGTGCGCGCCTCCGCCCGGCGGAAAGCGCCGACCCTATACTGATCGTGATGACTAGAACTCTTTCCAGATCTCACGAATTTCAGTTGCGGGCGGAACGGTTGCTGCCGGGGGGGGTTGATTCGCCGGTGCGGGCTTTTCGCGCGGTGGGCGGCGCACCGCCGTTCCTGGTCCGCGCCGAAGGCGCGTATTTGTGGGACGCCGACGGCAACCAGTATCTCGACTATTTCGGCTCATGGGGGCCGATGATCCTGGGCCATGCGTATCCCCCGGTGGTCGAGGCGATCCAGCGTGCCGCCGCCAATGGAGCGAGCTTCGGGGCCTCGACGCCGGCCGAGGGCGAACTGGCCGAGATGGTGGTAGCGGCGGTGCCGTCGATCGAGAAGCTGCGCTTTGTGAGTTCGGGAACCGAAGCGACGATGTCGGCGATTCGGGTGGCGCGGGCGTTTACCGGGCGCAAGTACATTGTGAAGTTCGAGGGCTGCTATCACGGGCATTCCGATGGACTGCTGGTGAAGGCCGGATCGGGCGTGGCCACGTTTGGGATCCCAGGATCGGCAGGGGTCCCGGAAGAGATCGTTCACTTCACGTTGGCGCTCCCCTTTAATGATGTAGCAGCGGTCGAGGCGGCCTTCGCGCTGCATAGAGACGAGATTGCCTGCGTGATCGTTGAGCCGATTGTCGGCAATATGGGCTGCGTGCCGCCTGCGCCGGGATACCTGGCGGCGCTGCGGGCCATCACTCACGACTCAGGCGCGGTGCTGATTTTTGATGAAGTGATGACTGGCTTCCGGGTCGCGCTCGGCGGGGCGCAGGCGCTCTATGGCATCGAGCCGGATATGACGACGCTCGGCAAGATCATCGGCGGCGGGCTGCCGTGCGGCGCCTTTGGTGGGCGAGCGGAGATTATGAACCTGCTGGCTCCGCTGGGGCCGGTCTACCAGGCGGGAACACTGAGCGGGAATCCGTTGGCGATGGCCGCGGGGATTGCGACAGTCGGCGAACTGATGCGGCGCGAGGGCGAGATCTATCCGGAGCTCGAACGGGTGAGCGAGGCGGTTGCTGCGGGCGTGGCTGCGGAAGCTGCCGCCGCGGGAACTCCTGTGGTGACGAACCGGGTGGGAGCGATGTTTACCTGGTTTTTCACCGAGGCTCCGGTGACGGATTGGGATTCGGCGGCTCTTTCGGATACAGCCTTATTCGGACGTTTTCACCGGGCGATGCTGGAGGCGGGGGTGTGGCTGCCACCTTCGCAATTTGAGGCAATGTTCCTGGGAACGGCGCATGGGGATGCGGAAGTAGCGGCTACGGTGGCGGCGGCGAAGGGGGCGTTTGCTGCGGCTACGCGAGAAACCGAGTAGCTCCTGACTTTTTCGTAGACGAACCGTTGCAGAGTTTGGCCTGGCAGTACCGCACTGAATGTCGCGGGTTCGAAGGAAGCACTCATCCGACTACCCCCAACGGGAACAGGCATTAGTCTTGCTACCCGCTCGCAGTGTTCTTGACGACGGCAACAAGATCTAAACAAAATTCAGGGCATGAGACCGGCGAAGACGTTGAGTACCCGCTGACGTATCCGGAGACGTCGCGGACCGCTCGAGAACGATCATTTCCGAGGCGTGATCTTCACGACTGTCGCGCCGCAGGTAGGCACGTTCTGGCAGGTTTCTGGGGTGAGTGTTTTCGACAGGCAGACTTCGACGGCGGTGAGATAGTTTCTGCCGCAGCTGAGGGCGAGGCTCCCTTGCGGCCAGTCTGGGTTTGTGGCCGCGAACTGATCAAGGACCGCGCCCGGCGGCGCTGACGCGGGCGGGTTATTGCCAGCGAACGCTGACGGAATCTTCACCTGGTGAAAGGCGCTTCTGATTTCGCCGAAGTAGGGATCCGGGGCGAGTCCCGAGCAGGTGCCGTGGGTGGCCCATTCGTGCTGGATGAGGGAGAGTGTCGGAATCAGATTCAAGTATTGCTGCGGATTCGACGGCCCCGCGGCGTTCGAGCAGTTCTCCGGGTAGGTGCCGTCGGTATTCTGCGGCCAGAGACCGTGAACGACGAAGCCGGGGTGGGTTGCGCATTCGTTGCTGCCGGGATGGGTGGCGCAGAACTCGGGCGACCAGGAAAGGGTCAGCAGGTAGAAATCGAAGTTCCCGGGTTGTGAGTCTGCAGCGGGACGGTTCCGGCGGGAGCGTCGCCGGTTCGACTGCTGGCGGTCCTGGCCGATGGGATTGAGGCCGGGTTGGTCGCGAGTGGCTGGCTGGGCCCGTATGGCTGAAGGGGATCTAGCGTCCGGCGGAGGCGTTGCCGCCGTGCATCCTGCAAGCAGCAATGCGCACTTCAGTAAACCTGCGGGTCGGGTCATTGTCATGTCTGGTCGGGGCCTGGAAAGATGCCGGCTTGCGCCGGCGTACTCCGCGAAGTGCGAACCCTGGCGGAATGATACTGGATGACGGGTCGCTCGATTTTTTGGGCTTCTCGGCTTCACGCTGCAAGACAGGCTACTGCCAACACAAGGCTCAACGGGTTTGATCCTGGTCGCTTTCCTTGCCGTGAGCAGACTGGCGGCGACTCCGGTGAGAAGCAGCAGCAAGCAGGCCGACCCTGTCACGAGCGTGGCGGTGAGTCGCACATCGAAGAGCAGGCTGGCGATGAATCTCCCGCCCAGGAAAAACCAGTCCTGCGCCGAGAAAGGCGCCGATGAGAACAAGAGTCACTCCCTCAACCAGCCTCAGGCGTTAGATAACGCCGCGATTGACGCCAAGAGGCATGCGGATGCCGATCTCCCGGGTGCGCACGGCGGAGCAGGCGAGGACGCGGTAGACGCCGATAACAGCCAGCAGCAGGGAACATGCGGCAAGGTTCAGCAGCGGGTGCATCTGGAAGCGCCGGGCTGAGATCGAGCCATTGACCACAGCTTCTATCGTGCGGATTTCGGGGATAGCGACCTGGGAGTCGATGCACCCGGCACTACCTCGAGCGAACGTTGATCTGCTCGGAGGTGATAAAGCGAAAGTTCTGTAGCAGCAGCCTGGGTAGCAGCTGACTGACTGCTTCTACGGTCGAGCTTCGGTCCTGGCCGAGGCTGCTCTCTCCGCCATCGTGGAGGACGATGTTGGTGCTCCTTCCGGTGCGTTGATTGCGGGCGACTCCTTGTTCCAGGTAGGTTTGGATCCTGGCGGAGCTATTTTCCGGCTTCCAGTCGTAGCCCATGACATTCCACATGACTGGAATCAGCCCGAGTTCGCGGGCAGTTCGCAGCACGTCGGGGCGGCGCGCGCCGTGAGGCGGCCGGAAGTATTTCACCTCTTCGCCCAGAACGTCTTCAAGAGCGGCGTTGCAGTCCTGAAGCTGTCGCCGGACCTTTCCAGGTGCTTCGGCAATCAGCCACGGATGGGTCATGGTGTGGTTGCCTACGAGATGGCCTGCGGCGCGAACGGCGCGGACGAGATCGGGACGCTGGCGGACGAAGCGTCCGATCATGAAGAAGCTAGCCTTGACCCCGTGCTGATCGAGAATATCCAGCAGCTGCCGGGTATAGGGATCGTTGGGGCCATCGTCGAAGGTGAGGGCGATCTCGTCAGGACTGGGGTTGGCGATCAGGGTGAGACCAAATATCTGGGAGCCAGGCCAAAGGGCGGCGTAGGCGTAGGCTCCAGCAGCCAGGCCGGCTGCGGCTGAAGAGGCTGCGAGCTGGGCGAGCATTGCCTTTCAGTGTACTGCCTGAAGCGAGAACCTCCGATCCGCGTTCCGGCGTGCTATCTTCGTATTTTCTTCGCTGTAAACTCATGACAAACTATTCGAAGCATTCCTTTCCTGGAGTTTTACACGTGATGGCAAACCTATTTGAGCAGCCTCGCCTGATTGCCCTCGAAGGGCCGATCCGGGTAGGCAAGTCGAGCCTGGCGGCGATCCTGGCGGAGACATTGCATGCGCAGCGCATCGTCGAGCCGGAGAGCAACCCCTTTCTGGAGCGCTTTTATGCCGGCCAGACAACAATCGGCTTTCAGACGCAGATGTGGTTCCTGCGGGAGCGTTTTGAGCAGCTCAAGGAGCTGAAGAAAGAGGAGCTGCAAGCGCCGGTAGTGGCCGATTACATCTTTGAGAAGGACAAACTGTTTGCTTACATCAACCTTTCGGATGCGGAGCTGGCGCTCTACAACGGCTATTACCAGCAGTTTCGCGAGCAGGTGCCGACTCCGGATCTGGTGATTTACCTGCAGGCCAGCCCTGAAGTGTTGAAGCAGCGGGTGAAGCGGAAGGGTGTTCCCGGCGAGCAGGCGGTGAGCGACGGTTATCTGGAACAGGTGGTTGCGGCCTATGAACACTTCTTCTTCCACTACACGGCGAGCGACCTGCTGGTGGTGGATACGTCGGAGATCGATTTTGTAAACAACAACAGCGATCTGCAAATGCTGCTGAAGCGGCTTTCCGAGCCGATCAAGGGAACGCAGTACTTTCTGCCCTTGAGCACGGAGCTGGCGGGTTGACCATCCTGGCTGGACGGCAGTATGCTTCCGGGTTCGCTGGCTGAGAGGCTAATCGGACCGCGAACTGGAGGACGGAAACATGTCAGGACCAAAAAAATGCGCACATGGAAGCTGTACTTGCATGGTCGAGAAAGACAAATTCTGCAGCCAGCATTGCAAAGATGCAAAAGGGATGACCGATCTTACCTGTCACTGCGGGCATCCTAACTGCAAGTAGTGCAAATAGATAGACGTGAATGCGGCGGCAGTGCGTTACACGACAGAGGCCTGGCAATGCCGTGACTGGCTTGCCAGGCTTTTGCCGTAGGCGTATTGTCTGAAATTGTTCGGGTAGCATCCCAGAGATATCGGCGGGAGCTGCACTGGAGAAAAATAATGAGTATTTCCCACTTCCGCAGCGCGGATGAATCTTCGCCTGCCTCGGCAAAGCCCTCATCGAAAGTTACGCTTCCCTCTTTACAAACCAAGAAACAGAACCATCAGCCGATTACCGCGCTGACCGCCTACGACTATGCGACGGCTCGGATTGTCGATGAGTGCGGCATCGATCTGATCCTGGTAGGCGACTCGCTGGCCATGGTTGTCATGGGCCTTGAAAGTACCCTGGCGGTCACCGTGGACGAGATGCTGCACCATACCCGGGCGGTTCGGCGGGCGGTCCGGCGGGCGATCGTCGTGGCGGACATGCCGTTTGGCTCGTATCACGCGAGCGTTGTTGAGGGCGTAGCCAATGCGGTTCGCTTTGTGAAAGAAGCCGGCGCCGAGGCGGTCAAGATCGAGGGCGGCCGCAACCGGCTGGAACTGGTCGAGCGGCTGGTTAGCGCGGAGATCCCCGTGATCGGCCATCTCGGGCTCACGCCGCAGTCGGTCCACCGGATGGGCGGCTATACGGTACAGGGCAAGTCCCTCGAAGCGATCGACGAACTCATCCGCGACGCGCTTTCGCTCGAACATGCCGGGGCGACGGCGGTGGTGCTCGAAGGCGTACCGCGCGAGGTTGCGCAGCGGATCACTGCCGAACTCTCGATCCCGACTATCGGGATTGGCGCGGGTCCGGACTGCGATGGGCAAATCCTGGTCTTCCACGATCTCGTGAACCTGAGTTTTTCGAAGCCGGCGAAGTTTGTGCGGCAGTATGGAGATGCGGCGGCGCTCTTCCGCTCGGCCATCGAAGGCTATCGGATGGATGTTGCCAGCAAGACGTTTCCGGGCGAACAGGAGAGCTATCACCTGGCCAAAGAAGAGCGGCTGGCGCTCGAGGAACGAAGCGAACCCAGCTTCGCGATCGTGCGCTGAAGGTTGCATGCGGGTAGTCGAAACTATCCAGGAGATGCAGTACGACTGCCGCGCCCTGCGGTTGGCCGGGGAATCGCTGGCACTGGTGCCGACCATGGGCGCGCTGCATGAGGGGCACCTGTCCCTGGTGCGGGCGGCGAAAGCGGCTTGCGATGCGACGGTGGTTTCGATCTTTGTCAATCCCACCCAGTTTGCTGCTCATGAAGATTTGGGCCGATATCCGCGAACTTTCGAGGCCGATTGCGCCTTGCTCGAAACGGAGGGCGTCGATCTGGTCTTTGCGCCAGGCGTGGCGGAGATGTATCCGGGCGGCGCTTCGACCTGGGTCGAGGTTGAGGGAGTGGGCGACCGGCTCGACGGCGCTTCGCGGCCGGGGCATTTTCGCGGAGTAGCGACTGTGGTCGCCAAGCTGTTCCATATAGCTTTGCCGACACATGCTTTCTTCGGGCAAAAGGACGCCGCGCAACTCGCGGTGTTACGCAAGATGATCCAGGATTTGAACTTCGATCTCCAGCTCGTGGGCTGCCCGATCGTGCGCGAGGCCGACGGCCTGGCGATGAGTTCGCGGAACCGCTTTCTCAGTGCGGAAGAGCGCCGGCAGGCGCGGGTGATCGGCCGCGCGCTGCATGTGGCTTCGGAGATGGCGGCGAACGGTAAATATGCGGCTGCGGATCTGCTGACAGGAATCGAATCGGTGATGGACGAGGAGCCGGGCGTCCGAATCGACTACCTGGCGGTCGTCGATCCGGAGACGCTCCAGGACATCGCCGACGTGGCCGGCGGCGGCCTGATCGCCATCGCGGCGCAGGTTGGCTCGACCCGGCTGATCGACAATCTGCTCTGGCCGAAGCCTGGTTCAACCTCAGCGTCACGCGTCGAGTAGGCATTCAGGCAAAACTGCTGGTCATGCAAGAGCACCTGCTTGGCGCCGTATCGATTGACATATCGCTGGGTCATGACCAGGGGTAGCTGCTTCTCGTAAATCCATTCGCGCAGGTCAAACCAGAACTGTTCGGGAAGAAAGCTCTCGCTGAGCAGCTTCATCCTGAACTGACGGGAGTCGATCAGCAGCGCCGGGCCCTTCGACGGAAGCCCGGGCGTGGGCGCGTGGACCAGCACGCAGAGGCCAATGGACAATTCCGGTTTGTCAGCGACCGTCCGGCATACGAGCCTGAGAGCAACGGCTGCGAGCGAAAGGTGAACGTTGGTTCGGCGCAAACGGTGCCTCCTGATGAGCAGGCCGGCTTCAAGGTGTAGGCGAAACAGCCTTCCGAGGTGATGCAGAGACGAAGCGGTTTCCGGTGAGAAGGAAGCGCAGGGGCAGGGTCGAGGCTTTACGAATGCCGATCCGGGGGGTGACGGTAATCCCGGATGCGATGAAATCGTCGCCCGTGATCTGCAGGGAAGATCGTGGGCTGGTGAGATCGACCCCATTGTCCCCGGCGCGGGTGATTGCCAGCGCCTGGCAAAGGCGTCCCGGGCCGGAGGTCAGCAGGCGCGTCGGGGCGTCGGGCGGGAGTTTCCGCAGCGCGGTCATTTGGGCGAGGCCGGCGACTGGTTCGAGAGCGCGAAGCAGAACCGAACCGGCCTGCCCCACCGGCTCGCAGGAGACATTCAGACAGAAGTGCATGCCGTAGATGAAGTAGACATAGGCGCGGCCGGGCGGCCCAAAGAGGACTTCGGTGCGGGTGGTTCGGCCTGCGAAGGCGTGAGCGGCGGGATCGTCGCTACCGAAGTAAGCCTCGGTTTCGACGATGCGGCCGGCGAAGGTCTGACCGTCGAGTCTGCGGACCAGGAGCTTGCCGAGAAGCTTTTGGGCGACGATGTCCGGCGACTCGAGGTAGAACCCGGGTGGAAGTGGTGGACGAGGCATCAGGAGATTTGTGAGTTGGTTGCCCATGTCTCAAGGCGAGACATGGGGCAACCGGGTTCGCGCTAAGCCTTATGAACCTTGGCGTACTCGTCAATTGCTTGAAGAACCTCTTCGGCGTGACCCTCGGGTTTGACCTTGGAGAAGACTTTTACCAGGTGCTGATCGGGACCGATCAGGAAAGTAGTCCGTTCAATACCCATGACTTTCTTCCCATACATGTTCTTTTCCTTGAGAACGTCAAACTGTTTGCAGACTGTTTCGTCTACATCAGCAAGGAGGGTGTAGGGCAGGTCGTATTTCTCCTTAAACTTGTTCTGCGACTTGGGCGTGTCGCGGGAGATGCCGAGCACGACGGCCCCGGACTTCTGAATGTTTTCGAAGATGTCGCGAAATCCGCAGGCTTCGATGGTGCAGCCGGGAGTGTCGGCTTTGGGGTAAAAGAAGAGCACGACCGGCTTGCCGGCAAAATCGGAGAGATGTGTGGTTTTTTCCTGCTCGTCCTGAAGGGTAAAGTCGGCGACTTTGTCGTTGATTTCCATGGGATTTATATACGTCCTTTCGTGTGGATTACGACTTGGCCGGCGAGCGTAGCATGAGGAACAGGCCAGCCAGGCCGAGCAACCCGCATCTTTATTACAACACCCGCATGATTGCGTAAGCTTGAGAGGTATGTTCTTGCCGAGGTCGACACACCCGTCATGTCGTGCTGGCTCGCTGCCGGTTCTATTCATGCTGCTGGCGGGCTCTGCGCTTCCGGCGGCGGCGCAGTATCCCGGGCATACGCAAAAAGACGATCAGAAGAAGCCTCCGGCGCCGCGGGCTATCTCGGTGTTGGAGTGGGTGGGCGACCCGGGAAAGCCGACCGCGAGCCGGATCGTGCCGGTTACCGTTTTTGTCGATGGCCGGTATGAGGACGGTGGCCTGTACCTCGCACGGCCTGCCCCGCTGGCTGTCGAAAGCGACACCCTCTATGACCTGGAGAAGGCCGGCGTGCCTCAGGGTACCTTTGACATTGCGGGCGGAGCCAATGTCGGCGGTTCCTGGTTTGGTTACGGTAAATGGAGGCCGCTGGCTCCGCCAAAGCCGGCAAAAAAGCTGGTTCCTTCGAAAAACCTGCCCAGGGTGATCGAGGACCACGATCCGGACCGGCCGCACTTCAAGGGAGGCGATCCGGCGAGCGCGAGCGGCTCGTCGACGGGGTCGAAGTCTGGGGATTCCACATCCTCGACTAAAGATCCGGATACACCAACCCTCCATCGGAAGACCGATTCGGGAAGCAGCGACACGGCGCAGGATGACCCGGACAAGCCCGTCCTTCACCGGAAGAGCGACAGCAGCGACACGGCGACGGGAGCGGGTACTGCACCGGACGACCCGGACCGGCCGCATTTGAAGAAGCGGTCGGCGGCGAGCGCCAGTGCTGCGGGCGACGATGACGGCGCGCCGGTGACGAGCGCAAACGAACCCGATCCCGATCGGCCGAAGATGTCTCGCGGCAAGCCCGTTGGGTCGAATACGCCGCTCGAGGCGACCGAACTTTCCGGCTTGCCGCCCGATCTGCAGCAGATGACGGCAGTCTCGGATGCCTCCACCCGCGAGGAGCATGCCTTTACCTACCAGTGGCCCAGTCCCGACGATGCAGCCAGGCTGCAGACCGCGGTGGAGGCGCTGGCGGTCAAGGCGGTTCTAGCGGACGGCGCGCCTGCTGCGGCGAAAACGACCTCCGCGAAGACCTCGACGGGGACCCCGGCTGCCCGTGCGGGCGCTCCTCACAATACCCTTAGCCATCGGGTGGCGCAGAGACCGCCGCCGGTGGTGCTGAGCGACAAGGATTATCACTCTTATGAGCTGTCTTATAGCGGGGGTCCGACGCTGGTCCTGACCGCAAAGGCGACGGTCGGTCCGAACAACGCGCGCGCCACCCTAGAGAAGTATGTGACGATCATTGCCCAGCCGGATTTCAACGGGGACCCGCAGGTGAGGCTGCAGTCGGTGACCGATCAAGATCACCTGGACATCACGCCGCGCATGCGGCTTGTCGATGCAGTAGATACGGACGGCGATAATCGGGCCGAGCTTGTCTTTGAACTCAGGCGGGCATCGGACCGGCAGTTCGCCATTTATAAGGTGATTGGAAATCACGCAGAGCAGGCGTTTGCCACGGAGGCGCTTCCTTTTGGCAGCTCGAGCCGCGCCGAGATCAAGCCGAATTGACGAGGTCTATCTTGAATTGCTGTTCTCGATCCAGGCATCGGCCAAGCGGCTGGCGCAACGCTTTTCCCTTGCTGCTGCTGTGCCTGATCGCGCCCCGGCACTTGAGGGCCGCGAATCTTCCGGCCGCGACGCCGTTGAAGCCGGTGGTGGTCGGCTACTTTCCGCAGTGGGGCGTTTATAACCAATATTTTGTCAAGAATCTGGTGGCGAGCGGGGCCGCCGGGATGCTGGACCAGATGGACTATGCGCAAGGCGTAATCGCCGACAACCGCTGCGCCATCGCTGACCCGAACGCCGACCTGAACCTGGTCTTTACCGCCGCCAACAGCGTCGACGGTAAGGCGGACGAGCAGCTTGCGCCCTTGCGGGGCAATTTCCGCCAGCTTCGAGATCTAAAGCGCCTGTATCCGAAGCTCAAGCTGCTGGTTTCACTCGAAGGCAATCCGGCCGGTTTCGCGGCGGCGGCGAGGCCGGAAAATCGGGTGGCGTTTGTTGCCTCCTGCATCGACATGTTCGTTCGCGGCCATCTGCGGCCGGGTATTGAGGCAGGTCGGCTCTTTGATGGTTTCGATATTGACTGGGAGGTACCTGCTCCGGACCAAAAGGACGACTACCTTGGCATGCTGACTGAATTCCGGCGCCAGCTGGACGCAGTCGAGCCGGGGCTCAAGCTGTCGATCGCCGTCTCGGCCGGCTATTCTCACTACGATGGATTCGATATGAAGGCCATCGCCTCGGTCGTCGATCAGTTCGGCGTGATGAATTACGACTACAGCGGCCCCTGGAGCCACCAGACAGGATTTATTGCGCCGCTGTACTCCGTTCCCGGAGACCCGCTGCGCGGAAGCGTCGAGACGACCATGCAGGGCTATGAAGCGGCCGGGGTGCCGGCCGCGAAGCTGCTGATGGGCATCCCTTTTTACGCTTACGGGTGGAATGGCGTCGCCGATGTCAATCATGGGCTCTTTCAGCCCGGGCAGGTGATTCGCGGGGATCATTTCTACAGCTACATTCAATCGATCCAGCCGAACTCGAAGCTCTACAGGGAAGAAGGATCGCAGACGCCGTGGCTTTACGACGGCAACGCTTTCTGGACCTTTGACGACCCGGTGTCGATCCGGGCGAAGCTGGAGTATGCGCGGCAGCAGAAATTTGGCGGGGCGATGGTCTGGGAACTGAGCAACGACACGGCGGATGCGGTGCTGTTGAAGACGATTGCAACAGAGCTGCACCCTGCGGTGGCCGGCAAGTAGCTGCGGCCAGTCGATCGGGACGGTCGCGCTCCTGGCTGCACATTTTCTCAATCATGAATTGCTGTTCTCTCCAATCGATCGGAAAGGACTCGACGTAGTTGGGCAGCGGCCTGGGCTGTTCCCCGGCAGTTTGATTCCGCCCGCTGGTGAGTTAGCCTCGATGGAACGGCGCCAAGAGCGATACTGTGAGAACAGGAGTTCCCCAGCTAAATGAAAGTTCTGATTATCGGTGCGGGAGGGCGGGAGCATGCGCTGGCCTGGGCGCTCCGCAAGTCTTCCCGGGTGAGCGAAGTAGTGTGTGCTCCTGGCAACGGAGGGATCGCTTCGATCGCGCGTTGTGTGCCGGTGCGGCAGACGGACTTGTTTGACCTGCTGCGCGTGGTCTCAGAGGAGAAGCCGGACCTGACGGTGGTCGGGCCAGAACTGCCGCTCTCCCTCGGCCTGGTCGATGAGTTGAGACGCCGCAGTGTCGCGGTGTTCGGCCCGACCCAGGCAGCGGCGATGCTCGAGACAAGCAAGGCCTTTGCCAAGCGGTTTATGCAGCGGCATAACATTCCGACGGCCAAGTATGCGGCGGTTTCCAGCGAGGCCGAGGCGCTGGCGTCGCTCGAACTGTTCAGTCTTCCGGTAGTGATCAAGGCTGATGGTCTGGCCTCGGGCAAAGGGGTGTTGATCTGCGATTCTCTCCAGGAGGCCGAAGCGGCGATTACCGGGCTGTTTAACGGGAAACTGCTGGGAACGATCGAGGGTTCGATTGTCATTGAGGAGTTCCTCGAAGGCGAAGAAATTTCTCTGCTGCTGTTTTCCGATGGCAAGCACGTGACACCGCTGGTCCCGGCGCAGGACCACAAGCGGATCGGCGAAGGCGATACCGGGCTGAATACCGGGGGAATGGGCGTTTATACCACGGACCTCATGCTGGCCGAAACGATGACCTCGTGGCTGGTGCAGCACGTGGCACAGCCGACGATTGACGGCATGGCGGCGGAGGAGACTCCGTTTACCGGGGTGCTCTACTGTGGCCTGATGATGACCGCGAAGGGACCGATGGTGCTTGAATATAACGCGCGCTTCGGCGATCCCGAGACCCAGGCGATCCTGGTGAGGCTCGAAAGCGATCTCTTCGAGGGGCTGGAATCCTGTGTGGAAGCCCGATTAAGCGAAAGCGAATTTCGCTGGAGGCGGGGGGCCTCGGCGTGCGTAGTGGCGGCGTCTAAAGGCTATCCAGGGAGCTACATGGCGGGGCAGAGGATCAGCGGCCTTGAGGCCGCGGGCCAGGTGGCGCAGGTCTTTCATGCAGGCACCAGCCTGGCCGACGGACACTATCTCACCTCCGGCGGACGGGTGCTGGGAGTGACCGCTGCCGCAGATACGCTCCAGGAGGCGCTGGCCATTGCCTATGAAGGGCTGAGCCGGATTCAATTCGACGGCATGTACTATCGACGGGACATTGGATCGCGGGCGCTCCCTTCGTCGAAGTAGCTCCCGGGGCCGACAATGATATCGTGATATCTATCGAGGCGCTGCAATGGCCGTGCTGGCGAGTTCGAAGTCTCGAAGACCAGGTCAAGGTTGAGTTGCAGAAACGTGCCGCGCGGCATGGCCGAAGCATGGAGCAGGAACTGCAAGAGATCCTGCGGAGTGCCATCAGGGCTGAGCAGCCTGGCGCAGGGGGGCTGGGCACGGCGATCGTCGCCTTGTTTTCAGGTAGCGGCCTGGGCTTTGCGCTTCCCGAAATGCCTTCCTGGACGGTGGACATGATTTCTTTCGTCGAAGACGACGATGATTTTGCTTGATACGAATGTGCTCTCGGCAATCGTGAAGCCTATCCCGGAAGTGGTCGTCGCAGCCTGGTTGGATCGGCAATCTCGACACGGGATATGGACCAGCACGATTAGCATCTTTGCAATTGAGTATGGACTGAGCCTGATGCCAGACGGACGACGCAGAACCCATCTTGAGAGTGCGTTTGCCCGGCTGCTCGAGGAAGAGTTCCGCGGCAAGATCGCCAACTTCGATTCGCGGGCGGCGATCGAAGCGGGTAAGCTGATGGCGCAGCGAAAACGGGAGGGTCGCGACGATCGGCCTCACGATGCGATGATCGCCCTCAGCCGCGGCGCACCCTTGCAACGAGAAACGTAAAGCACGTTGACCACCAGCCTATTCCGTTGATCAATCCCTGGACAGCCCCTGGACAGCGCAGGCGCAGCACGACCTAAGGAGCCCCATGCCGCAACCCGCACTCACTGCAGAAGAAGTGCTTCGATGGAGTGACGAAACCGCGCAGCACTGGCAGAAGCTCTTCATGCTCTATCCCGAGGCGCTCGAATTTGAGTGTGACATTTACGGCGTGCGAACTGTCCGCGGGCTTGTCCGGCACATTGTCGCAGTCGAGGTCCGCTATTCGCAGCGGCTGAGCGGCGAACCAGTGTCTTCTTACGAAGACATTCCGGAAGCGTCTGCCGAGGTGCTCTTTGGGCTGCACCGGCAGACGCTCGCGCGCTTTCGCAGCCTGCTGGAGGATGTCTCGGTGAACTGGGATGAGGTGTTGGAGTTCACCACGATGAGCTCCGGAACGAAGCAGGCGACCCGGAAGCGGATCCTATTTCATGCGCTTTTTCATGGCATTCGGCACTATGCGCAGCTGGCCACGCTGGTGCGCCAGCATGGGACCAAGGCGGAGTTCTCCATGGATTTTCTCTTTAGCGGAATGCCGGACTGATGCGTACAGGCGCGGTCTTCACACTGCTGCTGGTGAGCTTGCTGCGCATGGCCGCCGGACAGGAGGCAGACTACGTGGCTCGGAACTTTCACTTCGACGATGGTTCCGTCCTGCCCGAGCTACGCCTGCACTATCGAACACTGGGGCAACGGCGCCGCGACGCCTCCGGCCATGTCGACAACGCCGTTCTCATCCTGCATGCGACGGGGGGATCGGGCGAGGACTTCCTTCGCCCTCACTTTGCCGGCGTTCTGTTTGCGCCCGGCGGCCTGCTGGATGCGACGAAATACTTCCTCATCCTGCCGGACGATATCGGTCATGGAAACTCGTCGAAGCCGAGCGATGGCCTACATGCCAGTTTTCCGCAATACGACTACAACGATATGGTGCGGGGTGAAAACCTGGTCGTCACCCAGGCGCTGGGCATCGACCGGCTGCGGCTGGTGATGGGAACGTCGATGGGCTGCATGCATACATGGATGTGGGGCGAGGCTTACCCGGGCTTTGCCGAAGCCCTGATGCCGCTGGCCTGCATGCCGGTGCCGATTGCCGGCAGGAACCGCGTGGCCCGCAAGATGGTCATGGACGCGATTGTGAATGACCCAGGCTGGATGCATGGAGAGTACAAGGCGCAGCCGGCAGGGTTAAAGACCGCGGTCGACCTGCTGTTGCTCATGGGTTCGTCGCCGCTCCAGATGCAGCAGCTCTACCCGACTCGCAACGCGGCCGACGAGTACCTCAAAAAAACTGAGGCCGCGAACCTGCACTCGCTCGATGCCGATGACCTGCTCTACCAGGTGCGGTCCTCGTGGAACTATGATCCTTCGAAGGACCTCGAAAAGATCCAGGTGCCGGTGATGGCAGTCAACTCCGCCGACGACTTCATCAATCCGCCGGAGCTGGGGATTGTTCCTGTCGAGATCAAGCGGGTGCCCCAGGGCAGGTTTGTCCTTCTGCCGATTAGCGAGGCGACGCGCGGGCATGGGACGCACAGCCTGCCGGCAATCTGGTCGCCTTATCTTGCGGAGTTGCTGCGGGAGTCGGAACCGCCGGCGAGCGCGACGCACTGAGGCGAGAGTTCGGCCGGGGTTAGTCGAGTTCCGCGAAGGTCTGCGCCAGAGGCAGGTAGATCGGCGTACCGGGAACGGGGAGTTGCTCCCCTTGCGCAGTATGGAAGCCATCGAGGGTGCAGGTACAAGTTTTCCGGGAGAGCGGATCGAAAACCCAGACATGCTCGACGCCCAACTTCAGGTAGTCGTCGCAACACTAGGTAGTCGTCGCAACGCTCGCGCATCTCCCGCATGGTGCCGGACCGCGAGATCACCTCGCAACAAACAATCGGCGGCGGGCCGGGCGGCTTAAGAATCCAGCTTCTTCGTCACCAGTTCATTCAGCAGCCCCGGATTGGCCTGCCCTTTCGACAGCTTCATTACCTGGCCGACGAAGAAGGCGGCCACCGTCTTCTTGCCTCCGCGATACTGCTCGACCTGCTTGGGATTGGCGGCAATGACCTCGTCGATGAGCTTCTCGATCGCCGCTGGGTCAGAGACCTGCTGGGGCTTCTCGCGTTCATAGACGATCTGGAAGTCCTCTTTCTTCTCAAAAGCGATATCGAAGAGCT
Organism: Acidisarcina sp.; assembly: GCA_965199205.1. GTDB lineage: Bacteria > Acidobacteriota > Terriglobia > Terriglobales > Acidobacteriaceae > Acidisarcina. Next base: position 3,265,888 of record OZ240688.1, read on the forward strand.
GCTTCCACTGCTTGCTTGAGAGCTTGCCTTCTTCGGCGAGGTCGGCGGCGAAGGCGATGCCCTTCATCGTGATCGGCGAGCGTTCGAGTTCAAGATTATGCAGCTTCAGCCGGGTGACGAGCTCGCTGTTGACCAGGTTGGCGACGCGACGCGGGCTCTTGGACGCGCGGGCTGCGACTTCGAACTGGTCGGCGAATTCTCGCGTCGCAGTGAGCGTCTGCGCGTCTTGTGCGCTGATCTGGTAGTCCTCGATGAAGCGGGCGCGTTTGGCCTCGGGCAGCTCGGGCATGGCCTCGAGAATCTGCTCTTTCCACGCGGCGCTGACGATCAGCGGGGGCAGGTCGGGCTCCGGGAAGTAGCGGTAGTCGTGGGCCTGCTCTTTCGAGCGCATGGAGTAGGTGCGGCCCTCGGCGGCGTTCCATAGGCGAGTCTCCTGGACGACCCGGCCGCCGCTCTCGATCAACTCGACCTGGCGCTCGATCTCGTATTCGAGAGCAGAACGGATGAAGCGGAAGCTGTTGACGTTCTTGACCTCGGCCTTGGTGCCGAACTTCTCCTGTCCGCGCGGGCGAACGCTCACGTTGGCATCGCAGCGCAGCGAACCCTCTTCCATGTTGCAATCGCTCACCCCGGTGTAGAGCAGGATCTCCTTAAGCCGGGTGAGGTATTCGTAGGCTTCTTCAGGGGTGCGGATGTCGGGCTCGCTGACGATCTCGATCAGCGGCGTGCCGCAGCGGTTCAGGTCGACGTAAGTCTTCGTGGCCGACTCAGGAAATCCGTCATGAATGCTCTTGCCTGCATCCTCTTCCATGTGCAGGCGGGTGATGCCGATGCGCTTCTGCCCGGTAGAGGTCGTGACATCGAGCCAGCCGTGCTCGGCAAGCGGCTTATCGAACTGCGAGATCTGGTAGCCCTTGGGCAGGTCAGGATAGAAGTAGTTTTTGCGGGCAAAGATGGAGCGTTCGCGCACCTGGCAGTTGATCGCAGTCGCGGCGAGCACGGCGAACTCGACGGCGCGCTTGTTCAGCACCGGGAGCGAGCCGGGCAGCCCGAGGCAGTTGGGACAGATATTGGTATTGGGCGCCGCGCCGAACCTGGACGAGCATCCGCAGAAGGCCTTGGTCTGGGTGAGCAGCTGCACGTGGACTTCAAGGCCGATCACGGGCTCGTATTTGGTCAGGATTTCGGGAGAGATGCTTGCGCTGGCGGCCATAACAGCCTCAATTTTAGCAGTCTCAATGGCGTCCGCAGCGGCTGCTGAGAGACTTGCTGCGGGCATCTGGCACGTTTCGGAGGCCAATTGAGGTTCTGAGACGTCTCTCTGCGCTAAGCTGTTCTGACAAACGAGTTGCGTCTGGTGCATGGGTCGCCAAGCATCGAAGGCGCGGGAGCCGACTGCGATGTCCAGTATCTTCAACGATCTCCTCTTCTCGCTTCGGCAGTTGCGCAAGTTGCCGGGCTTTGCGCTCACAGCGGTACTCACGCTGGCGCTCGGCATCGGCGCGAACACGGCCATGTTCACGGTAATCGAGTCGGTCCTGCTACGGCCGCTGCCCTACTACGCGGCGGGCCGGCTGGTCATTGCCGGACCTCCCGGGGAGACGGTCGATGACTGGGACAATACCTCCTGGAAGAACCTGCAGGACATCCGGCAGCGCTCGCACGTCTTTGACGACGTTGCCGGCTATCAGCCGGACCTGGCGATCATTCAGGCTGGCGACGGAGGGAACCGGGTGATTGGGCCGAGGCTTACGGCGAACCTGCTTTCGATGCTCGGAGCGCGGCCTGCGCTCGGTCGCATTTTCAACGAAGCCGACGGCCAGCCGGGCGCGCCGCTCACCGTCATCCTGAGCAACGCGCTCTGGCGGGAGCAATACAAGGCCGACCCCGCGATACTTGGACGGGCGATTCGCATCGGCGACGTGCCGCATACGGTCATCGGGGTGATGCCGCGCAGCTTTCATTTCCCGGATACCAACATGTATAGCGACACGCCGGCCGTGTGGATGCTATTTCAGCCGACCAGGGAGATGCAGACCGACCGCGGAGAGAATTTCATCACCCTGCTCGGCAGACTGAAGCCGGGGGTAACCCTGGCGCAGGCGAGGGCCGATCTGACCGGGACCGCGAAGTCGATCGAGAGGGATGATCCGAAAGAAGCCAAGAACCTGCGTCTGACCGCCGTCCCGTACCAGGGCGCGGTCACTCATGCGGTACGGCCGGTCTTTATCGGGCTGCTGGCGGCGCTCGGACTGGTGCTGCTGATCGCCTGCGCCAATGTGACCAATCTGCAGCTGGCTCGCTGCCTGGGACGGCAGCAGGAGTTCGCCGTGCGAACCGCCCTGGGCGCCGACCGCTGGCGGCTGGTGCGGCAGTTGCTGGTGGAGGGCGCCCTGCTCAGTTTCCTGGGGTCGGCGGTCGGTCTGGCACTGGCTTCGATCATCTTGTGGTCGCTTCACAAGCTGCCGGGGGGAACGCTCCCTCGTTCGTCCGAGATACATCTGCGCTTCCCGGTGCTGGCGATGCTGGCGCTGGTCGCGACGGGGGTCACGCTCCTTTCTTCGCTGCTGCCGGTGCTGCTGGCCTGGCAGACACAGCCGGAGTCGGCGCTACGGGCGCAGTCCCGCTCCTCGACATCCCAGGCCTCGCGATCGAAACTGGCGAGGTGGCTGGTGGCGGGGGAGGTGGCGCTTGCCGCTATCCTGCTGGTCGCTACCGGGCTCGTCTTCCACACCCTCTACAATCTTGAGCACCAGCAGCTTGGTTTCGAGACCCGCCATGTGATTACCTTCACCGCGACGCCGCCGGACTCAGCCGGGTATCTTGCTTTCCAGAGCGCCAATGGTGGTAACGGCGCCGATGGTTCGGCTATCTCGATCGCCGACCGGGTCTACACGCCGCTGCTCGACCGGCTGCGTCATCTGCCCGGGGTCCGCGATGCCGCGCTGGCCTCTTCAACGCCGCTCGATGATCTCAACCTGCGCACCAGCTTCGATATCGTCGGGCAGCCCAAAAGCGATCCGGGAACGGACGACAAGTACGCGTACGTCCGGGCGACGAGCGGTGATTTCAACGCTGCCATCGGCGTCCCAATGGTGAGCGGTCGCGCCATTTCGGACGACGATGCGGCCAATGCGCCGTTTGTCGCGGTGGTCAACCAGGCCCTTGTCGATCAGTATTTCCGGAATACCAGTCCGCTGGGCCGGCAGGTGGATCTTGGCGACGATTCCGGCATGATCAAGAAGTACACCATCGTGGGCGTACTGCAGAACACCGTGCGCCGCAATCTGAACCAGGCGCCCGTGCCGGAGCTGACGCTCTCGTATCGGCAGGTGCCGACGACCTCGCTGTTTTATGGAATCCTGGTGGCCTCGGCGACGCAATATGTGATCCATACCAGCGGAGATTTTGACCTGGCCCGGAGTATTCACAAGGTCATGCGCGAGACCGCGCCGGGATTTGCGGTCGACGACCTGAAAACTATGCAGACCTCGGTCGAAGACGCGACCGGCGGCCCGCGGCTCGGCTTCTACCTGATCGGTTCGTTCGCGTTGTTGTCAATCCTGATGGTGGTTGCCGGGCTTTATGGGGTCCTGTCCCAACTGGTCGCCCAGCGAGAACAGGAGGTCGGGATCCGGCTGGCTCTAGGGGCGACCCGAAAATCGATCCTGCTCCTGTTCCTGCGCCAAAGCTGGTGGCTTGTCGGAATCGGAATCATCGCCGGACTGGCCGCTTCGGCGGCAGGCAGCCGGCTGGTGCGCAGCTTCCTCTTCAACGTTGCCGGCCTCGATCCCTGGTCGTATGCCGCGGCAGCCATCGGTCTGATTTTGATCGGAACTCTGGCTGCCCTGATCCCGGCGAGGCGCGCCTCCATGGTGGAACCCATGGTGGCGCTGCGGAATGAGTAGGTTCATTTCACGAAACTCAGAAATGCCCGGCCATCCTTCGCTACCACAAATCTTTCATGCAGTAGCCCGAAGGCGCCCGTCAGCTCGTGGTAGGCGGCAGCTCCCAGGCCGGAACAGGACGCTTGGATTCGGGCAGATCGCGGCCCTTGACCCGGTCGTACAAGTAGATATCGCTGACGGTTCCGAGCGATTCGTTATACAGGCTCTCGGTGGCAGCGCGTTCCCGCAGTTCCTCCGTAAACTTGTGTACGGCCCTGAGGTGGTCGGCAGTGGCCGGAACCTCCAGCTTGCTCGACTTGAGGAATTTCTGGTTGCCGCGGTCCAGCAGGCGGCTGATTTCGCCGCCGAGCAAAAAGCCTGGGTTCGAGGTGAGCAAGGCCGATTTGCCGTCCGCAGCCCGTTTGAGGGTCGCACCAACGCCATTTTTCTCGACCAGGACTTCTCCTGCGACGCCGGGAAGGTCTCGAACATCAAACTTGTGGGAACGAAGTTCACTGACGATCTGATCGAAGGTCAGGTGCTTTACTTTGATCGGCATTGGCGCTGGACCTCAGACTGAAGTTACACTTGAAGCAGGTCTTCTATGACCCGGGGCGGATGCAATGGAAATGGGATCTGATCGCGACAGGCGATGTCACCGTTCTTCTCAAGAGAATGCCTGACCCGGCGTGATCGCTACAGGCGGTCACGTCCAATTCCATCTCAACTCTCGCACATTAGCCGGACCCGTCGCAATCCAAGCTTGCATATGACAACCACCATCGCTACCAAATTAGGCGCCGGGATTCTTGACCGTATCGGCAATACGCCGCTCATCCGGCTGGAGCGCATCGCCGCGCATCTACCCGGAGTGCAGATCCTGGGCAAGGCGGAGTGGGCGAACCCGGGCGGCTCGGTCAAGGACCGGGCCGGATCGGCGATCGTTGCCGAGGCCCGGGCGCGCGGCCTGCTGGGCGCCTCGGCGGCGACGAAGCGCCAGCGGCTGCTCGATGCAACCAGTGGAAATACCGGTATCGCCTACGCGATGCTCGGCGCAGCGCTGGGCTTTGGCGTCACGCTCTGCATGCCCGCCAATGTCTCTCCGGAACGCAAGAAAATCCTGGCCGCCTATGGCGCCGAGGTCGTCTCGACCGACCCGGCAGATGGTTCCGACGGCGCGATCCGCAAGGCCCAGGAAATGGCTGGCGAGGGCGGCGACGGGTTCTACTATGCCGACCAGTACGGCAACCAGGCGAACTGGAAGGCACACTACAAGACGACCGCTCCGGAGATCTGGCGGCAGACCGATGGCCAGATTACCCACTTTGTCGCCGGCATGGGCACCAGCGGAACCTTTATCGGAACGACTCGGCGGCTGCGGGAATTTTCTCCCCGCATCGAGTGCATTTCGATGCAGCCGGATTCTCCCTTTCACGGTCTCGAAGGTATGAAGCATATGGCCTCGGCGATCGTCCCGGCGATTTACGACCCGAAGCTGGCAGATCGCAACCTCGAAATGCAGACGGAAAAGGCATACGCGATGGCCCGCCGGCTGGCGCGGGAAGAGGGCGTCCTGGTGGGGGTATCGGCCGCCGCCAACGTCGCCGCCGCGCTGCACGTCGCCGAAGAGATAGCGGTAGCAGCGCCGGAGCGGCTTCAAGACACAGTCATCGTGACGATCTTGTGTGACTCGGCAGACAAATACCTGAGCGAGCGATTCTGGGAGGAGTAAGAACAACATGCTGCGACTGACCACCGCGACTTACAACGCGATACGGACTCACGGCGAAGAAACCTATCCCCATGAGTGTTGCGGCGTGCTGCTGGGGCAGTCGGAGGGTGATGTCAACGCCATCCAGCAGGCGGTTCGTGCAGGGAACACACGGACCGACTCGGCTCATAACCGCTACAACATCGCCCCGCAGGAATTGATGCGGATTCAGCGTCAGGCACGCGAGCAGGGCTTGGATATCGTCGGGTTTTACCATTCGCATCCGGATCATCCGGCGCAATGGTCGAGCACCGACCTGGCGGAAGCGCACTGGCTCGGTTGTTCTTACGTAATTACGGCGGTTGTCACCGGCGCCGCGCAACAGACGAATTCCTTCGTGCTGATGGGCGACAGCGAAGAGACCAAGTCGCTGGCGCATGAGCCGATAGAGGTCGACGGCGCCGCGGCAGAGGCATACGACAGATTGAGGAGCATTCCGGCATGAAGATCCATATTCCAACACCCTTGCGCATATTCACCGAAAAGCAGGACACCATTGTCGTTGAGGCAAATACGGTTGGCGAGGCGCTCTCCCAGCTCACCAGCCAGCATCCCGACCTGAGGAAGCATCTCTACTCGGACGAAGGCAAGCTGCGGTCGTTTGTCAATGTGTATCTCAATGATGAAGATGTCCGCTATTTGCCTGAAAAAGAAACCACAGCGGTCACAGAGCAAGATGCGCTTTCCATCATTCCGTCGATTGCCGGCGGCCTGGAGAGGAAGTACATTGCTGGAATGTGAAGCGCCTAGGCTGTCAGGTCATTTCCCAGGAAAAGGCCGGCAGTGCCAGGTTTCCACACATGACACGGGCCGTTCTTCTGCTTTAAGCCCCGAAAAGGAGATCCATGGCGACGTTGGTTGAAGACGCAGCAGGCAAGCAACAGCAACTGCCGGAACTGAGCAATGAAGAGATCGCGCGGTATTCGCGTCACCTGCTTCTGCCGGAGGTCGGCATGGACGGGCAGAAAAAGCTGAAGGCCGCGAAGGTACTCTGTGTGGGTACCGGCGGTCTAGGCTCGCCGCTCGCCCTCTATCTTGCGGCGGCCGGTATTGGCACACTCGGGCTGGTCGATTTCGACGTGGTCGACTCGAGCAACCTGCAGCGCCAGATCATTCACTCGACCGCCGATATCGGGCGGCCAAAGATTGACTCCGCCGAGGCGAAGCTGAAGGGCCTCAATCCATTCATCAACATCGTGAAGTTCGAGACAATGTTGACCAGCGCGAATGCGATCGAGATTATCAGCCAGTTCGATATCGTTGCGGATGGCACCGATAACTTCCAGACGCGGTACCTGGTCAACGACGCCTGCGTTTTGACCGGCAAGCCGAACTCCTACGGATCGATCTTTCGCTTCGATGGCCAGGCCAGTGTCTTCGCAACAAAAGAGGGCCCTTGTTATCGCTGCCTCTATCCCGAGCCGCCGCCGCCGGGGCTCGTTCCCTCCTGCGCCGAGGGGGGCGTACTGGGGATTTTGCCCGGTCTGGTCGGCGTGATCCAGGCGACCGAGGTCATCAAGCTGATTCTCGGCGAGGGCGAACCGCTGATCGGCAGGCTGTTGCTGATCGATGCGCTCAATATGAAGTTCCGCCAGCTGAAGTTGAAGAAGAATCCGGATTGCCCGGTCTGCGGAACTCACCCGACAGTGACCGCATTGATCGATTACGACCAGTTCTGCGGCATCATTCCTCATGCCCCGGCAACTGCCGGAGTCGACAACGGCGTCGCGCAGATCTCTGTCGCCGATTTCAAACGGCGACTGGATGCAGGGGACGACGTGTACCTGCTCGACGTACGTGAGCCGCACGAGTACCAGATCGCCAATCTGAGCGGTCACCTCATTCCTCTCGGCGACCTGCCCGCGCGGATTGGCGAGCTGGATTCGAGCCGGGAAATCGTGGTTCACTGCAAGATGGGCGGACGCAGCCAGAAGGCGGCGGAGCTGCTGCAGCAGGCCGGTTTCGGCAATGTCAAGAACCTTGCCGGAGGTATCCAGGCCTGGTCGGAGCAGGTGGATTCAAAGATACCCAAGTACTAAAGCTTTCGCATATCGGGATTTCAAAGTCTCCCCCCTTCGCAGGATTTTGAAATGCTGCGAAGGGTCGGGAGTTCCGATTTTTCAAGTTTGGTCTTGTGCCCATTCAAGGACGGGCAGAGAGACACAAAGCTGTAGCCGAAATTCCTGACTGCCCGGTATACTCCGAGTGGCGACCACGAAGCAAGAAGATACTTATAGCATTCGTGGCGGCAGGAGCCTTGGTTATGGATCTTGTTCTGATTCGCGTTGGTTTTGTCGTTCTTCTTAGCCTAGCGTCCTATTTCTTCCAGCCATTCGGGCTTCCTTCCTCCCTCTCGGCGATTGCCGGAGCCGGCGTCGGCGGGGTGATGATCGTCTTTGAGCTGCGTGTCCGTGCGCTCAGCCTCAAACGCCTCTTCGGCGCGGTGATCGGCAGCATCCTCGGTATTTTCGGCGCCTTTCTCTTCAGCGCGGTCCTGCGAAACAGCATTCCCGCAGGCAGCGTCCAGGAACTGGCGCAGATCGTCGTCCTGCTCTTTATGTCCTACGTCGGTTTGGTGGTGGGCGCGAGCAAGGGCGCGCTCTTGAACCTTTCCGCGTTAGGCGACCTCTTCAACAATGAAGTGAGCCAAGGGGGCGGGGTGAAGGTGCTCGACACGAGCTCCATCATTGACGGGCGCATCGCGGACATGGCCGAGACCGGCTTTCTGGACGGAACGCTGGTCGTTCCGGAATTTGTACTGCACGAATTGCAAATGGTCGCCGACTCCTCCGATGGATCGAAGCGGCAGCGAGGCCGGCGCGGTCTCGACATCCTGCAGCGGATGCAGGCCAATGCACAGCTTACGATCCAGATCAGCGAAGAGGACTATCCGCAGATTAAGGAAGTCGACCTGAAGCTGCTGGAGTTGGCCAAGAAGCTGCGGGCCAAGATCGTCACCAACGACTTCAACCTCAACAAGGTCGCGCACCTTCATAAGGTTGCCGTGTTGAACATTAACGACCTGGCAAATTCGCTGCGCCCGGTGGTGCTGCCCGGGGAGCGGATGAATATTGTCATCCTTAAAGAAGGCAAGGAGTACAACCAGGGGGTCGGCTACCTGGACGACGGCACGATGGTGGTGGTCGACCATGCCCGGCGCCTGATCGGTCGGGCGATTGAGATCACCGTCACCTCGGTGCTGCAGACTGCCTCGGGCAAGATGATCTTCGGCCGGGTGGAGGAGCTCGCCGGAAAACAGCCGGAGGCCGTGCGCAACCTGAGCGTGGAAGTTCGGGAGATGTCGGGACGCTGATGTCCGGCTTCGGGCCCGCAAGGGGCCCTCTCCGGCTATTACGCAAATCTTACAGCTGGCTGACGGCCGCTGCGTTTAGGCTTTGTGTATTGGTGATCCATGGCTACCCTGATTCCAGATTCCCCTTTCCCGCAGACCGACGGCTCCAGCCTCAGTCAACATACCCAGCAGAAATCAGACGAGTTTAACTGGGTTTTCTTTGTTGTCATCGCTATCTTTCATTTTCTCGCCATTGCGGCGATCGTCCAGTCCTGTCTTCACTTCCGTTGGTCCTCGGTCGTGGTGTTCCTGGTCATGTGGGTCTTCGGGCAGAATGTCGGCATCGGCATGAGTTACCACCGGCAGTTGACCCATCGCGGGTATGCGACTCCGAAGTGGCTCGAGTATTTCATGGCCGGCTGCGGCACGATGGCGCTGCAGGGCGGTCCGCTTTATTGGGTTGCCGTCCACCGGATGCACCACCAGTACACCGACAAGCCGGGCGACCCGCACTCGCCGCGCGACGGCGCGTGGTGGTCGCACATGGGCTGGATTCTCAATGGATCGCTGCACAACGAATCGAAGGTGCTCTCCCGCTATGCTCCCGACCTGGCGAAAGATCCGGGTCACCAATGGCTGAGCCGCTTTCACTGGGCGCCGGTGACGGTTGCCGGCATCGGGCTGCTGCTCGGCGGCGCGGCCTTCGGCGGATGGGCTTGCGGCATCTCGTGGGCGCTTTGGGGTGTCTTCCTGCGCGTCACGATCGGGATGCATGTCACCTGGCTGGTGAACTCGGCGACCCATATGTGGGGTTCGCAAAGGTTCAAGGGCAAGGACGACTCGACGAACAACTGGCTGATCGCGCTCCTGACCGGCGGCGAGGGGTGGCATAACAACCACCACGCGCATCCGGTCTCGGCCCGCCACGGAATGGCCTGGTACGAGGTCGATTTCAATTATTTGGGCATCCGGCTGCTGCAACTGCTCGGGCTGGCAAAAAACGTCTACGCCCTCGATGCCAAGACAGCGCTGGCCAAGTCGCAGGCGCGAGCATAGCCGCTTAGACCAGCCGGGCGCCAGCCATCTTTTCGAGAACTGCCAGGGGTGAGGCTTCGGGCGTGACCATGACTTGGGGCGAGACGAGGAAGGTCTGCTCCAGGGCATATTGCCCGGTTAGTACCGCGTGGGGCACGGTGTCGGTGTAGACCATCCAACTGGAGCCGGCCGGGAACTGATAGGGGTACTTTGGCGAGGTCGCCTGAAAGGCCTCGTTTTCCTTCAAAAAGTTGTGAAAACGCATCATAAAGTCGTCATAAGGGCACCTTTTAAGCGACGGAATCGCCGCTCCCAGGCCAAGACTGCGCGCAAAGGACTTTGCCGCGTTGGCAGCTCCGTTGCCGGGATTCGGAAGGGCGATCTGTCCCGGTGCAAACTCCTTGACCATTGCCGGGAAGGGCTCGCCGACCACCCAGTCTCGCGTTCGGGTGGGATGAATATTATTGAAAAAGCGGAGGATACGCGCCCCGTGCGTTGGGCGGGTGGGGAAGGCGTCGGTGTGAAGCAGATCGTTCCGCTTGCGCAGCGCAAGATCGCGGCCTTGTTCCTCCTGCGGACGGAAGCTGGCGTAATCGAGCCTCCATTGGCGCTGGTAAGGGGCGAGGAAGTTGCCGAGGAACTCCGCCGCTGCTGCGGAATACCACCGCATGATGGATTGCAGTCTGGTCACGGCCTCGGCGTTGGCAGATTTGGTGTCGACCCCGCTGAGCGCGTCCTTGGCCGGTTTGTAGGCGATATTTTTGTGCAACGCACTGTCGCTTTGCTGCTGGCCAAGCAAAAACTGAAGATCATCCTGCTTGAGGGCAATTGGAGTCTTAGGGAAGTACAGGATCTCTCCGGCCTCAAGCTGGGCGCACCATTCTCTTGCCTGGACGTCCGTAGCTGGGCGATTGCCTTGCAGCAAGGATTCTACGGGGATGGTGACCAGCGGCATTTGTCAGTTTCCGGAGATCTTACGGCGGATCCAGAGGGTCCCGAAGAAGGCCACGCTCAGCACCAGCACGCCGGCACCGGCAGGCAGGCCGATCAGCTTATAGCTGTCGGCGTAGTTCACGTTATGGTGCCCGCTCTGGTTATAGAAAAGTAAAGTGAAGATGGCGAGAAAGGTCGCACCGAAAAAGGTCGCGAAGCCGAGTGACAAAGAGAGGAGCAGACTGGCGAAGAGTCCGAAATCGCCGAGCCGGATGCCGAAGATCCTTCCTCTTGCGGGCGATGTATTCGTTGCTGCTGCCATGCTGGTCACGCGCCGGGCTCCATCCCTCAGCTAGAATACAACCTTATGACTGATGTAGCCCAGGCCGGATTGTTGCCCGCATCGCAGATTGCGCAGCAGACGGCCGTTGTCGAATCGCAGAATGGCATTTTCTACGGAACTTTCGGTGAGACCCACCTCGCCGAGGCCGATCTTACGCGGGCCGTCCAGGCGGTGCCTTCCGCAATCGCGAAAGCGCTGGCGAAACATGCGTACTATTTTGTGCCACTGACGATCGCGGACGAAGAAGAGGTGCTGATCGCGCCGAGCTATACCGTCGATCTCGGCGACCGCGCCGTGTGTCACCGCAATGTGGAGTTCGAGGCTACGGAGATCACGTTTATCTCGACCCGGCTGATGCAGGACAGATTTGCCCTGGCCTTTGAGTTTTTCATCAATGCCGGGCACCAGTTTGTCGACGTTGCGGGAGTGCCGGAGAGCTTTGGCAAGCTGGTCTGGGCGCAGGCATTGGCCCAGGTACGGGGTGAGACCAGCCAGGATGCGTGGGAGAGCCGCCGGCGTGCCCTGGATCGGAATTCGGGCCGCAGCGCAGAACCAGCGGTCGAGCGTGGGCCGGGACGAAAGCGCGATCACAACACGATCCGCGAAATCAGCGCCGTTCCGGCGGGAACCACAGTCGATGAGAAGGCCAAGACGAGCTATTTCGAGTCCGCGTTTTCGGATGCAATCGCAATTTATCTGCTCTCGCTGACCATTGACTTCGACTATGCGGATTTACGCGAGCGCGAATATCCTCTGATCGCAGCACCGGCCCTGGCAGAGCGGCTGCGACATATTGCGGAGCTCTTTCCGCCGAACGCCGGGTATGAGTTTCAGGTTCTCTATCGGCGACGGGGCTAGCGCCGGCGGATGATCGCTCACCTGCGGGGGAAAATTCTTTCAAAACAGCCGGGGCAAGTCATCGTTGAGGCCGGAGGAGTCGGCTACGACGTAACGATCAGCGTACCTACTTTTGCCGCGCTGCCGGTCGAGGGATCGGAGGTCGGCCTGCACATTCATACGCAGGTGCGAGAAGACCTGCTGGCCTTGTTCGGCTTCTTTGCCATGGCCGAAAAGCGACTCTTCGAACGGCTGATTACCGTCAGCGGGGTTGGTCCGAAGCTGGCGGTGACGATTCTAAGCGGATTGAGCGCGGAGAACACGGTGGCTGCGATCCGTGGCCACGATCATGCCATGCTGACCCGGATTCCGGGAGTGGGCAAGAAGCTGGCTGAGCGACTGGTGGTCGAACTCAAAGACAAATTGGAAGATATGGCGGTCGCGCCGGCCACTCCCGTGCAGGCAGGCCCAGCGGCCGAAGATGTTTTGTCGGCGCTGGTCAACCTTGGCTATCAGCGCCCGGCGGCACTCAAGGCTATTGAAGCGGCGGTAGCAAAAGACAAGACAGCGGGAGAGAGCTTCGATGAACTCTTTCGCGCTGCCATGCAGTTGGTTCGATAGTGATTTGAGCGTTAGTGGCCTTTGTAGTTCACGAATAAGTCGGGAAATTCCTGCTTGAGAGCAGCGATCTTGGGGCGGTCGCAGACTTCGATGTACGAGTTGTCAGGGTTCTTCAGGGCGTAGTCCTGGTGATAGTCCTCGGCCTTGTAGAAGCCTTTCAGCGGGACGACCTGAGTCACAATCTTCTTGCCGAAGACGTTGGCGGTGTCGAGCTGGGCGATGTAGGCATTCGCCAGCCGCTTCTGGTCTTCGTTTTCGTAAAAAATCGAGGAGCGGTAGGAGGTTCCTACGTCCGGTCCCTGCCGGTTTAGCTGGGTGGGGTCGTGCGCAACGGAGAAGTAGATGCGCAGCAGCTGGCCGTAGGTGATCTTCGATGGGTCATAGGTGACTTGGACTGACTCCGCGTGGCCGGTCGTCTCGGTGGTGACCTGGGAGTAGGAGGCGGTGCTAGCCGATCCCCCGGCATAACCGACTACGGTGGCAGTGACTCCTTTGACGCGCTCGAAGACGGCTTGCGTGCCCCAGAAACAGCCGCCCGCGAAGACCGCCGTCTGTTTGGCAGGAGAGGCTGCCAGAGGCACGTCTGTCGCTGCCGCGGGAATGGGACTTTTGGGAGCGGCGCTGACGAGCCCACAGCCGGCAAATCCGGCCAAAGCGACCAACAGGGATGCGGCGCGAGATAGACGATTCAGCATGACAATCTCCTTACGTGCTCCATCGGGTGGACGGATGCATTTGCACTCTATTAGAGCCGAGTTGGGCGGGAAAGTTACAGTCAGGGTGTGAAGCCTTGTTTTACGGGGTCGAGAAACTTGAGCACACCCGACGATCGGGTGGTGGAAACCGCTGTCGACGCATGCATACTCTCCTTCCCCCCGCGACGGCTAGCGTGGGCACCAGAAGCAGCGATACTTAGCCAGGGACACCAGGCGATTCTTCGGCGCGCAGCGCCAATCCCCGAGCCACAGAGGTGAAGGCCTCGCCGGTACGGATACGGTCCTGGCCGAAGCGGTTTTCAAAGATGCGGCGAACGGCCGGGACGAAGGAGGTCCCTCCGGTAAGGAAGACTCGATCGACGTCTCGCCTATCGACGCCAGTGCTTCCTAAAAGGGCGTCGACACTGCGTTCGATCGATCGCAGCTCATCGCCGATCCAGCTTTCAAATTCGGCGCGGGTCACGGCGATTTCGAGATCCATGCTTCCGTCGCGAAAACTGAATCGGGCTTCCTGGTTCCGGGAGAGTTCAATTTTGACGCGCTGTACGGCCTGATGGAGCTGATAGCCAAGATCCTCTTCAATCAGATTGATGAGGGCTTCGATCTTATCCGGTTCGAGGGCGCGGGCGTGGGCGCTTTTCAGGATTTCGGTAACGCTGCGAGTCCTCAGGAAAGAGAGGTAGTGCCAGCGTTCGAGGTTGGCGTAGATCCAGGCGGGAACGGCGGGAAGGGTCTTGGTCAAGGACCGGGCGAGCGAATCCGCGCCGAGGGCGGGCGAAACGAGTTTGCGAATAATCCTGGCATCGAAGGCGTCGCCGGCCAGGCCGAGACCGACGCTGCCGAGCAGATCGCCGGGATGGCGGCCGCGGCGCCGGCCATGAGAATCTGTGGCGGGGCCGACGGTTAGCAGGGAGAAGTCGCTGGTGCCCCCACCGAAGTCGCCGATGAGGATCAGTTCGTCATGATCCAGGGTAGCGCCGTAGGCGTAGGCGGCGGCAATCGGTTCCAGTTCAAAGTCGACCGACTCGAAACCGGCAACGGTAAAGGCTTCGCGCAAGCGGACGAGAGCGAAAGCGTCGTCGGCATCATTGCCGGCGCCGACAAAGCGAACCGGCCGCCCGACCATTGCTGAGCGAACCGGTCGGCCGAGCTGACCTTCAGCGTGATGGCGGAGGTCGGCCAGGATGCGGGAGATCAGGGTTTCGAGATTGTAGTGGCGGCCGAAGATGGCGGTCCCCGTCAGGCTACGGCTGGAGAGATGCGACTTCAGCGACTGAATGAATCGGCCTTTTTCTTCTTCGGCGAGGTAGTGTTCGATGGCGGCAGGGCCCGTCCAGGAGCGAGTCCGCAGTTTTCCCGCATCCTTTGCCTGGTCCATATACAGGATGGAGCGATATGAATAAGTGGCGCCCCCGAGACCAGTGAAGGCAACCAGTTCCGTTTGCGAGTTTCCGGTTGAGATCGCGACCGAGCTGTTAGTCGTGCCGAAATCGATGCCGACGGAAAGAGGCTGATTGGTGGGTGGCTGCATTGCTCCTATAGTCCATGGAAGAAGCGCTTCTCCACGGTTGCCTTTCTTGCCGGTAACAGGGCGAATGGCCGCCGCGGCAGCGTATTCAGGAATTGCGCGACAAGGGGGTCTTTCCCGAGAAGATGCGAATGCCCAGCG
Organism: Acidisarcina sp.; assembly: GCA_965199205.1. Classification (GTDB taxonomy): domain Bacteria; phylum Acidobacteriota; class Terriglobia; order Terriglobales; family Acidobacteriaceae; genus Acidisarcina. Next base: position 3,280,992 of record OZ240688.1, read on the forward strand.
CTCCGCCGACCATCGAGAACGCAATAATTCCGAGCGACGACATAAGCACAGTGAGCAGCGTAGCGGAGGCGCGGCCATCGGGGGAAAGCCAGAAAGCCATGGCCTGCTGGGCCTGAGCGGGCGCGGCGGAATAGATCTGCGCGGCCATCAGTGCACCCTGCTCCATGCTGCTTTGAAAGGTTTTTTCCATGGCTTCGCCGTTGTGGAAGAGATAACGCTCGGCAACGAGGGAGCCGGCGTTAAAAGCGGCGGCGACCACGGCGGAGAGGATGCCAATGATGGCGCCGATGCGCAGGCCGGCCGGCCGACCCAGGTTTGGAACGGCGGAGCGTCGCTGGTAGAGGCCGATTGCAGCGACGCTGCCAGCGAGCACCCAGAGGCAGCAGCCGGCTGAAAGAACGGGAATGACGGAGGAGGAGAGCAGGCCGATCGGTACGGCGAAGGTCACCGCAGCGCCGATGGCTTGCTTCCAATGAATTTCGCGGGTGGCGGCAGTGTGCGGATCGGTTGCAGCTTCAACGTCGTCCAGGGTTTCGTAGACGAGTTGCGGAGCGCCGCAGTTCGGGCAGAAGAAATCCGGTGTTGCGAGCGACGAGCCGCAGCGGTGACAGTCTTTACCCATTCCATTGAAGGTATCTCACCCTCCGGGCGGAAGCAATTTGACCGGCCGCAAAGAGGCGCGTCAGTTTGTCTCTTGCTTGCCGCTTCCGGAAGTGGCGGGAAGGTCGATGGCCACCAGGCTGAAGACCGTGCCGGGACCATCATTTTTTTCAATGCCCATGATGTGCTGGCGGCGTTTTGAGCCTGCCCGCAGTGACTGGACGTCGTCCAGCTTGAACTGCTGCGCGTGTTCGGACTCGTCGCAGGTAAGCCCCTCGCGGGTGATCACAGGGCTGCCGACGGCATTCTGCCCGTTGCACTGGACGACATCGCCGTAGCGGCCGAGAGCTTTCCGGTAGTAAGCGAGAACCTGGTCTTTCGAGTCCGTCGTCCGGTACTTGACGACTTTGAGCCGGAACTGCCAGTCGCCGAAGCCGACATGGATATCCGCCGGCTGGTCACCGCCGTCTTTCGAATAGAGCTGGGCCCCTGGATACGTGGGAAGTCCGACATCCGCTGCCGTGGTGCTGTTGGAGTTCACATTGACGCCGCCGAGCGGGGTATCGATTTTGACATTCTTGTCCTCTCCGTCCTTCGACTTGTCGACTGAGACGGTACAGCCGGCGAGGATAGTGACAAGAACAGAAAAGGCCGCGATCGCGTATGTGCGTGAGATCCTCATCTTGATTCTCCTACCTCGTATAGTTACGTACGCGGCGGCCGATCCGTTCCTGAAGGGCAGGGAACGGGGCGGTGGGTCCGGCCGAGACTCTTTGCCGTTTACGTCATCCAACGAATGGCAGCAGTCTGCAAAAGCTTACCCTACGGTCATCTGCTACCGAAGTGTTTTCTAGCGAAAGAAAGGTTGATTCAAGACAATGGCTTACCATTCCGCGCTTTTTTCTCCATTCACGCTGGCCGGCGTTACGTTTCCAAACCGGATCGTGGTTTCGCCGATGTGTGAGTACTCCTCCGATGACGGCTTTGCGAATGACTGGCACTTCGTCCATCTGGGCAGCCGCGCCGTCGGCGGTGCGGGTCTGATCTTTACCGAGGCGGCGGCGGTGACGCCTGAGGGACGCATCACCCCGCAGGATCTGGGTTTCTGGAAAGACGAGCATGTTTCGGCCTGGACGCGGATTGTGGGGTTTCTGCATGGCCAAGGCGCGAAAGCTGGAATACAACTGGCCCACGCGGGCCGCAAGGCATCGATGAGCCGGCCGTGGGAGGGGGAAGAACACGTCAAGCCCGTCAGTGAAGGCGGCTGGCCGGACGTACTGGCTCCTAGCGCGGTGGCATTTTCTGAGAAGTACGCGAAGCCGGCCGAGATCGATGCGGCCGGGCTGCGACGCTTGGTCAACGCTTTTCGGGACGCGACCCGGCGGGCGGTGCAGGCGGGATTCGATGTTGTGGAGATTCACGCAGCGCATGGCTACCTGCTGCATGAGTTTTTGTCTCCGCTGAGTAACAGGCGCAGCGACAGCTACGGCGGAAGTCTCGAGAACAGGATGCGGCTTCTGCTCGAGGTGGTGGACTCTGTTCGTGAGGTGTGGCCGCTCGATCAGCCGCTCTTTGTCCGTATCTCGGCGACTGACTGGGCGGAGGGCGGCTGGGACCTCGAACAATCGGTCGCCCTCGCGAAGCTGCTCAAACCGCGCGGCGTGGATCTGATCGATGTCTCCTCCGGAGGCCTGGTGCCCGGGGTGACGATACCAGCAGGGCCGGGCTATCAGACCGGCTTCGCCGAGGCGATTCGAAAGCAGGTACAGGTGCCTACGGGGGCGGTAGGCATGATTACCGGCGCGGCCCAGGCGGAGCATATTTTGCGTACCGGGCAGGCCGACCTGGTCTTTCTGGCGAGGGAGTTCCTGCGGGACCCTTACTGGCCGCTACATGCCGCAGAGGCATTGCACGATGTAACTTCATGGCCGCCACAATATTTGCGGGCAGCTTCTGGAGGAGTTCCGGAACGAAGAGCATCGTCTTAGCGTCGAAGATCGAGCGTCGAAGATCGAAATGGCGGGCTGGGCGCAGAAGAGGCTGCAGAGAAAAAAGGCGGAGTGAATTGGATCGTTACAGGCCTATACTTTATGGCAAAGGCGGGAGTTTTTCGCACGCGCCCTGTGCCAGCTATGCCGATTCCTACTGCCCAGCAGCCTCGTAGTGCTTCGTTCGAGATTCCGGACAAGTTATATTTCCGGATCGGCGAGGTGGCGCGCATCTGCCAGGTTCAAGCCTATGTGCTCCGCTTCTGGGAGAGTGAATTCCAGCAGCTCGCCCCCAAGAAGAGCGGTACCGGCCAGCGGCTCTATCGCAGGCGCGACGCGGAAATGGCACTGCGTATCAAGCGGCTGCTTTATGACGAGGGCTATACCATTCCCGGCGCGCGGCAGTTTCTACAGGCCGAGGCACGGGAGTCTCGCAACCGGCCGGGCGGTCCCGAACTTCCGTTGACGGCGGCTGCTTCGGGAGCGGCCGAGGCCGGGCTGCAAAAGGTAAGAAAAGAACTACGCGAACTGGCTGGACTTCTTGCCTCCCCGGTAGCGTCCGGGCCGCGAAACCGTCCGAGCCGAGGTCGCTCTTTGCCGGCCGGGCAGAGCGATACGACTCTTTTTGAATAACTGCAGCTTTTCGAGGATTTTCCAAAGAAGAGCCCGGCACTGCGGCTCTGCCCTCCATCGATGAAGGAGGTGCTTCTAAGTCTTGTCTGGACCGGCGGCGTCGATGCGCTGTCGGGCGCGGTCGTTGACGCCGGTGACGGGTGTGCTGCCGAAGGCCCGGGAAAGTCCCCACGGCGGCATGTTTCCATAAATGCTCTCGCTGTGGTTGGCTTCGATCAGGTAGGTCTCGTGCCAGATGCCCACGGTGCCGTCGTTCCCAATGGCCCGGTTGAAGGCGGCCCAGGCAGGCAGGTGGGCGGCGTCGCGCTGGCTGGCGTAACGATGAAGGTGATCGAAGGACTTCCAGTACTGGAGGACGGTCGCGCCGCGCCAATTGAGAAGAAATTCGGCGCCGATCATGCCGTACTCCGGGTGCGCATAAAGTTCCCTCAGCATGCGAGGCATGGCGCCGGCGACCTGCGACCATTTGCGGACCGCGAAGATTCGATTGATCCGCATGCCGATGAGGAAGACGACGTAGGGGGTCTGCGGCTGGGCCGTGAAGCGGCCGGGATTGATCGTGTTCGCCATGCTACATCACTGGATGCAGTTCAGGAGACAAGCGAACTGCCAATCTCCGGCAGCACGACGCCGTCACTCATGAAGCGGGTCATTGCCTGGGTAGCGCAACCCTGGCCGCAGAGATGGTACATGTCCGGGTTGCGGCTTTCGGCCGGGTTCCAGGGCATGAGGGTAAAACGCTGGTGCGGCTGATCGCTTTCGTAACAGGGCACATCTCCCAGTACTAACATCCACCAGTGGTTTGCTTCAGCCTTCTTAATGCCACAAATATCGCAGGTAAACGACACGTCCCAAACCATGGTCGACTCTCCGAACGCCTAAATTGGAGGATTCTGCCATACGTTACTCCAAAATTCTGAGAGTCGCATCTAATTTCGCAGGTCCGGGTCGAGAGCCGGATCGCGGCGGGGCCATTCCTGGAATGTCGCTATGAACTGCAAGAGAGGCCACCTGAATGCAGTGTGTTCGCTGTGCTTCCACGGACTTCCGGCTTTCCGCGCTGCATGCAGAGGATGTGAGCCGATTACTTCTCCTGCGGTATCCGGTGCGTTGCGTCGATTGTCACCAGCGGGTATACGGAAGCATGTTGTTTGCCATGGCGCTGCGAAGTGCCAAGGTTCCGCTGCTATAGAACCCGCTGTTATAGAACGAGACTAACAAGCCGGCCTCTCGACGGCCCTGGATCAGGGGCCGTTCAGGTGGTTGCACTGCTTACCGCTGCGAGACGCAGTTTCAGGCTGCGAAGGCGAATGCTGAATCGGCAAAGTTTGGTGGCGCGCGGAGTTCTTTTTCGTGTGTATGCTTGTCGTGCTTGCGTTTCCCGGAGGCCGACGTGCTTCAGCTTCGCAGTGCCCAACCTTCATTTCGTCTTCTTCTCTGCTGTGCCGCGCTGCTGCTTCGATGGCGGGCAGTTGGCCAGACCGCAACCCCCGATGCAAACGGGAACCTGGTCTTCAAGGCCAATGGCCGGACGGTCATTATCGATGTCGTAGTAACTGGCCATAATGGGAAAGCGATCGAGGGGCTGCATCAGGAAGATTTCGAGCTTGCGGAGGATGGGCATGCGCAGCAGCTGGCTTTTTTTGAAGAGCATAAGGGCCCGCAGTCGGTAGCGGCGAGTCTGCCTGATCTGCCTCCGAATATTTTCACGAATATCCCTCGGGTCAAACCTGCAGCTGCGGTTACGGTTCTGCTGCTGGATTCGCTGAATACCCCAACCGGGGACCAGAGCGTGATGCATGCGCAGATCCTGAAGTGTCTTGCCAGCGTGAAGCCCGGGCGTCGCATCGCGATCTTTACCCTGGGCAACCGGCTGCGATTCATTCAGGGTTTCACCTCAGATCCAGCGGTACTGGTTGCGGCACTGAACCGGCCGAAGAGCGGGACGGGACCGCAGGCCTCTCCGCTGTTGCGATCGAACGCGCAGGATACCGCCGAGCAGACCGCGCTTGCGCAGATCGCGGAGGCGCAACAGGCGAATCCCTCGCCGGCCCTCGAGGAGGCGCTGCAGCGGCTGCAGCAGTTTCAGGCAGAAGAGGCTACCTTCCAGAACGATCAGCGAATGCGCATGACACTCGATGCGCTGCAACAGCTGGGCCGCTACCTTGCCGGCATTCCCGGGCGCAAGAACGTGATCTGGTTCTCGGGCGCTTTCCCGTTGACGCTGCTGCCGAATGCTGAGTTGAGCGATTCGTTCAGCGTGCAACGGGAGTATGGCGCATTGGTGCGGAAGACGGATGATCTGCTGGCGGCGGCAGAGGTGGCGATCTATCCTATCGCTGCGGAAGGGCTCGCCACCGATAAGTTTTTCGCCGCGGACCAGGTGGCTACCGGTTTTACCTCGGCCTCCCAGCCCGGGCAGCCGGCGCCGCCCACGGTGCAGCCGATACAACAGCAAGCGCTCAATTCAGAGGTTGGTCATCTGAATAGCGGCACGCTCGAGCGCAATGCCGATCACACAACAATGGAGCAGATCGCGAAGGAGACCGGAGGGGAGGCTTTTTTCAATACCAATGGATTGAACGATGCGCTTGACCGCGTAGCCGATCATGGATCGAGCTTCTACACGCTGGCGTTTACGCCATCGAATGGAAGTGCGGATGGCCGGTTTCGCAAGTTGCAGGTAAAGCTGCTGAAAGGGGCCGACGGAGGGGGCGCAAGGCTCGCCTATCGTCGTGGTTATTATGCTTTCGGAGCACCGGCCAGCCAGACGGCGATCAAGCCGTCCAGCGATCCGCTGCATCCATTCATGGGCCCGGGGATGCCGGAATCGACGCAGATCCTTTTCGCGATGCGGATCAAGCCGGGAGGAGAGGTTCCGCTCAGCGGGGCCGATCCATCGCCAGAGCTGGTGAAGCACTCCACGCCTACCTTCGATTCAAATGGACGAATACGGGCGTTGGTGCATACGGATGTTGAGCCGGGAGAGCCGGGCTATGTGGCGGTCCATGCGGGCGACAATCCGAAGCTGAAGGGGAAGCTGACTCGCTACTCGGTGGACTTCGTGATTGCGGCGCGAGGTTTGCAGCTGGAGCCGACCCCGAACGGCGGCCGGCGCGGCTCGATCGAATCCACGCTGGTGGTCTATGACCGTGAAGGACGGCCCGTGAACTGGCTGGTGCGGCAGCTGGATCTGTCGATGGACGCGGCGCGCTATGAGCAGGTGCGGGCCAACGGGATCAACTTCCGGCTGGACATCGATGTTCCCAAAGATGGCGTGTCGCTGCGCAGCGGCATTTATGACCTGAGTTCGGATCTCGCCGGCACGACGGAAGTCTCGCTCGATAGGGTGCTGGTGGGGCGAGCGCCGGGGCTCAAGGCACGCTAGACGCGGTCAGTGAATGTACGCTGATGCTCGGCCCAGCATCCGTCAAGGACTCTGCGTGCCGGAGGGCCTGCACGGCCTCAATGTTGGAGGCCCGCCCGTACTCCCATCAACGGGCTTCGCTGTGGCCGGGGTGGCTCTTTCTCGACCCTGGATATGGTACGTTTTTCTTCATGAGTGAGAATGTGGTTTTGATTGCCAGCAAGGCCGAGGGGCCGAAGCCGGAGTTGCTGGCGCCAGTCGCGAAAGACGCGCGCATCGTGGTTGGCAACAGGCTGGATGATTTCAATGGAGCTCTTGCCGAAGCGACGGTCCTGCTGAACTGGGCGGCTTCGAAAGAACTGCTGCGACAAATGTTTCTCGCAGCGCCCCACTTGCAATGGGTACATTCTCGCAGCGCGGGCCTGGACAGCATGCTCTTTCCGGAGCTGATCGAGAGTTCCGTTCCGCTTACGAACGGAAGGGGCGTATTTAGCCCTTCGCTGGGCGAGTTCGCGCTCCTGGCGATGCTTTATTTCGCCAAAGATGTTCCAAGGCTGCGCCGCGACCAGGCGAAACATGCCTGGCGGCCCTTTGACATGCTGCCGGTTCGCGGCAAGACCGTGGGGATTGTCGGCTATGGCGATATTGGGCGGGAGGTCGCGCTGCGTGCAAAGGCGATGGACATGCGGGTGCTCGCGTTGAAGCGCCATGCGCCGCCCGAGGGCAGCGATCCGGGACCAATTGAGCAGTATTTCCTGGTGGGGCAACTGCTGGAGATGGTTGCCGAATGCGATTACGTGGTCGTTGCCGCGCCCATGACAGCGGAAACGCGGCACATGGTCGGCGCGAATGTTTTTGCTGCGATGAGGAGCGATGCCGTGATCATCAATGTCGGGCGCGGGCCGGTGATCGATGAGGCGGCGATGATCGAGGCACTCGACCAGGGAAAGATCAAGGGCGCGGGGCTGGATGTCTTTGAGGAGGAGCCGCTGCCGGCGGAGAGCCCCCTCTACGGCATGGACAATGTGTTGATGTCTCCTCACTGCGCAGACAACCATGCGGGTTGGATGGATGACGCAGCGCGCTTTTTTGTGGAGCAGTACCAGCGGTTCAGCCAGGGCGAGCCGCTGCGCAACGTCGTCAACAAGCAGCTGGGGTATTAAAGCCGAAGCACCGGCGCTCTGCCCTGGGCTCCGGCAGACTTGAGGTTCAACCCTTCGGAATGATGTTTTCTTGCCGCAGCCGGTCGAAGACATCGGTGAATGAGGGCAGGGTTTGCTGGTATTCGGTAAAGCCCGCCTTGCGGCTGCGGGCCATATCGTTGACGCACTCCACCTCGCGGCCGAGATCGGCGTCGGTATGCCACCAGGAGGCGAGTTTATCGACTTGATTTTCGGCCAGGCCGTGCTTCGCGGCGATCTCGTTCCAGATGGGCGCGGCGTCGCGCATTCTCGCTTCGAGCGTCGCAGGGATCGCGCTCGGCCCAACGGCTTCGATGCCGAAGTAAGCGGCGAGCTGCGGCCAGAGCCAGCGCCAGCGAAAGATCTCCCCGTTCACGATGTTGAACGCCAGGTTGTGCGCGGCGGGCGTGGTCGCTGCCCATTCCAGATGATGGGCGAGGATGCGGGCGTCGGTCACGTCGGTGAGAGCGTTCCACTGAAACTGCGAACCGGGAAAGACAAATGGCTGGGCGGCATGCCGGCAAATCGATGCGTAGACAGCGAGAGTCACGGCCATATTCATGGCGTTACCGATAGCGAGGCCGGCGACGGTATGGGGTCGGTGGACGCTCCAGGTAAAGCCGAGGCGTTTGGCGGCAGCGAAGAGGACATCTTCCTGAGTGTAGTAAAAGTTGAGGCCGGGAAGGCGCGGGTTGTCTTCGCGGAAAGGGGTTTCAGCGGTGACCTGGCCGTAGGACTCAAAGGGGCCGAGGTACTGCTTGGTGCCGGTGACGAGAGCGGCATGTGTAAGCGCTTTTCCGCCCTCGAACGCGGCGAAGAGGTTCTCGATCATGGCGCCATTGACGCGTACGTTCTCAGCCTCGGTCGCCTGGCGGGACCAGGTGCAAAGGAAGACGTGGCTCACATCGGTGCCGCCGAGCGCGTCACGGACCGATGCCGCGTTCTGAAGGTCGGCGACGACTGGGATGAGGCCGGGCAGCGGGTGAGGCTTGCGGGCTAGTCCGTAGACTTTCCACTCGTTCGCGAGCAGGTGGCTAGCAAGGTTTTCGCCGGCGATGCCGGTGGCGCCTACGACGAGAGCTGTTTTCTGCATGGATTCTCTTTCGGCCCGGCGGGCATGTCGCGGCATCTTCACTAGAAGAGATGCGGCAGGTTCGCAATGATTTATTCAGGGGCCTCAATACGGTGAAGAAAGTTGGTGAGTTCGGCGGGTAGTTCGGAACGAAGCGAGAGGGTGTCGCCGGTGCGGGGATGATTGAATTCGAGCTCCGCAGCGTGCAGGAAGTTGCGATCGAGAGAGAGGGCGTCAGCCGTGTTTTCGATCGTACGCTTTTTGCGAAGAATTGCGGTGGATGCGAGCTGGATCAGGGCCGGAGCTCCGTAAAGCTTGTCGCCGACGACGGGGTGGCCGATCGAAGACAGATGCACGCGGATCTGGTGAGTGCGGCCGGTCTCGATCCGGACCGAAACGAGGGTGAAGCGGCCAAAGAGCGTGCTGAGGCGGCGCAGTACCTTGTAATGCGAGATGGCGGTGCGGCCGCTGTCGGTGCGGCGCGTGGTCATGCGGGTGCGCCGGATGAGGTCGCGGCTGATGGGGGTGTTGATGGTGCCGTGATCTTGTTTGATGTCTCCGTGAACCAGGGCGATATAGGTCTTGGACAGGCTGCGGCTCGAGAACATTTCGGAGAGCGCCTGGTGGGTGCGGTCGTTCTTGGCGACGATGATGAGGCCGCTGGTCTCTTTGTCGAGACGGTGAACGATGCCGGGCCGCAGGTCGCCGGCGGTCGAGGAAAGCAACTGAAAGTGGTGCAGAAGCGCGTTGACGAGCGTACCCTGGTTGCGAGCGTCATCGGTTGCGCCGGCTCCGGCATGCACCATCATTCCGGCGGGTTTGTTGATGACGGCAAGGTCATTGTCTTCAAAGACGATGTCGAGCGGGATCTCTTCGGGAATAGCCCGGAGGGGCGGCGGCTGGGCCTCACCGGTGACAGCGATGGATTCCGTTCCATGGAGTTTGTGCGAGGCCTTGGCGTGCTTTCCATCGACTAGGATGCCGCCCTGGTCGAGCAGGAGCTGAATGCGGGAGCGGCTGATCCCATCCAGGCTGGCAACGAGAAACTGGTCCAGACGCCGGCCGGCAAATTCCGGGGTTACCCCCAGGATGCGAGTCGCAAGCGCTTCGCCGGCATCTTCCTCGGGAAGATCGATGCAAAGCTCGGGGTCTGTCGTTGATGTAGGGTTGGACGATATACGGTCTGGCATCGCTCTCCCTCTCAAGAGTACCGCGTCAGGCTGAGTAGCGGCATTCCGCTGCGCCCCTCGAACCGTTTTGGCGTGGATGACATCCTAAGGAGTCACGGAAGAACCGTGAACGGGAGAAAGCTACGAGATGGCTGACGAGGAGAAGAACAAGCCGAAAGAGGATGTCATTCTGATTGCCGATGTGAAGGCTTACCTGCTGAATGGCGAGACAGTGGAGTTGCTGCCTTTTAAGCACGAGGAAGATGTCCGGGCAGAGGTTAACAAATTCATCGAAGACTGGGTGAAGACCGGCTTTTTGCTGAAGGAGAACTATCTATACCCATGGAACCAGGTGAAGCTGGTTGAAGTTGTCGCCGTGCAGGCGATGACCCACTCCGAGGCTGCGCCGTACCTTGAGATCTGGCAGCAGGATACGGAGGCTCAAAAGGCGTTCTGGAAGACGCGGAAGCCCAAGGGCAAGGACGAAGGGAACGGAGACGAGAAGAAGTAACCAGCCGAGAGCCTCAAAAGGTTAGACGCATGGCGAGCTGAATCTGGCGCTCTCTGTAAAGAGTGGTGCTGTTGCTGTTCGTGATGGTGCCGAAGGTCGTTTGGTAAGTAAGGCGGGGCATACTGGCGGGCGACTTCGCACCATCGATAAGGTAACCGGTAGAGTCGAGGCTGGTGACATTCTGATGGTTAAGCAGGTTGAAGGCTTCGCCCATCAGTTCAAGGTCGACATGCTCTTTGAATTTCATGACCTTGGCGGCGCGGAGATCGACGTTACATACGGACGGATAGCGGAAGGTATTGCGGCCGACCTCGGCGATGCGATTGTCCCCGCCAGAGCCGTTGATGCTGTCGCCGAGGCCGCTCAGAGTTTCGATTCGATTGACGCTATCGACATACTTGATAGAAGGAACAGCCCCGGCAGTCCGCAGCGAATAAGGCAGGCCGTTGCGTACTTCGGCGACGGGGGCGAGCGAGTATCCGTTCAGGAGGTAGCCTGTGATGCCGTGCAGCCGCCAAGGAGTTCGCGCGATGACGCTCCCCGTCAACCGCTGGCGAATGTCGAAGTTCGAGGTGCCGTACTCCAAAGCGAAATCGGTGGGGTTGAGAATGTCGTTGTTGTCGGCGAAGGTGGTCGAATTCTGGTTGAAATCGACTGCGTGGGAGTAGACGTAAGAGACGTGGATATCGCCCGCGCGGCTTAGGCTGTGGCTGAGTTTCACCATTCCGGCTTCGTAGCGGGAGTTGGTCTCGGTAAAGATGTCGGTCAGCTGCCCGTATCCCGGGTTTATGCGCTGGGTGAAGAAGGACGTTGTGTAGGTTTTGCCTTTGAGCGGACCTTTGCCGGTCGAGTCGTCGACGGCGTAGGTGATGGTATCGGCAGACGCGAGATCGATATTTTTGTCGATGAAGTTTGGGAGCTTTCTCCCCAAGCTGCCGAGAACGCTGACGGACAACTCGGTATGAGCGCCCAGCTGCTGGCCGAGCGAGGCTTCCATTTCCTGCACCGCGGGATTGCGGGTTCGCTGGTCAAAGTAAACGGCGCTGGGCTGATTGGAGAATGGCGGTTCGGCGCTGAAGACGTGCGGGAACGGCGGCGCGCCCTGATCGACGGGAGTGAAGTAAAAGTTCCGCTGCGCAGTGGCTGCTCCGGTCTCGGTCAAGGCGGCAAAGGCGGTGGAGTTGATGATGCGCCCGTAGTAAATGCCATAGCCGGCGCGCAGGATGGTGTTGCCATGGCCGAAGACGTCCCAGGCGAAACCGAAGCGCGGGGCGAGGTTCTTGCGGATGTGGGGCAGCACGCGGGTTTCGGCAATCCCTACATTCAGCAGCGCAAGGGGAGGGTTGGGCAGCTGCTGGTACTCCTCTCGAAGTCCGAGCGACAGAGAGAAATTGTGGGCGAGCTTCCATTCGTCCTGGAGGAAGGCGGCGTAGTCGTTGGTCGTGAAATGAAAGACACTGAAGCCCAGCGCCTGGGTGGCATATTCGTAGCACGGCAGAACTCCAACGCCGGTATCGCCTGCGTCACAGCTGTTGGGCGCGTAGAGGTCTGAAGCGAAGTTGAGCACATTGCTGTAGTTGTAGCTGCCGGTGCCGTTGTAGAGGTTGTTGGTGTTCTCGATGAGATGGCTGAAGTCGTAGCCGGCCTTCCAGGAATGCTTGCCGTGGACCCAGGTGGCAGTATCGACGAACTGGGAGCGGAGCTCGTCGGGATACGCAGCGCGATTGAGGAAAGCCGGCTTACCAAAGGTGAAGCCATAGCTGCTGCTGGCGATAGAAATCTGCGGAGACTCCTCCTGATAGTTCCTGGTAAAAGGCTCCTCGAAGGCAGTGGGCGTCTGGGCAAACTCGGATTCGAAGTCGCGGCCGAACTGAAAACGGGATTCGTTGAGAAGATTGGCGGTCAGGAAGAAATTCCAGCGGACGATGACCCAATCGTCTGCGACATAATCGTTGCCGAAGCTGGCGACGCCGTAATCGTCCGATGCGGAGGTCTGCACCCCGCCGGGAGAGTTCCAGCGCATGTGGTTGTACTGGAAGATCAGGTGATTGCGCTCGTTCAGGTCCCAATCGATTTTTGGGAAGAAGATGTACTGGCTGGCGGTGCGCGGAACCGGGCCCAGCATGGAATCGAGGCCGTTGAGCACGGCGTTGTAGTTGAGCAGCGCCTGGGCGATGCTGGTCCTGGTGCGGGCCGCGAGCGTTTCGATCTGGCTTGCCGACGGAGTGTCGAAGAGCTTCAAGGTGGTGCCGGAGCGGGCGTCGGCGGTACGGGCCACGCCGGGGAAGTTGCGGGCGTACTGGTCATACGCGAAGAACCAGAAGAGCTTGTCGCGGCGCACCGGCCCTCCGATGCCGGTCCCCCATTGTTTGCGAACATCTTGGGGTTGGAAGTGCTCTGTCGAAAACGCTCCATCAGGCAGACGCTGGGTGAGGGTGGTAAACGGGTTCGTCGCACCCCACGCATTGTCGCGATCATAGAAGAACGCCTGGCCGTGAAATTCATTGCCGCCGGAGCGGGTCACGGTGTTCACGACGCCTCCGGCAGCGCGGCCGTATTCTGCGGCGTAATTTGAGGTGTTGACCTGGAATTCCTGCACGGCCGCCTGGGTCGTCGAGTAGCCGATGCGGGTGCGGCCGCGCTCCTCGGAAAAAAAGGCCTGGTTGTTGTCGACGCCATCGATAGTGTTGTTATTCAGCAGCACGCTGATGCCCCGAAAACTAAGCAGGCCGTAGCCGTTCTGGTCAGGGGTTACGCCGCCTGTCTGCAAGGCAAAGTTCGACCAGCGCCGGCCGTTGCTGGGCAGGTTCTCAAGCGTGGTGTTGGTGAGATTGGTGGTGATGGCGGCCGAAGTGGTGTCGAGACCGGGCGTCTCCGAGTGGACCAAGACCGTTTCGTTGTGGCCCCCGACGGCGAGATGCGGCGAAAGAGCGGTGAGCCGGCCGACCTCGATGACGACAGAATCGGCACGCCATGCCGCAAAGTTGGCAGCCGCGGCCTCCACGCTGTAGGTGGCGGGGCTGAGGGCAGTGATGCGAAAGCTGCCGGAGGCGTCGGTGACTGCGTTCCGCTCCTGGCCAGTGCCGAGGCTGCGGGCGGTGACGCGAACGCCGGGAATCACGCGTCCCTGGCCGTCGGTAACGAGGCCGGCAAGAGCGCCGGAAGTGTCGGACTGTCCGCTCGCGCCCGAAAGGGCCAGCAGCAAAACAATGGAGGCAAGGCAGCACTGCATGCCCGAAGGCAAGGTAGATCGGCGTGCCATAGAGAGATCTCCCCAGCAACACGGTTGAGGTCGAGACAAAAGCCTCCTACGAGCGCTAAGCAGCACGCGAGCGGAGAAATCGCCGATACCGGGCGCGGATGACGGCCGCCGGGCGAGTATTCAGAACATTTGGGAAATTGGGGGAAGCATACTCCATTGGCTACACTAAAGAAAGCGAGAAAAAGCGAAGACGCATGAGAGTGCAGGCCCGGAGAGCTGGATGAAGGCAATTCGGGGTAGAGCTGCATAGGGCGATGAGGAAGATATGTTTGTCGATGAAGCAAAGATCAAGGTAAAAGCAGGCAATGGCGGCAACGGCTGCGTAGCCTTCCGGCGAGAGAAATTTGTACCGCGCGGCGGCCCGTCAGGCGGAGATGGCGGACATGGGGGCGACGTAGTTATGGAATCGAGCGAGCGGCATAATACGCTGATCCATTTCCGCTATAACCCGGAGCATAAAGCAGAGCGCGGCAAGCACGGCGAGGGCTCCAACTGCACCGGGCGCGATGGTGAAGACATTGTTTTAAAGGTGCCGGTGGGCACAGCGCTCTATGACGATGAGAGCGGGGAACTGGTGCATGATTTTCGCCAGCCGGACGAGCGGATCATTGCGGCGAAAGGCGGTCGAGGCGGCCGCGGAAACCAGCATTTTGCGACATCGACGCACCAGGCGCCGCGCGAGCATGAGCCGGGCCGGACGGGGGAAGAGCGGGTCTACCGGCTGGAGTTGAAGCTGCTGGCGGATGTCGGATTAGTGGGTTATCCCAATGTGGGAAAGTCGACCCTGATCTCGCGGATTTCCGCCGCCAAGCCGAAGATTGCCGACTATCCATTCACGACTCTTGAGCCCAACCTGGGAGTGGTGTCGGTCGGCGACCCTCCGAACGACGAAAGCTATGTGGTCGCCGACATTCCCGGGTTGATCGAGGGAGCGCATCTGGGCGCGGGGCTGGGAGTTCAGTTCCTACGGCACATCGAGCGGACACGGGTGCTGGCGCACCTGGTCGATGTCTCCGATGGCAGCGGGCGCCCTGACCCGCTTGCGGACTTCAAAGTAATCCAGGGAGAGCTGAAGAGCTTTGGCCATGGCCTGGACGAGAAGCCGATGATCATCGTGGCCTCGAAGGCGGATGTGGCCAACCCGGACAAGCTGAAGAAGCTGCAAGCCATGGCAAAGCGGAGGAAGCTGCCGTTTTATGCGATCTCGGCAGTCAGCGGACTGGGCGTCGAGGCGCTGAAATACGCCATCGGCGAGCAGGTCCACGATCTCCGCGAGCGGGAGATCGAATTGCGCGAGAAGCCGGAAGAAGCGACGCTGCGCCCTTAGTGTGAGGCCCGAATGCGAGTGTCCGAAGCTGGCTATCCTGGGGGAAAAGCCAGAGGCCACGAGGGCCGATCTGCACCTGTACGGGAATCGCTCTCGCTACAGGGTCGCTTTTAAGAGATCGTGCGGAGGTGAGGATCGGCCCTACGCCCGGCCCGCAAAGTCCCGGGTTTCCGTCGAGACCTTGACCTTTTCTCCCTCTTTGATGAAAAGTGGAACGCGAATTTCCAGCCCCGTCTCGAGCCTGGCAGGTTTGGTGACGCTGCCGCTGGAGGAATCTCCGCGTACTCCCGGTTCCGTATGCGCCACGTTCAGTTCCACGAACATCGGCAGTTGTAAGCCGATCGGATTGCCGTTAAAGATGTGTAACTGGATCAGGCTCCCCTCGATCAGGAAGTCCAACCCATTCCCGAGCATCTCTTCGTTCAGGGTGAGGGTCTCATAGCTTTCCTGGTCGAGGAAGTGCGAACCGTCCCCGTCGCTGTAAAGATAAGAAGCCGGAACGAGCTGGAGATCGGGCTCCTTGAATTTGTCGTTCGCCTTGAAGCTCTTCTCAAAGACGGCGCTGGTGAGAAGGTTGCGCATCTTCAGCCTGACCAAGGTCTGACCGCCGCGAGCGGTAGGCGTGCTGATCTCCGATTCCAGGCAATAGAACGGTACATTTTCAAGCTCGAACAGAGTCTTGCGCTTGATATTAATCGCGTCAATCAGTGCGGCCATGAAGCTCCTCAGAAGACAGACTGCCAACAAGCATGCCTGATCCAGATTTCCTTTCCAGTATAGGGGAAGGCTGCGGTGTGCGAGAGGGGTCGGGTTGCTTCCCGGACGAGATCGGCGCTCTCTTTGCGACGGCTGGGCGGCGCCAGCTATTTTGAGCCCAGCTTCTCTCGTGTCAGTTCATTCCAGCGCTTGAGGGATTCGGAGATAGGCGGAGAGGTGAGTCCCGGCTGCACGATATCGACAATGAACTGAGGCGCCAGGTTCGCGGGTCCATCCCGGAACAGCGCCTTGATCCAGGCCGTCGAGGCCAGGCCCTCCTTGAAGCGGATGGTCTGCTCGGTATAGAACCAGCGCTCATCCCAGCAGAGATTGCGGGTCGTAAGGGTAAAGGGAGTCCAGAGCGGCAACGACCGGCGGTACACAATGTCGATCGAACCGACCAGCGGCGTCCAGCGATTGCGCATGGCGTGGGTGAGCATGCCGGTGGCAGCGAGCGAATGAATGCGGCCATAGTCCATAAAGGTGAGAAAGCGGGAGTTGTTCAGGTGAAAGTTGAAGTCGATGTCGTTGGGCAAGACCCGTAGGCGCAAAGTGTCTTCCGCGAAAACGCCGAGCTTCGGCAGCGGCCGAAGACGCTGGCGCAGCGCAAGCAGCGGGATGCGGACGAAGCTGTTCAGGTAAGCCACCTTGCAGTGTAGTGCAGCGCGCGAGACGCCCGCTTCCGGGCACGATGCCCACTGTCAGGCGCAACCGAGCTATGATCGTCAGGTTGCGAGGTTAAGGTGGAACTCGCCTCGAAACAATGCGAGGTTTCATGAGTACACGGCGGAATTTTCTTGCTGGGCTGGCGGTGTCGCCATTGGCGGCCCGCAGCCTGTGGGCAAAAGCAGGCAGGGGTGACATGCTCTTTGTAGGAACGGGAACCAAGACAGGCAGTAAGGGAATCTATGCGTATCGCTTCGATCCATCGGCTGGCGGTCTGACGCCACTTGGCCTGGCAGCGGAAGCGCCTTCGCCTTCTTTTATCGCTAAATCTCCAGATGAGAGATTTCTCTTCGCGGTCAATGAGATCGATGCTTATCAAGGCACAAAGTCCGGAGCGGTCAGCAGCTACGCCCTGAACAAGAATGCAGGCAAGCTGGCGCTCATCAATACTGTTGCCTCCGGCGGAGCAGGGCCGTGCCACCTCAGCACCGATCACACCGGGCGAGCGCTTGTTGTCGCGAACTATAGCGGCGGGAGCGCGGCTTCTTTTCAGGTGGGCGCCGATGGCCGCCTGAGCGAGGCGGTGTCAGAGTTTCACTATGCTTCGCCGGGGCCGGGCGCCGGGCAGGATAAAGAACGGCAAGAGGCTTCGCACGCTCACCGCGCTACGATTACGCCCGACAATGGATTTGTCCTGATCAATGATCTCGGCCTGGACCGTATTCATATCTATAAGCTCGACGCGGCGACGGCGAAGCTGACTCCGAATGACCCGTCAGAGTGGAAGGGCGCAGCCGGTTCGGGACCGCGGGCGCTTCGCTTTCATCCAAGTGGCCGTTGGGCCTACTGCGTCAATGAGCTGGCCTCGACCATCGACCAGCTTGCCTGGAATGGCGCGACCGGTACGCTGACGCAGATCGGCGAGACGAGCCTGCTCGCCGGCAAAGTACCGGAGGTGACGACGGCGTCGGAGATCGTCTTCGACAGCGCGGGCCGCTTCGCCTATGTCTCTGTCCGCGGACATGATTTTCTGGCTACCCTGGACGTCGACCTATCCAACGGCAAACTTTCTTTGGTTCGGCGATCCACGTGCGGCGGCAAGGTGCCACGGCACATAACGCTTGACCCTTCCCAGCATTGGCTGCTGGTTGCCAACCAGGAGTCCAACGCGATTGCCGTTCTCCGCCGAAACGAGAAGACGGGAGAGTTGGCGGCGGATGGACCAACGTATCCAATTCAATCTCCGCAATGCCTTGTCTTTGTTTAAGGCCGCGATTTGCGGTGCATTGGATTTCACGGGTGATCCAAGGCAATGAGATCTCCGGCCCCTACACTCGTCTCCTGGAGTAGCGGCAAGGACAGCGGCTGGTCGCTTTACCTGCTGCAGAAGAATCCGACGTATGAGGTCGCCGGGCTGTTAACCACGCTGAACTCAGCCTTTGATCGCGTCGCCATGCACAGCACCCGGCGCGAGGTGCTGGAAGCGCAGGCCGAGGCCGCCGGATTGCCGCTTGCGATTGTCCCTCTGCCGTGGCCTTGCTGCAATGAAGACTACGAAGCAGCGATGCGGGCAGCCTGCGACACGGCGATCGCTTCCGGCATCGAGGCGATCGCTTTTGGCGACTTGTTTCTGGAGGATATTCGCCGGTATCGCGAAGAGCGACTCAGCGGCAGCGGGCTCACGCCGGTCTTCCCGGTATGGGGGCTGGATACTCAGAAACTGCTCCGCGAAATGATTGGCGCTGGAGTAAAAACGCGGATCGTCTGCGTCGACCCAAGGAAGCTTCCGCGAGAATTCGCGGGGCGCGACCTGGACGAGGAGTTCCTTCGCGACCTTCCGGAGGAAGTTGATGCTTGCGGGGAGAACGGTGAGTTTCACACCTGCGTTTATGACGGGCCGATGTTTCGCCACGCGATTGCCATCGAAAGCGGAGAGGTGGTCGAGCGCGACGGTTTTGTCTTTGCCGACGTTCGACTAGAGAGCTGACTGGCAGACGCTAATCGAGGCGGACGAGGTAAGCAGTGCCTTCAGCCGGCTTGTCTTTGCCGGCAATCTCGACGGCCCGCTGTTTGTCGTCATGAGCGGGCCGGATGCGCACCCAGTGGCCGGTTGGCCCGGTGAACTCGATAACGTTGGCCGTGCTGTACTTCTTCTGGAGATGCTCTTCGAGTTTCTTGGCCTCTCGCTCGCTCTGGATGGCGCCGATCTGGACGCACCAGCGGCCGCCGGTGTCGATGGGCGCCGGAGTTTCGTAGACATCGATGCGCACCTGCGCGGTGCCGGGACGGTACACGCCGACCGCTCTTGCCGACGCCAGCGAGAGATCCAGCACCCGGTCCGGAACAAAAGGGCCGCGGTCGGTGACCCGCATAATTGCGGATTGTCCGGTCGCAACGTTGGTGACGAGGAGGAGCGAGTTCATTGGCAGGGTGCGATGCGCGGCGGTCATAGCTTCCTGGTCGTAGACCTGGCCGTTCGCCCCCTTGTGATGGTTGTAGGGCGGCCCGTACCAGCTGGCTTTGCCGATTTCGGAGTAGAGCGGGGTACCGGCTGCTACCTTTTGCGCGTCGGCGGGGCTGTCGGCGGCCGAATGGTCACCGGCGACGCCGGGAGCGGGTGGAACCGCTCTCGGGTTGAGAGCGATTGGCGCGATCGGGGGAGTCGCGAGAGAGGGCGTCTTCGCAGCCGAAAGCGTAGCCGGTTGATGGTGAACGCAACCGGCAGCGGCGAGGGCGAGCGCCGGCAAAGCAGCTTTGGCGCAATCCTCAAAAAAGCATTGAAGCCCGGTTTTATGCCGCCTTCGCAAGCATTTTGGCTTCATATGGGGGGCGCCATCAGGACTGGCGCTTCTTTTCCAAATGTTCGGCGAGCCGGGCGAGATGTTCGGATGCTATGCGGAGAGCCTGAGAAGAGTTCTGGCGAACCTGGGGAACAACCTCGTCGTTCAGGTAGGCGACGACCTTCTTTACCTCTTCTTCGATGCGAGGCAGCGCATCGGCAACGCGTTCATCGATCCTTCGGCCGAACTCTTCGAAACGCGCTTTGGTGGACGAGGTGTCTTGTGCCATATCGCACTCGCTTGACAGGTACCTCCACCAGTATTGGGGGGATGCGTGAGATGGTCAACGCAAAAAGGGGTGGCAATGTCGGGAAGGGGTGCCTTGAAGGTTACTTGCTGTCGTGAGAAGATTGCTGGCCGCGGCATGTGACTTAAAGCCGCAGGAAGAGACCCGTGCCGCACCCTGGTAATGTCGTTGGAACGCCAACACGGCGAATCGTTCGCTGAGGACGGAGCCCATCCGCATCGTGATGAGTTCGGATTGCGGCCCTTGATTTGGAGATGGCAGAGAGAATCGCCTCGAACTGTGCATCCTTACTTTTGCCCCAGAGCGTCGAAGCGGATGTCCACCAGCATTTCGAGCGAAGCAACGCGCACTTTAAGTTCGCGCAGGTCCGGGGCCATCACGTCCTGAACTACTTGCTGGATGGTCTGCAGCAGATTGTCAGTCATGATTTCGGCCCTGCACACGAACCAGGCAGGTCTCCCGTTCAGGTCGCGCTGCTGCCGTTCCAAGCGGCAATGGCACCATTCGACCCGGAGTCGTTAACTTTACTGGGGAGCGTCGATAGTCTTAAGCTGTAAAGTTCTGACGGGACGTTGGTTATGAGAATTCCCTGCAGACGGTTTACCAGTGGAACTCCCGGGTGATTTTGTTCGGGTCTCCGCGCCTATTACTGTAATCATAGTTTTTGGATCCAGTTGTCAATTTCAGGAGAAACGATACATGTCGAAGGCCGTTAAATATGCCGAGAGAGCTGTTACCGTAGCCGCCAAGGGCGCGTGGGCGGTCTTTGAAAAGCTCAACAGCATCAGCCCCAATCCTTCTTTCACCCCCAAGTGGTCGGATAAGCCGTTGTTGAAGTCCTACCAGAAGGAAAAGCCTCCGCTGGGTTGGCCGCGGACGACTGATTCGCTTTGTCCGAAGTGCGTTCCAGAGATTCGCCAGCAGATCATCGACGGCAAGCTGCCGCATGAAATCCTTTTAAATGAGAAGGTTGGGGAGATCAAGGCGCAGATCATCGAGCGCGACGGCCAGATTTTGATGGTCAAAGATTGCCCAAAACATGGCCATTTTGAAGACGTTATGGCCATCGATACGGCCTTTTTCAAGCATTTAGAAGAGGTTTTTCCGGGTCGCGACATTCGCGCTCACAATGACGAAGGCCTGCACAATCACGGCACCTCGACGGTGACCCACGGCCGAGGATCGGTACTGACCATCGATCTAACCAACCGATGCAACATGATGTGCGACCCCTGCTTCATGGACGCCAACCAGGTCGGCTTCGTCCACGAACTGACGTGGGACGAAA
Source organism: Acidisarcina sp. (assembly GCA_965199205.1). Classification (GTDB taxonomy): domain Bacteria; phylum Acidobacteriota; class Terriglobia; order Terriglobales; family Acidobacteriaceae; genus Acidisarcina. The sequence continues at coordinate 3,301,899 of OZ240688.1, forward strand.
TCAAGACCATGCTCGACAACGCGGTTTCGATCAAGCCGCGCCGCCAGATGTCGGTCCAGTTCTCGGGCGGCGAGCCGACGCTGTCGCCTTACTTCTTAGATGCGATCGCCTACTCCCGCAAGGTTGGGTACACTTCGGTGCAGGCTGCTACGAACGGTATCGAGTTCGCCAAAAGCAAGGAACTATGCCGCGCCGCCGCCGAAGCCGGCCTGCGCTACGCCTACCTGCAGTTCGACGGAATTGGCAATGCAGCCAACTCGCATCGTAAGGTCGGCAACCTGTTTGACGTAAAGCTCCAGGCCATCCACAACCTGCATGAGGCTGGCGTCGACATCGTCCCGGTCACCACGATCATCAATGGAATCAACAACGAGCAGGTCGGACGCATCATCGAGTTCGCGCTCGACAACCCCAAGAAGATCAACTTTCTCAGCTTCCAGCCGGTCTCGTTTACCGGCCGCGACGAGGCGGTGACCGACGAGCGCCGCGCCGCCCAGCGCTATACCCTGAGCCACATGGCGCACGATGTCAAGAACCAGACCGGCCTGGGCGAGCCCATCCGCGACTGGTTCCCGATCAGCTTCATGAGCACCTTCTCCGACTGGGCCGACCTGGTTCATGGACCGGACCGCGACTGGGGCCAGCTCTCCTGCGGATGCCACCCGAACTGCGGTATCGGCATGGCGCTGATGATCGACAAGGAAACCAAGGAAGCCGTTCCCGTGACCGCCTTCCTCAATGCCGATCGCCTGGCCAAGGACGTAGCGAAGATCAACGACGCGGCCCGCGGCAAGTACCTCTCGATCGTCGGCGTGACCCTGGCGCTGCTCCGCAACTACGATCCAACCAAGTCGCCGACCCATTTTAAGATCATGGATCTGCTGCAGAAGTTCGATAAGTGCTTCGGCGCGACCGGCCGCAGCTACGGCAAGGTAACAGCTGACCGCACCATGGAAGATATCGAGAAGCGCCGCAAGGACCGCTGGAATTTCCTCTTTATCGCCGGCATGTGGTTCCAGGATCTCTTCAATTACGACTTCCGCCGCACCGAGCAGTGCATCATTCCTTACGCGACCCAGGAGGGCGAGATCAGCTTCTGCGCTTACAACACCGGCGTGGGCTGGAGGAACATCATCGAAAAGATGCACATGACTTCCACTCTTACCAAGTGGTATGAAGAGCATGGCCGTCACGAGATCTTCGCCGGCGGCAAGAAGGTCGGTATGGGCGACGCGCAGAACGACTTGTTGCTCAATCAGGCACACGTTGATTCCGCCGCCAACGACACTTTTGACAAGCTGGGCATCGCCAAGAACTCTCGCGAAGAGAAGATCAAGGCGCGCGATGCGAAGCTCAAGCTGGATGCCGAGAATGCCCGCATGGCAAAGCTGTACCGCCAGGAGATTCTCGGAGAACAGCCGCCGAAAGATGGTTTCATTCCGCTCGGCGACCTGATTCAGGCGGCTCCCAAGGCTGCGCCGGTCAAGGAAGAATCCGCCGAACCCGTCATGGGGGACTAGGACTCGCCGTGCAGGTACATGCGGCTTCGCCGCAAACACAAAAGCCATCCGCGAGGATGGCTTTTGTGTTTAGTGCCAGTGAAATCATACCGGGCAGCACGAACGGACGGCATGATGAAAAACCGACGATCCTACCACGCAATCCTGATCGGCGTTTGCCTTCCTATGGGCCTAGCTCTAACTTGATGGATTTCGTATTTGCAGCGATACAACGCAAACTGCCCCTTTTGGGTGCTCGGCGGTGTTGTTTCTGCTTCTCACAGTCTTTATTGTCGTATCCCTCATCCTCTTTAAAAGCTTCGTGCTCTTCCGAAAATCTCAGACGTCGAGCGGCCTATGTGGGCAAGGTTTCCAAGTTGGAACCTCCGAGCGCTGATCGCCCCTTTTGGTCCGTTTTGGCGCCTGGCTCCGATGGTCGAATCGGTCGCCGGCAACGTTCTTCACAAGATTGCAGTGGTCGCCTTCGATAGCCAGCCCAGGCTGGTCCAGGACTTCACTTCCGACGCCGATGCCACGCCAACGGCCATTCGCGGGCTGACTCCGGGATGTACGCGGCAGCATCACCTGGACCACTGCGCGTGGCCGGGATCTGTTCATAACGTTCCGATCGGAGACAATGGCGCGGCTATTCTGGACGGCCTGGAGTTCTCGGTCGATCTTCTCCGTCAGCAGCCGCCCGAATATCGCCGCGCGATCCTGCTGGTCAGTGAAACGCTGGATCGGGGAAGCCATACGACGCTGGGAGAGACGCTGCGGTTGGTGGGCGAAACGAACACCGCAATCTACGGCGTGGGATTCTCAACGGGGAAGTCGGAGGCGGCGCACTATGCTTATCGCGAGCTGCCAACACAGCCGGGGCGCGCATGGCTCGAGAACCATCATCCGAACCCTCCAAGCGGGTGCATGGGCAAGGACCCCGATCCCGACCCGGACGCCAACCCAAACAAAGTGGCGCGGGCCTACGATTGCCTGACGCAGGTAATGCCTCCGCTGGCACTGGCAAAGATAGCGACGATCGCCGCGACCGATGCGTTGAAGACGAACATTCCGGAGACCGTGGCGCGTCTTACTGGCGGTGAATACTTCAAGTTGACCGACGCGAAGAGCTTAGAACACAGCCTCGAAACGATCTCGAACCATTTGCCGAACCGGTACTTCCTGAGCTTTCAGCCACAGTCGCCGCAGCCCGGGTTGCATGTGCTCAGCCTGCGTTTGAAGAGTTATTCCAACCTCAATGTCACCGCCAGGGTGAGCTACTGGGCGGACCCCGCAGACGAGCCGATCGCTCAGCCCGGCGTCTCTCCTTAGTTGTCGAGTTATCGGGCGGGGATGGAGAGGCTGTTCGCCTCCCGGTACCCGAGGGCGCCCGCATGTTGCCGGGTGTCGATGATCGGCACGCCGCCAGTTTGTTCCTCCACCGTCTGATTGAAGGAGCGAAGTCCGGTTCTCGGCTAGAATCAGACAGACCACTGTTCATGCAGAGACCCCTCCAGTTCCTGGCTGTTCCCATCGCGCTGCTTTTCGCCATGAGCATGGCGGGTTGCACGCTCTTCCCTGAAAAGCAGCCTGCGACCCTGGCGACCACCACCAGCGCTGAGCAGCACGAGCGAATTCTGTGGCAGATGGTCGAGAAGCAACAGTGGGGAAAGATTTCGCCGCTGCTTTCGCCCACTCTCGTGTGGAATGTCGATGGCAAGTCTCTCAGCAGGGACCAGGTGGTTGCTTATCTGCGATCGCTTCAGCTGACCGAAGCCGCCGTGCGCGATGTAAGCGTCCAGCCGAATGGTCCGGATATGACGGTTGCTTATACGCTCGAATCGACGGCTGGCACGAGCAGCAAGGGCTGTTCCGGCTTGAAGACTGCGCTGAGCGTGTGGCAGCAGGTCAAAGGCGGCGGCTGGGTGCTGATCGCGCACAGCGATCAGGGCAAAGGCGGCGCTTGCACAGCGTCGTGAACTGCTGCGGGCGATAGACGGCTGAGATGAGCACTGAATGCTTTACCCGGCTGCAAATCCATCATTTTCGCGCCAAGCTGCTCTCGTGGTTCGACGCTTCCAAGCGCGACCTGCCATGGCGGAGGACGCGCGACCCTTACGCGATCTGGGTCTCTGAGGTCATGCTGCAGCAGACGCGCGTAGCCGCGGTCCTCGAGCATTATGCGAACTGGATGCGCCGCTTTCCGACCGTGGAGGTGCTGGCGGGATCGGCCGAAGAAGAGATCCTTGCCGCGTGGAGCGGCTTAGGCTACTATCGGCGGGCGCGGTTTCTTCATCGCGGAGCCAAGGCCGTGGTTGCCGAATACGCAGGGAAGCTGCCGGCGAGTGCGCTGGCGTTGCGAGGGCTTCCGGGGATAGGCGCGTACACCTCCGCTGCCATCGCCAGCATCGCCTTCGGCGAGCCGGCAGCGGTGGTCGACGGGAATGTGGAGCGGGTGCTGTTGCGCCAGACAGGGTGCAGCGAAGCCGGCGCCGGAGGCCATGAGCAGACAACGCTGAACGCCGCAGAGATCCAGAGGCTGGCTGCCAGCCTGATCGAACCCGGGCGCCCGGGCGATTTCAACCAGGCGATGATGGAACTGGGGGCGACGGTTTGTCTGCCTCGCAATCCCTTGTGCCTGCAGTGCCCCGTTGAGAGAAGCTGCCGCACCCGCGGCGAGCATCCCACGATGGCGCGGAAACCGGGCGTGAACGCGGACATCGCGTACGGCCTGCGGCAAAGAACGAAAGACGATCGATGCGAAGTATTTCTGGAGCAACGCGGCCCGGACGCAACCGTGATGCCTGGCATGTGGGAGCTGCCCTGCGTTGCCAGCGACGAGGGGGCGACTCCGCTGATGGTGCTGCGCCATGCCATTATGCAGACGAATTACCGGGTACGCGTCATCCCAGTGCCGGATGGCCCAGTACTGAAAGACGCAGTGCTGGATGACGGCGCTCTGCCCAGTCCTCATGGCGACGACGGCGGACGGTGGGTGACAGTGGAGACGCTGCCTACTCTTCCCCTGACGGGGCTGGCGAGGAAGATTCTGGTACGTCTTGGGCTGTTCCAGCGTGCATAATCGGGAAAAGCCTCGCGTTTCACGAATCCTGCCGAAGAAGTGTGGAATCGGATAGATAGGGATGGGACGGCAATGACACTCGCTCTGGCAATACTCGGCGTGGTTGCGGTGGTTGCCCTAATGCTGGCGCTCTGGATCAAAACGAAACGGGAGCGGCGTCACCTGGAGAGGCATAGTATCACTCCTGAGGAGCTGCACAGCCTACTTCATGGGGGTGAGGAGGTGCTGCTTTTTGATGTGCGCCAGCCACTCGACTTTCTGACGGATGCCGAATTGATTCCCGGCGCGCGGAGGGTCCCGCCGAAGGAGATTGAGGAGCATGCGAGGCTCATCCCAAAAGACCGGGACCTGGTGGTGTACTGCACCTGTCCGAGCGAGGCCACGGCCCGGCGAATCTCGCAGAGGGCGCAGGAGATGAAGTTCACCCGAGTCAGGTTCCTTCAAGGCGGCCTGGGTGGGTGGAAGCAGAGAGGCTACGCGGTGGAGTCATTTCAGGAGTCTTTTCACCTCGATACGGCGACCTGAAGCGGCGCGACACAACGCCGGGACCGTGATGCGAAGTCTTCCCCTAATGCGGACGCGGTTGTACCCTTGTCTTGCGGAGACCGCTTTTTGACGATTGCCACGCAGAACGAGGATGCCCAGCGCGTCACCGCGGAGAAGAGTTCGGCGGCTCTGCTGTCGGTGTTGGCTGCGTGTGCCATGACTCTGCTTAAGGTGGTCACCGGTATCCTTACCGGATCCCTGGGCATGCTTTCGGATGCGGCACACTCCGGAATCGACCTGCTGGGCGCCGGGCTTACTTTCTTTTCGGTGCGGGTGTCGGGCAAGCCCGCGGATGACGACCATACGTACGGCCATGGCAAGATAGAGAGCCTATCCGCCTTCGTCGAGACCGGCCTCATGGTGATCTCGTCCGTCTGGATCACTTACGAGGCAGTGAATCGGATTTTCTTTCATCCGAACGAGATCAAGCTCTCGCTCTGGCCCTTCGCGGTCCTGCTTACTTCGATTGGCGTCGATTACTGGCGTTCGCGGCAGTTGAAGCGCGTGGCCGAGCGGTATGGCAGCGCTGCCCTCGAGGCGGATGCTCTTCATTTCGCCTCGGACATCTGGGCGACTCTTGCGGTTCTGCTCGGACTCGCGGCTACCTGGATTGGAGAATGGCTCCATCTACCCTGGCTGCGCTATGCCGATCCTGTTGCTGCGATTGCCGTCTCTGCTCTGATACTGCGTTTCAGTTGGGAACTGGCGAGGAAAACGATAGCCGTGCTGGTGGATTCCGCGCCGGCCGAGATGCGCCAACACATGATGGATGAGGTCGGCCACGTCGATGGGGTGCTATCGGTCGACCAGGCGCGAGTGCGGCGGTCTGGAACGTCTTACTTTGCCGATCTGACGTTGTCGCTCTCCCGCCATCTTACCTTTCAGCACAGCGAAGACCTGGTGCGGGATGCGACGGCGGCGGTACAGCGGGTTATTCCGGGAGCGGATGTCGTGATCCGGACGGTTCCACGTGAAAATGTCGCGGAGACTATTTTCGACAAGGTGCGGGCGGTGGCTTCGCGCAATAACGTGGTGCTGCACGATGTCAGCGTGCAGTCAGTCGATGGCAGGTTCAATGTCGAGCAGCACATCGAGGTGAATGAGACGATGCCGCTGCGCCGGGCCCATGACTTTGTGCGCCGGGTGGAAGATGAGATACGCCAAGATGTTCCTCAGATCGCGTCTGTGCTGACCCACATTGAGAGCGAGCCATCGACTATCGAGTTGCCGTTGAGCGTGGAGCGGGACCGTAAGATCGAGGCGCAATTGCGCAAGGCGGCGCGACACTTTCCCGAGGTCCGTGACATTCACGATGTCGTGATTGGCCGGGTCGGTGACCGCATTCACGTCTCATGCCACTGCACGCTTCCGGATGCGCTTGAGATGCAGAGGGTACATGATGTCATTACCGGCCTTGAAGACCAGTTCAAACTGGAATCGCCGGAGGTCTATCGCGTACTGATCCACCCCGAGCCGCTCAGCGATAATCATCACCATTGAGGGATACCGATCCATGATTGCCAGCGCAGTTTGGAAAGAAGAAATGCTGTTTGAAGGCCACTCCGCGAGCGGGAATCGCGTCATGTTTGACGCTGGCGCAGCGCATGCCGAGGGACCGAGTCCGATGGAGGCGGTATTGATGGCCTTGTGCGGATGCACTTCCGTGGATGTGGTCTCGATCCTGCAAAAGAAGAGAGAAGCGTTTACGAGTCTAACGGTATCGGCGGAGGCCGAGCAGGCGACGGACGCGCCGCGTGTGTTTACCCGTATCAAGCTGGTGTATCGCGTCGGTGGCCCGGTCTCGAAGAAGGCCGTCGAGGATGCTGTTGCGCTATCGAAGAACAAGTATTGCTCGGTATCGAAGATGCTCGAAAAAGCCGCAGAGATCGATTTCGTCATCGAATACGCCGACGAGACGACAACGACCATTCACGAGTAGCCACTTCGCTTCGATCCAGAGCGGGTCTCGATGTGCGGGCTATGGCTGGGGTGGCGCGGGCAGAGATGCCGGCACTTGCGCCGAGTCGCGGAGCATTTCCCACCGCTGCAGCGCGATGGGTACATTGCCGTTGCTCCAGACGAAGTCGTTGAACGTGAGCATGGAGAAGCCGCCGCCTTGCGCTCTCCGCGCGTCGGCGAGCAGCTGCGTGATCTGCAGCTTTCCGATCTGGTAGGAGATTGCCTGGCCGGGCGTGCTTGAAAACATCGCGGCTTCATCGAGGGCCGTGGCTTTGTCCATGGGCACGGTTCGCGCCAGGTAGTCCGCCGCCTGAGAAAGCGTGAACTCTCCGAGCGCCAGCTTGACATCGACCTCGACACGGAGAGCGCGGAGCCGCATGAAGCTGTAGATGGTTTCGCGAGTTTGGGGATTATCGTCGAAGAAGCCGGCCTGGAGCATCATCTCTTCCGCATAGAAACCGATGCCTTCGTTCGCCCCGGAGTCGTAGTAGTGACGGCGGATCGGATCGGTATTCTTCCACCCGAGACAGAGTTGAAAGTAATGCCCCGGAACGCCCTCATGGACGAGGATCGGGCGCGGATCGCGGGCGGTAGAAAGATTAAAGAAGCCGAGATCTGGACTGGGTTTGCGGATGTAACTGGTGCCCCCCTGGTCGAGGCGGGATGGCCCGGTAAGATCATCTGTGACGCCAAGATTCTGAAAGGGCGCCAGGTATTCGGGCAGGAGCAGATTGTGATAATGGTTCATCCACGAAGGCACGGTGAGAATTTTCTGCTCAACCAGGAAGGCGCGAACCGTCTTTTCATCGGTGGTTTCCGCCGCGATTTGTGAGGCCGCGCCGGGGAAAATCCGGGCCGGTGACGAGCCGGCGAGACGGGTCTGCTGGTAGGCCTCGAAGGCGACCGCACGGCTCCATTCCTGCTGGCTGATGGCCAGCAATTGCTCGGGTGTGTAAGGCATGAGCGCGACGTTCCGCAAGAAGAAGAGGTAGTTGTCCCGACCGATGGCGGTGTCTTTGCGAGCACGCGGCAGCTCTTGCTGGAGCCACGCGCGGAACTGCGTCAGAGCTGCGACGGCTGCTGGAGTGGCTGCCTGCAAGGCCTGGTTATTGGCTGCGGTGAGATAGGGCGCCAGCGCTGTCTCCGTCTGCCGAGTACGGCCGGCGACTTGATCGAGGGCATCAATCGCGAGCTGTGCAAAGGGTTGGCGCATGTCGGTCAGGTTGGCTCTCGCGGCTTCTATAGTTGCCGGGATCTGCCTGACCCGCGCGACAATCTGCTGCTGCCTCGACTCGGAAAAGGGCGGAGGCTGCAAGAGAAGCACGAAGACCGAGCCGAGCGTCTGGTCGACATAAAACTCGGGATTGCGCTTCCATATCTGTTCGATCGAAAGCTCCCAGCGCACCCGGGCAACAGCGGACCCGAGCAGGCGATAATCGACCTGGTCGCGGATCGCTGCCTGCGGCGCTGGAGCGAGATCCTTCCAGCGCCGCTCGAAGGCATCGAGTTGCTGAAGCCGCCGGGCTACAGTCTGCGGCGACCAATCGACGGCGAAGCCAACAGGGCGCTCGATCCGCGGGATATCATCGTCTGAAAACGGCTGTTCCTGCGCTCTCCATTGCCAGAAGCTGGTGCTGAACTCATCCAGGCTGTCGGCATGAACATAGAGAGCGGGAACGATCATCAGGATGACAACCACAAGGCAGCGCGGGAGGCTCAAGCAGTGCTCCTTCAACGAGAGGCTACGTTGAGGGATAGTGTATCTGAGCGCCCGCGCAGTCTATGATCGGGCGGCCGGCTTCATGGATGCTGATTGGCAAAGTTGGTCAGCGCCTGGTATTTCGGGGAGGTCGTAGGGTTCTGGTCCTGACGCTCCATGGCCCCGAAGTTTCCCCACTTCGCATAAGCGCCGATGTCGCTGTAGTGAACGAAGACATCGCCGCCAGAGTTGACCCAGTTCTGCAGGTATTGGGTGTAAAGAGACTCCATCGCGGCTCCGCGATTGACGTTGCCGAAGAGTGTAGTCATTGGATCGTTGTTCTCGGCGCCGTTATAGCCGACAAGGGATTGTCCGCCTTCATAGGCGACCATCTTGAGCCCATAACTTGAAGCGACTGCTGCATTGGCGCGCATCTCCTGCAAGGCGCAGTTCTGGATATGCGCAAGTTGGATGGTATCAACTTGCTCCACCGTCATCGCTGCGACCTGGGTGGCTGTGGCCGGATCGCCGAGGACGCCGAAGCCGCCGGTAGCTGCATCACTGCAGTTGAAATAGGGAGCAATCGCGAGGACATCGGCGAAGGCGAAGGCGTTCTGGAATTGCAGGGTCTGGTTGGAGAGCCAGGAGTTCTCTGCCTGCGAAGCGATCACCCTGATCATAGAGTTGGAGGCGCCCAGCACCGCCTGGAACTCTTTGAATATCTCGACGGAACGGTGAGCGGTGTAATACGCCCGGTTGAGCGTAGGACTGGTGCTGAAACCGAGGGCCAGGCCCTGTGAGGCGATGTAAGTCGATTGCGAGAAGTCCGAATTCCAGGTTTCGTTTGAATATTCCAGGTAAAAGCTCAGGTCAGGGTTCAGGTTCTGCTTGATCACCAGCGCGAACTGCTGCGCGAAGTAATTCGTGGCGAGCGCCGGCATGTTAAACCAGGGCTTGACGCCGAGCGTATTGGCAAGCTGGATCATGACTTCGAGCGGAACGCCGCGCCAGGTATAGGTGTAGTCGGAACGCTGAGGACGATCGGCCCAATTCTGGACGGCGGAGCCGTTGGTGAGCATCCACTCCATGAATCGAAGGACACCGTAGTTCTTGAGCCGCTCAAGAAATAGCGGATGGAACGGCTGCGTCTGGTAGGTACTCTCGAAGCCCGGCAGGATGAAGTGAATATCACGAATCGGATTGGCAGGATCGGTCGCGGACTCGATGAGGTAGATACCGTTCAGCCCGGATGGCACATTGACCACCATGCGCCCTGGAGTCTGGCTGACGATCGTGGCGCTCTGCACGTCGAAGCTGAGCGTACCGGAGCCTTCGTAAAGAAGTGTGTATTGACCGACGGGATAATCGGCCTGGCCGCCGAGAGCATTGTCGTACATGACGGTCTCTGCGTATTGGCCGGGCTGGAGCGAAGTGATCCAGCCCTCAGCATTCACGGCCAAAGGAGGACCGCCGCCCCAAGCTAGACCTTTCTGCTGCGGTATCCACTGCCGCGCGGTTTTGAATGCGTCGACGAATGGCCACTCCCGGTTATAGTCGGCGAGTTGCGTCAGATTGGTTCCGAGCGAAGGGTGAGCAGCGGGCGCCGGTCCTCGCGGAACCGCAGTGACCTGTGCCGAGGGTGCGCTCGATTGCGCGCCGTTCGAGGCAATGAGGTAGAAGTTGTAGAAAGCGCCATTGGTCAGGCTGCTGTCGGTAAATTTGTTTGTCGCCGAAGTCCCGGCAAGTTCGGTGACGCCGTTGGCGATCTGGTAAATGGAATACTCACTGGCTCCCGAGACCGCGGTCCAGGAGAGTGCGACGGTTCCGTTACCAGCGACCGCCGACGTGATGCTCGGGACTGGCGGTGCGGGAACCGCTCCAGCGATAAGCGTACTGTATGCCGAGGCAAAACGGATCTCATCGATCGAGCTTTCGTTCGCCTTCGGTCCACCATAGAACGCGAGGCTGCGAAAGGCCACCGAGGCCGTCGTCGTGAGTTGCAGACTGGGGCTGGCTGGCAACTCCGAGGCGGGAGGATTTGCATAGAATTTTATGGTGTTGGTAGCGCCAAAGCTTACCTGCATCACGAGAAAGGAGGTCTGCCCCACAATTACGGGAGTGGCTGTCCGATGAACGATTCCATTGAGCCGAATCGACCAGTAGCGCTTGCCTCCGGTGTCAGAGACGGCGCCGAAATAACCGATAGAGATGCCTGGTGTGCTGATCCAATATGGAATGCTGCCTGCATGGAGATTGATAGAGGTCTCATCCTCTGTATCGGCGTCCTTACGCATTAGCAATCCGACGAAGAGTGTAGTTCCGGCAGCGCCGACCAGTTGGTTGGTCAAGTAACTACTGAAGTTTCCGCCAGTGCTGGTATCGAGCAGGCGTCCCGCAAACTGCCAGTTATCCCCTCCGAGGGCATACCCGCCACTGGTGGAGATACCGGGGTAAGTAAGTGGTTTCGATGTGGCGGAGTTGTATCCGGGAATTGTCTTGCTGCCGTTCTGTACCTGCCAGGGGGAAGCCCACCCGGCTCCGGTGTTCGCGTCGTTCAACGCTCCACTGGTTGCGCTGAATGAATCCATGGCGATCACGCTTGCGCCGTGACTCCGTTGAGTAAGAAGTAAGGAAAAAGTAAGAATGACGATCGCGCCAATGCGGCGAGTTATAAAGGAAAACTTTGGAGTCATTCGTAAAAGGTACAGTGTTCGGGAGATTTCTCCAAAAATTTCCAAAAAATGGATTCTGTTTTAAGTTGTTACCTTAGTTATTCACTAAAGATTGGAAATGTACTTACTTTCTCGATAGTTAAGCTGGATATTGGAAGGTTTAAGTCAGGCAGGCTGTCCCATTTTGGGACATTCATGATGCTCAATTAAGCGACGATGCGCCGAAAAGCGAATGCCTGCCGCGGTAGAACAGCATGCTGCGTCGATACCTGCCTGGGGTACTTTTCCCCGATAAGGTAACCCTCTGCCCAACCTACCAGGATGGCGAAAAGCGGAATCGTCTGCAGTCCCATGTAGACGGTGGCGATAGAGACGCCGTAGACGAGGAAGATTCCCGCCAGGGTAAAGCCCAGGGAACTGCCACGGGGAAGAGGGGAGGGCGACCGCAGCTCCGACCGGAGCAGACGAAAGATCGTCGTCAACATGATGGTGAGCAGGAGAGAGACCGCGATCATGCCGTGCATGAGGCAAAGCAGCAGGTAGTAATTGTCAATAGAAGGCGCTTGAGGATCCTGCGGCCAGGTGTTGCGCCCGTATCCCCAAACCGCGTGGCTGAGGGCTTTATCGACATATTTGTCGAGCAGTTCCATGCGGTACGCGGCTGTCTCCTGCGAGGCGGTCTTGGCATGAGCGCGACCGACAGAGGCATAGGCGTAGAAGGAGGACGCGGCGGGAACGCCGATAATCACGACCAGAGCGGTGAGCGAGACGAGAGCCCGCATGCGGTTTTTCGTGCGTCCCACCCAGGTGAGAAGGGCCCCGGCCAGTCCTCCGAGCCAGGGTCCGCGCACCATGGTCATGATGATGCCACCGATGATTCCTAGGGTGATGATCTTCGCTTTGGAGATACGCAACCAAGGCAAGCTTGAAAATCGCGGCTCCCAGGCGCCGCTCCACTCAAGCCATCTCTGCAACCTGTAGCCTACGGCGAGAACGAGTCCCGCGAGGATGGCATGGCCGTAAGGGCCACCGATGCGCGCGAAGCCATAGCGGAAGGTTGTATACCATTCGAGGCCCTGGCCTGGAAAAAATGGGCGCAACAAGAGCCATGGGGTGAGGCCCATACGAAATTCATAGACAGAGATGATGGAGACAACGAAGAACATCATCACAATTTTCTTTGCAAACGCAATACTGAGACCCTGCGACTCGATCAGCGCCTTGGTGAGCATGTATGGCATCACGACCGAAGCGATCATGTCGAACATCAGATTCTGCGCTTCGTTGTAGCCGGTGTTTAGAAATTCGGATATGCCGATGCAACCGGCGAAGCTGACGATCAGCACATCGGCGAAGCTGAACTTCCATTGCTTCCCGTGTCGCCACAGGAAGACCGCTGCGATCGGGAGTATGGTGGCTTGCTCGAAGGTGGGGTCGGGTAGAACTGGAATGACCCAGCGGTAGTACATGGGCAGCAGGAGAAGCACAGGAATGTAAACCTGCAGGAAGGCCTTGGCAGGGGAGTAGCGAATCGCGACGTATGCCGCAATGATGGCGGGAATGATGGGGACGAATTGCATCTGCTAAGCCCGGAGGCGATCCCTGACCAGCCTGCTGATGTCCGCAGCCTGCTGGACGAGCGGAAGGCGTTCATACCAGGGACAGTTAATGTTGCTGCGCGATGGCCGCTGCTTGCCGAGGTTCGGTTGGGCGATGAGCGTCAGCACGTCGGGATTTGCCTGGCGAAACATGGTCAAGGCCCCGTCGAGATGCATTGGGCCGCCAAGCGGGTCACCCTCCTCCCGCTGCTGCACCTGGCGAAGATACTCAACGAGACGCGGGATGACCGGGCCGTTGACGGCATAGAAATGCGAGGTGATGACGGGCTCGTGAAACGGCAGAAAACGCGGCGTGCCGGATTCCGGTACCGGCTCGATATGACCCAGATAAACGATGCCCCACTCTGTGCCCTGAAGACTCGTGAGTATGTGCTCCAGGTTGTCCTTCAAGTGAGGAGACAGCATTAGGTCGTCTTCTACGATGAGCACGTTTGCGAGCTCTCTTTGGAGCGCGCTGGTCAGGATTTGATAGTGGCTCAGAAAGCAACCGCGTGCCCCGATACTCGGGAAGCCCAACTTTTCTTTCGGCTTGACCGCCGCGAACATTTCGACCTTGCCGGCGCTTAGCGGCATGCCTATCTGTTGCAGTTCGCCGGTGATAGCCTTGCGACGGTCTTTGCGCTCGGGCAGATTGATGATGTAGGTACACCCGAAGTAATCCGACAGACTCTTTGCCTTCACGACGACCTCCTCGTGGTTCATACGGTGTGGTTCTCTGCAAGAGAGATTTTTGAGGGGAAGAGCTTCGACAGTTTGGTCATGACCATGGCGTGGAACCATTGCCGTTCCGAGGAACTCCACACCCAGAGGTCGACGACGACTAGCAGGGCGACAGAGTAGAGCAGGCCGAGGCCGGCGATCCAGGCTGCGGCTGCCCATCGGCCGGTATGGGCAACGATGTACGCTCCGGGAAAGGCAAAGGGCGCGGCGACGAGGTAAGGAACAATTCCTGGAAGGACGACGGTTTTCCAGTACTCGGCGGTCGGCACCTTCAAGACCCGATTGGCGTGATGGAGAAAGTAGCTGGCCGAGACCAGCGTCGAGGCGGCGACTGCGGTGGCAATACCCAAGCCAGTCCAACGGCCCTGGATCAGGCGGGAGACAGGGACGGCGACGAGCAGGGCCGCGACATTGGGAAGCGCGTAATAGAACTCTTCCTTGATGCGTCCGATCCCTTTCAGAATCGAAGTGCCGGGGCCGGTCATGAGATGGATTTGCGTGGAGATCGAGAAGATGACGACCAGGTATGGAGCTCCGGCGTAGTGTTTGCCCATCCAGACATCGAGAATGGGGCCGGGCATCGCCACCATCAGCCCGCAGAAATAGGCGGCGGAAAGGTTCATGTAGCGCGCGCCGCGCAGGTAAAGCCGGCGGACGGTCTCGCGCTGATGGTCGCCTTCCAGCCCACCTTGCAAATAGGAGGCAGCCGGAGTGAAGGAAGAGGCAAAGGCGCTGGGAACCGAGCCGGCCATCGACGGCAGCTTCTTGCCGATATCCAGCAGCCCGGTGCCGGCGAGGCCGACCAGGGGTGCGGCGATGGCGCGTTCGATCGAATTTAAAGCTACCGAGAGCAGGCCTTGAATCTGGACGATACCGCCAAAGGCGAAGAGAGTGTTGAATGCCTCGCGGGTGATGAGCTTGGGGGAGATGCGCAACCAGGGGAGAAGGCGCACGGCCATGATGAGACAGAGAACGACGTCGATGACGGTTCTGACAAGAAATGCCTCGGACAAGCCACGGATGCCTCGGCCCATGCCGACGAGCAGGAAGATCAGAAGGGTCTCGACGGTATAGCAGACGATCCAGCGGCGCTGGACCATGTCGGTCTTCTGTGCGCCGACGACCGCATCGTGAAATGCCCCCAGGCTGAGCGAGGCGAGGAAGATGGCAACCACGGAGAGCACCACTTCGCGAGCGTCGCCCTGCAGTGTAGGAGCAATGTGCAGCCAGCCGACCATCTTCGGCCAGAGGAAATAAAAGATGGTAAAGACCAGCATGCAGAAGGGAACAGTGAGGCACAACCCGGTCGAGAGAAGCTGATTGGCCTTGAGGAAATTACGGCGCGCGCTGTATTCGGCGACGTACTTGATGTAGACGCTCGAGATCCCCATCGTCGAGAGTCCGACATAAGAGACGACGATGAAGGCGGTCGACCAAAGCCCGTAGGCCTCAAGGGTGACGTGAGCAAGAACGAATGGCGGAATGAAAAAACGCGAGACGAGGTAACCGACACGCGCGGCTATATCGACGACCACGTTGCGCGACAGCGTGTTGCGCACGGTGGCGGCGTGATCTTCTAAAAACGGCTCTTCCGGATCGACCAGCAATGGATCAAGCATGCACGTTGTTCTCTCCCAGGACTTGCCTGTAGATGGCGATGGCGTTTCTCATCCGGGCCTCCCATCCGTATTCCTTCTCGGCTCGTTTCCGGCCGTTCCGGCCGCGTTGCCGCCACGGTTCCGGATCGCGGGCAATGCTGCGGAAGGTCTCGACGAGTCCGGCGATCAGCTCTTCAGGACCCTCGGCCGAGACCAGCCGTCCGACTTCCTCATCGACGATCTCGGCGGGGCCGCCGTAGTTCACCGCGACGACCGGCAACCCGGAGGCTTCAGCTTCGAGCAGCACGGCCCCGCCGGATTCACGGATGGAAGGCAAACAGAAAACATGGGCGCTCCTCATCTGTTCCGCAACCTCGGCCAGGGGCAGACTGCCAAGAAAGGTGACGGCGCTACCCAGGGAGAGTTCCTGGGTGCGGCGCTCAAGATCGCCCTTGATCGGCCCATCGCCGACGATTGTCAAACAGACAGGAAATTCCTGGACGATTCGTGAGACTGCTTCAAGCAGGAGAGAAACACCTTTGAATGGCAGCAGCCGGCCAACGAAAAGGATCTTCAATGGATTGGTTTGAGAGGGAGCGTCGGCCAGGATCGAGGCATAAAAGTGTTCAAGATCCACGCCGTTCTCAAGCATGCGTAAGGTGGGAGCGTGTTTTGGCAGGCTTTCGTCGGTGGACCTGGTGGCACTCAGGATGAGTGCTGCTTTTCGCGTACAACCCAGGGCAAAGTCCAGAAATTTACCGATGTAGCGGACATTGTAGATCCAACCGGATTCCTGCTTCATGATCTCTGGAAAGGTGGTCGGCGAAGCCAAGCCGCCATTCCACGGACCTACGATGAGGGGAATGCCGAGACGATAGAGGCGGGTAGCGGCAACGGGAGAGACGGGAGTCACGGCATGAGTGAGATCCCACTCCGCGCGCCGCCTGCGGAGACGCTTCAAGGCCATCGCATCAAATACATAAAAGTCGGCCGAGGCAAGCAGAAAGACGGCATGTTGACTGCGGGGAAAGATGCGTGAGGCCAGCCGGTACAGCGGCCCTGCAAACCATTCCGTATCGATGTAAATGATCTCGGTGCCCGAGAGCGGCGCTCCGTTAGCCTGCAGGCACTCGCGATTGCGGACGTGGGTGACTAGGGTTACCGAGGCTAGCCGAGACAGGCGCGAATACCACTCCCAGCCAATCTGCGAGACCGAACCCATACCTGGACCGCACTGATAGGCAGAGAGTAAGACGCGGAGGGGCGGGGAAGTCATTGCGCCGGCTCCTTATATTCGATGAGCCCGCGGGTGCGACTGTTGCGGCGGTCGCTCCAGTACTGCAACTGCCCGATATAGATTGGGATCTGCTGCAGGTGGGAATGCATGCCGTAGAGAAAACGCGTGGTGAGGTCCGGCGTCTTGGCGCCGACCTTGATCGCGGTCCGAAGCGAGAGCAGCAGAAAACCGGCCAGCAGTACACAAAGGGGCCATGGAGTTCGCCAGAGCACGGTTGCGAGCACCGTCAAGGCGAGGAGGACCATGTGGGCCAGTGCGTGGCTGCGGTTGTGGCGAGCTTCAAACTCCCAGAAGGGCAGCCCGGAACTACGAAAGCGTTCCGAGACCTCGGCGTATGCATAGCCGGTACGTTTGGCCCGGCGCGAATATTGCGACCACTGTGTCATCGCCAGATCGTGACCGGTCATGGGTCGATCGACATGGAGGATCTTCCATTCCAGCGCGCGCATCCTGCGACACATCTCCGGCTCTTCTCCAGCAATCAAGTGCTCATCGTAGCCGTCGACCGCCTCGAGGGACTGGCGGCGCATGAGCGCGTCGCCGCCGCAGGCGTCGACGATACCGGGAGCGGACATCCAATCCAGGTCGAGAACGCGGTTGAACATCGAGGCCTCGGGATGGATCTCGCGCCGATTGCCGAAGACGACCGCGGTGTCGGCTTCAAAAGCAGGAAGCGCCTCGGCGACGAAGGCCGGGTGGAGGATCGTGTCGCCATCGAGAAAGAGGATGAAGCTGCCGGAGGAGACGCGCCAGCCGGCATTCCTGCCGAGCGCGGCAGTGGGACGGGAAGGCTGGACAGGGATAACCTGAGCTCCCATCTGCTGAGCTATCTCGCGGCTACTGTCGGTAGAGGCTGAATCAACATAGATGATTTCAACGGCGCCCCCGGGATTCTGCATTTCTTTCACCGACGCAAGACAACGTGTAAGGCGCGAACCCTCGTTACGCCCGATGATGACAACGGAAAGCAACGGAGCGCCGGTTGTTTTCTCGATGCGCGTCATTTCCATAGCCAGGGGGTGAAGAAGCGGGAGTGCGGAGCCGCGGCCCCGGTACGAAATTCTTGGAGGGCTGTGGAGGCAGCGCCGCTTGGCTCACTGAGCCGGACACGATTCAAGAGCGTGGAGATGGCCCGCACATTCATGCGTTCGAGGCTCTTGGCGGCGCGGCGGAGCTCCTCTTTTGTCGCCGACTCGGCCTCGATGACCAACACGACGACATCCGCCGTGCAAGCGATGATCTCGGCGTCCACCGAGACCAGGATGGGTGGGGTGTCGACCAGGATGATGTCGTAGGCGTCGGCGGCGTGACGCAGGATACCCTCAAGGTTCTTGATCTCGGGGAGGTTCGTGCCGTGGGCGATCTCTCCTACCGGGATGCGATCGGGAAGCTCGGTATCTGCCGAGATCACCTCGGAGTGGAGGCTGCGATTGCCGGTAAGCAGAGAGGCGACCCCACGCGAGTTCGGCCTGGAGTAGCGTGGATCGCTGCTATAGGCATTGACCTCGACCGCGAGCGCCGAGACGCCGAGCGAGGCAAGCGCCCTCGCCGTGTTGAGAACGATGGTTGACGTTCCTCCGCCTGCCTTGACTGCGGTGAAGGCAAAGATGCGGCTGTGGTTATTCTCCTTGTCCTGGATGATGCGATTGGCGAAGCGGAGGATTTGTTCGCGCTCGAAATCCTTGTCACTGTCCTCTGTGTCGAGCAGCCACGCGGTGAGAGAAAAACCCAGGAGAGTTTCGACCTGGCCGGCAGAACGCAACCTTGGATCCAGGAAATCGATGGCGACCGGAAGAACCAAGGCAACCACCGCGGCCAAGGCGAGAACAATGGCTAAAATGACTTTGCGGCCGCCCTTCACGGGCTGGTCAGGAGGGCGGGCGGAGGAGAAGAGGCGGACAAAACCGGGAGCGCTTTTTTCGAGGGTGAAATAGTTGATGCGCTGCTGTAAGTTGTCATCGGCCTTCCGCGCCTCGTCGACATCGAGGCCGAGCTGGATGCCTTCCTGGTATCCGCGCGTGAACCAGGAGGCCTGCGAGGCCTGCCGCTCGACCTCGGCGGTGAGCTGCTGCTCGACCCGGCGGGCCTGGTAAGCCTCGGCGGCACGTTGATCGAGGATCATCTTTGAAAGGGAGTCGACCTCTTTCTGCCTTTCCGTCGTCCGTTCTTTCTCGATCTCGGCAAGCTCGCGCTCGGCGGCACGACGGCCGGGATGATCGGGCGAGAGGCCGCTCAGGCTGGCCAGCACCTGGGCGCGGCGCGAGTTCAGGCTGGCCATCAGACCGGTCAGAGCGGTGTCTTTGTTGGCTTCGGTGAGCGCATAGGCGTGGAGGGCATCGGCCGCGCCGGGGTGCTGTTTTTCATCGAAAACTGCGAGCTGCGTGTCGGCCTGGATGGCGTCTTTCTGAGCTTCGGACTGAGCCTCCTTCGCGGTGACCAGCAGACGGTCGTAAGGATTGAGGTCGTTGTCGGTAAAGCTGCTGACGCCCAGCTCCTGGGCGAGCGTCATGCGGCGGGCCTGTTTGGCGGCGATCTCTGCCTGCAAACGAGTGCGGTCGTCGATCAGGGTCTGGACCCGCTGATCGCTGCCGTAGAATTCTTCATCTTTGGCCTTTGCGAGGTAGGTGTTGGCGACGGAATTAACGAGCTCCGCCAGACCGGTCTTTTTCCGGCCTTCGAGAGAGATGGTGATCTGGTAGGTGTCCGGCACCTCTTCGATGATCAGCGCGCCCTGCAGCCGGTTGGCGGCGCGATCGAGCGACTCCCCGGGCTTGACCCAGACGGACTGCATGGGCCCGAGTTGCTGCAGAGCCTCGTGCATAATGTCGAAACGATTGATCGTCTTGACGTTCTGCTGGACGTATTCCCGGTACTGCCCGGTGGAATCGAACTTTTGCGCGCTGCCATCTGCGAGGTTCGCAAGAAAGCGGGGAGACACGTAGATGACGGCAGTCGCCATATATTTAGGCTTGCCGAGAAACCAGGCCGCGGGCAGACCTATCAGCACGATCAACAATGCTGTGAGCAAGGCGGCCTTCGGATGTTTGCGCAAACTGGCAATCACGTGAATGTTGGCGCTCGCTGCCGGGCTGGAGCCGGGAGTGGCGACCGGCATCAACACGGGGCGGGTGAACTCCGCTTCTTCGGGTCCGCTGGATAGAGTGACCATGGCTATTTCGCCCCCACTGAACTAAGCACGGCAAAGCCTGCCAGGGAGGCGGTCTGTTGCAGCACGTAGCCGAACTTTGCGAGATTGCGTCGCGGCACATAGAGGATATCGCCCTCCGCGAGGGCAAAGTTTAGTTGCTGAGGGTGATTCAACAGATCTTTGAAGTCGAGTTCGCGCTGCACGCCCGACACGCTATGGATGATTTCGATCTTTGCATTGGACGCGTCGACGGTCGCGCCGCCTGCCTGACTGAGAGCGTCGAGAAAGGACATGGCGGGAGTCAGCGGATAGGCGCCCGGGTGCTTGACTTCGCCGAGAACGTAGACCACCTGCTCGCTGGCATCCGGCATGTAGACCAGATCGTTGCGCTCGAGGCGAATATTCAGGGCCATGCTGCCTTCGGTCAACAAGGACTTTAGATCGACCCAGATCATCTGGTCCCGTCCCCGAAGGATGGCGCATCGGCCCAGGCCCGCTTTGTCAGTGGCGCTGATGCTGGCGGTACTCGAGGTGCGGGTGATCACGTCGAGCAGGGTGGGCTGGGAATCGAACTGCAGTACGCCGGGGCTGCCGGGGCGCCCGAGAACGAAGACGCGGTACGAGGTGTAGCGGTCGACGCGGACCGTCACAAGAAGATCTGAATAGAAGCGAGCGAAAGAGGCGCTGATGGCGTTTTGCGCTTCCTCGCGCGTAAGGTCCGAGACTTTCATGATGCCGGCGATCGGCAGGGTGATCTTGCCGTCCGGGCCGATGACATGACGTCCTGAGAGTTCCGGGTGGCTCCAGACATCGACCGAAATCTCGTCGCCGTCCCCTAGCGAATAGGAAACCAGTTGGGGGGCTTCGAAGCGGCGGACGATTTCGTCCGGCGAGATAGCCTGCTGGTTTTTGCGGACCGCGAAGTCGCTGCCCGGCTGTTGCGCGGCAACAGTGCGGCAGCAGCAGAGAGCAAGCAGGAGGGCGGTTGCGACGATCGTATACCTAGGAGCTGCGTTCATTACCAGGGCCTCGATGGGGAGCGTGCTCCACCTGCTGTCTCATGCCAGGCTCGACTCAAGAGCTCGATGACGGTCTTGGAATCCTGGGCCTTGATCTTGCGTACCGGGTCGGCGGACAGGCGGTTCTTCCAGGAGCGCAGACGATGCCAGAGGGCCTCGATATTTTTAGCCAGCCACGCGGCGGGCCCATGATGCTTCCGGTAATAGAGGAAAGCACTGCGCATGCGCCATAACTCAAGTTGCGCGCCGGCTTTGGACATGGTGAGACTGGTGATGGTTTTGGACGACGCGCCGCCCAAATGAACCACGACGACCTCCGGCCAGTAACAGACCAGGTAGCCAGCCTGCTTGATGCGGCGCGCCAGGTCGACCTCTTCGTAGTAGAAAAAGAACTGTTCGTCGAAATACTCCAGCTTTTCGAGGACGCTTCTCCGGATGACACAATAGGCGCCGACGATGTAGTCAGCCTCGGCGGCCAAATCCGGATCTGCCCAGGTATAGTCCTGGCGGCCAAAAAAGCGCGATTTGGGAAACTTTGCGGCGAGCCCGGAGAGGGAAAGAAAATCGTTCAACAGGGACGGAAACATCCGATTGGAGGCTTGCCACGAGCCGTCAAGGTTAATCAGCCGGCCGCCGCCGAGACCGATGCGCGGGTCGGCGTCCATTGCGGCAATCGACCGGCACAGGGCCATTGGCTGGAGGAAAGCGTCGGAGTTGAGCAGGATGACATAGCGGCCGGTCGCAAGCCGGAAGGCCTTGTTATTGGCTGCGGCGAAGCCGAGGTTGACATCGCTGCGAATCAGCTTGACGTCGGGGAATTCCTTTTCCACCATGTCGGCAGAGCCGTCACGGGAGACGTTGTCGACGACAAACACCTCGTTTGAGATTGCTTCCGTCTCCTTGCGCAGCGCGGTAAGACAGTCGCGCAAAAGGTCGCGAGTGTTGAAGGAGATAACGACGACCGAGATATCCGGGATCATGGGATATTCCTTTGCGGCGCACGCTCGGTGCGTGACCAGACGCTTTTCGCGCCGGCAGACCTGGCGAGCCTGGGGATCAACAGAATCTTCCAGACGATGTAAAAGGGCGCGGTGAGCAACGCGGCGACATCCTGCGCGCCACCACCGATCACCACGATGGCAGCCGCGAGATGAAGGACAACGATCGCCAGACCGGCGACCGCGATGGCTCTCACCGGCCCGTAGGGTGTGAAGGCTGCGGCCAGCAATAATGTGACATGGAAAGCAAGCGGGAGCAGGAGCAGATCAAGGCAAGGCTCGAGAAAAGTAAACTGTCCCCGGAAAATCTTCCCCATCAGGCGCGGCGCTTTCTCTCGCAGCATGCGAAAGCGTCCGCCTTCCCACCTGGTTCTCTGCGTCTTTACGCCGGCGCCGGCTACGGGCATATCGCCGTAAACCGAGGTAGAGTCGACGAAACGGACTCTTAACCCGGCATCGATCAAGGCCAAGTGATATTCCAGGTCTTCGACCAGGGAGCTGGCGGTATAAGGGACCGAATGCAGGGTTCCGGCAGCGAGAGCAAAGCCGTTGCCGTAGATACCGGCGGAAAGTCCGTATCGCTCCCGCCCTCTCGGGCGCAGAACATTGAAAGCTGCATTGGCCACTCTCATCAGGCGGGTGCGGATTGACTCCCGCGAGTTCCTGACCGTGTAGCGGCATTGCACGGCGGCGGCGCCGCGGACCAGCGCAGCGGCTAGCCCGGTCAGGAAGTTGGGAGCGATTTCGCTATCGGCATCGACCACGGCAAAGGCCTGCCAGCCCTGAGGCAGAAGCGCTCGGAAGGCGAAGTCGAGGGCATACCCCTTGCCACGCTCGAGAGGATTGGTGCGTACCAGGACTTGTGCGCCGGCGGCGTTCGCGGTTGCCGCAGTTTGATCCTCACAATTGTCCGCGATCACGAAGACGCCGAGGTCGACGCCGGTGCGATCGGCCGCCTGCAGGCTTTGAACGCATCGCGCTATATGGACCTCTTCATTGTGAGCAGGGACGACGACGGCAAGCCTGTATTTGCTGCTGGAGGGAGTGGCAGTGCGGCGCCGAAAGGGGAGCACTCCTCCCACGGTCAGGAGCAGCAACTCGATCGTCCCGGGAAGGGTGATGAGCGCCAGCAAGGCTCCGGCGATGATGAGGATGACGCGCATCAAGCCGCCACCTCCATCTTTCTTTCTGCGAGGCGGGCATCAAACACCTCGGCGAGCCGCACGATATTGGCGCGCAGGTTGTATTTCTCAATGACCCGGCGGCGTCCCGCGGCACCGAGGCGGCGGCGCAACTCTTCGTCGTCCATAAGCCGGGCGATCGCCGATGCCAAGCCATCGACATCGGAGGGAGCGACCAGCAGCCCGTCGGTCGCATCGCGAATCAATTCGGGAATACCCGTGATCCAGGTGGAGACGCACGGAATCTCCATGGCCATGGCTTCCATGAGAACAACCGGAATGCCTTCGGCGAAGCTCGCGAGGGCGAAGACATCGGCAGTCGCATACAGATCCCGGATCCGATCCTGATTTACCGCGCCCTCGAAGATCACCGCCTCTTCCAGGTGCAGCCACTGTACTGCGGCCGCGAGCGATTCGCGGTCTGGCCCGTCGCCGACCAGGCGCAGGGTCAGCTGCCTGCCCTGGGACCGTAATTGCGCCACGGCCTGTACGAGAACGTGCTGGCCTTTCGCGGGTACCAGGCGTCCCACGCAGATCACCTCGAAGCCTTTGCGGCCCGCAGTGACGGGACGGGGCTCGAAGAGCGCCGCATCGACTCCGAGCGGGACGACTTCTATTTTTTCCCACTGCGAAGAGTCGCAGAGTTTCATCAGTTGACTGCGGGCGAAGAGCCCAATCGCGCAGAGCACATCGGCAGCGAGAATCTTTTCGGACAACAGGTACCCGGGCGCATCGTAGAACTCATCCGGGCCATGGACGGTGATCGAAAAGGTGAATGGAAAGATCCTGGTGACGATCAGGCCGACGGTAGCTGCAGGCGTCGCGAAGTGAACGTGCAGATGATCGAGATGCAAGGACCTCATCCACTCGCCGATCATTACGGCCTCGACAAAATAGAGACAACCCATGGCGATCTTGCGCAGGTCGGTCCCTCCGAGACGAGCCGCAAAATAGAGTCCGCGCAGGTAGGAGATCGGATGACGAAGCAGGGCCGCACTATGGGCGCGGAGAGCGCCGCCGGCGCCCGCACCTTTCACGTAAAACGTGGTCTCTGCTTCGGCTCGC
This sequence comes from Acidisarcina sp., assembly GCA_965199205.1. Classification (GTDB taxonomy): domain Bacteria; phylum Acidobacteriota; class Terriglobia; order Terriglobales; family Acidobacteriaceae; genus Acidisarcina. The sequence continues at coordinate 3,325,998 of OZ240688.1, forward strand.
TCCTCTGCCGTGAGTGCATCGCGCCCGCGGTCCGGGCCATTGATGGAGGCAACGTTGATGCGAAACCCCAGGCGCCGCAATTCCGCGACTTCCCGCAGGATGAACGTGTGCGAGATCGAAGGGTAGCGACTGATCAGATAGCCGAGATTTGCTCTCATATAGCTGCTTTCCAAACGAGGAACTGTTTAGTCGTAAGAGGCGACCGATTCGCCAGCGTTTTTCCTGGAGGAGCGTATTGCTTCTTCCTGGCTGTTGAAGATTTCAAAGACGCGATGCATGCGTACCAACTCGAAGAGCGCCCTCACCGGCCTTACCATGCCGCATAGCTTGAGCGAGCCGCCCGAGGCATTCAGCTGGCGAAGGCAGGACAGCAGGGCGCCGAGCCCTGAGCTGTCGACGAAAGTAAGGCTGCTCAGATCGAAGACGAGACTTGCTCCGGGCGTAATGAAAGGCGCGAGCTTGGCCTTGAACTCTTTTGCGTTGCTCGCGTCGAGGGCATCTGCCTTGAGGTGCGCGACTACAACTCCTTCGACTAACTCTGTATCGATATTCATAAGGTCCGGTCCGGTGTACAACGCAGAAACGTGAGGGTGATGACGTTAGTTCCGTCGGGGTTTCGGGTGAAGCGAGCCTCGTCGGCAGAGCGAAGAATGATGTAAATTCCGAATCCTCCTTCGCGAGATCCGTCGAAGCTCGGAGGATCCACGGAGAGAGGGTCGAATGCTGGCCCCTGGTGACGCAACTCCACAGTCATACAGTGCTCGAAGCATTTGCTTGAAACCCCTACCGTTTTGCCACAGGCGACCTCGGGAACGTGCATGATGCAATTGGCAAAGACCTCGGAACAGGCCAGCTGCAGCCTGGCGACGTCTTCGCTCTCGAGGCCAGCGCTCGATTGGCCGGCGCACTGGGCGAGCCAGCTGCGAAAACCGGGAAGCGCCTGCGGATCACATGCGAAGCTCGCGGTGCGGCAGATAGTCGGTTCAACCTCGCCTGAATGAATTTTGATTCGCACTGCTATGCAAGTGAAATCATCGGCGAGCTTCTCCGATTGCGTGAACCTCACGGCCTCTTTTCGAATCTGCTCGACCAGCAAGGCGGGTCCCAGGGTGCTCCAATTCTGGACACATTCGGCGAGCCGTTCGGCTCCGAAGAGCTCTCCCTCGGGGGAGCGGCTTTCAGTCACACCATCGGAGTAGAGGAGATAGGTGTCGCCCGGGTGAACCTTGCAACTGTGCTCTTCGCACCGATAATCGGGCAGCACGCCCAGAGGGAGATCTGCTCCCGACAGGAAGGTGCATGTGTCGAGCGCCTTGTTTTCGCGAATCATGCTGGTGTGACCGCAGTCCACGAAGCTCAGCGTGTTGTTGCCCACGTCGAACCTGGCATAGCAAAGTGTCACGAAACGGTCGAGGCTGATCAGCCGATCGGTGAGGCGCGAGGCGGCGCGAGTGATGATGTCTGCCGGACGCGGAGGCCCACTTTGAAAGCGCAACGCAAGATTGGCCGTAGCTCGAAGCACCTGGCTCTTGGTTGCCGCACCCAGCAGCGCGGCAGCAACCCCCTTGCCCATGACATCCCCAAGCAGAACGTCAACGGTACCGTCGGGATGCTGGAAGAAGTCGTGAAAATCTCCGTCGATCTGCTGGGAAGGAACGCTGCAGGCGGCCATCTCGAGAGCCGGCACGTCTCGGGGAGCATTGGCCAGGAGCAACGTTTGCTGGATGGAAGATGCAATTTCAACTTCCTGGGCCAGCAACTGGCTCTCACGCACCTTTCGGCTCAGCCGATCGCTCTCCATCATCACCGATGCCTGGTAGGTGATCGCCTCAAGCATCCGCGAGAAGGTGGAATCGAACTCGCAAATCCGATCTTCGCACCAGACCACCACAAAGCCGACCGAGCCTTGCCAGGAAAACGGGGCGGCAGCCAGACTGGCGGCCAGTCGCCAGCAGGCGCGGGGGTCCGGAACCGGTGTGGGCTGCTTGGCGAGGACGACACGCATTTCGAGCAGGCACTTTTCGATGATCCCCAGCTGAGTCGATGCGAGCGACTTCACTTCCGTCTCGGTGCTGACCAGCGGATGAAATGTCCCTTCGCGGTTGATGTAGAGTGCGGAGCGAAGCCCATCCTGCAATGCGGTGAGGCGAGAAAGCAAACGCTTGAGCGCATCCTTGATATTGCCCGACCGCAGAACATCCGTACTGATTTCATAGAAGGCGTCGAGGCTTTCCCAGTTCGCGCCCAACTCTTCAAGAAGCAGTTCCTCGCGCTGGTCCGCTTCGGTGGCTCGCAACGAGGCGCGAAGAACCGCGGCGACCAGGGCCGCCGTGGCGTGGCCTCCTCGTTCATCGCGGACATAGACCTGTTCCCCCTCGTCCGAGACCAGGCAAAGGGCGCCTGCAGCCGGCATTGCGCCATTCCCCCGAGCGCGCTCGCCGGGCACGCTTGCCTGCCCGTCTTCGACAACTGAGAGCAGGTTTCCCTCCGGCGTTTTCACGTAGATGGAAACGCCGTCGAGCCTGCCAGCGGGCGCCAGTGCCTGCTGAAATCTCAAAACAGCCGCTACCTCTGAGCGCTTCATGATCGGGGAAGTCAGCGCACTCATCGCGATCAGCTCTCCGCCGGCATCGAAGAATGAACGCCCAGTTGCTTCAATTTCCGCAGGAGACTGCTAGGGGCGATCGGCTTGGAACACCGTGCGCTGACGCCAATCTGGGCCAAGATCGAGTCGGTCTGCTCGAACCAGTGGCTGCTCAGCAGGATCACGGCCGCGTTGCAAGAGTAAGGGGCCGCCCGGATGATCTGCAGAAATTCGAGTCCTGTCATTCCTGGAAGCACAAGATCCAACACCAGGGCATCTGGCTTGTGCTTCTCTATTTCCAGAAGCGCCTGCTCTCCCGAATGGCAAATGGAAGCCTGATAACCCGCCTTCCCGAGGATAAACTCCAGCAAGCGGGCGATGTGGCGTTCATCTTCGATCACCAGGATGCGAGACGGACGCTCAGGTCTGGATTCGGCACTGAGCGGGGGTAGATCTTGCAGGGACGTTTCGGGCCCATCGATGCTCAAGGTGGTGAACATTCCGATCCTCCAAGACATGAGGCATGGGACAACGTGCGCCCTTCACGCCGGGCAGCAGCATTATTTGCAGATCATGTCTCGATATTCTTTAGCCGTATTTCCAGGGAAGGCAAGGCAAACTACGTCAGCAAAGTTACGAAAGCTTTCGGCGCAATATGAAGAGGTCCGCCAAAGGCCGTCGCATGTTCAATTTCATTCCGGGCGAATCTATGTAGCTCGCTCTAGTGCAAAGATACCTCAAGTTATCACTATCGTCATGGAGCTCATGACACGATAAGTTTAATGTGGCGACACCTTCTTTCAGCTTGGAATCTGAAAGGTCAGGAGCGCAAAGGCGTGCTGCCGGAATACCGTAACGGCAAGCTTGAGTTTTGCTTGATGTTGCACCTGGCAGAGATTGCCGGATCCTTGACCATGCGGCATGCGGTGAAACTTGGATCTGAAGCGACTACGACAAGAGGCTTGCCAAGCTGGGTTTTTACCGCTATTAGTTAGATAGCATACCTATCTATCTGGAAGGCGATTTAGTCATCATCGAACCTTACTTCAGTAACTAGGGAAGTATTGATTCCGCTCGACTGCCAACCGGGAATGAACTTGAATAATGCTGTAGCTCTGATTTGCTTGACTTGGGTCTATTGTTTTGCGCCATGTTTACCTCGTTGGACCTGTCGGAGACGAAGTAGAAAGGGTTGTGGGAGAGATGATGCCGGCGACGAAATCTACCGGGGATGCCGGTGTGCGCAGCGATGCGGATCTGCTCGAGCAGCTCGAAAGCAGGTTTTCTCGAAAGGGAATCCGGCAGAGACGGGTAAGCCGGTTTCAGTCGGCAATGTGGCTGATCGGAGTGAATGTTGTCGCGGGCGGCAAGCGGTCCTGCGACTGGATGGTTGCAACTCTCCTCCTCGCCGTCGCTGCTCCGTTACTCCTGATACTTCACTGTGTGAACTTTGCGCGCGGTGGTACCGTCGTTCGTTCGCCTCGGCTGGGGCGGTGGGGTATTACCTTTGAGCAATATTCCTTTTCTTCCGGCTTCGCTCGCCACCTTCCGGCGCTCATGAACGTGTGGTGGGGGGACATGTCTCTGGTCGGGCCGCGCTCGATCGCTCCCGGGATGGTCTCCGCGTCCGAACGTCTTGCCTGGAAGAGGTTCAATGCTCGTCCCGGATTGCTCTGCCTCTGGTGGCTTCGTTCCCGAACGAATATTGCGTATGGCACTGAGGTGGGGTCAGACGTCGAATATGTCGAGACGCAGACTTTCCTGGGGGACGTTGGCATCGCATTGCGTGCGCTTCCTGCGGCTTTGTATGGGGGAGGCGCAGTTGCTGCTCCCGATCGAATCGACCTGCTTGGCATCAGCATCAACAATCTCACCATGGATGAGGCAGTGGACGATCTGGTTCGCAAAGCCCATGGGCCAGCTCCAACTCAGGTCTGCTTCGTCAATGCCGATTGCGCCAATATCGCCTGGAACAACCGCGAATATAGCAGCATATTGAGCAACTGTTCCCTGGTTCTCGCCGATGGAATCGGTATGAAGCTCGCGGGCAGACTGCTGAACCGGAACATTCGGCAGAATGTGAACGGCACGGACCTGCTTCCGCGGCTTTGTAAAGCACTGGAGCGGGAGCAGTTGGGAATTTACCTTCTGGGTGGAAGACCGGGCGTCGCCCAAGACGTCGGAAGCTGGATGATGACGCAATTTCCAGATTTGAAGATCAGCGGCTACCAGCATGGTTATTACGCGCCAGAGGACTTACCTCAAGTGCAGCGTAACATCAGGAACTCACGTGCCGCAGTGCTGCTGGTCGCCTTAGGCGTACCGCTACAGGACCAGTGGATCAGCGATAATCTGCAACAGGCTGGCGCCATGGTCAGTATGGGGGTGGGGGGCCTCTTCGATTTCTACTCGGGACGGATTCCCCGTGCACCGGCTTGGGTTCGTGAGATCGGGATGGAGTGGTTCTATCGGTTCAAGCAGGAACCTCGACGGATGTGGCGTCGATACTTTGTGGGAAATGTTGTCTTCCTCGCGCGCATTCTCCGAGAACGTTTTCAGGGCGGTGCCGCCCTATGAAGGCCATTATCCTGGCTTCGGCACAGAGCTCTGAAAGGTATGGGCTGGACGAACACTTGCCGCTACCCCTGTTTGCGCTCGGGGACCGTCCCATCCTGCACCATGTCGTTGATTGCCTGGCGGCTCAAGGCGTTCGCCACTTTGACTTTGTTCTAGGTCATCTCCCAGATAAGATCGAAGCCTATCTGGGCGATGGGGCGCGCTGGGGGTGTACGTTTCGATTTCACCTGCTGCAGTCCGACTGCGAGCCTTTCCACTTTATCGAGGGCATCGCGGCCAGTCTTGACGATGAGGTTGTCCTGGGGCGCGGCGACCGGCTTCCCGAACTCCAATTAAGCTCACAAGCGGGACCATTGCTCTACATGAACTCTTCCAAAGCGTGGACGGGTTGGGCTGTCGTCCCTCGGGCGGCAGGACTTTTGGCCGGCCTGGAAAACTATGCCGCAGGCAAGTCATTCCTTCACGATCCCGTCTTCAGCGAAGTGGCAGTGGCCCGGGAAATTAGCTTTGAAACAGCACCGCAGCTTCTGCAGGGTCAGCACGATCTTTTGACCGGCGGCTTCACGGGCTCCGCGGTCTCTGGGCGCCAGACGGAGCCAGGTGTCTGGATAGCGCGGAATGTCTCCTTACACCCGTCAGTCAAGTTGCAGGCACCTGTCTACATCGGTGCGAACTGCAAGATTGAGGCTGGTGTCAGGCTGGGACCGTCTGCGGTGATCGGCGAGGGTTGCATTGTGGACGAACATTCGTCCATTGCGAATACGCTGGTGGCGCCCGGGACTTACATCGGGCAAGACCTGGAATTGGACTTTGTCATCGTCGATCGCAATCGGCTGGTGAATACCAAAATCGGAACGTCTGTGCTGGTCTCGGAGAATTTCCTTCTTTCCGGCCTCAGCCGGCACAATAACTCCAGGGTGTTCCAGCGAATTATCTCGCGAACATCTGCGCTCGCGCTGCTGTTGCTGGTCTTCCCGCTCGCGTGCTTGACTCTGTTGTTCTTGGCGATGAGCGGAAAGGGTGAGTTTGTCCGGGAAAGGGCGGTCTGCATCCCTGCCGGGGCGGACCCGCATACCTGGCGCGAGTATAACTACCTGCGCTTCCGCTTGTTCGCCTTGACCATGGCGGGCTGGTGGACCTACTTTGCTGCCGAGGTCTGGCCGGGCCTGCTCTCCGTGTTGAAGGGCGAGTTATTCCTGGTAGGCGTCAAGCCGCGCTCGCGACAGGAAGTGGAGAGACTCCCGAGCGATTGGAGATCCATTTACTTAAGCTCAAAGGGCGGCCTCATCACAGAAGCCTTCGTCATGTTCGGGCGCAGTCCGAACGAAGATGAACTCTATACGGCAGAGGCGTATTACACCGCAGTGGAGAGCACACTTCACGACCTCAAACTGCTCCGGCTTTATCTGGGCAGACTGCTGATAAGCAGTGGGCGCGCCCCGGTCGATTTCATCGAGGATGGCAGTCTCAGATCTCCCCTGGAAAACCTTTCTGAACGCTGATCGCCAAGCCGTCCGGGTGCCATGGTCAATTCCAGAGTATCTGGAAGAGGTACTTGCTTTAGAACCGCAGCTGGTTGTCGAGATTCTGCAGCTCTATCTCCACGATGCTGCTGCCAATCTGACCAAGCTTTGCAAGCAGATTTCTGTGAGTGATGTGAGGGCCATCGGTATGACATTGCATGCGCTCAAAGGTAGCTGCCGCCAGGTAGGAGCATTCAAGATGGGCGATGATTGCGAAGCTATAGAAGCTGGTGTTCCTAACGGGATCATGGAGCCGGTGAAAACTTGCTTGCGCGAACTCGAAGCGGAGTTCCACTACGTGAGATCTGAGATGAAAGAGGCTATCGTCCTTCTTACGAAGGACGAGACTGGAAGCTGACTGCCATGCATGTGCCGCTGCCCGAGTGTGAAGAGAAACGCCTGGAAGCCGTGGCGCGCTATGAAGTCCTCGATACACACGAGGAGGAGTCCTTTGACCGCATCACTCGCCTGGCTGCGAGTCTCTTCTCCGCACCTATCGCTCTCATCTCCATTGTTGCCCGTGACCGTGTCTGGGTGAAGTCGATGGTCGGATCAGTCGCCCGCGAAACGACGCGAGAGAACTCCTTTTCTGCATGGACGATCCTGTCCGACAAGGTGGTGGTGGCCGAGGATGCGGCCGCCGATGAGCGCTTTCACCGATCCACGCTCACCCAGTCTTTTGGTTTTCGCTTCTATGCCGGGGCGCCGCTGCTTACCGCGGACGGCTTCGCCATCGGCGCGCTCTCTGTGATCGATCATGTTCCCCGCCGCGGCTTCAGTAGTGAGGAGTCGAGGCGACTGGCGGATCTTGCCGGGTTGATCATCGATCAACTGGAGCTGCGCCGCAAAACGTTGCTGTTGCAGGCGAGCGAAGCCGACTATTGCGACCTTTTCGACAACTGCCCCATTGGAATTTACCGCACCTCGCCTGCCGGCGAGATCATCATGGCAAATCCCGCGATTTTGAACATGCTCGACTATGCCTCGATGGAAGAGCTTAAGGCAAAGAACCTCGAAACCCACGAAATGGTGACGACCCGTGGGGAGTGGAAGAAACATCTCGAAGCAGAAGGCAAGATTCTCAGCCACGAGAGCGTGTGGTACTCGCGGGGCGGATCGCCGATTCAGATCTGCGAGACGACGCGCGTGGTGCGGCGGCCGAACGGACATGTCGCCTACTACGAAGGCTGGGCGGAAGATATATCCGCGAGGAAGTCCGCAGAGGGCGAACGGGAGAGAGCCCAGCGTCTCAATACCAAGTTGATCGAAGCGGTGCCCGACCTGATCTACATTTTTGACCTGGAGAAAGATCGCTCTATCTTTGCAAATCGCTCTTATTTGAAAATAACGGGACTGGACCCCGATTATGTTCGCGAGCTCGATAACCCGACCCGGGAACTGGTTCATCCCGACGATCTCGCGTCTCTACGGAATCACCGGTCACAATTCAAGACAAAGAAAGACGGAGAGTTCCTTGAAATCGAGTTTCGTCTTCGCGATGCCGATGGCAACTATCGCCTGCTCAGCTGCCGCGAGACGGTTTTCTCGAGAGACCAGAACGGCGCGGCCAGGGAGCTGCTGGGCATCATCCGAGACATTTCCGCACCACGTGCGTTGGAGGAGCGGCTGCGACGTGATGAAGACCGTTGGCAATTAGTGCTGGCTGCCAATAATGATGGCCTCTGGGACTGGGATGCACGGGAAGTGACTACCTTTCATTCCCACCGATGGCTAGAAATACTGGGCTATTCTGAAGCGGAAACAGAGCCGGTCGAGTCATGGGAGAAGCTTCTTCACCCTGAAGACTCCCTCCGCGTGCAACAGGGTCTTGCAGCGTACCTGGCGCGAGAGGTGCCGGATTATCAGCAGGAATACCGGTTGCGAGCAAAGAACGGTATGTATCGCTGGGTCTTCGCCCGGGGTGTGGCACAGTGGGGCGACGACGGCAATCCCGTCAGAATGGTCGGATCGCACAGCGACATTACGGAGCGTAAAGAGGCTGAACTGGCTTTAAGGGTGCAAGCGTTGGAACTCGCGGAGGCGCGTGACAAGGCAGAGTCTGCGGCGAATGCGAAGAGCACCTTCCTTGCGACCATGAGCCATGAAATACGGACCCCGCTCAATGGAGTGCTCGGCATGACTGCGATGCTCTCGGAGACTGTGCTTACCGACGAACAGCGCGACTATCTTCGTACGATTCGCTCCAGTGGTTCTGCTTTGCTCGCCGTCATCAACGACGTGCTCGATTTTTCTAAAATTGAAGCGGGCCACATGGAGCTTGAAGAGAACGACTTCCACCTTTCGACAGTGGTCGAAGAGGCTCTGGAGTTGGTGGCGGAAAATGCCGATCGTAAAAATATCGAACTGGCCGCCTCGATCGATCCTTCGGTTCCAGCGCACATCCGTGGCGACAGTGCGCGATTACGGCAAATCCTGTTGAACCTGCTCAGCAATGCGGTGAAGTTTACTCATAAGGGAGAGATTGTTCTTTCGATCACAAAAGTTAGCTCCTCTGATATGGATCTCGTGCTCCGGTTCGCAGTCTCCGACACGGGCATCGGAATATCTCCCGAGGTCTGCAAGCGGGTGTTTTCCGCTTTCAGCCAGGCGGACGCTTCGACTACCCGGCGCTTCGGAGGAACCGGGCTAGGGCTCGCCATCTCGAAGCAACTAGTCGAGTTGATGGCGGGAGAGATCGGCGTCGAGAGTGCAGAGGGCGTTGGTTCGACGTTCTGGTTTCAGGTCCGCTTCCGGCCGGCGCACTTGCCTGAAATGCAGTCTCCTGGCGATCGCATCGAAGGCGCGCGAATATTGGTGGCGGACGACAATGCCACAAATCTGCGAATTGTGAGGCATGTGCTGGAGTCGATCGGCGCTGAAGTTATCTGCGTCCGGGATGGGCTGGACGCCTTGAACGCGCTGCTCGAGTCTGAGAAGGCCGGCAGGCGCATCGATCTTGCGCTATTCGATTTTCAAATGCCTCGAATGGATGGCCTGATGCTCACCCGTGCAATTCGCGCGCAGCGCGGCTTTCGTGACTTCCCCATTATTCTATTAACGTCAGTTACTCAGCGCGAGCACGTGCAGGAAGCCAAGGAACTGGACATTCAGGGATACTTGGTCAAGCCGCTGCGCAACCGTCATTTGATCCAGACCGTGAGTACGTTGCTCGTTTCCCGGCGGCAGAGTGCAGAGCCGCTGGCGATCCTGCCTCAAATCATTGCCTCGGAGCGGTCGCAAAACATTTCGGGAAGAGTGCTGCTGGCCGAAGACAATCCCGTAAACCAGAAGGTTGGCACCTTGATGCTGACCAAGTTGGGCTATCAGGTGGATGTCGTGGCGAACGGCCGGGAAGCGGTGGATGCCTTTCAGAAATTTCCCTATCGAGCAATCCTGCTCGATTGCCAGATGCCGGAGATGGATGGCTTCGACGCGACCAGGATGATTCGACTGATAGAAGGAGATCAAACCCGTATTTCTATCATTGCGATGACCGCGAATGTCATGGCAGGCGAACGGGAGCGCTGTCTCGATGCGGGCATGGACGACTATATTTCCAAGCCCATTAGTCAGAAAATGCTGGGGGAAAAACTAGCCGCGCTCTTACAGGCCGGCGTTTGAGCCTGAACCCGTCTTGAGATGTCCCGATGAGAGATGTTTTCGAAGCGAAGCGAGGGATTGCCTTCGCCGCGATTTAGCGAAAGACCTCATAGTAGTCCAAGCGGCGCAGCAGGCGCTTGTATGCTTCCTCCCGCACGTAGCGGTCTGAAGTGAATTCGGTGAAGGGATGCACAGTTCCGGAGTCTGCATGCTCCGCAGTTTCATGCTTGCCTCCCTCGCGCTCCACTTCGGCCAGCGACCACTTCACCTCGCCGCCGGCGTGAAAGCATTTCAGACGGCTCCATGGCTCGAGCCGCAGGAGGGCCTTCCCGCTGAAGCCGGCTTTTCGCATGATTCGCTTCAGCGGGGTACGCTGCCAGCATTTCCAATAGCGTGGGTCGAGATAGCCGCCGCCCTCGTGCATGGCGAGGGCCGCCCAGACAATCGCCTCGACATGCATGATCTGTGGCAAGCTTGATCCACCGAGCCTGCCAAGCACCCAGTCGAGCCAATCGAGGTCCGCCGGTGCGCGCCAGTGCGCCACGCCGATGTCGACATGCCTCGCCAGCGGAATACCGCTTTTTATGGCAGCCATCACGACTCCCGGCGGAAGAAGGCAGTTGGGCTTTTGCCACATCAAGAGCAAACCCTGCAGGGGGGTCCGCTCAAAGCGGAACTTGTTTGGGAAATAGAGATCGGGGTCGAGAATGACCATTTCCGCTCCCGCGTCGCTGAGCAGGAGCGGGTCTGTTACTTTCCGCCAGCAGGCGTGACCGTGGCGAAAGCTCCGAAGATTGAGGTGGTTCCTGAAGGTGAAGGCCTCGATGTCCGCCAGTTCGTCCTTGACTGTGACCCGCAACGAATGCCCTTGCGGATTGCTGAAGTCCCCGATGGCCTCAAGGAGTTGGTTTCGATCCTCCACGCTGTCTGTGATCAGAACGATGTTGAGTGCGTCAAGCGAGTTCAGCAGGAGCGTCTGGAGCCCATAGCGAGCGTAGGGCAACGACTTCGGAGAGAGCACGAGGTAAACTCTGCGTCGCAAGGGTCTTTCGCTGGGGTCTGAAATCATAGAAGCTGCTTATCGCGAGAATAGGGTTTGCTGTATCGATTGCGGTTCCTCATCGACGCGACCCGCTGAAGTCCGCCTTTCTGCGGCGGTTGGCATAGGTCGGCGACACGGCAGAGTGTTTCAAAGCACTACATTCTGCCTTCAAGTACTCCATTTATACGTGGCATTTCTACATTCTTGACACGCCCAGGCCAAAGAGCGATCACCAAAGTAATCAGGTTTTGCGACAGCCCGGCGAGCGGTCCCGCCCTGCGCCAAAGCGAGAGCCCCCGCCTGTCCTCATACTTGCCAGCCGGTCTGGGGCAAGCAGGATGGGAGGGACGAGGCTCTTTGTGCGAAATACCACCTGGTGGGCGGCGTTTCAGAGTGCCGCCGCAACGAGCAGCAGGGCATAGTCAAAAAAGTGGAGCGAAGACGCGCTCGATACGTTAGTTTTAGAGGAGCCGGGAATCCGAGTCAGTCGTTACACCCCTTCGTCAAAACCAACAGCTAGGCGTTTCCGGCAGCATGAGGATGAATGGGTATACAAGTTGAATTGATCCACCGGACAGCGTACCGATACGACAAAGCGGTTTCTCTTGGACCGCAGACCATCCAGTTACGTCCTGCCCCTCATTGCCGAACGCCCATTCTCAGCTATTCGCTTCATATCGTTCCTGCCGATCACCTCCTGAAGTGGCAACTGGATGCGCACTATAACCACCTGGCCCGAGTGCTGTTTCCGCAGAAAACGACCGAGTTTGTTGTTGAGGTCAACGTGGTCGCGGACTTGCAACCGTTTAACCCCTTCGACTTTTTTCTCGAACCGGGGTTCGAGAATTATCCGTTTCGCTACACCCCTGAGCTGGCCAAAGACCTTGCTCCTTATCGTTCGGTTGAAGACGCGGGACCGAAGCTGCGGATGTTTCTCGCCGGTCTTTCGGAGGAACGATGTGGAACGGTCGCTTTCCTGGTCGATCTGAACCGGAAGGTGAGAGACCGAATTGCTTACATTACGCGGCTCGATCCAGGCGTTCAGTCCTGCGAGGAGTCGCTTGGGAAAGGTACCGGCTCCTGCCGGGACTCGGCGAGGCTGCTGGTGGAAATCCTGCGGCACCTGGGTTTCGCCTCGCGGTTCGTCTCCGGGTATCTGATCCAACTGGCCGCCGGCCATTCGAGTCCGGAGGAGGGTGACGGACCGAAAAGCGACTCGGCCGATCTTCATGCGTGGGCTGAGGCGTTCCTGCCGGGCGCGGGCTGGATTGGAATGGATCCTACTTCCGGCCTCTTCGCGAGTGAGGGTCATATTCCGCTGGTCTGTACGCCGACGGCGGCGCAGGCGGCGCCGATCGGCGGTACGGTCGAACCTGCCAACGTGGACTTCAGCTTTTCGATGTCGGTTCGCCGGCTGAACGAAGCCCCCCAATTTTCGAAGCCGTACAGCGATGAAGAATGGGCAAGGATTCATGGCGTTGCCGGCGCGGTCGATGCGGAGCTGCAGGCGCAGGATGTGCGTCTGACCATGGGCGGCGAACCGACGTTCGTCGGCATCGACGAGCCGGAGAGCCCGCAGTGGAACATCGATGCGCTGGGACCGGCCAAGCGAACCCGCGGTCTGGAGCTGATTCAGAAGCTGCGCGAGAGCGTGGCGACCGGCGCCATGCTTCACTACGGCCAAGGGAAATGGTACCCGGGCGAGCAGCTGCCGCGGTGGGCTTTCAGCTGTTTCTGGCGTACGGACGGCGTGCCGGTATGGGAGAATGTGCAGCTGATTGCGCGGGAAGTGCAGAACACAAACTTTGGGGCAGCAGAGGCGCTGCGATTCATGGAGGCGCTCACGCGAAGGCTGCAAGTGAGCGCGGAAAATATACTGCCGGCGTATAACCCGGAGAGCGATTCGACAGAACCCGCCGGCTACATCCTGCCGCTGCGGCGGCGTCAGCCGGAGGGTCGCCTGCGGTGGTCGAGCCAGTTATGGTTTCCGCGACCGCAGCGTCTGCTGCTAACGCCTGGTGATTCGCCGATCGGCTATCGCATATCGACGGAGACGATGCCCTGGGTAGCTCCGGATGAGCTTGAGTATGAGCACGGTACAGCGCCCTTTGCCGACAGGGTGAAGTTGCCGGCGCTGCCGGAGCGGCGGATGAATCTGTTCGAGGTAGACCCTGCGCCCGACTCGCTGCCCGCGCTTTCAAGTACGGCTGATACGGCGACAGAACTGATACGGCCTTCGCTTTGTGTGCAGGCGCGGGAAGGGCGGCTCCACGTCTTCCTGCCGTATGCGTCGGAGCTGGCCGATTACCTCGACCTGCTGGCAGCGGCAGAAGACACTTGCCAATATCTCAACAAGCCGGTCTGGCTGGAAGGCTATCCACCGCCATCCGATCCGAGACTTCGCTCGTTCAGTGTCACTCCCGATCCCGGAGTGCTGGAGGTCAATCTCCCTCCGGCGGTCGATTGGGCCGAACTGGAGAGGATCAATGCCGTGCTCTTTGACGAGGCGCATCGTAACGGGCTCACGGCGGAGAAGTTTGCCTACGATGGCAGCCACATTGCAACAGGAGGCGGCAGCCACATTGTGATTGGCGGAGCGACCGTTGCCGAGAGCCCACTCTTGCGCCGGCCTGATCTGCTCCGCAGCATGGTGGCATTCTGGCAGAACCATCCATCGCTGTCGTACTTGTTTTCCGGGATGTATGTCGGGCCGACGAGCCAATATCCCCGGGTCGATGAGGCGCGGCTGGATGCGCTTTACGAACTGGAGGTGGCATTTCGCCATCTGCCGCTGGGTGAATGCCCGCCGTCGATTCTGGACGGGTTGTTCCGCAACCTGCTTGTGGACGTGACCGGGAATTCGCATCGGGCGGAGTTCTGTATCGATAAGCTTTATCCACCGGAAGGGCTTGGATTGCGCTTGGGGCTGCTCGAGCTGCGGGCCTTTGAGATGGCTCCGCATATTCGCATGGGGCTGGTCGAGATGCTGCTGGTTCGCGCCCTGGTTTGCATGTTCTGGAAGCGCCCGTTTGAGGGCGGCCTGGTTCGCTGGGGTACGACGCTCCATGATCGTTTCATGTTGCCGAATTTTGTTCGCCGGGACTTCGCCGAGGTGCTTAGTCAGCTAAGGGAATCCGGCGTTGCTCTTGACGAAAAGTGGTTTGCGCCGCATTTGGAGTTCCGCTTTCCGAAGATCGGCTCGATCCGGGGCGAGAGCGGCGCCGAGGGCGTAGAGCTCGAACTTCGCCAGGCGCTTGAGCCCTGGAACGTGCTTGCGGAGGAGACCTCCTCGGGACGGACGGTGCGAAGTGTCGACTCGTCGTTGGAGCGGATGCAGGTGAGGCTCTCCGGAGTCACGACCGACGGCCACTACTTGGTTTCATGCAATGGCCACAAGGTTCCGCTCGCTGCGACTGGAGAGCCGGGCGAGTCGGTTGCGGGCATCCGGTACCGCGCACGCCGGCTGTCAGCGGCGCTGCACCCTACCATTCCGGTGCATACTCCGCTGGTCTTTGACATCATCGATAGCTGGAAGGCCCGCTCGATCGGCCGATGTACCTATTATGCCGGGCCGCCGGATGGACGCGTGTTTACCACACGGCCAGCGAATGCGACAGAGGCCCGGGAGCGGCGTTTGTTGCGGTTTGTGCCGTCGGAGGCTCCGCGCGGGCCGCTGCCCCCGCTGCCGGAAGAGACCAATCCGATTTTTCCCATGACTCTTGACCTGCGATGGCCGGTTCCTTCCACGGATGCCGGCATCTCAGTGCCTGAGCCGATCCCATGACCGTCGATCTCTATCAGACTCCGCTCCGCTATGGCGGCGCGTATGACGAACAGTCTGCCGATGGGGTGACCCCGCGCCCGCACTGGGCTCACCTGATGGAGACGTTGCAGGCGATCGGGCCGGAGGAGTTGGGCCGGCGATGGAGTCGCGCGGAGCGCCGGGTCCGCGAGAACGGCATCACCTACAACATCTATAACGATCCGCTCGGCGCGAACCGCGCCTGGAAGATCGATATCGTGCCGCTGCTGATTCCTGCGGAAGAGTGGCGCTTTATCGAGGCCGGTGTGGTGCAGCGGGCGCAGTTGCTGAGCCGGCTGCTCGAAGACTTCTACGGGCCGCAGGAGTTGTTGTCGGGAGGCTACTTCCCCGCTGCGCTGCTTTACGCAAACCCTGCGTTTCTGCGGCCTTTGGTCGGAGTTCCGGTGCCTGCGCATAGCTATCTCCATATGCTGGCGGTCGATCTTGCGCGTTCGCCCGACGGACAGTGGTGGGTGCTCGCCGACCGGACCCAGGCGCCCTCGGGCAGCGGGTACGCGCTCGAGAACCGCACGATTGTCTCGGAAGTGTTGCCCGATCTCTTCCGGACTTCCAATGTGCTGCGGCTGGCTCCGTTCTTCCGCGCCCAACGCGATGCGCTGGCGAGCCTTGCCCCGAAGGAGAATCCGCGAATAGTTCTGCTGACTCCTGGCCCGTTCAATGAAACGTATTTTGAGCATTCCTACATTGCGCGATATTTAGGATTTACGCTGGTCGAGGGCGCCGATCTGCTGGTTCGCGAGCGCCGCGTCTTTCTCAAGACGGTCGGCGGACTGGAACAGGTCGATGTCATTCTGCGGCGCGTGGATGACAGCTACTGCGACCCGCTCGAGCTGCGGAGCGAATCGTTGTTGGGCATTCCCGGGCTGGTCGATGCCATCGTAGCGGGTAATGTGAAGGTCGCCAACGCGCTCGGCAGCGGCCTGATCGAAACCGCGGCCATTATGCCGTTTCTTCCTGGGTTATCGCGGCATCTGCTGGGCGAGACACTGAAACTGCCATCGGTTGCGACATGGTGGTGCGGCCAGAGTGAAGCGTTGGAGTGGGTGATCGATCATCTCGATTCGGTGGTGGTGAAACCGGCATTCCCTTCGCGAGGGATGGAGCCGGTCTTCGGCGCCGAACTGCCGGCGACCGAACGAGCCAAGTTCATTGCGAAGCTGAGGGAATGTCCGCATGAGTATGTGGCGCAGGAGCAGGTTGCCCTGTCGACGGCGCCGGTCTGGGACGACGGATGGCTCAATTCGCGCAGCGTAGTCCTGCGAACCTATGTGCTCAACACGGGCACTGGCTGGACCGCCATTCCGGGCGGGTTGGTTCGGGTTGCCGAGTCCGAAGGCTCGATCGTCTCGATGCAGCGAGGCGGCCACAGCAAGGACGCATGGGTGCTGTGGGATGAACCGGTGGACACCTTCAGCATGCTGCGGCCGCGCAACGAACCGGTCGAGCTGCAGCGGGTCTCGCGGGTGGTGCCGAGCAGCGTCGCCGACAACGTCTTCTGGCTGGGGCGCTACGCGGAGCGCGCGGAGAACATTGCACGGATTCTGCGGTCGCTGGCGGTCCGCACGAGCCGCGCAGAAGAGCGAGAGCTGGCGAGCCTGCTTCGCCTGCATGGCTGCCTCGGATCGCGCCAAAGCAAGCTGCCCAAGGCGAAGAACCGGCAGCCGACGTACGCGCAGATGGAGCAGGAGATGCTCTCGATGATGACGGATATGAAACGGTGGGAGAGCTTGCCGCGCGCGCTGGCGGAGATTGCCCGGATTGGCGGCCGCGTGCGGGAGCGGTTATCGGCGGACATGATGCTGCTGGTTGGGCAATTGCAGGGTTCGATCAAGATCGAAGCAGGCAAGATGGAGGGCGGCAAGAGCGAACCGGGCGCGCAGTCATCCGATTTTCCGGCGCTTCTGACCAGCTGCCTGCAACTGCTGTCTGCGTTCTCTGGAATGGAACGCGAGAACATCAATCGCGGATCGGGCTGGATCTTCATGAGCATTGGCCGGCGGCTCGAGAGGGCAATGTACCTGACCAGGCAGCTGCGCGAGATCACGACGTCGCGAGCCGAGCAGGACTGGCCGTTCCTCGAGTCGCTGCTCGAGGTGCAGGACAGCTCGATGACTTACCGGACCCGCTACTATACAACGCTGCAGCCTCTGGCCGTGCTCGATGTGTTGATGGCGGATGAAACCAATCCGCGGTCGCTGGACTTTCAGTTAAGCCATATTATTGAACTTTATGAAAAGCTCCCGCGGCATTCCCCGGGCGACTTGCTGGCGATGCACGACGCTTTGACGCTGTTGAGAAGCTTCGACCTGGGAGAGTTGAAGTATGCTCTGCCCGCGGTTCCGGCGAGCGCGAACAGCACGGATGGACTCAGCCGCCTCGATCGCTTTTTCAAGGACCTGGAACAGGTGCTGCCTTCCTGGTCGAATAACCTGTCGAGCCGATACTTCAGCCATGCCCGTACCCTGCCGGTGACGATAGGCTCATGATTTATAAAATAGTTCATCGCACCACTTACAAATATAAATATCCGGTCTCTGTCGGGAACCATGTGGCCTGCCTTGCGCCGCGGAGTTTCTCCCGACACGCGGTGATCGGCAATGAAGTGGACATTCATCCTGCGCCGACAACGCGCACCGAACGGACCGACTATTTCGGCAACCGGCTCTGCTTCTTCACCGTGCAGGAGCCTCATAAAGAACTCGTGGTCGAGTCAAGGAGCGAAGTGCGCGTCGAGGCAGGCAGAAGGCCGCGCCTGCAGGATTCCCCCGCCTGGGAAGAAGCCGCCAGGATGCTGCGCAACGATCACAGCCGGGAAGGGCTCGAGGCCTATCAGTTCGGCTTTGCATCGCCGCGCATCCAGATGCGGCCCGAGTACGCCGCGTATGGGTTGCAGTCTTTTACGCCGGGCAGGCCGATCGGTGAGGCACTGCTCGACCTCACGACGCGCATTTACCGGGATTTCAAGTTCGATGCGAAAGTCACGAACGTGAGGACGCCTACGGAAGAGGTCTTCAAGAAGCGGCGCGGAGTCTGCCAGGATTTTGCGCACCTGCAGATCGCCTGTGTGCGGTCGCTCAATCTACCCGCCCGGTATGTGAGCGGCTATCTGCGGACTTATCCTCCTCCGGGTAAGCCGCGGTTGATCGGGGCGGATGCGTCGCATGCGTGGATGTCGACTTACTGCCCGGGGATTGGCTGGGTCGATATGGACCCGACTAACAATGTCGCGCCGACGGATGGGCATGTGACGATTGCGTGGGGGCGGGATTATGGGGATGTCAGCCCGCTGCGCGGGTTAATTCTTGGCGGAGGCGCGCATACGCTGAAGGTGGCTGTCGATATGGAGCCGGTTGGGGACTAGTCATTCGTCTCAGGCTTTCGCCTTTCCTGTTTCCTGGCGGCGGGCTACCACCCACCCCCTCCCCCTCCGATCTTCTTATAAATTCTTGCAGGTCAGCAGCTTGCGATAAGTGGTCTGAGCTAAGTTCTTGATTTCAGGAGAGAGGATTTGCAAAATATTGATTTTATTCAGACCGCGCGGAGTGCTGGCCAAGACGTGTGTCCTGTTTGGTTGCCTATCATCAGTTTACCAAATTCGAGGGTTTCACCATGCCAAGGGTGAGTAAGTTTTTGATCCTTTGAATGAGGGAGTTACAAGTTATTTTCCGGTGGGGGTCTTGACAAGATTTTCGTGACTCTTTTTTGTGGTGTTGGTTCCGCCTTCTTAAGAGGACAATCGTTTCTTCGGGGGGGATTGGTTCCTCCCACCCAAGCCAAGGTGCGGCTTGGATGGGGCACCCGGATTTTTTCGGGGGATTGGTTCTTCCCACCCAAGCCATGCGGCTTGGATGGGGCACCCGGATTTTTTCGGGGGATTGGTTCTTCCCACCCAAGCCATGCGGCTTGGATGGGGCACCCGGATTTTTTTGGGGGATTGGTTCCTCCCACCCAAGCCAAGGTGCGGCTTGGATGGGGCACCCGGATTTTTTTGGGGGGATTGGTTCCTCCCACCCAAGCCATGCGGCTTGGATGGGGCACCCGGACTTTTTTGGGGGGATTGGTTCCTCCCACCCAAGCCATGCGGCTTGGATGGGGCACCCGGACTTTTTTTGGGGGATTGGTTCCTCCCACCCAAGCCAAGGTGCGGCTTGGATGGGGCACCCGGCCTTCTTAAGATGACAATCGTTTCTTCGGGGGGGATTGGTTCTTCCCACCCAAGCCAAGGTGCGGCCTGGATGGGGCACCCGGATTGAATGGGGCAGCCGGACTTTCTCCGGTTCTGAATAGTTTGGTTTAGCGGTCGATGGCTATTACGCCCCACGGTCCTTTGCCGGCTTTGACGCGGTGGGTGACGGTGTTGGTGGCCAGGTCGACGACGGCGATGTCATTGGAGGGTCCGTTGGCGGAGTAGAGCGTTTTTCCGTCCGGCGAGAGTGCGATGCCCCAGGGGCGCAGGCCGACTTCGACAGAACCGGTGGGCTTGTTGGTCGCGGTATCGATGGTGAAGACCTGGCGGCCGCGGCCGGTGCTGACATAGAGTTTGCTGCTATCGGAGGAGAGCAGGACGGCCATGGGTTTGATCTGCCCGGGCGTACCGAGCGGGATGGTTCCAGTCATCTTTCGCTTGACGGTGTCGACGATCACGACATCGCCGTCGTTCTCAGCATTGACATAGGCGCGCGCGCCGTCGGGCATGAAAGCGATGGAGCGCGGGCGGTGCCCAACCTTAATGGTTGCTTCGATCTTGCCGGCTGCCGGGTCGAGCACGGCGATCGCGCCGGCGTCTTCCGAGGTGACGTACACGAGTTTTCCGTCGGGAGTCACCTTGACGCCTTCCGGCTGCTCGCCCATCTTGAATGACTTGACGACGGTTCCCGAGGCAACGTCGACGATGCTGACCTCGGCGGTGTCTTCATTCGAGACGAAGAGCTGCGATCCGTCTTTGCTGACGTCGAAGTTTTCGGGATCGGAGCCGGCGTGGATGGTGCGCACGATCTTGTTCTGCTTCACATCGAAGACACCGATGCCATCGGCACTTTTATCGGGCGGCGGCAGGGTGCTTTCATCGACATCCGGGCCGGCGATCGGCGAACCGCTCAGGGCGACATAGATGGTCTGGCGGTCGGGGCTGGCATGAATGCCGCGAGGGCGCTTGCCGAGGGGAATCGTGTCGAGAACGGTGTAGTTCGCGGCATCGATGACGGTCATGTCCCCGGAGACTTCGTTGGTGACGTAGAGCAGGTGGCCGGAAGACGGCGGGATTGCGGGCTGCCCGGCCTGTTGAGGCGCGGGTTTGTTGCAGCCAGCGGAGAAGACGGCGAGAGCGCAGGCCAACGGGCAAGGCAGAGTACGAGCAAAAGACTTGATCACCGACTATTCTCCTTTGTAGGTAAAGCTCACATCGATCTTCCCTGACGGGGGAATCGTGATTGTCTGCTCCTGCGTGCCCAGGGTTTCATGCCACACACCGATGACGTACTTGCCGGGCGGTAAGTTGCCGATGTGGAACGAGCCGTCGCTTGCCGAGACGGCGAAGTAGGGATTGTCGACAACGCCGATGAAGGCGTGCATCCAGCGGTGGATATTGCATTTTACCGGGATCATGATCTCCGGCTTAAGAAACTTCCTCGCCAGAGGAGCGTCACCCTGGCCCTGGCTATGGTTCCACTCGCGATTGATCTGCGCCATGGGGTGAATGTTGTGCGTCACCGGATCGGAGTTGACTACCTGTAAGACCTGGCCGGTCTGGATGCCCAGCACCCGAGGGACGAACCAGCAGCCGTGCTGGTCAATGGTGACAGGGGTTGCCGGAATGGCGAAGGTTTTTCCTTCGAGGCCGCCTTTGACGTAGATAAAAACGTTGGCGAGGCCGCCTTTCGGGTTGACGACGAGCGATTCATCATAGGGACGGCCATGATGCGCGGCAACGCAGGCGGGATCTTCGCTCATGTCGACGGGCTTGCGCCCGGGCCTTTTGCCGGTGAAGCGGATGGCGCCGTGCAGGCTGCCTGCGGTCGCCGGATCGACATTGAAATAAACGGGCGCGGGAGGGGCAGGATTCGTGGCTTCCTGCTTTGGGGCGGTTTTGCAACCAGCCGGGAGCAGAAGAGTAAGAAGGGAGATCGAGATAACCAGGCGGGATTTCATGGTGTGCAGAGGTCTCATTTCGCGGCTTGCAGCGGGCCGACGTTTGCAGGCGGCTGGCCAGAGAGAGATTTGAGGAATGCGACGAGGTCGTCGCGATCGCGAGCGGAGAGGTTGATGGCTTTCATGTCTTTGTCGAGGTAGGGATTGGAATTGCCTCCGCCGGCGTAGAAGTCGACTACATCTTTGAGGGTCTTTAACTCGCCATCGTGCATGTACGGGGCGCTTTGGGCGACGTTGCGCAGGGTGGGAGTCTTGAATGCGCCTTTATCGGTGGCGACCCCGGTCTCGACGTAGCGGCCGAGGTCCGTCAGGTTGCCTTCAGCGTCGATTCCCTCGCCGGTGTTATGAAACTTGCCGTCGGTGAAGAGCGCATAGTTCCTGTCGATGGTGTGGCAGGTGGCGCAATTGCCTTTCTGCTTGTCCTGGAAAACGGCGAGGCCGCGAATGGCGGCGGGAGACAGAGCGGTCTTATCGCCGCCGAACTGGTAGCGGTCGAAGGGCGAGTTGCCGCTGATAAGCAGCCGTTCGAAGCTGGCGAGGGCCTTCTCGATCTTGTCGATGGTGATGGGGCCTGGTCCAAAGGCGGAGTCGAACTGCTTTTGCAGGGCGGGATCTTTTTTCAGCTTCGAAACAGCGAGCGCATGGGGCTGGTCCATCTCGTCGGGATTGGCCATGGGAGTGCCGACCTGTTCCTCGAGGCTCGAGGCCCGTCCATCCCAGAATTGAAATGGGTCATAGGCGGCGTTGACGATCGCGATGGCGTTTCTCTTGCCGGTCTTTCCGCCGACCCCGGTGGAATGCATGGCTCCGTCGGTGAAGCCGAGCAGGGGATTGTGGCAGGAAGCGCAGGAGACGGAGTTGTCGAGCGAGAGCCTTCTGTCGTAGAACAGGGTCCGTCCCAGAGCGACCTTTTCAGCGGTAATGGGATCATCCGCGGGAACGGGGACTGGAGGCAGTCCGAGGGGTGTGCTGACGGTGATGGGCACCCCGACCATCTTCTGAACCACTGCTTGATCGATCGAGTTTTTTTCTCGATTTCTATGCCACGCATAGGCGACTGCCGCAGCTATACAGCAGGCTGCCGCGAGCACGAGAAAGTTGCGTATTTTCATAAAGACAGGCGTTGCCCGGCCACCGGAGGTCAAGGGCGAATCGGGTTCGCTCGCCTGCTTCTATTTCACCAACTGTGAGCAAGCTCCGCAAGGGGGCGAAGGATGCAGTGCACGTTTAAGGCTGTTTTTTCTCGGGCACTCCGTCTTTGGGGGGTGGTTTGGTGCCGGGGCTACTTTCGGGCGGTTGCAGGGCGGTGGCGAAGAGGTCCGTCGCCCGCTGGTAGGAGACGACACAAGCGTCAGGGCCGTCGAGAGTATGGGTCTGGCCGGGATAGAGCGCGATCTCGGCATACTTTTTCGCCTCGACCAGTTCATGCTGCAATTCCATGGCCTGCTCGGGGTGAACTTCGAGGTCTGCAGTTCCTTGCGACACCAGCAGCTGATTCCTGAGGGAGTGCGCATTATCGAGGGGAGAGGAAGAAAGGTAGCCATCCTGGTTGCTGACCGGGTCGCCGAGATATCGCTCGGTAAAGGCGGCATCGTAATGGAACCAGTCGACAATGGGAGCGACGGCGAAGCCCGCTTTGAATTGGAGCTGCGGATGAAGCATGGAGTTCACCACCAGCATGCCGCCAAAGCCTCTACCCCAGATGGCATTGCGGGCGGGGTCGATGTACGGCAGGGAGCGAAGAAAGGTCAGACCATCCTTGAGGTCTGAGGTCTCCTGACTGGCGAATCTGTAGTGCAGGTATTCTTCAAAGAGATGTCCTCTTCCGCGGGTGCCGCGGTTGTCGATGGCGAAGACGACGTAGCCGTGCTGGACCAGGAGTTCCTGCCACAGGGACACATCGCCTTTCCAGATATCCTGAACGGCTTGCTGGCCGGGCGCTCCCGCTACATAGATCACGGCCGGATACTTTTTATCGATTGAGAACGCTGCCGGCTGGATGAGCATTGCATTGAGCTTGACTGCATCGTGGGTGGTGACTGTCAGGAAGTTGACGGGGCGAGAGAGGCGGCCGGTTTTCAGCTCTGGCGGTGGGGCGTCGATGGCGAAGAGCTTGGCTGCAGGGCGTCCGTTGGGCTGCTCCTGAAGTTTGTACACGGTGCGGATCCAAGGCCTGGTTGCGGTCGAGAACCTATCGACGTAAGAAGATCCATCTGGCGCGAAGGCCGCCTCGTGCGTACCGCTATCTGCGGGCACCCACCTGGCTTGCTGCCCATCGAATCCGGCTATGTAGAGTTGGCGCTCCAGGGGGGTTCTTGCCGTCGACGTGAAATAGATTTTCTTTTCCTTTTCGTTCACGGCATCGAGCGAAGTTACCTCCCAATCGCCGCTGGTCAACTGGCGCACGAGTTTGCCGTCGAGGCCGTAGAGATAGAGGTGCCGGAAGCCGGAGCGCTCGCTGGACCACAGGAACTGGGGGGAATCCTTGAGGAAATACAGGATGTCGCTCAGATTGATCCAATAACGGTCGGTCTCAGAGAGCAGAACGCGCGAGGTACCTGTCGAGGCGTCGGCGAGCAGTAGATCGAGGCGGGTTTGCTGACGATTCAGCCGCTGGATCGCCAAGTGCCGGGCATCGGGCAGCCACTGCAGGCGCGGCAGGTAGACATCTTTGTCTGCCCCGGTCTCTATGTGGATTGCCGCCTTTTCGTTGCCGACCTGGGCGATGAAGACCTGGACCAGTGGATTTTTGCCGCCGGCCACGGGATAGTCGATCGTGGGCGGGACTCGATCTTCCGCCAGCTGAAAGGGGGGTGTGTAACTCGCAACATCTTTAAGGTTGAATTCGTAATAGGCGATGCGGGTGGAATCGGGGGACCAGGCGTAGCCATGCCTGGCGCCGAGCTCGGCGGGATAGACCCAGTCGAGCTCGGCTTGAAGCAGGGCCTGGTCGCCATGCTTCGTAATTTGCCGGGGAGGCCCACCGGCGACACTGACCACCCATAGATTATGTCTGCGAACAAAGGCAGCATTGCGGCCATCCGGGGACAGCTGTATGTCGGAGAGCGGTTCTTCCCCGGTTACGATGCCCCTGGTTTGCTGGGTGGTGGCATCAAGCCAGAAAATGTGGAGATCGCTGTAGAGCAGAAGCCCCCTACCATCGGGCGCCCATTGAAAACCGACCGATGATTGCGGCGGGGGAATCAACTGGCCCTGATGGCCTGTCGGTTTTGCGGGGAAGAGATGGTCGAGCAGGGAAGCAGTGAGGAGGACTTTGTGCCCGCTGCCGTCGGCATTCACCACGTCTAACTGCATGTGGAGGTCAAAGCCTTCGGGGGCGGATTGGAAGTAAGCGATCCTCTGCCCATGGGGGCTCCATGCCAGCTCGCGGCCCTGCCCGGCCCGTGGAAGGGCGGCTGCACAGACATCGCGGACCGAAATCACACCTGGCTGGGATGGAGGCGCGGGTCGCGGAGCGCCGGGAGGCTGGGCCAGAAGAAGGGCGGCCTGGAAGAAAAGCAAACCCGGCCAGAGGCCGCGGATCAATGGATGACGGTAAATTCGACGCAAGGGCCCCTCGAGTCTCCAATTAGCCTTTCGATAAGGATAACCCGAGCCTTGCTGCTAACAACCGATAGTCCGGTGCATGGCATAGCATAGTCCCGGAGCGAGGGCGCTGCCGGTAAGAAGGCCGCCGGGATGGAGGACATGGAGCCTGTCGTTGAGATTTCGATGCGATGACGGAAGCTCTCGTGGACAGGCAACGATTGCGTGGCTGCTCACGATGCCCGCGAGGCTGCACCGGACAAGAGACCGGACAGCAGAGAAGAACTTCGCCGCATGCAGAGACATTCATGCGGGCGCGTTTTGTTCAGGCTTGTCCGAGAATTTCGCACGGGTTATGCTATCAAGAGAGTAGTACGAAGCGAGTAAGCTACTCTTTGGAGCCGACCGGGCGCGATGCGCGATTTTTTTGAAGATTCGGAAGCGATTCTCCCGCTGGGGTCGTCCGCGGCTTCTTCCAAACCGAGCACACGGTCTGAATCGGAGAGTGTGGTGATCCGGCTTTTCGATCAGCTCCAGGCCAGGGTACTTCACTACGTAGTCACCTGCGGGTTGCCTGTTGCTGACGCAGAGGATGTCGTTCAAGAGACATTTCTTTCCCTGTTCCGGCATCTCGAACTTGGACGCCCTCGTTTGAACCTGGATGGATGGCTGTTCCGCGTGGCCCATAATCTTGCGTTGAAGCGGCGAAGCGGCCAGGTACGCCGGAGCGGCCTGGAGAGTGAAGACGCCCTGGCGAAAGAACCCGCCATGGGACTTAATCCGGAAGCAGAGTTTGCTTTCAGCGAAAGACACAAACAGCTGCGGGCCGTCTTTCAGGCTCTGCCTAAACAGGAACAGCTTTGCCTGCAGCTTCGCGCAGAGGGTTTGAAATACAGGCAGATTGCAGACGTGCTCGGCGTTTCGCCCGGAACAGTCTCTACTTTATTGTCTCGCGCCCTGGCGCGTACGATGCGTGCAACGGGAGAGTGAGTTCAACATGCGACAGTCTGAGCCACATCTCTGCGATGAAGATTTGCTGCTCTATCTCGATCGCGAGCTCCCTGCTGCGCGGGGGGCAAAGGCGCGCGATCACCTCTCAGAGTGCGAAGCCTGCCGCGGACGAATAGCGCAGTTTGAAGAGGTGCTGAGGGAAGTCGGAAGCCTGCACGAGCAGGCTGTCAGCCGATCTTGCGTTCTTTCGCTCCAGTCCAGTTCTTTGCTGAAGGCGAGAATGCGCGCATCTGCCGGGCCCGATCCCGGACGGGCGCGATGGAGTAGTTTCCGGGGCTCCATACCAGGGCAGGTAGCGTCGGCCGGCCTGGCGCTGGCGATCGTGGCGGCCGGCGTCTGGTCGATCCACAGCGCGCTTGTGAAGCGAACGGGCGATGATGCGGTGGAGACTGAGGCTGCCGTGGCCCTTCCTCGCAGGACCTTGACGCCCGGCGCCACCCACGCCGTGGCCTTCGATGATTTGTGCCATCACCGAGAGCTTGAGAACGATCCGCCGGTGAGCCCGTCGATGCAGCAGGCGGTCTTTCAAGAGTACGGCCTTTCAGAGTCTTCGCGGGATGGGTATGAAGTCGACTACCTGATTACCCCGGCGCTGGGGGGCGACGGCAAGATTCAGAACCTCTGGCCTCAACCTTCCTCGGTGGTGTGGAACGCTGGTGTGAAAGATCAACTGGAAGACCATCTGCACGGATTGGTGTGTGACGGCAAGGTGCAATTGACCACGGCACAGAACGAAATCGCCAGTGACTGGATCGCGGCGTACAAGAAGTATTTCGACACCGATCAACCGTTGCAAGGCAAGAAGGCGATGACAGCGAGCCTTGCTCAAAGAAGTGGGTCAGAGGCAAATGAGATTTCACGCCGGAGCTACCGTAACTCGGCCGTGCTCACCCTGGTGCCGGGCTGCGTTTTCCGATGAAAAGCCTTGCTTCTCACGATCGCTTTGCCCGGTAGATCGCCCCGCACGTTCTCTTCGACTGCTTGACTATGCAGGATGAACGCAAGCAGGCCCGAATCGTGAGATTCGGGCCTGCCTGGTTGATGAGACTGTACTTACCCAGAGCTCATTGTGAACTTATGGAGCAAGAGCGTTGATCAAGCCAACCTTAGGGCTGCCCCAGCCAGTCACGAGATCGTAGCCGGTCACTGCAGAATAGCTTCCGGACTTGCCGCTGGTGATGTCGTGAAAATCAGTACTGTATTTGGATGTGATGTTATTGGCATAGATGGTGGGGTTGATAAAGCCAATGGTGGTATCGCCTTTGGCGGCCCGCTGCTGGTTGACGAGGGCGATGTAGGCGGCCCACATCGGGGCGGCGAAGCTGGTGCCCCCATACTCATTGGCGAGACAAGCGGTTTGATCGGCACAGGTGTAGAAGGTGAAGTTAGCGTTGGCGGAGACGTCGGGACCATTTCTGTAGGTTGTCGACCCCTTATTACTGGAGTTGATCACCCCGGAGAGCTTTTGCCACGAGGGAATCGCAATCTTATCGGGAGAGATGCCTCCGCCGCTGTCAACCCAGGCGGTCTCCGACTTCCAAGGGCCCGCGGCGCTTGAGGTGGTCAGGTCTGTGCCTCCGACGGAGACGACGTATGCGTCATCGGCCGGCCAGGCTTCGTTTCTCCTGGACCAGGTGGAACTGTCCCCCGAGGCGGCAAAGAAGTTTTGACCCTGGGCAGACATTTTTTCGAAGTACGGATCAAGCGTAGACGGGTCTGCCGGCGTCCAGCCCCAGGAACAGCCGATGGTAGTCGGCAGCGGGCTATGGGTGGTCATGGCGCTGATGATGGCGGTATCGACGGAGCCGATGTACATCACCAGGCTGGAGAGGCCTGGGGCCATGCCGATCGCCTGGGTCATGTCCAGCGTCTGCTCGGTATCGTCACAGTCTCCGCCGGCCCTGCTGTCGACGCACGCCGTGCTGGTGCCGTCGGTGGAGAGAAGCGTGACGGGTACCTTGTTGGTTTGCCCAACGTTTTTGAAATAGGTCGTCAGGTCGGCCAGGTCGGTGCCCAGGTATTCGAAAAGCCCGAGATTCTGGCCGGCGCCGGTCAAGGCAGTTCCACCGTAGTAGGCGGCCCGCATATCGCTGCCCAAGAACGAAGCCGACGGGCCGGAGCCGGTGGTGGCATGGGTGACGACAGCCTCGGGAGAGATGCCATGAGCGGCTGCGTAGTCGCTCTTCTTCACGAAAAGAGGGTGGGGAATGGAGTAGTTGTCCAGACCGGAAACGTGCCACAGCGGAAAGGGCAGGTCGGTCGTCGGTTCGCGGTCGGGCGCATAAAAGATACGATTCTCGGTCGGGTGCTGGTAGGTATGAATGCTCACATTGAAGGCGGTCTCGACGGCTGAGACGGGACCCTTGACTTGCACCTCCATGCCATCGCGCGAGCCGCCGGTGACCAGAAGCCCATTCTTTCTGGCGAAGAGAAGAACGGCATCGTAATCGGCCTGGCTGGGGCCAAATTTTTCGGTGAACTCGGGAACCGTGAGGAAGCGCCGGTAGGAGGAGCTGGCAGGATCGTACACTTCTGCAAGGAACCGATCCAGGCCTGCCTGGTCTCGAATTGGCAGAACGATATCGAGATTCATGATGCGCTCCGCGGGAAGCCGGCCGGTCGACTGTGCGACTCCGTTGCGAGTTACCTCGCGAACGTGATGCGTCATGATGGAAGCTGCTTGAGAGTTAGTTGTTACGACCGGTGCGATCGCAACGATGGCAAGCAAAGATAGGCCAAGTCTCCGAATCACAAGTTCTCCTTTGAAGCAGGATTATTTTGGGATTGCCGGACAATTGTGTCAGTGGGACCCAGCACTGTCAATTCTTTCTTGAAGCTCATGCCGGCCCGATGCAGGCGAGTACCAAGTTGATGAGGCGTGAGTGAGAAGCAGATCTGCGCCTCAAAGCGGGGCAACGATCAGCGACGCCGGAGCGGAGCTTAGGCAATGCATTTTGCCGGGAGAGGGGCGCCCGTGGCCGGCTTGATACGATGGGGGTTTGAGGCGTGGAAGCATGGAGCAAGAAGCGCCAGAGGACCTCATGATTGGAGAAAGATTGTCACATTCCTATTCCCGCCGCTGCTTCCTTGCATCGGCCGCAGCTTTTGCCTTGGTACGTTCGGCACGGAGCGCCGGGCAAGGCCAGAATGGCGGGAGCACGCTTGCGTACCTAGGTACAAATACCGGCGGTATGGGCGCGAACGGCGAAGGCATTTACATCGTCGCCATGGATCGCCTTACCGGGGCGTTATCGCAACCAAAGCTGGCTGCGAAGACCCCGAGTCCTTCCTGGATTTCTATTCACCCGTCCAAAAGGTTTTTGTATGCGGTGAACGAGGTGGATAACTATCGCGGTCAAAGCGGCTCTGTGAGCGCTTTTGCGATTGATTCTGTGAACGGTAATCTGAGCGCGACGAACGTGGTAAGTTCCGCGGGGGCCGGACCGGCTTACCTTAGCATCGACGCATCCGGAAGATATGCGTTTGTGGCAAATTATGGCGGCGGCAGCATCGCTGTTCTGCCGATCTTGCGGGACGGTTCGCTTGCAGAAGCGATCGATGTGCATCGTGACAGCCTGGCTCTCGGCGGAACTCGCGCGATGGATGCGCCAGCAGGGAGCTTTGCAATCAGCGGGCATGACGCCCCGCACGCGCACATGATCGCGGCCGATCCGCAAAACAGATTTGTGGTAGCGACGGACCTGGGACAGGACCGCATATACGTCTACCGCCTCGATCTCGCGACCGGCAAGTTGAGCCCGGCCGAGACGGGAGCATTTTTTGCGACTCCATCCGGCGATGGACCGCGCCACTTTGTTTTTCATCCCAGCGGCAGATGGCTCTACACGATTCAGGAGGAGTCTTCGACGGTAATGGTCTTCAGCTACACGGCTGAGAGCGGCTCGCTAAGCCTGAAGCAGACGCTCTCGATATTGCCGCACGGCTTTGCCGGCTCAAGCTTTGCCTCGGAGATACTGGTGTCGCCCGATGGCCGATTTCTCTATGCCGCCAACCGACTGCATGACACGATCGCTATCCTGGCTATAACTGCAGACGGCACGCTCAAGTTACTTGGGGAAGTATCTACTATGGGGGATTACCCGAGCCAGTGCAGAATCGATCCGAGCGGACGGTTTCTGTATGCGTGCAATAGACGAAGCGACAATATTACGTCTTTTCATGTCGACCGGAGAACCGGCGGATTGCAATTCACCGGCCAGTACACCGCGGTGGGAAGCCCGGCAAGCATTACTTTCCTGTAAGTAGAAAGCGATGTTGTGAGCGGCATCATCGGGAGGTGCTGGCAACGATGGGATGAGAGACCGGAGGATGAAGAAGGTGTCGCCGCGAGCCCAGCAATTCGTCCCCAACAGCTTGAGGGAGAGCCGGTCATCGCAATTTCGCGCAAGGCGGCGCCGACTCACCACGACGGAATCGCAGAATTCTTCGCGGACTTCGGTGGCAATCTCACAATCGTTGCGGACGCCTTTGTGCCGCCTGTTTCGGACGGCGACAACGGCCAGTGGATGACTTGAGAACATCAACGAATCTTAGTTGTTGCGGACCTCATTGCCATCAGCAAGGGCTAGCGGCAGCGCTACATTCAGGCGATCCTGCCTAAGCGCGCCGCCGAATCTCTACAACGCATGCCTGCTGCCCAGGACGTGAAGGTTGGCGACTCTTCGCGTTCAGAGTCCGGGCAGACGCTGGCGTAATTCCTTCGCTTGCCGCTCGCTGACCAACAGGTCCGTCTTGAATACATCGACCATTGTCAGCACAAAGGTGCTGCGATCATAAGGCTTAATAGACTTGACCTTATGCAGATTCACAAGCACATCGCGCCGCGCCCGAAAAAACACGTCTGGATCCAGGCTGACTTCGAGTTGCGTGAACTGGTAATTTACCCAATAGGAGTCGGTAAAGGTCCTGGCTTTCACAATGCCGCTCTCGATGTAAAACCAAAGAATTTCCTCAGGATCAAGCAGCAAAACGTTTTGGCCTTTGCGGCCCACAATACGACGCAAGCGCTTGTTGACCCCTATGACAGCCTGCACACGCTCTTCTTCCTGCGCACGCTCATTCTCTGAAGAAAGCAGGCGCCGGACGCGCTGCAGGGCCGCGTCTAAACGCGAAGCTTCCACCGGCTTCAACAGATAGGCAATGGCATTTGCCTCGAATGCGGCTAGAGCGTGTTGGTCAAAGCTGGTCGCGAAGATGACCAGCGGCCGGGCAGATGATGAAGAGAGAGCCCGAACGACGCCGAAGCCATCAAGTTCAGGCATCTGGATGTCAAGAAAGAGCAGGTCGGGTGCGAGCGTGTCAACGAGGCGAATCGCTTCTAATCCATCTTGCGCTTCGCCGACGATCTCGGCATCGCTATAGGCGATGAGCAAGCGCGCGAGTCTGCGCAGTGCTGCGGCCTCATCGTCCACTAACAGAATTCTTATCATCCTACCCTTTCGGCATACGGATTAGAGCTTCAGTTCCCCCCTGCTCACGCCTTCGCAGTGTGAACGAAGCTCGTTCGCCATACGCTGTTCTTAGACGATTGACGACATTAGTGACTCCGACCCCGGTACTCCGTTCCCTTGGCAAACCGCTTTCATATAAGCCCACGCCGTCGTCCAGGATGGAAATAAGGAAGCTTTCATGGTCTCTGCTGGAAGAGATCGTCAGTGTCCCTCCCCCTCGCAGAGGTGCAATACCATGCTTCAGTGCATTTTCGATCAAAGGCTGTAGCAGCAGCGTTGGTATCTGCTGGTCGAGCGTAGACGGATCAACTTCAAAATCAACCTTCAGCCGATCGCCAAATCGGGTTTGCTCTATGTGGAGATAACTGCTGACAAACTCCAGCTCTTCTTTAAGGGAAGTAAAGTGCCGGTCTGTACTGATGAGCACATATCGAAATACAGATGCAAGACGAACCGTCATCTCCTCGGCCTGGTCCGGCGCAATCACGGTCAGGTCCGCAATCGTGTTCAGCGAATTGAACAGGAAGTGGGGATTAACCTGCGCACGCAAGGCACGCAGCTCGGCGCTGTTGAGTTCCTCCTTTAGAGAGGCTTCATAGCGCGCCCGCTCAGCGGCAGTGCGCAACCCCAACCAGATCTGAAGTCTGCTCGCGATGCGCTCCACAAAGTCCATCTCCCACCTGGTGAGTGGAGGCCTAGACGGACCCTGACTGAGTGTCATCACGTAGTCGGCTTGACCGTCTACAAACAGCGGAATGACGATGTCTGCGGGCGGCTTCAGCAGTGTCGACACCTTGCTTGTTCTCAAGAGGACATTCAAGCCGGGCTCGAAGTCCGGTAAGCGTGGGTGCCCAGCGGCCATCTCTGCCGGCTGCACACGAACGGCGGCAAGATTCAAGGATTGCCGCACAAACGTTTCGGTTGACAAGAAGGCGTCATCCTGATCTTCTGTGCTGACGAGTTTGTTCCAAAGAGCCGCCACGGCGAATGCCAGATCCGGCTTTTCAAAGACCCAACGGTCGACCCACTCATCGAACATTCGCTGCGCCATCGGCGCGAGAAATATGACAATGCACACGAGGAGAAGGCACACGACGTCCTGCTGTGCGTGGCCAGCGCCAGCACCAATGGCGTGGCTGTGCATGACAACAAACCAGACGATCAGACTGGCGCACGTCCAGAGGACAATCTTCATGGATCGCTTTACGATCACGTCTGCGAGACGAACATTTGCGAACAGAAAGATAATGGCGCACAAGATCGAGACGTTGCCCGCACAAATGACGGAGGAAAGTATCATCGATTCGCGCACCCGTAGATGCGCAACAATGGCGAATGAGCCGACAAAGGCAACGGTGAGCAGCCCGATGACCATAAATCCGCCGAAGAGTAAGAGGGGGCGTCGCCTTATCTGCATGTGTCGATAGAAGCAGATGCGACCCAGCAGAAATATAGCCGTCAAGGCGTACACCGCGGCGGGGCCAACGAATATTACAGATCGCAGGCGGAGCCCGACGCCTGCAAGGAGCAGGCTAAAGCCCACGACCGCGATGAAGATCATGGCACGCTGGAGCCCCACCCAGGGACCCGGCCCGACACTGAGCTGATCCTCTTTTGGCAGGTATCTTGCCGAGACTGTTATCGGCACGCCGACAAGGACAACATAGCCCATAACGAAGCAGAGCAGATCCAACGTTACAGGGGCCGGTCTCGAGAGCCAGGTGCAGGAAAGCCACACGGCCCGGAAGAGTACCGCGGCCAGCATCAACCAAACCATGAGCAGAAGCCCCGGCAAAACCTCGCCGCTGCGGCGAAGTGACGATAGCGCGCGCAACAGGATGAGAGAGACGCAAATTCCCATTCCGTCAATCGCGCTATGTATGAGTAGAATTTCTCGGGTGGCATCGGGCGAGGTGAGAGTCGATGTTTCCAGAGACATAGTATTCCTTCTAGAAGTGGCTTCCATTGCTTGCCGGGTGCAGTCTCGCCGGCGAGTGCCTAGCGGTTACCTCTTGCGAAAGAGCTTGGGCGTGTACAAAAGCTTGTCTTACCGATCTGAGAACACCTTATGTTCTTTCCCCCCCTCCGAGATGTCGCCGCATACCTTTCGTGCGGCAGCGGCCTTCGCGAGTAGTTGCTTTTCCCGGGCATCTTCGAACACGGCGAGATCCGCCCTATCTGAGTCATACCGCTTTCCGTCAGGCACCGCAAACGGTAACGCCATCGATATCCCAGGTTAACTTTACCAGCGATTGAAGAGCGCCCGCTGTTGCAGCAACGAGCCTTGTGCGAGATGTAAATGAGCACTGGAACCGCAAAAACCATGAAGCCCATTGCTTGTAGATCTACGTTTTGCCGGAGTGCTGAGTACAGTCTCAGCCCAGTCCGCGCGAGGGCCAGGTCTCTCGTATGGACGCGGTATGCCGCAGTTGAACGCGTTTGCGCGGTAGCCGGACGGGTCCATCTATTGTGGATGCAAGTCGTCCATGCGCTGATATAGGCCCGTCGTGTCGTGCGAACCCTCCTTCGATTGCCAGGCTCTCACTCACTCCGCAGTCTAGAAGAAGGCGCTGAATGCATGCTCACTCACGGACGCTTTTCCAGTTCACACGCGCCGAAGACTCCGTTACACGCGCTCGTGCGCGGCGCCACGCGTTGAGAAGACATGATGGGCGATCCGGTGGACGGTCACGGAGGATTGCGTCGTAGAGACCCAGCGGGCTCCTGGTTCGCTCCACAGTAGGCACAGTCGCTTGAGAGTGAAGTTAACACCCATGCACACAATGTGGCTGCCTGTATGAGAAGCAGAGACTGATTCAGCTGTCCGCAAATTATCGAGAGGGAAGACTTCATGAAACGTCGTGATTTTCTAAAATCCACTGCTGCGGTTACGGGCGGCAGTCTGTTCAACAAATTTGCGGGCAATACCTTGTCGGCAGAGACAACGTCCGCAAACTCTGGCAAGAAACCGAACATTCTCTTCATCCTGGTCGATGAATTACGCTACCCCTCTGTCTTCCCGCAAGGCGTGGAGAGTGTGGATGAGTTTTTTCATCAATTCATGCCGAAGCTCCACCGCTATATCTGGAAGCGAGGCGTGAAGTTCGGGAATTATCATACTGCGGCAAACGCCTGTACTCCGGCCCGCGGCACGATCATCACCGGCCTTTACTCGCAGCAAAGCTGGCTGCTCACGACCATCCTTTCCTCACCCACGCCACAGCCTGTCGCCCGCTTGCAGCCGGTACTGAATGCCAGCTTTCCAACCTACGGCTCACTGCTGCGCAACCTGGGATACAAGACCCCTTATCGCGGTAAGTGGCATGTCTCTTTGCCGTTCCAATTACCTCGGGGAACCGGACTGCAGCGCTACGGATTCGACTACGGCACATATCCCGATCCGACCGGCTACAACCTGCAGGGTACAATCGGCGAAGAAACCGACTACCACAGTGACGCTTACACCGCGACTCAGGCGGCGGATTACCTGAACAGGGTGAAACCCGGCGCGGAACCCTTCTGTCTGACTGTAGGCTTCGTCAACCCGCACGACCGGGAGTTCTTCCCCGCCGGCACCGAGTTTCAGACGGTCAATGACGCTTTCCAAGATAAGAACATTAATCCAAACCTCAAATACAAGCAGAGCAAAGTCTATCCGGGTGATGACAGCGTGCCTGGCAGCGGGCCATATGTGACATGGGCAGATGACACCCTTAAGTCGCCACGGAGCTACGGCTATCCTGAGTTGCCACCTAACTGGGAAACAGCCGCAGACTGGGAGCGACGTGGAAAACCGACGACTCAGCCGTTTATCAAGCGGTTTCAAAATCTCAACTGGGGCGGTGTTCATGCCGACCGCACAGGTGAGATTAGCATCGAAGGCTATGAAACAACGGACCCAAACAGTAATTATGGCGTGATAAAGATGCCTTTTAATTATTGGCAACGCGGCCTCGACTCTTACACCCAGGTCATAGAGAAACTGGATGAACAGATAGGCACCGTTATGGATGCGCTTCATAGCCTGCCTCAAGAAGTGGTGGATAATACTGTGATCGTGTTTGCGTCCGATCACGGAGAATACGCTGGCGCTCATGGCCTGATTCAAGGCAAAATGGCAACCGTCTATGAAGAGGCCTGGCACATTCCCCTCATTGTCGTCGACCCCCGCGAACGCATTACGGGGGACCTCTGCGATATCCGCATGGGACTTACATCTTCGGTCGATCTCACCCCGATGCTGGTCACAATCGCCAACGGAGGAAGCACTAGCTGGCTGACGCCCACGCTCAGGAAGATGTATGGAAAGCGCCATAACATGTATCCCATGCTGAAGTCTAAAGAAGCTCCCGGCCGTTCGTTCGTTCTTCACGCGACGGACGAAGCCTGCCCCGACTTCTTCAATCCCACGCTCGCGCCGACTCACGTTCTGGGCTATCGGACAGATGAATACAAGCTCGGCGTCTACGCGAACTGGGACTCCTCGACTGCCAACATTGCCTTGGATTCCATTCAGCTGGAGTTCTATGACTACTCGACGGAAACCGGTCGCCTGGAGCTTGACAGTTCTCCGGAAGATGATCGTGTGCAACCGCTCCTGGATCAACTCATCGAGCGAATCATTCCTGGCGAACTACAGGAGCCGCTCCCCGTTCCTTTGCGCCTCGAGCAGCTTGCCTCGAAGAAAGCTCATCTGGCGTACCGCGATTTTATCGAAAACAAATCACCCGAAAGCCAGTCACTTTGGGAAGAGGGGGGCCTGGTTAGTGCCCTCGGTTACGGGCTTAGCTTTTAAATGCGACGTGGCCGGCGAGAGAAGGATTTTCTCGCCGGTCCGCTACGGCCCTGCTATTGCGAGAGGAGGAACTCGGTTGCCTGCACAAGCAAAGCGTTCGTCTCGCTGGCGTCGAGCGATGGTGCGCTTCGACTACAAGGAAGTTGCCGGCAGACGGCAGCCATAAACGATCGGGCACACAATCGGCCCACGTCGATCAGCATGCTTGAGTTGGGTTATCGGAAACCAGGGAATGGGAACCAGGGAATGGGGCAATCCGTTGCACGAAAGCGCTGCTGGTAAAAAACGAATGACTCAGGCGTCAGGTAAATGTATTCTTTTCCCACTTATACTGCGCACTCTCTGTTATCGCCTGTGCTTGCCTGTGGGACGCCGAGAATGGGCGAGCCCAAGGCCTGAGTTTGCGGCACTAGACCAGCTTCACAATCCGGAGATCTCAATGCCAGACAAATTCAATCCGCTTCGCACAGCAGTGTTAGCCATTGTGAGCTTCGCTGCTGTAATGCAACCACCCTTTTGTGCGATCGGTCAGAAGGCAGACCTGATGCAGAAATTGCAGGAAATAAAAGCCACCTCGGCAGCAAACAAGGTTGCGTTATCCCACTACACCTGGCAGGAGACGCGGACGACCAGTCTCAAAGGGCAGGTCAGGAAAACGCAGACCTTCCAGGTGACGATGGGGCCCGACGGCCAACAGCAGAAAACCGAGATCGGCGGCGACGCGGCCGCGGCCTCTGCGCCGGCACAAAGCGGCGGCCGTTTTAAGCAACGGATGATCGCGAAAAAGAAGGAAGAGTATCAAGAGTATGGCGAGCAAATGGCGGCGCTGGCCAAGCAGTACACGCAGCCTGATCCGCAGTTGATGCAGCAGGCCTACCAGAGGGGCAACATTACAGCTCAACTGGGCGGTGCGGCGGGTACGGTAAGTCTGGTGATCAAGAGCTACGTCAAGCCAGGGGATTCGATGACATTGAACTTCAATCGCACGACGAAGTCCATGGAAAGTATTCAGGTCGCGACCTATCTCAGCGCTCCTGGCGACGCTATGACGATGGCCGTCGCTTTCGCGAAACTGCCGAGTGGGCCCAGCCACGTCGCGACTGTCCAGATCAACGGGATCAGCAAGGAACTTGCGGTCCATATGCAAAATTCCAACTACCAGTCAGCGCGATAGTAGTTTCGCGAATGAGCTGTTCCACGAACCCGGAGTATGTCTCTGCCGACATTCATAAAGGCGTTTATGAACGTAAGTTTTTCCTTCGCCGGCGTGGCCACGCGTCTCTTCCTGCTATGTCTTGTGTCGTTCGCATCCCTGGGTGGCTTGAGCCAGGATCTCGGGTGGCCGCGTCAAAAAAGCGTCAATGGCTCGAAAGTGGTGTATTACCAGCCGCAGGTGGATGGCTGGCAGGATTTCAAGCAAATCGATCTGAGGTTCGCGATAGCAGTGACGCCGGCGGGCGGCACGATGCATCCCGGGGTGGTCACCGCCCACATGCAGACCGACGTGGATTTAAGTACGCACACCGTGCTGCTTAGTCATCCGGAGATTACGGGGACGTCCTTCCCGTCGGAGGACCAGGCCGCTTCCGCGCGCATGGACCAGCTAGTCCGGAGCTTTCTGCCGCCCAATGCAGCCCTATCCATCTCACTCGACCGGTTGGTGGCGAGCGCCACAAAGCCGCCTCCAACCACCGTGGCGGCGGTGAAAAACGACCCTCCCGTGATCTACATCAGCTTGAGACCGGCGGTGCTGCTGCAACTGAATGGCGCACCGGTGAAGGCGGCAATTGCCAACTCGCATCTTGAAGTGATCGTCAACGCCAATTGGCCTCTTTTCCTGGACAAATCGACCTCGCAGTATTACCTGTTTACCGGATCAAGCTGGTCGAGTTCGTCCAATGTCACATCAGGTTGGACGGCGGCAGCCGTACTGCCGGCTGAGATGGCGAAACTCTCTACACAGCCGATGTGGAGCGACCTAAAACCATATATTCCGGCGCCTGCAGGAAGCGCAGCGAAAGCCCCCGCGGTTTATGCGAGCACGACGCCGGCAGAGGTGGTTGTCTTCGCCGGCCGGCCGTCTTTTGCTCCAATCCCGAATACACAACTGGTGTATGCCAATAACACGGAGAGCGACGTTTTCAAGTACACCCCGACCGGGACGCTCTATTACCTCACCTCGGGCCGCTGGTTCCGCTCGCAAACGCCTTTGGGCCCCTGGACCTTTGCCAGCAACAGCCTGCCCGCGGACTTTGCGAAGATTCCTTCAGAGAGCCGGCCGGGCCGGGTGCTGGTATCGGTTCCAGGAACGCCCCAGGCTGAAGATGCCGTGCTGTTGGCCCAGATACCGACTACGGCAACGGTCGATGCGGCGAAGGCAGCGGCAAGCGTGAAGGTCGTATATTCAGGCAGCCCGCAGTTCGTCCCTATCCCGGGCGGGAGTCTTGCCTATGCTACGAACACGCCAAACCGGGTGATTAAAATGGGATCGCTCTACTACCTGTGTTTCCAGGGAGTGTGGTTCATGTCGACGACTCCCCAGGGGCCGTGGCAAACTGCGCCATCCGTACCCCCGGCGATCTATACCATTCCGCCGAGCTCGCCGGTCTACAACGTGACCTACGTGAAGCAGACGATAGTGAACGGCGTCATTACAGCGAGTTACACCT
Source organism: Acidisarcina sp. (assembly GCA_965199205.1). Classification (GTDB taxonomy): domain Bacteria; phylum Acidobacteriota; class Terriglobia; order Terriglobales; family Acidobacteriaceae; genus Acidisarcina. The sequence goes on from OZ240688.1 coordinate 3,364,786, forward strand.
CCGGGTATATGGGCGTCTATGTTGCTCCCGTGGGGAGCGCAGTCATTCTCACCAGCGGGACAGGGTATTATTACCCTCCGGTGGTGATCATCGGGGTTGCCCCGTATCCTGTGTACTATCCCTATCCAGTGACCTACGGAGTCGCGAGCGTCTATTACCCGTACCCCGGCGCTTACGGGGCAAGCCACTCTGCCTATGGTCCCTACGGCAGCGCGAGTTGGGGATCGTACTACAACCCTGCGACCGGAACTTATGCGCGGGGCGGAAGTGTTTCGAACGCATACGGCACGCAGATGGCCGGGCAGGCTTACAACCCCTATACCGGAAACTATGCGGGGACCCATCAGGGCTCCAACGCCTATGGCTCGTGGGGTAACTCGGTCTTCAGCAATGGCAGCAATTCGGTTTACACCCAACATCAGACAAACGCCAACGGAACGGTTGCGACGGCCCAAAGCACGGCTGGAGGCAAGGCAGCGGGCGTGAGCACTGCGAACGGAAATACGGCCGCGGGCAAGACCAGTAACGGCGATATGTATGCGGGGCACGACGGGAACGTTTACAAAAACACCGGAGATGGCTGGGAGAAGTATGACAACGGGAACTGGGCTCCCGTGCAGAAGAGCACCAACGGCAATGCGACTACGACTGCCGCTGCCAATCAGACGAATCAACAACGGCAGCAGAATACTTCGAACGCCGGGACCGCGCAGCAAAAGGCGCAGAGTAACCCAAACTATGCGAACGCTCAGCAGAAGGCGCAGAGCAGTCCGAAATACAGCACCGGTCAACAGAAGGCTCAGAGCTACGGGCAACAGCCGCCATCCGCGATTGGATCGTACAGGCATCCCAGCGGGACAACATCAAACGCAGAGCTCGACCAGCAGGCCCAAGCGCGGCAACGCGGTACTGAGCAGAGCCAGCGGTTCTCGCAAGCGCAATCGACCGGTGGGAGCTCAAAGCCTGCGGGAGGGCAACAGCGTAGTGGATCAAGGAGTGGCAGCCCCCGCCGTTGATCTCATAGCGCGGCGAATCGCATTCTCAGTCAGAGAAAAAGGTCTCAGATAAAACAACATCTCCTATGCAGCTTTCTTTGTACTCACGGCCTTTTCGATTGGCCCCAGGGCACAGATTGCCCGCTGATGCCGGTGCAAGCGCAGTGTCGTTTGGAAAGCTCGCGCGTTTGCGTCTTCATCGACCGCCAGCAAGGCGGTCGATGAAGACTGACCGACGTTAGACCTCGACCAGGGCTTCCTTGGCCGCCTCAAGTTGATTCTTTTCGTGAAGAGCCGCTTGTTTTTCGCCAACGCCGTCGGTGTATTCTCCGACCGGCGTCGAGTCGATTGGCGATGTAATTTCGGTGCCAGGCTTCGGGGCATAGGGGGTGACGTCGAGTCCTTTGCCGCCCTTGATCTCCGATTCGACCTTCGTCAATCCATTGGCATGATTCCAGGGACCGTTGAAGTCGGTTTCTCCATACTGGCTTTCGCCCGTCGAAGCATTGAAAAACTGATCGACCAAGACGGGAGTCGGTTCGATAATGCCGACCGAGAACTGGGGCTTTTCCATGCTGTCCAGCGCAGCTGTAAATGCCCGCATATGGGTGATTTCTCGGGTCATCAAGAATTGCAGTGCCTCTTTTGATCCCTGGTCCTGAGTGAAACCGATCAGCCGCTCGTACACGATTTTCGCCCGCGCCTCAGCAGCGATATTGCTACGCAGATCGACCGCAACGTCGCCGGTGATCTTTAGGTAGTTGGCAGTCCAGGCGTTTCCCATCGAATCGAAAAGCGAAACGCCGCCGCCGCCGGCGATCGCTACCAGCGGATCGGCCTCGGCAGCTTCCCGATCGCTCTTCATGGGCTTGAGGTGCATTCTGATGAGCGCGCCCACGACTTCGAGGTGGCTCAGTTCTTCGGTCCCAATATCCATCAGGAGGTCTTTGCGGGCTGCGTCTTCACAATTGATGCCCTGGATCGAATACTGCATTGCAGCGGCGAGCTCGCCATTGGCACCCCCGAACTGCTCGAGCAGCATGCGGCCGAACTTAGGATCTGGCTCGCCGATATTAACGGTGTACATCAACTTCTTTACATGGTGGTACATAGGAGGCTCCTGTTCGTATTCGATGTGCGATAAGCGCCGGATGCAGAGTCCCGTTGCAAAACGGAATTGCACCCGCCGCGGCGACGTGACTTTCTTATCACGGTAGGATGCATTCCACAGTGGATCGGCATGACGATGTCGAGAATGGGCTTGCAGTGGAAGTCGTGGACAGGCAAAACTTCGATGCCGCATGGCACGGCCCCAGATGGGCTGTTCTACAAAGGACGGCTCAAGTCGAAGGCGAGCAAGGCGCGGGAGCTGCGATTTTGGAAGGCTGGAAGGCCCCGGTGGAAAGGCCGGGACTGAAAGGCCGGAATATTCGCGGACCGTCGGAGCAGCAGCTCCAAGTGCAATTTGAAGAGATTCGGAAAGGAGGGATGTGTAAGTTGTTGAAGGATTGGCTCCTCAGGTAGGACTCGAACCTACAACCCTTCGGTTAACAGCCGAATGCTCTGCCATTGAGCTACTGAGGAGTGTCGTATGAGGGGGTGGGCTCCCCGTACTCTTTGAGTATCTCAAATGTACTGAAGAGCGTCAAAACCCAGTGGCCACGATGGCGGACCCAGGTGACAGACGGCCAGCCAGCGGCGGGTCGCCTCAATTTACGCCGAGTTGGCATGCAGCAGCGCCTGGGCAGCGCGGCGGCCCGAGACCAGGCTGCCTTGAAGGGATGCGGTTTCGAGGAAGTCTCCACAGAGAAAGATCCCCTTGACAGCAGTCTCGGAGGTTGAGATCTCCCATCGGGCGGTCGCCTGAAGAGGGAGAGCGTGGCGGATGGGACGCGCTCCGAGCGAATGCCAGCTACTGACGCGAGTGCCAAACCAGCGCTCAAGGTGCCGGCGCACAGCGGTTTCCAGCGTCAGCAGCTCGTGCTGGCTCGCCGGGGCCTGGCCTATCACGCTGGCAGAGACCAGGTGGGAGCCGGCCGGAGCATAGGATTTTGCGACGCTGCTCAGGACGACAGCATTGTTGACCGGCCCCGCCGCTCGACCCTCGCCATTCAGCATGAGGATCGGCTCTGCCGAGGGTAAATCGGGAGCGGCGAAATAAAAGGCAGTGGTGCTATTCCAAGTCCGGGGCATCGATGGGGGCTCCGGAGCCCCCAGTGTCTGCAGCAGCCGGCGAGTTTCGGGTTCTTCGGTGGCGATGACTACAAATCGGGAGGCGATGGCGGGCACTGCATCGCCAGAGAGTTGAAAGGCCTGCTTGACCGCCGTGAGCCGATCGATGCGGGTCTTGAGTTGCAGTGTCTCCGGTTGAAGCCGCGCGGCAAGCTGCTGCGGGATGGCTTCCATGCCGGCAGCCGGCAGGGCAACGGCGCCGGTCGAGAACATGCGGAAAAGAAACTCGAAGAAGCGGCTGGAGGTGGCGAGATCATGCTCGAGAAACACTCCCCCAAAGAATGGCTGGAAGAAGCTTTCGATGATTTTTCCAGAAAAGCCGAAGTGTTCCAGGCCGGTGCGTGTTGTTGTCTCTGCCTGCTCGAAAAGATTGGCAATCGGCCCGCGCATGACGTGGCTGCGCAGCCTGGCGACCCGCAGTTTGTCGCCGAGTGTCACCACGGGATCAAGCACCAGCTTGAGGGCGGCGATGGGATCGCGAAAAGGGTCGGCAAAATGATGAAATCTGCCGCGTCGCCACACAAGAGCACCTGGTTTCAAGTTTTGGAGGTTGAGGGCGTTATAGTCCAGCACGCTCTGCGCCTCGGGATATGCGGTGAGCAGCACCTGGAAGCCCCGATCGAGCAGGAATCCATCCACCTTGTCGGTTCGTACCCGGCCGCCGGCGGCGTCGGAAGCCTCAAGCACGATGACGTCGAGCCCTGCGCGCTGCAAAGTCAGCGCGCAATTCAAACCAGCAAGGCCGGCTCCGATAACTGCGACGTCTTTCATCCAGAAGGGCTCCGGGAACAGGGTTTTGAGGGCCTGGCTTGAAGTCAGTTGTACTCAGGATACCTGGCGCGGGCCAGTTCTTCGATGGCCTGTTCTGCGCGAGCGCGCAACTGTTTGCGTTCTTCGGGAGATTTCTTTCGCAGGGTGGTGTAGGGCATGGCGAGCCGAATGTTGCCGCTCAGGCGTTCACTATTGCGCTCGAGAAAGGTCCAGTAGAGGGCGGTGAATGGGCATGATCCTTCGCCGAGCGGCTTCTTCGGGTTTAGCGCGCAGCCTTTACAGTAGTCGCTCATGCGATCGATATAGGCGGCCCCGCTGACGTAGGGCTTGGTCGCGGTGACTCCGCCATCGCCATAGGTCGACATACCGAGAACGTTCGGTTCGACAACCCAGTCGTAGGCGTCGACGTAGGCGATCCAGAACCAGTCGGTCAGTTCGCGTGGCGAGTAGCCGCATAGGGTTGCAAGATTGCTGAGAACCATCAAGCGGGTGATGTGATGCGACCAGCCCTGGTGAATGACCTGATCGACAACCGTATCGAGGCAGTTCAAGCCGGATTTTGCGCCCCAGTATGCGGCTGGCAGAGGAAGACTGGCGTCGAGCGCATTGGGGGTCGCGCCATCGTATGGATCGATTCGTTTCGCCTTTACGCTCTTCTTTGCTTTTTGAGGCGAAGCAATGCTGCGGTAGCCATCGGTGCGGCGATGCACGTGCCGCATGAATTCCCGCCAACCAAGGACCTGGCGAATGAAGCCCTCCGCACTTGCGAGAGGAATGTCGCCTGCATGGAAAGCGGCTTCGACGTCGCGAATCGCATCGACAGGCAACAGGCGGCCGAGATTCATCAATGCGGAGATCTTGCTATGGAAGAGATCGGGCTCGCGCGTGGCCATGGCATCCTCAAAGGGACCGAAGAGGGGGAGAAGGTGGCGCAGCGCGAAGCGCCAGGTTTCACGGCATTGGCTGGCAGTCACGGGAAGGTCGAAGTTGTCGATCTTGCCGAAGTGGTGAGGGAACTGCTGCTCAACCACCTGGATCACTTCGCGCGTGATCTCGTCTGGCGGGAAGCAAGGGCGCTTTGGGACCAGGGGTTCGCCACGGTAGGGTTTGCGGTTCTCAGCGTCGTGAGAGAACTTCCCGCCTGCGGGTTGATTGCCCTCCATAAGTATGCCGGTCCTGGTTCGCATCGCGCGATAAAAGCGGTCCATGACAAAGCTCTTGACGCCCGGCGAGTACACACGATCAAAATCATCTGCAGTCGAAAGCCAAGCGGTGTCCGGGACCTGGCTCAGGCGAACGCCGCGTTTGCGAGCCTCTTCCAGGTCGAGGCGCATCTCGCGCTCGGCGGGTTCCATAGCGACCAACTGGTTGATGCCGAAGCTCTGTTGGGCATCGAGCAGACCGTCCGCAAAGATGCCATTCGTAAATCGGTAGACCACCTTCACTCCGCGGGCGGCTTGTTCGAGGGCGAAGTGCCGCTGGTTGGCGATGAGCAGAGTCAATTTCTTTTTGTGGTAGGGCCGGCGGCGCGCCTTTTCGAGAGCCTCCATCATGACGATGCCGCTCTGGTGCGCGGGCTGTTCGCTCAGAGGGCCGGTCGCATCTGTCAGCCGATCGTAGGGAACATAGATCCAGCGCCGGGCGGCTGATTCGTCTGCTGAAGGCTCGGCTTTCCTGATCTGCTCGGCAAAGAGACTCATGTAGCCAGAGTATCTTTTGGCGGCCGCGTGGCGGGGACGGCCTGTTCACCGGGCTGAAAAGTGCGAGAGCCTAGTAAAGCAAGACGGCAATGCGGTAGGTAGTGAAGCCAAGTTCTGCATTCGCACTGGCGCAGCCCCCAACGGCTGCGACCCTGTAGCGCCCGGTGCGCAGCTGGTCTTCCAATGCCGGCGGCAAGTGGGAGAGATCTGAGCTTTGCCAGCGCATTACGAACGCCGGGGTTGAGCCGCCCGCGCTTCCGTGGCTCATTTCGCAGGTCTGCCTGGCGTCCTGGCGCGGTCCGGTCGTTTCCAGCCCTCGCGCCGTCAGCAGTTGCTCCACCGACCTTTCGGCCTGCCCGGTGGTCAGACTCGGGACGGCCCGGTCAAAATCGGCAACCGCATACAAGGAACCGCCCTGCTGGACGACGGCAAATCCGATTGCATTCAAGTTTGGATCGAGGATGTTCCGGCGGTGAGGGGGAGAGTTCATCCACTGCGTTTGCAAGGAGTCTGCACTTGGACCGACCGCGATATTTTCAGCGACGGATTGAAAGTGCGCGCCTTGCTGAGCGACCCGCGATGCGAGATCCGGCTCGCCCTGGTATTGATGGGAGAGCTGCCGGTTTTGGACGAGCCACTCAGCATGGGCGCGGGCTGCCTGGGCGAGAGAATCGTCCCACTTGAGGAGAGGAAGCTGTTGATTTTCCCGGGCGATATTGGTGGCGAGAAAGAGGCGCTGCTCGGAGGCCGACGCGGCAGGCGAGGCGCGCTGTGCCTGGCAAGGACGTCTCGAGACAAGCAGAACGGTTAGCGGCAACAATACGGCCAGCAGGTTTATGCGGAATGGTTTGTAGCGATCTTCGGGCAATCAGTTCACCTGCTCCTGTTGGGTGTAAAACCGGGAAACGTCTGGAAGTTTCGAGCCCGGGCATCGGTCTGGCGGCCAGAGTACGACTGTGCGATGATTCGTGTTTGAGCACTCCTGCCATCTCGAACCTGCAACGGGGCAGCGCTGCGGGCCTGCTGCAACGCTTTCGCGGGCAACAGCTGGCGCTTTTTGGCGTGATGGTGCTTTTCGCTCTTTCCTGTGCGGCCATTTTTGCGCCGCATCTCGCTCCCTATAGCCCGTACATGATCGATCTGAACCATCGACTGACGGCACCAGGGCCGGCACACTGGTTTGGAACTGATGATTTAGGCCGGGATATTTTCTCCCGCGTGATTTTTGGAGCGCGCATTTCGCTCTTCGTGGCAGTCTCGGTGGTTGGCTGTTCGCTTGCTGTTGGATTGGTGCTTGGCGGGATTGCGGGTTTCTACGGCGGGATGCTCGATGTCATCCTGAATATCTTCGTCATGAATGCATTTCTGGCGCTTCCGGGCATTCTGCTCGCCATTGCCCTTGTGGCTTTTCTCGGTCCGGGAATGAGGAACCTCGTTCTAGCGCTTTCTATCGGGGGTTGGGTGGGGTATGCACGGCTGGTGCGAGCGCAAGTGCTGGCTGTGAAAGAGAAGGAGTTTGTCGAAGCAGCCCGGGCGCTGGGCGCCTCTGACATCAGGATATTCACTCGTCACATTCTGCCGAATATTGTGCAGCCGCTGATAGTACAGTCGGCGATCGGCATGGCGGGAGCAGTACTGGCCGAGGCGACCCTGAGTTTTCTGGGTCTCGGTATTCCGCCGCCGGCAGCAAGCTGGGGCAACATGCTGAATGACGCCCGGTCGCACCTCTTCGACTCCCCGCATCTGGTCATTTTTCCGGCATTGGCCATTATGCTATGCGTTCTTTCGTTCAACTTTCTGGGCGACGCATTGCGGGATTATCTTGACCCACGGACCCGGCTGTCGATCGGTCTGTGATGCGGATCGGCGTGATCTCTGACACGCACGGACTGCTTCGTCCGGAGGCCATAACGGCGCTGGCCGGGGTCGACCACATCCTTCATGCCGGCGACGTCGGCGATGCTCTCATTCTGGATCAGCTTGCCAGGATCGCCCCGGTGACGGCGATCCGCGGCAACGTCGATCGCACCGGCCCTTGTTCGTTGCTGGCCGCCGTCGAGATGATTGAGCTCGGTCACGTCAGCTTGTACATGCTTCATGACCTGAAAGAGCTGGATCTGGATCCGGGTGCAGCGGGAGTCGATGTTGTTATCAGCGGACATTCGCATCAAGCCTCGATAGAGCGGAAGAAAAGTGTGTTGTACTTGAATCCTGGAAGTGCAGGACCGAGACGGTTCTCACTGCCCGTCTCACTGGCCTCCCTGAGTTGGAACGCAGGCGAGCCGGAGGGAAGAATTATTCAACTGCTCTAGCTCTCTTGTAAAGTAAGCCGCACCGCAGACGTTGCTTCGTATCGCCAGGTCTACCGGAGGGGATTTATGCTGCATCTGCTATGGGAAGCGATTATCGGATTGGTCGTGGGCGCTCTGGCCAAGCTCATCATGCCTGGGAAAGACCCGGGCGGTATTTTTATTACCATGCTGATCGGCATCGTCGGCTCGTTTCTAGCCACCTTTTTAGGGCAGAAACTGGGCTGGTATGGGCCTGACCAGTCTGCCGGATTGATCATGTCGGTCGTGGGAGCCGTGGTACTGCTACTTATCTATCGTCTTTTCAAGGGCAGAGGCAGGGCGAGCGTCTAAGTAGAGCCGTCTTGAACTGCTCGGCTTGCGGGCTCTGCGGGATGACACGCCGCGATGAAGTTTACCCCATCCAATCTTGCCGGACTGGTTGTTGCCGCGAGCTTTGCCGGCGGCCTGAATATTTATGCGACTGTTTTGACTTTGGGCTTCCTAGCCAGAATGCACTGGGTGGAGCTGCCGCCCGGGCTGGATGTGCTGGCTAGCTGGTGGGTGATCGTTGCGAGTGCGGCGTTGTTTTCCGTCGAGTTCATCGCGGACAAGATTCCCGGGCTGGACCTGGTCTGGAACGCGCTGCACACTTTCATTCGCATTCCGCTCGCGGCGCTGCTTGCCTACCGCGCAACTCTGCAGCTCACTCCAGAGATGCAGCTGTTGGCGACGACGGCCGGGGCGTCGATCGCCCTGGCCGCTCATTTTTCCAAGACCGCCGCAAGAACGCTGGTGACCGCCAGCCCGGAGCCTCTCTCCAATATCGCCCTGAGTACCGGCGAAGATGCAGCAGCGGTCGGCCTCACCTGGACGGCGGCCCATCATCCCTGGATTGCCGGCGGCGTCGCGGCTGGTTTCACCCTCGCGGCGATCTGTACGATGCGATGGATCGTCATCGCTATTTCGCAAACCTGGAAGCGATTGTGGCGGCCTTCGCGCGCGGCTGTTTGACGGGGTGCGACGCAGTCAAGCAGAAATGGGCGACAAAGCTTGCAAAGCAAGTTATGCTTCTCCCGTAGTTCCAAGTGCTGTAGTTCGATTAAAAGACCCTCTTGGAGATGACATATGAGACAGTGGAGACGCCTGATTCCTTTTGCGGTGGTCATCGCGACGATGCTGGGTGCGCCGACCGCTTCAATCACCGCGCAGAGCACAGCAGCCAGGCAAGGCGGTTCGCAAGCTGCGGGCAACGCAATGGCTGCGCAGATCGATATCAACACGGCGAGCAAGGACCAACTCAGCACTCTGCCCGGGATCGGTGATGCGTATTCGCAGAAAATTATCGATGGCCGCCCCTACCACATGAAGACTGAACTCAAAACGAAGCACATCCTTCCTGCGGCCACCTACGCCAAGATCAGCAGCATGATCATCGCGAAACAGAAGTAGCGCGGAAAGGTAAAGACATGGGACTTTTTGCTGGAGTGGGAGATCTGCTGAAACAATTCAGCGGCGACAATGGAAGCGAAGCAGGGCAAGCACTGGAGAAGGCCGCCGGGGCGGCGCCCCCGTCGGCAGTTGCCGGAGGTCTGGCAGAGGTTTTCCGCTCGGGCCAAACGCCGCCGTTCGCCCAGCTTGCGTCGCAGTTATTTTCAAACAGCAATGGCCAGCAGCAGGCCTCGGTGCTGAATACGCTGCTCTCCGCCGTGGGTCCGGGAGCGCTGGGACAACTCGCCGGGAGTTCGTCTTCGCCACTGGCTTCGTTGCTGGCGAATGGCGAGGCGCCAGTTACGGCTGAGCAGGCGGCTGAGATCAAGCCGGAGGAGTTGCAGACGCTCGCCGAGCATGCCGAGAAAGCCGACCCCACCATCGTCGATAAGCTAAGCCAGCTGTATGCGGCGCACCCACAGTTGATCCAGTCCCTGGGGGCGGCGGCGGTTTCTATCGCCGTTCAACATATGGCCAGGAGCCGCGAAGACGTGAAGTAGTCCAGTGCGGAAGACAACGGAGTAAGTGGAAGATTCAGAGCCGTTGAAGCAGAGTACTGCCTCGTGGTCTCAACCATTGGCCTCCGCTTCGCCGGGCAAGGAAGCGCCTTGATGGGCGGGGCAGCCCTGAGGCTGACAAACGACTACTGTTCTTCAGCTCAGGTTGGTGCCTAGTAGGTTTCGTTCAAGTTTCCTTCGACTTCGTCCAGTAACATCAGTAACTGCCGCAGAAGATGTTTCACTTTTTGCCACCTTATAAGAAAGATAAGAAGTTGCTTTGCTGGTGAGTAGAAACGACTGCGCGCCCACCTTTTGCTTGTTGGCGAGATACTGCATGGCCATCTGGCTTGTCACGACTGCTTGGCGGTGCTTGGAAGGTTGTGTCTCCTGCTGTCGCTCCAGGCCCACTCCCGCCGGTAAGACAGCCAACTTTGGACCCCCTGGTATGGTTGGATGAGACCTGCCTGCGCTCTTTCACACATCCTCCAATTGATGTAGCAGGTAGGCCAGCCGAGCCTTACCAGGGTTACGTAGCCTTCTCGCAACACCGTCCGCTCGTCCCGATGGATCGGCATCAGGATGAGCAGTTGTTCAAAGTCTGCGATACTCATGGCGAGAACGTACACCCGCCGACGGATGGCTGGCGACGTGATTTCATGTCTGCGCATGACGAAGGTACCACTCATTTCCAGAGCAGTGTTCAGGACCAGGGAACAGGATGGGGGAGCGACGCGAGTGGCGGCTGAATGCCGCATCGACAGCCCGGTCGATCGATAGCGGGGAAAACCTGCGTCGAGATAAGCAGGCGCAGGATGGCTGAATGCGCGGGAAAACGGGCGGGAGCAAACTTAAGCGGGAGCAGACTGGGGGCGCGAGAGACTGGGGCGGGAGCAGACTGGGGCGCGAGCAGGCTGGGGGCGGGAGAGACTTAGGCGCGCACTGAAACTCCGGTGAAGGAGAGCACTGCGAGTCCTCGGACGGGCTGCCCGAAAGATCGCGCCGGTTCAAAGACGCTGAAGAGCAGCACATTCTCCAGTTCCGAGCGCGTACATGGATCGCTTGGGCCAGAGACGATGTGGTAGTCGTAGACGCGGCCGACCCCGTCGATGTATGCCTCGACGATGACCGGATTGTCGCGGCCGCCGATGGGGACGGACTCGGGCTCGACGGCTGAATAAAGGAAGCGCGGGCTCGAAGCCATGCCGAGCGGTTCATCGCGTGCCGCAAGGGGTTCGGGAGTGGCAAACATTCCGATCAAAAGACCGAAGGTGCCAACCAATAAAACTGTACTGGCGAAACCGGCCGAGGCTTGCAGGAGAACGGGCGCGATATTGTTCTCCCAACGAACCTTCAGCGCCGCCAGCAAATTCATGGGAGTGCGGGCCCGTTCGTTGGAAATAGCCACACGCAACCGCAGGGAAAGATCTGCAGGAGCTTTGATCGGAGCCAGCGAGGCCAATGCTGCCTGGGTCGCCTGTAAACTCTCGAACTCCGTCGCACACCGGTCGCAGCTGCCAAGATGACTTGCGATCTTGTGCATGGCAACGCCGGTGACGGCTCCATCGAGATAGCCGGAAAACTGGGCCTGGATCTTTGCGCAGGAGGGATGACCAAAAGTCATTGCGCCTCCTCGACTGCGAACGATTTGAATCTGGGAAGGGGATCATCGCTTCGCGGTACCGGCCGGCGCGGCGGTCTGGTGGTAGCTTCGGCGTAGGGAGTCAGGAGGGTTTTTAACTGGGACCGCCCACGTACGAGGCGTGACTTCACCGTTCCAAGGTTGACGTTGAGGATCTCGGCAATGTCTTCATACGCAAAGCCCTCGATATCGCGAAGTACGACGACGGTCCGAAAGGGTTCTGAGACCAGGCGAAGCTGAGCCTCGACGCGCGCGCGAACTTCTTCTTGAGCTGCGAAGTCAAACGGGGAGAGCTGAGCGTCCACCAGGGTGTCTTTGATGCGGAGCGGCTGACCGTCCATGGAATCGCCGGAGTCGGCCTCAATCGTGACCTCCTGCCGTTTATGGCGAGACCACCACCGGCGCTGGTTCAGCGCTTCGTGCAAGGCGATCCGGTAGATCCAGGTGCGCAGGCTGGCGTTTCCATGGAAACTGCCGATTCCGCGATAGATCTTGATAAAGATTTCCTGGGTGAGATCAGCAGCATCCGCAGGGTCGGGGATGGTCCGGGCGACGAGACTGAACAGGGGACGGTGGTACGTAGCAATCAACCAGGCGAAAGCTGCTTCATCGCCCGCCTTGAGTTCGGCGACGATCGCGGCCTCTTCGATTCGAACAATGGCGATTCCTGCTACGTTCCCCAAGATCATTCCCGCTTGCATCCAGAATTCTCCTACAGTAACAGGACTGACAGCCAGCTGTCGTCTGCTGCACTCAGCGCCCGATCTTTACGGGAATATATGGCGGGCGGCGGCCGAATGTGTCTCGCACTCTGCTGCATTAGACACCGGCGGCGCTATGTTTTGTTCCCGCCGGACGGTTCGCGGGGCGAGACGAGACTCGGGAACGGAAGACTATTGCGACGGGGGGGATGCACCGGCTGGGGGCGCCGGAACCGGCTTCTTCCTGTGCTTTGGCGGCGAAGCGGCTTTGGTTGTCGCGGGGCCGTCGTCGACCACGGTTTTCACTGGCGCCGGGGGGGGGACGGCGCTTGCCGCGGCGGCCGCTTGAGCGGCGGCGCTACGAAGAGCGACCAAATCCTGTTCCTGGTTCCCGGCGAGTTGGAGTATCGAATCTCCAAGCGTTCGCCTGGAGGTCTCGAGGCTGGTGAGCGTCGCCTCAAGGACGTTGGCTTCATTGCTGGAACCGGCCAGCGTTGCGGTCTCCGCTACACGCAACAGAACGTCATAGAGAGCATCGATGTTCCGGTAGACTGCGAAAGAAGCGGCGACGGAGCTCTGTGCCGCCGCGGCCCGGTCCAGTAAGGGGGGAAGGGTTGTGTTGATGTCCCGCTGGATTGAGTCAACATCGCGTTGGGCAACCAGCCGCACGTCACTGGGGGCTTTCCATCGAGAGATGTTGAGGCTGGCGCTGGCTTCACTGATCTGGTTCAGAGAAGGGCGCACTATGTCTGCCGGCGGCGGCGGTTGCTGCGCGAGCAGTGCCGGCCCTGAGAGGAGCAGGGCGCAGGCGACCATGCTCGCGAGAGGGGAAGACGACTGAACGACACCTGTCAGGCTCACAAAATCCTGGAAACAACGTGGGAAAGAAGATTTCATGGTCTGGTTCGCTAGACGATCGAGATCGTTGATCATGAGTTCCAATTCATTGTAAGTAATGATAGTCGCGCAAGCGCTTGACGGAACAACCAGCGTAGACGCCGCCGCGCCGAACCCGTGGAGGAGCACCTGTTTGACGAACCGGGCAGACTCGACGAAAATAAGGAAGTTGTCTGGTGTGGGCCTGTGGCGCAGCTGGGAGCGCGCTTCCATGGCATGGAAGAGGTCATCGGTTCGATCCCGATCAGGTCCACCAATAAACCCAACAACTTAGCGGATTCGCAGAAAAAACGCGATACGCTTTCGATACGTTGGTTCTCATGCTGCGTCCTCCGCAGCACTTTCTACGACATTCCTAGACCGGTCCAGAAGAACATCGACCACCCGGCTTTGAGCCTCCCGCTTGGCCGAAGTCAGGGCCTTCGTGTAAATGTTCATCGTCGTGGAGATGTTTGCGTGGCGCATCAATTCCTGCACCACTTTGACATCTTCCCCGTTTGCTTTGAGCAGCGTTGAGTAGGTGTGCCGGAAGATATGGAAGCCGACCCACTTGGTGATTCCGGCCCGTTTCGCAGCAGGTTGCAGGAAGCGATCCAGAAGCGTATCGGCCCAGGGTGGCATTTTGCCCTGAACTCGTTCGCTGGCGAAGACCCAATCCTCCGGCTCTGCGTAGCAAGTTTCACGCCTCCAGGTCAGCAACTCAGTAGTGGTCAGCTCGTCGATGGGAACCGGCCTGCGGGAAGTCTCAGTTTTGCACTTTCCGATAATGCCGTCCACGACCGACCGGGTAACGTCCATCTGCAACGTCTTCCAATCGATGTCCATCCACTTCAGGCCCAGGACCTCGCTGATGCGGAGACCTGTTGTCGCCGCCACGATGCCAATTACGCGCATCTTCTGCGGCAACTCCAGCATGAGCGCACGGAACTCTGCCACTTCCAACGGCTCCGTGACCCGGTTCCGCTTGGTGCTCTGGCGGACCGCAAAGATGGGATTCTCTCCATCATTGAGCCAACCATAGCGGATCGCGTGTTGGAAGACTTCACTCATGATGCCCTTGATCTTCGCTTTGGTTCCGTTCGCTAAATCGTCGATGGAGCCAAGCCACCGCTCTACTGCTACTGCTTTGATCTCCCGAAGACGGTAATGGCCCCAGCGGGGAACGATTCTCGCCTTCAGATAAACAGCGTAGGTCTGCTTGGTCTGTACGACCTTCCGCTCGGACTCTTTTTCCAGATCCAATTCGATCAACCGATAGTGCTCTACCAATTGTTCGAATGTTTCCGGCAAGCCTTCAGGACGGGAGGTGTGGTGGTTAACGTCGAGGCGCAGTGTCGAAACAGCCTTCCATGCAGCCGTTTCCGTTGGGTACTGTTTCACTGAACCAATTACAAGGGCTCGCATCTTGGGCTTGCCTTTGGCGTCGATATCACGCCATCGATAGACCCAGACTTCCGGCCCCTTCTTACGCTGATGACGGCTGAAAAAGCCGTGTTGATACCGTGGTCGATTCAAGAGACATTCCTCTCATTCCGACCCCGATGGCTGGTCTGATTTTACCGCTTCACACTCCAGCCATCGAGAGAGTTCCGAAAGGCGAAATCGCCACATCTGGCGCACTCCCCGACCTACGGGATGCGCCGGAAGGTCGCCTCTACGTGCCAGTTTGAGCACCGTCTTTCGTGATAGGGCCAGGAAGTCCGCCGCCCGTTCAGGGGCGACAAACGGTTCGTGCGTCGTGGGGGTATTCAGGAGTTCCATCTCTCACCTCATCTGGACATTTGCATACGAACAACACTGCTTTCCTTGCCTTTCTATCGTTCGATCATTCCTCGTCCCTGCCCTTGAATGGCGCAGGATTGAAAAGCTTTGGCCGATTGAGCCGCGCCTCTCTCGCCCGGTTCTCTTCCGCCTGACGGTCCAGTTCCGCCATAGCTGCCTCTCTTCGAATCTGCCATTCGGGTTTGGCATTTTGCCGGGTACCCTGATTTGCTACCGGCGCAGCGACAGTGGGCAGTGATTGCCTTTCTGCGGCTGGCGCTGGGAGGTTCTTGGCCTTCGTCCTGGGCAACGCGGGATTGCCTGTGAGCCGATTCGCCATCGCAACGAATTGCCGGTACGTTCCCTGGTAGCCCACATCCCGCAATATCCGCCAGACTGCTTTCCAAGGAAGACCGACTTCTGAAATGGCGTTCAACTCAACAGCAAGTCTCTTCAGCCCCCTGGCCTTGAGCGGAAGGAGATCTGTTCTAGCTCGGAGCCGTTCGGCCAGCGCCTTCACCTCAGACACCTCGATATTTATTGACGAGTACATTTCAATAAGAGTTTGCCATTGGATTTTCATTGATGCAAGGCGGCCATCGATTTATCTCATCGACGGCCCTCACCTTCCCTCACTTTGCAGCACAAGGCAGCATTCGGTCGCACTTTCCCTCATCGTCAAAGGCGGTGAGGATGAATGAGACTTTGTCTGCCAAGGTGCGCTTTTGTTGCGGTCGAAGACCGCGCTTTCGGAGGCTCGAAGAACGGTGGAGGAATGCTGTGGCGTCAGGTGTCTATTAGGTAAAGTGCGGTAGTGGAACATAAAGCGCAGACGCACCTTGAGGGTTTCGCTCTTCCATCTGATTTGTTTTGTGCAAGATATCCTGCCGCACATATGTACCTTTAAGAGGCCATTGTGCGTCACATTCAAATTGCAGATCTTCGGTACGAAATTGCAGATTCAGCCCTCAGCTTTGCGCTGGACCACCAAGTCCTTCCAGTCGCCCGTTCGCAGTGATCTGAATGCATGCGCTCCCGGGTGTTGTGAGGCCCGTTCCAAAACCCGCGGGGAGAGGGATATCGGATGCGTTGGGCTGGAGATTTACCTCGCATTTCTTCCGTGTTGTGGAATAATTGCAAGGTATGATTCAGCGTGCAGCCAAAACCCGGCTCCTTCAGCTTTTAGGTCAGTTCCCCGCCGTTGCTTTGCTCGGGCCCAGGCAGGTTGGCAAAACTACGCTTGCCCTCAGTCTCACCAGCGACGCTGACAATTCAGCGCTGTACCTAGACTTGGAACTCCCTTCAGATCGTGCCAAGCTTGCGGACCCAGAACTCTACCTTTCCGATTACGAAGATCGGCTCGTGATCCTGGACGAGATCCACCGTCTTCCAGGAATCTTTCAAACTCTGCGTAGCTTGATCGACCGGAGAAAGCGAAAAGGGAAACGCACCAGCCAGTTCCTTTTACTCGGATCAGCCTCTATTGATCTCTTGCAGCAATCTGCGGAGACGCTTGCGGGCAGAATCGCCTATATGGAGCTGACCCCATTCCTGGAAAGCGAAGTAGTTGGTTTCTCCCCCAATGCCGGCCAGGCTCTTTGGGTGCGCGGCGGCTTCCCAGACAGCTATCTCGCGGAAACCGAAGTTCAGAGCTTCGAATGGCGCACGGCCTTCATCCAGACCTATCTGGAACGCGACGTTCCCTCGTTAGGTCCACGCGTTCCAGCCGAGACGCTTCACCGCTTTTGGCAGATGCTCGGACACAATCAGGGCCAGATGCTGAACGGGGCGCAGCTTGCGGCGGGCTTGGGAATCAGCGGCCAAACGGTCGGCAGATATCTCGACATCATGGTTGATCTCCTGCTTGTCCGTCGTCTGCAGCCATGGGCTTCCAATGTCGGCAAGCGTCTTGTCCGCTCCCCAAAGGTCTACGTCCGGGATAGCGGACTTCTACATACGCTGCTAGGGATTCGCGATCAGGAGGCCTTATTGGGGCATCCGGTGGTCGGATCGAGCTGGGAGGGAATGCTCATAGAAAACATCTTGAGCGCGGTACCGGCCAACACGCAGGCGTGGTTTTACCGCACCTCTGTCGGAGCCGAGATTGACCTGGTTTTGGAAACCGCTCCAAATGAACGATGGGCAATTGAGATGAAGCGTTCACTTAGCGATCCGAAGCCCAGTAAAGGCTTTTATATTGGCTGCTCCGACATCAAAGCCAACCATCAGGTCGTCGTTTACCCAGGGCAGGAGAGTTACAAGCACGACACAATGACAGAGATCATGCCTTTGGACACATTACTCAAAAGGTTGTCACGGCAGGAGACCCGATGAATCTCACGCCGTATCATGCAAAGTATTTCGCCCACGAGCTCACCAAGCGATGCTCCTCGGACAGTGCGGAAAAATTGGCTGGTGCCGTCGCAAGCGCCCAGGTAGACCTAAACCCTCATCAAGTTGATGCAGCGCTGTTCGCATTCAACTCTCCGCTCGCAAAGGGCGCATTGTTGGCGGATGAAGTAGGCTTAGGGAAAACCATAGAGGCCGGACTTGTCCTCTCTCAAAAGTGGGCAGAACGAAAACGTCGCATTCTGATCATCACACCTTCGAATCTTCGCAAGCAGTGGTTTCAGGAGGTGACGGAAAAGTTCTTCCTGCCCTGCCGGATTCTTGAGGCAAAGTCTTATAACTCGGAAATCAAGCATGGCAATTTCCGTCCATTTGAGAGCAGAGAAATCGTCATCTGCTCCTATCAATTTGCCTGCGGCAAGGCACCCGATGTATCTAACACCCCTTGGGATCTGGTAGTCATTGATGAGGCTCATCGGCTTCGCAATGTCTACAAACCGGCCAACATCATCGCTAACACCCTCAAACGTGCGCTCGCCCACGCACCTAAATTGCTCCTAACCGCAACTCCCCTGCAGAACTCGCTTTTGGAATTATTTGGTCTCATAAGCTTTATTGACGAGCACACGTTTGGCGACCTGAAGAGTTTTCGAGAACAATTCTCGAATCTGAGCCAACAACAAGTCTTTCAGACACTCAAGTCCCGTCTAAAGCCTGTATGCCATCGAACCCTGCGGCGGCAAGTAACCAGCTACATTCCGTATACCACGCGACTTCCATTAGTCGAGAATTTCACTCCGGAGCAGAGCGAGGACCAACTTTACCACGCGGTCTCTAACTACCTATTGAGGGACAACCTCCAAGCTCTCCCCGCCAGCCAGCGCTCACTTATGACGCTTGTGCTGAGAAAGCTGCTTGCATCATCGACCTTCGCCATTGCTGGAGCATTAACCTCTATGGCAGATCGCCTCAGGGCCAAATTACTAAAGCGGCAATCTGATGCAGCCCTCGAAGACCATCTGGAAGAGGACTACGAGGCTCTGGACGAGACTGCGGATGAGTGGGAGGACGACCCGGTCACAGAAGACCTCTCCGACGCGACCCGCGCGGCAATCGAACAGGAGATCGCAGACCTTGAAGGTTTCGCCCGACTAGCATCATCCATCGAGCACAATGCCAAGGGGAAGGCTTTGCTCAAAGCGCTTCATATCGCCTTTGCAAAAGCCCATGAGATCGGAGCCGACGAAAAGGCGATCATCTTCACGGAGTCACGGAAGACGCAAAGTTACCTGCTGCGGGTTCTCGCGGACAGTCCGTTTGCCGACGGCGTCGTCCTTTTCAATGGCTCAAACACCGATGATCGCTCCAAACAGATTTACAGCGCTTGGCTGCAAAGGCACCAGGGAACCGACCGGATTCCAGCCCGACTCCACGTCGATGAAGGCTGCGATCAGTTCCGGTGGAACCCGGTAAACGGCCGCATAATGCTCGACGCACTGCTCTGGTGAGAGCGCATCGGCATGGGCCGCGAACGATGTAATTAGGAGCACGACAAAGATCAACCTCATCGCCGCTCCTCCCTTTGGGCTGCCGTTCGCGCAGCGATGCGCGCTCCGTCATCGAGCAGGCTCTTGAACCCTTCGCGAAGAAGGAGATGGCGGCGGTCCTTCTCTGTCTTGGCGAGAAACGGGAGAAGAATATCCCGATGCTCTTCGGTCACATGATCGGTCCCAAGAATCTGGAGAGCGTTAGCGAAGTCGATCATCTCGGACACGGAAGGCGGCTTCTCCAGAGAGTAGTTGCGGAACGAAAGAGCGATGCCAGCCATCTCGTGGTGAAAGGCGACATCCGCGTCCGGAGTGCGGCTCGCGATGATCTCCGCTTCCCGCTGCGGTGTGGGGTGCTCCACCCGGACGTAAAGGCTGCGCCTGCGAATCGGGTCTCCCAGGCGGCGTTCTTCGTTGCTGGTGAGCACAACGAATGGCACGCTCTTGGCGGCAACCCGCCCAAACTCAGGAATGGACAGCTGCCAGGCAGAGAGAATCTCGAGAAGCATGGCCTCGAAACCGTCATCAACCTTGTCCAATTCGTCGATGAGGAGAACGCAAGGCCGCTCGCATTCTAGAGCGCGCATCAACGGGCCGGGCCGGAAGAAATCCCGTCCCTTCAAGTTGGCCTGCAGGAGCTGCCAACTCTCATGCTGGCCTTTCGAGAACTCCATGTAGAGCCGCTGCAGACCCTCGTCAAAGCGTCCGATCGCCTTGTCTTCGCTGACACCGCGGTGACACTGTAGCCGCTCGACGTGGGTGCCGGCTGCCGCGGCCACTGAGATGGCCAACTGTGTTTTGCCGGATCCGGCGGGGCCCTCAAGGAGCAGGGGCTTGTTGAGCTTGGCCGCGAGAAACACAACCTGCGTCATCACCGGATCGATGAAGTAGCCGGTCGCCGCCAGCTTTACGGAAAGATCTGCCAGAGAGTCAAACATCGCGAACCTCCGCATCAGCGGCTGTGCTTGCAGGAATGTCGGAGAACCTCATGCGGGGGGCAATTGGGGTTTGTTCCGAGCGCCCAACCGCCCGGCTCCAAAAATCAGCCAGGCTAGTGATCCAGATAGCGACGGCCAAGAGAAGCAGTAGCCGCACTATAAGAAAGTCCGCGTACGCCTGCCAGACGGCTACCCCGTATCGAAAAGCCACCCAGAGATCCAACGCGGTCATTGCGACCGCGATGAAAAGGTATTTTCGCTTCCAACCCATGCATCCTCCCTTGAACGCGAAGTCAGCATGCGGCGGACTTGAAACTCGGTCAAATTCACCGGCAATGATCGGAGGACCTCGTATCGGTAATTTGACCGAGTTCGCAAACAGACCCAACATGCCGTCATCGCCGCATAAGCCGGCGCATTCAGGAGCACAGGAGAGTAGATATGGCGTTACTGCAGATGCCGGAGCGGATGCAAGTGTCCGACCCCTTGCTCACCGCCGACGAGGTGGCGATGAGACTGAACGTGACCAGAGACTGGGTGTGGGACCACTCGTCCCGGAGATTGCCCTACCTGCCGGTGATCCGCATGAGCGATGGTGCGCTCCGCTACCGCGCTAGTCAGATCGACGAGTTCGTAAACGAGCGGGAGCGCGCCTCGGTTTTGCGCCGCAAGCGGCGGTAAACTGATGGCGGCCCGCTTATTCCCCCACACAGAATTTGAGGAATAGATGGGAACTTCCTACCAGAAAGGATGGGTCCGGCTTCGCGGAAAGAAGTGGTACGGCTACCCTCATGCCTATTGTTCCGCTCCGTCGCCACAACGATTGCCCGCGCTGTCCCTTCACTAACGCTGAAGCTAACCAGGGAGAGGAGTTCTACGAGATCCTTTCGCTCCTGTTCAACATCTGCGTCGCGAGGGAACTTTGTCGCGGCCATGCCCCGCATCTCGTGAACCATCCTCCGTTGGAGAGTTGGCTTGAGAACGCGCACATCGACTGGGAGCATGCCGATCATCTTCCTACATGCCTCGGGCCGGGCATCATGGTGACTTTGCCCAGCGGATGTGGCATGCCGGTGATCGATGGCAACCATCGCGCCGCTCGGGCTCTGCGCGATAGGCACGAGTTCTTTGCCTACGTTCTCGACGAAGCGGAGACGCTGGATTTGTTGCGCCGCAGTATGGGTCGTTGCATCGCCGATCACTACTGGCAGCGCTTGCTTCAATCCAAACCCCACCCCAACGATGTTCAAGAAGGAGAACAGAGATGAGCAGTCTCAAGACGGAAATGCTTCTGCGCGAGTTCCAGTACAACGGCGTGCGAATCCCTGATCCTGGCCCTCAGTTGACGGTGGACCAGGTCCGCGACCTTCTCACTCCGGCGTATCCGGAAATCGCTACTGCGTCGGTCACTGGTCCCGAAGATACCGGCTCCGCGTTGCGCTACACCTTCAGCCGCGCCATCGGGACAAAGGGCTAAACGATGGTTGCGCCCACCATGAGCCCGGAGGAATTGATCGCGTTGTTTGCTGCGAAGGCAGCAGCGCCGCCTCCGGAGACAAGCCAGGCACTCGCGAGGCACCTTCAATGCAAAGAATCCATCGCACTCGCCCGGATCGTGACCGAGGCCATCAACCAATACGCCGCAAACAGCAATCAGTCTCTCCCGGCTCCTACCGAGATGCTGCCGCCCCTGGCATAGCGTATCTGGCGCCGGCGTTTCTCCAGGCCCTCCCGTCCCTGGCCGGACTGCCCACCGAGTACAGCCACGAGTTCCGTGCGGAGCTCGTGTACGACCTTTGCGCCGCTCTGGTCCGGGAAGGCCTTGCAACGTGTGATAGCTGGAAGGAGTGCGGCGAAAACGGCCTAGTGTTCGCCAAACACGCGATCATGCGCGCCATTGGCGAGGAACGCTGGAACCTCTTGCAGCGTAATGTCGAGTATCACCTGGATGTGAGCGATGTGGCCGAGCGCGAAGGTTTCGATGAGGTCATCGGACATGGCCAGTTGGCTGTTACTGTGGCTTGCGGCGGCTCAGGCTATCTCAAGATCGGGCCAGCAATCGAAGCACTCGAAGCGGAAGAGCCGGGACTCGGAGCGGCGTTCTACTGGACACTCACCTACGCGCTCTATCGCGTGATGCGGATCTACAATCACGACGAGGCTCTCCAGTACGAGGAACGGCTACAAGAGTATGCCGAGGAGGACGAAGAGGAGAACAAGGGCCAGTATGAGTTTCCCGAAGTGGAGAAAGCTCTGCCAGATTGCATCCGGTTGAGCTTGCACAAAGATGGCCACGATCAATGGACTCTGAACGCTCGCAAGCTCCTGCGCAAACACGACAAAGGACGCTACGGCTCCTGGATCAAGCGACTGCGCAATCTGCAACGACTCTCTCGGGTAACATCCTCGCGAAAGGCGACCGGATGATCGCATGGTGGACGCCGGCGCGGCGACGGCAGATGTTCTATCAGAACTCCGAGGACAAAGCCGCAGGGCTCAATGGACGAGTCTTTCCGCAGCCGCCGTTAGCATGGTGCGTGAAGGACGGAGATCTTGCGATCCGTGCGCTCACGGAGAATAGGCGTCCTGATGCCGCGACGAGATTGGCCGTCGCGCCGTTCTGGAATCTCTCCGACAACGGCCGCGTTTGTACCGGCTCCATGCGCCGCCCTAATGCCGCGACGGTGTCCTCGATTGCGGATTGGGAACGAGGGTTCTATGAGAGCGCTTTCACCCATGCCAACGTGGGACGCCTGACGCGCCATCCCGATGGATTCGAGGACCTGTGGGTCCCCCTGGCGGGCAAGCGCAGATCGTTTCCGCGTGAAACCTTAATCGTCCTTCCCCAAACGCTGGCGCAGTTCGTGCGCGGAGAGAGAGGCTAATCATGCGTATCGAGCACAGATTGCCCTCAGACCTGGTGCGTCGAGGACCCGTTCGCGTGCTGATCGTTGGAGCGGGCGGCACGGGCAGTTCCATCGCAATGAGCCTGCCCTATCTCGATCAGGCAATGCGAGTTTGGGGGCACGCGAACGGGCTCGACGTGACCATGATGGATGCCGACACGGTCTCTGCCACCAATTGCGTTCGCCAGCCGTTCTCAGCGTCCGACATCGGTCAGAACAAGGCCACCGTGTTGATCAACCGCATCAACATTTTCTGGGGAACGAAGTGGACTGCCATCCCCAACCGATTCCATGCGCGCTCCTTTGACCGTCATCGCGACCCCGTCCCCGATGTCGTGATCAGTTGCGTCGACACACGCGAAGCAAGGAAGGTCTTAGCCGAATCGTTTAAGCACGCCTTTAGCAACACCTGCTATTGGCTGGATCTCGGCAACAACGCAGCCAGTGGACAGTATGTTCTCGGCCAGCCATTGAATGGGAGAAACCGACGCAAGGCTGAACGCCTGCGCACGGTATGCGAATTGTTTCCCGAGATAGTGGACGCCGAATCCGGAGAAGATCTTCTGCCAAGTTGCTCTGCGGTCGAGGCATTGGACCGTCAGGAACCCTTCATCAATCAGACGCTCGCAATGAACGCGCTGGCGATGCTGGGCCAGCTGTTTCGTTATGGCAAGCTCAGCTATCATGGCGCATTCTTCAATGCGAGGACCGGACAGACAAGCGCGCTGCCAGTCGATCCCGCGTTGTGGTCCAGGACCAGACGGCGCTCGCGGAAAGTTGCTACGTAGTTTCGAGACGATGTAAGACTTCATAGCGGCTGCGGCGGTATGGTGTGGGAATGTGTCGGAGACTGCCCATGAAGATGAAGCTCGATCACGATTTGGCTATGGAAGCAAAAGCAATCGTTGCGCTGGCATTTCGCAATGGACCCATCGAAAACCTGCACGCGGGAAAGCCCTGTGCGGTCTGCAGCGGCAAACCGGAGGTCTCCCATATCTCCGACGACGAGATGAAGGTTGTGATGAAGTCGGCGGTCGATGCACTGTACCGCCTCCTATGGCAGCGAGAGCACGAACCTGCCTCCTACAACGAAGCGCTGGCGTTCGGACGCCGCCACACCATCCACTGGGATGACCCTGAACTCAAGAAGCCGACGAGAAGGGGGTCACCACCTGATTGACCTACCCCCGGAGAGAAGCCATGTTCAAGGAGCTTGCCCCCTACCTGCGGCAGCGCGCAGTGCTGCTGACCGTAACCCGCCTCGACGACGATCAAATCAGTGTGAACATCATCCCGAAGAAGCTGCAGGATGGCGAAAACACCGCGTTGACGACGCCTTTCAAGCTCACCGGAACCGCCGAAGAGCTCGACCGCGATCTGCCATCCTCCATAGTCGATTTCGTCGCAGCTCACCTGCAGCTGAAAAGCACGCTCGACAGAGCGAAAGCTGAAATGGACGCCGCCGGAAAAGCAGCTCAGGCTGAAGCGCGCGCGAAGAAACTGCCTGCCAAGAAGGATCAGGCAAAGGGCGAGCCAGCGACACCCGTTGCGACCGTGAAGCCGGTTGAGGCCGTCAAACCGGAGCAGCCAAAGACCTTCAGCCTCTTCGATGCGCCTACGACAGGAAGCCAGACTGCCCAAGATATAGATGAGGAAGAGGAGATTTTGGCCGAAGCCGCGGGAGACCGGCAGGCTGATCACGACGAGGAGTTGGACGAGGCCGCTTAGCGGTCTTCTCATGTTCCCCAGCCGCGGTGGCTGAAAGTGCAAGAGGCTTCAGCACAACAGCGATCGCAGTGGACAAAATAGGACCTACTGGTTCCTATCCAGCACTCGGAAAGTGCATGGGCGATTATGCAAGCATCGATTCCCGCAAGAATAAAAATAAGTTTGTTCAAGGGAACTTTTGCAATACTCCACCGTACATTCACACATCGATCAGATTGAACTCGGAGCGATCAGTGATGGAACGATATCCAGTGCGACCGTTCTTGCGGTGGAGCCGAGTCCTTTTGGGAGCGCTCTTGGTGGTGCAAATGGCGATTGCTCAGACGCCTGAAGCAAACGTCTCCGCCAAGAGCGAGGCCCCCATGGCCACGGACTCGAATCCAGATTTTCTGGTTGCCGCCATCAAGCCGAGCGACCCAAACACATCCAGAGAAGGGTGGAGCTTTGAAAGCGATGGACGCCACATCACCTGCTTCAATGCGACCCTCAGTGACATTATCGCGATGGCCTATGGTATCCACAGCAAACAGATTGTGAGCACGCCGGAGTGGTTTACGAAGGATCGGTTTGACATTAGTGGAACCCCAGATCTGCCGGGGATTCCTAACAACAAACAAATTCAACAGATGTATCAAAAGCTTTTGGCAAATCGGTTTCATCTGGCGGTCCACCATGAGACACGCCAGATGCCCATCTACGCTATGACCGTCGCCAAAGGTGGACCAACCCTTGCCTTCGCTGATCCGAAGGAAACGCGGAGCAATACCGGGAGTTCAGGGGGTAGTGGTTTCCGGAGCCTGAAGTTCATGAACATCTCTATGGCGGAACTGGCACTCAACTTGAGCTTTTATGAGGATCGGCCGATCATCGATCAGACCTCTCTTCCTGGCCGATACGACTTCGCGCTTAAGTGGACCTACGATATTTCGATGGAGAGCGAATCTGGCATGCCTCTCTCGCTGTTTACCGCGATCAAGGAGCAACTTGGTCTGCGATTGGATGCGGTCAAAGGGCCAGCGCCGGTCCTTGTTGTTGATCAGATCGAGCACCCTACAGCGAATTAGGGTGTGGACAGACTTTCCGACGCGACCACTGTCGTTTCGTGGTGTACGGATATCTATCTGCAGGCTCAGAGAACAAACTGGCATCTATTTAGGCACCAAATCTGGTGACGTCCTGCACGAGCCTCGTTGCTGTGGACCTCTTGCCATGGCGCGCATGATTGCATGCAACGATGTCGGGTGATCGACCTGCCCCTTTCGGAAGCGTGCATTTCGAAGGTGCGTGCCTCTCTTCTCCCGCGATTCAGAACCGCTCATCAGGGCACTAGCTTGAAAAGCCGATCGGCATTGCTGTGCATGATCTTCTCCAGGTCTGAGCTTGTCACAGGCAACGTCCGAATGAATCGCGTTGCTCCTTCCAACGGTACGAATGGATAATCGAGTGAAGCAAGAATCCTGTCCGGGCCGAAAGTCTGCAGAACCGTCTCAAACATTGCCGGATAGGCGAAGCCGCTAATCGTGACGTGCACCTGCTGCAACAGCATTTCGCGTACTGTTCTGGCGGTTCCTTCGGGGAGCCTAGGCGTTAGGATCTGATCAAAGCGGGTAAGCATCTCCGCCAGTCCCTCTCCGAGATGACCGATTACAAGCTGAAGCTTTGGATGGCGATCCAAGGCTCCGGAAAGGGCCATGCGCAGGACGTGAATCGCGGTGTCAGCGTGCCATCCCCAGCCCGCGATGGATAAAAAGAAATCCAGGGGTTCTGACAGGTGACTGAAGTAAGCGTCTCGCACGGCCTTCGGAGGGATGCCAGGGTGCAGGTAAAGCGGCACTTCGAGTTTCTCAGCACGAGCGAGGAAGGGCTCATAAATAGGATCGTCAAGGAAGCGCCCCTCGGTTGCGCCACGAATCACGGCTCCTTTGAAGCCAAGTTGTCTGATGCAACGCTCCAGCTCGTCTGCGGACGCTTCCGGGGAGTTGAGAGGGAGGTGAGCAAGTCCTGCGTACCTGTCTGGATGCGTAGCAACGATACATGCTAAGCGATCGTTCACCTGTTTAGCCCATATGACACCGGCTTCACCGTGAATGAGGTCGGCTCCCGGCCCATCCCACGACAGAACCTGAACTGTAATTCCAAATCTGTCCATTGTTGCGATGCGTTTGTCACCGACTTCCAACAGTTCCTCAAGGAAGCTAAGAACTCCATAGGGTTGATCACGTGACCAGTAGCCCCTTTCTTTAGCCGCCTCCGGATTGATCTCGTTCACGAGTTCAGAGATCGTGAAGTGCTCCTCAAGTGTGACCAGACGCATGTGTTTATACTCCGACATTGCATAAAAGCCATCATTTAGTGGGATGCCAAGGTGCAGCCAAGCATTCGGCAGAAAGTTGGCGCGCCGATGCAAATCGGTTTTGCGCTTTCCTCTGAAAGGATCGCATCCCTTGAAGCGACCTTTATACCGTGGCGCGTCGCCCTAGTATTAGAGCTTCGACGAACAGAGCGCAGGTGAAGGCGATATTTGCCCTCTGTGAAACCGGGGACAGACTTACCGCCCATCTCGAGACCTGCATTCACCACGACGATTTCGAGGCAGCCAGTCGCTCCAATGAGGTTTAAGAAGGCGTCCAATATCGGTCATCTTCGAGACATATACCTGTACTGTGATCGCTTTGCCGCCGGAACATTCGATGATGTTTGCGGTGTCCTTAACAGCTTCGGCGCTAGAGGAATGATTGACGATCAGGCTCGCGCCTCAAGCGGTGTAGCGCTCGGCGATTGAATTGCCGGCACCTTGACTGCCCCGGTAACGAGAGCAACTTTGTTCATGAGACCGGTCGTTCTAACCTCCTATTGATTTGCGAAATAGGAGGTGCCGAGGAGGGCGCCTTACGTTACGCCCTCCTCGTTCTTGCTAGATCGACTGTCCACCGGAGACTTCAATACGCTGAGCATTGATCCAGCGGTTGTCTTCAGTGAGCAGCGACACGATCATGGGGCCGATGTCGTCCGGAAGACCCGGTCGGCCGAGCGCAGTCGCATCGGAGACCATCTTGTTAACTGCGGGGTTGTCACGAACCACGCCTCCACTGAAGTCCGTCTGAACGGCTCCCGGAGCGACAGCGTTCACAGTAATTCGCCGCGGACCGAGTTCTTTCGCCAGGTACCTGGTAAGCACCTCGAGGGCTCCTTTGAGCGATCCATATGGAGCGCTCTCCGGGATGATGATCCGCGTAAGCCCGCTTGAAATCATCACGATGCGGCCGCCATCGTTGATGAGCGGAAGCAATTTCTGAGTCAGAAAGAAGACGCCCTTGAAGTTAACGTTGTAGAGCTGATCCAACTCTGCCTCTGTCGTTTTTTCGAACGAGGCATGGTGAGAGACGCCTGCGTTATTCACCAGGAAGTCGAAGCGTTCCGCGCCGAACTCAGCGAGTGCCTTTTTTACTTGCTGTACAAAAAGTTCGAAAGAACTCACGTCGCCGACATTCAGCTTTAATGCGATTGCCTTGGCCCCGGCCTTGTTTACCTCCGCCACAGCCTTGTCCGCTTCTGCCTGATTGGAGTTGTAGGTGAAGATTGAGTGGACACCACGCTTGGCAAGGTGAAGCACGGTGTTCCGGCCCAACCCGCGGCTGCCTCCCGTGACGATCGCTATTTTTCCTGCTATAGACGAGCTTTGTTCTGTGAGCATTGTTTCCTCCTGTGTGCGTACTGGTAGTTAGATACCTCTCACCATGGCTGAGCTGCTGCCTAAACTCTCCGACGTTCTGCCTAATCCTGCTTTCCGCTGATATAATGATCTATAGCGGCGAGGAGCAGGGAGCGTCAAAGATGCTGAGCGTGCTACAGCAAGCAACGGCACGGTACACCGAATCGAAGGGAGGACCAGGTCCGTTTGTGACCGCGGTCCCCGGGCTGACGCTTCTTCGTTCAAATCACGAAAAACGAACAAACTTTCATATCTGTAAGCCAGCGCTGTGCATAGTCGTCCAGGGCGCCAAGTGGAGCGTGTTTGGAGAGACACGCTTCAATTACCATGCGGGTCAGGCTTTGGTGGTCAGCGTCGAGTTGCCAGCGTTCAGCACCATTGTCGAGGCAAGTCCGGGCCGACCTTATCTTGGTGTGATCATCGAGTTCGATCTTGCCATCATAAGCGAGGTAATGAAGAGCCTGGATGCGGTGCCGGAGTTGGGCGAGGATGTTGCCCGAAGCGTTTTCGTGACAGAGTTCGACGGCCCACTGCTCGACTGTGCTCTACGGATCGTGCGTTTACTGGAGACTCCAAAAGCAATTCCCGTGTTGTACCCCGCCGTCATGCGTGAGATCTGCTACTGGCTTTTAACCGGCCCTCATGGAGCAGAGGTGATAAGCATGACGGTCGGCAAGTTCCACACCAAGAATTTGCTTCATGCGATCCATTTCCTTCGGGATCACTTTGCGGAGCCGATCCGCATCGGGGACCTCGCCTCCCTCGCGCAGATGAGTCCGTCTGCTTTCCACCGTCAGTTCAAAGCCATCACTTCGATGACGCCGCTACAGTATCAGAAACAGCTTCGCTTGCTGGAGGCACGACGCGTAATGATTGCGGATGAGTTGAATGTGGGAACCACAGCCGCTCAGGTGGGTTATGAGAGCCCGACTCAATTCATCCGCGAATACGGGCGTATGTTTGGAATGTCCCCTCGACGGGATATGGTCAGCCTAAGAGAGGCTGGTTCTTAGTGAACTTTGTGCGGAGAGAACCGATCGTAAAAAGAGCTCGACCGGCGGCCCACGCGGTCGACCCGACTTATTTAAACATCTTCGCGGAAGAATCGTAGGAGTTCATCAGTCAGGCGCTCTGGTTGCTCTTCAGCCACGTAATGGCCGCAGTCCTCGATCATAACGCCTCGCATATTCTTTGCCAACGGGCGAATCTCGCCTTCCAGATCCGCACCGAAGCTTGCAGTACCGCCCACGGTGAGCACCGGCATCGAGAGCTTCGTGGTGGCGTATTCGCGATTGTGCTCGGCGTCCGTTTTGTGAGCTCGGAAATAAGCGATGCCTGCGCGCAGTGCTCCGGGTGCCGCAAGCCGATCCGCGTAGCTATCCAGCACGTCATCTTCAAGAGCGGCCGTGTTGTAGGCCTGCTGTCGCATGAAGTGACGGACGAACATCTTTTCGCGGCCGGTAATCAGGGCTTCGGCCAGGCCATTCGGCGCTTCAAAAAGCGGGAGGTGGTACATGCGGGGATACTTATCGGCGTCATACAGTTTCCCGAGACCCAAGCCCGGAAGCGCTGCCTCCATCAACACCAGTCGCCTTACCTCGGCGGGATATGCCGAAGCATAGGCGTAACCGACCATCATGCCGACATCGTGGCTGACGAGGTTGATCGGGCCCAGCCCGAGTTGTTGAACGAGCTGGTGGACATCTTCGGCGACTGTACGCTTGTCGTAGCCGGCGTCAGGTCGGTCGGAGTCCCCAAAGCCGCGGAGGTCGGGCGCTAGGACGGTGTAATGTGCCGCCAAAGCGGGCATGACCTTGCGCCAGGCTTTCGAGGTCTCTGGAAAGCCATGCAGGAGAACGACGGGCTCGCCTGATCCGGCGATGCGATAGTACATCCGAATGCCGTTTACCTCGGCTCTGCCGAAGGTGACGTTGAAAGGATTCGAGTCGATGTTCGCCATAAGGATTTCCTCGGCCGCCAGTACGTGGGCCTCGTTTGTTGTTGTTTATTCAGTCACACAGGCCGATTCCGCGTCGTCAGAATCTCACCACTCAAGAGGCGTTTACGCTCCTTAGGTCGGCCAATCCGTGCATAGTTTTCGGCAACCAGTTCGAGAGGATTCCGTCACGTCGCTAAGCAGCCTGGCCAAGCGGACCGCGTGTTCGAAGTCGGGAACAGTGGATGTGCCTGAGAGAATGTCGTTCCGGAGTGCTGCATACATACTTGCGACGTTCGCGGCTTCTGCCGGCATTGCAGCGCCCTCGCCTTCATCGACGTGTTGGAGCTCGCCACACCAACGAACGGTTAGTCTTCCCGACTGGAAGCCACGCGATGCACCCCCATCTATGTGGAGCGTTCCCTTCTCCCCATCTATTTCCATCCGGAAGGCGACCGACTCGATTGGCCGTCCTCCAGCTACTTCCACCGACAAAGGAATAGCTGCACCGACGCGAGCCTGAGCGAGCAGATGGTCCTGTGTCAACCTTGTCTCCTGTGTCGCCGAGTCCCCGACTGTGGTCTGGCGAAATTGCGTCGTCGCTAAGGCAATCAAGTCCGTCAGCGGACCTAGAACGGCGATCGCAAAGTCCAGCGTATGCGCCCCCTGAATCGTCACCAGAGTGGCGCCGTTCGCCGGATCTTCGGCAAAGCTCATCGCCGTCTCCACCTTGGGGCCAAAGGCTATCGTGCTCGAGAAGATACGAGCCGCGAGTAGCCGACCGATAGCACCCGTCGAGACCAGGTCGCGAGCACGGAGCGTCACTGGATTCAGACGAGTCTGTAAGCCGGTCAGGACGTGAACCCTTGTATCCTTTGCTGCAGCAGCTAGTTCCTCTGTTTCGGCAAGATTCCGGCCGAGAGGCCACTCACAGTAGATGTGCTTGCGCGCTTCCAGCGCCGCCAACACGAGTTCACGGTGATCGGGCACCTTAACTGCAATTGTCACGATGTCCACGGCGGGATCTTTGATCAGGTCCTCAGCATCCGCATAGCCGGTCTTCGCACCGAAAGCCCTTGCCGCTTCATCCGCTTTCGATTGGGTGCCCGAAGCTACGGCTGCCAGTTCCAATCCAGCAAGCCCCCGTATGGCGGGAACATGAGAGATCTTCGCCCAACCGCGTGTTGCACTTGCCCCGATAACGCCAACGCCTAACGTCCTAGTCATATTGACCACTCGCCATTGGTCTTGATTTGTCTATATCGCACTGCAAAGCTCGGCTGATAAGCCTCTTTAAAGTTGAACTTACATTCGGCTCTGCTTGTGAGTCTTTGAAATCGGCCTTTGTTCCGAGATAGAACGTGGCTCAAAAAGATGCGCGCCTGCAAAAAAACTCTTCACTACTCCGATGCGGCCATTCCAGTAAGGCAGTTTGAGAGTGTAGATGGCCCACCAGATAGCCCATGCGATGAACCCCTCTATCTTGAAACCCAGCAGATCAGCGATTGCGCGCCGATGAGACAGCAATGCCAGCTGTCCGAGCATCTTGTAGCGAAAGGGTTTCGGAATGCGTCCTCGAAGCACCGCATTCACATTCCGAGCCAGCCACGCACCCTCTCGTGTTGCGTTCTGGGCTGTTGGAGCGTAGGTTCCTTTCCCATCCGCCTGTGGAATCTCCGCACAATCTCCTATGGCCCAAACTCCTGGCCGGTCCTGCACTCGAAGACATTGGTCTGTAAGCACTCCGTGGTGCTTTCGTTTTGGAAGGTCTAACTTCTCCACAAGCTGATTCGGTGTGATTCCCGCGTCCCAAATCAGGAGGCCAGTTTCGTAGCGCGAGCCGTCAGTGAGCTGCACGGCTCTCCCATCAACGCTACTCACCCCTGTGTTCAACAATACCCGCACGCCATCTCGTTCGAGTTCCTTTTGACTGTACGCGGCTAGAGTAGCGCTCGTTTCGTGCATAAGCCGTTCTGTCGGTTCGATGAGCATAAAACTCATCTCGTCTGGCTCAATGTTTACAGTTCTCCCTTTGCGACGGAGGTTCTCGACGACCGCCGCCATCGTTTCCACGCCTGTGTAGCCTCCACCGGCGACGAGAATGGTCAGCAGCTTGCGTCGCTCCTCTGGATCAGTGCAGTTCGCGGCGAGCGTAACAACCTCGTCTATTCTCGCCAAAACTCGTTGTGCGTCGTCGAGGGACTTCAGGGCGAGACTGTTCTCGGATGCACCGGGAACGTGATCATAGTTCGTGGTGGCTCCCAACGCGAAAACTAGCTGAGTTGCCTGCACGACGCTTCCGTCTGCAAGCGTTATCTGCTTGGAGGCCACGTCAACCGAAAGGACTTCACCCCTCACGAACACGACTCGCTTGGGGAGTTCTTTTGCGGGAACAGCAATATCAGCGGGTCTGATTGTTCCCCCAGCGACCTCCGTCAACATCGGCGTGTACAACATATGATCCACACGATCAATCAGCGTGATCTGATGTTCGCGAGCCAAACGAAGGGCGAGTTCCCGCGCGGCGTACCAACCGGCAAAGCCTCCTCCGAGAATCACTACGTGTTCAGCGCTCGGGAGGTTTGTCTTAGTGTCCATTTTCGTTCCGTGACTGCATCGTTGACCTCAAGGATCTTCATCTATTAAGTTCGCGACCAGTGTCCTAGACGCCGACCGCTTAGGGAAGCGCGAGCTATGGAACCAAAGCAATCCGCCCACCGGAGCCACCCTTGGATAGCAGCCAATGTGCATCCGCAGCCCGAGAAAGCGGGTAGACGCGGCCTACGATCACGTCGTAAGCTCCCGCATCAACCAACGCGGTGAGGCGGAGTCGAGCATACTTGCGAACTTCCAAGCCAGACGGATCCTCTCCGGCCGCACCGCCTATGGCCTGAATGCCGACATCTTTGGCACGATCAAATGCCACAATCGTTGCGATGCGAGAGCGATCCCTGACCAATTCGAGGGACACATCAATGGCCTCGTCGGACCCAGCGAAATCAAGCGCCGCATCCACGCCACCAGGAACAACTGCGTTGACACGATTCAGAAGCCCCGGTCCATATTCCACGGGTTCGACGTCGTATCGGCGGAGCATCTCGAAATCTTTCTCGGAAGCTGTACCGATCACACGAATGCCACCCATCACCGCAAGCTGCACTGCCGCAAGCCCCACGCCGCCCGCTGCTGCGTGGAGTAAAACAGTTTCGCCTCTCCGTATACGAACCGCGGCAAGCGCGTGCACAGCTGTCGTCCCATCCAGCATCATGGTCGCCGCTTGTTCCCACGAAAGCTGGTCCGGCTTGGGGACCACCTGCGATGCTGATACAACAATTTCGTCCGCGTACGCTCCGTCGATGCGATACGCGATCACCTCGTCCCCTGCGATGATCGGCCCTGCTGGTCCGACTGCCTCCGGACCCACTGCAGTAACTACGCCCGCTGCCTCCACTCCAAGGCGCAAAGGAAAAATTGGCAAATTCTGACCACGCGATCTCGTATACGAAGGGTCTGCGTAGATCTTGTAGTCTCGATGGTTTACGCCGATCGCGCGAAGTTGGATCGCAACCTCACCTTTCAGGGGGGTTCGCGGCTCGGTGTGGACAGCTTTGAGCACATCGGGATCTCCAAATTGAGTTGCAACAATCTCCATAGCCCTCCTCCAGTTCTCGCCAGGATCGGCGATACTTCGTTGAATCAAGATGGCTGTTTCCTGGGGTGCGAGAGTTTTGAGTGCGGAGACCTTCACCGAGCCGTCAAAGGAAGCTCTCGGCAGCGCCTTCCCGGATGGATGTGTGTCTACCTGCCGCCGCTACTTCATGCCGGTCCTGCCGTGACCAGCCATCTCCGCAACAGTCCGCCACCGCTCTCGTCCTCATAGAACATCCACTGAAATGGTTCGGCAGATAGATCGTGGGGTTCCGTCTTCTTAATCATCTTGACTTCACCGAGGACATAAGTTCTATGGCCCCCTGCCCAGACTTCGCTGATCTGATGCTTTGTTTCGATAGGAATATGCATTTGACGGAAGTACTCTTGTATCTCCCCCTGCCCACTAGAGCGATGACTTCCGAACAATAGTTCGCTATCTGGGGCGAACCTTTGGAAAGCCTCGCCGAACCGGACAGAATCGATCTCGTCGATTAATTGAATGATCCATTGGGGTACCTTCTCGAGCTGACTCATTGTTTGTGCCATCTGGTTTCTTCCTCCAAGGACGAGCTCAATAGTCTGCTAACTTCAACTAGCGTGTTGACTCATCTCGAGCGTAATCTCTCCCGCGATGCCTAAAGCGATTGCGGCGGGGGTACGCTCGCCTAGCGGTAGACCGACTGGAGCGTGCAGACGAGACCAGGCAGATGCAGAGGAATGACCAGCGCTTGCGGCGATCGCTTCGACAATCCTTGCGGTCCGATGTCTCGGCCCCAGTACGCCGATGTAGCCTGCGTCTGTGTCCAACACTTTTGCCAGAAAATGTTTATCCTGATCGAAGCTATGACTCATGATGACAGCGGCATCCCTTCTTTGCAGCTTGGGAACCAAGCAGTCTCTGCAGGTCGCGCGCACTTGATCGGCGCGCGGAAATCTATGTTCTGTTGCGAGATGCGCCCTGCCGTCAGCAACCTCGATATACCAGTCCTGAAGACGAGCGATCTCAACAAGAGGCGAGACATCGTTACCGGCGCCAAAGATGAACAACCCGACACGTCCCGGATAGTGTTCAGTGTAGATTTCGTGGGTCTCACTTTGATTGGACGCATGGTCAAGCTCGTGCGATGAGACTGTCGCAGAGGTAAACATTCGCAAGCCAAGCTGCTCTCCAGACACAATTGTCTTTGTCTTCAAGGCTTGGCGGCTCTTGTATGCCAGATCGAGGTGTTCCAGGAACTTTCCGGATGTGGCCCTTCGTTCCATTAGTAGATGTAGCTTGCCTCCACATCCCGATCCGTACGGATGTGGAGAATCATCGTCCTCAACCGCCACGGTGTACACACGCACATTGGGTCCGTTTGCAGTAAGCCAGAACGCTTGCTTGGCCACCTCTGCCTCGAGACATCCACCGCTGATAGACCCGGCTCTTCTTCCATCCGCGGAAATCAACATGCGTGCCCCTGGGCGCCGGTAAGACGATCCCTCTACGCGGATCAGAGTGACAAGAACCCACTCCCGACCAGTTTTCGCTAAGTCTCGCCACAAGTGAACGACAGCACCTACATCCGACATCAGGTCTCCTAGAGCGCAAATTTGGGTGAGCCAGGCTGACTTCCGCCATCGCGTCAGTGCTGAACCAAAGGCTTCTTCCATGCCTCTGCTTGCTTCGCCTTCACCTGCTCGGCTACGCGTTGAGGATGGACATTCATGAACAGACCGCCTTCATCTTCCACAACGCTGAGGATTGTCCTTACGATTTCTTCCGGATCAAATTGGTGCGCCAAATCATCCCACCGCATCTCGTCGGGTCGGGTGAAGTTGATCGTTGGGTCGTACCAACGCTGCCAAGTCTCCCAAAGCCGGTCGTTGAAGCCGGTGAGATATGCACCGGGATTGATGGTTGCTATTTGCACACCATGCGACGCAACTTCCTCGCGGAGCGCTTCAGCACAGGATTGAAGGGCATGTTTGCTTGCGCAATAAGGCCCGGTAAACGGCACTGTGGTCAGACCGGCGACAGACGACATGAAGATGACGCGTCCACTCCCACGCTTCACCATCTGGCGAATGAAGCCTTGACTCAGTTCCAAGGTCGCAAAAACATTTGTTTCGAACACTGCTCTCACGCGATCAATCGGGACTTCGGCAATTGGGCCCGCTTCACCGATCCCAGCGTTGTTCACCAGAACGTCGACTTCCCAGCCGAACGCGAACTCACGATCGGCGAGTTCGCGTATGTCCAGCTTCTCGACTCGAATTGGGATCTTCTGTTTGTCAGCATCCTCGAGCAAGGCGGTGATCTGCGGCGATGTCTGTACGCCGGCGATCACGTGATGACCCTTCTTCGCCAGGCGCAAGGCTGCCTCACGGCCCCACCCTGATCCCGCCCCACTGATCAATACTCGCTTACGCTGCATGTGGCTTTCCTTCTCGCAAAGAGGGAGCTATAGGGTTTCGTCGTCAAACATCTTGCTGAGATTAATAGGTAGATCGGTGATGCGCTTGCCCGTCGCGTGATACACCGCGTTAGCGATGGCTGCCGCCGTGCCGGCGTTGCCCATTTCTCCCAAACCCTTGGTGTTGAGCATGTTGAAGTCAGAGTTCTCTTCGGGAAGCAGAAACGCCTCAATCTCGTTAATGTCAGCGTTCACGGCGATCTCGTACTCAGCAAGATCGTTATTCACGTATCGCACGCGCTTCTCGTCCAGGACCGTTGCCTCGAGCATGGCACCACCGATACCCCAAATCATTGAGCCGATGAGCTGGCTGCGCGCCAAGCGCGGATTGACGATGTACCCGGCGGTATACGCACCCATCATGCGGGACACACGAATCTCTCTAGTGCGTTCGTGAATACGAACCTCAACGAAGTTGCACCCCCAGGCGAAGGAGCGGTGCGAACCGGTCTTTACCTCCGACATGTCTTTCACGCCCCTTGCTTTGTAAGTGTTTTCGATTGCGTCTTTTTTCGAACCCGGCGGAGACCAGGCCGCCTGCTCCGTGATCTTGTCGACGCCTAAGCGTGCGAACGCCTCTTTCATGCGGATCGTACCGTCGCGATCATCTCCCTTGCCGCCCGGCGATAGACCAAGCTTCGCGAGGACCTTGTCCGCAGCCAGGATCGCAGTGTTTGGGGCACTCGGAGTGGTCATGGAAGCCCCAGCGTGAACTCCAGGAGGAAAGGCTGTGTCGCCGACGAACGTCTCCACTGAAGTGACCGGCAGCCCTAGGCGCATGGCCACCACTTGGCTGAGTATGGTCGCCGCACCCTGGCCGACATCAGAGACAGCCGTTTCATATCGTGCGCAAGCATCGGCGGTCACGGTCAGGGTCGCCACATTGGAGAACATGTGGACCGGGTAGTAGCAGGAAGCCACTCCGTAGCCGATCAGCCACTCGCCTTTCCGCATAGAACGTGGCTTTGGGTTCCGTCGTGCCCAGCCGAAGCGCTCAGCACCTACATCAAGGCAGCGGTTCAGGGAGTTGGCCGTATAAGGAATGCCAGAGATGGGGTTCCGATGTGCTTCATTTCTCTTCCGCAATTCAACCGGGTCTATCCCGAGTTTGTACGCAAGCTCGTCCATCGCCGATTCAAGCGCAAACATAGGAGGAACGGCGTGGGGACAACGCATAAAGCCGGGAGTGTCGCGATCGGCACGTACGACCCACGATGTATTCGCGATGTTCTCTGGCCCATATAAACAGACAAGCCCCTCAACACCGTCATTGGCATAGATATCCTTGCGCGAGGTCACTTCCCAGATGTCATGGTGATAACCGGTAAGACGACCTGTGTGGTCGGCGCCCAGCCGCACGTGGTGCCGCGTCTCTGAACGATGCGTGGCGATCGTGAAGCCCTGGTCGCGTGTTGCGGTCGTGCGAACAGGTCGCCCAAGCCGCTTGGCCGCGTATGCTGTAAGCGCGGTTCGGTGGCTCACCATCGCCTTACAGCCGAAGGCCCCTCCCACAAACGGCGCGCGAACGCGAACCTTTTCGCGTGGCATCCGCATCTGGGTGGCTGTCGCTTCGCGTAGGGCGTAGTAGTACTGTGATGGTTCGTGAATGACCAACTCGTCGCCGATCCAGATCGCGGTCGTCGAATGCAACTCAATGGGGTTGTGGTGCTGCGTCTCGGTCGAATAGCGCCGGTCAACGACGGCTGCTGCAGCCATGAGGCCACCCTCCACGTCGCCTATGTTGGCGTCTTCGTGTTCATCCGACCTGGCCTCCTGCCCCCTTAGGTACTCCGCGTGTGGACTATCGAAGCTCCCTGCTGCGGGTTCCTCGTCATAGTCGACCTTGATGAGGTAACTTGCTTCGCGTGCTGTCTCGAAGTCTTCAGCCACAACCATGCCGATGATCTGCCCGGCGTGGTAGATCTTGTCGTCAAGCGGAGCTACAGATGTTACCCCCTGACCACCACTCATGAACGTTTCAAGAGCGGGAATATGTCCCGCATTTTCATGGGTCAAGATCTCCAGGACACCGGACAGCGCTTTGGCTGCCTCAAGGTTCATGTGGCGGATCCGACCCCGGGCGATCGATGACATCACCAGATAGCCGTAAGCGAGTGGTGCGTCCACCGGCAGGGGAAGGTCAGCTGCATAGATGGGCTGACCTGTTACCTTGCTCCGTGCTTCTTGTCTCGGTACGGGTTGTCCGCCTGAACCGCCCGGCATCGTTGGAGCTGCAGCATTCTCAGATATTGCGGGCATCGTTAGATCTCCATAGCCTGGGCTTGCAGCAACGCGCGCACGACGGTCGCTTTGCCGAGTGAAATTCGGTAATTGCTTTGCGCACGGCGCTCAGCAGAGGAAAACTCTGCCTCGGCAGCCGCGTTGGCGCTTTCCTCACTGAGTGTCTGGCCGCGGAGCACTGCTTCAGCCTGGTGTGCCCGCCATGGGATCGTGGCGAGACCTCCAAGAGCAATCCTCACCTCGGCTACCTTCCCGTTCTCGACAGCAAGACCGACGGCAGCGCTCGCGAGCGCAAACGCGTACGAATCGCGATCTCGAATTTTCACGTACACGGACCGGCGAGTCCACTCCGCCACGGGTGGCAGCAGAAAGCTGGTGATGAGCTCGCCGGGTGCAAGGCGAGTTTCGATGTTGGGGGTCTCACCATGGCGATGTAGCTCTGCGAATGGACGCCCGTTGAACGGCCCATTCGTGCTGACCGTTGCGTCCAGCGCAATGAGGGACTGTGCGAAATCACCCGCATAGGTCGCGATACACGCTCTGGTGGTACCGAGCACGGCATGCTTCTCGTTCACACCATTGAGCGCCGAGCAGCCACTGCCTGGCGTCCTTTTATTGCATTCTTCGAAGCTGGGATCGCGGAAGTAGCTGCAGCGCGTGCGTTGGAGAACATTGCCGCCCAGACGGGCCATGTTGCGGACCTGCTGGCTGGCAGCTTGGGCAAGAGATCGCACCACCATACGGTAGCCATCATGCAACCGCTGGTCCCGCGCTGCCTGGTTCATCGTGACCAAAGCTCCGAGTCGCAGCCCGCCATCTTCCGTTGCCTCGATGTGGTCCAATCCTTTAAGGTTCTTAATGTCGACCAACAGGTGAGGCCGCATGACGTATAGCTTCATGAGGTCCACCATGGTCGTTCCACCGCCGAGGAATTGTCCTTCTGCGTCCAAGGGATTCTTTCCTTCAAACGCAGACCGGGACAGGCTAGGGAGGATCGTTACTTCCTGAGGTCGGACGTAGTCGAACCTTCGCATCGAATCACGCTCCCATTTCGAGTGCCGCAGCCTTGATGGCGGCGACGATGTTGGGGTAAGCTGCACAACGGCAAAGATTGCCGCTCATAAAGTCCTTCAGCTCGTCCACATTTTCGGCCTTGCCCTGATGCACGCAAGACACTGCCGACATGATCTGCCCCGAGGTGCAATAGCCGCACTGAAAGGCGTCGTGGTCGATGAAGGCTTGCTGCATTGGATGGAGCACCTCCCCATAGGCAAGCCCCTCAATCGTGGTGACACGCCCAACTACCTCCACGGCGAGCCTTAGGCAAGAGAGAACCGGTTCGCCGTCGATGTTGACTGTGCAAGCGCCGCATTGGCCGTGATCACAACCCTTCTTCGATCCGACCAGGCCAAGGTGCTCCCGTAAGCTATCGAGCAGAGAGGTACGGATGTCGACCAAGGCGTGGTACTGACGGCCGTTAATGTCCAGGTTTAGGGAGACGTGCCGATTTCCGTCCACAATCCGCATCTCGCCGCCGGCGTCGGGTTGAGTGGTCAGTGCCGGTAACATCAGTTCTTTACTTTCTTCATCCATCGCTAACTCCATCTTCTTTGGGAGGTCTCGTCGCTTCATGGAAACCTTGCCTACGCCGGAGCCGGAGTTCCCGCATCGTACACGCGGATCAACTTCCGATTTACGAACTCCGTGAAGCCGAGTTCGGACAACTCCCTGCCATACCCGGAGCGCTTCACACCGCCGAACGGCATGTTTGGCGCAATCCAAGTGGGATTATTGATAAACACCATACCGCTATCGATCCGATGAGCCAGCTTGGTAGCCCGCTCCGTATCCGACGAAAAGATTGCTGCACCGAGGCCATAAGGAGTGGCGTTCGCCAAAGCGATCGCCTCCTCTTCGTCCGAAACGATGTAGACCGATGCGACTGGACCGAAAAGCTCCTGTTGATAGACAGGATTTTCAGGACTAATGTCAGTGATGACTGTAGGCTCAATATAGAAGCCAGGCCGATCTAGAGGCTTGCCGCCTGTCAACACTCGCGCACCCGCCGCGGTTGCGTCCTGAATCTGTTTCATCAATCGATCGAGCGCAGACTTTGTGGCCAACGGACCAAACTGGCTATCCTTCGCTGTTGGGTCACCTGGCTTGAGAGCTTTGAAGCGTTTGACGAGGGCGTCTGTAAACTTCTGTCCACGGCTCTTGCCCACAATGATGAACCGTTTACCAGCAACGCAGCTCTGGCCGGTATTCTCCATACGCGCATAAACAGCGTTGTCCAGTGTCGGTTCAAACGGGGCGTCTTCCAACACGATAAAAGGATCGGTGCCGCCAAGCTCCAACACGGCTTTTTTCAAGTTCTTGCCTGCACGTGCCGCGACGATTGCACCTCCTTTATCACTTCCTGTGAGCGTCACGCCTTGCACTCGGTCATCATCCAGCAAGGCGTCTGCTCGCTCCACGTCGATGAAGAGGTTTGTATAAAGTCCGCTCGGAGCCTTGCTGCGCTCGAATAGCTCTTGAAGAGCAAGGGCGCATTGAGGAACATTCTCTGAATGCTTAACAACGAGAACATTGCCTGCCATGACCTGCGGCCCAATGACGCGAGCTACCTGCAGGTACGGATAGTTCCACGGTTCGATGGCGAGCAGGATGCCTAGAGGCTCATTGGAGATAACCGCTCCCGGAACACCTGGAAGAGGAGCTGTTGCAAGCGTCTTTTGACCTTGCGCGGCGGCGTAGTCGAACACGTCGGCCATCATGTTGACCTCCCAACGTGCCTCCGTCAGCAACTTACCCACTTCGCACGTGGCCAGCTTTGCCAGTTCATCGGCCCGGGCACGGACCTCACTCGCAAGTGCTCGTACGACCTCTGCGCGCTGTTCGAGTGAACGGAAACGCCAGTCTTCGGTAAAGCGGGTTTGCGCCTCCGACAGCGCATGCTCGATCTCCGTCTCCGTCGTGTTTTCGAAGTTGCGAATCAACTTTCCGTTCGATGGATCAATCGTCTGAAAGGCCATGTCATCTCCTGAGTGTGTTGGGAAGTCCAGCCTCCAATCGCATCCCGCGACTGTGCTCCCTGTCGATACCGCCCCCACGAACGTACCCCGGATGCGTATCTGCTCCAAGCTGAGATGAGCGTAACCCCGTGAAGTTATCGTTGAAGAGGCTATCTCACGGTTAGCTAACCGAGATCACGTTGTTTCCAGCAGATGCCGTGGATAGATTATCTAGAGGTCGCGTACGTCAGCCTTATGTAACCTACACTTACCCGTTCGCTTGTTATGGATGAATGCATCCCCTGCAATTCGGCTGTTCGAAGCAAGCTTCTGGATCGAAGAGGCGAAGCAAAACGGCAACCAACGCGCCCATGGCTGCTCGGATGCGCCGGAGTAGGCGTTTCGGTCATCAGCTCGGTTGGATGGGCACAATATGCTCCTCCATCAGGAGATCGCCCTTGGCAGCCTCCCGCAAACATCGCCTCCGCACAGGGTAGGAAGGCGACGCAGGATCAGCAAACAGCCATCGTACCCAGTCATCAATACACCTTGCCAGAGCTTGTCGATTTGGCGGAGCAGCACAATCCAACCGCGCGGGCTGCGTGGCAAGCAGCACGCGCCCAAGCTGGGGCGCTGCGTATCGCGAAAAGCGATCTACTGCCGGCGCTGGCTGCCGTGGCTATGACGAACACCACACGCGATGGAGTCTTGTTCGGAGATACCTTTGTTCGGCAGACCACTGGAGTCTACCAACCGATGCTCGAACTAAATTACCTCGTTCTTGATTTTGGCGGACGTGGAAGCCAGATTGAGGAGGCGCGCCAACAGCTACTCGCGGCTGATTTCGAATTCAACCGTGCACTGCTGGATGTCCTGTTCGAGACTGCCAAGCGATATTACACGCTGCTCAACGAGGCGGGACAACTGGATGCGGCAAACAATAACCTGAACAACGCTGAAACCGTGCGCAAGGCAACGGAAGCCCGGCTAGCGGTAGGATTAGCGACTCTCCCAGACGCATTGGAGGCTCGAGCTGCTGCCGCTCAAGCGAACTTCACGGTCCAAGATACGATCGGCAGGGTCGACATCGCACGAGGCGATTTGCTTTCGCTTATGGGTGCCTCACCAGCATCTTCTCTCAATGTGCAGCCATTAGCAGACCTCTCCATACCTGACAAGTTTGAGGTCAATATCGATGATGCGCTTCAACGAAGTATAGTGCAGCGACCAGAACTAGGGAGTCAGATAGCCACCAGCGAGGCAGCAAGGGCGGAAGTGCGGCGAGCGCGGTCTTCCTTCCTGCCGCAATTTGTTTTGCAAGGAGAAGGTGGAGAGTTTCGGTCGTACGGAGCTCAAGATCAGTTGCCGGCAACATACACCGGGCCGAAGGAACAGTGGAATCTCACCCTGAACTTGCGTTGGGAGATCTTCGACGGTGGTCGGCGACAAGGTCAACTCGAACAAGCTCGTGCGGATGAGGGAAGAGCGCAGGCACAGATAAAAGAGACGCGGGACGACGTCGAGAACCAGGTCTGGAATGCATACGTAAGCGTCCGCGCCGCCTTTTACGAACGGCAAGCCGCAGACCAATTGCTGCAGGCGTCCCAGACCTCCTATGAGGCCTCGCTGAAATCGTTCCAACTCGGATTGCGGAGTACGGTCGACGTGGTCACAGCACAGCGCACACTTGCCCAGGCCTTGAGCACCGATGTGTCGGCGCGCACGGACTTGCTCACGAAGCTTGCTTACCTTGCTTATCGGACTGGTGATTTGCTTGAAGACGCATCAAGAAAGCAGCATCCATGAACGCAGCTCAACAAGTTCGCTTTGCGTGCGGAGTATGCAGGGCCTTCGGAATAGCCATTGTCTTAATTGAACTGATTGGTTGCCGCCGTTCGCCTTCGATCGACGTGTTGGGTTCCTACTTCCCTGGCTGGCTTGCCTGCATGGTTGTAGGAGGGCTCGCCGCGGTTCTTCTGCAAATAGTCCTGCGCCGTATGGGTTGGCAACGGCATCTACCTTTGCTTCCGTTGTTCTATCTTTGTGTGGCTCTGCTCATAGCTTGTACAACATGGCTGATCACGTTCGATTAATGAAGCAAAGGAGATCCAAGTGGCAGAAGAACCGAACAGTGCAAGTTTTCAGCGTTCTCCTTCGGAAATGGATCGGGCGGAATTTAGTAAGCCAGGTGCGGAAGAGCACCCTGCCTCATACGAACAAGACGGCGACGGCAA
Organism: Acidisarcina sp.; assembly: GCA_965199205.1. Taxonomy (GTDB): domain Bacteria; phylum Acidobacteriota; class Terriglobia; order Terriglobales; family Acidobacteriaceae; genus Acidisarcina. The sequence continues at coordinate 3,408,473 of OZ240688.1, forward strand.
ACCTTTCAGGGAAAACGGGCGCAGCGAGGCAAAAAGCGAGTCCAATCGTAACGAGGCTCAGCATAACCAACCGCGTCGACGGCAGGGCGTAGCCTCAGAAGATGAAAAGTTAGAGCCTGCAAGCGAACTGAATAATTTCACCAAGCTAAGCATTTCTAAGCGGCAATCGCTAAGCGGTTGGATTATCTTTTGTCTGCTCATCCTGGGAACCGGTTTTACAGCAAGTCTGGCTTTATCCCGTGCAACGTACCACCCGCGGACGGACGATGTCGAGGTTCTCGCAGACTTCATCGGGATGGCACCGCAAGTCGAAGGCCCGATCACCGAGCTGCCGATCCACGACAACGAGTATGTAAAGGCTGGACAACTGCTGTTCGTTGTAGACGAGCGACCTTATCGCTTTGCGCTGGAGCGCGCTCTTTCGCAGCAGGCATCTTTAGAAGGTCAGATTGAGGATCGGCAGCGTTCAATCCGTTCGCAGGTGAGCGGTGTACGCGCAGCGAACGCGACAGTACTTTCGAGCGCTTCCAATCGTGATGCAATGGCAGCCGATATCACGCAGGCGCAAGCTGATGTGAATGATGCAAAGGCCGCAGTACTCCGCGCAGAAGCCGATCGTCAGTACGCTGCGGATAACCTGCGCCGCTTGGAGCCACTACTTGCGCAGCAGTACGTTACTGTGGACCAGGTTGATCAGGCCCGGACCTCATTAGAAGTTCGTAGTAGGACTGTGCAGCAGGCCGAATCGCAGGTTGCACTTGCCGAGGCACGGGTCAACAGCAACTTGGCGCACTACGAACAGTCCAGTGCCGACGTAGAACAGCGCAGGGCGCAACGAGATCAGGCCGCCGCCGGCGTGCAGACGCTTGCCCCATTAGCGAATCAGCGAGAAGAGCGTGCTGCGGAGGTGCGCACCGCAGCGTACAACCTAGGCAACTGCAAAGTTTATGCGCCATTCGACGGGTACGTGACGAATCTGACGATCTCCCTCGGGCAATACGTGCGTCCCGGGGTGCAGGTATTCACAATGATCGATGCACGAAAGTGGTGGGCGCTCGCGAACTTTCGCGAGACGCAGCTGAAACATATAACCCTAGGCTCAAGGGCGGATGTCTTTTTGCTTGCGCGAGAGACCCAGCCTCTGCATGGAACGGTGGAAAGCATTGGCTATGGGGTCGCGCCTGATCCTAGCGTGGCTGGCACGATAGCACCGGGACTTCCCGCCATCCAGCGTACCTTGAACTGGGTCCATCTGGCAGCACGGTACCCCGTGCGCATTCGGATCAATGCTCCGCCACCCTATCTTCGTATTGGCCAGAGTGCGGTGGCGGTGGTTCACGACGGGCCCGAATCGAGAGGACCCGAGCCAACGGGGAATTAAGATGCCGCCTCTCACCCTGCCAGGTCCCCAAATTGTTCCGAGTCAGACGTCCATCAGTTTCGCTAAGCCGCCCGAACGACCACGACCTTTTTGGGATTGGTTTCCTTCCTTTCTAAAGCAGGAGCTCGCACCGTATCCCGGACGGTCCCGTATAGTGATGCGAATGGTCTGCGCGGCCACTATCGCCATGCTGCTGATCATGACCTTCCACCTCGTAGGGGCGGGGATCGCCGGAGTTTATACTCTTTTCGTTTCTCGCGAAACTCCACAAGCCACTTACCGTGCAACTCTTACAATGATCGGTTCCTATCTCGCAGGGTTAATCTATCTCGTCTTGGGTTCGCTTCTCTTCGTCAACTACCCACTCACGCATTTCCTTTGGGTTGTAGTGAGCCTGTTCTTTTCGTTCTATGCTCTGCGCGTTTACGGCAACAGTGTTGCAGCGGCGGCCTTCGGCATCATGGTCACACTCGCGATTCCTATATGGGACGTCACTGCACCGCCGGAACTATTGCTCGTCGAGACTCTGTGGACGGTCGGCGGGATCGGCATAGGACTAGGTGCGGCTGCACTTGTCGAATACATTTTTTCTGGATTCGGAGCCCGGAACGATCTGATTGCGGGCCTGCAAGAGCGACTCGAAACCGTAGCAAACGTTCTGGATGAACATTCCCGCGGACCTATTTCTTCCACCGCTCAGAAGAAGCTCGCCGACATCGCCATCGTTGGTCTGTCACGACTTCGCACTCTTGCATCTCTGCCACACCTAGAACACTTCGGCCCATCGACCGACCGAGGTGCCATATCGCTCGTGGGCAGGCTGGTTGATCTTACCATTGCGTTGTCTTTGCAATTCGGGGAAGCGGAAGCCGCGGATAGAATAGGAGAATCGATTAGATCGAAGCAACTGGCAGACCGTATGCGAACTATATCGGCTGCCCTCGACCAGCGTGGTGATTTCGCGAAGATTCCTCCAGCTATCGACAAAGACCAAGCAGCTTGGCTAACGGAACTCGAGCAGACTACCGACCTCCTCGTGCTGAGCCTATCCGCTGATCCAGAAGACCAACAAAGCACCGTCGACGTGATGAAGCCTCATCATGCGCCCTTGCTCACTTCAGACTCTTTCACTAACCCCGAACACCTGCGATACGCTCTTAAGGGATGTTTGGCAGGGACACTCTGCTATATCTTTATGAATGCAGTCGCTTACGAAGGCATCCGTACGGCGCTAATTACATGCTTCATCACATCGCTGACGAGCACGGGTGTTTCGCGGCAGAAGCAACTGCTCCGTTTTACGGGCGCCTTCTTCGGCGGCTTGGTGCTCGGTGTCGGCGGTCAGGTTCTTGTCCTACCGATGCTAGATGGGATAGGGGGATTTACCATCTTTTTCGTAGTCGTCACTTGGGCATCTGCATGGATCGCAACTTCAAGCAGTCGGCTGTCGTACTTTGGCATCCAAATGGCGCTTGCGTTTTACCTGATAAACCTTCAGGAGTTCTACCCACAGACCGATTTGACTTTAGGCCGAGATCGCGTGCTGGGTATAGGTCTCGGTCTCTTCGCTATGTGGCTGGTCTTTGATATTATCGGATCGACACCGGCTGTGACAGCCATGCGCAACAATCTTCGGGCCAATTTAGGCCTGGTTGCTGACTTTGTCCAGCATCGGAAGTCAAATGGCACGATCGAGCCTCAGGCGATTAGAACAAAGCGTGACGAAATCACTTCACGCTTCAATCAGTTGACCGCGCAAGCAGACGGCGTGCTCTTTGAGACAGGCCAGAGGCGCCAGCATGATCTCGCCGAGAGAGGGAAGCTATTGGGAATCCAAGCTCGTCTCCACAGCCTCTTCTTACTAGAAATCGGGTTGATGCATTATCGAGCTGAACTTGCCCAAAGCGGAGCCTCCGCTTTAGTCATTGATGCGCAGCTTTCGTTCGATGTGCTCACGGCGCAAGAGCTTCGCTTGATTGTGGAGGCGCTAGACGGCCTACCCGAGACCTCTTCTTTGCAGAGGTTGCGGATAGCACACCGTGAGCTGAAGCAATCGCTGCAGGCAGAACCCGGAATGCCTGCCTCGCGTATCGAAGCTATATCGAGCCTTACGTCTGGCGTGATTGCTGGTTTGGAAGCCGTCCGTCACGATGTAATCGTCTCTGCATGACGTGAAGTTGCCGACGAGACGCTGCAGTTTACCCTGTCACGCTCTTGGAGCTACCAGCATGCGGCATTGGCAGGACATCTTATCGTTCCTCCTGGAGAGGCCTGCGACTGCGAGCTACTGGAATGATTTGCAATAAGGTAGTTGAAGATCACTCAGTAAGTCTAGGAAGAAAGCCTCCTCACGAAGACAGGCGAACCTGGGATCGACTCCAAGGGCATATAGCTGCGGCTCTCTCCTCTGTAGAGCCTCGGCCAGGAGACCGACGCATCGATCCGACTGCTTTATAGCTAAGCAGAGTCGAGCTTGACCGACCCTGCTTATGGGCGCTTGTGGATCCAGGAGACCCAACCTCCCTATAAGGCTCTCCGCTTTGCTGTGGTTACCCGCAAGTGCGAGTATCTCGGCGATCTCAGCCGTCAGCGCCGGAGTGCCGTTCGACTCTCGCAAAACGTCTTCGGCGCACTGTGTCGCCTCTAGAACCTTTCCTAGATGTATGGCGATGTTTGCCTGAAACAGAAGCGCTCTACTAGGGACCCCTCCAAACTCATTTGCAAACGAAGGGCCACACATGCCATCCGGAAAGCGGCCACTCAAGTAGTTTGACCTAGCACAGGCAAGCTTTTGCTGTCCGGAAAACGGATCAACGCCTTGAGAGCCGCGAAGCTGCAGGAAGGCCTCGTCGAAGTTGCCCAGCGCGATCAGAAGATGAGCGTAGTTCTGTCTGATGATCGGAGATGTGTGGGGCGCCAGCTCCAACGCTGTTGCGAACGACTTTTCAGCCTCGCCGAAACTTAATTCGAGTACCTGAGCACATCCAAGAGCCGCGTAAGACTCTGCCATCCGGTCGTCTAATTCGATTGCGCATAGGGCGGCGCTTCTTGACTCCAGAACAGCTTCTGGTGGTATGAGTTCGTTCAGCTGTGCCAATAAATAGTGACACTGGACGATTCCGTTGAAGCTGCGGGCTGAGCTTGGAACACGCTTCGTAAGACTTCTGAATCTGTTGAGCGCTAGTCGGATGGATGTCGTATCGCAAGTGTCTAGCAGCGTTTCAGCGCTGAACAACTCTGGGAAAATCGCCACACATGCCGGGTCGACCGGCTGCTCCATGTTTCGGATCTCCGACCGATGCGGCCCGATTCGGGCAATGAGAGCCGAAGCAGCATGTTCCAACAAGTCGCGTAGTGCGCCATCCTGTGGTTCGGCCTGGAGCTTCTGTGTCCAGATCTCGTGAGTCAAGGGGTTGAACCCATGAGCTAGAATGGTGAACCGACGGCCCTCTTGTTGTATGCTGCCGTAGATGGCCTGTTGGACATCTCGTTCTCGACTGGAGATTGCAAGTTCATCGATTGAGCTATGTGACCCGCGGATGGCGTCGACCGACACAACCCGACACCCTTCGCTGAGGGATATGCGGTAAATAATCTCGTCGGTAAGGCCAGCAGCAAAAGCAGCAGTTTCGACAGTGCGACTGTTATCGACAAACGGCAGGACCGCAATTGAATATCCTGTCCTTAACTCTTGCCGTGGCCTACCATCTGAAGCGCTACGTTCGATGCTGGTGTGTACTGCATGCAAACCTCCGAGCTTACTAAACACAGGTTTGTAGGTACCCGTCCTGAACGAGATGAGCACGTCTGTGTCTGCTCCTCGTTCGTAATATTCTTTCAGTCTATTCCGAAGTCTTCGCGCTTCAGTCCTTACGATCGAGTCCTGCCCTGGATTGTAGGAGAGCTTCCGTCCGTAAACCTCTACTCCGATTACGTGCTCTTTGAGAGAGTCCCCTTGTCCCAACAGAGTTTGGTTGACGGTGTAGCGCAGAAACTGGCACAGTCGGTCCGAATTCCGAAAACCAGGGCTGGCGCAAATTCTGTCTACTTGGCTCAGGATCGCTTCTTTTGATACGCGATTTGCACTCGCTTGTTCCACGTCAGCCTCGTCAATCTGAATTTGATCAGTTTAAGAGGTTGGGAGTGCAGATTCTACCGCAAGGCGGATCCAACGAACGCCTCCTGGCGCGGGCCGTAAGAGCACGGTCGAACATTGCCTTGCAACAGAGCCTAGCAGCACCACGATCGCGCAGCCCCTTCCAGCACCCTGGGATTTAGCGCTTGACGGCCGGAAGAGTGTATCTCGCCGGCAATCCCTGCTAATACAGAGCCATTCCGTCCGATAGGACCCCACAAACTAAGGACTTCGGGAAAGTCTTAAAACTCAACACGTAAGAGCTTAGCAGGACGGACAATGCCGTCAGGCGGAGGTGACGCCGTACCGCCATCGGAGAGGAAGAAGGCTACCTTGCCATACTCTCCGGGGTTTCGGCTCCAGGCACCACTGGAAGGTCCAATGAGTTCTTCGTTGAATGGATCCCCTGCTACGCTCTGCGTGAATCCGCTGTTTTCTGCAGGAGTCATCGAGACGCGGTCAATTGTGTTTTGGCGGTGAGTTGTCAGGTATATGACGCCAGCATCCTCGTCGATGCAGAAGTCATCTCCCATCCTACCGGCGACCACAAGTTCGGGCTCTCCTGCGGGATCGTGCGTCTCCGGATCGACGGGTATACGCATGAAGAGCTTCTTGGCAGTTGCAGTGTAGTAGAGATGATTCGTCTTTGCCGCGAAACGTACACCATTCACACCGGGCTGTTCGGGTTTGAGCTGGCCGGGATAATAGCCCATGCTTTCGTGCTTCATCCAAACACGGGCCGTCGGAGTCCCTCCACCAGGTGGCAGATCAATGCGCCAGATCAGGCTCGCGAAGGAGTCTGCTATCAGCAACACACCAGGCGCGATCAGACAGCTACCATTCAAGCCTCGGGCTAAAGGAGGGAGTTGCAGCACCATCTCCGGTTGGACTGACGCACCAACGTGCCAGTTGCGCAGGTCCAGCCGATGGATATACGCCTCATGCGTAGTGTAGAAATTTCCTGTGGCAATATAGAAGACGTCCGGCTCGACTTCTGTAATGCCGCACGCCACTTCAGCAAAAGTGAACAACAAAACTGGCGTGACTGTTTGCTCTCGGGTGACCGATGGAACAAACCACAATTCGTGATGGTTGGCCACCGTGACCAGGATCGAGTTATCTTGGCGGACAGCAAGATTCTCTAGAAAGTACTTCGGGGGAAAGAAGGCGACCGTCGAAAGCTTGGCTTTATTCATCTTCTCTGGTGGCATCTGAGAATCTCCGTGGGGCAAAGGCGAGGACCACAATTAGGATGCGACGGTAAGTAAACACGCGTTTCGGTCCCTGTAGCATAAGCGCAATTCAGTTTTGCCCCGCGCGAACGCATATAAACGCTGGCCTGAGCATCCATCTTTTAGTTCGTCTACGCAGGATTGCGGTATGAGCCTAATGGCCGGTGAGATAGAGGCTTTTCCACATCGATGCTCTGGCGTCAACCACAGGAGGATGTATGGCAGAAACACCTGATTTTGGTACCTTCGGCCGTTTTCAGGAAACGCCGATCGCTGAAATGTCGCCGGAGACGAAAGACGCCTACGACTTCACGATGAAGCTGCGTGGTGTAGTACCCGGCCCACATAAAATCTGGCTAGCCAACCCCAAGTTGTCCAAGACGATCGTTCCGACTGGCTACTACTACCAAAAGGAGTCTACGCTCACCAAGGCTGAGATCGAGATCGTGACAAACATCATCAACGGACAGTGGCGTGCGGCATACGGCAATTATGAACATGAACAAATCGGCGAGAAGCAAGGCCACCTTGAACCCAAGAGCGTCGAGGCCCTCATCGGCGGCCTGCCGACATCTTTTTCAGATCTGCGAGAGCAGTCCATCTACGAGCTAGCTCTAGCCCTCGCCAATCATCGCGTTGTGCCAACTGGACTGTATAAGCGATGCAAGGAACTCCTGGGCGATGCCGGCATTGTCGACGTCACGGTGCTCATGGGTTGGTTCACGATGGTTTCCCTAACTTTGATGGCCTTTGACGTACCGTCGAATGCTGTCGGTATCGATCAGTAAGGAGCGCGCTTGTCCAAGAGTAATGACGATCTCGGTGGCCGAATCGAGCTATTAGCACCAACTGAACTGACTGCTAGCCAGCAAGACCTTTACAAGGTAATCAGCGAAACTGCTGTTCGTTGGTCTAAAGCATCCGGTTTTGTGGCGAAGCTGGATGACGGGCGGCTCATCGGACCTTTCAACATCGTGTTAGAAAGCCCTGAACTCGGAGGTGCTTTTCTAAAATTTCAGAATGCAGAAGAGAAGATGACAAGCTTGACAGAGCGAGTGCGTCAAGTTGTGATCCTCACCGTTGGATCTGTCTGGAAGGCGCCATACGAACTATATGCCCACTCTGCTGTTGCGCGGATCGCAGGAATTCCGGAGGGTGCCGTTGAGGAGCTTGCGAAGGGTGAGGTCGCAAACGATCTCTCGAACGAAGAACAGTTGGCCCAGCAATTTACAAGACAACTCGCGCTGGAGCGAACTGTCTCGCAGGAGCTATTCAATCGAGCCAAGGATGCGTTCGGAGTTCGAGGTCTCGTCGATATGGTTTTCCTTGCAGGGTGTTACGAGACCGTGTGCTCCCTGCTAAACACGTTTGCTGTTCCGGTGCCCGGCAACGAGCCTGGCAAGCGGATCGCGCTGCAGGTGAGCGGATGAGCACCGGGCACTTCGACTTAGGTTAGTTGCGCCTACGCCGACCGAGACTATCGATTTTCCTAAACACGTCCTCGGTTGCCTTGTTATCAGGGGTGACAAAAGCTAGCGTACTTTCCGGCAGCGCCGGGTAGAGTGCCCGGATTGAGCGCAGTCGAAGAGTCCCGAATTGAGAGTGTGCAATCTCAAACGACAAGGGGTCAAGCGATGCTGTCTGTTGCTCATTCCAGAAATGTCGAAACGTAGTATTGCTTTCGAGCAGAGTGGCGATCAGTGACTCAAATCCCGGCTCACCTATGTGTTTAGCGTATCGCACGCGCAGCAAACCCACACCGCTACGCAGGACACGTTCGTCATAAAAGCCGCGTCTCGCGGGGTCCATGAAGTTCCTCCAGGCAAGATTTCGGCCGAAAGGTGATGGCGACTCTGACCAGTCGTAGATCACGTCGGCCAAGTGATTGAAGGCTATACAGTCGAAGCGTTCGTTCCAGAGCATCGCTGGTCCTGCAGTGAAGCCATCGAGCAAACGCTGTACGTCTCGGAGTTCCTCGCCCCCACCTTGTTCAGTCTTCGCAATCTCTTTACCGGCTAAGGACCGAAAATAAGCAGTATCCGAGTGCGAAAGACGCAACGCCTTCGCTATGCGCTCTATGACTTCCTTGGAGACCTGAATATCCCGGCTTTGTTCAAGCCATGTATACCAAGCCAGCCCAACTTGAGCCAAGGCGGCAACTTCCTCTCGCCGCAGTCCCGGGGTTCTTCGCCGCGGTCCTCCTGCCAAGCCGACTGTTTCCGGCTGGATCATCGACCGTCGCGTACGAAGAAATCTCGCCAACTCGGCCTTCCGCGCGTTGTCTTCCATTGCCAGTAACTCCTTGTACTAGGATACGCCATCCTCTTGTCAGGGGATCATGTTCTGCAATACGGTATTAGTAGCCCGTATAGCGATTCTTGCCTCACCGCGAACACGGATTAAGCCGAAATCGACGAGTGAAGGCTTTAATGCTGGACCTTAATGATGTGCGGGTGTTCACGGTCGTAGCGCGCAGGGGAACGTTCAGCGCAGCCGGCCGAGAGCTACGTCTCCCGACATCGACCGTTGCACGTGCGACAACCAGATTAGAAAAGCATTTAGAAGTGCTTCTCCTGAGGAGAAGTCCAAAGGGCGTTTCGCTCACGGATGCGGGCACAGAGTTTCTCATTAGCTGCAATCAGGCCCTCCGGACGATCAGGCTTGGAAGCGAAAGGTTACAGGAACGGCGCGTCAATCCCCGCGGTCTCATCAGGGTCTGCAGTCCCATTGCTTTGGCTAACGGCCTGCTAGTCCAGATACTCCCCGAGTTCTTGCACAAGTTTCCAGAAATCCGTATAGCGATCGAGACGTACACAGATGACTTTGAACGAGAGCCCAGAGATGATGTGGACGTTTTTTTCAAGATCGTGCCGCCGAGAGACTCAGTGAGGCGCATGCGAAAGTTTCCCAGTACCCTGCGAGGTTTGTTCGCGAGTAAAGAGTATGTTCAGTGTGTTGGAAAGCCGGATGGCCCCCACGAACTGCTCGCACATTCTTGCATTGGTGCAGAGACGTGGCAATTGACGAACGGCTCGTCTCAAGTCACCGAAGTAGCCCCGACATTCCGGGTTACTACTTGCGATCCAGTCGTGATGTGCGATCTGGTCCTAAGGGGTCTCGGAATTGCTATCCTACCGCTCTATATGGCGAGACAACCAGCAATTTGTGCGCGGTTCGTTCAGATATTGCCTCAGTGGCATCCGAAACCTGCGTTGATCTCGGCTCTATACTTCGGTCCAGCTGCATTGGCGCCTAAGATCAAGGTTTTCTTGGACTTCGTGGGAGAGATCATTGGTACAGACCGGGATCCACGGGTGAAAGAGGCGCCTTTCGAGGGATTGTTCGGAAACTCCGACGAAACGTAACGCTGGCCACAGTGTACGTTCATGCGCTGCTGTAGGGGAGTACTGGTCACCGCACCGCCGGCGCCACGTGGACGTGATGGCTGCTAAGAGCAAAATCTCGCGAAGGAGCTCAGGTCGGACGACAATACCCGAGTTGCATATGTACTGTCTTAGCCGTCCCAGTGATGAAGCACCTTCGGAGATCGCAACTTGACCAGAAGAAGGCAGGAAACCAAAAAGCGCAGGAGTGCTCCTCGCATGGGTGCTCCGAAGGCACATGCAGACCCCAACCTTCTTCAACGTCCGATGAACGACGCCAGCCACTTTACAGACATTGATAATTGAGACGGAGTTCTAAGCACGAATCGACTTTGCGCAGAGCAGTTGCCTAAGAGCCGACGTAGCTTTGTATGTCTGACGGCGGGAACAATTGTCACGGCTTGCACCGGGATTGGGCATGCCCTCAGAGCGGAACCCGACGCAGACAGAAAGACAGGATGCACCGGGATTGGGCATGCCCTCAGAGCGGAACCCGACGCAGACAGAAAGACAGGAGGAACGGTGAAGCAAGTCAATGCAGGCGTTCTGGAGATTGGATACTTAGAGTCAGGTCCCGCTGACGGTTCGCCGGTGGTGCTGCTGCATGGATTTCCGTATGACGTTCGGACTTATGATCTGGTCGCGCGTAGCTTGAGTGCGGCAGGCCGGCGTGTGATTGTTCCTTACCTTCGCGGATTCGGTCCAACGCACTTCCTGCATCGTGGGACGCCGCGTGTGGGTCAGCAAGCGGCACTTGGCTCTGACCTCCTTTCGTTGCTGGATGCGCTCTCGATCCAACGGGCGACAGTTGCCGGCTATGATTGGGGCGGTCGAGCCGCCTGCGTGGTAGCCGCGCTGTGGCCAGAGAGGGTCAACGGACTCTTGAGTTGCGGCACGGGGTATAACCTACAAAACTCCAGCGAAGCGCTGAAAGCTGACAGACCAGAAAAAGAACGCTTGCGCTGGTACTGGTTTTATCTCAACTCCGAGCGGGGTCAGGCGGCGCTCAGGGAAGACCGTGCCGGTTTTTGCCGTTACCTGTGGCAAGACTTCTCGCCCACGTGGGCGTTCAACGACGTGACATATGCCCAGACGGCGGCTTCCTTCGACAATGCAGATTTCGCTGAAGTAGTCCTGCACTCGTATCGGTACAGGATTGGTGCAGTGTCCGGCGACCCGCATTTGGAAGCGATGGAGCAGCAGCTGTCGGCGAATCCGAAGATTACTGTACCAACTATCGTTCTCCAAGGCGCAGACGATGGCGTAGACCGACCGGTCGCTCCGGAAGAGATCAAGCCGCACTTTACGGCGCTCCGCCGACTCACGACGCTCGATCACGTTGGCCACAATCTCCCGCAGGAAGCTCCCGATGCGTTCGCGGCAGCGGTCCTAGAGTTAGGGTAGATAGAATGACGACCTCAAGCACTTCATGCAGATCTTGCGTATCCCCGTTTTGCGAGACTGTCAACATAGAAGCCGTTCAGGAATGATAGTTCGAGGATCGGCATGACAAGATCAGGAACCCCTCTAGTGTCCAGCGTTCTCCCGTACAGAATCGACGTCGCCACGGCTAGACTCGACGTCATCCGAGATCGCGTTCGCGCGTTTCGCTGGGACGCCTGTCAGCAGCTTCAATCCACATGGCCAGACCAAAGTTGAGGGCACTGGAAGCCTGCGCTTTTCCGAGGACTCCAGCCTCGCGTAGCACAGCAATCCCGTGCAGCAGAGCCCACAACGCATGAGACGCATCCCACGCGCGGGCCTCACCGTACACCCGGCCCACAATCTCGAGAAAGAATTGAACGTTTTTCGTACATTGCGGATTGCCGTCGGATGCACCAGATGTCCTGAGATAAAGGTTGAAGACGCGTGAATGTTCCTGCGCAAAGCGGAGGTATGTTGCGGAGATTGCTCGGACAGCCTCGGCCGGTTGTTTGCGGCCGGCCGCCTTTTGCATCAATGCGAGCATGCGCAGTCGGGCTTCTTCGGCCAAAGACGCTTTCAGGGCGGCAAGATTAGGAAAGTAGTGGTAGAGAGCATTCGGTGCCAAACTCAATTTGACTGCGACGGCCCGGATCGCCAGATCTTCGACTCCGTGATCTTCCACCAACTCCATGGCTGCGGCCAGGATGGAACTCCGATCTGTTTTTGCCGGATGTGCCATATAGTCAGTCTAACCTCCTACGACAAAAAAGAACATCGTGCAATTATGTACAGCGTCCAGCGTTCTGGTGTACGCTGTTCAATATGGTGATTGGAGCGCATCCCTGCAATGCAAACTCATAACGAAGGCCGAAACACTTACATTGTCACGGGACCGACATCGGGTATGGGTCGCCTCGCAGCTCTGTCTCTCGCGGAGCAGGGTGATCTGATCCTGGTTGGTCGCAACCAGCAAAAGCTGAATGAGATGGTAGCGGCGATCAGCCGCAAAGGTGGAGATGCGATCCCTGTCGTGTGTGACTTAGCTGACTTTGCAAGTGTGGAGAGGGCGGCGGCGGCGGTGATTGGGCTCGGCCGTCCGATCGGCGGGCTCCTCAACAACGCAGGGATGATGCAACTGACACCGGCAAAGAATGCGGTTGGCTGGGACATGACGTTTGCGGCCAACTATCTTGGGCCGTTTGCCTTCACAGAAGCACTTATTCCATCACTGGTGGACGGAGCAACCGTGCTCTTCGTGGTTTCCACGGTCGAAGACCCGAACCGGAATCCCGGGAAATCCGTGGGCTATCGTGGTGGCCGCTACATTTCTGCTGAAGCAAGCGCCCGTGGTGAATGGCTGCCGGGCGGTTCAAAGAAGTTGGGCGCGGATGCCTACGCAACAGCAAAGCAGTGCAGCCTTGCGGCGGCAATGGCCTTGGCCCGCGAGGTTCCACGGCTGCGCTTCAATGCCGTCACACCGGGCCTGGTGCCTGCTACCGGTCTGCTGAGGAGCGACAAGGATGCTGTTGAACAAGGCTCCCACAAAGGCCTTGCCTCCGTGCTGGTGCCTCTGCTTATGCCGTTGGTACGATTTCTCAATACGCCCGAGAAAGCTGCTCATCTGCTTGAGCGACTGTTGCTGAATGATTCCGGTCAGGCCGGTATGTATTACGACGCGCGTGGCAATCCAACTGCTGGATCCGATCTTGTGCAATCCACACAGTTTCAGGAACGCGTGATCCTGGAAACACGAGCCCTGCTTGCACTGACACGGCTCAATGGAGGGCTCCCCCCACGGTCCTACACATCGAAGGCGCAATTAGCCGCAGTGTAAGCGAGCTTACTGGCGGGCAGGCACGACAAAGTCAATTCAGATTGCGTCAATGCTTCCATCCAGTCAGACCCATAATCTTTCGCTATGCGCGTTTTTGTATGATTCACCTCGAACTTGGCAGAAGATAGATTCAGGCAGGTCCGAGGAACGGCATGACAAGACCGGAAAGCTCTTCAGCGTCCAGCATCCTCCCCTACAGAATCGATGTCGCCACGGCTAGACTCGACAACATTCGCGATCGTGTTCGCGCGTTTCGCTGGGACGCCTGTAGTGAGCCCGCCGACGCGGGCGACTGGCGGTATGGTCCACCTATAGCTTTCATGCGTGAGCTCTGCGCCTACTGGCTGAACCATTACGATTGGCGCCGGCAGGAGCGCGCCATGAACGGGTTACCCCAATTCATCACTCGTATCGACGAGGTTGACATTCACTTCATTCATGAACGAGGGTCGGGTCCAAACCCGGTCCCTCTTCTCATTGCGCATGGCTGGCCCTACTCGTTCCACTCATACAATGGCATCGTCGATCAACTCGCTCACCCTGAGCGGCATGGAGGACGTGCCGAAGAAGCCTTCAGCGTCATCATCCCGTCCTATCCGGGATACGATTTCTCGAGCCGCCCCCAGGAACCCATGGACCCGCTCGCTATCGCCTTGCTCTTCGACAAGCTGATGGCGAGGCTCGGGTACGACCGCTACTTCGTGCACGGCGGCGACTGGGGAGCCCACATTACCAGCCTGCTGGGCTTTCATCTTTCCGACCATGTTATGGGCATCCACTCCACCGCACTGATTCTGCGCGAAGCGGGTGCACAGCAACTCACGGGTGAGGTGCCGAGCGATGCCAGCGACGAGGAGCGGGCTTTTGTGGCCACAGAGTATGCGATTTGGCAGCGGGAAGGGGCCTACTCACAACTGCACGCGACTAAGCCGGCTAAGCTCGGCTACGCGATGGTGGACAGTCCGGTCGGCTTGGCGGCCTGGATCGTCGAGGCGTTTCATGCGTGGTCCGACCGCAAAAAGCGCAGCTTTACCGAGCTGTTCACGTTGGATCAGTTGCTGACGGAGGTCATGCTCTACCTTGTGACCGATGCTTTTCCAACTTCGATATGGATCTATGGCGCGGCAAAGCGGCATGAGATAACGACGCTTCCACCCGGCCGGAGTGTGGACGTGCCAACAGGGCTGGCAGCATTTCGCGATCCTGTATTCCCGATGCCTCCTCGTCAGGTTGCGCAACGATCGCACAACGTGGTGCAATACACCGTAATGCCCTCTGGAGGACACTTCCCCTTCTACGAAGCACCTGATCTTCTGATCAAAGATATGCGCGACTTTCGCAAACTCGTGGTTCCGCCAACGGAATAAGGCTTCCGCGTGGCAGTGCGGGTGTATGACGGATTGGAAGTCCTTCAGCGGCTTTGGCTTGTCTTCTTGATGAAGAGGGCGACCGTATCATGCATCTTCCGCCGGGAGTCGGGATCGAGGTAGGGTTCGTGTCCGGTAGGAAAGACCGCGTAGTCGAAGTTCCCTTGCAGTTGCGCCTCCATGGGAAGGTGTTTCATTTCGAAAGGGCCGAGATCGTACGGTGTTGCAAGGTCAAAGTAGCCACCCATCACAAGAACGCGCATCGCAGCATTTCGCGTCATGACGGCTGCGAGATCGGGAGCACATTGAAGCCGCCCAACCAGCTCTTTGTCTCGTCCGTCGCATGGAAATTATCCCAGTGGCCTGGCACATCGGCGTCTGGCTGATAGTTCAGCCCCATGCCGAACTTCAGCGTGCCGTGCATGTAGGTGTCGATGACAGCCAGGATCAGTGAACTTTTCACGCTGGAAGCGTCATACCCGGGCCTATTTGAGAGTGCATGCAGCGCGGGGGCGGTGTACCGTGTGTCCTGGCGTCCGGTAATCAACCCCTGATCGCTCAAAAGCAGAGCTTCAAACTCCGCCGCCTGCAGGCGCAGGTGCGCCTTCACCCACACTTGGGCAGGCAGTCCGGTGAACTGCCCCAACTGAGTCGCAATGGTCTGCTCCTCCGCCGGCGGCAGATCGCTTCCGGCCAGCAACGCGGTCGCATACGGTCCTGCAGCGTACCGCTCCACGGCGCGCAACCATGGTTCGAATTCACCGCTCGCTCCCACGATCCTGTGGTGAAACCACGCGGTAGCGGCAAAGGTAGACAGTTGCAGGATATACGGGTTGTCGGTGCCGGGTATACCTGACGCGGCATCTGGGAAGTCGTCCTGGTTCAGGAAGCAGCCGTCGGCGATGATGCCGTTCAAGTCAATACCATCCTCCTCCAGCATGCGGGCAAGCACCGCGTTGCGCACCATACCGTAGCTGTGGCCGAAGAGGTACTTCGGCGACTCCCAGCGGGAGTACTTGCTCAGAAAGCGGCGGATGAAACGATCAAAGGCCGCTGCATCTCCGTCGATGCCGTAGAAAGCGCGAGCGGCATCCTGGCCCTGGATGTGCCCATATCCAGTACCCGGAGGATCGACGAAGACCAAATCTGCCACGTCGAGCAGCGCGTCCACGTTGTTATCGAAATGGTAAGGACCTCCCGCGAAATGGTGAAGGCCGGGCAGGTCTGCAACAACGGGACCGAAACTGGCCATGAGCATGGTTCTGGTGGAAACGCTGGGGCCGCCATCGTAGAGAAAGACGATTGGCCGCCTGCTTTGATCGACGTTGTCCGCAAAGTAGGCGACATACGACATGGCCGCGATTGCGCTGCCGTCCGGTACGCTGACAGTTCCTGTCAGCTTGTCTGGAGCAGAGATTTGCAGGTCTTCAGCATCGGTCCCGCCAACCGCCAGGATGCCCGCCTGCGCGGTAAAAGGCAGGGGGTGTCCGCTCCGGAGCGACACATGCCCTTGGTCACTGCATCGCCAGGTAGCCTCAGATCGACCACCCGGGTGCTACGCGTCGCGCTGTCACCATGAGGCTCTTGCAGGCCTTGCGCCGCTAGCCTGCGCGGAGCACAGATCAACGCAAAAGCAAAGAAGGCGATCAACAGAACAGGGCAATCTGACAAGATCATTGTTGGCCTCAGAAGACGAGCACGCTTGATAAGCAGTTTACGTATCTTGGGAGCTAAAGTTCTCTCCCAGGTTCTGCGGTCCCAAGAGTCGCATTCTCCGCAGGAAAGCAGTTCGACAGGGGCCAAGTGAGGCAAGACGCGTTAATCAGGAACGCTGAAACAGCGAGCCGCTTTTCCATTTATTGATCTTTAACTTGAGGCGTCAAGGCTGTGCTTGGAAGCATGTGGCTAGCCTTCGTGCACCGACCCGTCTCAGTGGATAGTTATGACAAGCTCACGAAATAATTCCGTCCGTATACAAGGCATGGGCTGCAAGGGTTTATCGAGCGATTGAGTGAAGTCGCTTCGTTTCATGAATGACTTCTCGCTGGCGAGCCAGTTTATTGATTCCCTCGCTTACGTTACAGTGTAGCGATCTGCTGCATGCAACCTTTGGTCCCCGTGGATTCTCAATGCATCCGCATTACGACGCGGAACCGAGGACACTAGCGGATGGCCGTGATGCAGTGCAGGGCTGGAGGAGTGCTGAGAAGTCGCTTCCTAGGCGCAATGGCGGAAATGATCTGTAGCAAGTGACGAGGAGAGCGTTTCTGGGACTTATCTGCATGAGTAGAACTCGACGGTGGACGTTCCACGGACGATCACCTTGTAATGGAGACCAGGCGATCTCATTGCTCAACTTGTCTTCGTCAAATTCATAATCAGCCCCGGCCCGACCGGTTCCCATCCGAGCGTCTTTCGCGTCCATTCGCTTGAAGCTGGCAAATCCAATGTCGCAATTTGCCCCAAGTATGGCCCGAAGTGCTCAAAAGCATCTTCAGCCCGGATCGAAACCACCGGCACCTTCAACTCCTTGCCGATCGTCTCTGCGATGTCCCGCAGCGACACTCCCTCTTCCTGCACCGCGTGGTATGTTGTCATGCCCGGACCCGTCTTGTCGATTACCAACCGATACAGATGCTTCACGTCTGTCAGCGGGGCGGCAGACCAACGGTTTGCCCCACTGCCCACATAGGCCGAAACACCCTTCTCGCGCGCAATCTGGGCAAGAAATGTCACCATGCCCTGCTTGCGCGTGTCATGAACCTGCGGCAGACGCACAATCGCTACATGCACCCCCTTTGCCGCCACAGCCTGAGCCGCCTGTTCCGGCCTGCGCGGAACCGTCGCCGACTCTGCTGGAGGATCGTTCTCCGTCCTCATATGACCCGGCGTGCCGCGCAGAAGCCCGGCCGTAACCACCAACAGCCTGCCGGGGGCCAGAGCCGAACCCAATGCCTCAATCGCATTCATCTCGTCCTGAGCGTTTTGCGCAAAGGCCGAAAAGTCATGGTTGAACGCGAGATTCACCACAGCATCCATGCCAGTCGCCCCGCTGTACAGGCTGCCGAGGTCCTGCAGGTCGCCGCGGTGCACCTCGGCGCCCATAGCCCGCAACTGTTCCGCGCCGCCGTCGTTGCGCGTGAGGCCGCGCACCTGATGTCCGGCCTCCATCAACTCCCTAACTAATTCCGTGCCGATGAATCCTGTCGCTCCCGTTATAAATATGCGCATCGTCACTCCTCCTGTTGGCACAGTTCCTCGGAGGCCGCTTAGAGGTTGACACCCGGGCCTGCACCTTATAAAACGGGGAGAGTCCCCGCATCAATAGATAACAGGGGATAGTCCCCGGTTGCAAAAAAGGTTTGCCAAATCCTTGCATGCCGAACAAGACGCATCTATCCTCGCCGCCCGCCCGCAAGCCCCGCGCTGACGCGGAGCGCAATCGCGAGCGCATTCTCGAAGTAGCTAAAGACGTTTTCACCCGCGACGGAGCGACTGCAAGCCTCGATGACATCGCTCGTCGGTCGAGCATCGGCAATGCCACCCTTTATCGTCACTTTCCGACGCGAGATGATCTCATAGCAGCCGTCTACCGCAGCGAAGTCGAGAAGCTCGCCGCAGCGGAACAGCGCTTCGCCGCAACCATGCCGCCGCTCGATGCTCTCCGCGCCTGGATGTTTCTCTTCATCGACTGCACGGCTAGAAAAAGGCTCATCGTCCCGGCTTTGGAGACCGTAGCTGGCGGCTCGATGCGCCTTGCTGAAGGCTCCCGCCCACTTATTCGTACGGCATTCATCGCTGCCGTGCGGCGGGCAATCGACAGCGGCGATCTCCGCTCCGACACCGATCCCAACGACTTCGTACGTGCATTGGTCGGTGTTTTCCACACCACGGACATGCCGGGCTGGGAGTCCAGCGCCCGCCGGCTCGTCGGCATCCTCATCACTGGCTCGCGTGCTTATGAATGAATCGGTCGGCTCAGGTGTCTCAGCACAATTCTGGCATAAGGACGTAGACCCATCAACTAAGGATTAATGATGGAAAGCCTCATTGTCGGAAGTTTGGAGCGCGCGACGCCATCTGGTAACAGCGCGGCACGCTGGCTTACGTGAGCGCTTACAGGGACTGGCATCTTCCGACGATTGGACAGCCGCTTCTCACGGGTTTGGAGAGGCCAGGTGCTGCGCGGCACTCACAACACACGCTCGGCGTCGGCTTCGCTCCCTTGAAGCACTGCCAGCCGAGCCTGTGACCATGCGCGACAACTGGGGTACGGCAAACCACCATGCAGCCAGTCCAATCAATAAAAAGACCAGCTTTGCTGGATCGAGATCGTCCTTCAGTGTGCCGTCCCGTTGTGCTTCGGCAAACATCGCCACCGTGCGCTGATAATGTGCGACCCGGGCCACCTCGTTTATGGCTGGACCATCCGACAAGCTCTCCCAGAG
The DNA here is from genome assembly GCA_965199205.1 of Acidisarcina sp. Taxonomy (GTDB): domain Bacteria; phylum Acidobacteriota; class Terriglobia; order Terriglobales; family Acidobacteriaceae; genus Acidisarcina. Next base: position 3,427,678 of record OZ240688.1, read on the forward strand.
CAAGAGTCTGACGAGGTGCGGATTGTCCGCATGATAGTCGAAGATGCAGCCCGTATATTCTCCGATATTCTCCAGGCCGGGAGCGTTCGCTCCCAGGGAGATAGCAAGCTTTTCCAGTTCCTCGATCAGCACAGTCTCAAAGAGTCGTCGTTTGTCCCCGAAATAGTTGTAGAGCCGCTCCTTGTTGATTCCTGCGCGAGCTGCAATCCGCGCCATGGTCGTACCGTCCGGACCATGTGCGGTGAACTCTGTGCAAGCCGCTTGCTGAAGACGACGACGTGTTTCCTGTGTATCCCAGGCCATGAACCGATTCTATTTGAATCTCCAACGGAGAGGTTGGAATCTTATCCATTATCCAACCAGATCGTTGGAGTTGGGCTGAAGACTATTAACTCTTAGGAGAACGCCGATGTCGGGAAGAGTTGAGAACAAGATTGCAGTGGTTACGGGCGGAACCAGCGGCATTGGATTGGCGACAGCCAGACTGCTCGCAGCGGAGGGGGCCCGGGTTTTTGTAACAGGGCGAAGGAGCCCAGAACTCGCGACGGCGATCGAGCAGATCGGTCATGGGGCCGTGGGCATCCAGGGCGATGTTTCCAAGTTGGAGGATCTCGACCGCCTGATCACGGTGGTGAGAGAGCAATCGGGGCGGCTGGATATCCTGTTCGCGAATGCAGGCACGGCTGAACACCTCACACTTGAACAGGTGTCTGAAAGTCAGTTCGAAGCCGGGTTCTCCGCGAATGTCAAAGGGGTCTTCTTTTGCATGCAGAAGGCTTTGCCCTTGATGCCTGATGGAGCTGCCGTTGTTCTGAATGCTTCCATGTGGACGATCAAGGGAATACCTGGGTTCGGTGTATTGAGCGCGAGCAAGGCCGCGGTAAGGAGTTTCGCGCGAACATGGGCAAACGAACTCGGCGAACGGAGAATACGCGTAAATGTCGTCAGCCCAGGCCCAGTACATACTGCTTCAATTGAGAGGGCGACAGGTGGTCGGGACAACGCCGAACGACTCTTGTCGGAACTGTCGAAAGACATCCCTCTCGGCCGCCCCGGTAAGCCTGAAGAGATTGCAAAAGCAGTCCTATTCCTCGCCTCAGAGGATGCAAGCTATGTGAACGGCGCTGAACTTTTCGTCGATGGCGGGATGGTTCAGATCTAGCGGCTTCTGATTCCTCATCTGCACTTCTCAAGCCACGCACCGCACTCACAGTGTCTACCGGTTATTGTCTTCGCATCCGCGCTGTGAGGCGGATGCAGTAAGGTCCACGGGGACCAAAGGTTGCATATAGCGGATGGCTACACAGTCGCGTTGAGCAAGGGGATCAATAAACTGACTCGCCATCGAGAAGTCGTCCATGAAGCGCCGCATGGGCTGCAAGGGTCTATCGAGCGGCTGAGTGAAGTCGTCCCAGTGGATAGGTACTACAAGCTTCGCACCAGTAGCTTCGACAACTTCTCGCCAGTAGGCGTCAGAAAAGGCCCGCGACTGCCTTCCCAATCCACCAATGGAAAGGAAAACAATGTCGGCGTGGACACCGCGGTACATGCCCGGGACGAAGTTCGCGCTCGGATGGACAAGGATATGGAGGCCAGCATGTTCAATGAGATAGCTGAAGGTGCCCCCCTGGCGGTAGCTCTTTATGGAGGCGGGTTGGTGCAGAGGGCTGCTTATGTCGCCCGGCACCTTGTCGTCAGGCGAGTGCAGGGAACGAATCACAGTGACGTGAAAGCGCCCAGCATCGAGCTGTTCACCGCCAAGTACCGTGCGTATTTTTTCCGGAGGCACGCCTCCACCAAGACCGACCTCGTACGTAGATGGAGAACCCACAAGCAACGCGCCTGTTTTCATCGCAACCAGTGGCGCATCAAAGACGTGATCGAAATGCGAGTGGGAGATAAGCAGAAGATCGATGTGGCTGACTCCTGCCGATAAGAGGCTTTGAGCCACTCGAACAGGATCTGTCGCAATCTTTTTCGTCAGCACTGCTTGTAAATCGGGTCGGGACAGGAACGCATCCACCATCACCGCATGGCTCTGATCACGAAAGAGGAGAGTGGTTGTTCCGAAGAACACGGCTTGCAAAGATCCGGTTTGAACAGCGGCCGCAGGCAGTTCTTGACTCCGACCTGGCCCCGCAGGATGTGTCATCTCCCACGTTCCGAAGAACATTGCTCCAGCGCCAAGGATCAGCGCGCCAGCCCAAAACAATTTAGCAAGGTCTCGCATAAAGAATCTTCATTGTAATGCGAGCGGTTCGCCATTTACCGCTAAACGCATGGCTGGTTAGTGGGCGGCCCGGCTGCTCCATGTCAGGACTGCGAGGCGCCTCCTTCCGAGAATGCGACCTAGGGCTGGCGAGTTTCGCTGTCGAGAATGCGCTTGCAAGAGCGTTTACGAGGTGGGTACAGCCGGGGTGTTTAGCCCATTGCGGTATTGGCGAGGGCTGTGGCCGGTAACTTTCCTGAACACCTTCCCGAAGGCGCTGGTTGACTCATATCCCAGCGACTGCGCGATTGCGGAGATCGGATCGGTCGTATTCGCCATCCTGTCCTCAGCGAGCAGTACCCGCCAGCGTGTCAGGTATTCAATGGGCGACTGCCGGACCGTGTTCTTGAACCGCGAGGCAAAGGCGGCGCGAGACATACCCACTCGCTGCGCCAGCTTTTCGACCGTCCACGCGTATGCGGGTTCACTGTGCATGGAGGAGATTGCCCTGCTCATCTGCACATCCGCCAGTGCCGAGAGTCCTCCCAGATTTTCCCTCGCGCACTCCTCGATACAGACGCGAATCGCTTGAACAAACATCATGCGGGCGAGCGAGTGAGCGACGACGACTCCGCCGGGCCGCGGATGGTGCAATTCTTCAGTCATCTGTTGCAAGGTCCAGCAAAGAGCTACGTTCTCAGCGACGTTTGTGAGGTGCACCACGGGAGGCAGCAGGTTCAGGAGCATGCCTGCCTGTATCGTGCTGAAGGCGTAATGCGCTCCAACCAGCAGGCACTGCCCTCCACCGGTGTAGGTTGCGATCGTTCCGCATTGCACCGCCTCAACGCCGGTGTACGACGCCATGGCACTGTCCTGACTCCCGGCAAGGCGAAAGGGCCTTCCGCGCGGCAACAAAAGACACTCACCAGCCTGGAGATGCACGGGACAAGAAACACCGTCGATTGAAAGCCAAGCCTCTCCAGAGACGACCGCATAACACTTGAGGCCATCGTGTTTTGGAGATTGAATGGCCGAGCCTGGGCCGAGGTTCAACCCGCCGCAGTTGTAGGTGCGGGGGTTCAAGAGAATGAGGATCTGTGAGAGCGGGTCCATTCTTTATTTGGACGATCAAGCCGATTACTTGGACTCTCAGAATAGATCGTCTGAGTGGGACAGGAAGTCTTATAGAGCGTATGGCTCAACTCGGCTTTTAGGAACACGGAGGAAACATGGCGAAGTATGCAGGAAAGCGGGTACTGATTACGGGAGGCACGAGCGGCATAGGGCTCCCCGCACGGCTTCTGGTCTCGGAGGGAGCTCAGGTGCTGCTCACGGGCCGCACCCTGAAGACCCTGGATGCAGCGCGTGAGGAATTTGGCGAGAACGCCATCGTGGTTGAAAGCGATGCAGCTTCGCTCCCCGACATCCAAAAGCTCGCCGATCGGGTGGAAACCGATTTCCAACCGATCGACGCGTTGTTCGTCAATGCGGGGCAAACGCGTTTCGCCCCGTTTGAAGAGATGACAGAGGGCGATTACGACGAACTGTTCGCGGTCAATGCGAAAGGACCTTACTTCACGGTACAAAAGCTCGCTCCATGGATGCGGGAGGGAGGCGGTGTGGTGTTCACGACCTCCGTTGTGAATGTGATGGGTTATCCAATGGTGAGCGCTTACGCCGCGACGAAGGCGGCCGTGCGATCCATGACTCGCAGCCTGGCGCGGGAGCTCCTGCCACGCGGTGTCCGGGTCAACGCTGTGAGTCCTGGTCCGATTGCGACCTCCATTTTGGACAAAGTCATGCCCAAAGAAGCCCTTGAAAAGACATACAAGCAAATGGCGGAGACTAACCCGATGAAGCGAGTAGGCAACACGGAGGAGATTGCCAAAGCTGCCGTCTTTCTGGCGTTTGAGGCGACCTATACGACTGGAGCAGAACTCCCCGTCGATGGGGGTGGGTCCCAGCTATGAGGCTTGGAACGTCATCTGGGGTAAAGTCGCGCGGCAGACGTCGTTGCTTCGCATACGCGCGATACCTGGACGGGCGCGCCATGAGCTACTTATGTGCCATGGCGCTCGCCCTTGCGGTGGCTGGTCCGGCCGCAGCGCAAGCCCCCGGTCGTGTGGCGCTACAGGAAGGCCAGAGCAAAGCGAACAGCACCGCCGGTCAACGCGTTGTGCCAGCCCGGCTTATTCCGGTGCCGGAAGATCTTGACCCCGCTACCGCGGCGCTGGTGGGGGCGCCTTATTCGACGTTCTGGAACCTGAACCCACCTGACGATGCGGCGTGGAAGGCGATCGTAACGCGAGCTGCCGAAGCGGCTGTTCCGCGCCTCAAGCAACAGCGCGCGGCTTTGGGCGTTTCTCTCTCAGCAACTGTGCTGGGTGGAGTCAAAGCGTACGTCTTGACTCCCCGCATGATCCCGGCGGCACATCAGAACCAGGTCATCTTCCACATCCACGGAGGAGGGTACATCTTCAGCCCGGGCGAGGCGGGTACGGGGGAGGCGATGCTGATGGCCGCGTATGGCGGCTACAGAGTTATCTCGATCGACTACCATATGCCTCCTGATGCGCCGTATCCTGCGGCAATGGATGACGTAACTTCTGCGTGGCGCGCTTTGGTCGCGACCACGGACCCGCGACGCATCGCGGTGGAAGGTACTTCAACCGGAGGCGGCATGACGCTTGCGTTGATGCTGCGCGCCAAGGCGGAAGGCTTACCGCTGCCCGGAGCCATTGCTCCGGGTTCTCCATGGTCCGATATGACGGGTACGGGTGACAGCTACAAGACGAACGAAGGGATTGATAACGTGGTCGTCAGCTATGACGGCTACCTCAGCCGGGTTGCGCGTCTGTACGCTCACGGCCACGATCTTAAGGATCCGCAACTGTCGCCTGTTTACGGCGATTTGCACGGTCTTCCGCCCACCATTCTGACATCTGGTACGCGCGATCTCTTTCTGTCCAACACGGTCCGGGTACAGCGAAAGCTCCGCGAGGCCGGCATTGAGGCAGACCTTGAAATGTATGAAGGGCTCTCCCACGCGCAGTTCAATTCGAATCCTACTGCCGCAGTGACGAAGGAAGCCTATGGCGAGATAACGCGGTTCTTCGACGCACACTTAGCCCGATGAGATAGCTGAACAACTCCGAAATCGTGTTACTGACGAGAAGCCGACTTGTCAGGACTGACGAGCAGACCCGGCAAGAAAGCTGAGCAGAGCAGTAGTCACCGCTTCCGGTGCTTCGACGGTCACGATGTGCGACGCTTCTGGAATCACGACCAAAGAACTCTCTCTAATCTTGCTGGCAAGGCGGCTGGCCACAGCCGGAGGTGTACTAGGGTCCTGCTCGCCGACCAACACAAGAGTCGGGCACGTAATTTCAGATAAGCTATCGTCCAGATCGAGCCCTGAAATCATGTCCCAGATGGCGGCGTGCGTTGAAGCATCGTCGGCGAGCAGCGTTTTGGTCAGGCGATCCGTGATGTCAGGCCGACGCTCGCGGGTGCTTTGCGTGAACCAGCGTTGCAGGCTTGATTCGACAACTGCGGTCATCCCCTGAGATCGAACCAGGGCCGCGCGTGCACGCATGCCTTGACGCACCTCATCAGGAAAGCTTGGCGCTGTGCCGATGAGCGTAAGGCTGCGAACAAGTTCCGGGCGGGTGATGACGGTGACCTGGGCGATCATTCCCCCGAACGAAATGCCGACCAGATGAACAGGAGACCCACTCACCTTTGTAATGAGTTCAGCGACGACATTGGCTGCATAAGCAAACGACCAGTCCGACGAGTTCGTTGCAGATAGCCCGTGCCCTGGAAGGTCAAACGCCACCACGTTGTAGCTGGCAGAGAGCGCTTCGATCTGACGATCCCAATATGTAAGATCATGTCCAACGGCATGAATCAGAACTACCGTTTCAGCATGGTGGATACTCGTCTGTATCCAGTTCAACGTCGGGTCTTGGCTCATTTCGATCACGCAATTTAGATGAATGCCAATTTCAGCGTGATGCAGAGTTTGGTGCAGAGAAACGCCGTTCACGAAAGTTGACCGAATCACACCCGACTCAGGTCAATGGACCGGATTGGTCACCAACACTCCGACATAGAAGGACCAAGTAGCTTCTGGAGCGAAGTCTTCTGCTGATGCGACATAGCAGGACTAATGTGCGGTTTTGGCAAAGGCCGACGCGGCTTCTGGCGAGAAGTAATCACCTGTCTCCAGATCCTCGAGAAGGGTTGCGTGAACCGGGTCCCAACCGAGCAGCTCACGCGTGTAAAGGCTGGAGACAGGCGAATCGACAGCAACGCCTTTGCGAAGAAGGGGATATTGCAAATGCTCTACGGCGCCGCTTACAGACACGGAGACTGTCGGGAGGTTCAGCCTTCGTCCGACCAGACGCGCGATGGTCTGGAAGGTGATGCCGCTCTCCCCTGTACCGTGCAAAGTGCTGCCTGCCGGAGCCTTTTCGACGGCGAGCCGGTAGAGTGCGGCTGCATCTCGACGGTGAACTGCAGGCCAGCGGTTCGCTCCATCGGCGATGTACGCGGAGACGCCTGTTCGCCGCGCGGTCGAGATCAGGAACGGAATGAAGCCGTGGTCCCCCGGCCCATGCACTGTTGGCGCCAGCCGCAGCACGATGCTGCGTACTCCCTTACCAGCGAAACCGAGACACGCCTGCTCGCCTGGAATTCTTAGACTCCCGAGAGACTGCGGATATGGCAGGTCCTGTTCCGTCGCGACATTTCCAGTCGGCATCACTAGTGTTCCCGAGGTCATCACCAACGGCTTACCAGAACCGCTTAGTGCTTCTCCCATCACGTCGATAGCCGCGCAGTCGCGCCGTGTCATGCTAGCGGGGTCTGAGAAATCCCCGCTGAACGCCATGTGGATGACCCCATCCACAGCTCGCGCACTGCTTGCCAGCACCTCGAGGTCGTCCAGAGACCCTTGGCACGTCTGCGCTCCGAGCTTAACCAGTCGATCTATCGCCTTTTCAGAGCGCGCCAACCCCGTGACGGTGTGTCCATTTGCAATCAGTTCCCTGACGATTGCGGAGCCAGTCTGGCCCGAGCCGCCGGTAACGAAGATGTGTATGTTGAGCCTCCGTAAATGAGACTAAGGAGCTAACCCTGTACGATCAATGCTGGCCGTTCAAAGAATCGTCGCGTACGTACAAGACTATGGACCCACTCTCCGATATTCTTTCTCTCGTGCAGCCGAGCACCTATGCCACAGGCGGGCTAAGCGCTGGCGGCGACTGGTGAGTCCACTTTCCAGCGCACGGGATGATCAAGTGCTACAGCGTTGTCCGGGGGGAGTGCTGGCTTGCCGTGCAGAATGTTGCGGAGCCTGTCCGCCTGACGACGGGAAGTTGTGTGCTCCTTCCCCTAGGTTGGCCTTTCAGCCTGACCAGCGACCTTTTGCATCCGCTGCAAACAAGGGGAATTCTATCGCAGCAGGAGAGGTACAACGGCATCTTGCCGTTGACGCCGGGGAATGACTTCCTCATCCTCGGCAGTCACTTCCGGCTGGAAGGCGACGCTCGCTTTCTATTGGATGTTCTGCCTCCGGTAGTCCGGCTGGAAAGCGAGGCACAGCGGGAATCGCTTCGCTGGGCAGTGGATCGGCTGCTCCGCGAAATGCGTGACCCACAGCCAGGTAGCACCTGATCGCCCAGCAGGTTGCCTATTCGATGCTTGTCGAAGCACTCCGCCTGCATGCGGTCGGCGGCGTTGAACAGGATCCAGGATGGCTCTCCGCGCTTGGCAGACGTGCGCTTGCGTGCGGCCCTTTCTTTCATCCACCGAGAACCGGCGCGAGCATGTACCCTGGCAGCTTTGGCCCACGCCGCAGGTATGTCGCGGACGGCCTTCGCACAACTTTTCAAGCATAAGGTCGGCAAGGCACCTAAGGAGTAGGTGACGCACTGGCGCATGACCCTCGCTGCGAAGCGACTTAAAGAGCCAAAGGAATCGATCTCTTCTGTCGCATCTACAGTCGTCTACGAGTCTGAGAGCGCCTTTAGCGCAGCGTTCAGACGCACGACAGGTCATTCTCCCCGGAAGCAGGTGCGCACGATGCGTCATTAGCCCCTACTAACGGTCTCCATGTTAGTTGGCGATGCGAGATGCTTCAGATCGGCCTGGCAGATGCAAATGTTTGCTATTGAAACCTCATGGTACCCGGCGAAGAGGCTGTCAAAAGTGGCAGCCCCATTCACCTTAGTTGGTTGTCGGCATCATGCCGCCATCTACGCGTAAGTTGGCACCTGTGATGAAGTCAGCGAGAGGACTCGATAAGAAAGCCACCATGTTCGCAATGTCCATCGGTGACCCGATCTTGCCGGCGGGCAAACGGGTTTGCTGCACATAGAACTGCTCGAACGTATCGAAGTTGTACTCCTGTCCCTGCGAGGTCATCATCTCCCGTGCCCCAGCTTCCATCCCCGGTGTTCGGATCGGGCCTGGGCTGACTGTATTTGCAGTTACGCCCGTCCCGCCGAGTTCCTTTGCCAAAGAAACAGCTTGGGCGATGTTGGCAGCCTTCGTTGTCCCATAATTCGCAACAGGCGGGCTTGGCATCGGGCCAAGGAAGCTGCCCAGCATAACGACCCGACCCCACTTACGCTCCACCATCAGGGGAACAAGCTGAGTAACCAGCCGTACCACCGAGCCCACATTAGCGTTATACAGATCGAGCCACTCAGCTACAGTCGACAGCAGCCATGGCTTGATGGGAAATGCCCCTGCGTTGTTGATGAGAATGTCGATACCGCCAAAGGCCGACAAGCAGACTTTCACGACCTCGGCCGTCTCCTCATCGCTTCCAAGATCGCCGATGGCCGCCATGGCCATCCCTCCAGCCGCTGTGATCTCCTGCACCACGCGGTCGGCTTCGACCTTTCGCCTGCCATGAACCACAACCTGGACACCTTCTCTTGCAAGAGTCTTGGCGATTTGTTCCCCGATTCCACTTGTACTCCCTGTCACCAAAGCACGCTTCCCGTTCAGCTGTAAATCCATCGATGCCGTCCTTTCGTAATGACCACTACGGAAAGTATGCGTGGGTTGCGGATTTTAGTCAAGGGATTTCATAATGCCTATTATGGAAACGCAAGAGCCACCAACAGCGAAACGTCTAGGACGGCCACTCTCGTTTGATCGCGACAAGGCGCTGAATGCGGCCATGTTGCAGTTTTGGCAGACAGGTTACGAAACCACAAGCGTTGCTGAGCTCACCCACGCCATGGGCATTACCGCTCCGAGCCTGTACACCGCCTTCGGAGACAAGGAATCTCTTTTTCTGGAGTGTTTGGAAAAGTATGCGAATCCAGGGCCGAAGACAACTCCCGAGCTGATTGCGGAGGCCGGCTCGGCCCGGCAGGCTGCGCAGCAGCTTCTTGAGCTTTCCGCGCGGTGGTTCACTCAACAGGACGCCCCTGCCGGGTGTCTGGTCGCGAGCGCCGCGTCCAGCGGGTCCGCCAATTCACAGCGGGTGCGAGCAGCCTTGAAGAACATCCGCGACGTCAACCGCAAGGCTCTTCAGAAAAGGGCAGAACGGGACATCCGCGACGGGCACCTGCCTAGGACGGCAAACGCGCAAGCTCTCGCCTCCATGACGATGGCTATCGTTCAAGGCATGTCAACATTGGCAAGGGACGGGGTTGGTCAGAAGGCTTTACTGGATTTGGCGCGAACCGCAATGATTGCGTGGCCAACGAATAAGTCGTCATAAACGCGGTTTGCAGAAGTGATCCGTTCCGCATCTGGCTCAACGGGTGACTTGGCCTGTTTGCGATAACGGAGGCGCGAGCGGTTACAGCGTTGCGAGTTGGAGAGGGTTCATGTAATCCCGGATGTGCGTCACTTGGCCATTACGACGAGTGATGAACCAGATGTAGCTGAGCTCCCGTGGACTGTCGTCAGAGACACGCCGATGGTGGCCGGTGGCCTCGATGATAAGTTCATCTCCAACTTCGCGCATGCGAACATCGCTGAGTGAGCCAAAGCGGATGAAGCTCGGAAGTTGACTCATGTACGCAGAAATAGCAATCGCGACCTTCCAGAATACGCACCGACCCAGCCGGCGCGAATGGGAACTCGTGAATCGCATCGGGCGCATAGATCTCCATCCAACCGTCGATGTCTCCAGTCTGAAGCGACTTGATTGCCTGGGTGAACCATGCGGGGAGCGAAGATGAAAGTGTCATTGAGAACCTCGGATAAAATTAGGGACTATGAGTCCTAAAATGTACTCTTGCATATCGGACCACGAGTCCGAAAATAAACCAAAGCGGCGCGGACGCCCCTCGGCCTCGCCTGCACTGGTGCTCGAAGCAGCCGCGGCGCTCTTCGCGAATGCTGACGCGCCGGGAACAGTGACGATGGACGCCATCGCACTTGCGGCAGGGGTCGGCAAAGGCACCTTGTTTCGCGCATTTGGGAGTCGTGAAGGACTTCTCAATGCACTATGGGCTGCAAAGCTCGCGACGCTACGTGCGAAGGTAGAAGCATATTTGCCAGCGGACCCCAGGTCGGCATCGAGCGAGAGAGCTGTCGCATTCCTCGACTCGCTTCTAATGTTTAAGCTAAACAATGTCCATCTGATTCGTTCGCTTGAACTAGGTCCGGGTGTACTGCAATCGGAACATTACAAATGGATGCATGGCCTGCTGAGGCGTTATATAGAGGACGCCGCGCCCGATTCAACGGCGGGCGATGCTGTCTTCGCGGGGCATGTGCTACTCGCCGGATTGCACATCGACCTTGTAGAGACAATGATCGCTGGAGGGTTATCCGTTAAGGAAATCCGGCAAGCGCAGGCCGCGCACGCGAAAGCTGCGATCGAGAGTGTGAATTCCCAAAAAGCCGAATCTCGCAGGAGTAGCGCGAAGCCGCGATGATCGGCCCGCATCTACACTCACAGTACCCACAGAGCCGAAACTTGTCGTCAATTTTCACGGACGGAACACCCATCGGGATTTCCCGATGAGTGCATCATCGCCAATGCACTCATCGAAGCGCTGGATACCATACCATGCTGGCTACAGAGAACCAGGTTCAGGAACAGGAGAGAGGCATCCACTGCTCTCCTGCCGTACTTTTTCGTTGTTGACATCGACTTGCTCCACGGTAAGACTTAGCGCTCTTCCCCTTAGAGGCATCTAGCTGTTTGTCGGGCTGTGGCTTCAAGTAAGTGGACATGTGATCTGCGGCAAAATCCTCGTCCGTTCCTGCATTAACATTGCGCTTGCGCCACGTAAGGATGAGACCTATCAGAACCAAGGAAACGGGAACAAACAGTGCATGTACCGCATTGCGAGAGGTGACGAAGCTGCCCATCAATGCTCCGATCAGGAATGCCAAACAGGCCACAGTCGACACGACCGCCTTTCCGCGATTGTTTGAGCGATCGACTCCTATTAGCCAAAAGACGAGGCCTGTCGTTGCGCTAGTGAGATTGCCAGTCGTCATGGCGCTGTTAAAGGTCCACGGCCCCAGAGAATCAAAGCTGGCGTACTGCAGTGCTGCCACAAAGGAAAGAATAGGAACGACCCAGACATTCGGCAACTGCGAGGCGAACAGCGCCACTCCGGATAGGGCAAAAAGCTCGATTCCTTGACAGAGCAGAGTCGCTCTGAAGGGTCTCTTTCGGAAGTGCGCGCCCAAGAGCTTGGCTGCACTCACGCCGAGGATGCACGCCATGACAGGTGGCACATGACGGAATGCATCGGACCATTTGTCTTCCGCGGCGTACATTGCGAAGAAGACGACGTTGCCGGTCTGCGCATTTGCAAAAACGTGTCCGTGAGCAATGAAGGCGTAAGCATCCAAAAAGCCGCCACTGACCGCAAAGAAGAATTCAATCAGGATGAGAGGGAAGATTGAACGTAACGTTGGCAGCCGGCTAGTTGCTTCAGATCTGCACGATGCGGAGGCAGGTGATTTGTCGGGTTGGGTAGAGAACTCAGACAGCATTGTTGCTCTTCTCGGATGCGGTTAGGTCTGTGAGGCGAATAGGATCGAGCCCACTGGTCGTGCAAACCATAGCGAGCTCGGCGGAATGGTTTCCCTCAGTGCTGAGACCTAATCGAACGAAGAGGTGCAGTGGAAAGAAAATAGATCTGCAACGAGTGATCGTTCGTCCCCGTGGTTCCACCGGGCTGGGCTTGATAGCGGAATTGGTACCCGACCTCTAAGGACCAGTGACTGCTCAGTTTCCACCCATGTGCGGCATAAGTCACGTCGGAGTAAAAGGGGGTTGGCGTACTATGCGGTCCGAAGCTTGTGTATACCTCGTTGAACGCGGCAATGTAATGGCGAAGATTGCTCCCGCCGCCGAACGGAACATGTACCGTAATACGGTATCGCCCGCGTTCACTGAATCGCCAATCCTGCAGACCGACCCCGGCCACCTCAGTGCCGATCCAACGTTGCTCCAGCCGTGCGCGGTGTTCAAGCGTGACGGCATGTTCTCCCTGCCCGAGCAAGCGATGTTGGAAGATCTGTTGTTCAAACGCGCGATGCTCCGGCTGCTTGCCGACAATTGGCGGTAGACCGTAGGTTCCATTGGCTGTTGGTTCGGAGTAAAGATAAGTGTAGGCAAACAGAGACTGCCATCGCTTGCTCTCCATGATCGTCAGCCCCGGTCGTGCCATAACTTGCTCAAACTGTGCAAGACCGAGCGTTCTTCGGTATGAGCCCTCCAAGTGGAGAGAGAGATGGTTCGTGAACGGCTGGTCACCGAAGTAGCTCAGCCATACGCTGTGATTAGCGCCGCCGCTGGGTTCCGGCGTCTGACACATGCCGGGCATGAGTGATACGGCGAGAGTAAAAAGTAATACGAGCCAGCGCCGAAGCTGCACCTCAAGCATTGAAAAAGCGTATAAATTCTGCAAACACCTCATCTGGACGCTCCTCAGGCAACAGATGTCCGCAGGGTAGCGCTTTTCCTGTCACGCTGCCGGATGCTTTGGAGCGCCAGGTATCAACAACGTCCCAAAGATGGCCCACGGTGCCCATGGCGCCCCACAAAGCATGCACTGGGGCTTGAATTTTATGACCTGCTGCGTCATCCGCACGGTCCATATCAAGATCGATACCAGCAGCGGCACGGTAGTCTTCGCACACGGCGTGGATGGTGCTGGTGGTGCAGTAACAGCGAATATACTCGGCCATCGCCTCCGGCGTCACAGCCCCCGGGGTCTTGCCCTGAACAAAAAGATGATCGCGTAGGTAGTAGACGGGGTCGAGCCCGATGATGTGTTCTGGCATCGGCTCCGGTTGGATCTGCAGGAACCACCAAACGTACTTGGTTGCAAATTCCTTGTGAGTGTCGTTGTACATCGTAAGCGTCGGCGCGATATCGAGCAACGCAACCTTCTCGACCGCCTCAGGATGGTCCAAGCAAAGCCTATGCGCCACCCGCCCGCCCCGGTCGTGCCCGGCAAGCAGGAAACGGTGGTGTCCTAATTGCCGCATAGTCTCAATCTGATCGTTGGCCATTGCGCGAAAGGAATAGTTCTCGTGGTCTAGACCGCCCGGCGGTTTGCTCGAATCCCCATAGCCTCGAAGATCTGTTAGAACGACGCTGTAATGTTCGGCCAGTCGAGGCGCAACCTTGTGCCATGTGACGTGTGTTTCGGGATGACCATGCAGGAGCAGCAGCGGGGGCCCGTCTCCCTTCGTTAGTGTGCGAATCGTCGCTCCTGAAGTCTTCACATACTGCGACCGAAAGCCGGGCAGTAGTCTCTGCGTGATCTGTTCGGACGGCGCAGCCGGAACTTCGGGCAACTTGGAACACGCGCTCGGGCCTGGATCAGAGCTAGGAAGTGCGTGACTCAGATTGCCAGCGCTAGGTGATAGGGACGTTTGTGCGGAGCTGATCTTGAGCGCGGATCCTGCTGCTGCACCAATGCCCATAAAGGCAAAGCTTCTACGATTCAAGCGGAGCACATGCACCTCCATATTTCGACCAAGCGTCACTGAGGGTCCACTGACGGCGAAAACGATAAGCTTTCTGTGTTTTATCTAAAGACCTCACGACGAAAAACCTAGAAGCTCTTCAGCGTTCGTCTGAGTGAAGCGTCTCTTATCAGCTGGTGAAAGCGGCAGGGACTCGAGGAACTGGTGTCCCTCACTCATTTCGGAATAAGGATAGTCAACGGAAAAAAGCAGGCGTTCGATGCCGACGACTGACAGTGCACATTGAAATGGAGGCAGACTGAAGTAACCACTGCTGGTGACATGGAAGTTTTGGTGAAAGTAATCCTTGATCGGTCTTTCTAGATCTCGTACCGTGTCCTTCAATATCGAAGCAGCTCTGTCCAGTGAGAAAGGCAAATCCTCACCCATGTGGCCAATAATCATTTGCTGGCGAGGGTACTTGTCGAAAATGCCGGCGCATATCAGACGAAGAACATGCAGTCCCAACTCCGCATGCCAACCCCACGCGGCCGTTGAAAGCTGATTACCAAGTTCCTCCCGGAGGTCTGAAAAGTACTCCTTGAAAACGTCGCTCGGCGGCGGTGCGGGGTGAAGGTATAGCGGTACGTTCAGGGCTTGAGAGACCTCGAAGATAGGGGTGAACCGTGGATCATCAAGGAACCCGCCCCCATTCATACCGTCGATCAGAGCTCCACAAAAGTTATGTTCTTCTACACACCGAGCGAGCTCTCGCGCTGCTTTCTCCGGCTGCTTCAAGTTCAAGCTCGCGAAGCCTCTGAAGCGACGGGGATGCAAGCGGATAGCAGCAGCGAGTTCATCGTTAGCAGAATGCATGAGTGCGGTGCAATCGTCTGGACTTAGCTTATCGACACCCAACCCACCGCAGGAAAGTACCTGAACATCAATGCCATCAGCGTCCATGGCCGCCAAGCGCCCCTCTCCAAGGTCGACCAACTTCCCCTGAAGCTCTGCCATCTCTGGTGTGTTCGCTAGAAAAGGTGCTACCGCATGTTGGATATCAAGCGTTGTAAAGTGTTCCTCAAGAGTAATGATCCGGCGACGCTCATTCGCGCGGATGCCAGGAGAAGTCGCTGTTGACATAGGGAACTTACTCCGATGATTTCTCCGCGTTACAGAGGATGTTAAGGTGCGTTGGGTGCAATGTTGTAGATTCTGACGCGTACCGAATTGCCGCGACGACAAAGAAGCAAACCCCCGCCGCTTCTTCGAAGGACGACGCCTGCCTAGAAGGAGGATCCTGGATCTGCGGGAAATAGGGGTTCAAGTAGATGTCCAGCTGCGGTAACGGGCAAAGCATCAATGAGCATAAAGGCTGTCACCGCCGGAACCAGACCTTTGTTGTGCCATGTGTGCGTTCCGCCTCTCATAATGACAACATCTCCGCTCTTCAGATGTAACACTTCGCCGCCATCCAGTTCTAAGTCGATCTCGCCGGACAAAACGATGTCGTAGTCGACCGTTTGTGTTCGGTGAGTGAATTTCGCGTGACCTGGAGCCCATTCCGTTATACGAAATGTTGTGCCACCCCCACTGCCAACCCAGTTGTAATTATTAAACTGTTTGACAAAACCCGCCCTCTGTTGAGTATCAGCGTCTTTGGCGTTGTCTACGGGCATCTGTGCCGTCGACCAAAGTTCCGAGCCGATGATGCCCGGTCCCATCCCGCGAGAAACAGCTTCGATGACTTCGTTTGTGACTACAACGCACCTGCCTTCAGTATCATTGCCGGCCACATACCTTCTGACCTCAAAACTCATAGCTTATCTCCTTCTAAGTTGAACGCGATCGGCTACAGCTTCAGCCCATATGTCCTCCGCGGTCTAAGTCAACTGGACCGCGATGATGGCTCGTCTTTGTGTCTCGAACGGCCAGCCCAAGAGATGCAGGTAGTGGGATGGGATGCGACGCGCAGGGATGACGATTTCCGGTCGCTGTAGCGTGGGTGCAACTCTATTTTGCCAAGCGCTCAAGCGTTAGTGGCGATCCTAGGGCCGCGCAAACAACGCGCCTTGTATTGAGTAGAGAAGCTCAGAACGTTCGTCCAGGCTGCGCAGGAGTGCGGCTTCGACGTGGACTCGAATTGTATTAGCGCACGTCATGGAGTGTTCGCGTCATATTTGCCTATGAGTGCAGGGGAGGCGCTAGACGGAGGCTGCACCCTAATCGGGGCAATCGGAAGCTATGTAATTGAAAAGAAAGTGGAAAAGATTCAACCCTGATTTGGGTTAACGGAACCGGCCGACTTCTCGCTGTCCGACGCTAACCGAACATCTACAGCACGCCGTGCTCCGCAACCGGCTCCACAAGCCGCTTGAGCGAATCACCCCTTGCTTCGATGATCTACCTTGTACGCTCCGTGGATGCCGATACGCCTTTAGTGGAAGCACTCAGCAACTTTCCCAATCACATCTCTAATTGAAGAAGCGAAGGAAAGAGCTCGAAAAGGATTCTGACATCATCGCCGTCTGCGGAAGCGGATATCGGTCCAGCATCGCCGCAAGTCTGCTTCAAGCGAACGGGTTCACAAGACGCGTTCAATGGATGGTGGAATGACAGTCTCGGATCAGCGGAAGTTGCCGCTCTCCACGAGCCAAACGAGCCTCACGACATTCAGCGGCCCTGCCAGCCGGGGTGGGCCTGCCCGGCAAAGTTCGCCTGTGCACCATGTCAAGACCGACCTGCCGCTGTTCCACTTCGGCATGACGAAGGTTAAAGACCTGAGTTCCACGACGGCGCCGAGAAGGAGGTCACAACTTCGACGATGACGCCTGGCGAGCAACTTCAGCGCACCACCCAGCCGCGAGCACTACGGTTGCGATCAGTGGTCCGGCTGAATTCGACACAACGCCCGACTCGCCCTGCTTCCCACTTGGGCAGCGCTAGCGTAAGAGCCAAGTAGAGGTTGGCACGATCAAGCGGAACGGTCACGATATCTGGAACAATCTGCGTCTGCTACTTAATAGCTCTTGAACTTGCAAGGGGGGAGAGGGCATCTCGTTTAAGAGCAGGTACGCTACGCCAAAGCTGCTTCGACTTCGGCGGCCGAGCGGACCCGGCCGAGGAACGGGAAGACTCGCTCGATCGCATTTTGGTGAGCTTCCACGCTTCGGGCGGAGGTCGCGTCTTCCGCCACCACCACGTTGAAGCCGAGCGTGGCGGCCGAGCGGGCCGTGGTTTCGACGCCGATGTCTGTGGAGATGCCGCATAGAACGATGGTGTCGATACCGCGCTTATGCAGCTCAGCCTCAAGAGGTGTGGTATCGAAGGCACCCCAGAAGCGCTTGGTGATGAGCAGTTCGTCAGGTTCCTTGCCGGCCTCTGCAACAATCTCGATGGACTCAGGCGGCGGGGGTGGGCCGTCCAGGTCGAACATGGTCTGGTCCACAATGAGTCGGCGAAAGTTGTACAGATCGACGCGCACCCAAATGACCGGAGCTTCTTTTGCGCGGAAGGCCTTTGCCAACTGTGCGGTGCGCTCGACCACTTCGTCAAATGGACGCGGTTGCACTGGCAGGGGGATAAGGCCATATTGCAGATCGATAATCACTAGTGCGGTGATGTTGGCCTGGAGGTTGAACTCGCTCACGATTTTTCTCCTTCTGCACGCAACTTCCCTTCTGTTCGGCTCCGCTGCGACGCGGGTGCCGTGGGAAGCGCAGCCGTCAAGAACTTGGATGCGCAACATGGCGAGCGGTTACGCTCAGCCTGATCAGCTCAGGGCCTTTGCGGAGCATGCTCTCCGCGCATCTAAAGTCCGGCCAACTGCAGCGGATTCATGTAATCACGAATATGACGGACCTTGCCGTTACTATATTTGATAAGCCAGACATAGCTGAGGTCTCGGAGTGGCTTATCCGCAGTGCGACGCTGATGACCGGTGGGCTCGATGATGATCTCGTCCTCCGCTTCGCGCACGCAGATGTCACCGAGGCTTCCGAAGCGAATCAGCGCCGGAAGCTGGCGCATGTACGCGGCAATCGCGTTCCGCCCTTCAAGGCGCTGAGGAGCACCTTCGGGAGCGAACGGAAACTCATGAACGGCGTCTTGCGAGTACATCGCCATCCAAACCCTCGACATCTCCGGCCTGAAGCGCTTCAATGGCGTTCGCAAACCAAATGAGCAAAGACGATGTCCTCGGCATTTCTACCTCCATGCAAATCGCACCGTTTGTTTCCATGCCTTCGAATAGCACCCGGCGCAAATCTGTTTGATTCGATATATTCGCTGAAATGGTTCCAAACAGGTCAGGGAAGGTAGGTTATTTACGTGTCCCTACTACTCAGTCGCGGATAGACCCATGCAGGACACTCTTCGAGATAACTTCATGCGGTAAGTTTCAGCAGCTGATCGGCGTTGCCATGCGCTATGTTGGTGAGAGTCTCGGTATCAACAGGGAGCTCTTCGAGGAGGCCTTGCCCCTCTCCAAAGATCCGAACGAATAATCCGCCGAGTAGAGAATCCGGTCAGCTCCGAATGCGCCTAGGGTCGCCATGAACGACGGCAGGAAGAAGAAACCACTGGTGCTTACCCATAGGTGCTTGCGCAGGATCTCGCTGGGTATGCCGCCGAACCCGGCGAGCTGATCGAATTGCTGATCCAGGCGAGGCATCATGATCTGAAGGCCCTTACCCAGGTGCCCGATGATGATCTTGAGATTGGGATGGCGCTCAAGCGAGCCGGAAAGCAGAAGGCGCAGGACGTGGACTGCGGTGTCGCTATGCCAGCCCCATCCGGACAGGGACATCCAGAAGCCGAGGTCGTCCGGCAAGCCGGCATACAGGGCGTCGCGCACCGGCTTCGTAGAAGCCGCGGGATGCAGATAGATGGGAACGTCTAGTCGCTCCGCCCGCGCCAGGAGAGGTTCGAACGATCGGTGGTCGAGGTAGCGACTTTCTGTGGCGCCGCTGACGAGCGCACCCCTGAAGCTCAGTTCCGTAACCGGCCGTTCCAACTCGTCCGCCGACGCATCCGGATCCGTCAACGGTAGATGCGCGAACCCCGCATACCTTTGCGGATGAGCCGCGATGCGGCTTGCGATTGCGTGGTTTACCTCCTGAGTGGGGTGGCTTGGGCAAGCGTCACTCTAGACAGGATTGTGATGTGCCCGGTGGGGCTGATGCTTCATTTATCCATCGCAAGAACTGAGCGCAGCATATTCAGCAGTAGCACATGTGCAGCCACGTGTCTCTATGGCAATGAAACCGTTTTTCTCGGGCGATCTAAAGGCCGCATAGACGCCCCTGTAGCCAGGAACGCTGGTTTTCCCTTTTCAGACTAATAAGCGCATATACATCCGACTGAGCTCCATTTCCCAAAAACTTCGTCTGTCGTGCAGTAGTACCGGGTACTTAGAAATCGAGCGCAGTTTGCTCGTGAGCGTCAGGGTGCTGTTCACGCCAGAGCACGCGCAACACCTCTGGCCATTCTTCGGGCAGGACTAGGGTACGGGTCACCATCTTATGATGTATCAGGCATAGCGTAATCATCAGATCCAGCTCTGACTTGCCGGGAACACGATGATGAACGGCAAGGCTTCGCTTCCGGCCCTCAGGTTTGCCACATACGCGGCAGCGGTGGCCATCACGCTTCAGTACCATCTCACGCAGCCCACCGAACTACTTCTCATCCTGCCGTTTGAGCGTTTAGCAGGTTGCACACCGCCCGCCTGCGAGAATCTTTGGATTCCCGCAGGCGCCGTGCATCGAGCGTTGCTCCGGCTTCTTCATTCAGGTCCGACCGCCAATCTAGAGTCCAGCCATTCTTGAGCGTTCTCCATCGCATCGGCATACGCCCACATTCCCTAGTAGGTTCAGGAACAGGGTCGCGCTGAACATCGTCCTGCAAACAATTTGAATGCAGGATGCACCGCCGCAAGGCTTGCACCGCAGCTTTGGAGAAGCCAGAGGCAACAGCGGTGAAGGTCATCCAAGAACCAGAAAACCGGAAATGAATGCCGCTCTAACTTAGGCACTACCAGCCAACGAACACATTATTGTTTGATGGAGATGACATTTTGGAGCCGCGGAATCAACCCTGCTGCTTTCACGTTGATTTGACCGACCTGATCGGGAGTCAGGATGGTTGCATGGTCGAGATTAGAGTCGAAGGTCTTACTCACTTTCTCGGACGCGTATGGATAATCCGTGCCGAAGACGATCTGTCCCACAGGAACGGTTCCGATCAGGCTGGGAATTCCGCTCGGCGCGACTAGAGCCGTGTCGAAGTAGAAGCTCTTGATATCCGTCATGATGTCTTCGGGAGACCGGTCCTTTGCAAGCGAAGCCCCAAGCTCTGCGAACCGAGTGGCGGCAAAGGGAAGATATCCGCCGCCATGAGACAGGATGACTTTGGTGGATGCGAAGCGCTTACGGTGTCCCTTGAGGACCAGGTCCAGGGCGCAACGCGTGGTATCGGCTGGATAGTCCGCGAAAGGGCTTGGCGCGCCCGGCAGTACCGGCATCTGAGGCGGTCGGGTTGGATGGACGAAGACGGTCGCTGAGCGCCGATCAAGCTCTTGCCAGACGGGATCGAAACGCGGATCCGACAGATACACTCCGTCATAGTTGCTGTGCAGCGTGACGCCATCCACGTGAAGTACATCCACCGATCTTTCAATCTCCGACAAAGCCGCGTCCACATCCGGAAGAGCCAGTGTGGTGAAGTACCCGAACCGGTCTGGACGTTGGTTCATCAAGTGTGCACCATAGTCGTTAACCCGGCGCGCGATCTCGATTCGTGCAGCACCTTCCCAACCCTCGATGCCGGGCGCGGTCAACGAGAGGACCGAGACGGCGATCTCTTCGTCATCCATGAACTTGAGTAGCTGCTCCGGACTCCAGTCAGGCGCGCCCCAACCTGAGGGATCGCCGCCGTGGGATTTGAGCTCTTCCGCCCAGAAGGGTGGAACGAGGTGTGTATGAACATCGACTCGCTGCTTTGCCATACTGTTCTCCTTGTTTCAGGGTTGAAGTTGGGATTGTTACGGTCTGGTCCCAGACATCAGGAGCGAATGATTGCCGGCGCGGTTTAGAGTTCGATGATCTTGCCTTCGGGATTACTGTGGAACGTCCATGTTCCACCTGAACGGAAGGTCGAAGCGGTGCCAAACGTGTCCTCCATGAATTGCATATAGACGACCTGTTCATCATCGAATTTAGCGAAGATGCAGAACGGAGATGTAATGGCCTTGCCGAGTGTTACGGACCTGTAGGTAAAGGTTCCGAACACCGCTACCTTGTCGCTGGTCTCCACGAAGTCCGTGATCTTGAGTCCTTCATTCTTCCAGTAACCGCTAACTTGCCGGTAGGTGTCGAGGACGGCCTGCGGTCCGGTACCGGTACCAGTCCAGGGCATGATTGCTTTCAGCTCGGGATTGTCGAAGTTAAGCGAAACGTAGGTCGCATCTTTCGCGATGAGTTTGTTTACGAGATCCACGTTCAGGGGATCATTGAGCAGTGCCTGAATGCGTTCGATCTTTGTCTGTGTTGACATGCTGTTCTCCTTACGGATTCTGCCCAAGTAAACCTACTTAGAATGTGTCGCGCGTGAGGGAGATGGGTTGGTAGTGGATGAAATTAGCTCTCGCGCGAAGCGCAGCGGGCGATCAACAATACTTGGCATTGGCGACTTCGCCGGGCCAGTTCTGCAAGTTTCCTGCCGTTCCATTCTGGAGCTTCTCGGAGGCCTAAGGCTTGAGCGCGTCGAGCATGCGCGCGGTGTCCCAATGAAATGGCCGTAACTCCACGATCTTGCCGTTTCGTACTCTGAAGAACTGCAACAGCGGCCAGTCAGCATCTCGGCCCGTACTCTTCGCGACGGCATACACGTGCGACTTACTCACGATCACGTCGCCGTTCGGGTAGAGCTCTGAATTCCTGACCTGCAGCGACGACCATTGCTCCGCGAAGGCCTTCATCCAAGCCTCAAAACCGCTGTGTCCCCGCCATTCCCCACCATAGGGCAGAGATGTCGGTTGAAAGATGACGCAGTCCGGATCAAGCGTCGCCGCGACTTCGGAAAAATCACCTTCGCCCGCGGCGAGGTATGCAGACTCCGCCTCATAAAAGCGCTTTAAAGTCTCTGCGGGTTGCTGTTCCTTATGACTCATAACAACTCCTTTTCTCAAGAACTGTTGTTGGGTCTAGCGCGCAGCGGCAGCCACGTACGCGGGAACGTTCCAGTAGAACGGCCGGAAATCGACAATCTTTCCATTCCGAACGGTCACGACCTGCGCCATGGGAAGGTCTTGAACGGACCCATTGGTCCGCGACCGCGTGATGAAGCGACACACCACAATGACCTTGTCAGCCTGTTCGAAGAACTGCCGCTCCGTCACCTCGAGCTTGTCGAAGATCGTGCCCATCGTGGCGGCCCATCGCTCATACCCCTCGTAGCCGACGTAGTCTCCGCCAAAGGGCAAGTCAGGGGACTGGTGCAGAACGACATCGGGCGCCAATATCTCCCGCATCTCGTCAAAGCTCGCGACGCCGTTCTCCTGAAACGCCTTCATGTAGTTCGCCTCGGCTTCATAGAAGCGGAGCAGAGCGTCTTTTGGTGTCAGTTCAGATGCCGCCAAACGCTCGGCGATAGAGGCCCCTACGCCCTTCGGAGCCCCGGTGACCAATGCGACTTTCTCTGCTAATGTGCTCACTTCAACCTCACGCTCAAGACTCTGTGCTGATTACAAACTTCAGATGTCCATTATGGACCTTCCGATCCATAAAAATGCCTGGGGCCTGTTGACCACCGGTCCAATGCAGTTCTGAGGGTGGACGGCCTGGCAAATCGACGGGTGCGACAAGCGACCTTCAGCTCTTGTGCCTTATGCGAGCGCCTTGTGTTCTAGACTGCACGATCTGTAATATGACACAGAGATGACCATCAAAGCAACGGTAGAGAACAGGCGTTCCGGCAATCAGCAGGCAGGTAGTCGTGGACCGGGACGACCCCGTGAATTTGATCGAGAAGAAGGCTTGAAGAAGGCCATGCGCGTCTTCTGGTCAATGGGCTACGAGGCCACATCCATGGCGGACCTCCGCGCTGCCTTGGGAATCAATCAGGCAAGCCTTTACGCTGCTTACGGCAGCAAGGAAGCTCTCTTTCGAGAGACGGTTGCCCTCTATCTCAACACCGATGGAGTTGCTACGGCACGTGCGCTCGCCGCTGACCTGCCGACTCGCGAAGCCATTCACACGATGCTCCAGGACGGGGTTGACATGTTTGTGGCGGAGAAGGTGCCGCGCGGCTGCCTCTTGGTTCTGAGCACACTTAACTGCACGGTAGAGAATAAGGGCATTCAGGATTACTTGTCATCGCTGCGGGATCAGACCCGGGTCTCCATTGAAGCTCGTTTGCGCCGAGGCCAACGCGAAGGCGATGTACCCAAAACTGTGCCCGTCAAAGCCATTGCGGCCTTCTACGCGACGGTGCTTTATGGTCTTTCAATTCAGGCGAGGGATGGCTCTAAGCGCAAGACTCTGACGGACGTCGTGAACTGCTCGATGAGTACCTGGGATCGCCTTACGAGCGGCGTTTAGGCGTTACCTCAAGAAATGGAGCTTTCAGAGAGTACAAGACCATGTAGGTTACCTGCTTCTTTTGGGCAGGTTCTTCACTCATGTGGATGATCCGGACATACTGTCATGGCAAGGGCCACTAAACTCGCGAGGCCGGCCACGGCTGCGACCGGCAGCCATAATACCGCTTGTTTTAGAGAAGGTGTTTTTCGTATTTGACATTCCTTCCCCGCGCTGACATGATTGTAGACCGAGCGATCCGGAATGTAGACGATGAAGGTACCACGAGGAGATGTCGTTCCGCCAACTCGGTAGAGATTGTGCAGGAGCTTTAAAAAGATGCGACAAGTCTGGTTACCTCCAGTCGGCTCGTTGCCGCGGAAGCGAGTATGTATCACTGGCTTTGAAAATGCAGTTCCGTTGAAGACGTACCGATGGCGCAGGTTGTGACCGTAAGAAAAGGCAAGATCGCCGACTTTCGGCCGTTCTACTGGAAAGCGCCCGCGTATATCGCTGCCGCGCAGACCGATAGGACCGAATCGATAGGGAGTCTAAATGAGTGCACACGAAGCTACGAACCCACAATCTCTTCCGTTCTGGGCCAGCGCACCAGCGCGTACCATTCGGCGCGGCCACTTCTGGGTACCTGGCGAGCGCGTGGAGCGTGACGGCAAAACGTTTCAGCGCGGGCCGATGTTTGCCGAATGGGAAGCACCCGAGCAGGTGACGCGGCGGCACCCGATCGTGCTCGTGCATGGCGGCGGCTTTCAGGGCACAGAGTGGCTCAACACGCCCGATGACCGCCCCGGCTGGGCACAGCGCCTGGTCGAGGCAGGATATGCCATTGTGGTCGTCGACCGTCCCGGCCATGGCCGCTCACCGTTGCATATCGATATCGTTGGGCCGATGGGGCCACCTTTCTCTTATGAAGGTGGCCGGCAGATCTACATTCCCCCCGATCCCTTAGGCAAGCATACGCAATGGCCTTTCTCCCCCGATGACGCCGAAGCCATGGACCAGTTCATCGCCGGCTATGGCCCGTTGCCTGCCGACCTCGCTAAATCCGAAGACATGGATGCCGACCGGCTTGCGCGGCTGCTCGACCGGATCGGACCCGCCATCCTGCTCACACATTCGGCGTCCGGCCCAAGCGGCTGGCTGGCAGCGGATCGCCGGCCCGGCCTGGTCAAAGCCATCGTCAGTGTCGAGCCGATGGGACCACCTTTCGCCGACATACCCAACATTGGTCCGCTTCGCTGGGGCCTAACGGCCGCGCCGCTCACCTTCGATCCTCCACGGAACACGCCCGAGGCGGTGCGTGACGCCGACCCAGCAACTCTACGCCTACCCAATCTGGCGGGGGTGCCTATTGCGGTAGTGACGGGGGATACCTCATCCTTTGCGCCTGCGAGCCCACCGATCGTCGCCGCGCTGAAGGCTGGCGGTGCCGCGGCGGAGCTGGTGCACCTGCCGGACTATGGCGTAACCGGGAACGGCCATGGCCTGATCTATGAAAAGAATTCGGATGCCGCCCTTCAACCGGTTCTCGCCTGGCTGAGCGGTATACAGGAAAGGTGAGGAGGCTATGGACGAGCGGGAATGGACACGGCGCGACTTCATTTCGACCTCGCTGGCCGGAGGGGCTGCAATGATGATCGATCTACCAGGAATATCACCCTCTGGTGCGGGGCGCGAAACAGCGGGTGAGTCACATCGGCAGGTCGACGTTGTGCTGACCGTCAACGGCGTGGAGCACCGCCTGCCCGGTCTCGACGCGCACACGACACTGCTCGACGCATTGCGAGATCATCTCCAGCTGACAGGCACGAAAAAGGGCTGCGCCCTCGGTGCGTGCGGTGCCTGCACGGTGCTCGTCGATGGAAGGCGCGTGAACTCCTGCCTTACGTTCGCGGTCATGAACCAGGGAAAGGCGATCGCCACAGTTGAGGGCTTGGCAAAGGATGGCCAGCTTCATCCTCTTCAGGCGGCTTTCATTGCGCACGACGGCTTTCAGTGCGGCTACTGTACGCCGGGGCAGATCATAAGCGGCATCGCCTGCATCGCCGAGGGTCACGCGCAGTCCGAGGATGAGATACGCGAGTGGATGAGCGGCAACATCTGCCGCTGTGGCGCCTACACCAACATCGTCGCCGCGATCCGCGACGCTGCTGCACGGGAGTTTAACGTTGGTTAATTTCGCTTACGCACAGGCAGCCAGTGTTTCTGTCGCGACCGCCAGTTTGGCCCGCCACCGCTCCGACGGCGCGCATGAGCAGGGCGGAGATTTCCTTGCGGGCGGCACCGACATGGTGCAGCTCATGAGTGAGCATTTACGCAACCCCGACCGCATCATCGATATCTCCGCGTTGCCGGGGCTCGACCGGATCGAACAGCGTACCGATGGTTTGCGGCTCGGTGCTCTCGTACGAATGAGCGATGCGGCTGCGCATCCGGCAGTGCGGTCCGAGTGCCCGGTGCTCTCGGAGGCCTTGCTGGCGAGCGCATCGGCGCAGGTCCGCAACCTGGCGACGCTTGGCGGCAACCTGCTTCAGCGCACTCGCTGCGGCTACTTCCGCGATCCGGGCGCACCCTGCGAGAAGCGCGAGCCAGGAACGGGTTGCCCGGCCATCCTCGGAAAAAACCGCTTTCACGCAGTGCTCGGTGGCAGCGAGCATTGCATCGCCACCTATGCCGGCGATTTCGCCAATGCGCTGCTGGTGCTCGATGCGACCGTAAGGATTGCTGGACCGAGCGGAGAACGCACTATCCCGCTTGCTGGCCTGCACCGCATACCCGGCAACACGCCCGCGGTTGAGACGAATCTGGCACCGGGTGAACTGATCCTATCCATCGATGTGCCGACCGGTCCCGCGGCGAGGCGTTCCCATTACCTGAAAGTTCGCGACCGGGCGAGCTTCGAGTGGTCGATCGCATCGGCTGCGGTGGCACTTGATCTCGGAGCGGATGAGACGGTTCGCGACGTGCGACTCGCGGTTGGAGGGGTTGCGACCAAGCCCTGGCGGCTGCCACAGGTCGAAGCGGCATTGCGAGGCAAACCCTTCACCCCCGCGCTTGTGCAAGCAGTGGCAGCGCATGCCGCGGACGGCGCGGTCCCGCATGGTCGCAATGCCTACAAAATCGAGCTGATCCGGCGCACGGTGGCTCGTGCCCTGGCCGAAACAGGAGGCCTCGCATGAACGCTGTCGGCGCACCACTTACCCGTGTGGATGGACCAGCCAAGGTTACGGGCAGCGCCCGCTACGCTGCGGAGTTTCACCCTGACGGCCTTATGTACGCGGCAACGCACGACAGCACGGTGGCGGCCGGGCGTATCGTTGCGTTCGACACGGCGGCAGCCGAGCGCGCACCCGGCGTGCTGCACGTTCTCACACATCTCAACGCCGACCGGCTGCCTTATCAAACCCCAGCCGAGCGGCCGGCAGTCGACCCTGTCGCGGGAGAGCAGTTGCGCGTGCTGCAGGATGCCGAAGTTCTGTTCAGCGGCCAGCCCGTCGCGCTCGTGATCGCGACAACGCAGTCGCACGCACTGTATGCGGCATCGCTGATTCGCGTTACCTACGATGCTGCCGCCGAGCCCCTCGTCCGCTTTGATCCCGCGCTTGCTAAACCAACCTCCGAGGCTGCCGCCAAGAAAGGACGCGGCCCCGAGACCAAAAAGGGAGACCCAGATGCCGCCTTCGCTGCCGCCCCGGTTCGCGTAGATGCAACCTACGTGCAGGCGCGCGAGCAGCATAACGCGATGGAGCCGCACGCCACCGTAGCGCAATGGCAAGGCGACCGGCTGACATTGTGGAGTAAAACGCAATGGGTAGGCAATGAACGCGATGAGATCGCTCGCCGCTTCGGGATTGCGCCGGAAGACGTGCGGGTCATCAACCCGTTCGTCGGCGGTGCCTTTGGCTCGGCGTTACGCACGTGGCCGCACGTCACGCTGGCTGCAATGGCTGCCCGCCGGGCGGGGCTTCCGGTGCGGCTGGAACTGACCCGGCGACAGCTCTTCACCGCGATTGGCTTCCGTTCCGAAACGCGGCAGCGAGTGGCCCTCGGTGCTGGCCTTGACGGCGGGCTCACCGCCATGATCCATGAGGTCACGGGGCAGACCTCCACCTACGAAGAGTTTGCTGAACCCGCGCTCGCACCCGCATCCAGCACCTACGCCTGCCCTGACCGGCGGACCCGCTACAGCCTGGTGCCCATGAACATCAGCACGCCCTGCCCCATGCGAGGGCCGGGCTGGGCGACCGGCCTGATCGGGCAGGAGATGGCGATGGACGAGCTGGCTGTAAAGCTGAAGCTCGATCCCATCGAACTGCGCCTGCTCAACTACGCCGAGAAGGATCCGATGAAGGACCTGCCGTGGTCCTCGAAGGCGTTGCGCGAGTGTTACCGGCAGGGGGCGGAGCGGTTCGGCTGGCACCGACGCACGCCCGGCCCGCGCGCAATGCGAGACGGTCGCGAGCTCGTCGGGTTCGGGATGGCGACGGCAATTTACCACGTCTCCCGCTATCCCACGTCCGCGTCCGCCACGCTCTTCGCGGATGGAACCGTGACCGTGCGCTGCGCCACCACTGACATGGGGCCGGGCACCTACACCTCGGCGACGCAGGTCGCGGCGGACGCGCTCGGCCTGCCGGTGGAACAGGTGCGTTTCGAGCTTGGCGACTCGACATTTCCGCCCGCGAAGGAACATGGCGGCTCGACTACGATGGCCAGTGTCGGATCCGCCGTGCAGGCGGCGTGCACGGCATTGAAGCTGAAACTCGCCGGCCTGGTCCGTTCTGGTGAAGCGAACGACCCCGCAAGGCTTCTCCGCAGAGCAGGCTTGGAACGCCTTGATGCGGAGGCCAGCGCCGCGCCCGGCGATGAGGCGAAGATGTACAGTTCAGTTGGCTTCGGTGCAGTCTTTGCGGAAGTGCGCGTTGACCCGGAGCTTTGCACCATCCGCGTGCCGCGGATGATCGGCGTCTATGACGCGGGACGCATCATCAACCCCCGGCTCGCCCATAGTCAGTGCATCGGCGGCATGGTCGGCGGCATCGGGATGGCGCTCTTGGAAGAGGCCGAGTGGGACGCCAATCTCGGTCGCGTCGCAAACGCGACTCTTGCCGAATACCTCGTCCCGGTCTGCGCCGACATTCACGAACTCGATGCTTTTTTTGTTGAAAGCGAAGACCGAATCATGAATCCGCTCGGCGTCAAGGGACTGGCTGAACTCGGCCTCTGTGGAGTTGGACCGGCTATTGCCAACGCAGTCTGGCATGCAACGGGCAAGCGGCTTCGAGAGCTTCCGATCACCCCAGACCGCTTACTTACAGCCTGATTAAAGGAGACTAAAAGATGCGCCTTCCGACCTTGACGCCCAGCCAGCTTACCCCCGAGCAGCGCGCCCTCTACGATCGCAATCGAAAGCAGATCGCGCACGGCTTTACGACGTTCACGACGACGCGCGAGGACGGAGCACTGCTTGGCCCTTGGGGCGTGTTCCTCCATGAGCCAAGGGTGGGCCAGGCGCATTACGACCTGATCGACGCGGTCACGGCGATGAAGCGCCTTTCGCCATCGGCCAAGCAGATCGCGATCCTCGTCGTGGGCGCAAGATTCAACGCCGCCTATGAGCTGTACGCACATGCCGCGACCGCGGCGTCCGAGGGCATGGACCCGGTGAAAATTGCAACGCTCGCCGCCGGCGGGCGTCCGCTCAATCTGACGCCGGAGGAGGCATGCGCGTTCGACGTAGCGACCGCGCTGCTGAGCGGGGGCGTGCTAGCCGGCGCGACCTACCGGGCAGCCCTCGACCTGCTCGGCCAGGGCGCGCTCAACGAGCTGGTGCTGTGGATTGGAACTTACGCACAGGTCGCCATCACGCTTAATGCATTCGATGTACCAAGCGAGGAGACGTTCAACCAATGACAACCATGTACGTAACTTATCCTGGAGATGCCGCCACTCGCTTCGACCGCGACTACTACCTCCAGCATCACCTGCCATTGGTCATGGAATGCTGGGGTCCGCTTGGGCTGGAAGGCTGCGCCGCCTTCTGGCCCGCCGTTCTCGGCGCGGGAACGATCTGCATCTGCGAATGCCGGTTCCACGATGAGGCGGCGATGCGAGCCGCGCTCGCCTCGCCCACAACGCCGCGCGTGATGGCGGACATCGCTCACTTCACCGACACGACGCCCGCGCAGAGTCTTGTGGGGCCGATTTGACAGAGGAGACATCCATGGCAAGACCTTGCTGAAAACGAATTGATCGGCCAAGTGCTTCCTTACCTATGAATATCCTTTCTTCCTTGGATGGCTTGCCGTCTAGCGGCTTGATCTCTAGAACCGGCATCGCCATCGCGATCTGCTGTTGAATGGTGTCGAGCTGCCCTGAATGGCGTGGAATTTGCGTATTCCCAAAGTGATCGAGCAGGATTCACAGACCATGACCGAAAAACACGCGCGTTAGATCGAATGATGCGAAATCGCCGATGGACTCGCTGACATCGCATTGATACGGTTCGCTCATCAGGCAGTCGCGGAACAGCGACCGTATACTCTCTTTTGCGAGGCGGAAAGCGAAAGGTTTGTGGAAGGTACTGGCTAGCGAAGCGTTAGTGGCTCGAGCGAGGGCAATACGTGACGAACTGAGTGATTTGCTGGCAAATGCACTGGCGAAAGCTGCAGGTCCGCATTCACCGGACCCTGGCGCTAGTCTGGCTGGCTCACTCACGTCGCTACCTGGACCGTGGCGTTCGTTGAAGCGCATCGGACCTTCCACAGTACTCAAAGTGCTGCAAGACCATATGAGTGCTTCCTTGCCATCATCGATCAGGGAAGCAGAGGGGTGAAAGCTGCCGTTCAAGGGATGGGCTAAGGATGACCTATACCTGTCCGCCTGGTCGCGAAGATTCACCGGCTGGCAGGTGTATTGATTGTGAACTGAGACGTTGTCATGCTTCACGGGAAGCATCGATCGATGCCTAGAATCCGTTCTCATCAGTGATGATCGAGGCGTTGACGAGGACTAAACAATGGCACGCCCACCCACCCAAGACTTGGAAGCTAGCGTCCCATCATACGAGGTACGGAGGTGATGGGCTGACCCCACACGATCAGCCCCTTTGGCCCGCTTGTTTTGGCAGCATTTTGGCAGCAACCAGTGCCGATTATGCCGGTTTTGCCAACTCTGCCGACTCGTAAGTGCTGTAACGTCAATACTTTGGCATTTTCTATACTCCATGGCATGGAAGAGGTCACCGGTTCGATCCCGGTCAGGTCCACCAATATTTCAACAACATACGCCATTACTTCCCTGCCCCGAGGGTCCGTAAGGGTCCAAAAGGTTCATCCCGCCTTCTTCACCTTATCCGGCAACATAAATTCCACCACATTGTCATTCGCGGCGCGCCTCAATGAGGAGACGCCATGCGTGTAGATGTCCATGGTGGTTTTGCTGTTCGTGTGCCGGAGTAGCCCTTGCGCCACCTTCACGTCGACACCGATCTGCCGCAGCCAGGTCGCCAGTGAATGACGCAGGCTGTGAAACCCGATCTGCTTCGTGATCCCAGCTCTCCTGACGGCCGGCTGAATGCTTTTCTTCAGCAGGCAATTTGGGCAAAGCGGCTTCGTACCGTTCATGCGCAACGACGCGAAGAGGAAGTCGTGATCTTCGGCGAACGGTGACATTCCCCGCCACTTGATCAGAGCTTCCAGCACCACGAAGTGAAGGGGAACCGGCTTACCGCTGGCCTCTGTCTTGGTAGTCCCGAAACGGCCCCGGACATAAGCGCGGGAGATCGAAATCTCCATGGTCGCCGTGTTCAGGTCGCCCCAGGTCAAAGCCACGAATTCAGAACGCCGCAGGCCCGTACTCGCCGCGAGCAAAACCATGGCTCGATCCCGTACCGAAAGCTGTTCCAGAAGATCCTGAAACTCCTCCGGCTCGAGAACGTCCTTTTCGCGAACTCGTTTTTGAGACGTGCGGACCTTCGACAGGGGATTGAAGGACAGCCATTCATGACGGATCGCATGGTTATAAAGCACTGACATTGTGCTTTTGATTTTGGTTTTCGATGCCGGGGAGAGCGGCAACGACTTCAACCATTCTTCGACTTTCACGGTTTTAACGTCGGTCAGACGGCATGCGCCCCAGGTTGGTTCGACATAGCGCGAGGCCATGATGTTGAACGTCTCGATGGAGGCGAATGCGCGTCGTTCGGCAGTCAGTTCATGAATCCTGAAATGGGCTAAAAGATCGTTCACCGTCTGCGGCGCGACAATCTCGGCGTTAATGGTTGAGCGCAACTGGCACACGGCCTGTTCGGCGGCTTTCCTCGTGGGAAATTCCTCGAGGGTGCCGACGACCTTTTTACGACGCACGCGACTTCCGCCAGCATCCTCCCGCCAGCGAAAGGTCCATACGACCGTGCCGTTTTTACGCTTGGTCTTTTGCAAACTGCCCTTCTGATATCGACTACTCATGTATCTCCTTCACATGAGGCGCCGTTGGCTAAGGCAATTTTAGTCCAGCGGCGCCTAGCGGCGGTCATTGCCGGTGTAAAACGCCGATCGCTTAAAAGAACAACGCATCGCAGTAAACATCCTTGATCACCTTGCCGTCGTAACCCGCTCTGCCCATCACCTTGCGCCGCGCTTCGTACATGCTGACTTTGTAGCTGATCTCGGCGTACTCAACCTGGATCGCTTCGTTCTTTCCGGCGCGGCTCATGAGTACGTCCAGGGCCTCCAGCAGATCGCAAGCGGCCATGTAGGCTTCTCGGTTCCACCAGATGTCGCGACCGAGCATCAGTTCGCCCGTGGATCTGACGCGTTCAGGCGAGCCAGCAGTCAGAAGTGCAATCGGTTTGGTTCCTGCCGTTAGCATGTGCATGCGAATCCTCTTATTCCGGCTCTTCCGACGGCTTCTCCGCTAGAACCCGTTCCAGGATGGACCGCAGGTGCTCCGCGTGCTTTTTCGCCATATCCTCCGGCACCACGACGTAGACGTCCTTTTCCTTATCGATCTCAGGCTTCTCATCCTCTTGCTGCATGCAATCCTCCTCTGACAGCTAAATCCCCACACTCCGACCCTTGCTCCGCGACTTCTTAAGCGCCCGAACGCTGGGACGTTTTTCGTACTTCTCCGGCGTCTGAAAATCGACGTCGCCAGGCTTCAGCTTTATTCCATTCGGAAGCACACGCTCCTCACGCAAGAGCATATTCCGGCTCGCCGCAACATTCTGAACGAATGTCACATCTGCCTCCGTGAAACCAGCGGAACGCACATCACCTTGCGCGATCCTGGCCCATCGACGATCTATCTTTCGTGTCTTGCGTCCTTGTTTAAGCGCCTGCCGCATTCTCTGTAGCAGTTTCTCCTTCCCGACTTGGTCCATCACCCCACCTCCGGCTATCGATTTACATACCCATGCTGCGGCCGTTCGACTTCTGCCTTTTCTGAGCGCGCACACTCGGCCGTTTTTTATAAGGCTCGCGCTCCTTCACATGAGGCCGCTCTTCGACCCGCTTGACGCCCTCGCTATTCACCAGCGTTTGCTTCGCGAGCATGTCCCGTCTGGACGCCTCTTTCAGTACCTCTCGATCCTGTTCACTGATGCCCCTACCAGCCTTATCAGCCGCAACCATCCGGGCATAAACACGGGCGTCCATCACCTTCAGATCGTGCTTCCGCTTTTCCCTGGCTGTGCGGAGAGCTGCTCTCATTACGGACAAAGCGCGGGTCTCGGGTGACATTTCCCTAAGTTCCTTCCGGCGCTCCAGAATGGCTCTTGCTGCAACTGGATCTGACTTGACCCACTCCTTCAGATCGTTATCCAGCTTGCCCTGTAGCTGTTCGTATTTCACCTTGTTGGTCTCGTCCATGGCTGGTTTTCTACCTGCCTTTCCTGCGTGGGCTCCCGCTACGGGCTGCCCTTGTCCCACGCTGTTTTCTTCTTCCTCTATGCAGTCTTGCTCTTATCCCGCCACGCCTCGTATTGCTTCATTTCCGCGTGCATGTGCTTGAGTTCAGCGACCATTTCCGCGTCGGCCTCAGCACTACCGATAACGGTCTCGAACGCTTTAGACATCACCACAGCGAGCTTGTACACGTCCTCGTCCCAATGCCGCCAGCTACCTTTAAGCCTCTGGTAAAGCCTTCCCTTTCCCATGACTACCTCCCCACCACGTACCGATCGACTTTGTTGCGACCGGGTTCACCCAGATCCTTGCTCTCCTCGACCGCCAAAACCACGCGACCTCTGCGTCCGGGAAGATGTTTTGGAAGCAGCTCGCCGCTGAGAAACTGGTCGAGCATGCCGCACGATTTTGCAAACATGCGGAGCTTGAATGCATTCCTGGCGAGGATGTAGTCGGTGACGGGCCTATGATTACCGTCCGTCCCGGCGACCATTTTCACGACCATCATTTCGTTGCCGCTGGCGGAGATCTTTTCCTCCGCCCAGGAAACAACGAAGTCGTATTCACCTGCCGTTAGTGGGTTTACCGCATCCGGATCGAACTGCATGAACCACCTCTCAGTGGAGCGTTTCAACTACCGTTCGCTGTCTGTTTCTTTCGTGTAGCGGGCGCTCGAAAGGGCGTGCTGCATGACATAGAGCCGCGCCCGCATCACCGTTCTCAGCATGTAAAAGGTATTTTCCGACCCGGCCCACTGCCTGAGTAGCTCTACCTGTCGTGCCGGATCTCTCTCAGCTAACACATCATCGACAACGTCATCGAAATAGCGGTCTGCGCCCATAACCCCTCCTTCATACATCGAACGATTTCTCGATCCCTTTTTCTTGCCGCCTCTGAAACTCGTTGTAGAAATCCACCAGCGCCCGCGTCGTCATCGCCATACAAAGGTTGCGCCTGTTCTGCTTCGACTTCGGTGTTGCTGGGCATCATCACGGGGCCACCATGCGAGTTCTCGCCCTATGTCGTTGGCAAGGTTGTAGGTCCACTGAAGGATGCTGAGACCATCTCCCGGCCATTGAATTTTTTCCGTCATGCTGACACCTATAGCGACAATCCGCGTCCGCGCTTCTTCTTCATGCCCTTCGTCTTGCCCTTGATCAGCTTTTCTCCTGGCCGATTATCTGCACCGCCTGGAGGCTCGACAAATACGCTTCGGTCGCAGTGCCGCTCCGCGTCGTAGTGAAGCGATGCCCACACCAGAGCCTCGCCGATGCGTTCTTCGCGAAGTCCGGCCTGTCGTTTGGCATCTCGTTCCGCTATGAGTTTCTTAACCCGCTTCGCCCTCTGTTTCGGACCCTCTTTTCGCGGCTTCGACAGATCCTCTATTGCGCTCCAATGCTCCTCATTCAGAGACATCCTCGTCCGACCTTTCCGGGATCGATGCTTCGAGGAGACCTGCGATACCTTGCAACAAATCCTCTTCCGACTCGACCTCTGAAACCTCGATGTAAAACTCGCTCCACACCCTGATTTCAACGGCGCGGACTTCTACCAACCTGCGCTCGACGACTCTCTTTTTCTGGCTGTCATGGTTCATGATTTGCCCCTTTTCTGTGCCTCGACCCACTTCAGGAGTTCGCTTTCGAAGAACCGCCACAGGCGCCGCTTACCCTCTCCGAGACCATGGGCAGGCAGGTAACCTCTGCGAGCCCAGGTCACGACCGTACGGGCGTCCATGTGCAAGAGTTCGGCGGCTTCCTCCGGTGTCATCAGGTGGGCCACGGGCGCTCACCTCCATTCCGTAAATTTGCTTACTTGTGCGGCTTTTCCTGACCCATCAGGTCGGCCCACGCATTGTTCAGGTGCGCACGCATGCCCATACGGCGGACAGGCTCACCCTGCTGTTGCTCGATGGTCCCGACCGGCTTCCGATTGTCGTTTGCAGCCTGCGCTTGCTTGGCCTGCTTTATAGCTTCCTCGACGCCGCCTTTGCGTTCGATCACAGCCTGGAATGCGAGGTAGTCAGGAAAGTCGCGCAACGACGGGTGATACAGCAACTCACGCATCGGGTTCATGCCGCTCAGCTTGATGATCTGGAAAGGCAGCGACAGGCGCATGACTTCATCAGGCGTGTAGACAGGTCGGCCGGTATCAGGCCGGCTTTTACCCGGAACCTCTCCAGGACGCCTGGCGTCACTATCCACGATGCCCTTACTGGAGTGCCCGGCTTGAAGTGTGCCAGTGGATAAGAGAGACACTGGACAAGGAGAGGGCATATGGGACGAGGCAAGAAGTACCAACCTGAACAGGTGGTGAACCTGCTGCGGCAGATCGAAGTGGCCATAGCGAATGGGAAGACGACTGCTCTGGCGTGTAAGGAAGCCGGGATCGTGGAGCAGACGTACTTCCGCTGGCGCAAGGAGTAGGGCGGGTTGCAGGTAGACCAGGCGAAGCGGCTGAAGGAGTTGGAGCAGGAGAACTCGAAGCTGAAGCGGTTGGTGGCGAATCTGAGCCTGGACAACCTTGTGTTGAAAGACTTCGCCTCGGGAAACTTCTAAGCCCTGAGCGACGACGGATCGCAGCAGATCATGCGCAAGAGCAGCATGGGATGACGGAGCGCAGGGCGTGCCGGTTGGCCAACCAGCCGCGCGGCACGCAGCGCTACCGTGCGATCCGGCGGGAAGACGAAGATGCACTCACACAGGCGATCGTTCAGCTTGCCAGCCAGTACGGCCGTTATGGGTATCGCCGGATCACGGCGTTGCTGAAGCGGGCCGGCTGGCGAGTAGGCAAGGATCGCGTGGAGCGTATCTGGCGTCGCGAGGGGCTAAAGGTTCCACAGAAGCAGAAGCCACGGGGCAGGTTGTGGCTTAACGATGGATCGTGCGTGCGGATCAGACCGGAGCGGCGGAACCATGTCTGGAGCTATGACTTCGTCAGCGCACGGACGCATGATGGCCGCAGCGTGCGCCTGCTGAACCTGATCGATGAGCACACGCGTGAGAGCTTGCTGGTGCGTGCGGAACGCCGTTGGTCCAGCTCCAGGGTCATCTCTGCGCTGGCCGATGTGATGGTGATGAAGGGAGTGCCGGAGCATCTTCGCTCGGACAATGGGCCCGAGTTCGTCGCCAAAGACTTACGTCAATGGCTTGCAAAGACAGGAGCGAAGACCTTGTACATAGAGCCCGGTTCACCGTGGGAGAACGGCTACTGCGAGAGCTTCAACTCGAAACTCAGAGATGAGTTCCTCAACGGGGAGATCTTCTACTCGATCAAAGAACTGCGCGTGCTGGCCGAACGCTGGCGTGTCCACTACAACACCGTCAGGCCGCACTCCTCGCTGGGATACCGATCACCAGCACCTGAGGCTTGGCTGGCATCCACTGCTTGGCCGCAAGGGGAGCCAGTCGCTTCGCTCCCGGCTCCCCTTGCGGCCATATCCTGCATCGATCTGACCTCAGAAATCGGTGCGCTACACTAACTCTTCCAATGGCACAAAAGATCGGGCACTCCAATTATCGCTGGGGACAATGACAGCGCTGGTCTCAACGCGGCGCACGCTGCTCAGGATAAATGGAAGCATGAGGGAAGAACGGCCCGCGTCCACACGCCAGCTTTGGTGAAGGATTGGAACGACGAACTTCGCGCAACCCTCGCCAGCGATACGGTGCGGCTGATGCGGCAGTACAAGGCGGGGTGAATTGAGGGCTTTTGATGCAGGGAGGCGACCTCCGAAGCCCAACACTCAGTCTTCGATCGGTTTTGAGTGCCTCAGCGTCCTCGACCTTCTCAAGAAGACAACCAGCACCCGACGCAGAAAAATCGCCAACACCGGCATCAAGACGGCTGCCACTACGCCCCAGACGATTAGCGCGTGCCACTCCCACAGCCAAATCTCATGGAATAGCCGCCACGGATGATGGCTGAGATGCTCGATCTGCTTTCGATCCATCGGCAGCTTGCCGGTGTGAAACAGATAGACACCTATCTGAATGAATGGGATGAAGAGCAAGAGATGAAGCGGCGTCGCAACATGTACTCCGACCAGCGATGCCAACTTGCTGAGACCACACGCCCACGCGACGATCACCACCAATAGCGTTGCCACTCCGACCGTCGGGTTGATGCCTACGACCACTCCCAATGCCAGGCTCCACGCGAGACGCTTCGGCGTCACACCGCCGCGCATCACTCGTAGCAGCGGACGCAGGACGTGGCAGCGAAACCATTCGCGTATGGATTGAGGAACAAGCACACTTGCTTGGACGCCGACTTCGCGTCCTGCGGCCATCGGGAGCCCACAATTTAAGTCTGCCTTGCGGGCACCGCGCATCTCATAGGAAACCAGGAGATCAACATGGCAATCGATGTACTTTCCCGCGCCGGCTATCCACCCATCGTTACCGCCGACGAGACGTGGATGGACCGCGTCGTCAGCTTCCAGGTAGAAGGCGCGGCCGCGTCAATCGAGGTTCTGAGCCCAGACAGCATTCCAGTCTTGATCCCGCTCACGGACAAGACCTCCGCGAACTCATCTGGTGCCGAACGCGTCTTCTATGCCGCAATCGACGATGACGACGAACTCATCTACTCTGCGAGCGGGCCGGTGAACAGGCCTAAGACAAAGGCGCGACGGGTCGCATGGAGAACACTCGCAAAGCACGCCCAGGAGATCGTCAAGGGAGATTTTGGGCTGGACCTTGTCGATCTGGCGAAGGCCGGGTGGACGAGGTAGGGCTCGTTTATACGAGCTGGACGAAGTCACACAATTTTGTCGATCCCAAGCCGTTCATCGTCAATCTCTCCAGAATATGAACTCAATTGCACCGTCGTACGATCTCACTCGTGTAATAATTTCGCGATGCGTGAGTTGCGCGGAAGTTGGTCTTTCGGTCCCGGCAGTAGTCTAGCGACCTTAAAAAGCAAGGCATTGATTTTTGACAAGATTTACATCCATGGAATTAGTTCTTTTACGAACCCTGATGATGTTCTCCCGAAGCTACGACCTCACTTCGAGAACGCAAATGACGTTCTCAACGATGTTGAATATCTCGCCAATGCGGGACTAATCGATGCGTTTAGCTTCGATCAGTTTTCCGGGTATCAGGAACTGGTTGACGCCGGAAAATTAGAGGTCGATAGCATTGAGAAGGCCCTTGGCAATGATATGAATTGGTTTTCTATTTATGACCGCGAGCGCGCTTTTGATTACACGATGAACGCACTTATCCGGCTCCATGCAATCGCTGCGTCTAAGTTCTTCGATGTGCAGGTTGTCCCGATATTTACGGGGGCATATACATTTCCTGCTGGCATACACGCCAACGCTTCATCAGAAAATGTATTTACCATCGCTCTGAAAGAGTTTCCGGTACCAGGTGAGAGTGCCAGTTGGCAAGACATTCTCGATTTCAGGGCACACCATCATGACAAATTATGGTCGTTCCGAAGATTCTTGTCGGACCTGTCTAAAAAGAGTCAATCTGCAAACGAGGTTAAGGACGATCTCGAATGGACCCTCAATGAGTATTCTAAAGAGATGGATCGCTTTAACCTGAAACGATCCGCGAGCTTCATGGAAGCCTATGTGCTTCCATTTGTTGAAGCTTTTGAATCGCTCAGACCCAGCTCTTTCATAAGAGGCCTCGTGGCGATTCAGAAGCGCAAGATCGAGATGCTAGAGATGGAGTCTAAGGCAGCCGGCAAAGAGTGTGCTTATCTTTTCGAGGCAAAGAAACAGTTTGAACGCTAACTTGACTTTCCCAGCCAACCAGGCCTGCTCCGAGTGGCTGCACCACTCAACCCTCGCACCGGCGCGGACCCGCGTCTCCCTGCCTAATTGACTTTGGCCGAGATTCCGCCCTCGAAAGGCACTCGCAACGCAATATACAGCCCCGCCGCGATGATCAACACCGCTCCCGCCAGCATCCAAATCGTCGGCTTCTCGCTGAAGAGGAAGTACGCCACGACCGAGCCGACTACGAGCTGGGTGTAGTGATATTGCGACACCGTCGCCGCCGTGGTGTACTTTAGCGCTGTTGCGATCAAGATGCTTCCGATCGCGCACAGCATGCCCATCGCCAGGAGCGCGAGGAAAACCCGACCGCTGAACCTTTCAGCGTGGACGAGCATTGCCAACAGTCCAATGCAGGCCGACACAAGAGCCGAGAACCATGTCATGCTCTCCGGCCGTTCGCTTTGGGTGATCACCCGCGACCAGACCACCGCAACGGAAAAACAGGTTACGCACACGACGCAGGCGCCGAACCCTATCAACTCGTTGCCTCGCTCCGTACGAGATGGATACACCGCAACGACGACGCCCAGGAAACCTGTCAGGATCGCAACGGCCTTGCGCCAGTCGAGACGCTCCTTCAGGAAGATTCGTCCGAGGATCGCTACCAGCAGAGGTGACGTGAACACCAGGATATAGAACAGCGTCAGTGATAGGTGCCGCAACGCGATGACCACGCCGAGGTTGTTCCCCACATCCAGAGAAGCCCGACCCAGGAGCCGAGTTGGTCTCTTTGGCCACAATTCCTTCAATTCGCCACGCACTGCCGCATACAACGAAATGGACATCGCCATGAAAATCCCGAGGAAGGCGACGATCTCATAATTGGGCAGGTTTGATCGACCGGCGAGCTTCATCGCGCTGTCTGTCAGCACCCAGAATGTGAATCCGGCGATGGCGAAGCTGATCGCTCTCAGATATGTGGTTTGAGGCATTGGCAGGTGCTTCATTTTCGCATGCGGGGAGCCGGCAATTTCCGTTGACCGGGGTTACGGGAAGTGCCGTCTTAACATTCGGCAACGAAAAGGGTTTTGACCGTCAGCATAGCCCCACTCTTCGCCATCTGAACGAGAATCCCTAATGTCGTCCCGTCGCGATCACGAGATTCCACAGAACGCCTTTTGGACCCATGATCAAGTCCCTACAGCCGGCGTAGTCCCGTTTATCGAGTTCGTCGATGTGTGCAGCGCGGTTTCGATAAGCGCCTGTCAATTCACCTAGGTCGCGATGTAGTCCATTCGGGTCCAGCAGCCATTGCGATCCAATCCAGTTCGCTGAGAGCTTTAGGAAGCATGCGATCAAAGGACTACTCTGCCGGCGCTCCTTACTATGGATGACCGTCTGCAGAAAATGAGCAAACGTTCCAAGCTCTGGCGGCTTACGTGTGGCGTCTGCGCAGAAGGACGCAATACGGCCCAAATCCTTATCTGCTCTGTCCACCGCCAGATCGACCTGAGAGGCCTGCGCCGCCAGGGGATGCAGCAGTCGCCCAACAATTTCCGCCTCGGCGGCCTTACACAGACCAATGACTGCCGGCGACCATTCAAGTTGAGGTACGGCCTCAAGGTGTGCGGCCACATGCTCTGCTGTCGCGAGGAACCGCATAGCCTCGGGGGACAATAGGCTCGCCCTTTTTTCAGACGCCCTGAACAGCGACTCTGCCTTTCTCTGTTCGTCGGCCGTAACACTTGCGAGCAAGGCCGCGCCTAATGCGTCGGACTTTTCTCCGTCAGCAGCGCCTCCCGTCTTTATGTCATACAAGTAAAGCAGTGCGCCATAGCATCCATTGCAGAGCCGCCGTGACCAGTCACCCCCATAGATCGTAATGAGCTTTGCCTTCTTTGGCTCTCCGCAGCGAAAGCACGAGAACGCCGTTCCTTCTGAGAAGCGAAACTGCTGAAGCGGGCCGCGCGCTGGGTAAGTCTTCACGACGCTTGACGGTACTGGTTCCATTTTGTTTTGCGTCTCCATACGCCATGAGAGGGTTGCCACCAGAATAACCCGCCGGGCAGCAGCCAACGTTCCCCGGCGTAAGAAACTGCTAGACATCATGACCTGATCCGCTACTCTCACTTCCGGCGGCTAGGGTACTCTCCTCCCACCTGAAGTTTCGTCGGGTATACCAGGATGAGGCGCGTCAGTTTCTCAGCGCTCCTGTGGCCGCCACGCCGCTAGGCCATGGTTTTCCTTCGCACAGCGAAATGCTTGCTGAGTTCGCCGCTGGCATGCGTGAACACAACGCGAGGGCAGCGTAATGGACGCCGCAGACCACCACATCCTCGTGGGTGCCGCTCGTGCCGTGCAAACCGCCACCGAGAACCATGATCCGAACGTGAGCCTTCTACTTCAGCGCAGTCGTCTTCCGTTCAGACCGGGATACCGAGCGCGTGTTGCAGCTTACTATTTCCTCTCCCACTAGCGAGCAATCCGATGAACCAGAACACACCACAGACGCCGTTGCAGGCTGGGCTTGCGGCTGTTGCGGCTATGGATGCTACGCCGGAGTGCTTAGAGGCGATTGCCCGCGTAGCCGACCCCGCCACGCAGATGATCCTCGACCTACAGGAGAAGGTTCGCGCTCTGACGCTGGTGGCGGAGGATGCGAAGGCGCTTGCCAAGGGGGCCGCACAGATGCGCTATGTTCTCGAACACGTCCGTCCGCTCGTTAAGAGGGCGATTCTTGATAACAGTGCATACACCGAAGAAGAGGCAATACAGGTGACCTGGCTTGGACACCTCGATCAAGTACTCGCCGAAACCGCACCGAAGCACACGCCATGATCGCATTCCTCAACCGCTTTTGGCGCTGGTTCTCAGAGCCTTTCCGTCACCCAGAGGATTACCAATGAACTCCGCACCCTTCCGCCGTAGGGCCATCAAGATCACGTACTCAGAGTTGCTCGTACCCGTATTGCTCGCAGCGCTGATCGCCGTTCCGCTGGTGTTGTTCGTCATCGGCCCGCTCTGCGTTGCAGCGATCAACCATCTTGCGGATATCGCACCATGACGAAGCCCTGCCGCAACTGCGGATCGACCGACCGCTATCCGCCGTATGAGCCTGGTCACATGATCGGTCCCTGCAAGATTTGCCGACGCAAGCGCGCAAACGACAGGAACGCGAGCAGGCGACGAGAAACCAAAACACTAACTCATCCCTCTCAAACTCCTCCTCCCGTCCAGCAATAGGAACGTCGCAACATGAACGCCCTGCAAGAACAGAAAACAGCGACCGATCTTGCGCCAGCAAGTCAATCTTCTTCCATCATCGAAATAATCGCTCGGGCGGCCGCCGATCCGAACGTCGATGTCTCCAAGATGTCAGCTCTCCTCGACATGCAAGAGCGTGTCATGGCCAAGCAGGCGGAGATTGAGTTCAACGAAGCGCTGGCCCGTCTCTCCAGCGTGATGCCTCGCATCACCAAGGATGGTGCGGTGGCATACGCCGACAAAAACGGCGTGTCGAAAGAGGCGTTCAAGTTCGCCACCTACGAGAACATCGATAAGGCAATCCGCCCACATTTGCAGGCTGAGGGATTTTCTCTCTCCTTCACCACCGCCGCTCGACAGGGCGACGGCGGCGGAATTATGGTGACTGGCACACTCAGCCATAAAAGCGGACATGGGCGGTCGGCGACCATTCCGGTTGCGCTCGATACCTCTGGAGGCAAGAACAATATTCAGGCTATGGGGTCTTCATTTTCCTACGGCAAGCGATACACCACCACCATGCTCCTCAACATCGTTACGGAATCCGAGGATGACGACGGCGTTAGGGGCGCCATGGAGTTCATTACCGCCGAGCAGGTACAGCAGGTCGAGGCCTTGATCACTGAGACCCGAACCGACCGCGACCGCTTCTTGCAGATGTGGCAGCTTGCCCGCACGGAAAACATCGAAAAGCGCGATTTCGTGAAAGTCATGAACATGCTCGCGGCCAAGAAAATCGCTCAGGCCAACAAGGGTGCGGCATGAAGGTCTTGGCGATGCCACAAGGTTCCGTCGAATGGGCGCAGGCTCGCATCGGCATTCCCACCGCATCCGGTTTCGACAACATCATCACCCCAGGCGGTAAGCCATGCAAATCAGAAAGGACGCGGAAGTACCTTTACCGTCTTGCGGCCGAACGCCTGCTGAACAGGTCACTCGAGTCCCTGGAGGGATTGGAGTGGATCGAGCGCGGAAAGGAACTTGAGCCGGAAGCAGTGAAGATGTACGAGTTCGAGCAGGACGTATCGACATCTCCTGTCGGAATCATTATGTCTGACGATGGACGCTATGGGGCAAGCCCAGATCGACTGGCCGGCGACTCTGGCTTCCTTGAGGTTAAGTGCCCGGCTCCCAATACCCATGTCGGTTACCTGCTAGATGGCTTCGATACCGATTACGTCTATCAAGTTCAAGGGCA
This sequence comes from Acidisarcina sp., assembly GCA_965199205.1. GTDB lineage: Bacteria > Acidobacteriota > Terriglobia > Terriglobales > Acidobacteriaceae > Acidisarcina. The sequence continues at coordinate 3,471,500 of OZ240688.1, forward strand.
GCTCTTGGTCGATGCCAGTCGGGAATGGGTTGACCGCTACTCGTATTCTCCGGAGATGCCGCCTCACCGGGAGCGAACGTATCGCGACGCTCCTTATCTCGCTGTACTGGAGGACGCGCTCAACCGCTTTTGCGACGATCTTGATACTGCCGTAGAGCGATTGAGATCCAGCGGAATGTTCCTCGAGCGTGCGCAGACCCTGCTTACGCCCGATGTGGAGTATGGAGGGCGTGACCACATTTTCGGGAAGGCGTTCCTCGCTGGCGCTGTTCTGCCTCATTCCGGCGAAGAAGCATGAGCAAGCCACCTAACCCCGGCTCGCCCGAAGCTGTTGAACTCGGATGCTGCTGCCCCGTCATGGACAATGGACGCGGCAGGGGCAGTGCGTACGGTCCCGGAATGTTCTGGATAACGGCAGAGTGTCCGATCCACGGCGTTATCCCGCCTAAGCAGGATCATGCCGCATGACCTCCGCCCGCCGCATAGCCGAGGAAATTATCAAAGGCGGTCGCGAACTCGCTACTCGCGTCTTGGACGAACTGCACCTACTCGAAGGCTGGCGATCCGAACCGCCGCCTGAGACGCCGAACGTCGAGATCGTCATTCGGTATCTTCCCAAGTTCAAGTACGTCGAGTATGAAACACCTGCGGCCATCGCCTGAGCCAAGGGCGCTCGTGGTCGCTGGATGCGCCAGGAAGACGATGGCACTTGGAAAACCGCCAAGCTACCTCACGTTGCTAACCGCCGAGAAAGCCACGATCGCCAAAGCCGCCAACGACAACGCGACAGCCTTCACGCAATCTCAACAGTCGCTTGCCCAGACTACCGCCGCGTTGAAGGATGCCAACAGGCGCACCGAGATCAACGCTGCCGAGGCCGGCAAACTAAGAGAAAGAATCGCCAATGCTCCGAAACATGGCTGCGTCGGTCCTGCTGAGCGCACTCTTGCTGACAGCCTGCGCACCGACGCCCTCAACCGTACTAGACCTCAAGTACCTCAGCCCGTCGCTCCCTGAGACATCGTGCGCCGCCGAGCCATCCCTTCCGGCCACCGATGACGACCAGGCGCTTGCACAATGGCAGCTCAAGCTTATGATGGCCGGGCGCGACTGCCGCGAGAAGCTTCAGGAAGATGTCGACGCCCTCGCGAAAGGCCCATCACAATGATTTTCACCATCATCGAGCGCTGCAAATCCCGTAGAGCGCGCCGTGTTCACCTGTCTCTTCCCACCATCATCACTTCGAAAGGCCAAATCATGAAGACCCTTACTCTCCCCAACAATGCCCAGGCTATTATCACCGTCGACTTCGTAGACCAGTTCGGTCTGCCGGCTACTGCACCGTCGACCACGGGGACGGCGACTAGCTCGGATACCACGCTGTTCAGCGCTGGCCTCACAGATAACGGCAAGGTGGTGGTGGTTGCTGTCGAAGGCGCCAGCGGAACCGGCGAGCTGACCTACACTAACGGCACGTTGACCGATGGCGGTAGCGTCTCCATCATCGCGCCGGTCGCCGATAGCGTTGTCCTCGACTCGACCGATGCTGTGATCACCGCACAGACCTCGACCGCCTCGACCGCGCCTGCCACGGCTCCGATCGTGACGCCGGCCGCTCCGATCCTTCCGGCTTCCGCATCGTGAGCGCGCTGATCGAACTGTTGGTGATCGTCTGCGCGGTCGCGGTCCTGGAATGGCTCATCGGCCAGCTTCCTAACCCGCCCGTGCCGGTGATCGCCAAGCAGATTGCCCAGGCAATTGTCGTTGTCGTGGCGATCATCGCGGTGTTCGAGGTGCTGACCGGAAGCACGGGGACTTTGCACCTGGGCTGACGGCTACTAGCAAAACCCGCTATGCAGAACTTAGGCCGCCATCCTTCGGGGTGGCGGCCTTTTTCTGCGTCTAGAGACCACCTTGCCACCCGCAACTTCGAAGCGCATCAAGGGTTAGAACGAGAACAATGGTTAGCACCGTTAGCTAAATCGGCTGTGGCCTATCGGATTCCGGTGGGGGTGCTTATGGATACAGCCGAATTGAGCGACCTTGCGGAAGCAATGGGTGAGCTAGTGGATGTTTTAACCGATGCAGCATTGTCCCCGGTGCAAGTCAGGGCCCTTGCTGCTGTTCTTGGGAAGATCGTTTATGGTGCTGACGCCTGCGAACCATAGCCGCAGGTTGCCGTCTTTCGCCATATTCGCTTCCTACCTGCAAGAGAACGACGGCCTTTGCCTAAATCCTCTTGCGAGCTAAACAACAAAGCCCCTGGCCGACGGTCGGGGGCTTTTTGCTTCTACCTACGCCTACAGCTTGCTATTGATGAGGATCTTGCGCACGTCGCGGGCAACGGAGGTCATTTCGCCGCGTTCCTCCATGGTATCCAGGCGCTCGATCAGCACCTGCACCGTGACTGGCGTTTCCTGCTTGGCCTTCCGATCTAGTTCGCGGCAGGCCTCTAGCGCCGTTTCCAGCCGCTCTTGCACGTCCGGCGTCCGTGGATCGTACATCGCGGAGAGGGCCAGGAAATGCTCTCGATCCGCTTTGTCGTGTTGCTGCCGTGCGAGTTCTGCCCAGAGGAGTTCCATGGAGAAATTCTGAACCCGAGTCGGCGAGAAATGCAAGGGCTACGATCCGAACGGCTAGTCCGCCTTCAACTCCGCTATCTTCTTCTGCATAGCGCGGTCGCAATCAGCCTGGGTGAAGGGCTTAGCTGCCTTCTTCTCAATAGAGGACGGTCCGCCATTTCCATCGTCGGTCCAATCAGCGGAGTGCTTGTCCGACACCATACCCTTAAATCCGTTCACTTTAACAATGCTCGCGCTGCTTACCCCGTCCGTTGAGCAAGTGAAAATCGTCTCAGCGTTGAACATCATTAGGCTCCCACCCTTCAGCGCGTATGAATTTGCGTTCTGAAACGCTTTGCAGTCTGGATCGTTCGTCAGCTTCTTAGGGTAGTCGTTCACCACAACGCTCTTGCTTTCGCTATCGATGATCAGGCGATGGCCTATTCCACACTTCGCATCGTCGTCTCCATCCGCAATGATCGCGCGCGGACTCCATGACGAGATGTGATATTCGTGCTGGTCCGATCCCAGCATCCCCATAAACAACGTCCCGTCCCGCTCCCTACAAACTTTCTCGTCGCGGTCGCATTGAATGTTGGCCACGATGCTTGAGACCAACTGCCTATCCTTGCCAGAATCTGTCGATTCCCAGTACCCCTCAACGCTCGCGATGCCGTATTCATTGTTAAGCTGAACCATCAACGGTATTTCTGTCTTCGCAATGCCGGGGCCTCTCAGGAATCCATGCGAGATATCGTTGAGGTCATATGTAAACCAGTCCTTCTCCCTACCGATCTCAGCTTGCACGCACGTATGGAGCTTCCAACTGAAGAACGTCTCCACGGTTTTGAACGCTGTATTTGAGCCTTCCTTCTCCTGGGCAAGTGCTGAGCAATAGGCGTTCATCTCTGCCTGGTGCATATCGGGAATGCCCACCGAAGATGTGGAGCAGCCGGCTACGGTGAGTAGGGCGGCGATCGATACCACTTTGGCAAGGCAGGAAACGTTCAGGTCTTTCATGGAGAGAAGTATAGCTAGCATTGACGCATGCCTTTTCGAACACATGCACGACATTCGCGAAAAGCTCGGGCTTCGGTCGTGTCGTAAATTGGGATTGGGTGCACGTATATGACACAGCCTTCTAGTGTGAAACGGTTAAGGCGCCTTGGCGGGTGGCACCGCATCGGGATTGCAGCCTCGGCGCTTTGGCTGGTTGTCGGAGCATTCTGGGGACACAAGGTGGGTCAACTCGAAGCCGACCGGACTAACGTTTTTTGGCGGTCCGATTGCCGGAGAAAGTACGGGAGCGCCGCCGAATCGCCACCATCCAAAGCACCTATTACGCCCTATGACCAGAATGGACAGCCAATTGATGACGTGGACGGGATTCCTGTTCAATCACCTCCGCCTATCCCATCTATAACCGACAAGTACGGTGGGCATCTTCTGCTTGACCCTTACCAGCAAAAGCGTCTTGTCGAGGCATACCAGAGGGCGGACGACTGGTGCGACCAGCAATCCCAACAGCTTTGGCCTAAACTCGACCGCAATACTCAGGCATATGCTGCCCTTTACGCGCTCGTGCCGATTGTTTTGGGCTGGATAGCGGCCTACGCCATCGTCGCGCTGGTGCGCTGGATAAGAACTGGTTTCGGGGTTCCGACGAGTCCTACTTAGTTTCTGCTACAGCGGCTTACCTATCTCCCAGCGATGCCCCGATGGGTCCATGAGTGAGCCATCGCGCCAACCATAGTCGTGGTCCTGCATGGGGGACCGAACCACCGCGCCAGCCGCTACAGCCTGATCGAACACGGCATCTGGGTCGTCTACGATGAGCATCAGCCGCACCGGCGTACCGCCAAGCTCAGAAGGCGATGGATTACCGATGTCTCCGCCTGCTGGATGTACCCAGAATTCAGCGCCTTGCACGACGAGTTGCGCGACCATGTCCGGTGCCGGAGGCGTGCTCCAGCCCGTCGTCGCGCCGAACGCTTTTTCATAGAATGCGATGGCGTTACGAACATCGCCGGGAATGTGCAGCATTGCAGAAAAGCGGTAGCTCATGTCGCACTCAAATCTACACCATTTGTGGCGCGCCCGACCTCAAGGAAGCAGCGTCTCCGGAAACTGAAGATCTGTCACACGGTCACGCGGAACGGCGACATACCGGCCAAAGCTGAACGTACCGTAATAGACCACATCGCTCGAGTCGTCCGGAACCGCTGACATGATTCCTCTGATCAGCCCGTTGAGCCCTTGATGACCTCCCGGAGCGGTGTTGAATTGTCCGCTCATAGACCCGTTGTAACCAGATCCGCCTCCTGTGACGAGAACAATGCCGTTTTGGTTCGTGACGACGCCCGCTACCAACGCTGGTGGCCGGCCTGGATACTGGATATTCCCCGTTATCGTGGTCTCTTCGTAGCGGTGGACAAGATCGGTGGCGTATCCGTACGGATCTGATTGGGTCGATATGATCAGGATCACGTCGTCTATAACCTGCGGCCCGGTTGCGTTTCCAGGGTGACCGACGATGCGCTTTTGGTCGACGTAAAAGACCGCATAGGGCTCGTAGGCGTTCTCCACCACCGTGCCCTTCCACTCGCCTACGACGCTCGGAACCCCTGAATCGGCCATGCGGGGAATTATAGCTGGCAGCGGGCTGCACTGAAGTCTGGCCATACTCTAGCTTTGGGCGTTGTCTCCCGCTGTCTCGAAGCTCGCGAAGAGTCGGGCGCTGGCAAGGAATACTGACGCCAACCCCTCTATGTTCTCTGCTTCTAAATGAAACGCCGACGTGGCGAGCGCTAGGGCATTTGCCGCATTGCGTAGACAGATTCTATTCACGATGGGGCTTGTATCCCTTCCAGCGTGCGGAGCCATTCGATGCTCGATCTGCATCAGGCCGCCATGCGTTAGGTCATTTAGGGCACCCGTCTCAATGAAAATGCGCCGCAGCAGTCCCCCAACCTTATGATGCCCTTCGATCGCGCCCATCATTTGTTCTAGCCCAGGCCATCCTTTATCTTTACCGCGCTGGAAGACGATGTCTTGAATTCTTTCATCGGTTGCGACTAACAGGAGCCACGTTGTCCGAACTGCATTCTCGATGCAACTTCGTAGTAAAGCAGCCGCACTCGATTCTCGGGAGTAAAGGAGCAGCAGGCAAACAGAGGAGACATGCTCCGACGTCACCTCGAATAGAGATGCTGAATACGCGTTACGATGATCAACGGCCTTGGGCTTGTATTCGGAGGGCTTAATCTCTTTCCGGAAATCCAGAACCCGGTTGATGTCTCTACGTAAGGGACCGTCTGGGATCATGGGGTGAGGGTAACATTTCGGCGTAACTGTAGACGGCTGAGCGCTTTCGCTATAGCCACGTGCAGATATGGGAAACTAATCCACATGGCAGACAAGCCGTACGATTTTTCCCAGGACTATGAAATTGCGGTGACAGTTTTGACCATCTCTGGTCCGAAAGATCTTATGCAGATCGCTTACGGAACCGGTGAACCGCGCAACGTGATCGAGCGCGCGATCGAGGAGATAAAGTCGGACGGCGGCATTTGGGAAGACGCGATAACGTTCTACCCAATTTCAGCAATCATCGGCTATCGACTGGTGGAGATGGATGGTGCAGCTAAGAATCGTCTCGCCAAGATCCGGCAAAAGATGAAAGAGGACGAGCGAAGACAGGAACAACCAAAGCCACCCGCGCCCGTTGTCCACAGCGTTACGCCTCCTGGCTTTCTCCGCCGTCTATTGCGACTCGGATAAGCCTTTTTACCCAGGCCCGCACAGCACGGCGCTTCCGCTGCGGTCCGACGAGGCACATACACCCTAATATGAACGCGTCCTCGGATCGTTGCATGTACTTCCGAATGCGGGAACCCAGGTTGTTTTGCCGTTGGCATCAACCCATGGTGCTTGACACGCCACCATGGAATCAGCAGCATTGTTGCTGGTGCCCTGATTAGTCTTAGCTGGAAGCTCCTGACTAGCCAGCCAGCCAAAAGCTAGAGCCGCAGCCGCGAAGTCAAGCAGTTGTGAAGAGCCGACGCTTGACGCTCTCCGAACTGAATCAGTGGCGGGGTTAAAACCTGCATCTGCGGCCGATCGCATCATCCGAGCGCCGGTCGACGGATCTTTGTGCAGCTGCCCATCCGGTCCTTTCACGAGGACTACGCCCGCCTCGATCAGGTTGCCCAATCGGTAGGTAGCGCTAATATCACCGCCGCTCACTGCCATGTTGTACCAAGAGATTGCCGCGGGGACATTCGGACAGGCAACAGCTTCACCGGCTCCTCCCCTGGCATAAGCTTTTCCGACAAGATACGCGGCATGCGCGTCCCCCTTCTCTGCCTTCTTCTTGTTTTCCTCCAGCTCGTCTCTTTGATATTTCACGACATCCGGTGGAATTTGTAGACAGGGAGCGTGCGCCGGAGATCCTTGCCGCGCTTGTGGTCTTTGATTAGCTGGACCGCCTACAGTAAATTGAGCTACTCCTGCCTCTACCGATAGTGCGGCGCTTAGTGCGGACGCTATGAGTATCCGTAGCACTGTTGCCTCCGAGAGCCGCGTTCGGTTTGTTTGCCGCGCGCGATTTGCAGAATGATAGCACCTAAACGGCTGCTACTCCGCTGCCATCGCGCTGAGGAAGGATTCGTCGACAGTCATGCTATGTCATTCAACACTGGCGGCTTATTTTGGCAATAGCAGCGCAGGATTTCAATTGCGAAGCGCGTCGCCTCTGAGGCCGTCATCTCGTGGCTAGCACAAAACGCCTTCAGGAAATCGGCATCTTCCTGAAGACACCAACCGCAATACGCGCAACCACACGACCACCTACGGCGTTATGCTTTCGGTTGTAGCGTCGGCCATCTGGATATCCAAATCCCATCGATTCCTGTCCTGCGCGGATTACGCGACCGTCAGCACCATAAGAGACCGCGCACGAGTTTCGTTTTCCCGTACGGTCGTATTTTCGGTCCATTCGATTCTTTCCCTTACACAGTCCTGATAGAGAGAGGTATCTTCTGATGGTGAACCCTTGTGACGTCCAAAAGACTCCCTTACCCGCTGGCCAAAGCCAAGAGCAGGGTTAGTCTCTGGTCGGGAAAGCATCTCCTGACGGAGCCACCCTCGCTTAGACCGCCCATTGGTAATGCACCACCTTTGGACTTTGGGGCTGCACCAGATGCCTGGCCTTAGCGGAGTTCCCCTTTTCGACTCTCTCCGTGGTGCCTTACCACTCTCTTGCACCGAATCCCTACACGCCGAGCGAGTGTTCAACGTACAAACACGTAGGTCTGACGGACTTTAGGGACTTGCATTGTGGGGAATATGCTCGTATAGATTTCCGAGCGGGCGCCACTACGAATGGTTTGCCAACGGTCGCCGCCAGCGAACCGTTAGACGCATGTAAAGGCCTTGGCGGGAAACTGTCAAGGCCTTTCGCGTTCAGGCCAAGGGCAAAAAAGTCCTCAGCTATGTGTAAAGCGGACGCTGCTATAAGCCGTAAAACCACTTTCGCCTTTCCGGTCTTGGTCGGGCGGTATCTGCGTTATTCTGGCGTCACAGGGAACTCCCGTGACCTTCGACTACAATCAGCAACTTCGCGAACAGCAGGCGCGCCAGGCTGAGGAACAGCGCCGCCAGGACGCTCAGCGCGCCGATCAGCAGAGACAGAACGAAGCGAGAGAAGCGCAGGCACGCCAAGAGGCGGAGCGAAATCGTGCCTACCAGCAGCAGCAGGATGAACTGCGCCGACAGCAACAGGAGAACATCGATCGGCAGCGGCGAGAGAACCTTCAACGCGAAGCTGAGGCTCGTCAGCGCAATCAGGACGATCTCAATAGAAGACAGCAAGACGCAAATATGCGCTTGCAACAGGAACAGATCAGGCGCGATAACGAAACGCGGCAAAAGAACGAACAGCAGAATGCCGACCCCGCCACCCGCCAGCTTCAAGATTTTATAGCGAAGGCCCAGCGTCAAGCGCAAGCGGAAGCAGACGCCGCCGGGGCTGAGAAGGCTAGATACCAAAGATTGGCGGAGCAGGAAAGACGTAGATCTTCCGGCCCGCAGCGGGGACAAACGGCGACGAGATCGTCCGGCGGCGTTTCGAGCAACGTTAGAGCCCAATCTTTTCCAGCAAATACGGCGCCTGATCGCCGGAATATTTCTCGTTCACGAAGCCGCGTGTCACGGTTTGCTTTTAAAGCCGTCGGTGGTTTGGCGACCCTTCTGCTAATCCTGGCTCTCGCGCTTGGAGGAGTAATGTACGCCAGGGGCTACCTAACCTACGACCGATCAGGATTTGCGCTGCACGAGTATCCGGCAATCCAGACACCAAGCGGCATTGCCTACCGCAAGTTCGACGTGAATTCCACCTTCCGCAAGATGAGCATCTGGAATAAGCCCAAGCCGGTCGCGCCGAATTCCTATATTGAAGACGGTCCGATCTGGGGGGCCAACTTCGTATGTCCTAAGGGTGATTTCACTGTGAAGGGCGAGTTGAGAGGCTCCCGCATCTCGGTCCCAAATGGGACATTGATTGTTGAGGGAGATGTGCTGGACTCCTTTCTTGCGGGGAGGAAGATCGTCACGCACGGCCTAATCGCCCGAACCGTTGAGGTAGGCACTGTGGTCTCCAACGAGGGCAGCGTCGGGCCAAATAACAAGCTGATCAACATCGCGGCGAACAGACCTGTCGTCGGCTATATACCTCGACAATTTGCTCAGGTTGCCGGACGGTGAGAAGCTTCAAAACATAGAACAAAAGCACTTCTTTTTTTCGCTATTCGCGCATCGCTCGGGTTATCTATTCCCATACCGCGCCTCGATCCGCCTCAACAGATCCCGCAGCTCCATAACAGCAGGCTCCGCATCCGGCCGCGTGATCGTCACCGGAGTATCCCCTGGCATGTCGAATATCTCCGCCAAGCGCCGTATCGCCTCGGAAGCCTGTCGGCGGGTGTCTGGATCGGTGGGCATGGAGCCTGCTTATGAGGAAACCCCGGAGCCGTGGCAATGACTAAGCCAGGCCGTCTCGATTCGTAAAGTTCCCTACGCGACAAATTCTCAGACCTCGTGTTGGAACCTTCTACAGTCCGTCGTCACACCGGATTTCACGGCCGCAGCACCCGGAGGCGGTCATGTGTGATGAGACTGAGTACGATGATGCGGCACGAGCCTATGAAACCCTTATTGGGGCCATGGATCGTGCAAAGCTGACTGTGGAGGAGATTCGGCAAGTTGCCGAATTGATCGCCGCAGCGGGAATCGATATCGATTTCACGCTTTCGATCGAGACCCAAGGTTCGCCGCAAGTTAAGCGGACTGTCGAGATCAAATATTAGCTTCGCTCTGAGGGTGGGTGCCGATAACCATCGGTAGCCCGCCCCTCAACTTGGCCTTGGCTCGCGTTTGCGGTGCTTGGCGGGGACGAAGCGGCCGACATCGACCCGGCTGACCTCGTCCGCCTTCGCATCTGCAATCTGTTAGGCCAAGGAGTACCAGCCGCAATCCATCTCTCATAGAATGCTGGCATGAGCGGAAGCGTGCCAATTCTGGCCTTGACCGATGCGCAAGTCATCGCGACTATGCGTGCAGAGATTGAAAAGTCTGAATCGACGGGACCAAGGCGTGCGGTGGAAAAGCTTGTCCTGGCGGCGCTAAGCAGCATTCCGTGGATCGGCATCCTCGTCAGCGCGGCTAAAGAAATCAAGGATGGCGATGAAACCGATCGTCAGAACTACCTACTGAAGCTTTGGGTAGAGCAGCATCAACGAAAACTCATGGAGCTTGGGCTAACGTTCCAGGAGATTCAAGCCCGCTTCGACAAGGTAAGCGATGAGATTGATGAGCGACTCGAAAGTGAGGCCTATCTCGCGTTGGTGAGAAAAGCTTTCCGCGCGTGGGATCAGGCGGACACACATGAAAAGCGCCGCATGCTCGGAAACATCATCATCAACGCCGGTGGTGGCCGTGTGTGCGCAGACGACGTGATCCGCTTGTTCATCGATTGGACGGAGCTATACAACGAGGTTCACTTCGCTGTCATACGCGAGGTGTTTCACAATCCCGGCTCTACCCGCTTCGAAGTCTGGTCCACGATATATGGGGAACTTCCCCGAGAGGATTCTGAAGCAGCCGATTTGTTTAAGTTTTTGATCAGGGATCTCAGCACCGGTGGTGTCATCAGGCAGGAAAGGGATGTGAATAGTCTCGGCCAGTTCGTGAGGAAAAGGCCCGTTAAGAGGCGCGGGACGCCGTCGACCCTTGAATCAGCATTCGAGGACACGAAGCCTTATGTTCTTACTCAACTAGGTCGGAGTTTTGTCCATTACACGATGAATGAGGCCGTCACGAAGCTTTCTAGCGGCGATCCGGAACAAACACCGACCTAAAGCGTGTCAGAGCGTCGGCTTCCTAAACCGCCTCGGCACGAACGCTCCGCGATCGACAACCGTTAGCTTGCCTTTGTCCGCCGTATCCAGCGCAGCGGCGATCCTGCCGTAATACAACTGCAGGGTTGGGCGGTGATTGGTAGTCAGCAAAAGCACCGCAAACGGACGCCGCTCAAGCGTTTGCTCGAATTGCATCCGCTTGTCGGCTGTGATGAACGCCTCAAATTGCTCTTTCTCGATCAGAGCGAGTAGACGGCCATTCTTCACGCCCTTCCATTGCATGCCGCCAACAGTAGACACTTCATGCCCGACAAGGTGTTCGGACAGGGCTTCCGGCACGCCCTCATCGAGCAGAGCCTTCAAAGCTGCGGCTGTAATTTGGAGTGAGCGTCGAAATAGGCGAGCGCTTCCCGAATAGCCTGGGGCCCGGGTGATGTACCGTAATCCCCGTCGGCAGCCCTTATGGCTTCGTCCTCGGAAAGGCCGTCAAGCTCCATATACGCATCGACAGCGCCGATTACCGTTTCGACCGGCAGACGTGTGCCTTTGAACACAGGTTCGCCATGAACGATCTCTGGATCGACGCTTACGAGCGGGCAATCTTTCCATTCTGCGGCGGTCATATCGGTCTCCATAGGCAATTCTAGTCCTTTGGCTTGGCTGACGAAAGAGGCTTATTGGCGTCGGCGCATCAGAAAAACGGCTCTTTGGGGTCGATCTTATCTCCATACTGAAGGCTACGCATCTTCAGGGTTTTCGGGCCTACGCCTGAATCCCAACCGTCGCGAACGTGCCAATAAAGCTCGCTGGCCAGCCGTTCGAATAGCATTAAGAATGCTTGCCTCAGGGTCTCATCCACGCCCACTTCTGGTGACAGCTGGCCTTTTCTAAGCGGGATTGGATACCGACCCCAATAGGGGACGGCTTTCGTCGCATTCTCGCAAAACTTAAGCTCTTCATGGGACAGGCATAAGCCCGGTATTTTCTTCGTCAGTGCAACGATGTCGTGTGACTTCAGTTCGTCGTGAAGAACTCCTTGGTTGACCAATGATGGATCGGCCGCGATCAGAAGGCCTTTCAGAACATTTTCGAGCGCGAATCCAGCAAGCAGCATGTAGGTTCTGGATACCGTCGATATCCGTCCCTCCTTAAGCGGCCGATAATCGCTATCAAGCGTCAGCGATACGCCAAGCAATTCCTCGTTGCGCGTCCAAACCAGTTCCGCTGAATCCCTCAATTCCTCTCCGTATTCAAGCCAAGAGGAAGGCAACGCGTCGCGGACAAATTCTTGCAGACTATTGAAGCCGGGGAGGTCAGAGGGTTTCATATGTTTACGTGCGTTGCTTTGATCTATTTTAGTCAGACGTGCGACACCGACGAGCCTCCCTCTTGAACCCTTGGAAATAACTCGCTATCCGTCATCCATCAGCGTAACCGACGGATGAGCAGTGAAACAGCAGTACGAGAAAAAGGACAGACACCAGGAGGTTACCGACCTGGTGATCGACTTCATCGAGACGAACCAATGCCTGCCATATCAGCGCGAGTGGGACGTTTCGAAATGTCCGACCGGCATCCGTCCACATAACCCCGTGACCGGAACCGTCTATTCCGGCATCAACAGCGTGATCCTGTCATGCAGTCCTGCGGCCGTCGCGACTAACGACTATCAGTTCTGCACTTTTGCCCAGGCAATCTCTCAGGGATGGAACATTCGCAAAGGGGCGAAGTCTTTGCCGATCGTCTATTTCGAAGCTCTACGGCGCAAAGATGTTGGCGGCGATGAACACAGCGGCGATCTTGATCGTCCTGCCAACCGCTTTTACGGGATGCTTAAGGGCTACCGCGTGTTCCATCGAGTCGACGTTCAGGGGATGCCCGCCGCAGAACAGCCCGACCGCGATCCGGTCACCTGGACCGTTCCGCGAGGTGTTGCGGCGATCATCAGAAACTCAGGCGTCACGATCCACGAGGGGAGCGACAAGGCTTTCTACTCACCGGTCGACGATACGATCACCCTGCCGCCGAAGTCGGCATTTACTGGCGACACCGACGAGATCAAAGCAGCACACCACGCAGCGGTAACTTTGCACGAACTGAGCCACGCCGCCGAGAACGAGAGGCGCCTCAACCTCGCCGTGAAAAGCCGATTCGGTGCGCCGGAGTATGCGAGAGGCGAGCTAAGAGTCGAGCTTGCCTCGGCCTTTATCTGTTCGGAATACGGCCTGCCCACAAAGCTTGAGCAACATGCCAGCTATGTACAGTCCTGGCTGAAAGCGCTCCGCAACGATAAGAACGAAATATTCCGCGCCAGCCGAGACGCCCAGAAGATTTTCGACTACCTCATGCCGCTTGATCCCGAGTACAAGCTGGCCCGAAAACCCGACCACGAAGACGCACCAACCGCCCTCGACGCAATCCTCCCCGCATCATCCCTCCCAACCTCCGCCCAGCCCTCACCATGACCGACGCCGAAGATCCATCGACCGTCATGCTGCGTGCCCTCCGCTTGGCCCAGGCCGCGCTGAACACTGCACCGCGCTTTCCTGTGCCGTCGCTTTCGTCTGACAGCTACAAGATCGCATCCGCCGTCGACAATGCGGTTCATGTGGCGGAGAAGGCGGGGATCGTGGCGGACCTGGACAGACCACTTTCCAAAACCGGAGCCTCGCACCGTGACCGATGACCGGCCAAAGCTTAGAGCAAACTACCTTACGGTCTGTCAGGCCTTCAATCTCCAGCACGCCTGCCGGATGCTCACGGCCGCTTTCAGCTACAACACCTATCACGTTGGTTCTTCGCTGATGCGACCGGACTATCGCGACGTAGACCTGCGCTGCATTCTCGACGATGACGAATACGACACGATGTTCGCCGGGAACATCCATCGCCTCGCACTCCTGAACACGGCTCTTTCAGAATGGCTCGAAGCGCGAACCGGCCTTCCTATCGATTTCCAGTTCCAGCGGCGGACCGATGCGAACGCCGAGTTTCGTGGGCCGCGCAGCTTTTTGGGCGAGCCGCTGCCCGCTGAGAACTAGGACGGCCAGCCGCACTCGCACCGTCCAGGCAGCCCTAGCGGGCTTCGCTGCGCTCGGCCTTGACCGCGCTCATTACGCGGCTGGCAATTGTCTGCCATCGCCATCAAGGCGCAAACCCGCCTTGCTGGCGGTTGTTTACTGATGAGGGTTGCGGCACGGCCTGGTGCGCTTTCGACGCGGAAACGCTGGCTTTTGTGGGTTGACATGCCTGCAAAAACAGTGCAGAAAGGGCGGGTTAGGCGGCGCTTTCTTGGCAGTTAACGCCGCCGCCCTGCAACCAACATGGAGTTCACCCATGCCGATCGCTTCCGAACATATCTCCTCATCATCCGAAAACGTCAAGTCCGGTCTGTTCGACTCTGAGTTCTTTCCAACGCCACCGCACGTCGCCCATAAAATGCTTGAGAAGGTGTCACGCAGTGCTCGCTACTTCCTTGAGCCGAGCGCAGGGAAAGGCGATCTTGCCCAGGCAATCAAGAGCCGCTTCCACAATGCCAAGGTGGACTGCATAGAGCAGTCGCCCGAACTCGTCGCGATCCTCACCGATAAGCAATTCCCGGTGGTCGGATTCGATTGGCTGGACTACGCGGGCGTGTCTTACTACGACGCCTGCGTCATGAACCCGCCATTCAGCAACGGTGACGACCATCTATTGCGTGCGTGGGACTTCATGCACGAGGGCGAGATTGTCTGCCTGTTGAATGCCGAGACGATCCGCAACCCTCATACCGCTGCCCGCAAGCGTCTGGCCTCGATCCTCGAGCAGAACGGAAACGTGGAATTCCTTGGCGACTGCTTTAGCCGGGCCGAGCGCAAGACCGGTGTCGATGTCGCCATGGTTTATCTGAAAAAGACAGCCGAGGACGACACTATCGATCTGTGGGCCTCTGAAAAAGAGGAGCGGGAAGTAAACGACGATATCGGCGGAGGAAACATGCTCGCCATCGTCGACCAGTTAGGCAACATGGAGCATTACTACAACGAGGCAAATCAGCACATGCTGAAGGCTTTCGAACACCTGCGCGAATTGGAGTGCCCGGCTTGAAGTGTGCCAGTGGATAAGAGAGACACTGGACAAGGAGAGGGCATATGGGACGAGGCAAGAAGTACCAACCTGAACAGGTGGTGAACCTGCTGCGGCAGATCGAAGTGGCCATAGCGAATGGGAAGACGACTGCTCTGGCGTGTAAGGAAGCCGGGATCGTGGAGCAGACGTACTTCCGCTGGCGCAAGGAGTACGGCGGGTTGCAGGTAGACCAGGCGAAGCGGCTGAAGGAGTTGGAGCAGGAGAACTCGAAGCTGAAGCGGTTGGTGGCGAATCTGAGCCTGGACAACCTTGTGTTGAAAGACTTCGCCTCGGGAAACTTCTAAGCCCTGAGCGACGACGGATCGCAGCAGATCATGCGCAAGAGCAGCATGGGATGACGGAGCGCAGGGCGTGCCGGTTGGCCAACCAGCCGCGCGGCACGCAGCGCTACCGTGCGATCCGGCGGGAAGACGAAGATGCACTCACACAGGCGATCGTTCAGCTTGCCAGCCAGTACGGCCGTTATGGGTATCGCCGGATCACGGCGTTGCTGAAGCGGGCCGGCTGGCGAGTAGGCAAGGATCGCGTGGAGCGTATCTGGCGTCGCGAGGGGCTAAAGGTTCCACAGAAGCAGAAGCCACGGGGCAGGTTGTGGCTTAACGATGGATCGTGCGTGCGGATCAGACCGGAGCGGCGGAACCATGTCTGGAGCTATGACTTCGTCAGCGCACGGACGCATGATGGCCGCAGCGTGCGCCTGCTGAACCTGATCGATGAGCACACGCGTGAGAGCTTGCTGGTGCGTGCGGAACGCCGTTGGTCCAGCTCCAGGGTCATCTCTGCGCTGGCCGATGTGATGGTGATGAAGGGAGTGCCGGAGCATCTTCGCTCGGACAATGGGCCCGAGTTCGTCGCCAAAGACTTACGTCAATGGCTTGCAAAGACAGGAGCGAAGACCTTGTACATAGAGCCCGGTTCACCGTGGGAGAACGGCTACTGCGAGAGCTTCAACTCGAAACTCAGAGATGAGTTCCTCAACGGGGAGATCTTCTACTCGATCAAAGAACTGCGCGTGCTGGCCGAACGCTGGCGTGTCCACTACAACACCGTCAGGCCGCACTCCTCGCTGGGATACCGATCACCAGCACCTGAGGCTTGGCTGGCATCCACTGCTTGGCCGCAAGGGGAGCCAGTCGCTTCGCTCCCGGCTCCCCTTGCGGCCATATCCTGCATCGATCTGACCTCAGAAATCGGTGCGCTACACTAACTCTTCCAATGGCACAAAAGATCGGGCACTCCACATCTTCTTCGTACTTTTCGGGATCTATTTCGATACCTAGCTTGAATGCTCTGTAAATGTCAGGCTGTTGTTCGTAGTACCTGACCATCTTTTCAGCATTGAGAAGGGCGTCATGTTTTGGGCCCAGAAGCTTGAATTCGCTCCCCTCGCCGAAACCCTCCATTGCACTCTTAAAATCCTCCTTTGCAAGGTAGTAGTCCCGCCGCGCATCAGCTATCAAGGATGCGTACATCTTTGGGTCTGAGAAAAATATTTGTTCGTCCATCGGAGGAAGAATATCAGTATTTCCCACTGCTGGCTGATATTTGGGGTCATACGGTTCTGCGGCAAAGAGGTGTCTTACCCTATCCCCTGACTAGCTTTTCCCGTTGATCAAGGGTCGTTCTCGGCCTGTTGACCCGCTGATATTTCCGTGGCAGAAAAGGGCGGCCGGGCGAGTGTTATCAGCACAAGCCGGCCTAACCGCAGACAGAGGACTTAGCAATGTCTACAGCTATAACCGAAATATCCCCCCAAGCAGATAGCGTCAAGAACGATCACGAACCGCCCTACTACGCCGAGGGCCTGTACGTTCGCGCGCGCCCAGTTAAATCGGAGTCTCCCGATGGTGCATCGTGGATGCTCGATTTCCAATGCTGCAAGGCTTCGGAGGAAATTGGAGAAGAAGGCGCCCGCACCATCGCTTCCTTGATGAATAGGGGCGAACTACTAGCTGACGCCATGAAGACGCTTACCGAGGCTAGTGCGCAGTTCCGCTTCTATGAGCAGCAGCACCTTGCAAAAAGACCGCCCGATGAATCCAAGGCGAAGACAAACGGCGATTGGGGCGGTTCGCATCGACGCCCTTTTGCAGAGAATTCGGGAGCCGACCGATGGCTGACCCTGCATCTCCGCAGGACGAGAGCGGGAGGGATGGGCTGGAACCGCTTGCCCTGATCTACGAACGTGACAAGGCCATCTGCTCTGCGATCCTCGCGACAATGGGGCGACTCGGCTTTGTCACTCCCGCCGAAGGATGGGGCACGAAAGTCACCGATGCGACCAACGAGTTGCGCCAGGCTTTGCAAACAAGCTCCGACAAATTGGACGTCCGCGATGCTTTGCTGGCCGAGTGCGCGGAGGTGATGGACGGCGCGAAACTCTACCTGAACCCGAGATACAAAGATGCCCGCGAGTTCGCTGCTAAGATCGACGCGCTTCTCGAGCGGATCGAGAGGGCGGGATGACCGCCGACCTCGATAACCACGTCTTCGACACGTCCGAGTATGTCGAACTGGAACCATCAGAGCTTCGGCAGCAGCTTAGGGAGGCACGGGCGGAGGCCGATCGCCTCAAGGGCACACTCCGCAAGATGGTCTTCGCCGTCGACAGGCCCGGAAACTCTATCGACGTGCGGACATATATGGAGGCCGTTGAAGCGATGGCCGGTAAGCCAGATCCCCACGATGCGCTGCTGAAACAGATGGCGGAGGCTTTACGGGCAATTGCTGGTGGCGAGGTATTTGAAGTGCCGCAGGTCCAGGCTGTCGCAAGAACAGCCCTCGCCGCGTATGAGGGGATGGTCAAAGTATAATCGCCATGAATGGCGGAGCCAGACGACAGCTCGGGGGGAAGACTCTCAAAAACGAGCACTCAACCTGCATGCAACGCACCTTGCTCAGGCTTGGACCGACCAGCAGGCGAGTACTGACTCCTTCGATAACAATCTCCTCACATTTTCCAGTGGCGCCTTAGGGCTGTCGATAGCATTTATCAAAGACATCGTGCCGCTGGAACATGCGGAGTGGCTTAAAACGCTCTATTTCTCTTGGTTCATGTTTGGCTGTTGCATCATCGTCACCGTCGCGTCCTTTCAGATCGCGGCACGGGCAGCAATGGCACATATTAAGGTTCTCGACGACTACTATATTGACGGCGACGAAACCGCCCTGACGCGCAAAAGTCCCTGGGAGAAGTCGCTCCCATGGTGCGCTGGTCTAGGCTCTCTATTTCTAGTCCTCGGCATTTTCA
This sequence comes from Acidisarcina sp., assembly GCA_965199205.1. Classification (GTDB taxonomy): domain Bacteria; phylum Acidobacteriota; class Terriglobia; order Terriglobales; family Acidobacteriaceae; genus Acidisarcina. The sequence continues at coordinate 3,489,853 of OZ240688.1, forward strand.
GCACAATCTTTTTCGCCTCAAAGAACGTGACTCACTACAAGGAGAGCAAGGTATGGCAAACGACCACAAAGGTCTCAAAATAGTTAAGATGACGGGCGCTATAGCTAAAGACGGGCGCATGTCTCCCCCTATAACGCCGCTGCATAAGGGGCGCACTCCTCCGACCATCACGCCGAAGCCCGGAGAATACAGAGGAAGGACTCCGGCGGCGATCACGCCGGTCGTTGTGGTTAAACCCACCCCAAAGAAAAAGTGATTAACCCTAGAGGAACTTGCCCCTTCAGCCAATCACTCTAAACTCCTAATCCGTTCCGCCACCAGCGGCCGGATCTTGCGGTCGCCGGAGAGCCAGCGGCGGATGGTGCGGGGGGCTAAGGGTGATCCTTTTTGTATGCCTTTTCGTAATTCCCGGCCTGATTCATTGCATCAGAGAGATATCTCTTCATTCTTCCTTCTACATTTTCGGTCATCGGCGAGAAAAGCCACGTATCTCGGTAAGCCTCACTTACCATGCCATAGTCCGGGCATTGAGCGCACCCTCCGGGCATCGGGGCATCCCAAGACACCTTCGACTGGAAAAGCAGATTTCGATTGTGACTCCAATTTCTGACATTGATTGTCAAGGCTCTAACCTCACACAATGCGGTACGAGGCTCACCATGACCAGGCGTTCTTACTGCTATTTTACCTACGGGGTTCTTAGATAGGATTGGCTTGTCTACGTGTTTCCAACCCCACCAGTTGTCATTTAAGACATCTACCTTCGGATTGGCCAGGGGATTCTGCCCCTCTCCGATCCACGCGTCGAAGCTCAGCTTATCTATGCTGTCAATGCAAGATGGAACCAGAGCGATCGCGTTGCGGCAACTAGAGTGACTTTGATGTCTTTGGCCTAACGCTGCGGTTGCGACCGAAAGAATGCCGGCGACGATAGACACTACGGTCCCCCATCCCGGTATATCGGCGGTGCCTGAGCTTATGGCTCCAAGCGCGTCAGAAATCTCCTTGTAGATCTCATCCAGACTCGGATTATCGCCGCCGCAGGGAGGGTAGTCACCCTCGACTTGGGCATCCGTATGCTCGACGATAGCGACTGAACTCATCGTGTGGTAGAAATTTTTCAAACGCCCCTGCTCGGGGTCCAGTCCAGAAAGCCTTGTGTTTAGAAGTTCCTGAAACTCCTCTTGAGCAGCCAATGCTTGAGTTTCGTTGGGAAGGCCGGGCTTCGCCTTTCCGGCGCGCGCCCTGTCAAGGTCTTCCTGCATTCCATTTACATATAGCTCGTAAAGCGAGAGATCAGGCATGCGCGGAATGATAACACCAACTTCCGCCCCCTGTAGATTCCTACGCAGATAACAATTGACAGCGTGCGCGCTCTATGGGACAAGGGGTGGTCGGCGGGGGTTTGCAGACCTTGACCGCTGACGAAACGATCAACATGGGAATCATCCATGCCCGCCAAGAACCACCTATCCCAACACAAAAAGACCGTCAAGGACCGCGCAGACATACCTAAATTTCTGGTCGCAATCAACTCTAACGCCACGGTCACCGTTCCAGCCGGTGAATATATCCTTGGTGATCCCTGCTATACGGTCCCAGACGACGCATGGAGCCGCCTTCTAGATTCCTGCGGCTGCTTTGATGACGCCACTCCAGTTGGGACTGTCCTCGGATATCAAGTTCTCGCTTTTGGGACAGCCCATGGCGACGGGATCTACGAAGGGAGCGATGGATACGAATACGCAGTAGACGCTGGACTGATCGGACTTGTGCCGGCTTCTATGCCGGGAATCACCAACCATGATGACGACACGACTTGGCCTCCGCGCCGCGTCCGTTTCCTAGCTCCGACCGTCTGTTGGAATGACCGAGGGATACTGCATTTCGGTCATTTCACAATCGACACGAACTAAGCGGCATTGCCATGGCAAGAGACCAATCACGCATCCCTGAATGCTACCGGCAGGCCGAACCTGAGATCATCGCCCTTTACCGAGGAGGCAAGAGCGTTCGGGCGCTGGTCAGACAGTTCGGAATCGGCCACAACGCGATTCAACGGATGCTGGAACGTAATGGGCTGGAACGGAGGGACATGGCGGCGGCAGGCGTGCTTTGCCGTACGCGGGTTCCGCGAGTTCCCATCCATCCTGATCCTACGGTTTCTATCGCCACGCAGGTGGCCTGGCACATGGGATATCCGTCAAGCGCAGGGCTGTCGAAGAACCGGGAATTTAGGACGGCCTGCGAACGAGAATATGCCGCCAGGAACCCGGAGACCTACCGGCGCAACGAGAGCCTGCGAAAGCAGGCAGAGAACCGGATACCAGCGTGGCAGGACCGGAGGGAGCTAGACGCATTCTGGGAGAAAGCCAACGAGCTTGGTTTGGAGGTTGATCACAAGGCTCCGCTCAAGGGGCAGATCATCTCCGGCCTCAACGTCATCAGCAACCTGCAAATGCTTCCGACGACCGACAATCACCGGAAGTACAACAAGTTCGTGTGCGGACCCGACTACACCATGCCGCCATACGCTCCCGTAAAGGATGGGCGAGGGTCCAAATGAGGGTCCACAATCCGCTTCTACCGTTGCCTCAAGTGCTTTCCAGTGTCTATTACAGCCAACGACGCCTTCTATTTGTTGTACTTAAGTACACTTGCAGTAATGGCATGGAAGAGGTCACCGGTTCGATCCCGGTCAGGTCCACCAACTAACCCCTTATTTTTTAACAGCTTAGTGATTCTTATCGGTTTCGTTCCCGCAGCGGCTCATGGCCGGTTCTGCTGGCAGCCAAGGAACGAGGCGCTGAGGAACTGTTTCTCCGGCTGTGCTGCCGTGGAGAACAGCCCATCGTCCTTCTGAAGGCTTTACCGAAGGCGCTTTCGGATTCGTAGCCCAGCATTGAGGCGATCGCAGCGATCGAATCGCCGGAATTTGTCAGCCTGTCGCCTGCCAGCAGCATGCGCCAACGGGTCAGATACTCCATGGGGGTAGCCCCCACGGCCTCTTTGAACCTGAGGGCAAAGACGGATCGCGACATACCGGCGTGCTCCGCCAGTTTTTGCAGACTCCACGGATGCCCTGGATTGTCGTGCATGCGTGCGATTGCCGCGCTCAACTGCTGATCCGCCAGGGCGAAAAGCCAGCCCACGCCCGCTTTCTCGTTATCCGCAAGGTGCAGCCGAAGAGCTTGAACCAGCATCATGCAGGCGAGTTGCTGGGTGATCAGGGAGCCACCTGGCTGCGGATCGCGAACCTCCTGCTTCATGCGTTCCAACGACCAACGCATTGCCTCTTTTTCCGACTCTTTCCGGATATGCACAATGGGTGGGAGAGAACCGAGCAGGATGTTGGCATGACCGCCAGTGAGGACGAAGTGGCCTCCGACAAGGTAGCAACCGCCCACTTGATCGTTGGGAAGTTCGCTGGTCTGCGCCTGCGCCGAGAGGAAGGCGCGGTAATCGACAGGGGTGAGCGACTGATCGGTCGCGAGAGAGAAGGGCGCCCCGGGCGGCAAGAGGTAACATTCGCCGGCGGTGAGGAGCACGGCATCCGGAATACCTTGTACGGACAACCAGCATTGTCCAGAGACCACGGCGTAGCACTTGATGCCTTTATGTTCCGGCCACTGGATCGCCTGGCCGGCAGCGACCTCGACTCCCCCTGCGGCATAACTCTGCGGTTTGAGCAGCGACAACACATCAGAGAGCGGGTCCATGCGACCTCCGGACGATCGAACCATTCATGCGGACTTTCAGTATAGTTCGTATGCGCTATGCGGCTCATCTAGTTAGGGACAGGCCACTCATGCCCCGATTTCTCTGCCCGAGGCGAAAAACAGCCAGCGAGTCGGGGGATTGCAAGCAGCGCCTCGACTGAAACAAAGGAGAATTTATCATGCGCATTTTTGTCACCGGTGCTACCGGCTTTATCGGTTCTGCCATTGTTCCTGAACTCATCAACGCGGGCCACAAGGTGCTCGGCTTGACGCGGTCAGAAGAGGGTGCTCGATCGCTCATCGCCGCCGGAGCCGAGGCGCATCGAGGGGAGTTGGAAGACCTCGAGAGCCTCCGCAGCGGAGCGGCCCAGTCGGACGGCGTCATCCACGTTGCGTTTGATCACGATTTTTCGAACTTCGTAGCGAATTGCGAAAAAGACAGGCGCGCCATCGAGGCCCTCGGCGCTGCACTCACCGGAACCGATCGCCCCTTGGTCATCACCTCCGGGACTGGAATGGGGAACGCTGTGCCGGGTGAACCCGCGACCGAAGACATTTTCAATCTCAACCATCCGAATCCGCGCAAGGCTTCGGAGTTAGCCGGTCTTGCGGCGGCGGAGCGGGGTGTCAACGTATCGGTGGTGCGCCTTCCTCAAGTCCACGACCCAGTGAAGCAAGGCCTCATCACGTACGCGGTCAGCATCGCCCGGGAAAAGGGAGTTTCGGCGTATGTAGGCGACGGCGGCAACCGCTGGCCGGCGGTACACGTGCTCGATGCTGCCCGTCTCTACCGACTTGCGGTGGAGAAACAGGAAGCGGGCAGCCGATATCACGCGGTCGCCGAAGAGGGCGTGCCCACTCGAGACATCGCCGAAGTTGTTGGGCGAGGCTTGAAGTTGCCGGTGGTCAGCCTCTCCCCGGAAGAGGCGCCATCTCATTTTGGATGGCTCGCTGCGTTTGCGGGCCTGGACATGCCGGCATCGAGCGCACAGACCCAGGAGCGGCTGGGATGGCGCCCGACGGGGCCAGGGCTGCTCTTCGATCTCGAACAGATGGACTACTCGTAAGCGTGGTCCGGCTGCGTGGCGGACCGGTGCGCGGTCGCGATATAGATCTGCGGGTACTGGCGCCGGCCGGTCATGCCAGCTCATGGGGGTAGATGCAAGCTCGATCTGCGATCGATCCAAACGACCGGCGCGAACCCACACTTCGTACTTGAAAGACGAGTGGTCTTTCCGAAGCGGGTTACTCCATTCGTTCTACGTCAGGCGCAATCCAAGTTTTCTCGTAGACCGATTTTCCAGGACCGTAGAAGCGAAAGATCAGAAAGAAGTCTTGTCCTGCAGATGGCAGGAAGTTGGCCTCGTAACCTTTAGGTGCGGACTCGCCAAGGTATATGTCAACCGATCCATCTGCATTCATTTTCATTTTGGACTTATCGTACGAGTCGAGCCCGACCTGGTCCAATGGGTTCGGAACGAAAGATTTTGTCTTCTGGCTGTAGACGATGACCGACCAAAACTTATCTACCGGAACGTCGGCAGGGATGCGCAAACGGTAGTTTTTCGTTCCGGTGAAAAGGTCACCTTTAGAGTCGCGCATATCCATCAAATACAGCTGTTCGCCGCCCAGTTTCTCCGGAAGATAGTTTGCCCAGAAAAATGGCGTGATCGCGCGGTCGTACGTCCATACCGCGTCCGCAGTCTCAAAGGACCAAGCATGGCCCATGTTTTTGAGCACCTCTGGATTGGCATTCATCCATTGGCGACCAGGCCACCAAGCCGTGAGTGCCTTTCCAGGAGTCGTCCAGCCCGCTTGCATAATTCGATATGCGTCCGCTATTGCGGCATTAAGCGCCTTCGTTGTCAGAGCATCGGGGCTGAACGGTTTGCCCTTCTGAATCCCCAACGTCGAAAGCATCCCGATCATTACCTTGTCGCGTTCCCGAATAGGCTCGTCGGTAATGAACTTCGACAGATACTGGAACCAAGTGATGTCGTAAACCGGGAGAGAGTGCCAAGGCATATTCCAGCCGTCAAGAATGGTCGTCGGTTTAGGAGAAGCAGCGTCGGCAAGGGGATAGGTCTTCGTCTGGCGTGCAAGCTCGATGGAGCCTGCCATCGTTCCTTTACCGATGACCACCGGGCGAAACACCATAGTACCTCTGAAGCCTTCCATGCGGATCGCAAAGTATCCATCGGGGATCGCGGAATTGTATGCTGGGGGGACTAAGAGGTACTTGCCGCCCTTTCCCGCATCAGGGCCCTCTACTCCCACCATCGTCAACGGTGCTTGCCAGTTGTCGCAGATCTCGCCGATGATGGCGTATTCGCTGTTGCTGGCCGGAATCTCAACGACGAACGGTCCATTCGTAAGATCAAAAGGCATAGCGGCATAGTTGACTTGATTGTTGGCCGTGAGTACCTCGTGACGCGCCACCAGCGGCTTGCTCATCACCATCACGTCGCCAGGCTTCATTCCATAGTCTCTGAAGAGAGATTCACGGAAGAAGACATCGCTGATGGCAGGCATCGACCACAGGACAGCTTCGACCCCCCGTTGGTAGGTCAGTTGGTAGTCAAGATCGGCGCTCTCTTTCTGAGCTAGACAGACCACTGTGGGAACTGAAAGCAAGACAAGCAACGAGAGTCGTGCGGCAATCATGCGCATAGCCATCTCCGTGAGGACGTTAATACTGTTTGGGGCAGTTGTCCTTCAAAACCTAGCAATCTGATCCATTGACAGCCTTACGGAACAAGTTCGACATCGGGCATCTTGAATGTCTTGTTCCAGAAGGCGTCTCGCGCACCGTAGAGTCGAAGAACCGGATATGGGAGTTTCCCTTGCGTCGGAATCCAGTTCGACTCCAGATCCTTCGGAGCTTTCGGTCCAAAGTAAAGGTCTACACTCCCGTCGGGGTTTTTCTTCATACGGGAAAGATCCGCCGACGATAGGCTGGACGCTCCAGCGGACTGTAGATAAAAGCCCAGGTGGCGTTGTCATAAATAGTCAACGACCAGAACTGGCTAACGGGTACTTCTTTAGGAATGTTCAGGCGATAGTTCTTGCCGGCCTCAAGAGGATGCCCACTTTTCTGTGCCACCGCCACCAGATAGACGGTCGCGGGCTTCGCGGGCATTTCCCTTGGATAAAAAGTGCCAGGATGAAACATATCGGCGCGCTGGTCGATCTGCAGTGCATTTGGGGTCTCAAACTGGAAGCCGCCCGACGCGTCTGGTAGCAGGAAGCTGGCCCACTTTCTATCCGGCCAGTAGAGATGATCGTTCAGCATTTTCGCTTCTCGATCCTGCATGTAGAAGTAGGCGTCGACGACACCTTTTTCCATGGCAGCCTTGACCTTGCCTTGGGGGTTGAACGGTTTGCCCGGCTCTATACCTATCGAAGCCAACATCCCCATCATGACTTTGTCTCGTGCGCGAACCGGTTCCACGCTAACGACGTCATATATATCCTGAAAAGCCTGCAGATCGTAGAACGGAAGGGTGGGATAACGCCCGGACGAACCGTCCACAAAGCGCGTCGGTTTGGGAGACGCAGCGTCGGCGAGTGGGTACATTTTCAAAGTTTTCGAATACGCGTACGCATCGGCTTCCGTCGCCCCTGGGAGAGCGATCGAGCGAAACGCAAAGGCGATGCGATAACTCTCAGTAGTAATTGGAATGTAGCCAGCGGGAACTGTGTTCTTGTAGCCGGGAGGAATCAGCAAGTATTTTCCGCCCGCACCTTTGTCTTCGCCCGATGGCCCGACATCAGCGATGGTGACCTGCCAGGCGTCTACAATCTGCCCGTACATGACCGCCTTAGCGGTTTTTGCAGGAATTTCCAGAACAACCGGGCCGCTCCGCAGGTCCGTGAAAGCAGCAATGTAGGGCGTGACGTTGTTGGCGGTCAGAGCTTCGAGTTTTGGAGTTGCGGGCTTGGAGTACGCAATTATATCGTTGTCGGTGATGGCGAATGCTTTGAATGCACTTGCGCGAAAGCGATAAATAGCAACTGCCGGAGTTGCCCACACGACCGCCTCAAAAGCCCGCTGATAGGCAACTTGCGCTTGAAGGTCTTGAATGGATGCCTTTGCTCCCGGTGCAGGCTGTCCTCCGAGGGGCTCCGTCTGAGCCCATGCGTTTCCATACGAAGTGGAGATAGTTAGAGCCAATCCTAAGGACACGATCATTTTGCACGGAACATTCATGTACGCCCCAAACCGCCAGATTTTCACTAAGCCGCTTTGATTACAGGTCTCTCTACAAGTGGAAGCTTCACGGATGAGTTTAGCGGCTAATCTCTAAGTCGGTAAACTGGGGCAATTAATAGCGGAGTTTATTGGGCGATGGGAATTGCAATGGCCCGGTGGTTAGTCGCGCCGCCTACCAGCCCGGTTAAGCGGCTTTCACGGCTTCTCGAACAGGTCTGGTGCTTGCTGCAACGGTGGCCTTGAACAGAGATCGATGAAAGATTTGCTGCGTGAATCGTTCGCTAAATCGCCAACAGGCGAATTCAGAAGTGATGGGCACCAAGGCATCCCGTGGATAGTGCGGCGCATTCCGTTCGCGCGGGTACATCGTGCATTCAGCATTCGGCGCGGAAGGTAGGCCATGGAAATGACAGAGTATGGAAAGCATGGAAAGCCAAGAAGCCGGCTTCCCACCCTTTCCACACTCTTTGGAAATCTTTTCAGGATTCCGACATTCCCACGGCCTTGCCGACTGGATTAATGATCTGGGCGTGCCCGCTCGGTTCGCGAACCGTCGCTACCGCGAGGGGCTTGTAACGGATGTCTCAGGTCCACAGCGTAACGCATGTCCCGGTACACTCACCAGCTCATGGGGGGTAGATGAAGCTCGATCTGCTCGCATGAGCTGGATCACGGATTCGTCAGGGTCCAGTCGAGGATATTCTGGATGGCGGTCTGGCCACCAGTACCCGCAGTAAAGCCAGCGTAAGCGGTATTGTTCCCGATGGATTGCGGGATGTTGATGACGACACTGTGTGTGCTGGTGTGATTGGTTGCGGGATCTGACAGGGTCCAGCTGAGGGTCGTACCGTCATAGGTAATATGTGCGTGAATGACATCTCCGCTGCTTAAGTTCAGGCCGCTTGCTTTCAGATCGATGGCGGGAACTGTGGGGTACGCTCCGTTGACGTAAACTCCTGTGGAGTTATTGCCTTCGCCCGCATTGTTGTAGATGTCGAACTTGATAGCGACACTATGCGGGATGGTTGCGTATCCCAACCCCTCCCCAGCGGCTCCGACCGCGGTGAGACCCTTGTTTTGCAGAACGAAGGTAAATCCGTCGGCGACTGCCTGTTTGAGTTGGAAGTCGAAATCGGTGGTGAACGATCTTACGTCGACGGGTACGGGAAAATAGAGGCTCGATGCCCGGTCTGGACTGCCGTTACTCAGTTGCGCAGATGTCACCCAAAGCTTCGCACCATTCCACCACACACCCCTTTGCTGAAATCCAGTCGGAAGGTTCGGGACGGTAAGCGGCCCTGGCACGTAGGTCCAATAGGTAAGCTTCTGACTCGAGGTGAGTACCCCGGTGCCGCCGGTGAAGCCTACGTAAGCAGTGCTGCTGCCAACGACGGCGGGAATATCGACGGTGAAAACATGCGACCATCGCGCCCCGGTGATGGCGTCGACAAGCGTCAGGGTCAGATAGGCGCCATCGTAGGTGATGTGCGCATCGATCTGGTCGCCGTTGTGAAGGTTGATGCCGGTATTCGTCAGGTTGAGGGATGGAACGGTAGGCGCGGCACCGTCGATATAGAGCCCTGCAGAGTCCGGGCCTTCGCCGCTATCGTTATACAGATCGAACTTGATGGCAACGCTCTTGGGGATGCCTGCGTAGCCGAGGCCAGAGCCAAGTGCGCCGAGGGCGGCTGGTCCATTCGACTGGATCGTGAACGTCATTCCATCGCCAGATGGATTCGAAAGCTGGAAGACAAAATCCGTCGTGAAGGATTGGATATTTACCGGCGTTGTGAAGAATGCGCTGCCAGCTTCGAACTTTCCGCCGTTGGTTAGCTGTAGTCTGACGTCGTCCAGGTCTGTACTGCCGTTGAATTGTACAGGCCCTTCGGCGTCGGCAAAACCCAGGGGGTAATTGATGCTGTAGGCCGGGCTGATCTGATAGCCTGCGGTGACAATCGAGCTGGACAGCAGCCCAGGAGCAGTGGCGAAGGCCTGAATGGTTTCAGTTACGGAGACGGTAATTGGCCCGGTGTAGAGGTTGGACGATGTGGTTGGCGTCGAGCCGTCAACGGTATAGAAGATGCCTGCACCGGAAGAGCTGTCGTGGAGCGCCACTGTCCGGGTGCCGGCATAAGCCCCGGGCGAAAGAGAAAAGGTGGGGTTTACTGCTCTCTCGGTGGAAGTGTAAGTGGCTGAAGCAGGGGCACTTTGCAGATAGCCGCTGTCGCTGGCTATGGCGGTGATGGTCTCGTCGGTAGTCACCGTGATCGGCCCGGTGTATCTGGTCGAGCTCGCGGTCGGCGAGGATCCGTCGGTGGTGTAGAAGATGCTGGCGCCACTGGTGGCGTCACTGATTGTGACCAGCCGGGATGCGGAAAATGTTCCAGAGGGCGGGCTAAAGACCGGGGTTGCGGCGGTCGGGGTACCGCTGAGAAGCCCGAAGACGCTCAGCCGGTCGATCGCCCCTACATACACTTTTCCGTTCGCTATGGTAGGAACGGTATATTTGATGGCCGCGCCTGGATTATCACGAGAGAGATTTGTGTTGGAGGAATAGAGGGGATTTGCCAGGTCACCCGCATCATAGGCCAGCAACACTTGCGGCCCGATAACATAGATCCCATTGGTATTGAGGAACCAGACAATTCCATTCTGGACGCCATTGGCCGAAATCGACGGGGTGGGGCTGGGCGATCCAAACTGTTCCGCAGTTTCGCTCGTCGGCCGCTCTGAGAGTTTGCCATTGATAAACGAGTAAGCAGTCAGGTTGTTGGTTGTGCCTGGATTGGTGCCGCCGGTATAGATCTTGTTGTTCCAGTATGCGGTCGATCCCCAGACGCCCGCTCCCCAACTCTGGGTGCCGGACTCGGGAGTTTGAACCTCCTGCACAATTTTGTCCCCGCCGGAATTGAAGCCTCCCAGATTATTCCGATCAAGGATATAGAGAGTTCCCGACTTTCCTTCCTCGATCAGCGGATAGAGAGTATTTCCCGAGCCAAGCGACTGCGGGGGCAAGAGAACGGCTCCTCCCGAGCCGAGGTCTCCATCCTGGAGGTCGAGCGCTTCTTGATTGTGGGGAGTGAACTCGTCCTGGACGGTCATCTTTCCGCCGGTCAGATCAAGGTCCACGACGCTCATTCCGTAACTCATCGTGCTGTCATAGGGTTTGCCGGCAGCATAGCTTCCATTTCCAGTGACGACGAACATCCTGCCAAAGGGTTTTGCGGGGTCGTTTACCTCGGCGGCCAGGCCGGCTCCGGACATCCAGATGCCACCGGCAGTTCCATTCGGGGAGTCGCAGTACAGATCGATCTTCTTGAGCGACGTTGCTTCGAAAGAGAAGATCCAGCCGTGATAGAGTCCCTGGTCATAGTAGGATCCGATGCCGACATAAACGATGCCGTTCAGCAGGAGCAAGCCCGGACGCTGGTATTGGACGCTTGGGTCGAAGGTCAAGACACCGTTCACGCTTGCGTTTCCGACACCGCGGACTGAGCCCTGAAGCAAAACCGGACCGCCCAGCTTCTCCGCTCCCGTGGTGATGTCAAGGGCGTGCAATCGAAGAATGGCCGTGCCGTCTTGCGTTTCGGAACTGACCACGTACATTGTCTTGGAAGGCAGGTCGATGACTGGCGTTCCAGCCACTCCGAAATTATTGCTGAGACCTGAGGCGGACGTGGTGTTCGATTGCAGGGAAAGACTCCACAACGGACTGGCATTCGCTCCGCCGTTGCTATCCGCATCGAGGGCGTACACCATGTCTGCGGAAGTGGCGGTGTAGACCACATTATGTGTTCCCTTGCCGGGTATGGCGAGTTGCGAGACGTAGAGTGGCTGTCCGTAGGGGAAGCCGCTAATATGCACGGAAAAGAGACGTCCAAACTGGCTGGAGTTCACATTGGAGGTATTGAGAATGGTCTCGTTCAGATTCTGGCCGGTACGCGCGATATCATTGTGCGCGGTGACGACGTTGACCTGGCCGCGTGCCAGAGCTGCCGAAGAAGAGAGAACTAGAACCCATAGCAGCGAAAGGGCCTGGCAGCGGCGACCGGCGCGCCGGCAGAGTTCGTGTTGCAGAAAAGGGTGTGACAGCTTGGCGAAGGGCGATAAAGAAAAGGATTTCATTGGGCCTGCTCTCAACTGAAAAGGCGACATCCGTAATTGACCAGCCTGAAAACCCACTCGTCCTATAAGGTGCAAGGGACGAGCAGACTCACAAGCAATCTGAGGGGAAATATATATGGCGCGCGGACGCTCTCACTTTATATCAGGAGATTTGGCTTTGCAATGGAAGAACGACATGATTTTATTCCTGCGATGGCGCAACCGGGCATCCTTCGGTGGTCTATCCTCTGATTCAAATACGCGCACAGGGTCAGGGCGGTGCCGATGGAAGGGATACATTCTCTTCCCTGATATCTAGGAGAGGCATCGGGGCCGTCGCCGCGCCTTGAATGCGAGCCGGCGTTATTTCATAGAAGGAAGGTGTCGGGTATTCCCATGAGGGTAGCAACGGGGAAAGTCTTGAATCACTTCGCGATGTTCAGCGATCTGCTGATCTGCGCATTGAGTCTGCTGGCTGCTTCGACGATTCTTTATCACCGCGCCTGGGTGGGGGACACGCTGCTGGTCCGGTATCCTTTGCGCCAGGCGCTGGTGGCTCTTGCCCTGGCCTTCAGCTGGCATGTGTCCCTAGTTTCCAATGGAGCGTACAGGGTTCACCTCGCCGTCGACTGGTGGAGGCAGACGATCGCCATAGCGCGAGGAGCCACTCTCGTAGCGTTTTGCACTTTTGTTTATTTTTGCTTTGTGCGTTCGGGCACCCTGATCGCTTCTTACTCTCTACTTAGAGAGGTGCTTTGCTTCTGGGCGTTTGTCTTCGGCGGACTTTTAGCTACGCGCGGAGCGATCCGTTTCTCCACGCGCTTTCTGCCTCGCCGGAGCCGCCATCTGCGCAGCGTGCTGGTGCTGGGTACCAACCGAAGAGCTGTTGCTCTTGCCGATCGCCTTTTGACCAACACCGATCCAGGCTATCGCCTTGCGGGATTCGTCGACGATTTATGGCACTTCGAAGGGGCTCCGGAAAAATACAAAGCGAGCCTCCTCGGCGGTTCCGGCGAAGTAAGAGGTTTTCTTGGCAGTCTGGCCATCGACGAAGTCATCATCGCGCTTCCCATGGCGTCTTTTTACCACTTGATCCATCAAGTGATCGGATTATGCCATGAGCAGGGTATCCTGGTTCGTCTGGAAGGGAGCTTATTCGAGGTTCTTCATCGGGACCGACTGGACAACGCACTGGCGGACGCCAACGCCGCGACGCAATTCATTACCATTCTGGAGGGGAACCGGAGCGAATGGAGCCTCGCCGGGAAGCGTCTGATTGACCTTCTGCTCTCGACGGCCGCTCTTTGCGCGAGCTTGCCATTCATGGCAATCATTGCCCTGAGCATCAAGGTAACCTCGCCGGGGCCGGTTTTTTTCTCTCAGGAGCGGGTTGGAATGGGCAAGCGCCGCTTTCGCGTTTTGAAGTTCAGAACCATGGTCGTCGATGCTGAAGCTCTGATGGCCAAGATCGAGCACCTTAACCAGCAGCAGGGGCCGACGTTCAAGGTGAAGCATGACCCCCGGGTTACGCGACTGGGCAGCTTTCTGAGGAAAACCAGCCTGGATGAACTTCCGCAATTGTTGAATGTATTTGCCGGAGACATGAGCCTGGTGGGACCTCGGCCGTTGTCGGTACGCGATTACCTGCTTTTCTCGCAGGATTGGCATCGGCGCCGCTTCAGCGTCAAACCAGGCATCACCTGCCTGTGGCAGGTCAATGGACGTAACTCGGTCGGGTTTGAGCGCTGGATGGAACTGGATATGGAGTACATCGACCGCTGGTCGCTCTGGTTGGATTTCAAGATCCTGGTGCAGACAATTCCCGCGGTTCTACGCGGCTCCGGAGCAATGTAGTTCGTCACAAGGGATGGATGCCGAGTCGTTCACCTGCACTTTCGAAGGCGCACTGGCGGAGAGATGCGTTGAAGCGCCGTCCATGAGATATGCTTTCGCGAGGAACTCTAAGTCTTGAATGCTCCGGCGTTCGAGCTCTTTCCGTCCGCTCTCAATTTCATAGGATCCTCACGAATGGCGTCTTCTGCAGGAACAAGAACCACTGAGGCGGAACTTCAGTACCCACATCGCCGCTACAATCCGCTTCGAAAGCAGTGGGTCCTGGTCTCGCCGCAGCGCACGCAACGGCCGTGGCTTGGAGAGGTCAGCGCCGTTACCGGCTTTTCGGACGTGCATTATGACCCTGCCTGTTATCTCTGCCCGGGCAACGAACGCGCCGGCGGCGCAAAGACCCCGGCGTATGAGAGTGTCTATGTCTTTGACAATGATTACGCCGCGCTGCTGCGCGACGCTCCTGCTCCAAACAGTGAAGGGTGGCCTGCGCTGCTGCGCGCCGAGGGCGAACGTGGTATTTGCCGCGTTGTCTGCTTTCACCCCGACCATAGCCTCACGCTGTCACGCATGCAGCCGGAAGGCCTTTGCATGGTTGTGGACGCGTGGGCGGCTCAGTATGCTGACCTCGGCCAAATGCCTGAGATCAACCACGTCCAGATATTCGATAACCGGGGCGCCATCATGGGGACCAGCAATCCGCACCCTCACGGCCAGATCTGGGCAACGGGGCATATCCCCGATGAAGTCGCGCAAGAATCGGCATCGCTGCTTGAGTATCGTCAGCAGCGGGGCAGCTGCATGCTGTGCGATTACCTCCGGATAGAGCAAGAGACTGCTCTGCGCGGCGGTGGCCGCGTTGTCTGCGAGAACGAAGGCTTCCTGGCCGTCGTTCCATGGTGGGCGATCTGGCCGTTCGAAACTCTGATTTTGGCCAAGGCGCACTTGCGGTCATTCAGCGATTTCAGCGGCGGCCAGAGGAGCCAGCTGGCGGATATCCTCAAACAGACGACCACCCGCTACGACAATCTTTTCTCAACAAGCTTTCCCTACACCATGGGCTTTCACCAGAGCCCTACGGACAATCAAGATCACGAGGAGTGGCACTTCCACGCTCACTATTACCCTCCCCTGCTGCGATCCGCGACAGTGCGGAAGTTCATGGTCGGCTTTGAGATGCTGGGCATGGCGCAGCGTGACATCACAGCAGAAAGCGCGGCGGAGCGTTTGCGTGCGGTACAGACCGAGCATTTTGCCGACGCCCCGGGCCGATGACATTACGCTCAGAAGAGCCGTGAACCGCTTCCCGGTATCTCGAGCAGGCTGAATAGCACGCCTTACCTATGTGGGAACCGGGTGTGCCAGGATCTGATGACCAGCAAGGGAGGTAACCGGCACAGAAGCCATTGGTTACCCTCAAAGCCAGGTTGTTTCCTGCTCTAAGTCTTGTTGCTCAAAAGCCGAACTAAATTATATTGCCGGGCGCCTTGGGAGCAGTGTTATAGTGGCGACGATATCGATTCCATAGATTTCAAGCGATTCCGGCAATTGAATATTCCGATTTTCTGAACAACTTTTCTGTACGGACGGTGTATTCAAACCAAGCCTTGACGGTTCAATCGCATATGACAACGAACGGCGCCAAGCTCTCACTTTGGGATCGCTATCGCAAGTACCTTTGCGCGTCCCCGGAGCTCGGCTTTGCCCTGGATGTAAGTCGGGTCAGGTTTACGGACGACGACTTTGCCGGTATGTCTTTGAATCTTTTGCCTGCAATGGATGCGATGGCGCGACTTGAAGCCGGCGGGATTGCGAACATAGACGAAAATCGAATGGTGGGTCATTACTGGCTGCGGGCGCCGGAACTCGCTCCGACCCCAGACTTCGAGGCGGCGATCAGTAACGCGGTCGCTTCTGTCTTGTCGGTAGCAGAGCGCTTCCACCGGGGAACGCTGGGGAGCGCAAATACCCGGTTCAAGCACGTGATCCACGTAGGCATTGGGGGTTCCACCTCGGGTCCGCAATTGGTATGTGACGCTCTAAAGACCAGTAAGGATTTGGCGACGATTCACTTCCTCGACAACTCAGACCCGGATGGAATCGACTCTGTCATGGATAAGCTCGAGGGCAAACTGGGTGAAACGCTAGTATCGGTTGTCTCAAAATGCGGATTCACTCCGACTCCGCGGTTTGTCGCCTTTGAGTTAGAGGCAATCTTCAAGAGAAATGGCCTCGACTTTGCGAGCCATGCTGTAGCCACCACGACGGAAGGGTCGGACCTCGACCAGCGCGCGATCAGGGAGGGATGGCTTGCGCGGCTGCCGATGTGGGACTGGGTTGGCGGCAGGACATCCGTGACCTCGGCTGTGGGTCTACTTCCCGCAGCCCTGCAGGGAGTGAATATTACGGCCTTGCTGGGCGGTGCGGCGGCGATGGATCGCCTCACCCGCCAGCTTGATTTGAGTGCAAATCCTGCGGCACTGCTCGCCACCATGTGGCATTGGATGGGAAAGGGAAGAGGGGAGAAGAACATGGTCATTCTTCCCTATAAAGATCGCCTGTCCCTGCTTTCGCGCTATGTTCAGCAGCTGGTGATGGAGTCTGTGGGGAAAAAGGCCGATCGCAGCGGAGCAGTCGTTCGCCAAGGTTTGACAGTTTACGGGAACAAAGGATCTACAGACCAACATTCCTACTTTCAGCAGTTACGCGATGGCATGAATGATTTCTTTGTCACCTTCGTTCACACCACCGGGGGCCGAAAGAGGGATGCCGTAGAACTGATGCCGGAGGTTACGCTCGATGACTATCTGTTCGGATCTGTGGAAGGCTCGCGCAATGCCCTTTACGAGAGAGGGCGGGACTCGATCACGATCTCGATCCCTGATATTTCGGCGAAATCCATGGGTATGCTGATTGCGCTTTTCGAGCGGGCTGTCTGCCTTTATGCCGAATTGATCAATGTGAATGCATACAGCCAGCCAGGGGTTGATAAGCATGTTGCCACCCCGATTGCGGAACTGCAGCGGGACGTGCTGTCGTACCTGCGCGATGCTGCCCCCCAGACCGCTGAAGAGATAGCCGCTCACATGGGCCGGACGGACCAGGTAGAAAGTGTGTATAAGCTGCTGAATCGCCTGCAGGAAGACCCCAGGCGCGGAGTACTGCGGGAGAACGGCCAACATCCCTTCGAGGAACGCTTCTCGAGGGTCAAGCAATCCTAGAACTCTCAGGCAAGGTCTGAAAGGTGGGTGAAAGACCATGGGCAACGGCGCCTTTCCAGAGTCACGATTTTCAGTGCCGGATGAGCCGATCGTGCTGCCGCAATCCTTGCGGGAACGACTGGTAGCGGAGATCAGGCAGCGGCTTCCGACCAAGTCTTTCGGCTACCTGATTTCCGACGGCGATCCGCGGAAACCTGATGATTACTTGATCTTCGAGGGAAATATCCGCAACAGCGCCGAATGGAAGGGCAGGTTCGAGTCTTACGGCCAGTACTTTCTCGATCACGAGGATGCCGGATTCGTTGCTACCCCCGAAGAGTCCTGGCGTATTCAAAAACAGATGTGGGCTCGCGGCATGGTGGCAATTGGCGTCTTTCATAGTCATCTGCGCCACCCGGCAAACTTTTCAATGATTGACTATGAACTGCACACCAAGGGGTTCAAAGACCTTTGGCACATGATTGTCTCCTGCCGGAACGAGGAGAATATTCAGATACGCGCTTTCTCCGCGGAACACGGCGGAGTGAGGGAGCTTCCGGTCGTCGTCACGCCGATCGTTGCCGAGGCCGAGGCTCATCCTCATGCTGAAATCATCCTGGATGATGCAATTTCTCAAGGCCGCCGACTCCTTCGCCTACAGGCCAACGGACAGCCGGCTCAGCGCGACTCACGAGCGATCTTTACCGCAATTACTGACCTGTTGCGGACAGAGAACCGCGAAGCAATCGATGAGCTGCTGGTCAACGGCTTTCTTGCGGGAAGTGAGGCTCGTTATGCAGAGTACGTAAGCCCGGCGATGCGGGAGCTTCCCGGGGGGCAGTTCGAAATGGGGACAAGCGACGAACTGCTGGCGCACTTCGTCGGGGAGTCGCCAAGCCATACGGTCGTCATATCGCCTTTCAAGATTGCCAATGTACAAGTGACGAATGAACGCCTTGCCCTCTTTCATGACGATTGGGGGCAGGTCTCTGCCGCCGACC
Source organism: Acidisarcina sp. (assembly GCA_965199205.1). Taxonomy (GTDB): domain Bacteria; phylum Acidobacteriota; class Terriglobia; order Terriglobales; family Acidobacteriaceae; genus Acidisarcina. The sequence goes on from OZ240688.1 coordinate 3,507,935, forward strand.
GCCAAAAGCCGGCCGTGGGTGTGACCTGGTTTGACGCTGCGGTGTTTGCCATGTGGATGGGGTGCCGGTTGCCGAGCGAAGCTGAATGGGAGTTCGCTTGCGGAAGCGGCTCGGCGGGCGAATGGTCCTGCGGCGACGAGGACCTTCTCGATCGATATGCCTGGTATAGCCAAAACTCGAATGGGCAGGTCCATGTTGCGGGGACACGAGAGCCAAATCAGTCCGGATTGTTTGATATGCATGGAAACGTTTGGGAGTGGTGTTATGACGGCTACGACCAGGACTACTATGCTCGATGCCCGATGGTTGACCCTTATGGAGTCGCCGTAGCAGCCTCAAACAAGGTCTGTCGAGGCGGCAGCTTTCACGCACTTTCCGAGATGTGTAGAACGCGTTATCGCTTTCACGACCCGCCGGGGTTCTCAGCATGGGACCTCGGCTTTCGTTTGGCCAAAAACATCAACCCATCACTATCGGAGGTCATATCATGATCAAGGTTACGCTCCCGTTCTGGCTGGATCCTCAAGGTGGCAAGGTCGGCAAGTCAGCTTTAACCACGGTTGCACTCCCCCCTGGCTCGTGGGAGATGATGGTCATGCAAGTGCGAGCCCAACACCCGGTAGTGGCAGAGCGGATTTTTACGAGCTCGGGCTGCATTGCTCCCGGCTTCGCCCTGGTTTTAAACGATGACGTGGTTCACGGGGGTAGCCTGCCGGCCGATCTTCATACGGGCGATGAGTTATTCGTAATCGCGACGATTGCCGGCGGATGATGCATCTCGAGAAGTGCTCGATCCGGTGTGAATGCATTTGTGGTGAATGCCGTCACATGGGTCTTGCCCTAGTAGTCAGTGGCCCCGACGGCCTGCCGCGCATCAACGAAGTCTCTCATCGCGTTGCAGATTGAATCGCGGCCTTCTGCCAAGTTTGCGGCAAATGGCAGGCCAATGAGTGGTGCTTAGGCGCCTGAGCCCTGGATGCGGCTTTACACGCAGTATTTATGGCGGAGTTGCTCTTCCACCCCGCGCCATCGCGCGAAAGAAGCGACGAGTTTGACCAGCGGGTTGAGCATCGACATGTATTCCGGCAGGCGAGTGTCGCTTATCGTTGCGCATATTGCAAAGTGCTGAAAGCTGCGGGGCATCTTGCGCTGGTTGTAGAGGCCATCGGCCGCCAGACCGTACATGATACGGAGCGCAGTCTCGAAGCCTTCGCTGGCGGGAGATATGGTGCTGCGAACGTGAACTGACGCATCAGTCGCGTTGCGAAAGCCATGAACCTGGCCAGCTTGGATGGTGTACGTCTGCCCGGAAGCGAGCTCTACTTCAACGCCTTTCGACAGTCGAAGCAAGATTACCCCCTCGATCACCGTGATCGTCTCGGTGTAGCTCGTGTGGAAGTGTGGAGGGTTGCTTCCTCCCGGCATCACGGTGGCTTCCAGTTCGGTGACTGTTCCTCCTGAATCGGCCGAAGTCTGGATGAACGTCACCGTGTCTTGAAGGATCGGATTATGTATGGTGCGTTTCATGTCGTCCCTCAAACGCGTAGTGTTCGCTTATCGAAGTGACGCACTTCGCGCTGCAGGCCAGGGCACAGAGCGAAATGAGCCGGATGAAGGAGCGCTTAGAATGCCGTCTGGAAGCGCCCGAATATCGAGAGCCCCAGAGATTGTGAGAACGCTCCGAATCGTCATCCGATGGTGAAGACGAGCCTGGGTTTGCCTGTGGCTTTTTCCCAGACAGCTTCCACTTCGGGGAGCGGCACTACCCTGGTGGCCACCTTCAAGCCTGCCGGTTGTACTGCATCGAAGACACTCCTGATGGACTGCACGAGAGCCGACCGCCCGACGCTTCCGACTCCGCTGCCCATGAGCGTGATGGCCGAGGAGCGCAGGGCCGCTCCGGGTAGTGCGATGTTGGCTTCACCGCTGGCGCTGCCGACGTGAACGAAGCGGGCCAGTCTGTCCTCCACAGTTTTGGCAAGGGCCGCGATGACCGTCTTCGCGCTCTCGCCCCACAGGTAGTCGACTACGATATCGATGCCGGGGGAGAAAGCCTGCTTGAGCGCCTCTTCGTAATCCGTTGCACCGGATGGATGCCGGGTATCCAGGCTGAAGGGTATGACGATGTCGGCCCCAAGTCGCTTGAGCTCTTCAAGTTCTTCAAGATTGCGGCCCGTCGCGATGACCTTGGCGGCGCCGAGGTATTTTGCCAATTGCACTGCAAGTCTGCCTGCCGTGCCGGTACCCCCATTGACCAAGACCGTTTCACCGGCCGCGAGGCGAGCCCGCTCGACGAGCGCAGCCCAGGCAGACATACCCGGGTTTGCGATTGCCGCTGCTGTGACGTCATCGAGAGAATCCGGGATCTGGACTAACCGCCTGGAACTTATGGGGCATAACTCGGCAAGAGCACCGAAGGGCGCTTCGGGCATGGCGAAATAAACCCGCCGTCCATCCTGCGTCCGACCGACGCCGTCCGTCCCGGCGATGGCCGGCAAGACGCCAGCAGAGCTGTAGTGAGCGCCCGACGCTCTTGATCTGGTCAGGTTACTGAGCGCTGCTGCCCGTACAGTGACGATCTCTTCGCCTGGCTTTACGATGGGCGGATCGAAATCTCCATAGATGGGCGTTTTGCCCGCGGCGGTGACAATGGCTGCTTTCATCATGATTCTCCTTATCGGCTTCCAGTCGACCCACACATCCACAAATCCTACGCTGTTCGATACAATCAAACGGCGTTCAATTATGAGATGCCAGTTACGGTACGCTGGATTCATGAAGATCAAGCCACGCCGGCGGCCCGGGCAAGGATCAAAAGCTGCTGTCGACAGACGAGCCGATGCGCCCGTCACTATGGAGTGGCCGCGAGCTACGCTGTATTTCAAGGGACGGCATTGCCTCACGTGCTGCATGCGTCAACGGGCAGCATGCAACGTACAGATGCTCGATCGTCGGAGGCAAGCAGAAGGACGACCGGCAGTCTTGTCAAGCCTAGGCGCTATTCCGGCAAAGGCTTATCCTGCGGCGAGGAAGCGCGATGGTTTTCTCTTCTGACGCTTGCCAGGCGTTTCGCCATTGCATCCGCTTTGTCCTTGTCTCCTAACCTGTTGTAGGCGCGGGCGAGCAAGTAGTAGGCCTGTTCAGAAGATGCGTTGTCTTCCACCGCGAGGTTCAGCTGAGCGACGGCATCGGGCAGGCGATTCTGATTAAGAAAGATCCGGCCCATTTCGCAGTGGGCCAGCGCGTAATGACCGTCGAGGGCGATGGCCTTCACGAGGACGCCTTCCTCATCGGCTTCATCGTGCTGGGCGCGTAAGGCGAGCGCCAGGTAATAGTAGGTTCGCGGCTGGTTGGGCTCCAGCTGCAAGGCGGCCCGGTACTCTGCGGCTGCCGGCACCGCGTCACCCAATTTCAGCAGAATGTTGCCGAGCAGGTAGTGAGCTGCGTACAACGTGCCGTCGAGAGAAATGGCGCGCTCTGCGTCGGTGCGCGCGGCGTCATAAATTGCAGCGTCGTACTCGCTCTCAGCCAGAGTCACGAGGAAGGGCGCCGAGTTGCCGTAAGCCCCTCGTTCGGCACCGAGCAACGCGATGACATCTTTGTACCGGCCTTCCAGCTGCAGCGCGTTCGCGAGCAGCAGCAGCGATTGCGCAGAAGGGTAGAGCCGGTACCCGAGTTCTGCCAGCGCTTTGGCTTTTGCAAGCTCATGATCGGCAAGGAAGACGAGCACGCCTAACTGCATCTCCTGCCATGGAGTGCTGCTCGCGGCATGGAAGCCTTGCAGCGCCTCTGCGGCTTTTTTCGTTTCGCCGCTATTGAGGTATTCGCGGGCCAGCGAAGTAGCGAGGCTCGTATCGGCGGGCCAGATGGAGTGGGCTCGTTCAAGGGCCTGCTCCGCGCCCGGCAGGTCGCCGCTACCCTCGAGAGCGGCAGCGAAAAAAAGGCTGACCCGCGGGTCGCAGTTCCACGAAGAAACCGGCTGCAGGCTCTTGATTGTCGTGGCGAAGTTTCCCTGCTGCAAGGCGTCGCTCGCGTCGCTCAGCAGCGCGCCGAGATCGGCTTCAGCAGGGCACCGTGGATCGCGCCTGGCTGCGGGCCGATGGGGAAGCGAGGTACTTTGCGCTGCCCCACTTCCCGCCGCTGCGATGCTCCATAGAAGCAAAGCAGCAGCAGGAAAGAGGGCTTGAGCAAGTTTGCTCCTCAACCGGATGAACGCACCTGCCATGCTCAGAAGCTGAATCGCAGGCTGAGCTGGATCTCACGCGCTGCGTTCGCATTAGTCACCAACCCGAACCGGGCATCGTTCACCCCGGCATCCAGGCCGTAAAAGTTCACCCGGTTGAAAGCGTTGAAGATGTCGGCCCGGAAGTCCAGCGTGTAACGATCGGCGAACGCCCACCCCTTGTAACCGGAGATGTCCCAATCCGCATAGCCTGGGTTCTGCAACTCCTGCACGGGAGCATTGCCCTGGACCGCCTCTGCGGTGACCGGTACAACGTTCCCCGTGTTGAAGTATGGGCCAAGTTTGCCATTTTTGCCGAGGCCTGAATGCAAAGAGCCATTGTTTACCGGCCCTGTGACATCGGGCAGCGCGTTGACGAAGATGCCCAGGTTCTGATTGCTGCCAAGTGTCGACCAATAACCGGAGTGCAGCGAGGCGATTACTGCGGCTTTCCATCCTCCAACCAGGAGGTTCAAAGGGCCACCCTGGTTGAGGTATGCTTTGCCTTTTCCGAAGGGAAGCTCATAGATTGCGTTCGCCACAAGGTTCTGGTTCAAATCCTCCTGGCAGTGACCGCGATCGAGATCCAGGTTAAGTGGATGCCAGGAGAAGACATCCTGCCATGGATAGCCGAGGCATTTCGAGAAGGTGTAGTTGCCCAGCACAGAGAATCCGGAGCTATAACGATGTTCCGCTCGCAGGAAGAGAGCGCTGTAGAAAGAGCTGCCCGAGTTTGTATTTTCCTGCACGCCATTCCAGCCTGGCAGCGAAGTGGCGCCGGAGCTATTGAGTAGAGGCGCAATGTTGGGACGCTCTTCGTAATGATGCGCCGCGCTCCCGAGATAGCCTACCTCGGCCAGCCAGTTTTTGATGGTGCGGTCGACAGTGAGGTTCCACTCGTAAGTGTAGGGAGTTTTTCCGTCCGGCTGAATGAACGAAGCTGTGGGACCGCCGCCGGGCACGGCCGGACCAAATAGTTCATTGAGGCTAAACAATGGCGGTCCGGGGTTGGCGGTCGTGGGTAGGTACCCGGCTGGCGGCGCGGTTGTCGAATTGTTATAGCTCTGGATTAAGTAATACTTGGTGGTATCGACCTCAACTTCGTATTGATTGATATTCGGCTGGATGTAGTAGATGCCGAAGCCGCCCTTGATGTCGGTATTGCCGTCAGCAAAGGGTACGAAGTTGAAGCCCAGCCGGGGCGCAAAATTGAGGTATCTCGGCTTGACCATCGCTCGGTCGAGCCCGAGCACATTCGTATCGGGGTAAGACAGGTCAGTGTTGGTCGCCACGTCGAAGCTGCCGACGTGATTCGCCGTGTCGACCGGCTGCTTGCGGTGCTCGTAGTTTAGGCCGACATTCACGCTGAGGCGCTTGTTGAGCTTGATGTTGTCTTGCACGAAATAGGACTGATACCACATCCTCAAATTCAACAACGGGTCGCCGATCGCCGTGAAGCCTGAGGTTGGCACGCCGAGGAGAATATCCGCAACCGGATCTCCGCTGTAGTTTCCGTTGAAAGAAATGGAAGTCGCCGCCCAGTCCTCATACATATAGATCGGCTCGTAGCGAATATCGAAGCCTGCGGTGATCTGGTGCCTTCCTTTCTGCAGCGATATCGACTCGGTGCCCATGGTAAGGCCTTCGCGCACGATGTCCGTCCCTTCTGTTGAGCCGGGGTTGGCATAGTTCGTGACGCCAAAACTCGGAGGGCCATACGATCCTGGCTGGCCCGGAGTGTTGATCAACCCCAGAGGATTGGAAGCTGCGGGATTGAATCCATCCGCCCTCTGTAATCCGGTCGCCGTATGGGTGTAGCCGAAGCGGACATTGTTCACTAGATTCGGCGAGTAGACATGGGTCCATCCAAAGGCCAGGTTTTTGGGGTTAGATGGGTAGATGATCTCCCTTGCCGGGGTGATGTCGGTCACGCTGGTCGTCTGGCTCTGGTTTGTGAATCGCGCAAAGATGCTGTCTTTTGCTGAAATTGAATAGTCGAAACGGCCACTCTCCTGGTCCCAGCCGTTTGTAGTGTTCGAGAGATAGGAGTAATTCGTCCCGCCCGAGTAGAGTCCGTTGGGGGCGGGGTAATAGGCGAGTACCTTCTGGCCGACGGAGCTGAAGTTGCCTGCGGTGATCTGGTTCCCCGCGAAGGGGGCGCCCGTAAACGGATTGATCAACTGCTTCGGATCGGCGCTAAAGTTGCCGGCGAGCTGTTGCGGTGTGGGAACAAGCGCGTACTCAGTTGTCGGTTGAATCAGCCGGAAGCCTTCATAGTTGAGAAAGAAAAACATCTTGTTTTTCTTGATCGGGCCACCCAGCCTCGCGCCGAACTGGTTCTGATGAAACGGCGGCGCGGAGCCCACGTCGAAATAGTTTCTTGCATCGAAATCGTTGTTGCGCAGGAACTCGTAAACGGAGCCATGGATTTCATTGGTTCCGGACCGGGTCACGGCGGTGATGAAAGCGCCGCCGGCTGAGTATTGCGCGGGAGCCCCGGACTGGATGACGTTAAATTCCTGGATGTTATCGATCGACGGAAGCAGCCCTTCCGCGCCGTACCAAGCGTTCCGCGTCTCGATGCCATCGTAGAGATAGCTTGTATCGTCCTCTCTCAAGCCTGCGATAGAAACGGCGACCGTCGAGGTACCTGTCCACTGATTCGCAGGGGAACTCATGCCCGGAGTGATTGGCGTGACGCCGGCGGATAGCTGCGCCAGTTGCAGATAATCGCGGCCATTCAAGGGAAGGGCCTCAATCTGCTGTGTCCCGATGACCTGGTCCTGGTTCGAGGTCTGGGTATCGATCAACAGCGAGGCAGCAGAAACCGAGACCGTCTGCGTCGCCTGGCCTATTGTCAACGTAATGTTCTGCTGCGATTGCTGCCCCACCAGCAGCGTAAAGGCCTGCAGATGCTGCGCCTCGAACCCGGTGCTGGCCACGTCCATCGAGTAAGTGCCTGGGGGGACCTGGGGAAAGCGGTACGATCCGTCGCTGTTCGTGGTCGCCGTATACTTCACGCCCGTCGCGACATTGGTCGCCGTGACGCTCGACCCGACCACGATAGCTCCCGTCGCGTCGGTCACTGTTCCGAAGATTCCGCTCGTCGTCTGTGCGAGAGCGGTGGTCGAAACGATGACCGCCAGGAGAGCCAGGATAACTGCGCGCAAACCAATATCCAGCCGTGCCCTGGTGAAGATGTGGACTTCTTTCCTATACCCGGTTTCCTGTTTCATCTCTGGCCTCCCTGAGAGTTGCTGCTTACGGCGTATGTCAACGGATCTTTGGCTTAGCTTGTAACCGATTTCATTGCGGTTTGAAATCAACGTCCGTTCGAGAACGCGGCAATACTATTCCCGCCTGTTTTCAAATGTCAATCGGGAGCATGCAACGGCGGTAAAGGCGTAGCGGTTGCATACCGCGAAAAGCGACCATCGCGCACGCCGCGGGAGATTTCAAGCCGATGATTTACACTGAGACTCCGCGATGAGCTGGTCCCGCCGACATTTCCTGCAGTTGTCGATCGCCTCGGCGCTGGCCAGTCATCCGTCTGGAGCGCTGCCGCAAGGTGTGATCGACCGGCATGTCAAAGCCCAGCCGAAGGGACCCAAGTCGGGTCTTCCGTTCCATTCCCGCCTGGTCGATGTTGCTTTCCAGGCGGGCCTGCGACTGCCTACCATTTACGGGCCGAACGACCACAAGGACTACATCCTCGAAGCGGTCGGCTGCGGTTGCGCGTTCCTTGACTACGACAACGACGGCTGGATCGACATCTTCTTACTGAGCGGAACGCGGCGCGACTTTGCCCCGGCCGAAGCGACCAATCGGCTTTATCGAAATAATCGTGACGGCACTTTTACCGAGGTCACCCACGATGCCGGCCTCGCCTCGACCGGGTGGGCTTCTGCAGTCTGTGTCGGCGACTACAACAACGATGGTTTTGAAGACCTCTTTGTCACCTGCTATGGCCAGAACCGCCTCTACCGCAACAACGGCAACGGAACCTTTAGCGAAGTCAGCAAAGAATCCGGATTGACGAACGATCCATCGCGCTGGGGCTCGGGGTGTACCTTCGTCGATCTGAATCGCAATGGACATCTGGATCTCTTTGTCGCGAATTACACGGGCTTTGACTTCGCGCACGTTCCGCGCCCCGGCAGCGCCGCCAACTGTAGTTGGAAGGGGGTCCCGGTAAGCTGCGGTCCTCGCGGGCTGCCGACCGGCAGGCATTCCCTGTATCGCAACAACGGCAACGGGACCTTTACCGAGATAAGCCGGGAAGCAGGAATTGCGGAACAAAGAGAGAACTACGGCATGACCGCAGTTGCTGCGGATTTTTCAGAGGATGGCTGGCAAGACATTTACCTGGCCTGCGATTCCACCCCAAGCCTTTTCTTCGTGAACTCGGGCAAGCCACTGCTGAAAGAGGAGGGAGTGATGCGCGGCGTCGCTTTGAGTGACGACGGCCAGGAGCAGGCAGGCATGGGCGTAGCGATCGGCGACTACAATCTCGATGGCCACCTGGACATCTTCAAGTCCCACTTCTCTGACGACACCAACATCCTCTATCGGAACGACGGGAGCGGCAGCTTCACGGATGTCACGTTCGCCGCCAGAATCGGGGTGGAAACGCGATATACAGGTTGGGGCACAGGAATGGTCGATTTGGACAATGACGGATTTCCCGACATCTTCCTGGTGACCGGAAATGTGTATCCGGAGGTCGGCAAGAAGGTTCCTGACTACCCGTACAAGACTCCCAGGCTGGTCTTCCGCAATCTGGGCAACGGAAGCTTTGAGGAACTGATCGAAGAGGCCGGCCCCGGCGTGGCCGCGGCCCACTGCAGTCGAGGCTGCGCCTTCGGCGATTTCGACAACGATGGCGATATCGACATCCTCATCATCAACCTGAACGAGCCACCTTCGCTTCTGCGCAACGACGTGGAAGGACAGCATCATTGGATCAAGGTCAAGCTGATCGGCGTGACGTCAAACCGGAGCGCCATCGGCGCCCGCGTACTGGTGCATTATGGGGGTAAGACTCAGGCCCAGGCGGTACTGAGTCAGTCCAGTTTTTACTCCGCCAGCGACACCCGTCTTCACTTTGGCCTGGGTGAGGCGTCGGTTGTGGACATCGACATCTTCTGGCCTAGCAGCGGCAAACAGTCTTTGCATGGTGTTACCACAAACCGGCTCGTGGCTATCAGGGAAGGAGCCGGAATTTTACCGGATACCGGTTTGGCGAAATGATTGGCGCCGCTACTTCGGTAACGACGCCCACTCCCTAGGAGGACCACCGACTAGGAGGACCACCGAAAGGTGCAGCGGCTTTGCTAAGGGTGCTACACTCGCTCGCATGCCATTGATAATCATTCTCATCGTCCTATTGCTTGTATTTGGTGGTGGCGGCTACTACATGGGCCCCGGGGTCGGGTACTACGGCGGTGGCGGCCTCAGCATTGTGCTGGCGATCGTCATCATTTATCTGCTCTTCGGGCGCGGGCGCAGCCGCCTCTAAGCCTCAACAGAATATGCGTGTGTGGCTGCGCCCTTTCTCGTGAGAGGTGCGGCCGCCGCATTTCCGTGGATATTCTGCGGCCGCCCCGACTCGATCTGCCCACGGTTTGGTTCGGCCTTCTCCTGAAGGCAAAATCCTGGCACGGTGACAAAGCAGTTGGTTGAGCCACTCCGCCGGATTATCGACTGAGTAGCCTGGGCCCATCCACGCCTGTTTTCAGCAAAGTGGAACGAAGCTGAGAGGGGTATATGTCGATCGGCGGAGCTTCTTCAGAAGCTTCCGCCGATCACACGATAAGCCGTTCCTCTTCGACGATGCGAGGCTTGAGAAGACGGCTTAGAAGATGAACTTCAAGGCAAACTGGATCAATCGTGGATTGTTGACCTGGCTCGTTACCTGGCCAAAAGAAGAAGAGCCGAAGGCGCTTCCTGGAGGTCCGAACTGGGCATGGTTGAAGATGTTGAAGAATTCGGTGCGGAATTGAACTCCCAGTCTTTCTCCTGGACCGAAGTTGGTGTTTTTAAACGCTGCAAAATCGAAGTTGGCCGGCCCTTGTGCGCGAAGCTGCGAGTCGACCCGGCTCTCACTGCCAAAGGTGTAATCGGCAGGTTGGGCGAAGCACGCTGCGTTGATCCAGCCATCGCCGCCTGCCAGCCCCGATCTGACCTTGGCCTCGGCGCTCCCGGGGGTATTTCGATTACAGCCGAGCGTGACGTTCGGCCGAAGGCCGGCACTGAACTGGCCGACGGTGTTGTTGGTGGCCGTTTCAATATTGATGGGGAATCCTTTCTGAAAGAGTGTGACGCCATCGATTCCCCAACCGGAGATCAGCTTTTCTGCCGGCCCCGTCAAATTGGCTGCGTAACGCTGCCCATGCCCAAAGGGAAGGTCGAGCACGTAGCTGATGATGAGGCGCTGGGGCACATCCTGCGATGAGAGTGAGTATTCGTTGCGCAAGTTGTTCCAGTCCTGCACCGCCCCTGTGCCGCCACCCTCAAGCCACGAGGTGATGGTATCGGTATTGGCAAGAAGCTTGGAGTAGGTATAAGCCGCGAGTAATGTGCCGCCGCCACTGAACCGACGCTGCAGCGTCGCCTGTAGCGAGTTGTAGTTACTGACGAAGCTCCCTTGCCCCGCCAGCGAAACACCACTGTATTGCGGATAGGGTCGCAGAAGATTGCCGGCGAGGGTTGTGGGGGAGGAAAGGCCGCTACCCGGGCTGGCTACGCTGAAATATGGGTTCGTCACCTGCTGGGCAATCGTGACCGTCTCGCCGGCAGCCGCCTGTTGGGCGGCCTGGGCGAGATACTGATCGCCGAGCTGATCGATCTGCTGGGAGTATTGCGGAAGATGGGTGCCCTTAAGACCGCCATACGCGATATCGGCGAAGAACCCTCCGGGAAGATCTCGCTGGATATCGAGGTTCCATTGCTGGGTGTAGCCGTATTTGAAATTGGTCGTTGCGATGGTGATGCCCTGCCCGAGCAGATCAGCCTGGAAACTAGGATCTCGGCCGGGGGGCGCGATGAAGTTTGGCCACGGAGTCGAGATGGTGTTGATCGGAGTATTGGAGCTTACGTTGCCGTGATAGAGCGTCTGGATTGAGTTCACAGGGTCGTTCAAGGGATTGGTGGCCCAGTTTGCATCGATCGGTATCCAGAAGAGACCATAGCCTCCACGAACAACGGTCTTCGGGTCTACGCTGTAGGCAAATCCAAGCCGGGGCGCGAACATCTTGTGCAAGGGATCGATGTTATAGCGGCTGCTGCGGATTCCCGGGGTATCCACGAGTTCGACAGCGCCCATTACTGAAGCGCCGGCCGCTCCGGAGGCCAGGGTATTGACAGCGTTGGGATCGAAAAAGGACTGACGATTAAACCGCTCACTCCAGGGCGACTGATATTCGTATCTGAGGCCAAGATTGAGGGTAAGAGCGGAGCTGACATGGAAATTGTCATTGAAGTAGGCGGCATTGTAATTCTGCTCTCCGGCGACAAGATTCGGTATCTGTGCCGCACCGAAGAAATGGTTTTCGACGTTTGAAGGATTATTTGCCCAGCCCAGCAGGAAATCAGCCAGCGCCAGACCGGTGTAAGCACCCGTAAAGCCAAAGGAGCCGCTGGCGATATTGGTCTGGGTGTAGTTATCGAGCGAGATGAGAAACTGTCCGCCTATCTGAAAGGTATGGCGACCCCTGACGAGGGTCACTGACGGGGAGAAGTTATATTGCGTGTCGCGATCGATGATGGCGCTTTGGCCCTGGGAGCAGGTGATGTTATCGGAGATACCTACGATACAGGGGGTTGGCGGAGTCCTAAGAGTTGCAGAGACTTCGCTGTTAAAGGCCGCAGGCCAGCCAATGGTCGTGAAATCAAAGCCGGAGTTCTTTGGTTGACGGGTATAGAGAAAACGGCTGGCACTCACATTGAGATTGGCAATCGTCGTCGGATTGACGACGTAGTTATAGCCGATCGCCAGCGCACGCGAGGAGTAGTCTTCAACGCAGCGGTCCTGGCAAAGTCCGGTGCCGAGGGGATCTACCGGGAGATTGACGTTATTCCACCAGCTAAAGCGGGCGAAAAGGTGCTGATTCTGGCGAATGCTTTGATCGACTCGACCGACGTATTGATTTTGATTTCCTCCGGTGCTGGTATTCGTCGTGTAATTGTTGAGCGTAGTGCCGAGTGTCGGGAGCGGATAAAGCTTCAATAACGCCAGAGCCGTCGGATTGAGGCGAGCCGTTGGGATTACGTTTCCGGCGAAGGGAACTGGCGTGTAAGTGTTGCAGGTCGCAGTCCCGGCGCACGGGTCGACAATCTGGTTGCCGGGAACGCTCGATACCGGCACAAGCGCGGAGAGATCGCCCCCTCGCTCGGCGGCGGTCGGCACTGTCGCAGTAAAAGTTTCACCCTGGCGGAGCCGGAATCCCTCGTACTGAAAGAAGAAGAACGTTTTGTCTCGAATGATTCGGCCGCCGACGTTGCCGCCGAACTGGTTCTGGGTAAACGGGGGCCTGGTCAGGCCCGCATTATTGGCGAACCAGTCGTTGGCATTCAAGACCTTGTTGCGAATGTATTCGTAAGCTTCACCATGCCAAGTGTTGCCGCCACTCTTGGTGCTCAGGTTCAGCACACCGCCGGCCATCCGTCCCCACTCGGGCCCAAGGTTGTTGGTTTGCACCTTGAACTCGCCGATCGAGTCTTGCGTTGGTATCAGGACCGGAAGATTGATATAGCCGATGTTCAGCGGCTGGCCGTCCAGGTACTCGGCGCTCTGATTGGCAAATGCTCCACCGATCTGGAAGTTTCCCCACGAGAATGGGTTCTGGCCAGTGGCTGTGCCGCCCGCGCCGCCCTGCATCACCACCGAAGGGGCAACCTCGACCAGGTTGAAGATGTTTCTGCCGTTGAGGGGGAGTTCATTCGCATTGCGGGTTTCGACCACCTGGCCGAGTGACGAAGTCTCCGGCTGCAATAAGGGAGTTTGACTGCTCACCTGAATGGTCTCGGTGGCCTGTCCTACGGGCAGCAGGATGTCTGCGCGGGTGCTCTGCTGGACCTCAACGGTGACATTGTTCTCGCTGACGCGTTTGAAGCCGGTCTTCTCGGCATCCACTTCATACTGGCCCGGCACCAGGTTGACAAAAGAATAAAGGCCGGAGTCTCCGGTAACCACAACCTGGGATTCGGCCGTAGTCTTGTTCTTCAATGTGACCTGTGCTGCAGGAATCGCGGCCCCAGTACTGTCGGAGATAACTCCCTGGATAGATCCGTAAGTGGACTGTCCGTAACTTGTCAAAGGAGAGAGGAGAGACAAAACTACGCATACAAGTGCAACTACACTTGCTTTAACACGCATGGATCCTCCTGAAACGAAAACCACGTTGTAGAACATACCCATCGCAGGGCTTTGCAACTCCCTTACGTGAGGATGACTCGTCTTCTCGCCTTTTGCTTGGCTTTCTGCGGGTCGGTTTGGAGCGAGCTTACCGGTAACCGGCTAAGCACTGCCTTAGGCAGGATTTTGCGGACGGAGAGCTTAGCGCTAGCAAAACGGGGACATCTGACCACACCGAAGTAATCGCTGTCAATACGGCGGTCCGGCAGGGATGTATCCCGTTAACTGCGGATGGGAAGGAAGCTTCTAAGTTAGATCAGGTCGTAGGAACTGCAGTAAACGTCTACTTGTTGACTTAGAAGATGCATGATGGTCCGGAAGGAAGGACGGAGTAAACGCTTCCTTGGCAAGAGGGACATTTTTCGATGGAATTACTCTGTGGACGAAACCGTGAGGTTACTTGTCGGTAGCGCCAGGTGTCTGGGGTTTGAGCTTCTGGTAGAGGCTCATTTGCTCTGAAGCTGCCGCGGGAGTTCCCAGTTGACGGTAGGCCCCTGCCATGGCGAAATGAGTCTTTGCGGCCAGGCTGCCGGATGGCTCGAGTGCCACGACCCTCTTCCACTGCACAATGGCGGTGGCATTGTCGCCATCGAGCGAGGCGGCTTTTCCGAGAGAATAGAGGGTCTCGGGCATGTCCGGTTGCAACCGGTCAGCGAGCGCCAACTGGCGGCGCGCCTCTTTGATCTTTCCATTTTCCAGGAGCGCCGAGCCGAGCCGGTAGGCAGCCTCGCCGCTGGCGGGGCGCAGTTTGCACTCCTCGCGAAACTCGCCCTCGGCTTTGCTCCACTGAGAAGACCCGGCATACACCTCGCCAAGAGCCAGGTGTATGCCGGGAAGATCGGGTCGTTGAGCGATGGCCTTTCTGTAAGCATCCTCGGCTTGAGGCACCTGGTGAAGCGCAGCGTAGCTCTCGGCTAAGCTCTCGTAGGCGCGCGCAGAGCCAGGGTAGGCAGACATAAGTCTGTCGTTCAACTGCTGAGAAAGCAGTCCCGCGGCGCGAGCAAGATAATAGAGCAGATCCGGGTCGTCAGGCTGTTTGGCGAGGGCCGCCTCGAGATTGCTGACTGCGTCAGCGAGATCGCCCGACTCAAGCTGGGCGACACCAAGCCCTTGCTGGGAGTTGGCCGCCTGGAACTGCGGTATCGCCGCTGCGGTGTTGCCCTGGGATAGAAGGGCATAGCCCAGCAACTCGTGAATGCCGGGAAGGTTCTCATTGAGCTCAAGCGCCCGCGTCAACGGCTCGATCGCCTCTGTAAAGTGGTGACTCTGCATGTAGACCGCGCCAAGATTAAAGAACGCCGCACCCGATTGGGGGTCCAGTTCTGTTGCCTTGCGAAATTCATCGGCGGCGACGGTGAGATTGCTTGCTTTCTGAGCGGCGATTCCAGCTTGTTCATGCTGCAGGAATTCGGGATTGTCTGCCTGCAGCGCCAGGAGCAGGACGATCGGAAGCAGATTCATGCTCCAGGCGCCTCGCTGTCGAGAAGGAAGCGGGACCCTCTTAGATTTGTGAGCGGCCGGCATAGCGGGATGACGATGTTTCCACCGCCATCCGGCGCCTCAAATAAAAATTTGAATGCCGTGGGAGAAACCGCACGAGGATTGTCGAAACCATGTACCCGGAGATGGAACAAGTCCGAGGCACCTGCAACGGCCGTGTGGATGTTGACGGTTGAATCGTGGCGCAGCATAGACGAATAGTAATTGTACGCGACCTGCCTCGATCTACTCTGGACCCGGGGAAAGCCTAGACAAACTCTTGCGGCTGGGTCGTCACGCAACGGTGGTGAAGCGTCGCTCGGGCGTCGGAGGGGCGGGATGAAAGCAGTTCACCGCCACATGGGCCAGGTCGATGTTCATTCTCTCGAGGGTCTGTCGGACGACCTCTTGCACCTGCGACGCTGCTCCGATCGCTCGCAAATTGACCAGCAATTTGTGCTGTAACGATGGCGACATCAGCAAGTCACCTTCCAGCGAGGGTTCCTGGCCATTTGCACAGAGTGAGGCCTTGATAAATCCTTCCGGTGACTGAATGATGACCTTGAGGTGAACGATGGAGATGCCGACTTCGGCCAGGTTGCCGTCTAATCGATCGAGCAGCGGCCCTACGATGCCGGCGGCCGTTTGGGGAGTCTGCTGCTTGAGCTCGACCTCAATGTTCAGCCATGCAAGGGCTGCCTCGGCCCGGGCGTACTGCTCATAATCGATATCAAGGATCTTGGCTCCGGCGGAGAGTTTGCCTGAAAGCATTTCGTCGAGCCATGCGGCAACGCCCCGGCCTGTTTTCGCGCTGATCTGACGTACATGAGGTGCTTCGATAACCGGCGGATGCGGATGCATATCGGCTTTGGTAAAGCAGACGACATCAGCTTCTACGATCTGCTTGTCGAAGAGGAATTTCATATTCGGTTCCGCTTCGTCGTGAAGCAGTTCGTTTGCCCGCGCGGGGTCAACCAAAACCGTAAAGGGAGCGAGCCGGTAGGTCGCGCTGTACTCCCGCAGCGGCTGCAGCGTGGTTGCGGAGATATCGGTACAGCTGCCCACGGGCTCGGCGAAGATGACGTCGGGAGACAACTTGCGTAGCTCGTCCATGACATGGACGAGCTCGGAAAAACGGCAGCAGAAGCACCCGCCCGTGACTTCTCCACTCCGCAGTCCATTGACTGAGGCGAGCCGGCTATCGACCAGAGCGTCACCCTGATCGTTCATCACGATGGCGCTCCGCAGGCCTCTTCGTTCAAGCTCTTTAGCCGCCGCCAAGAGCAAGGTAGTCTTGCCCGCACCGAGAAAGCCACCGACGACGACGATACACGGTTTTGAAATGGGTTCCATCCTGCTCATGACCGGGTCTCGAAAACAATCATGCCTTCCTCAGCCAGGACTAACGGTTCTTGCAGTTGATAAATGGTTCGGCCGTTCTGCCGTTTGACAGTATGGGCATACTCCTTGTTTTTTCCTCGTATGGATGTGGAAGCGCCGGTTCCAGACACCTCGAAAGAACTGCAGGCGAGTCCGCCTGAGAGTACCTGGAGGGTCACGCGCGTGCCACTGGGGCCGACAGGACTGTAGGCAAAAGTTCCCCAGCCGGCGCCCGTGGACCAGAAGCACTGAAACTCCCGGTGCGGAAGTCTCGGCACCGCGACGACAGAGCCGTCTGCTCCGTCGTAGTGAAAGCCACTGAGCGAGACGACGCTGGACCAGGAGGCCATTGCCCGGGCGTAATGATGACCGCACTCGGCTTCATCCCAGGGGTTGCGCTTCTCTCCGTCATACCTCGATCGGATATTCCCTATGCTTTCAATGCCCTGGTCGATCATGCCGGAGTACAGCATTAACGCTGCTGTCGAATGTTCGAAACCGGTCATGACCTCCGCGAAATAAGGGAACGGAATGTGAGGCCGCGGCGCCGTGGCATAGTCGCAGATAACCATGGCTGCTTCGTCGTTGAGGGCAAAGGTGCGCTCGACGTTGTCATGATCGTCGAGGCTGCGTTTGTAGTTGTACCGGTGAATGGACTCGAGCGTGGCGCGCACATGCTCTTGGGAGACAAGCGGCCCGAGGCCGGCGACCTGCGCCAGGTACTGGCCGATAAGCTGGTCGATCAGGCAGCCGCCGCCCACCTGGTATTCGGGATGTTCGGTATCGCCGGTACCCATATCGCTGCGCAAGTTTGGCGCGATCTTGTTCGCGGCGTATCCGCGAATCTGCTGGATGTAGAAGCTGCCATTGAAGAGATTGGCGTCAATCCAGGCGCTTCCCTGAGTGAAAAGCCGCCGATACTCGGTGGCCGACGCGGAATCGCCTACGGCTCGGGCCATCTCTTCGCCGGCCCGCAACGCGCCGAGGTAGTAGATGCCGCACATCGGGTTGGGACCATAAAATTCAACATCGTAGGTATTGTGCTGAACTCCTTCAAGAACGCCATCTCGATTGGCGTCCCAGCCGCCTGGAACCCAGGCAAACTCGATCGCCTTCCGGATGCGCGGCCACATCGTTGTCAGCCACTGCTTGTCGCCGGAGAGCTTCCAATCCATGTAGGCGTGTATGATCTGGCCCATCTGGCCATCCGCGGCCGCGAAACCGGACCGGGCTTTTCCATCAGGCAGTAGCTGGCGGAAGTGCATGGCGCCGGCATCGTCCATGGAGTAGCCGAAAGAAGCTTTGCGCAGCGAGCGCGCCAGAGATGGAAAGAGGTAAGCAGTTGCCGTTTCGTAATTCCAGACGTGTGTGCAATTGCCGAAACAGCAGCCTAGCTGATCATCGACTCCCTCGAAGCCGTGAAACTCTCCATCCGCCGTACGGAAGCAGGTTGTGGAGGCCAAGGTCGAGAGATTGGCGCTGGCTGCTTCCTTCACGACGGGCGGCAGGGTGCTGGCCGCAAAGGCGCTCGAAAATGCCCTCGTCCGCGACTCAAGCCGATCGAGGTTGGTTGCGGTGTAGCCGGCGACCTCCCAGGCGTCTTTGAAGCGGGTCGCGTAGAAGTTACCGATGACCGCATTGCCTTCTCCAGGCGGGGCAGACCAACCGCACCAATCGGGAGTACGGTTGGGAAAGTTCCACGCCAGCAGGAAGGTGAATGTAGCCGATCCACCCGGAGCAATGGTCCGATGCTGGCACAGGGCCCCGACCGCGCTCCGGGCCTCAGGTTCGCTCTGGAGTTGTCCGTCGCGGGAAAAAGCATCCCAGAAAAGCATCGGCGAGTTCCACCAGCGGCCTTTCGGCCAGCCGCGCCAATAGGTGATTGCGACCCCATCCTGGCTGAGTCCGGCGAGAGCAAAGCTGCCTTCCAGCGGATCGCCAGCCGGCACGTCAGGGTTGGTCATGAAGAGGCCTTCCAACTCGCCGGATTTCTTATATTCGTTGATCCGATTATCGGGTCTAGCGCTTGCAGCGGCATTTGGCCTGCCCGCCGGTTTCACCGGGTTATCGATGGAGAAGGCGATGCCCACCTTTGCGGAGGATCGGCCAGGGTTTTTGACGGAGTAACGCAGGATCGCGACCGGCAGTCCCGAGTCATCGGGGTCGTGAGGAATGAAAGGCGAGAAGGCATCGAGCTTGACCTGTACGGGCAAAGCTTTGTCGTGGAAGTTGATGTGCGCGAGCGGGTATTCGCCGGTGAATGTGGCGGTTTCAATGCGGCTCAGCCCGGGAGAGTTGTTCGATCCGAGACCATCCTGGCCCTCATACGGTGGAAGGATCCTGGCCTCGAGGACGCGAGCGATCGGCTTTGCGGCGCCAGTTTGAACCCAGATAGAAGGGAAGGCGTAGGGAGGGGAGAAGCCTTTGTTGGGGCGGTTGAAGATCTCCCAATCGCGGAGCTGGCCGCGGCCGCCGAGACTCAGGCTTCCTGCGCCGACGCCACCCAGCGGAAAGGCGATCATCTTGAGTTGCCTTCCCGTAAAGACCCTGGGAAAGGCGATCGCCGGCGCCTTAACGGGCGCACTTCCAGGGGCAGCAGCCGGAGCTGCGGCGGCTAGAGCGGGCCATTGGCCCACCTGGGTTGAGGCGCCGATAGCGCCAACTGCCTGCTTGAGAAAGCCGCGCCGTCCTACCTTGTATTTCGTTGCCATGTTGTATGAGGTCCCGGGATGCAATCAGGTTGGGGGCGCATGGTCGCGCCATGAGCGGATTCGCGCCTGTTTCATTCAGGTAGCATTTTGCACGCATTCTCGAGTGTTTGTCCACATGTCAAGCGGCCGGGCAGCAGAATTTTACAACGTGGCCTATGACGTTTCCTTTAACGTTTACTTTTTGCTTGACAGTCGACGAGCGTTCCCGATTAGAATCGCTCGCACAGAGATCGCAATCCCGCCCTCGCCTCTCTGTTTCAAGTGAAGATCACAGCAAAGAGCAGTTGCTTCTGGAGGAAACATGCGCAAGCGTCTGAGAAAAGCGAGCACACTCCTGTCCGGGTCGCTGATCGCGTTTCTACTCATCAGCGTCAATATCGTCAGTCACCGCAAGCTCTATGGGCAGTTGGCCGCAGGTTCGATTGCAGGCACTGTGCGGGACCACTCGGGCAACGTGGTGCCTGGGGCGCAGATGACGATCCTCAATAAAGCGAACAACCAGGGCTCGAGCGCAACAACGAATGGCGCAGGCTATTACTCTTTTCCTCTCCTCCAGCCGGCTTTGTATCAGATCACTGTTCATGCTTCCGGTTTCAAGGAATACGTCCAGGACAATATCCAGCTGGACGTTGCGCAGACGCTGACCGTCGATGCCACCCTCGACGTCGGGCAGGTCACCGAATCCGTGACCGTCACGTCTGCCCCGCCTCTCCTGGAGACCCAGTCTTCCTCCCTCGGCCAGGTCATCCCGAACAAGTCTGTCGTCGACCTGCCGCTGAATGGGCGCAATGCTTATGGCTTTGCGGCTCTGGTTCCGGGCGTAGTCGCGCCGTATGGTTTTACGCAGACGGCTTTCGACGAGTACAACGACCAATTCATCTCGATCAATGGTTCGCGGCCGAACCAGAACCTGTTTTTGCTTGACGGAGGCATGAACTCTGAACCTGCCTTCACGGGGCCGGGGTATTTCCCGAGCGTCGACCTGGTGGAAGAGTACAAGGTGCAGACGAATAACCTGGGCGCCGAATTCTCCAATACCGGCGGTGGCATTATTAACGTGATCACCAAGTCAGGAAGCAACTCGCTTCATGGATCGGCATGGGAATTTTTCAGGAATACCAGCCTCGCGGCAAACGACTTCTTCTCTAACCGAGCTGGTTTGCCCCGAGCAGACTTCCAATTCAACCAGTATGGAGTGACGGCAGGCGGCCCCATCAGGAAAGACAAAACCTTCTTTTTCTTCTCCTACGAGGGACTACGCTGGGTGCAGAGTGGCTCTGCTGTGGGCACGCTGCCGACCGCCGCACAGCGCGCAGGAGATTTCTCGAGCACGTACAACAGCGCCGGTCAGGTCATTCCCATCTATGATCCATTTTCGACAGTTCCCGATCCTAATAACCCTGGGCAGTATCTCAGGACGCAGTTTCCCGGCAATAAGATACCGGTGGGCAAAATCAACCCTGTCTCGGCCGCGTTGCTGGCGTACCTGCCGCTGCCCAACCAGGCCGGCGCTCCCGGCACCGGCGCCAATAATTACTACACCAATTACAGCTCGCCGATCATTGAGAACTCTTTCTCGCTTCGCATCGATCAGGCGCTTACGGACAAGCAGAGGATCTTTGGGCGTTACTCTCTGAATGACACGACCCAGACGAGGCCAAATCTTTATGGGGACTCGTCGCCGAACTTTCTCATCAGCAACCCTACGGCCGGCAATGACTTTCTGCGCCAGCAACAAACCACGGTGGACTATACCTACGCATTCAAGCCGAACGCCGTACTCGATCTCAACAGCAGCTACATCCGCTATTACATTGGACGCCGAATTCCGGGCTACGATGTGAATCCCACAGTGGTGGGCCTGCCGAGCTACTTCAATACGCTGGCATCCGCCTATACGCCATGCTTTCCTTCGGTGGGAACATCCGGCCTGGGGCTCACTCTTTCCCTTGGCAATATCGGCGGCGGCCTCGAGGGCAGTGGTTGCTACGCGCTCGGCGATGTCTATCCAGACCTTCATGAATATGGCAGCGTGACGATAGTTCATGGCGAGCACACTTTCAAAATGGGTGCTGATTTTGGCGTTGACTGGTTATCGACGCCGCGATACGAACCGGCAGGAGCATCCTTCAACTTCGGCCCAAACTTCACCCAGGGTCCTAATCCGATTACCAATACGAATACGGGTGTCGGGCTCGCCTCCTGGTTGGTTGGCACCGGCAGCGGGAGCACCGGGAGCGGCGGCCCTAACCAGTATTTGTCGAGCCGATATTATGGCATGTACTTCCAGGATGACTGGCGGATCTCGCCGGCATTGACCTTGAACCTGGGGCTGCGCTACGACTACAGCGCTCCGTGGATTGAGCGCTTTAACCGGTTTACTGACTGGAGCTCGACCGCCGTCTCTCCTCTGCAGGTCGCAGGGCTTGGAAGTTTGACCGGAGGGCTGCAATTTCCGGGGGTGAATGGAGTGCCTCGCTCCGAGTTTGACCCCTTTCGCAAAGAGGTCGCGCCGCGTCTTGGTGTGGCATACGCTGTCAATCCGAAGACCACGATCCGTGGAGGCTACGGATTATTCTTCGCTCCATTGGGAGGGGCAGGCTTCAATGGGAGTTCCGTTCCGAATACCGGCTATGTCGCGTCGACCAACTGGGTCGGCACCCTGGATGGTGTGACCCCGCTGAATACTCTTTCGAACCCGTTTCCACAAGGATTTGTGCTGCCCACAGGGAGCAGCCAGGGCTTGGCCACCCAGCTGGGGCAGTCTGTCGTCGGAATGCAACGGAGCCGGCCCGTGGCTTATGCGGAACAATGGAACCTTGATTTGCAGCGGGAGCTTGGAGCGCAGGTGCTGCTAGACATCGCCTATGCTGGCGGCCACGGAGTTCATCTCTATGGCGACTACAATCCCAATCAGCTTCCGGATCAGTATCTCTCCATGGGCAGCGCGCTCAACGACCAGGTGCCGAATCCGTTCTATGGCAAGGTCGCGAGTGGCGGGCTGAGCAGTCCGACGGTTGCGGAAAGTCAATTGTTAAGACCGTTTCCACAGTACACCGGTGTCACGCTGGGAAACAGCTCCTTTTTCGGCGCTTCGTCTTACAACGCACTGCAGGTAAAAGTGTCGCGGCGCTTTGGGAACGGCTTCAGCCTGCTTGCTTCTTACACCTTTTCCAAATTGCTGGATAACATCCCCGCATCTGAGACGGGTTTTCCTGGAGGTTCCTTTGGTGGAACGGGAATTCAGAACTGGAACAACCTGGCCGCAGAGTGGGCGGTTGCCTCGTTTGACACGCCGCAGTACCTGGCAATCAACGGAGTCTACGAACTGCCATTCGGCCATGGAAAGCCTTTCTTCAACAGCAACAAGCTGGCCAACTACTTTATCGGAGGATGGCAGCTGAATGGCATCACGTCGGTGATCAGCGGTACGCCGCAAGAGGTATTTACCGCTTCGAACACGCTGTTCAATTATGGGGGCTCGCAGCGGGCGAACTGGAATGGGCAAAATCCATCGCTGGGAGGTAAAATTGCGAACCGGCTGAATGCTTACTTCAACGTGGCTGATTTCAGCCAACCGGCGCCATTCACGTATGGCAGTTCTCCTCGCATGCTCAGCAACCTCCGTTCCCCGGGCTTTGTACTCACCGACCTTTCAGGAATCAAGAAGATCCCGATCTACGAGCGCATTTCCTGCGAGTTCCGAGCCGAAGCCTTCAACATCTTCAACCATCCCGTCTTTGGTCCGCCCGATACTACGCTTGGGGATGGTACGACCGGTATTATCAACAGCCAGGTGAACCTGCCGCGCCAGATTCAAATCGCAGTCAAGATCCTCTGGTAGCGGGGAGGCTGTCGACGAGATCGCGAAAGATTCAAATTGAGGAGCGTTCATGTCATCGTATGCAATCCCGGTCGTCAATCTACCGGCTGCGGTTAAGGAAGGGGAGATTCTGCTGATTGCCAGCGGCGATCTGAGGCAGTCGGCCAACAAGGTCTGTTGGCCCGCCCAGGCGGAGATGGAGCAGAGGCTGACAGAAGCGTTCGCTGCCCAGGGCAGAGTCTTGCGCCGCGCCCATGCTTATGATGTTCAGCTGGAGCATGGTTTCATCTCCAGTCAGCGGATGGGGATGGATGTCTTTGCCAACGTCCATCCGGATGCGCCAGTGGTGGTCGCTGAGGCGGTCTGGCAGTACAGCCACAACGTTCTGGCCGGTCTGAACAGTCATCGTGGACCGATTTTGACGGTCGCCAACTGGTCGGGGCAGTGGCCGGGCCTCGTCGGGATGCTGAATTTGAACGGGTGCCTGTACAAGTCCGGCGTCAAGTTCAGCACGATCTGGAGTCGAGACTTCACCGACGCCTTGTTTCAGAACAGTCTTGGGCAGTGGCTGAAGCAGGGAAAGATCGACCACGATGAGAGCCACGTCCGCGGCTTTGCGCCGTCCGCGTCCGATGAGCTGGAAGTGCAGCTGGGAACGTCCCTGGCCAGGGAACTCAAGACGAAAAAGGCTATCCTGGGGGTCTTCGATGAGGGTTGTATGGGGATGTACAACGCAATTGTCGAAGACTATTTGCTCAACCCCACAGGTATGTATAAAGAGCGGCTGAGCCAGTCTGCCCTTGTTGCCGGGATGAGAGAGGTCACCGATACTGAGGCGCAGTCTGTTAGAGACTGGCTAGATGGGAAGGGGGTCACCTTCTGCACCGGGGAGGTGGCGGAGACAGACCTCACGGATAAGCAATTGCTTGAGCAAGGCAAGATGTACATTGCGGCCATGCGCATTGCCGATCGTTTTGGTTGCGATGCCATCGGCATTCAATATCAGCAGGGACTGAAAGATATGGCGCCGGCGTCGGACCTGGTGGAGGCGCTGCTCAATAACGAAGACCGGCCGCCGGTCTTCGATCAGAACGGTAAAGAGCTTTACGCCGGCATGCCGCTCCCTCACTTTAATGAGGTGGACGAGTGTGCAGGCCTCGATGCTGTGGTCACCAGCCGGATATGGAAGGCGATGCATCTTGATTCTGCGACGACACTGCACGACGTGCGGTGGGGTGAGCACTACAAGGGCGAGGCTATCGACGAGTTTGTCTGGCTCTTCCAGATCTCAGGGGCTGCCCCCGCATCCCACTTTGTCGATGGGTACCGCGGGGCGACGAGCGAGCGGCAGCCACCTATGTATTTCAGACTCGGCGGGGGCACCTTAAAAGGTGTCTGCAAGCCGGGAGAGATTGTCTGGAGCCGGGTCTTCGTCGAGAACAGCAAGTTGCATGTCGATCTGGGGCGGGCGACGGTAGTCGCGTTGCCAAAGACCGAAACAGAGCGCCGGTGGAAGCTGGTGACTTCGCAATGGCCCATCATGCATGCGGTGCTGCACGGCGTCAGCAGAGACCAGTTTATGGCGAGGCACCGCGCCAATCACCTGAACGTCGCTTACGCACCCAATAGCGAAGTCGCCGAGAAGGCACTTGTGGCCAAGGCGGTGATGATGGCGGAGCTGGGACTGCAGGTCAACCTCTGCGGGATTTAAGAATGTTCTTCAAATCATTTTGGGGGGAGAGCCTGCGATCGAGTCCAGTCTTGCAGCTCAGAATGGCAGGCGAACGGAGGCTGAGATTGCGGATGGACTGTTTTTCTTATGGGCAGAGCCGGTGGGTATCTTCGTCAATGCTCTCGTGTTTGCTCTCGTACCTACTCATGGCAGGCCTGGTGTCGTTCAACTCTGTTGCGCTCGGTCAAGCAGATACTGCGGTCGACAGTGGGAGTGGTGTTTCCCTAGAAACGCTTACACCCAAGGTCGATTCCCGGATGGTATCTCCAGAAAATCCTACCGGTGAGAAGTCCAAAGGCGCAATGCAATCGCCCGACCCGGCGAATCCTGATCTGTCGTTTTCAAAAGCTGCAAGCGAATTGGGACGGGGGTGGAAAGTTCGCCCTTTCATCAGAGTGCCCGCGCACTCCACGGTGACCATTATGGATGTCACCGGTCCAGGAACGATCAAGCATATATGGATGGCAACCGGTCAGGACCTTCATGGCATCGGCCGGGCCGGCATCCTGCGCTTTTACTGGGATGATGAGGCGAGTCCGTCGGTCGAGGTGCCGCAATCGGACTTTTTTGCTATCGGTCACGAGACGTTTGCCCCGGTAAACTCGGCGATGGTTATCGATAACCCGATGGCATCGATGAATTGTTACTGGCCCATGCCCTTCCGCAAACATGCAAGGGTTACCTTTACTAACGACAGCGACAAAGAGCTACCCTTATTGACCTTTCAGATCGACTATCAGGCAGGGGCGGTTTCGCCGGCAGCCGGCTACTTCCATGCGCAATGGAGACACGCTATGGTGGAACGCAGCAATCCCGTTTACACCATCTTGGACGGCGTGAAGGGGGAGGGTAAGTATGTCGGTACATTCTTGTCGTGGATGCAGTTGGCGAAAGGATGGGCTGGAGAAGGCGAAGTCAAGTTCTACATCGATGGAGACACCGACTTCCCGACGATTGCCGGTACAGGCACGGAAGATTATTTCGGAGCGGATTGGGGCTTTCCGGCCACGTACTCTACCCTGTATCTCGGGAACGTGCTGGACCATAAGACCAAGGACTACGATGTGGGTATGCAGTGGAGCCTTTATCGATGGCATGTTCCCGACCCCATCAGCTTTCATAAGAATTTGAAGGTCCAGATCCAGGATCTGGGGTGGTGGCCCAATGGAACCTATCGAGCATTGGACGACGACTTCGCCTCGACCGCATATTGGTATCAGCAGGAACCTCATGCTCCTTTTCCGGCTCTGCCTTCATGGCAAGAGCGTGCCACTCGATAGTAGAATCTGCGCCGGGATCTTTCGGCCTTAAGGACGCCGTTCATCATGAGAAGCGTGACAAAGTGCATTTGCATAGCCGCGTGCCTGGCGATCGTCCTGGCAGGAGCTGGAAAGAGTCTAGCGGCGCCCGCGCCGGAGAAAACCTGGATCAAGAAGGTAGACGACATCCTTCCGCTCATGGGACATCGAAACTGGATTCTGATTGTGGATTCAGCATATCCACTGCAAACGTCGCCGGGAGTCGAAACAATCGAGACCAATGCCGACCAGGTTGATGTGGTGAGTAAAGTGTTGGCCCTGCTGGATCAATCGATACAGGTGCGGCCTGTGGTTTACATGGATGCGGAGCTACCGTTCGTCCCGGAACAAGATGCCCCGGGAGTCATGCAATACCGCAAGCAGATCAACGGAGTCCTCGGCACCCGTAAAGTCACGGCGATTCCTCACGAAGAGGTTATTCGAAAGATCGGAGAAGCAGGGCAGTCGTTCCATATTCTCGTGCTAAAGACGAAGCTTACCGTTCCATACACATCGGTCTTCCTGCAGCTCAATTGCAAATACTGGAGTGATTCTGCAGAAGCAGCGTTGCGGAACGCGATGAAGCAAAAAGCCGTGCAGTAACAGCTTTCTCCTCAATCTTCGGAGAGATGGTCCTTGTGCTGGCGGTCCACAACATATACCCGGGCTGAGGTTGCCGCCTACGCAAGCCCGATTCGCGAGGACGAGCTGTTGAAGACAGGGACTGCTGGACGCTCGTGGATGCAGTTCTCGTTTCAGTCCGGAATGGCGGCTTTCGCCGGTTATGGCACAACCCTTTAAACTCAGGGTGCTTGCGACGATCGGTTTTCTCGCCTTTACAGACTGCTGGCAAAGCTGCAACGCAATCTTGCAGGCATCGCAACCTTGCAGGCATTATGTTCTGGGCCTACGGGAGCGGCCTTGCGGGAGCTTGATTGAACGCGCTTGACTCGGCGCCCGGTCTAAAGCCCGATGCCGTCAAAGCGGCAATTCGATGTGCGTGATGCCTCGCGCCTGACTCCGCCTCGTCCGGCCAGAGATCTTTTCAACGAAGCCACCCGCGCCCCGCCCCCACGACGTCTTTGAATAAACTTTAGCAATAATTGCAGACTGATAAATCCAGCGTAACCCAGTACTCGTACGTGTTGCAGAGGACCAGAGTTACCTGCCTGGATCGGCTCGGAATGCAGTGCATACATGCTTGCACGCTTTGCATGCAAGCACCCCCAATGAATGGTGTCCAAAGATACGCACCTCCGGCTCATGTACCTCATGGAGCCAGACGTACATCTTTGTCTATCGAATGAGGAGATCAGTCGTGAAAAACGAAGAAGAAGTAGCAGCAGTCGCAGAAAAGATTTCAGATCGCCGCGCATTCCTTAAAGCAGCAGGGTTCACCGGCCTTGGCCTGGCAAGCGCCGGTCTGGTCGCCGGCAATATGGGCGCACTGGACAACACTCCCGTGGGTCGCGCGCTCGGGCTCAAGACGAAGAACGTCGAAGCAGCAGGTATCACCGACGTTGATATTCTCAACTTCGCTCTCAATCTTGAATACCTCGAAGCCGAGTTCTATACGATGGCCTACTTCGGCCAGACCCTTGACCAGTTCGGAATCTGGACGACCGGTTCCGGAAATCACGGCGCGACGACTGGCGGCAAGAAGATTTTCTTCGACGAAGGCCAGTTTCTCACCCAGGAATTGAGCAAGGTGGCTTACCAGCTGGCCAAAGACGAGCAGACTCACGTCAACCTGCTCCGCAATGCTCTCGGACCGATGGTCGTTGCCAAGCCCGCGATCAACCTTGACGCCTTGGGCGCCGAACTCTTCGACACCTATCAGGGCTTTTTGACGCTTGCGCGCGCCTTTGAAGATACCGGTGTTTCTGCTTACGGTGGCGCTGCTCCGCTCATCACCTCGAAGGCATATCTCGGGGTTGCCGCGCAGATCGCGCTGACCGAAGCGATGCATTCTGGAAATCTTCGTCTCTGGACCGACCTGAATAAGATCAAGGTTGCGCCGCTGGACTCCCTCGACGTAGTTCCTCCCGTAGCCGGCCCGAACTTCTTCACGGTCGACAAAAATGCTCTGGCCATCGTTCGTACCCCCAGCCAGGTGCTTTCCATCGTTTATGCCAACAGCGCCCCTGGCGCGACTGGCGGCGGTTTCTTCCCGAACGGGATGAACGGCGCTATCACGACCGTTTAACGCTCCCCCAGCAATCACAAATAATCGCGCTCTCTTGCCAGCAGGCCGTCTCGTGTATCGATACGGCCTGCTGGCAATTCTCAATTGCAGACAATTTCGTGCGATGATGGATGCAAATAAAAACGGATGCGATATTCAGCTTCACAGGTTTCGCAAATTGAAAGAAAATCCTCCATGAGATGAAAGCGGCGCGCGCATGCCGGAAAAATCTTCGGAAGACGAGGAAAACAGATGGAGGCGCCCTCGATCGATAAAGCAGTAAGTGTCCTTCCAGCCATCCCGGAGTATTCGGTTCATCTCGATGCGATCCGCGGGTCTGCCGCTGTGCTGGTCTTTGCAAGTCACCTGCGACTCTTTTTTTTACAATCCCTGACCAACTCTCCAGTGACAGCATCGGGCTCTGTTGCAGCGACAAAAGGGCCGCCTGCCGGCCCTTCGAAGGACTGGGTAGATCCAGCTCATGAAGCAGTGATGGTTTTTTTCGTGCTGAGCGGATTTCTGGTGGGTGGGAGCGTTCTTCGTCTCCTCAAGCAAGGCCGCTGGTCGTGGAAGCGCTACTTGATCCATCGCACGGTGCGATTATGGATGGTGCTTCTGCCGGTGTTGTTGTTGGGACTGCTGCTGGACAAGACGGCCCTCCACCATTTTTCGGGACAGGGAACTGTGTATACCGCGGGGCCGGCGCACCGAATGTGGGAGCCCGACCTGCCGGACCGTTTACGGCCTGCGACGTTGCTGGGGAATGTTTTCTTTCTGCAGGAGATTCGCGTATCGCCCCTGGGCACCAATCAACCCCTATGGAGCCTGACCAACGAATTTTGGTATTACCTGTCTTTTCCCTGCCTTGCAGTAGCACTGTTGGGGCGAGCAGCGCCATGGAAGCGAGTGTTATCCTCCGGCGCCATGTTCGCTTTGCTTTTCTTTGTGGGTCATAAGATCGCGATCTACTTCTTAATTTGGCTGCTGGGTGCGTTTGCCGCGCTGCTGCCCCTGAAAATTCCTCCAAGATTTCGCCGCCCCTTTGTGGGTCTGGCATGTCTTCTTTTTGTCGCGACAAGTCTGTCGGCGCTTCTCTTTGGAAGCAACTCGCTGATCGTCGATGTGCTCATAGGCGCCGCGTTTTTTATCCTGCTGTACGGCCTTCTGCATTTGCGCGGGGCGTCGTGCGACGGGTGGTATCGGCGCTGCAGCCGATTCATGTCAAAAATCTCTTACAGTCTCTACCTTACCCACGCCCCTGTGCTTTGCCTGATGAGCGCAATCCTCGTGGGTACGTATCGACGCCTGCCCCTCAACGGCCATACGCTTGTGCTGTTGAGCAAGGTGGTGGCCGTCGTCTTTCTTGTTGCTTGCGTCATTCATTTCCTGTTTGAAGCACGCACCGAGCAGGTTCGAGACTATCTGGAAGCACGGCTTTAGCTGGGCTGCGACAACTGGAATTCATCGACTCAAGCATCAAAAAAAAACAGCGAGGAAGACAAGGGAACCAGGCAAGGCGACAGCCGAACCTGAACCTTGATCTCCTCGCTGTGGTGCTCGGCGATCGCGCAGAGGTTAGAAGTAGATCTTGGCCCCCAGTTGAATTGCTCGGCCAGGCTGCGGATCTGCGTTGACATCGTTAGGGCTGATCACCGAGGTGACCTGTCCAAACTGGGCGCCATCACTGAAGTTGCTGTCTGGTTGGGCGAAGTTTGGGTGATTAAACGCGTTGTAGCTCTCCAGGCGAAGTTGCAGGTAGCGTGAGCCGTCGCCGTTCAGCGGAACGTCTTTATAAATCTCGAGATTCGTGTAGTTGAATCCCGGCCCGTGGAAGAAGTTTCTCTTTACGTTGCCATACGTACCGATAGGCTCCTGGGAGAATTGAGAGTTGTCAAACCAATAGCCGCCGCGAGGGTTGAGCGTTTTGATGTGAAACGTCGAGGCATCGGGCGTATCGGAACAGCCGTAGTAGCTGTATTGATCGCAATAAAGAGAGTTATAGACGCCAGTGTCGGTGATCGTGACGGGAAAGCCGGTCTGCAGCGTCGTAATTCCTGTGACGTGCCATCCGCCAAGGGTCTCGTGAACGTAGCGGTTCTCCCTCATGCTTTGAAGCAGGGGGATCTCGTAGTTATACGAAGCGATGAAACGATGGCGTGCGTCGTAATCGGAATCACCATAGCTCAGCTGCGTAAACCCAGGCGTGTTATTCGTGGCAAGACCGTTAAAGCCCGAACTTTCTAGGCCCGATGCATTGTCGAGAGCGTGGCTGTAGGTGTAAGCGAGAGTAAACGAAAGCCCATGCGAGGGGGCCTTGGTGAGACTGGCCTGGAAGGAATTGTAGTTCGACGCACCTGACGTAGCCTGGGTGCCGACGCTCAGGTAATAGGGCGTTCCATTGGGATTGTTCACGGGATCCACACTGCCGGGTATGATCGCCGGCTGAGCGGCGTATTGAGGGTAATCCAGGTGAAGCGACGCCCGGCTGGCAACGCATGCCGGGTCCGCGAGGCAGGCATTGTGGCCAGCCGTCGTGATCGGATCTCCTTCATAGATGCGAACCAACTTATGTCCCAGGGAACCAACATAACCGATCTGCATGACCATATTGCCGGGGAGCGCCCGCTGGACGTTCAGGTTGAAGTTGTAAATATAAGGCACCGCATAGTGCTGGTCGATATTGTTGATGTCCAGAGTGGCGTAGTTGCCCCACTGCAGCGGGGTGCGAGGTGCGGGCCGATTGTAGGGGAAAGGATTTCCCTCCGACGGGCCACCGGCGACATCCGCAAAGGGATTCGCAAAACCCGGACTGCCGCCGACATCGGCTGCACCGAAGGACTGCTTGTCAAACGGCGGGGCTCCCAGGTTTTGTAACGCCCCCTCCTCCGCATCCCGGTTATAGTAGAGCCCGAAGCCGCCGCGGATGGCGAAGCTGTGCGAGCCTTCCGTGCCGAGCACCATGCCCGGGCCGGTGCTCGGCGACCATGCGAAGCCGATACGGGGTCCGAAGCGATCCCATCTGGTGGTCGGCCCACCGTAGTTGTTGCAGCCGGGGTCGCCGGGGTAGAGCAGGCCGGGAGGCGCGGGTGTGGAAGTAGAGGCAGCCGGGAAGATGCCAGTAGTGGCCGAGCTGTTCTGCCAGCAGGTGATCGCAATGCCGCCAAATTGCAGGTTCTGGTTGGGGGTTTCCGCGTCCCAGGCCAGTCCATAATTGACGGTCAGATCGCTGTTGATCTTCCAGCTGTCTTGGGCATAGGCGTAGAATTCGCGGGCGCGGGCGTCGATGATACTTCCCGAGGTTTGTGAATACTGATCGGGGATGCCCAGCAGGAAGTCGATGGCCGGGTCGCCTGAGCTGTAGGCGCCGCTACCGCCGAAGGTAAAGGAGCCGTTGTTATCGGCGAAATATGGGTTCGTGACACCGAATTGCTCAAAAGAGGCTCCGAACTTCAAGCTGTGGTTGCCAACCACTTTGCTGAAATTGTCGGCGAAAGTAAGGTTGGTGTCCTTACGGGGTTGAGGCCCCTCATAGCTGAAGCCCAGGTCGAAGAGACCGGTGATATTGACATAAGGCAGACCGGCCGCGGCGCTTTGGGGGGTGATGTCGAAGCCCACGGAACTCGGCGGCGTGATTGTCTGCGGCTCGACTGCCGCGAAATTAAAGCGAAAGTAGGCGGCGCGGAACTCGTTCAAAGTGCTTGCATTGAACGTGTGAGTCCAGGAGGTCATGAAGAGCTTGAAGTGCTCCGCCTGGGTTGACCCAAAACCCGGAAGGTCGCCGCCGCCGAACGAAAGTGTAGAGGCGGAAGGGCTGGATTGGAAGACGCTCGACCCCCAGATGGAATCGCGATCGCTCAGATGGTAGTCCAGCCGGATGACGCCCTGGTCCTGAGCTCCCGTATCGGTGGTGTTGAAGTTGTAATAAGGTACGCCGCCGATGCTGTTGTTTGCCGCCGGCACAAACTTCTGCACCAGCGTCGAAGAGACGGCATTGAAAGCGGTTGTCGGAATCTGCCCCGACGGGAAGCAGGAATTCCAGGTATTGACGCCATTGGCGACGCATCCGCCGATGGTGAACGGTACCGGGTTCGCGCTCAGCCCTGTTACGGCGTTCTGCCCGCTGGTTTGGATATTGTTGTCGGCGCTGAAGTCTCCGCCTGCCTGGGCGGCGCTGAGCACCGGCGTGTTGGTCGTCGTCCCGGTGCGATTCCGGAATCCCTGGTACGCCAGGAAAAAGAACAACTTGTTCTTGAGGATTGGGCCACCGATGGCGCCGCCGTAAATGTTCTGGTGAAATTGAGGACGCTCGCCAGGAAGGGAGAAATAATTCCCGTTGTTCAGAAAGGTATCGCGGTAGAACTCAAAGCCGCTTCCGTGGAATGCGTTGGTCCCACTTTTGATGCTTTGGTTGATAATTGCACCGCCATTTCTGGAGAACTCAGGATTGAGGGTGCTGGTGACGATGTTTTCTTCGGCCAGCGCGTCGGGGTTGACCGAGATTCCTTCGCTCTGCAAGGGGCCGTCGTTGATGTCGGCGCCGTCGAGCAGGAAAGAATTGGATTGGGTCTGGCTGCCATTGGCGGAATAGGTGCCGAAGCGGTCGGAGGACTCTACGCTCCCGGGCTCGAGCTTCTGCAGTCCGGCGGCATCGCGACCGAGCAGCGGCAATTGTTCGATTTCTTGAGCGGTGACGACCTGCTTCAACTGGGTATCGGAGGTTTCAACCGCGAGCGCGGCTGCATTGACCTGAACCGTCTGGGCGGAGGCCCCGATAGCCAGTTTGGCGTCGATGTCGCGATTATCGTTCAAATTCAGCGTCAGTCCGCTGCTTTCAAACTGCTCAAAACCGGATGCCACGATCGACACGGTGTAAGGGCCGCCAATGTGCAATTGCGGAGCGATGTAATAGCCGGCGCCGTTGCTCTTGACAGTGGTCGCTATCCCGGTGCTGGTATCTGTAATGGTAATGGTTGCGTTTGGCACCACGGCTCCGGAAGAGTCTGTCACGGTGCCATGGACAGTCGCGTAATTGATCTGCGCTGCAGCTTCCTGGTGGAGGAGGAGCGTCGCTGCCAGAAAAAGCAAGGCGATTCCCGATAGCTGCATGCGGGGAGAAAAGGGTCTCAAAATTGCCATAATGGTGAATCCTTTATGTTTGAAAATGCAGGACCTGCGAACCGATCGGCACAACCTTTTGTTGCACATGTGGTACCACTCGGCCTGACAACTCACTCGATCTTTCTTCAGCTTTAAGAAAAGTAGGACAACCCAACATTACTAAAGAGTTACTAGCAGGAGCTGGGTGGCGCAGTATCGGAGATGCGGAGGATAGCTGAAACCGGATATCCCGCAATTCGTAGAGTCGGCTCGGGCACTCTATGCATAACGGGATTGCCTTGCCCGCCATCTCACGCGCCGTCTTACCCTCTCGTATACGACGGTGGCGATCCTTCGGTTCCCCGGTCGCGAACAGGTCATGCGGGGATTATCTTTCCGAGCGGTCACTCTCGTCAGACTTCAGCCGGGATTGGCATCGCCCACCAAACATTCTCAATGGATGTCCTCGCCCGATCGCGGATCAATCTCACAGGGCGAAGCTGCTGAGACGGCGAATCGGTCTGCTCTGTTCACGCTTCGAGGCCGAGAATCTCCGGGTCGAAACAGGTAGGCCGTGCGGCAGCGGCCGGACGGTACCTTCGTTTTCAACCCCTGTACAAAAGCAACTTTGGCTCTCGCTCGCTCAATACAATCAGGCAAATGGAAGCCCGCCGGAGTAAAACTCTATGTGCACCGATCCACCTTCCTCGTCTGCCGATCTCCCGTTCGTCCCTGAGAGTAGCTCTCAAAGCCACAGCACGGCCAGAACGATGGCCGACTGTGCAGATCAACTGCGCACCGTGGAGGCGGCACTGGCCAAGACCGAAGCCGCTCTTGAAATCGCCAAAGAGGAGGAACAGCGCGCGCGCTTTCTGGCGCTGCACGATCCCCTGACCGGGCTTGCAAATCGAGAGTTATTCGATGAGAAGCTGGCAAATGCTATCGCGGTTGCAGGACGGAGGAGCTGGTCTCTGGCGGTCATGTTCCTGGACCTGGATTCTTTTAAGTCGGTAAATGACATTCATGGACATGCTGTCGGCGATTTCGTGCTGAGAGAGACGGCGGCCCGGCTCCAGCAGAAGGCTCGCGACGAGGACACCCTCTGCCGCAATGGTGGCGATGAATTCCTGTACCTGCTGCTCGATCCACAGGGCAGGCGAAACATCGAAAACATTCTCGCGAGAGCCAGAGAAAAGGTGGGAGGGCCGATCGATGTCGACGGCCGGCAAATCACGGTGACGATATCGGTTGGCATTGCCGTTTACCCGGAGGACGGAGCTTCCGGCGCCCAACTGGTGCGGAATGCTGACGCCGCCATGTATGAGGCGAAGATGAGAAGGAGTGGATGGCGCTTTTTTAGCGATTCCGATCGCTTCGGGTGAAGCAGCGCTGCTTCCGCAGTTCTTCTGTAGCATCTCCTTTTTTTAAGTAGACGACCCTGTCGATACATACGTCCGAATCGATACATACGTGCGAGCCTGGCGCGCGCTTTCGGCGGCCAGTCGCGCGCAAGGCTTTCGAGCATCCTCAACCACAGCGTAAGCGGCGAATCTAATCCGCTCTTTCGCTCTCTATCGGAGGGCGCCGGGTGCGGGCCCAACCCTCGTCTGGCCCAAAAAGAGGTCTGCAACTATAATTCCGCTATTGTGCTCCGAGGTAGTACTGAATTAGTACTGTCACCGGAACTGCAAGACGCGGAATGCGATAAGAGCCGCTGCTTCGTTGCCATCAGAAAGACCCGGTTGTAGAAAGACCCGGTTGTAGAGAATTCTGAAGGAGAACGCATGCATTGGCGTTGGTTGCGCTTGATGGTCCGATGGCATCCGCTGCCACTGATATTCTTTCTGTGCTGCCTCAACCGGGCGAGCCCGGCACAATCGAGCTCCGGCCGCGGCATGGAGGATGGCGACTTCACGGCACAACGCGACGTGTTTGACGCGGGCGACCCAGCCTTTCTCCCGGCAGCGAATCTGGTGCTTGATCCGTCGCCTCCCCCAGGGGACGCGTCCGGAAACATGAGCTTGCCCGATTCGCCGTCGCCTCATTTTGCTATTGACGGAGGCGAACTTCCCATTGCTCCTGCTTCCCCTGGGAGCAGTCCTCGGAAAGAACCCTCTCTATCGCCTGCGGGCTCTGCATCCGCCGGCAACTCGCTCGCGCAGCAAAATGCGGATTTTGGAAATTTCTCCGTCAATGGCATGGATGTAGCTGTGGTCTGGAACGGCCTGCAGCGGGCGATGCCGCCGGGTGTGAATCTGGGCGCACGGGAGGTTCCCGTTGTGGACCCCTCCGCGCCGGGCTACGGCTCGAGCGAGGGATACCATTGGAGCGGCTTGCTTGCGCAGTCGCTGCTCTTTAATGTCACGGAAAATACCTTTCGCGCGGCCAGCGACGACCAGATTCGCCACATGCTCGCCAATAAACCTTTCTGGCATGATTGGACCGCCTCGATCAAGCAGTTCAACATGCGCCGGTGGAACGATGGCGATGATTTTCTGGTGAATTACATCGGGCATCCGCTGCAGGGCTCGACCAGCGGGTTCATTGAAATCCAGAATGATCCGGTCGGTCGGCAACTGGAGATGAGCGCCCAAAGCGAATACTGGAAGAGCCGATTCAAGGCATTTCTG
Source organism: Acidisarcina sp. (assembly GCA_965199205.1). Classification (GTDB taxonomy): domain Bacteria; phylum Acidobacteriota; class Terriglobia; order Terriglobales; family Acidobacteriaceae; genus Acidisarcina. The sequence goes on from OZ240688.1 coordinate 3,543,907, forward strand.
TGGGCGACGGCCTATAGTACTCACTCGGAGATCAGCCCGGCCGGCGAAGCCGGTATCGGGAATGAAGGCGGCTGGACGTATCCCATCAAGTGCAAGCAGAAAGGGTGTCTGAATTGGAACCCCAGGACGATGCATTCCACCAACAATACCGGCTGGGTCGATTTCATCATTACGCCAACGGTGGGCACACTGTGGCTGCTCGCTGAGGATGCACTCGACCGCTTTGTCAGCGATCGGGTGCAGGGCAGCGATCGATCAAGTCTCGGTCCCGCGTTTTTGCGGGGCGCTTTGAACCCGGCCAGGACAATGGCTAATCTGATGCGCTTCCAGGCGCCTTGGTATCGCGACTTTCAGCATGATCCCGAGATTGAGAACTCTTTGGTCACGCGGGTTCAACCGTCAGAAGAGCAGCTTGCCGAACTGGGTCCCCTTCGGCGGATCGAGATCGCGCCGTACGTTGAGACAATGCCCTTTGGCAATCCGGCTCACTCGTGCATTTTTTGCTTCGCCGATCCTGGAGCGGGGGTTGGGGTCGACATTGCGCTGAGCCGCTGGTTGAGTGCGAGTCTTGCCTTGCAACGCCAGGCAGGCTTGCTGGCTAAGGGGTCCACCGCAAACGGATCCACAGTGAGTGTCGGCTACGGCGCCCGTTTCGTCCACGAAGGCCTGGGAAACTCCTTGTCGCTCGTCGTGAGATCCGGCATTGTCACCGAAGAGATGCAGGAACCGCTGCAGCTCGATGAGGCGCGCAACGAGTATGTCAGTCCTACGCGCGATGTGATGCATAACGCATTCACGATCCTGGCCTCCGATGAGTTCAAAGTGACCAAGGCCATTGCGGTCCGCTACTCGGCCGGCGATACGATCGTTCGCTATAGAAGCCCGCTCAAAGATCCTCCGGGAATCGGGACCGTACCGTATCTCAGCTGGTTATCCAAAGACGATTACACCAACAAAAGCAACTGGAGCGCTCAGACGGGGCCAGTACTTCGTTTTTGAACGGGAACCGCCCGGGCTTCTACCGGAAGCACCGGTGTGGCAATGCCGGTCTGGGCGCGTGCCGCTGCACGCTGCGTTGTACAGGCATGGTCGATTGCGTCTCGACTATATAGTCGTTCAGGAGGTACCCGCCTCTTGCCGCGACCGCCGCGGCGATCGCTATGTTCGCCCGACTCAGGCAGAGCAATATCTTGTAGCGGCCAGACGTGTGACTTCCACTTTTCGGTTTCCGGCGAAGGACCAAACCAGGAAACGGCGCAGGCGTTCGGTTCGTCTCGGCGGTATAAGAGCACCGTGCGGCCCCGAGTAGCGGAAGCAGCGACGAACTCCGTCTTCGGAACGGATACGATCAAGGGAGAGCGGGAGATACGAGGACATTGCGAGAACAAAACAGTACGGCGGAAGCACCGAAAGAAGCGGCGGGAGCTGGTCCATCTTGGCTTGTCAGCCTCACCAGCTTTGCCTTCATTCTTCTACAGAGCGCGTGTACGGCGGTCATGGCGATCAGTGGCGTACGGGTTGTCATAGGCCTGGGCGCGCTCGCGGCCGCTGCCGGCCTGCACCGCCCGTCGAGCGGCTTTCATGCCAATGCGATTCGCGTCCCGATGATGATCGTGGCGGTTGCGGGCTCGGCGATCAACCTCTACGTGATCTGGCGAATCCGCTCTTTGCGCGCGCGGCCTGCGTCCCAGTGGAGGGTGAAGGCCGCCACTGCGCAACAACGACGCGCAGAGATGTTGCAGATCGGCCTGGCGGTGCTGACACTGCTGCTGGTGATTGCGGAGTGGATGACTCACAGGATTGTGCATGGCGTGCCATAGCGGACAGCGCGGCGCCGGCAGTGCGATCCGCCTGCCAGGGAAAGCTGCTATAAAGCTTGTGTGCTGAATCGGCAGGATGGCAACCCGGCGCTGGTTCAGCGGCAGATGCGGCGACGGTGGTTTTACCTGCTGCCTGCTGTTTTTGTGACCTATAGCCTCGCCTATCTCGATCGCGCCAACTATGGGTTTGGGGCTGCGGCAGGGCTGGCGAAGACTCTCAACATCAGCAATTCGCGGTCTGCCTTTCTCGGATCGCTCTTTTTCCTCGGCTACTTCTTTTTCCAGGTCCCTGGAGTGGCTTATGCGCGTCGTCGAAGTGCCAGCCGGCTGATCTTCTATTCGCTAATCGGTTGGGGCCTGCTCGCCGCTTTGACGGGGGTCATCCGGCAGTTCTGGCTGCTGGCTCTCGATCGATTTCTGCTGGGGGTGGCAGAGAGCCTGATTTTTCCGGCTATGTTGATCCTGCTCACCAATTGGTTTACGCGAGAGGAGCGGTCGCGGGCAAATACGATTCTCATTCTGGGCAATCCGATCACCGTTTTGTGGATGTCTGCGGCCACCGGGTATCTGATCAGGTCGGTGGGTTGGCAAATGGCCTTCGTCCTCGAGGGAATACCGTCAGTCGCCTGGGCGTTTGTGTGGCTGCTCGTGGTGCGTGATCTTCCCGGGCAGGTATCGTGGTTAAGCCGGGATTGCTGCGATCGAATCGCCAGCGATCTTGCCTGGGAGCAACGGGCGATGCCGGTGACTTCCGGTTTTGTCGCTGCCTTGCGCCGTCCCAGCGTTTTGCTGTTGTGCATCCAGTTCTTTTGTTGGAGCGTTGGCCTCTATGGCTTCGTGTTGTGGCTGCCGACAATCATTCTGGCAGGCAGAACGCAGGGTATTGAAACGGTGGGCCTGCTGAGCGCCGCGCCTTATCTGCTGGCGATTGTTCTCATGGTGCTGGTGGCCTATGCCTCTGACCGCACTCAGAGTCGCAAGCGCTTTGTGTGGCCATTTCTGGTCTTGTCGGGTGCAGCGCTGTTCGGTTCGTACTTGACGGCGTCCAGCTTCTGGTGGGCTTATGGCTTCCTTATCCTGGCCGGGGGCTGCATGTATGCGCCTTACGGCCCGTTCTGGGCGATCATCCCGGAGATGCTGCCGAAGAGCGTGGCGGGAGAAGTGCTCGCGCTGGTGAACTCATGCGGCGCTCTCGGCGCGTTTGCCGGGTCATGGCTGGTCGGTCTGCTGCAGGCGCTTACCGGCAACTCACGCGCCGGATTCCTACTCATGTCCGGCGCCCTCATCGTTTCCGGCGCGATTATCTTCTTCTTGCGCCCCTGGAACCAGAAGCAGAGAAGCCTGCCGGACTATGTATGACGAGCGGCTGCTCGCGGGGCGGGACTGGGTGGCTGCCGGCGCTGGGAGTGCAGGGTGTCATGTTCAGCTCTGATCCGTATCTGCCAGCAGAATCTGCCAGTAGATTGTCCGGCTCCGTGCGAATCCGGAATGCCCTGGCCAGGTCTAGCTACACGGCCGGCGAGGATTGCGAGACTTCGACGCGGTCGCGGCCTTTTTCCTTGGCCCGATAGAGCGCCCGGTCTGCACGCTCGACCAGCAGGTTGCGATCGAGTTCGCGCATGGCGAGGGCGGAGCTGACGCCGATGCTGACCGTGACCGGTGCCACAGTTTCCCCTTCCGCCTGGCTAACCAAGAGGCGCAGGCGCTCCGCAGTCACCAGAGCGCCTTTCAGATCGGATTCGGGAAGGATGACGGCGAACTCCTCACCTCCGTAACGCACCAGGTAATCGCTGCCGCGCAGCGTCTTACCGAGCAGCAAGGCAGTGCTTTTGAGCACCCTGTCGCCTTCCTGATGGCCGAAGCTGTCGTTGAATCGCTTGAAATGATCGACATCGATCATGAGCAGGGAGAGGTGGCGGCCAGTGCGGCAGTGACGGCTCCATTCCTCGCGGAGCCGGAGGTTGAAGGCTCGCCTGTTCCAGACGCCGGTGAGCGCATCGGTGAGGTTCTGCTGTTCCAGCCGGGTCAAGGCTTCGCGCAGTTCGAGCTGGGCGACGGCCTGCCTGGCCAGGCAACGCAGCGCCTCGAGCTGCTCGGGGGTCAGCTGGCGCGGTTTATCGTCGACGACGCAGATCGTGCCGATCGCCGAGCCATCGTTGGTGGTGAGCGGCGCACCGCAGTAATAGCGGACCTTGGGGCCGTGCTGCACCACCGGATTGCCGGCGAAGCGGGCATCCTTGAGCATGTCTGGAATCTGCAGGACTTTGTCCGGCTCGAGGATCGCATGCGCGCAGAAGGACACATGCCTCGGCATGCTTTGCATCTCCACTCCGACCTTCGACTTGAACCACTGGCGCTGTTCGTCGATGAACGTAAGCAGCGCCACAGGGGTGCCGCAAATCAGCGATGCGAGGCGCGTCAGGTCGTCGAAGCATTGCTCGGCATCGGTATCGAGGATGCGGTAGTGATGCAGTCTTTGGAGGCGGGCCTGCTCATCCGCCGGCGTCCGGGCGGGATGGTAGATGGGTACGTCGGCCGTTGTCGCTGCCGGGGTCTGCTCCTCGACGTTGATTTTGCCGGCCATGAGCGATTCATCGGCTCTTCTCGGCCGATGAAAGAGTCTCGCGTTGAATTACGGGCTGCGTCCCGCGGCTGGCGGCTTCAACCGAGTTCCTCTTTGGAGCGGGCAGCCGGGGAGCGGGCAGCCGGGGAGCGGGCAGCCCGCACTCAGACACGATGAAAAGGCTCCTCTGCATCCCTTTGTCGGTACCACTCGCATTTGACTCGACTCGCCGCGTTCCCTAGCCATGTGGTCGCATTGACGGCATTTGGTAGGGTTTCGCAGGGCCGCGAAGAGTCAGGAGGCGATGGGGTTACCGTTCTGGCCGGTGTTCCAGGATTCCGTCTGAAACGCAATGAAGATAGCGACCCAGTTCTTCGCGGGATCGGGGTTGAGACTGGGCATCTGCAGAAGGAGGGCGCCATCCTGCCAGATGCCGTTGTCTGCGGCGAAGCTCCCGGGAACGGGATTGCCCTGGTTCATGTGGATATCATGAATGCCGTCGACCTGGCCGGAGTCGGCATAAGCGCTGCCGAAGGCGTAGACGGTGGAATTGCCGGCGGCGATCGCCTGCTGTAGGAGCAGGGTGACTCCGTTCTGGAGCGCCTGGGCCCGAAGATTGGCAAGATCTGGCCCGTTCTGCTTGGCGGATTTGCCGGGCCCGGGTGCGACCATTTCCGGCAGCAGTGTGAGTTCGGCCTGGGTGATCATGGGCTGGCCATTGATTCGTTCGCGAACGAAATCGAGCGCCAGTCCGCCCGGTTCGCTGGGCAACGGGGTCATCCCCGTTGGCAGCGCAGCCAGACTGCTCGGATCGGGAGGGGTGAAGGTGTGGTCGATGTCATAAAGCACCTCAGAGCCGTCGGTCGATTGGATGTTCACGGCGACGGTGAAAGGGCCGCCCGCGGCCTGCACGGTGATCTGGTAATGAGTGCTGCTGCCAGCGACGATCTTGCCAGCGGTGGGCTTGCCTTTAAGGACGCTGTAGTTCTGAATCGGCATTTTGACGCTCCGTACTGCTCAGACGTTTAGATTCACGGCGTTTGTTTAGCATACGAACAACTTTCCTCGACAGGGAAGAGACCCAGGCGCGGCAATTGGCAAATCTGTATGATCGTCACACGTCAAATTGCTACATTTGATTGGCTCTTTGTTCTACTGCTCAGCTGTGCAAGCGCTCGGACCTTCGCTTAGAGTGTTCCACGCAAGTCTCGGATGTGCTCGATTGCGAATGCTTCAGGAAAGTAGATCGTTTCGCTATGCGCGTCCACCTGGTAAATCCCAGCGACAATTCTTTCGGTACTGCGGTGCTGACGCCGCGTTGGTTATTTGTGCTGGCTGCGGCGACCCCGAAGCATGTGGGCGATCCTTTGCTGGTCGATGAGTCGATCGAGCAGATTGATCCGGCGACCATTCATGCCGGGGATATTGTCGGCATCAGCGTTCACACTGGCAATGCGCTGCGCGGCTATGAAGTGGGCCGGCTGGCCAAAGAGCGAGGCGCGACCGTGATTTATGGGGGCATTCACGCGACCCTATTTCCCGAGGAGCCGTTTGAGCGCGGCCACGCCGACTGCGTCGTGAAGGGCGATGGCGACATTGTCTGGGGCAAGGTGGTCAACGACTGCCTGGCGGGCAGGCAGCAGAAGGTGTACGACGGCGGCAAGATCGAGGGTGAACAGTTTCTCGCGGCGCGTTGGGACCTGATGAACGCCGATCACTACATGTGGGCGTCGGTGCAGACGATTCGCGGCTGCCCGAAGCATTGTTCCTTCTGCTCGGTCTGGCGCACCGATGGACAAAAACCGCGGCAGCGCGACTACCAGAGCGTGATTGACGAAATCGTGGATCTGCGGCGGAAGGGCTTCCGCTTCATCGCGCTTGCGGATGATAATTTCTACCCGGTCACGCTGACCGATCTGCGCCTGGCCCGGCAGCAGAATGACCCCATAAAGCTGGAGTCGCTGCAGCGGGTGCGCGACGAGCGGTTTGCCTTGATGGCTGAGCTGGCGAAGCTGCCGAAAGACATGGTCTTTTTCACCCAGATCACGATGGAAGCGGCCGAAGACACCGACTATCTCGATGCAATGAAGAAGGCGAATATCAAGGGAGCGCTGGTGGGGGTCGAGGCCGTCACCCCAGAGGGGCTGAAGTCGGTTTTCAAGGATTTCAACTACTCCGGTGACGGACTCGCGAACCAGCTGCAGACCTTCAAAAAGCATGGCGTCCATGTCCTGGGGTCATTCATCTTCGGTTTGCCGACGGATCAGCCGAGTACTTTCAAGGCAACAGTCGATATGGCGCTTCAGGCGGGGGTTACCTTCGCGCAGTTCGTGATGATGACGCCGTTCCCGGGGACCGTGGATTTTATTCGCTGGGAGAAGGAACAGGCGGCAAACCCAACCCTGGTTGAGGGCACGCCGATCACTCGCTACTGGCTGATTCCAACGCATATCCGGCCGAAGATGTTTACGCCGCACCCGACGATGAGTTCCGAAGAGATCAAGGAGCGGACTCAGGGCGTCTGGGACCGCTTCTATGACTGGGGTTCTGTGTGGCAGCGCTCGGCGTGTACGCCAACGCTGCGGGCGCGGGTGGCGTTTGTGCTGCTGTCGAAGCTCTACCGGCAGATGTATGCGGGAACAGGCATTTCAACTGACAGTGCGCGGCGGCAGAAGGCTAAGACCTCGGCACGATGGATCGCCCGTCAGACCCGGAAGATCTTCCAGGCCAAGCCTATGCCGGAGCTGGAAGGCCCAGTCTGGGAGCCCAAGCCGAAGGTGTTGGGGCTGGGTTTGGTTTCGCTTGGCTGAGTCGTCGCTCGCTGGAGGCCTACTCCGCAAACTGGCTCACCGTTGGCGGCAGCGTAATCTTCGTCTCCGCGGCCTGCTCGCTCCGAGCGGAGCGTTCTTTTTCTTCGCGTCGGCGGCGGATCTCGCGAAGCGCCACCAGGATCAACCCCGTAAAGGTGAAGACCAGCAAGCCGATGGCGAGATAGCCGTGCAGCTGGGTGACTTCGCCATATAGCAGGGCCAGGCCAAAAAATACGAAAAAGACGTGTGCGCAGAAAACCTCGAGCGACGCTTTACCGAGAGTGAGGAATGGCTCGATCAGCACTACTTTAAAGAGCGGCTTGCGCAGCCAGTAGAGCAGGATGGTGAAGGCCGCGAGGTTGACGAGCCGGAGCGCGCCGATATTCCACTTATCGAGCAGCGCAGCCAGGGCTTGCTGGGTGAGCCGGGAGCCAAGCCACTCATGGCGTACCCCGATGAAGAAGGCGCAGATTACGGCGCAAAGCGCTACCCCTTTGGCGGGGACCCGGCTAAGCGGCAGTGGCCCCTCGGCGGAGCGCGCGCCGAGCCACAGGCCCGCAATCCAGATCCACTGCCAGGCGAAGAGATTGAACGCTCCAGTCTCCTGCAGCGGAATCGGCAGATGGGTGAGGTGGACCACGCCATTGTGTACTGCCTCGCGCAGGCCGAGCTGGGCCAGCAGCCAGATCGCGAGACTGAGGCCGAGGATCCGGTTCCAACCCCAGCGAACGGCAGTCGAAAGCACCATCGGCGTGGCTGCGAGAAAGATTACGTACATCGGCAGGATGTCGAGCAACGGAGGGCAGTAGAGCAGCAGCACCGAACCCGCAATAGCGACAAACGGATGGGCGATGTAGAAGTTAAGCAGGTTATAGATCGCGGTGCGATGGGTGGTGACGGCCAACCCGGCGGCGACGGTGAAGGCCAGCGTGAGCATGAGCAGGTGATACCCGTAAATCTTGAAGGCGCGCCGGAAGAGCTTCGCCCGCAGGCCATCCTCGTCCGTGGCTGCCTGGTGGATATAGATTCGAGCCACAAGCAAGGCGGACATGAAGACAAAACCCTCGGCCGAGGAGACAAAGCCGAACGGCTGATTCACGAAGTCACTGAACCGCGTGGGCAGATGAGTGAGCGTCATCCAGACGAGGAAAAGTCCTCGCAAGGCGTCCAGCTCCGGCATGCGTTGCAGCTTGGGAAACTTCATGTGTCTACTTATCTGACGGAACCTTCTGCTTTGAGGATTCAAACGCCGGCGAGGGTTGTTTGAGCCGCCTTGCTATCCATTGTGCATTGCCGGCTTCAAATTGCATTGCGAGCTTCAAATTGACTCAGCGGAAGACAGCCGCTGGCCCCTGGCGTGGTGAGTTTGGCTCGATTGCGGTCAGCGGAAACTCTCGTCGAGCACCTGCCGGGCAGCGCGCAAACCCGAGCGCAATGCGCCATGCACGGTGCCCCAGTGTCCTGTAATGTCGGTGTGTTCGCCGGCAAAGAAGAGGATATTGGCGCCGCAGCAGGCAACGGGCTCTGCCATGATCGCTGAGCAGCCTGCGGCGCCCGCTGGCGCATAGCTGTAAGCGCCAAGGCTGAAGGCGTCTTGTTGCCAGTCATGAAGATGCCAGCTACGCAACTCAGCGTCGAGGGCATCGGCGGGCAGGCTGAAGACTCTTTCGAGATAGCGGAGCGACTCGCTCAGCAACATCTCTGGATCGCGGGCCGTCGCGGTCTCTGCCCGTGGGCCGCCGATCCAGCCAGTGAGCACGGGGGTTTCGAGAGGGTGTTGCGTCCACCAGGTGGAGGGCGTCGCGCCCTCGGCGAAGAGAAAGCGCATCTGCGGCATTCTCTCTGACCAGAAACGCCGACGAAAAACAAGCACAATACGCTGAACGGAACCTGCGGCCATGCGGTCGGCGGCGCCAAGAACCTTTGCCGGCTCGGGATGAAAGTGGACCGCGCGCGCCTGCAGCACGCCGAGTGGAAGAGTAATAATCGCCTTCAGAGCATGAAAGACGGTGCTATTCCCGGTTTGCACGGTGACTCCGTCAGCGCCCCAGTCGAGCGAAATGACGGGCGTCTCCAGCAATAGCGTTGCTCCGGCGGACTCGGCTTTTCTGGCGAGATGCTTCGGAAGCAGATCATAGCCATCAACAGCTCGCCACGAGCGGTCGCCGCCGATCTCATCCTCGGCTTGCTGCTGGCGAGCCAGCGCCGCAATCCCGATGCGGCTGGCATCGGCGGCGTTGAAGCCCTCCACGTAAGAGCGCGCAGCGTCAGCGTCTGCGGCGGAGATCTGCCGATGTGCCAGAAAATCATCGAAACTCATATCGCCGTCGCGAGTTGCAGCTTCCGCCAGTTGATCGAGCACACTCGAGGCGGCATCATCGGGGCAAACGGAAAGGCTGTTTCGTTCGAAACAGGCGTCAGTTCCGAAGTTTCGCTTGAGGGCCGCGCCTGCTTCGGCGAGCAGACGAAGCAGTTCCGGCGGCTCGCCATGGATGAACTCGGCGCCCAACTCGACCGGCGCTCCCGCCCCGTCGGGATGCAGGGTCAGAATGCGGCCGCCGCAACGATCGCGGGCCTCAAGCAGGGTGACCTTCAGACCTCTCGCCGCCAACTCGGCAGCTGCAGCCAGTCCGGCGATGCCGGCTCCTACAATCAAGACGTCCGATGCTCCGTCCATAGTCGTCTTTTCCTTTTGATGCTGAGAACTGGATCTTTCGCGCCATGCGCCTGATTCACTGTGTGGTCGCAGCAATCCTGTACGATCGTTTTGGATCTCATCCGTTCCATCGTTTTCATTAGGAGCGCTTTCATGAAGATTGCCGTTCAGGTATTTTGCCTCTCGCTGCTTCCGCTTGCCGTGACATCGAGCAGCCTGCTCTGGGCGCAGGGAAGCGCGTCGGAAGCGGACAAGACTTTCGTCGGGAAGGTTTCGCAGGGCGGCAGGTATGAAGTCGAAGCGAGCAAGCTGGCACTCCATCAGGCGGTCGCACAAGACGTGAAAGATCTCGCCTCGTCCGAGGTCCACGACCATGAGTTAGTCAATAAGGAGCTGAAGTCGATCTCTTCGTCGAAAGGGGTCGCCATTGCTTCCAGGCTAAATACCGAGTTTACCGAAAAACTGGCGCACTTGAAGAGCCTGTCGGGCGCCGACTTCGACGCCGCCTACATGAAAGAAATGGCCGAGATTCACGACAAGGATGAAAAACTCTTCGCGCAGGAAGCGATGGATGGCGGCGCGAGCGAATTCAAGGCCTTTGCCGCAAAGACCGACCTGATCGTGAAGCGCCACATCGGAGCGCTCCATGGCGCCGAATCCAAAGGTCAGTAAGTATCTTTTTCATAATTTTTGTGCCGCAACTCAGTTGACCGGCTGCATCCTATGGGCAACGGCAACTGTCTATTCGTGAATTTTGTTGGCCCGGCTGTTGATTCGTAAACCAACAGTAAAACCTGTTTCCAGGTTTGTAGCGGAAACGTGTCCACAGCGATCCCGAGAGAGGCTGGAAGCATGTCCCCCTATCCTGTACAGCAGCAGACTCTGCCGCCTCCGGCCGCTAGTCTGGCCCGGGCCGCCGTCGGGGCTGTATCGCCGTGGAACCTGAGCGCGCTCGGGCTCCGCTTGATCGCGACGCGTACCTGGGCTTCCATGTCCAAGGACGATCTCACCGGGCGTTCGGCACAACTGGCTTACTACTTCTTCTTCGCGCTGTTTCCCAGCTTGATCGCCGGCTCTGCAGTGCTGGGCATGGTTGCGACCTCAGGCAAGGATTTTTCATCCCGGCTGATCTCTTATCTCGCGACCGTCATTCCTCCCTCCGCTTTCGAGATCGTCTCCGATACCTTCAATCAGACGACCAGGGCCAGCACCGGCGGCAAGGTGATCGTCGGGCTGCTGGTGGCACTCTGGTCTGCGAGCGTCGGCACTTCTGCGATTCAGGATGCGCTCAACTCGGTCTATAAAGTGAAAGAAGAGCGGCCTTTCTGGAAGGCCCGGCTCGAAGCGATCGCGCTGACAATCGTCATGGTGATCCTCTTTACTGCTGCGCTCACGGTGATGTTGTGCGGCGATATTGTCGCGGGTTATCTGGATAAGATTCTGAAGGCGCCGCTCTTCTTCATGATCCTTACCCGCCTGCTCACCTGGCCGATTGCTTTCGTGATCATCGCGGTCGCCTTTGCGCTGGTCTACTATGTCGCGCCCGACGTCAAGCAGTCGAAGTGGCGATGGATCACGCCCGGCGCGACGATCGGCATCCTGCTCTGGTTGCTCGCCTCGACCGGTTTGCGGCTCTACCTGCACTTCTTCAACAGCTACTCGGTGACCTACGGCTCGCTGGGCGCGGTGATCGTTCTGTTGACCTGGTTCTATCTCAGCGGCCTCGCCTTGATGCTGGGCGCCGAAATCAACATGGTGATCGAAGATCTCGCCGCCGAACACGGTGCGCCGGACGCTAAGCCGGCAGGCGAAAAAGTTCCCGTGTCGGAGATTCCTTAGAATTCAGGCGACCTCAAACCGGCGAACCAATTCAGTAAGCCGGCAATCCCGTAATGCTCTGCCCAATGATCAGCGCGTGAATATCGTGTGTTCCCTCATAGGTCTTCACCGACTCGAGGTTCATCATGTGGCGCATGATCGGGTAGTCGTCGGTGATGCCGTTGCCGCCGAGGATATCCCTCGCCATGCGCGCGCATTCGAGCGCCATCCACACGTTGTTGCGCTTGGCCATGGAGATGTGTTCGTGGCCGACTTTGCCCTGATCTTTGAGCCGGCCGACGTGCAGCGCGAGCAGCTGCGCCTTGCTGATCTCGGAAATCATCCAGGTCAGTTTCTCCTGCACCAGCTGATGGCTGGCGATGGGTTCGTCGCGGAACTGCTTGCGCAGCAGGGAATACTGCAGCGCCGTGTCGTAGCAGGACATGGCGGCGCCGATCGCTCCCCACGAGATGCCGTAGCGCGCCTGGTTGAGGCACATGAGCGGCGATTTGAGGCCGCCGGTGCCGGGTAGCAAATTCGCCGCCGGAATGTGGACGTCCTGCAGCGAAAGCCCCGAGGTAATGGAAGCGCGCAGCGACCATTTACCGTGAACATCGTAGGCCGAGAAGCCGGGACGGCCGGTCTCGACCAGGAAGCCCCGTATCTTGGCAGTATCCGGATCGCCTTCGCCTGTTTCTTCTTCCTCGACCTTGGCCCAGATCACGGCGACGTCGGCGATCGATCCGGAGGTGATCCACATCTTCTCGCCGTTCAGCACGTACTCATCGCCGACCTTGCGGGCGCGGGTGCGCATACCGCCCGGGTTCGACCCGAAGTCCGGCTCCGTGAGGCCGAAGCAGCCAAGCTTCTGCCCGGTGGCGAGCTGCGGCAGCCAGTAGCTTTTCTGTTCGTCCGAGCCGAAGGTGTGGATTGGATACATGACCAGCGCCGACTGCACGCTGACGAAGCTGCGGACGCCGGAGTCGCCGCGCTCCAGCTCCTGGGTTACGAGGCCGTACTCGACATTTGACAGGCCGGCGCAGCCATAGCCCTCGATGGTCGCGCCGAAAAAGCCGAGCTCGCCCATGGGCTGGATGAGTTGGCGGGGAAAGCGGCCGTCCCGGTTGCATTGCTCGATGATTGGAACGAGGTTGTCCTCGATGAAATCGCGCGCGGACGTGCGCACCATCCGCTCATCTTCCGAGAGCAGGTTGTCAAAGCCGAGGAAATCGACGCCTTTGAACTTGAATGCCATTGCTTGCCGCCCTCGTCCGGCTAAACCAAACTTCTCAGCGTAGCAGGACCAGTTGAATCGGGGCAAAGGCGCGGGCAATGGTGTATTCTGCGTGACCGGGGAAGAAAGAGGCATTTCGCATGGCGACAATCAGTATTGGCGACCTGACCGGCACCGCGCAGCTCGATATCGCGGAGACTTCGTTGTTCGGCAGAAACAAGCTCCAGTCGCTCCTCGCGCCGGTTTCGGATTTTAAAGCCGCCCTGTCTGGCACTGTGGCCGATTCGGCCTTTCACAGTGCTTCGTTTGGCGCAACGTTTGACAACGCATCGTTGCCGCTTGACGGCAATCTCGGCGAGATCAAGGCCGGGGTGAATGCCTCACTGAAACTGATCGGCTCCTCTGCCAGCCCGCTCTTCGGGGCGGACGATTACGATCCGGTGACGATCGCTGCCGGGGACCTGTGGATGGCCTTTGAAATTGACACTTTGATCGGCGTCGGCGCAAGCGCGCCTTTGCCCTACGGCTTCGGCGTCTGCTTCAAAGACACTTCGGCTGCGAGCTTTGCGACCTATTCGTTTATCGCGAAGGCCAGTGCCTCCAGCGAGACGCTCCAGGCTGCCCTCCAGGCTACGCTCGACAACTTCAACGTAGCGGGCTCGGCCAAAACGATCCTCAATATTCCAGAGGGAGTGATCTGGACGTCGGACGTCTCAGGGACGATCAAGGTTGGTGGTTCCTGGTCGCTGCCGCTTGCCGTCAACCAGCTCAGCCTCGCCGATGCCAATCTCCCCTTTAGCCAGAAGGTGACAGTCTCTCCGGCATTGACGGTCAAAATCGGCGGCGATGTCGTACTGACTTCGGAGTTCAGCGTTCGCGTGCATCGAGCAGGTGAAGGCAAGCTGCGCTTGGGGCTTTTTCGCAAGCACGGTGCGGGGCTGGATGTCTGCTTCACCGTTTCAGCAGGAGTCACGGCCGGCATCGATGGAATGGACCTCATCGATGCTTTCTTGAGCGCCGTCGCTCCCGGCGTCGGGCGCGGCGGCCTGAACGGGAGCGATCTTGCGAAGATCCAGCCGGTGCTCAAGGCCAGCATCGACCGAAGCCTTTCTATTTCGCTGAATGCGGCTTGTTCGGCGTCGACTGCTGACGAAGCGGCGATCGTCTATGAGATCGATACTTCGCTGGGCAGCACAGGCACCGTGGCTGCGATCGACAGCGCGCTCCAGGGCGACTGGACGGCGCTTGCGGACCTGCCGAATGCGGTAAAGATTCGCCATGTCATACTCGATACGATCGAGCGGAAATATTCGCTCACGGTCAACCTGCTGGGTATTTACAACTACCGCAGCATAGAAGATTTCGTCAGCGTGCTCCGAATCCTGCGTAACGACGAGGATGGTTCGGTGACGCTGACCGATACCGCAACCGCGACCCAGATTGCTACTGCCTCGACGCCGCTCGCCGACGCTGCCAACCGGCTGCGTGCCGCGCTCTACGAGGGCTTTATTGCGACGGCTACTTACAAGGCGCTTCTTTCCGGGGCCGGCGCCGATGCGAGTTTCAGCGCCAAGCAGGACCTGCTCATCTACCGGCAAACCCTCGGCTACCGCAGCGCCCTGAAGGATTTGAATATCGGCGAGGCTCTCCGGGTCATGCCGGTGACCGTCAAGACGGGCTTTCCCGCGGCCGGCGCTCCGGTGCATCAGGCGCGTTTCGCGGCTACCGCAAGCTACGGGAATGACGCGGTGCTGCGCTTCTTTTTCTCCGATGTTGCCGCGCTCACCCCCCGGCAGATTCCCGAGCTCACCAGGACGGGGCGTCGAGTTCTGGCGAGCTTGCTGGATGCGCAGGACGTCGTCGATCGCAAGAGAATCGACGTTCTGACGAGCGACGCGAACTGGGCGGCGATGGACGCAAATCCGGCACAGATCCAGCCGCCTTCCTACTCCGACTGGTATGACATCACAATGTGGGCGAAGGCGATTGCCCACGTTGCGCCGCTGTTGGCGAGCGCCATCCAGTCTGCCAGAGCAGTAGGAGGAGATCCGTCAGCCGATCCTGACTTCATGAAGAAACGCGCAGATCTCGCCAAGGCTCTGGATGGCGCGACGCACAAGATCAAGGCGGCCTTTGAACAGGGCTTTCCGATTTGCGTGATGGCGGCGCTCTCGGGCGGGGCTAGCCCGGTTACATTTCAAGCCGGATGGGACGGGAAGACTGTCTTCGGATAGTACGGATTGGGTCGGCCAGATCGATCGCCCTGCCTGATTATTGTGCCTGCAGCGAACAGGTCGTCCCACGCCCGTTGGCTGTCCGGTGCAGGCGCACCATGTTGCACTCGAGGATTGTCTTGGGGTCGGCGACCAGATCCAGCCAGCCTTCGTAAGGCTGGTATCCCTCGAGAGCTGCCTTCACGTAATATCTGCCGCGATACAGGCGGTGGATGCCCCCCTGGCTGGTAATCGGCGCGCATCGCGCGCAGTTTTGAAGGGTCATGACGGCTCCTTCAGTTTCGACCGGGATCGTTCTGAAGACAAAATCGATGCCAAGATCGCCGGAGACTCTCGCCAAAATGTCAACGGTGTTCTGGAGGGAGCGGAAGGCTTTTTGCCCGTCGGCTTCAGGGGCGGTGGGCTGCTGCGGGATCCCGGGCACGGCGATCAGTTCCGGGAAGTGATGCCGCAGCGGCTGCAGTGCCGGGTCGTACAGAGCTTTATTCAGGGCGGCCTCGGTTGTCTCTATGAGTGCGGCGAGATCCGCGGCGGCATCCGGTTGGGAAGACTGCGCGGACGCAACTCCGGATTGGTCCGTTGACTTGGCCTGAAGCTGCCCGATGGCCTGTGGCAGGGTCGTTTGGATCGCCTGGATCTGCGAAGTGAGTTTGTCGACCGTCCCGCTGTATTCATCCTCTGAGACAAAGTTCGTCCAGTGGTCGTTCTCAACCCCGTGAGAATCGACCGGCGTCATCTTGACCTGGAAGCGAAAGAGGCCGCGAAGGTGCGCGATCGGCGGCGTGGCGACGCCGAAGCCATTCGAGTCGCAGAAAAGAGGCGTGCTGCCGGTGATGGCCCCGCACACCAGCAGGGGCTTGCCCGTGGCGTCGACAGCGACATCCGTGATGCCATTCTCGAGATCGCTGATGAGCTCTGGCGTTACGTTGGACCCTGGCTGATGGGGAATAGCCAGCCTTTGTGTCTCGGGGTCGTTGTAGATCGGGGAGTTGCCAAGCGCCGGCGGTCTGCCCCTGTGCGGCGAGAGCGGCGTGAACTCGACAGAGACGCCAATCATCCCCAGCGGAGTGACTCCATAGGAGCCCGCGAGCGTCGCCGCTACATCCTCAACGACGGTACTGCCGGCGCAGGCGGCGGGGTCGGCAGCGAAGGCGCCGTCAGCCATCCGGCGCTGCACGTCGGTATCGCGTAGTCCGAAGCTGTTGACGGTCACTTGGATGGCAGTGATCAACGCGGAACATAACGTCGGATCGAACTGCGGACTTCCGTCTGGCAGGCCGGCCACGATTTTCATCTGTTGAGGATTGATTGTCCGGGTATCGGGTGAATCGGGGCCGATAAATTCAACTTCCTGATAGGCTAGCTGGCCATCGCGCAGAAGTTGAATCGAGTACCGGCCAGCCGGCACGATGAAGTAGGAATCGCCAGTCCGGTCGTATCGGTCGTGCGAAATAAGGTTCACCAGCCGGACGGTCATGTCGGTCGATTGCGGGAGTCGAACGACGGAGATATCTTGCGCGGCCACACTGGCGGCTGCAGCGATCGAGAGCATTGCCGGAATCGCGGTCTTCAGCCGGAAGTTCCGCGCATTCGATCGGCAGACACGTCGAAGCATCTCAAATATCTCCCCGCGACAATGACGTAGCCTCTTGGCAAAACGCTCGGCACAGCTGGAGGCGCGCCTTGAAACGCTCCAGGCATAGAGGTCATGGAGGTGGAGCGGCATGGCCCGCCTATCCGCACTGCAGGTTAGACTGCCGAATTGCTTGACGGGACGCAGGGACCGCTATGCCGGGTCATCCTATTCCAGGTAATCCTTGATAAATGGATCGGTAGAGTGGACCAGCTCTTCGGTCGTTCCATCGAAGGCCAGCTTCCGATCGTGAAGCATAAGAAAGGTGGTCTGGGCGTCCAGCTCACCCTTGGGTAGCGGAACCATCTTGTTCTGTTCCTGATCGAAGCGGTGGGTGGCCATGGTAAAGGCGTCCTGCAGACGATGGGTGACCAGCAGCGAGGTGGTGTGCGAGACATCGCGTTGCTTGACCACCAGTTCGATTATGGTGGTCGAGGTGATAGGGTCCAGGCCCCCGGTCGGCGAGTCGTAGAGCAGCAGGTCGGGCTTGTTGATGATGGCCCGGGCGATGGCGACGCGGCGGCGCATGCCTCCGGAGAGCTGGGAGGGAAACTTGTCGATGGTCTGCTCGAGCTCAACGAAGCGCAGCACCTCGCGGACGCGCTTATCGATCTCTTCCGCCGAGGCATGCTCTTCAATGAGCCGATAGGCCACGTTGTCGCGAACCGTCATCGAATCGAAAAGCGCGCCTTCCTGGAAGACCATCCCGATGCAGTCGCGGAAGGCGAAGAGGTCTTCCTCGCGCATCTTCTCGATCTCCTGGCCGAAGATGCAAATGCGCCCGGAATCAGGAAGCAGCAGCCCGTTGGCGAGCTTGAGCAGAACGCTCTTGCCGCAGCCGGCGGGTCCGAGGACGATGCGCGACTCACCGGGCATGACTTTGAAGGATATGTTCTCCAGCACCTGGTTCTGGTCAAAGGCGATGGAAACATCTTCAAAGACAACCACGGGCTCATTCGGATCATGCCGGGCTGATGCGGGTCGGGTTAGTTCGGCGGTAGCCATAGATGAGGAAAGTCTAAGTTTGCGAGGCCCAGCACTCAAAAGCGAGGCACTGGTCAATCCGCTCTGTTCAACGGCCGAAAATGCCGATCATGAAGCGGCTGATCACGAAATCCGAGGCGATGATCAGCACCGAGGAGACGACGACCGCCTGGGTGGTCGAGCGGCCAACGCCCTGCGTGCCTCCCTTGGTGTTCATGCCGTAGAAGCAGCCGATGGTCGCAATGATGAAGCCGAAGAAGATCGGCTTGACCAGCCCTTGAACGATATCGGCATAGTGCAGCGACTGGTACGCGGTGTGGAAGTACTGCGACCCGTCCTGGCCCAGCATGAGGATCGAGACCATGGCCCCGCCGAGCGTACCCACTGCATCCGAAATGATGGTCAGAAAGAAGAGAACGAAGATGGTCGCCAGAATGCGCGGGCCGACCAGTTTGCGGACCGGATCGGTTCCGAGGGCCCGCATCGCATCCAGCTGTTCGGTGACTCGCATGGAGCCGAGTTCGGAGGCCATTCCGGAAGCGTTGCGGCCTGAGACCATCAGGCTGGTGAGAACCGGGCCCAGTTCCTTGATCATGGAAAAGCTGACAAGCTGGCCGGTGATGGCCGCGGCGCCGAATTGCGCAAGCGTCGAAGCGGACTGCAGAGCGAGGACGCCGCCAGTGAAGAAGCCCGTCAGCAGGACAATCGGCAGCGAGCCGACTCCGATGCTGTCGGCCTGGGTGACGAAATCAGCCAGGTAGCGCGGCCGCTGCAGGAAGGTGCCCATGGCACGTCCGGAGAGGAGCGCGTAGTTCTGCACCGAGAGGACCGATTGCTTGGCCACCGACTCCAGCTTATTTGGCGGCATGGCGGG
The DNA here is from genome assembly GCA_965199205.1 of Acidisarcina sp. GTDB lineage: Bacteria > Acidobacteriota > Terriglobia > Terriglobales > Acidobacteriaceae > Acidisarcina. Next base: position 3,562,533 of record OZ240688.1, read on the forward strand.
ATCGACCCTGGTTGTGCGCGAAAATTTGCATCAGGTAAGGCGAGGGTACCATACCTCGTCGCGTCAGGCTTTTGCCGAGTGCCCGGTCGCCGATCTCAGTGCCGCTGCACCGTATTCACCGGAAGCTTTGCCGCGTCCGCTGTCACCGCACCGGTCACGGTAAGCGGCATCAGGCTCGATGCCGCCGGGCCGAAGTTGCTGTCGCCCCGGTAGACGGCGAGCACGTTGCAGGTACCGGCGCCGGCGCTGCCACGGTGAAGACGGCGTTGCGCTTTGATCGACCGCGGCATTGCCGCTACTGCACCGTGACCGTAACAGCAGCGCTTTGCGACAACCCGCCCGCTCCGGTTGCGACCACCTGCACGGTGTAGGTTCCAGCAGGCGTTTGCAAAGCGCTCGGCGTAGTGGAGGAGGGGCCTCCGCCGCAGCCGCTCAAAGCTGCCCCCGCGACGCCGATCAGCAGCAGAATGAGGAGCTTGCCTTGTCGCGGTCCGACTTTCCGCTTGCGCCCCGCAAAGATCGCCGTCCACAGCCCGGGCATCCAGAAGGCCGCAGCCAGGTTTCCGGCGAGGGCCTGGTTGACGCCGAGTGGCCGGAATGGCAGCTCGGCCTGGGCCGTTACCCCCGTCTGGATCGTCACCGACGTGCTGGTTGCGCCGGTGCTTCCGGAGAACGTGACGGAGGATGGCTGGAAGCTGCAGGTGGCGTTCGCCGGCAGATTGGTGCAGGAGAGTTGGACCGCCCCGCTGAACCCGGGAGCGGGGGCAAGATGGACGGTATCGGAGATACTTCCGGACTGCGGGACGCTGACAGCCGTGTTTGCCGGCACGACCGAGAACAGCACGATGGGCGGCGAGGCCGACTGGGTGAAGTTCGCGTCGCCGCCGTACTGCGCGCTCACCACCGCATCTGCGCTCGGAGCGGCGGTCGCGGTATAGGATGCGCTTCCATTGGAGACAGGGCCGCTGCCCACCTGGCTCCGGCCTTCATAGAAGGCCACCGTGCCGGTTGGCATGCCGCTGGTCAGCGACGCGACGTTCGCGGTAAAGGTCAGGTTGCCGTTCGAGAGGGTAAAGGTCGTCGCCGTTCCAGCCTGGGAGATCGTCAATGCTCCGCCGGACGGGGAAACAATATAGTTGGCCAGGTCTGGGCCAGTGACAGCTGGCAAGATGGAATAAGTTCCCACCATGCTGGCAGCCGTTGCGGTTGTCGTAAAGGTCTCGCTGAACGTATCTCCGTTGACCGCGCCGGTGACGGTGCCGGTAAAGACCGGGTTGGGCGCGCCGAAGACTCGGGCAAAGCTGTTGGCTGCGATGGAGAGCGAGGCCGGGGCAACAGTCACGGCTGCAGTCTGCTCCGCTGCGGCATATCCGCCTGCAGCAGCTTGCGAGGCTTGCAATACGACAGCGCCCGCTCCCGTCAGGGTCACGGTCGAGCCTGAAATCCTCGCCGGACCGCTTACAACTGTGTAAGTGAAGGCTCCGGTCGAGACCGAGGTTGCGGCTATCGTGAACGGCGCGTCGCCGTAAGTATGAGCGGCAGCAAGGGGAAAACTAATGGGCACTGAAGGAGTTCCGGTCAATGCCGCGGCAGCAGAGACGCTTGCGCTGTAGATGCTGTCTCCGGGGTAGCTGGCGGTGATCTGGTGGGTCCCGGCTCCGGGCACGACGATGTTGGTTACGGTGGCCGTCGACGGAAAGAGCTGCGCCAGCTGAACACCCGGCCCATCTCCAATGTCGGTGGCGCCTACAGCAATATCGGAGAATCCGTCTCCATTGAAATCGGCGGCTGCGAGAAGGATTGCTTTGGTATCTCCGGGCGGGGTCGCGCTGACATTGAACGTACCGTCGCCAACTCCCAGGAAGATGGAAACAGTGTTGATATCAGAGTGGAATATGGTCGCAATTCCCAGGTCTGCTTTGCCGTCTCCATTGAAATCCGCCACCACGATGGGGCCGAGGGCGGCGCAGGGTACCGTCGCTGGAGACAGCGTGAGTGTTCCATCTCCGTTCCCTAGCAGTACCGTGGCCGCGGTACTGGTCGTGTTGTACCCCAGCACCACCGCGTCCAGCTTTCCATCACCGTTAAAATCGGCGACGACAACCGAAGAAAGGAGTGAGGGGACCGCAGTTGGACCGGCTGTCACAAACGTTCCGTCGCCCTGACCGAGCAAGACCCTGACATTGTTGTCCGCTGGACTGGTGAGAACCAGGTCCAGTTTGCCATCGCCGTTGAAGTCTCCGACGGCCATTTGCCCGTCAGCCTGCACCTGCGCCGCAATAGCTGGAGCGGCGAAGGTGCCGTCCCCATTGCCCTTGAGAAACAGGACGTGCTTGTCCGGAGCGTCAAGGAGGGCCAGATCCAAGATGCCGTCGCCGTTGAAGTCACCCGCAACACCCTGGCCGAAGGGAGGGAGTGGCCCAGAGCCGGCAATTACGTGGAAGGTCCCGTCCCCGTTACCCAGCAAGGTGCTGATTCCCGATGTTCCTGACTCGATTAGATCCAGGTTGCCGTCATCATTGAAATCTCCGGTTGCAAGGGCACTCACGGCTAAGGTAAGGGGCGCGAGTTCGGTAAAGCTCCCATCTCCGTTGCCGAGCTCGACGACAGTAGTGAGAGTGTCGTCATAATAATCGGTATTGAGCACGAAATCCGGCTTACCGTCACCGTTGAAATCGCCTACCAACATGGTGTAGGGGTCGATAACGTAACCGCTGGAGAGGGGCGCATCCGTGAAATCCAGTGGTTGGGGGTTCGCGACCAGCGGTGCGGTTCCCAGCACACGGTTATCGCTGCTGGTATCGAGGAACGAGATCAGCCCGGTCGAGGCGACGGGGGCGTTCACCGGCGCGGCGGCGACCGTGGCAGTCAACGAGTAGCTTCCCGCACCGCCGCTCGATAGGAGAGTTGTGGCGGAAGCATAGGGGCCCGTATGAGTAACCGCCAGCGCTGACGAAGCCGACGAACTTGAGGCAGCGAGATTCGTTCCGGCAAAGACTGCCTTCAAGCTATGGCTTCCAATTCCGGGAATGAACTTGAAGATCGCGCTCCCGGCGCTGGTCAGCTGCGCCGAACCCAGCAGGTGAATATCCGTGCAGGAAGGGGCGCTGGCGTCGCAGAAGTTGATCTGTCCGCTGGTGACCGCCGCGCCTCCGGCAGCGACGCTCGCCGTCAAGGTGACGACCGTTCCCGACGGGGCCGTCGTTGCCGCGCTTCCTCCCGATGTAACTGCCAGGGTAGTCGTCGTGGGAGTCGAGGCCAGCGCGGGAAGCGCTGTTCCGGCCAGAGATACGAGAAGCAACCAGGAAGCAGAAGGAAGCGATCTTGCGATCCCTTTCCAAGGAGATGCAGGGGTATTCACGAGCATGAGACCGCCTTTCGGGTCGGCCTCATTGTGGCGGTTCCCCACCCGGCAAGCAAGGAAAATCGGGCTTCCATGCGGTGAGTTGCAATCACCGCATGGAGCATGAAAGCTCCGTGAGTCTTCAGGCGGGTTCCGCGTCAGTCCTTGATCCGCTTCTTGATCTCGATATTCAGCCGCTTGATCTTCTGGTTCAGGGTCGAAAGCGGAATGCGGAACTGCTCGGAGGTGTCAGTCTGGTTCCAGTGGCAGCGCTCGAGCTTGTCGATGATAATCCGCCGCTCGATGTCTTCAAGAATGTCGAAGAGCGAGGCGTCACCATTCTGCTCGAGCAGGCTTGAGGAGTAGCTGCGGCCGGTCAGGTGGCCAGGCAGCAGGTCGGAGGTGATCACCGGGCCGGAGGAGAGAACGACGCCCCGTTCGATGACATTTTCGAGTTCGCGGACGTTGCCCGGCCAGTCATAATCCATCAGGGCCCGGATGGAGTCGGGGGCCAGCGAGCGCAAAGGCAGCTCGTTTTCTTCCGAAAAGTGCTTCAGGAAGTGAGTCGCGAGCAGCGGAATATCTTCGCGGCGGGCGCGCAGCGGCGGCATATCGATCGAGATGACGTTGAGGCGATAGAAGAGGTCTTCGCGGAATTTGCCCTCCCGGACCGCCTGCCGGAGGTCGACGTTGGTCGCGGCGATGATTCGAACATCTACCTGGATTTCATGAACACCTCCCAGGTGCATGAAGCGCTTGTCCTGAATAACACGCAGGATCTTGGCCTGCGTATCCATGCTCATGTTGCCGATCTCATCGAGGAAGAGCGTACCGCCGTTGGCGATCTCAAAATACCCCTTCTTCGCGGCGATAGCCGAGGTAAAAGCGCCCTTAACGTGCCCAAAAAGTGTCGATTCGAGCAGGTCTGTAGGCATGGAGCCGGTGTTGACGGGGACGAAGTTCTTGTCGCGGCGCGGCGAGTTGGCGTGCAGCGCCTTGGCGATAAGTTCTTTGCCTGTACCACTTTCGCCGAGAATGAGGATGGTCGAGCGGCTCGGCGCTACCTGCGCGACGAGGTCGAAGATCGTCCGCATGGACTCACTCTTGCCGATAATGTTTTCAAAGTTATAGCGCTGCTTGAGGGCGCGCTTCAGCTGGATGTTCTCTTCTTCTGCGCGATACCGCGCGATGGCCGCGCGGATGTCGGCGAGCAGCTTCTCGTTGTCCCACGGCTTCTGGACGAAGTTCTGGGCGCCGGCGCGAATGGCGTCGACGACGTTGTTGACCGTGCCGTAGGCGGTAATCATGATGACCGGCAGGTCAGGGTATCGCCCGCGAATATTCTCCAGGATCTCGATGCCGTTCATGCCGGGCAGAGCGAGATCGAGCAGGACCAGGTCGTAGGAGCGCTGGCCGATGGTGTTGAGCCCGGCTTCGCCATCGGGAGCAAGGTCGACGGTGTAGCCTTCGAGGCTGAGCAGGGTCTCGAGCGATTCGCGGATACTGGCTTCATCATCAATGATGAGAATGCGGTAGGCGTGTTCCGTGCTCGCGGTGGATGACCCGGAGGGCAGAGTCAGGGTCGCTTCAGACATTTACAGGTTTCCTTACTAAGGGGAATTCTAAGTAAAAAGTAGTTCCACCGCCCGCCTTACTCTGAACATCGATCTTGCCGGCGTGTTCCTGGATGATGCCGTAGGTGACCGCCAGGCCCAGGCCGGTTCCGCGGCGCTGCCCCTCGCGCGGCGCACTTTTCGTCGTAAAGAACGGATCGTAAATGCGCTTGACGTGTTCGGGCGAGATGCCGGAGCCGGTGTCCGCGATAGAGACACCCACGTGGCCATTGACTTCCGTCGAAACGCGGAGGGTGCCCCCGCCGGCCATGGCGTCCTTCGCGTTCAGAAAGAGGTTCAAGAAGACCTGTTGGAGCTTTCCGGGATTGCCGAGGATCGGCGGCAGCGAACCGTCGAGTGCCGATTCCAGCCGGACATTTGAGGTCTTGAACTGATGTTCAAGGAGGTTCAGGGTGTCACGAATCACCGAATTGATATCTATTTCGGTGAAAGCGGTACCGCTGGTGCGAGAGAAGTTGAGCAATCCATTGACAATCTCTGACGCCCGAAAGGTCTGCTGGGTGATCTTGTCGAGCAGCGGACCGACCTTGCCGTCGCCATTGCCGGCTTGCTCCTGGGCGCGAACGACCTTGGCGAGCATCTGCGTGTAAGAGGAGATGACGGCCAGAGGGGTGTTGACTTCGTGGGCGACCCCGGCGGCGAGCAGGCCGATCGAAGAGAGCTTTTCCGCCTGGGTGAGTTGGGTTTCGAGCTCCACGCGATCGGTGATGTCGTCCACCAGCACGATGCGGCCGACGGTAGCGAAATCGCGGGTGATGAGCGGGGCGATTGCGATGTTGGCGGTGCGGTGCTCGCCGGCGCGGGTTTCAATGCGGAATTTGTACAGATTGTGGACACTCTGTACCGAACCCTCTTCCCCCTTGGCGCGTGCGAACTCGTCCAGAAACGACCGGGGGAAGATTTCGCTCAACGGACGGCCCAGGGCCTCCGCGCGAGGTAGCGCGTAGAGTACTTCCATCTGAGCATTCCAGCTCTCGATGCGTTCCTCCAGATCGACGGCGAGGATGCCGACATTGATAGACTCGACGATGTTCTCGTTGAACTCCTTCAACCGTTCGTATTCCGAAGCCTTTTGTTCGAGGCTCGCGTAGAGCCGGGCGTTTTGCAGCGCGATACCGATGTAGCTGGCCAGCGATTCGAGCAGTTCGACATCCTCGCTGGAGAGGAAGTCTGAGTCGGTGGTCCGGCCTAGTCCGATAACGGCGATGGTGCGCTGCTGCAGCCGGCAGGGCAGGTAATAATTCAAATCCAGGGCGGAGACCGTCCGCCGCTGGGCCTCCGGTAGGTGCAGCGCCTGCTGCGTGTTCTCGAGGAATATATGGGATCCGGCGTCCGGCTGGTCAAAATCGAGAAAACCTAGGTCGAGAGCCCCAGGAGCAGGGAGCACGGAATCGGCGGCACTCAGAAAGCTGGTCGTCAGGGGCAGGGTGGGCGCCAGACCGTGAGCCGCCGCCAGGATGTAGCCATCCTCGTTATTGGCCAGGAATACCGCCACCTGGGAAACGAGCAAGGTGCGGGAGAGCCGGTCGACGATCGCGGCCAGCAGGGCATCCAGGTCCGTTTCCGAGCTAAGGCCCCGGCCAAACTCAATCAGGGTGTGGCGATAGTCGTAACGCTTTCGGTCGAAGACTTTGTCGATGCGTCCCTGGATGGCGCGCTTCAGCGGATCGAAGAGCTGCGATGCAAGCACAATCGCGGCAATCAGCCCCCACGAGCCAAACTTGGGCAGCTGGTTGTGGACGAACTCCCCGGCGATGGAGACCAGCAGGAAATACAGTCCGACGACCGCCGCCGTCGCCAGCGTATAGGCCACGCTGCGCTTGAAGATCAGGTCGACATCCATCAGGCGGTAGCGAATGATCGCCCAGCTGAAGGTCAGGGGCAGAACGACGAGCGAGACGGCCGCCAGCTTCCCGAAGATATCTGGAACCTGGAGGTCGGCGAGGTAAGGAATGATGTAGAGCAGGGTAAACGGCGCAATCGCCAGGATTGTGCCCCGTGTGAGCCACTTCAGCTGCTGACGGCGAAGCGGCATGTCGGTCCGCCGGTAGCTGACATAGAAAACGATCGCGGCCAGTACCCAGCAGGTAGCCAGGTAGGTCGAACCTAGTTTGTCGATCCGGTCGAGTAGCAGGGCAGTCGCCGACCAGTATTCGAAGGCGGTGATCCGCAGACCGACGATAACGGCTGCCGGCACATACGTCGCCGCGATCAGCCAGCGGCGGGTCCGATCCAGCCGTCCATCCTGGGGAAAAGCCAGGGCAAAGTGAAGAAACAGGGCAGGTTGCAGTGCCGTAGCGAGAACATTTCCCCAGTAAACGACCCAGTCGAAGCTGTCCAGCCCACCGGTGTACTTAAAGGAATACAGGACAAAGGAAGCCAGGCAAAAGACGTAGAAGTGGGTCGAATGGGGAGCCGTCCAGCGGCGGAAGAGGACGTAGAGGCCGATACCGAGATAGACCAAAGCGATGACGCGGAAGCCCTGGTTCAGAGTAATATCCGCAGCCTCAAGGATCACCGAGTAGTCGACGCGGTAGCCGGAGCGGACAACCGTATATGTCGCCGTACCATAAGCCTTGGTATGAAACATCTGCCGTTCCAGGCTGGCTACATGGGCGGTTGGCTGACCGTTGGCCTCGACGAGCAGATCGCCGGCCTTGATCCCGGAGCGTTGGCCCGGGCCGCCCTGCCGCACGCGGTGGGCCTGGAGGCCGCCGGGCGCTTCAAACCAGGTGACTCCATCGACCGGAGTCTGCTCGTTGGCCTCCTGGGAGAAGTTGATACAGGCAAAGACGATGGCCGCCAAGGTAAAGAGTGCCAGCAGAACGACCGAGATCCGGGTTTGAATGGACTTCTGCATACGCGCTGCATCCTGCGGCACTCTGAGGGTGATGCAACTGGGTTGCCATGCCCGAACAACGCTGGGAAGGCTTGATTCTCCAAGAATATACCCTCGAATCCAGCGAGAATCAGGCGATTGCCGGGGTGGTGACGGTCACAGAAAGGTAACCGAATGCCAGACCAAGGGGCTGCGGGGGGCAGACAGTACTTAGGATCATAGATACACATCCCATTTTCTGTAGGCACATCCCTGGCGAAAACTTCGTAAGATGTTGAAGGGAGCAGCTCAAATATGACCGCGATCACCACAGCAATGCTTCCTTATTGGGTCAACACGAGCGGTCTCGCAGATACAGCGCTCGGCACTCCGCCCCGCCTGGCGATCGTTCCATGTCCGCCAGGGGGCCAAAATCTGGCGGAGGCAATCCGGCTGCTGCGTTCCCAAGGCATCGAAACCCTGGTTTCCTTGTTGCGGGCCGACGAGGGACGGGTGTTGAACCTCGAAGCCGAATGGCGGCTATGCCGCGAGGCGGGCATCACCTACAAGTGGCTTCCGGTCTCCGATCATTCCATTCCTGAATCCATGGAGGAGTTTCGCCTGGTGGTCGACGAACTGCAGAAAGATCTGCGCGCCGGCAAAGCTGTTGGGGCGCATTGTTTCGCAGGAATCGGGCGTTCCTGCATGCTCATGGCCTGCCTCCTGTGCCTGGAGGGGCTCACGGCCAGCGAAGCGTTTGCCCGTCTGCGGGCGGCGCGAGGCCTGGATGTTCCCGATACCTGGCTGCAAATCCAATGGGTCGAACACTTCGCGGAGTCTCTCGCGACCGGCGACAAGCCGTTGTAGCCGTCCCGATCCCAAGTCGGAAGAGCATTCCGGATCAGCTGTTTCGCCGCTCATTTCTGCTCGGTCCCGGTCGATATCCTTGATACCGGAACTATGATTCCGGCGCGGGCGCAAGGGTTCTCCCCTGCGACGAGCTAAACTTTGGAGGCAGGATGACGGATCCTACCCTGTTGATCGAACCGGCTGCCGGGGGCAGCGAAGCTCACATATCCCTGGCGGAGGCGCCTCCCGCACCTGCATTCAAGGAGCGCCGGGCATCTCGCCGCTTCCCCTGCGACGGTGTCGCGGAGGTGATTGTGCTCGGGGGCGCACTCCGCTTTACCGGGCAGGTGCGGGACCTGAGCGCGACGGGCTGCTGCCTCAAGACCGATCTGGTTTTTACCCTGGAGCGCGGAACTCAGGTGGAGATCGTGATGATGGTCAACCACGTTCAGTTCCGGGTGATGGGTGGAGTGAGATCGAACCACAAAGTGCGAGGTGTCGGACTTGAGTTCATCAACGTTTCGGCGCGCTGCGCACGGTTCGTTCGAGACTTGATCGTCGAGCTGGAAGCCAAACAACCCGCTGCAGGGACGCACATCTGACGCTTCCGTCCGCCGGAGTCCCCGGCAAGCGCAAACCTGCGCTCAGCTGCCTGTCTTGTTCCACACCATCGCGTCGAAGGTGTGTCTAAGTTCGAAGCCTTGCGTCCGATAGAGAGAAACGGCTTCGGTATTGCCTTCCGTGACGGTCAGAGTGAGCGTGGAATAATGGCGTTTGCCGAGCTCGACCGCACAAGCTTTTAACAACATCGTGCCCAGGCCCAGACCTCGACACTGGCGGTTTACGCAAATCTGGGTGATGTGAGCGACGTCGTTTCTTACGCGTGAGCAGAGCAACAGGGCCACCAGCTCCCGGGTATGGGTATTCACAATGACCCGTGAAGCTGCCGCGTCAAAGGTGCCGCAACCGGGAAATCGAACCACGTTGTGCAGGAACCGCAACGATCCGGCGACAGAGCGGTATTGATCGTTGATGTGACTGTCGAGGTGTCCTTCGTAGCAGGCGGCGATGAGCCGGCCGGCGGGAGTGAAATCATCGTCACGCCAATATCGCAGCTCCAGCCCCGCCGGCAATTGCTTGGGGGCGCCGGCGGAAGGCGGGACCGGGCCCGAAAAAGACGGTGTCAGGTCCCGCTCCATGAAGAGCCTTGGGAAGATCTGAAATCCGGCCCGGTTGAAGGCTGCCGCGTGGACGCCATGGGCGTGAAGCAGCAGCTGTGACTCGATGCGGTCGATACCCGGCGAGTTGATGAGCAATTCAATTAGGTGATCCAGCAGGCGAAGTTCCACTTCGGTAGGGGGATATGCCTCGCTTCGACCGGCGACCGCAAAGGCATCGCCAATCACTGCCTTGTTGTTCTCGTAAATGCAGAAGACGTAGCCTGAAATCCGTCCGTCTTCGATAGCGACATACCCGGGCAATACCCGGGAATCGAGATACTGCAGGAGGAGGTTGGCCGAGGCGCGGTAGTCCCAGCGCAGCCGCTCATTCCAGAGAAGCACTTCCTGTTCGAGGAGGGGCCGGAGCGAATTTGCCGAGAAGTGGCGAAGATCGAGTATCTCGAACTGGAGCGCTGCCGTCATGCGTCGCTGAGATGCTGGAAAGGTTATCTGCTGCATCATTTGACTCGTGCGGATACGGAATAAACAACCAGCCCCTGGGCGGGATACGTGAAAAGGGGCTCATACGAACGGCCCTTCAGTAACTGACGCAGGTCCTGAGAGTAAGACTCACGCACGATAAGTATATGTTGCTGAGCGGGGATGGATTGGTTACCATCCTGTTCGTAGTTGACGACCTGCTTGTCCCGATAAAAGGAGAGCCCGTATTCCATGTCTCGCTTGACCCGGTAAACGGCCAGGATCTCGTCCGGCTGGAGGATGGGGTTGAGAATGCGGGCCAGGGGTCGCGCCGAGTAGGTCGCGTCCAGCAGTTGCGCGATGGTCTTCGAGCCGGGCAGAGGACCAAGGCCGAAGACCGGACCGACGCCCAGCAGGAACAAGAGCAGGACCATGATCGGAACGAGGGTTGCGATGCGCAGGCGATTGAGCCCGAAGCGGGCCACGACAATCAGAATGAGCACAGCGGCGGCGAAGCCGGTCGAGGCGGCTGCAATCAGCGCATTGGCGGGCGGCAGCACACCCGGACGCTGCAGGTACCGGGGCAGCAGTAGAATCACGGAAGTGAGAACCCCGGTCAGCAGCGCGTGGCCGAGCAGAAGCCAGGGTTGGAGGCCCTGCTGGCGCTTGCGGTTGAGGTAGTCTCCGGCGAGGATGGTCAGCGGCGGAATGGAAGGCAGCACATACCCGGGAAGCTTGGACTTGGAAAACGAGAAGAAAACGATGGGAAAAAGGGCCCAGAGCAGCAGGAACTCGGGGAAAGCATCGCCCGCCCGCGAGAAGCCGATATAGCGGATTTTTGCCCGGCGCACCCGCCATTCCGCAAAAGAGTCTCGGATTGCATCCACTAACGCCGCTACCGCAATCACCGCCCACGGAGTCAGACCCAGCAGCATGACTGGCACGTAATACCAGGCTCCCTGCTCGTGCTTGTACATGTCGGTCGCGAAGCGCTCCAGGTTGTGCTGGAGAAAGAAGACGCGCAGGAAGGCGGGATTGCGGCGTTGGACTGCAATAAACCAGGGCAGAACCATGGCGAAATACAGGATGACGCCCGGAACCCAGATGCTGCGCCGAAGCAGCGACCATTCGCGGCGAAGGGCGGCGAAGCTGAGAATGATGGCCAGCGCCATGAACGGAGCGATCGGCCCCTTGGCCAATGTGGCCGCACCGACAAAAAAATATAGATCGAAGAGCCAGAACTTACTGTCTGTCTCATACCACGCATACCATCCGAGCATGCCGATGCAGAATGGCGCGGCGAGCTGCATATCCGTGGAAGCGCCACGAGCGAAGGCGATGATTCCGGCGCAGGAGGCAGTAATGATGGCCGCGTCGAGCTGGCCGCCAGGGCGAAACCGCCGCATGTGCAGGTAGATAAGCACGATGAGCGTAAAAGCGAAGCTCGCCGAGGGCAGGCGGGCAGACCAGTCGTGTATTCCAAACTCCCTGAAGGCGAACATGGCTCGCCAGTAATAGAGGGCCGGCTTTTCGAGCCACGGTTGGCCGTAAAGGATGGGCGTGACGTAGTCGTTGCGGGCGAGCATCTCGCGCGCCACCTGAGCATAACGGGGTTCGTCGGCGCCGACCAGCCCCAGAGCCGCTCCCCCGAAGACGGGCACGAGTCCGTAGAACAGAAAGAAGGAGGTCAGGCAAAAAAGCGTCAGCGCCTCCAGCGTGTTGCTGAGCAGGGCGGAGCGCGCGGCGGCGCCGTTCTCGCGGCTGAGGGCAGCCCGGATATTGGAAATTATCGCCAAATTGGTCAACCTAGTGACTGTAAACGATCCTGTATCGTCGCTCACGATGTCCCGAGCCTCTTCTGATCGGGCCAGATGTTGCCTCCAGACGTTCCATGTCGGACCTTGGATGTATTCAGACGGTCCAAGACTGGGCGATTCCAGCAGAGGGCCACACTGGAACAGAAGCCCATCGGCACAAGGCTAGCAGATGCAAGGTGTCTGGCGGCGCGATCAGCCTTTCGCCGTGGGCGTGGCTTCTGCCGGGCCTGCGAGGGGTTCGGATCTTTTGCCTCGCCGGCGTCCCATCAACTCGTCGATGCGCGCCTTCATTTTTTCTGATCGGTCGATGTGGAAGCTGAGATCGGGGACATGGCGCTTGCCGGTCCGCTCCAGCAGTTCATGGCGGATATAGCCGCGAGCGTCCATCAAGGCGGCGAGAGTGTCTTCTTCTTCTTTGAGGCCGCCGTCGACGGCGATGTAGACGAGCGCCGACTTGCCTCCGGGGTTCAGCGCCACCTGGCTCACGTAACAGAAGCTGATGCGCGGATCGGAGAGCTGACCCTCGATCATGGCGGTAATTTCGTCGCGGAGGGTCCCGGCGACCCGGTCTTGATGGTACTTGCGCGCCCTCTGTTCTGGCATAAAGAGTCTTCTCCGGGTACTCTTTCAGGCTATCAGAAGTGCGGGATTACCCCGGTCATCGTCCCTACCGGTCCTTAGGGGGCTTCGCTGGGGTCCTCGCCGCCGTCCAGCTCCACAAACTGCCACCAGGCGTCGGCGATCGTGGCTCCCAGGTCATTGGCTATGCGAGTCGCCGCGGCTTCCACCTGGCGCATGAGACCGGCAAGATAGTCGCGGGAGCCGGAGATAGCCGCGACCCCGATCGTCGCCGACTGCCAGGTGACCGCCTCGTCGAGTTCGGCGATCGAGATGTTGAAGCCATGCCCAAGTTTTTCCTTCAGGCTGCGAACCACCTGGCGCCGGTCCTTGAGCGACCGGGCGTGCTCGATGTGTAGATCGATGGTCAGGGCGGCGATGGGCATGGCGCTTCGCGTCTTTTTCCGGCTGCAGGGGTCTAAAGCTTTATCTCGAGGTTGATTCTATGACGTTCACCGCGGCTTCCCTCCAACGCAGCCTTCTGGCGTTTGCCCTGCTGCTTCCATCTGTGGCTCTAGCCACCGATGCTCCGCCCCCGCCGTCCCCGCCGGACTGGATTCCGTCGGGTGTTGAGCAGCTTGGCCGGACGGCGGCGTTCCATACCGACTTCACCTTCGACCGCACGATGCTGCAGATGGCGAGCGGCCTGATGGATGGCGGCGACGCCGATACGCGGAAGGCGATCGCCAAGCTGAACGGGGTGACCGTACACCTCTACCGCTATGCCCAGCCGGGCATGTATGACCCGGCGCAACTGGAGGGCATTCGGCAGCAGTACAAGGCTGCCGGCTGGAAGCACCTGGTGAGCACCCAGAGCCACATCGCGCCGGCTCCGAATGGCATGGCGCCGATGCCAGATGTGCAGGCACATACCGACCTCTTCCTCAAGATGCAAGGCGTGGACGTGACCGGGATGGTGGTCATGCAGGCCAGTCCACGGAACTTGAATGTAGTTGGATTGACCGGCGATCTGAGCCCCATCGATCTGCTGCACCTGCGTGGACACTTCGGCATCCCGAAGTTTGCCGGGGATGGCTTCGCTCCGGCGGATAATTGAACTCCGCATCCTTGCGGCTTGTTCCTTCTTTCCAAGTTGCGCCATTTTTGCACGAACCTGGGTCGCCGAAGCCGGGTCGCAGCAGCCAAGCCTTGTGAAGCCCTACATCCGTCTCAGACGGGAATCTTCCTCGCCGCGAGCGATTTGAGCGCGAGCAGATCGCGCTCCTGGTCGCCTTCTTCGTCGACCGGCGTCTCGGCGATGAAGGCGCAATGCGCGAAACGCGCATCATTGAGCAGGCGGCGAAAGGGTTCGGGGCCGATCGTTCCTTCGCCGATGTGCTGGTGACGGTCGAGCTTCGATCCGGACGGCGCCTTTGCGTCGTTCATGTGCCAGACGCGGATGTTTTCAAGGCCGATCAGTTCCTCGGCCTGAGCGATCGTGCCTTCATAACCCTCGGCGCTGACGATGTCGTAGCCAGCGACATGAGTGTGGCAGGTATCGAGGCAGACGCCCACTGGCGCGACGCTCGCGAGCCGGCGAACGAGCTCGCCGACCTGGTCGAAGGAACCGCCGAGTGAAAATTCCGCGCCTGCGGTGTTTTCGATGAGGATGCGGAAGTCGCATTGCTGCCAGGGCAGCGTGGCAATCGCGGCTTCGATCGATTCGGCGGCGAGTTCGACACCTTGTTCCCGGGTGAGTCCTTTCCAGGAGCCGGGGTGGAGCACGAGGTATTCCGCGCCCAGCGCGAGCGCGCGGTCGACCTCGCCGCGGAAGGCGGAGATCGAGTTGCGGCGGACCTCTTCTGTCTGGCTACAAAGATTGATCAAGTAGCTTGCATGGATGACGAGAGGATCGCAGTCGTAATCGACCCGCAGCTTCTTCATCTGCTCGCAGTGGGCGAGACTGAGCTTTGCGGGTCGCCACATTCGCGGGCTAGAAGAGAAGATCTGAAAGGTGTTCGCACCCATCGCCTGGGCGCGTTCGGCGGCGGTAAAGACACCTCCTGCAGTTGAGAGGTGCATGCCGATTCGCTGGACTGCGGGTTGTTCGAGAGACATATTTCCGATGGTAGACTTGCGGGTGCAAAGACAGAAATCATGCGTTCCTTCAGGAAAGAGCTTCGGTGAAGAAGGTATTCAAAGCAAGGAAGTTGTTAACTCCGCTCGACACGGTGGAGCATCCGGTGGTGGTGGTCGAAGACGGTGCGATTGACGCAATCTATTCGGAGCGGGAGCAGGAGATTCCCGCAAACGCCGAGGTGGTCGATTTTGGAGACTCTCTGCTGGCGCCGGCTTATTTCGACCAGCATGTTCACGGCAGCGGTGGATTCGATGTGATGGCAGGAACGAACCCGGCGCTCGCGGGCGTCGGGCGGTTCCTGGCGCAGCATGGGGTCGCTGGCTACCTGCCGACGACGGTGACGGCCTCGATGGAGGCGACGCTGAGGGCGCTGAGCGGGTTGGGAAAGCTGATCGGGCAAAATGGATGCGCAGGGTGGCCGGGTGAGGCGATCCCGATGGGGATCCATCTGGAGGGTCCCTTTCTTTCGCACGAGAAGCGCGGCGTGCATACTCCGGAGCTGTTGCTGGTGCCAACGGTCGCCGTCTTCGACCGCTTCTGGCAGGCGGCGGAAGGCCAGATCAAGCTGATGACGATCGCCCCGGAGCTGCCGAATGCGGCGGAAGTGATTGCTTATGCCATCCGTCTCGGTGTTCGCATCAGCATTGGGCACAGCAATGCGACGGCGCTCGAGGCGAAGGCCGGGATCGCGGCCGGGGCGGTGAGTGCGACGCATACCTTCAACGCGATGCGGAACTTCGATCATCGCGAGCCGGGCATTCTGGGGGTGGTGCTCGACGAGGGCAGCCTCTTTGCCGAGATCATCGCCGATGGCTACCACGTCGATCCTTCGGTGCTGCGGCTCTTCTGGAAGGCCAAGGGCGCGGACCGGGCGATCCTGATTACCGACGGCATCAGCGCCTCGGGAATGCCCGATGGCCGGTACATGCTCGGAACGCTGGAGGTGGAAGTGAAGGACGGCAAGTGCATGTCGGGTGGTGCGATTGCCGGAAGCACGTTGACCATGGATCGGGCGGTAAAGAACTTTCGCGAGTTCACGGGCGCGGAACTGGGCGAGGCGGCCGGGTTAGCGGGACGGAATCCTGCGCGGATGCTGGGACTGGAAGAGCGGTTTGGCTGGCTGGCGGCCGGGCGAAGGGCAGATTTGGTGGTGCTGGCGGAAGATGGTGTTTTACGGGAGACGGTCCTGGGAGGCGGCATTGTCGCCAGGTAAGCCGGGATGCCGGGCTGCTTCCAATCCTGCTGCTTCGAATCCCGATCGTGCTGCTTCCAATGCTGAATGTTGCCTCCTGTCCCGATCTCCTGCGGGCCTTGCATCCCATTGCACGAGGTGATGTATGTCCTGGCTCTTCTATGTGTTCGCACTGCTGGCGGGCGCGGCAAATCCTCTACAATCCGGCGCGAATGCCCAATTGAACAAGCAATTGCAGCATCCGGTGCTGGCCGGGGTCGTGGTGTATGCGACCGGTTTGGCCGGGACGCTGGTGTTCCTGCTGGCGAGACACCGGGGTTTGCCGAACCAGGCCCAGCTGGCCGGGGTGAACTGGTGGGCCTGGCTGGGAGGCGTGGTCAGTATCGCTTCGACGATGGCCGGTCTGACGCTGGCGCAGAAGATGGGCTCCGGACTCTTTACCGGGTGCAGCCTGACGGCGTCTCTGCTGGCTTCGGTGGTGCTCGATCAATTTGGGCTGCTGGGGTTTCGGCAGCATACGGCTTCGGCAGGGCGGCTTGCGGGATGCTGCCTGCTCACTGCGGGCATCTGGCTGGTGGCGAAGTTCTGATCGGGAGCCATCGGCTCCTTTTCGAGGCGTTCTTCCGGTCGGGCGGGCTCGTTCCGTTTATGCCAGCCTGTCTGGGGGGTACCGCCCTCCCCCTAGGATTTTCCCGTATATTCTTTGGATTCAGCAAGATAGACGGCTAAATCTGGCTTAAATTCTTTGTTTTGTTGCAGTTGCCCTGAATCGATCAGGGATGGCAAGGCTTATGGTTAGAAAGCTCCTTTGTCGATGACCGGCGTGCCGGGGGAAAACGGCGGAGCCGGGATGCTCTTGCAGCGGGTGGCGGAGGCCCGACCTAATAAGGTGCCCCGAACACCACAGGCGGCTTGTGCCGCTGTCGTGTTTGTTTTTTGATGTATGTCTTTATTTTACCAAATGGAGTGGGTTCACCATGCCAAGTTGGTCCGCTTCTATCTCGCTCATTTTATTAGGCTTAGTGGGTATGTTGACCTTCTTGCTACTTGACAGGTTTGGCGTGGGGCTCTTTTGCGCGGCATGTTCTGTGCGGTTGTTTCCGCTTCGCCAACAGCATGGGCGCGGCGACTGCCTGTACGCGGCGAATGGTTGGTACAAGGCATTTGGGCGGTACAAGGCATTTCGGCTTGTGGGCCGGATTCCGCAAACTGTACAAGCGCGATATTCTAAGCAAGGCTTGGGGCCGGAGGCGTTGGCGTTGGCCGTTCGGCTTGCGGATCAATCGATCGATCTGTCAATCGATCAATCTGTCAATTCGTCAATCGATCAATCTGTCAGTCGATCAATCGATTAATCTGTCAATCGATCAATCTGTCAATCGATCAATCTGTCAATCGATCAATCTGTCAATCGATCAATCTGTCAATCGATCAATCTGTCAATCGATCAGTCGATCAATCGTTCAACGCATAAGGGAGAACACGATGAAGCACCTGGCGATCGCGGGACTGTTGCTGGCCATGGTTTCAAGCGGCGCGTCGGCGCAGGTTAACGCAGGCGAGCAGAAGTCTGACCCGAACCTGCCCTTCACCGTGACCCAGATCACGACGTTGAGCCTGCCCTGGAAGATCGCTTTCCTGCCCGACGGGCGGATGCTGATCACTGAAAAGGTCGGCGGCCTGCAGCTGGTGACCCAGCAGGGAGTGCAGACGCCGGTAGCGAACATTCCGGCCGTGCTCTGGAAGGGCCAGGGCGGCATGCTGGGCGTCTACCTCTCGCCGCACTATGCCAAGGACCACAATGTCTACCTGACGTATTCCGAGCCGGGTGACGGCGGTTCGAGCCTGGCGCTGGCGCGGGCTCAGTTGAAGATCGGCAAGGATGCGGCGAGCGGCAAAGATTCAGCGAGCCTTGAGGGGCTTCAAGTCATCTGGCGGGACGGCGAGCGGGGTGAGGGCGGACAGTTCGGCGCCGAGGTCGCTTTTTCTCCCGACAGCAAATATCTCTTCCTGACGGTTGGCGAAAGGCAGCGCTTTACGCCGGCCCAGGACCCGAACCAGCCGCTGGGTAAGATTCTGCGGCTGACGCTGGATGGAAAACCGGCGCGCGGCAACCCCATGGCCGGCAAGACCGGTGCGGCCACGGTGCCGGTGATCGATCCTCCTGCGGACACGGAAGCTGCCAAGACGACCCCGGTGGTCAGAACGTATACCTTTCCGGGGCCGAACCTGACGCCGGCAGAGACCTGGGCCACGGGAGTGCGTACGCCCTATGGCCTGGCCTTTGCGCCGGATGGACGGTTGTGGGAGGTGGAACATGGCCCACGGGGCGGCGACGAGTTGAACCTGGTCGAGCCGGGGAAGAATTATGGATGGCCGTTGGTCTCTTACGGGCACAACTACAACGGTGTGCCGATCCCGAGTCCGGATACGCGGCCTGACCTCACAAAGCCAGTGATCTACTGGGTGCCGATCATCGCGCCGGGCAACCTGATGTTCTATAAAGGTGCGATGTTCCCGCAGTGGAACGGGTCGGCGTTTGTGAGCGGCCTGGCTTCGAAGGCGCTGATCCGCATCACCTTCGACGGCAAGGGGGGCGCGCAGACGGCCGACCGCTGGGACGTAGGCCACAGGGTCCGCGACGTGGAGGTTGCGCCCGATGGAGCGTTATGGATGGTCGAGGACGCGAAGCCCGGCGGCCTCTTTCGCCTGACGCCTTTGGGCATGGCTGTGTCCGCTCCGGCGCCGCAGGCGGCGATGTCCGCCTCGTCGCCCGGCAGCTCCGCAACAGCGAGTGGCTCCGGCGCCGATCATGTGAAGAGCATTGTTGCGGACAACAGCTGCCTCTCTTGCCATCGCATCGGCGCGGAGGGCGGGGAGATCGGGCCGTCGTTGAACGGGGTGGGAACGCGGCGCACGGAGGACCAGATCCGAGCGACGATTGTGAGCCCCCCGGCAAAGACCAGCAGCGGCAGCCCTAACCCGATGCCTGCCTACGGAACCAAGATCACCGGAGAAGACCTGAAGAGCCTGGTGCATTACCTCAGTACGCTTCCCGTGCAACCCTGAAGGCGTGGCGAAGGAGCGAATCGTTCGGTTCGATCTATCGGGCGCGTGGAATGCTATCGGGCGCGTGGAATGATCCACGCCCCGTTGGACGACAAGTGGGTCGTTCTTCAGGGGGCGGGGTTCTCTGCCAGTATTCCTGACAGGACATTCAGGCTGCCGTCGACCTTGGGCGCCTCGAGCCCGAGGATGTGCGCGACCAGCGGATACACGTTCACGTTTTCAAATGGCTTGACGGTCACGCCGGGGCGGATGTCGGGCCCGGTGGCGTAGAAGATGGCGCGCATGGTTTTCATGGTCGCCGGGTCGTAGCCGTGCATGCCCTTCGGCGCCGGGCGTTCCGGTTTTGACGGGTCAGGCGCGTGGGCGCGGAAGATGTATGGCCCGGTGGGAACGATGACGGGGTCGCCTTCGCGAGGGTTCTGGTTGAAGTCGAGGTTGATGGGGACCTTGGCGCGGCGATAAACGATGAAGCGGCCGTCGGCTTTCTTGAGTTGTTCGTAGGCGTGGGCGGCTTCGGTTTCGGCAGCGGTCGCATCGCCCTTGGGGTAGAGCAGCGCGCCGTCGGTGTCGAAGTTGGTGAGGTCGGCGTATTGATCGAGGGTGATCCAGTCTCCCTCGACCCTGGCCATGCCGTGATCGGCGAGGACGATGAGGTCGATGGGCAGATGGAGGTCATCGAGCTGAGCCTTGAGCTTGCCGACGAGATCGTCGACGTGATGGACGGCGTCGCGAACCTCGGGGCTGTCGGGGCCGAACTCGTGGCCGCTGTGGTCGGGCTGGTAGTAGTAGAGGGTGATGAAGTGGGGGCGCTGCCCGGGCGGAAGCTTGAGCCATTCGATGACCTGGCCGATGCGCTTTTCGTCGGGATAATGGGTGTCGAAGTGCAGGTAGTAGCTGGGGCGGACCCCCTGGATAGCGGCCTCGGAGCCGGGCCAGAAGAAGCAGGCGCTCCTCATGCCCTGCTGCTCGGCGAGCACCCAGAGCGGAGTGCCTCCATACCAGGAGCCGTCGGTATCGCTGGCCGGGTCGGTATAGGAATAGCGCTGCTTGCGGACAGGGTCATAGAAGCTGTTGGCGACGATACCGTGGTGTTCGGGGTAGAGCCCGGTGACGAGAGTGTAGTGGTTGGGGAAGGTGATCGACGGATAGGAAGGGACCATGCCGTCAGGGGCGGAAGCTCCTGCTTTGGCGAGAGCCTGGAGGTTTTTCGCGCCATATTCCTGGGCGTAGTCGTAGCGGAAGCCGTCGAGCGAAACCAGGACGACGTAGTGTTTCGCTTGCTGGGCGGGGGTATTGGGTGGGTTGCCGGTGGCGATGACGGCGGAGGCTTGCTGGGCGTGTGCCTGGGTGAGGCACGCGAATACCGTGAGGAGCCAGAGAAGTCGGGGGAGAAGGCGTGAGGGTTTTAGGGTCATCGATTCGCTCTGCAGTTTGATCCTGGCTTTTAGACTACGCGCGAGAGGATTTGAGAAGAGGAAAATCCGGACCAGATGTTGTTTGCGAACGAAGTCTGGCGGGGGGCGCGGTGGGAGCGATTCACGCTTCGCCCTTCGCCGCCTTCGCCGCCTTTTCAACCGAGGGTTGACCGAGGGAATCGCGTCCGGGGCTGCGGCATAGGAGACAGCGGAGAGGGGGCGGCCCGGGCCCGGGAAATTGTTTCTGAACAAATGCCAAGGGGCCTCTCGGGGATGTTGCCTGGACGGCCCGGCCGGTGGCCGGATCACAGGTGTACGATTTGCGGCTTCAAGGCAGCTTGCAGCAGTCGCCGGCCGCGGGTGGCTCATCATTGCTGGAGTCGAGCGCGACCTTCCAGCTTCCGTCGGCCTGTTTTTTCCAGATGGTCATGTAGCGTCCGGCGGTTTTGATCGGCGCGCCGTTGCGGTCTTTTGCTGTTCCCTCGTAATGCCCCCAGGTGAAACCCATATCGCCGTTGGGGGACATCTGGCCGCCCTGGGGCGTCCAGGTGAGCTGGTATTGGGTTGGGTCCCAGTTGGCGCTGTTGGCAATGTTGATCTTGCCGAGGACCGCGGCTTTTCCGGTGGAGAGCGTGACGGCATCGTCGGCGAACCAGGAGGCAAACGCCTTGCCCCCGCCGGCAGCCGTGTCCTGGGCGAACTTTTCTTCGAGATGAAAGAGGTAGGCGACTCCGGGGGACAGGCTGGGGTCGGTGAGAGGGTTTCCCGAGGGTCTCGCCATTGGATTGAGCGGCATCTGGCCACGCGACGCCGGATTCAGGGTGGCGAGCATGAGAAGGGCAAGAACAGCGGAAGCGCCGACCTTGGATGGGAGTTTCATGGCGATTAACCCTTCCGGTGAAACTGACGATTTTCATCGTAGCAGGGAAGCCATGGGCAAGATGGGCAAGGTTCGGATGAGGCATGCAGAGGGCTGAAAGTTCCCGGGATACGTCGAATACGGCAGGCGCTCAGACGCTATACTAGGAAGTCTGGGCGCATTCAGGGCAGCGCGGAGCAGTGGCGACAAGCAGCGCTCAGCGCGGCGGCGCCGGAATCGGCCGTCGGTTACGAATTGCGGGGCCGCACGGAACAATCCATGAGTCATTTACTCGACGAGATCGAATCACCGGCGGACATCAAGAGTTTTTCGCTCACCCAGCTGGAAGCCCTGGCGGGAGAGATCCGGACCCGACTGATCCAGGCGCTCTCCGTCACGGGCGGCCATCTGGGGCCGAATCTCGGCGTGGTGGAACTGACGCTGGCCATGCACTACGTTTTCGATACGCCGACTGATAAATTTGTCTTCGATGTTAGCCACCAGGCCTACATCCACAAGCTGTTGACGGGGCGCGCCGGGCGATTCAACACTATTCGCCAGCCGGGTGGGCTGAATGGTTTTATGCTGCGCACCGAGAGCGAGCATGATGCCTATGGCGCCGGCCATGCCGGCACCGCACTCTCGGCGGCGCTCGGGATGGCGGTCGCGCGCGATCTTCGCGGCAGCAAAGAGCATGTGGTGGCGCTTGCCGGCGATGCGGCTTTTACCAACGGCATTTCCTTCGAAGCCTTGAACAACATTACCGACCAGACCAATCGATTGATCGTGGTGCTGAACGACAACGAGTGGTCGATCGACCGGAATGTCGGCGCGATTGCCCGCTATCTGCACAAGATTGTAACCAACGAGCATGTCACCCACCTGCATGGGAGCGCCGCGCGCTTGCTCGAGCGGCTCGGCGGCAAGACCGCTGCCGGCTTGGTGCGGCGCGCCGAAGAGGCGGCCAAGGGCATGTTGTGGCCGTCGGTTTTCTTTGAGGAATTTGGCCTGACGTATTATGGTCCGCTCGATGGGCACGATCTGAGCGAGCTAATCGAGACCTTCAAGTTTCTGAAGACGCAGGAGAAGCCGGTCGTTCTGCATGCCATCACGCAGAAGGGCCGGGGCTTCCAGCCGGCCCTCGATAAGCAGAAGAAGTTTCATGGCCTGGGGCCGTACGATGCGGAGACCGGGGAGACGAAGCCGGCTGGGCAGAAGACGTATTCCGAGATTTTTGCCGAGACGCTGGTGAAGCTCGCCGATCAGGACGAAAAGGTCGTCGGGATCACGGCGGCCATGCCGAACGGCACCGCGCTCGACCTCTTCAAACCGCACCATCCAAAAAGATATTTTGACGTCGGCATTGCCGAAGAACATGCGGTGATCTTTGCCGCCGGGATGGCGACGCAGGGGTTTAAACCGTTCTGCGCGATCTATTCGACCTTTCTGCAGCGGGCTTTCGATCCCATCGTTCACGATGTCTGCCTGCAAAAGCTGCCGGTCGTGTTTTGCATGGACCGGGGCGGCCTTAGCGGGGACGACGGCGCGACCCACCATGGATTGTTCGACATCAGCTACCTGCGCGGTATTCCGAACATCGTGCACATGGTGCCGAAGGATGAAGACGAGCTGGCGGACATGATGTACACCGCGATGCTGCACGATGGGCCTGCGGCGATCCGGTATCCCCGCGGCGTCGGGCCGGGAACGGCGGTCAAGGAGCGTCCTGTCGCGTTGCCGATCGGCAAAGCCGAGGTCGTGGATGACGGGGACGATGTGGCCATCTTTGGACTGGGCGCCCTGTTGCCGATGGCCGAGGAGTTGGCCGGCATGCTGGACCGGCAGGGATATTCCGCTGCCGTGATCAATCCCCGCTTTGTGAAGCCGCTCGACCGGGAGCTGCTGGAGGCTTACGCGAAGAGGGTTTCGGCGATCGTCACCTTGGAAGATCATGTCTTGATGGGTGGTTTCGGAAGCGCAATTCTTGAGGCCTTGAGCGAGATGAATCTCAGCGTGCCGGTAGTGCGGATCGGCTGGCCGGATCGTTTCATCGAGCATGGCAAGGTGGAGCAACTGCGCGCGCGCTATGGCATCAGCGTGGAAGCGGCGCTGGAGAAGCTTGCGCCCTATCTGAAGCGCACCAAGCGGGCGAAGCTGGTTGCCCGTTAAGCTGGCCGCTCGCTAAGCTCGTTGCCGCCGGGCTAGCTGCAGACGGGCAGAATTTGTTTCGGGTGCAGTGAGTCTGCAGATCCGCTCTACCTGCCCGCATGCTTTGCACTCATCCGGCTCTGCCTGTGCTGTGAGGGAGTAGCTCAAGCAATCTCTGCTGCCGATAGGCGAAGATACTCTCGATCTGGCGACGGACAAAAAGCGCGTGAGCTGGTTCCGAGAGCCGGCCGAAGGGTAATTCGTAGACGAGATCATCGACAATCCGGGCGCCACTTAGCCCGGCCTGCATTTCTTCTGACACATGATGGCAATGCCGCCAATAGGCAAAGGGGCCTTGTGGCTGTTCGTCGCAGAAGTGGTCGTTCCATACAAACTCGACGATGGCAGCTTTCCATGTCATGCGAGTGGGGGAAAAGGGGAAAGGCCGAAAGCTGATCGTCAGGCTCGATCCAACCCCCGCCGCGATGCGGCCATTGGGTGTGAGGGATGGATTGTGGACCGGCGGAGCGACGATGCTCGAGTCGTCTACCCGCGCCCTCTGCCAGGCAGGCATGAGCGGCGGCAGGTTTCCCGGATCTGCAAAGAATGAAAAGACCGCATCGGGCGGATAAAGCACCCATTGCGTTGCCCGGAATGTATGGCGCATAGACACTCTTGGATGCTGCGTCTACCTTCATGGGAAGGTCTTAAATCGATTCCACTGGAAGACGGTGATTTGTGAGTCGTGCTTCCACCTCTGGAGGCTTGTTCTCCGACTCAAGCCGACGGACGGCTTGCGTGAGGCGCCCTTTAGCTGCCGCATTCGGGCATTCGATCGGTCGGAGAAATGGGACGCCAGAGTGGACATCCCATTCCATCCGATCTTCAGCTCTTCAGCAGCCGGCAGCCAGGCCTAGTTCGGCATCAACACTGTATCGACGACGTGGATGACACCGTTCGACTGGTAGACGTCGGCGATGGTGACGG
Organism: Acidisarcina sp.; assembly: GCA_965199205.1. GTDB lineage: Bacteria > Acidobacteriota > Terriglobia > Terriglobales > Acidobacteriaceae > Acidisarcina. The sequence goes on from OZ240688.1 coordinate 3,587,002, forward strand.
TCGATGTGCCGCCCTTCGCATCGGTAAGCACGATCTTGCCACCTTGCAGCATGGCGATCAGATCTTCCCCTTGAACGGTCTTGAGTGTCGCCTTGCCGCTGCCTTGCTTGATCATCTTCTTCAAGTCCTTGGAAGTCAGCTTCCCGGCAACGACGTGGTACGTCAGGATCTTGGTCAGCATCTCTTTGTTCTCGGGCTTCACCAGCGTATCGACGGTGCCGGCGGGCAGCTTGTCAAAGGCTTCGTTGGTCGGGGCAAAGACAGTGAAGGGGCCGGGGCCGCTGAGAGTGTCGACCAGCCCGGCAGCCTTGACTGCGGCGACGAGAGTCGTGTGGTCCTTGGATTCGACCGCGTTCTGGACGATGTTTTTGGTTGGGTACATCGCCGCGCCGCCCACCATCGGGTCTTTCTCGGCGCTGGCCGTCAAGGTACAACCAAGGGCGATGGCAAGGAGTGCTGCTGCAAATTGCTTTCTCATGATTTCCCTTTCAAATCTTTTTACTTTTTTGCTCTTCCAGTCAGAGTACGGAGATGGTCCGGGAACGGATTGCCATGCTTCGCCACATTCCTCCCGCGACTCTTCCCAATCTGGATGCGCGAGCGCTTTGGTTCTGCAACGAAGGAATTTACTGTAGCTCTCCCGCGACTCTGTCTCTAAGTGAGACAGGATATGCTGAGAGAGGGAAGGGTTCCATTCTCGACGGCGCGCCAATCGAGCAAGCAGGCGGTCGCCTCACGCGGGGGCACAATCCGCTTTTCGGCAAAGTGGGAACAGAACGGAGAAATGCGGAACTTTGACGTCTAACGCTCATCCGGACCATAGTCGCTGGCTAGTCTTGATCGGCGTGCTCAAGCTGCTCAAGGCTCTGCTGTTTATCCTGCTGGGCGTGGGCGCGCTCCGGCTGCTGCACAAAGACCTGGTCGACGTGCTCACGCGGTTGATTGTCGGGCTTCGGTTCGATCCGGAAAACCACTTCGTCAACCTGGTGCTGGAAAAGGTCGCGCTCATCAACCCTCATCGCCTGCGGGAGATCAGCATCGCCATCTTCTGCTATGCGGCCCTGGACATTATCGAAGGAACCGGGCTGGCACTTGAAAAGACGTGGGCGGAGTATCTCACCTTGATCCTGACGGCCTCATTTCTGCCCTGGGAGCTCTTCGAGATTATCCGCCACGTGACGTGGCTGAAGGTGATCCTGCTGCTGCTGAATATCGTGGTTGTGATCTACCTGGTCTTCCATGTGCAGAACCGGATGCGGCTCCGCTCCGAGCAGCAGGAGCAGGAAGAACAGATCGATGCTTCCTGAATGAGTTCTGCTGCTTCTGGCAAGTGTGGAATGGAACGCCGGACTCAAGATCGTTACTGGCCGGCAAGTACTTCTTTGGTCTGCGGCGTTGTTTCTGGAGTTTAATCAGGGCGTAGAGCAGCTTCCCCATTTTCCACAGACTCCAGAAATATTCACAGCATTTACACGCATCATCTTGGTTTCACGGCTGTAATCGGTGGACAGGAGTGGAGCAAAGTGGCCATACTGCAAAGGAGATGATCTTGATTTGCTCTTGTTTGGGGAGAAATCGAGCATGGCCGGCAGATCGGATTCCTACAAGCGGCATTGAGGCACTGGATCCATGTTTCGTGGCAACAACCCAACCCGGATCGACGAGAAAGGGCGGCTCAAGCTGCCGGCGGAGTTCAAGCGCCAGATCGACGAGGGCTATGGGACGCATTTTTTTATCACCAGCAGGGACGGGAAGCGGGCTGAGATCTACCCCATGCAGGAGTGGGAGAAGTTCGAAGCCAGGCTGGCGTCGATTCCCAACTTCAACCCGGCGAAGAAGAAGCTTATGGAGCGGATCAACTATTACGGCCACACGACCGAGATGGATACGCAGGGACGGCTGTTAATGCCGCAGCTGCTGCGCGAAGAACTCAACGTGGTCGGCGACGTGAATGTCTTTGGCATGCAGACCTATTTCGAGGTCGCGAATCGTGAAGCGTTCAAGCAGAGTATGGACGCGAACCCGATCACTGTCGAAGACGAAGAGTCTTTGGCCGCTTTTGGGTTGTAACCAGAGTCAATACCCCTCAGGGGGAGTACATGGCTGAGAACCCCAGACATGTGCCGGTTCTTTTAGAAGTAGCGATCCAGAATCTGAACGTGAGGCGAGGGGGCACCTACGTCGATGCGACCCTGGGTTTTGCGGGTCACGCGACAGCCATCGCCCGAGCGCTGGGACCGGACGGGATGCTGATCGGTTTCGACCGCGATCCATCGGCCCTCGATTTTGCTCGACATCGATTGGATGCATTGCACCAGGAATTGGGCGCTGAAATGCCCCGGGTGGTTTTGCATGATATGGAATATTCGCGCATGCCGGAGTTGCTGGAGGCAAACAGCGCGGACGGATTGCTGGCTGACGTCGGAGTGAGTTCGATGCAGCTGGACGAAGCCGGACGGGGCTTCAGTTTTCAGGCGGATGGGAACCTTGATATGCGGATGAATCCGCGGCAGGGTGTCACCGCCGAACAAGTGGTAAATCAGTTCGGTGAAAAAGAACTCGCCGACCTGATTTACGAATTCGGAGAAGAAAGGAGGTCGCGGAGAATCGCCAGAGCCATTGTCAGGGCGCGGCCGATTACGACGACGGCGGAGTTGGCCAGAATCGTTTCCGGTTGCGCCCCGCCAATGAAAAGAGAGCGAGGCAAGCATGTCATTCATCCGGCGACGCGGACTTTTCAGGCCATCCGGATTTATGTGAACGGGGAATTGGACGAGATCAAGGCGCTGCTGGACTTTGCGCCGAAGATACTCAAGCCGGGCGGGAGGCTGGTGGTGATCAGCTTTCATTCCTTAGAGGACCGGCTGGTGAAAGATGCTTTTCGAGCAGGCGCGCAGGCCGGGATTTACGAAGTTCTGACCCGGAAGCCGCTGACGGCGGAGCAGGAAGAGATGGATCGCAATCCGCGATCGCGCAGCGCGAAGCTGAGGGCGGCGGAAGTAGCGCTTAGCCTCAAGCCGAGGCAAATGCGCCGGTACGAATGAGGTTTGCGCGAGGCGAAGAGCTGAAGGCGAAGAACGAAGAAAGGATCGGGCCCGGGTCGTCCTACCGCACTACAACGGCGAAAGTAAGACGATAACCACGCAAGACCCCTCCTCCATATCAGCGACCCAGGCCCGGTCGTGAGGAGTGTACCAGGCAACCAGGAAGCGGGAGCGAACAGTTTCGCTTGGCGAATTTGCAATTGCAGTTACTGCACGACGATTCGTTGCACCAGTGGATGTACTTGAAACACTTCGCAGGAGAAATGACCATGGCGACACAAGTAATCGCGACGCAGACATCGATGTATGGCAGCCGGCTTGAGGCGAACACAATCACCGATCGCAACGTGTTGCTGCTGGCAGCGCAGCAGAGGGTGCGGCGGGGTCCCACGCCAGAGGTCTTCTTTACCAAGCGTATCGATAATTCGCGTCTGGTCACGGCGGCCGATCCGGAGCGCGCGAAAGAGATGCGCAGCTTTGCGACGGCCATGGCGCTGCTCTTCGTCCTGATCATGGTTTACGGATGGCAGCATTTCAGCGCGATCGAGTACGGTTACCGCATCGAGTCGGAAAAGCAGCAGATGGGATTCCTGAATGAGCGGAACAACCAATTGCGCTTGACGGAGGCGCAGCTCGGCGCTCCGGCGCGCATCGATGTTCTGGCGAAGCAGCTGGGTCTGAACGCGCCGCTACCCGGGCAGGTGGTTCGCCCCGAAGTTGGAGTTGAGGGCAGCGCTCCGGTGTTGGCCCAGGCGGGACCGCTGCCTCTGCCTTCGACTCGCTACAGCCGATAACGCTTCCCGCCACAGGACAGTGTCATTTTCCCGGAGGGCTTTTTTCGCCATGAACCTGGTCTCATTCTTTCCGGGGAAGCTGTCGTTCTGGACGGCGCCGACGAAAAGCCAGCAGGCGACTGCCAAGGCGCCGGTGCGCCGGTCGCGCTTTCTTTATGTGCTGGGCTTCTTTCTCTTCTGGACGGCGGCTATCTGCCTGCGGCTGTTCTGGCTCCAGGTCGTCGAGTACAGCCATTACGTCGACAAGGCTTTACGCCAGCAGAACCGGGCCTTCGAGGTGCAGCCTCGGCGAGGCATCCTCTACGACCGCAACCTGCACGAGCTGGCGGTCAGCGTTCTTGCCGACTCACTTTTTGCCGCTCCTTATGAAATCGCCGGAAGCAGCCAAGACCCGGCAGCGGTGGCGGCGGCCAAACTGGCGACGGCCAATGCCCTGGCCAAGATCCTGCATACCGATCCGGACGACTCCTTTACCTCGGCGGACCGAATCGATGCACGCCTGGTGGCGTCGAGGGATTTCGCCTGGATCGCGCGCGGACTCGATGCGAGCCTGATCGACAAGGTGAGGGCGCTGAAGCTGAAGGGCGTGTACACGCGGCAGGAGTTCAAGCGGTTTTATCCGGGCAATCAAATTGCCGCGCAGGTTCTGGGTTACGTCGGCACAGACGCTAGTGGGCTTGGCGGCCTGGAACAGAATTTCGAAGACGAGCTGCACGGGACGCCGGGCCAGACGCAGAGCTCCATCGACGCCAAGCGGCACGTCCTGGTCAGCCATGAGACCGACCCGGTTCCGGGTGAAAACCTGATCCTGACGCTCGATGAAAATATCCAGTTCATGGCCGAACAGGCGCTGGACCATAATATGGAGCGGACCCACGCCGAGAGCGGGACGGTGGTGGTGCAGGACCCGCATACCGGGCAGATCCTGGCGCTGGCGATTCGGCCGACGTTCAACCCGAACGACTTTCGCCATGCCACCGGGGAGCTGCGCCGCAACCATGCGGTGAGCGATGTGTATGAGCCGGGGTCGACTTTCAAGCTGGTGACGTACTCGGCGGCTCTCGAGGAGCGCGTGGCGACGCCGGATGGAATGGTGGATTGCGGAGGCGGGCAGATCAACGTCGCCGGACGCATCGTGCACGATGCGCCGGGAGAGCATTTCGGCAATATCACGGTGGCCAAGGCCCTAGAGGAGTCGAGCGACGTGGCTGCGATCCGGCTGGCGCAGCGCATGGGTCCCGACAGGTTTTATAAGTACATCCGCTCTTTCGGGTTCGGTGACCGCTCCGGTATCGAAGTTCCGGGCGAGACGCGCGGTTTGCTGAAGCCGGTGAAACGCTGGAACCCGACCACGATCGGCTCGGTCCCGATGGGGCAGGAGGTCGCGGTGACGCCCGTGCAGCTCGTCACGATGGCCTCGACCATCGCGAACGGAGGCGAGTATCTGCCGCCGCACATTCTGCTGGCGAGCACCGGCATGGTTCGAGGCGATCCCAAGCTGAAGCCATTTGCCTTTCACCCTGAAGATAAGCTGCCCGACCAGCTGCCGGATGGAGCGCATCGCGTGATCTCGACGATGACGGCTGCCGAGATGCGCAAGATGATGGAAGGGGTGGTGCTGTATGGCACGGCGCGCCATACGGCGCAACTGAATGGGTACAGCGCCGCCGGAAAGACGGGAACGGCACAGAAGATCGATCCCCGCACCCGCACCTATTCCAAGACAAAGTTTGTTGCGTCCTTCGTTGGCTTTGCACCGGTCAACAATCCAGCAGTCACCATCGCCATCATCATGGATTCGCCGGACCACAGCATGCACTTCGGCGCGGAGGCCAGCGGGCCGGTCTTCCACGAGCTGGCGCAGCAGGTGCTTGAATATCTTGGCGTGCCGCATGATGTCGACATGAAATCCGCTCCCGAAATGGCGAAGGAACTGGCCGCCGATGGACCGCAGGAACACGCCGCCGATGCCGGGGAGAGCGTCGATGCGCTCTTCGCAGAGGTCAATAATCTTCCCGCGGATGACCCGTTGCGCCTGCCGAAGCCAGCGGAGACCGGTGTGGGTGGCGGAGATCCTGTCGAGCAACCGAGTGCTCCCGCGCCGCCGCCGGTCACCCTTGCACGAAGCGAAAGGAAGATTGCGCCCGCAGCCCCTCCTCCGGCGAAGGTGCAGCCCGAGACTCCCGCGCCTGACATCGCTTCAGCGGGCGCACCTGTTGATGGGTCCGTGATTATCGACTCATCCCGGCGGGTGCCGGTGCCGTCTTTCCTGGGCCACCCGGTGCGAAATGTCGTGGAAGAGGCCGGCGACTCGGGGCTGGCCGTGCGGGTGGTCGGGAACGGCATCGCGCAAGAGCAGGCGCCGACCCCGGGAACGATGGTGCCGTCAGGCACCGAGGTTGTCGTCCGCTTTGTCCGGTGAGGTGAGAGCTTGCCCCGGGGCAACCGCCGGCCCGGCATAGAATTCTCTGTAGCAATGATGAATCTGAGCCAAGTGCTGCAGGGCGTTCCGCTCGTTCGCCAGGCGGGTCCGCGGGTCGACGTGAGCAGCGTGGAGTACGACTCACGAAAGGCGGTGCCCGGGTCGCTGTTCGTGGCCATGCGCGGCGGAACGACCGACGGCAACCGCTTCGTCTCCTCTGCTGTCGCGCAGGGCGCCACGGCGTTGGTGACGGATTCGGCTGCGGTCTTCGAGGCCGCAGGGGAGAACTTTCCGCAGATCGCCCGGATCGAGGTCCAGCACGGACGAAGAGCTCTCGCCGGCGCGGCTGCAAACTTCTATCATCATCCGGAAAAGAAGCTTTGCCTCACCGGCGTCACCGGAACCAACGGCAAGACGACAACAGCCTACCTTCTTGACTCCATGCTGAAGTCGGTACGGCGCAAAACGATTTTGGTGGGCACGATTGAATATCACGTGGGCGATGAGGTTCGCCCGTCGCCGCATACGACCCCTGAATCCCGCGACCTATTGGAACTCTTCGCCGAGGGCGTCGGACTGGGTGCGACGGAAGCGGTGATGGAGGTATCGTCGCATGGCCTGGAGCAGGGCCGGGTGTGGGGCTTGCACTACGACGTAGCGATTTTTACGAACCTGACCCGCGACCATCTTGATTTTCACGGCACGATGGAGAACTACTTTGCCGCCAAGCGCAGTCTGTTTGACGGCCGGTCGGTTGAGGCTCCACGCGCTGCGGTGGTGAACCTGGATGACCGGCGCGGAGTCGAGATTGCGGATGCGGCGCGCCTCGCAGGTGCAGAGATCTTCGGTTATGGCATAGATGCGGGCGCGCTTCGTGCGAGCGAGGTCGAGGTGCTGGCCTCGGGCATGCGCTTCACGATGATGACGCCGCAAGGGGCGGTACGGGTGGCGACGCGGCTCACGGGCAAGGTGAATATCTATAACCTGCTGGCTGCCGCTGCTGCTGCAATGGCGCGCGGGCTGACGCTCGAGGAAGTGGCTCGAGGCGCAGCTGCGCTGGACCATGTGCCGGGGCGCTTTCAGACCGTCGATGCAGGTCAGCCTTTCACCGTGGCGGTCGATTACGCGCATACCGACGATGCTCTCAGGAACCTGGTCTCGTTGGCGAGGGAGTTTGCGTCGGCGCGGGGGGGACGGGTTATCACGCTCTTCGGTTGTGGCGGCGACCGTGACCGCACCAAGCGCCCGATGATGGGGAGGGTGGCGGGCGAGGGAAGCGATCTGGTGGTGCTGACCTCTGACAACCCGCGCAGCGAAGATCCGTTGAGCGTGCTGGACGACGTGATTGCCGGCCTGGCACCGACCGGCACTGCGTATCTGATCGAGCCAGACAGGGCGCAGGCAATCGATCTTGCGATACGCGCCGCCCATGCAGGCGATATAGTTTTGCTTGCGGGTAAAGGTCATGAGAAGGTCCAGGTGCTGAACGACCGAACGATTCCATTTGACGATGCCGCGGTGGCGCTCCGTGTGCTCGCCGGGCGCGGCTTCTCGAGTCAGTCGCGCCCCGAGGCCGGTGTATGAACCTCTCTTTAAGCCGCATCGAGGAATGGATCGGAGCAAGCCCGAGTGCAGGCATGCCGCTGAAGCCCTCGATGAGCGCCAAGGCGAGCGGCTATTCCATCGATTCGAGAACCGCCGCCGCGGGCGACCTCTTTTTTGCGGTGAAGGGGGATCGTTTCGACGGGCATGGCTTCGTCGCGGCGGCATTGGCGAGAGGCGCCGTGGCGGCTGTCGTTGCCCGGGACAAGCTGGAGTCGCTGCCGGCAACCGTGAAGCATGAGAACCTGCTTGTGGTTTCGGACGACCCTCTGCTGGCGATGCAGCGCCTGGCAGCGGCGGTGCGCCGTCACTGGGCCGGCCTGGTGATTGGGGTGACGGGGAGCTCAGGGAAGACTACGACCAAAGAGGCGATGGCCACGGTGCTCTCGGCCCGCTTCCGGGTGCTGAAGTCGGAAGGCAATCTGAATAACGGCTTCGGGCTGCCGCTGCAGCTGTTGCGGCTCGAGCCGGAAGACGAAGTCGCAGTGATAGAAATGGGCATGTCGAACGCCGGGGAGATCGCCGCCCTGGCAAGAATCGCTGCCCCGAACTGGGGCGTGGTGACCAATGTGGGCCTGGCGCATGCCGAGAATTTCCCCGACGGCATCTCCGGCATCGCGCGGGCGAAGTATGAACTGATCGAAGCTTTGCCGGCGGATGGTGTCGCGTTCTTGAACTGCGGCGATCCGTATGTCTCGCAGTTTGGCCGGGATTTTCGCGGCAGGACGGTTTCTTTTGGCTCGGGCCCTTGCGCCGAGCCGCGTGCAGAAGAGGTCGTCGAGCATGGCCAGGAGGGTAGCCGGTTTCGCGTGATCGCCGGGGAGACATCGGCACAGGTAGAGCTCTCTCTGCTGGGCAGGCACAACGTGACCAACGCCATGGCCGCGATCGCGGTGGGGCTCGAGGCCGGCATTCCCCTGGCAGACTGTGTGGCGGCGATCAAGACGATGAAGCCGGGCAGCAAGCGCGGCGAAGTGCGCCAGTGGCGCGGCGCTACCATCATCGACGATTGCTACAACTCCAACCCCGAGGCGCTGAAGTCGATGATTGCGATGCTGGCTTCGGTGGCGGCCTCACGGCGGATATTGATCGCGGGAGAGATGCTGGAACTGGGCCGCGACTCGATGGAACTGCACCGCGCCTGCGGGGCGTTTGCGGCGCAGCAGGGGATCGGCATCGTCGTCGGTGTGCGCGGCAAAGCGATTCATCTTGTCGACGGCGCCAAAGAGGCTGGAGCGCAGGCGCTGTTTCTTGAGACTCCAGAGCAGGCGGGGGAGTGGTTGAAGTCGGAATCGAGACCGGGGGATGCGGTGCTGCTGAAGGCATCGCGCGGCGTGCAGTTGGAGCGGGCACTTACAAGTCTCGAGGCAGACTCGCAGGCGCGGTGATCTCCGTGTGTTCCACGGTGATCTGGAGTTTTCGTTCACAATAGCAGTAGTTTGTCTTGGGAGATCGCGATACGAATGAAAAGTAGACTTTGCCTGTTTGCGTTGCTTCTACAGCCCTTGCTGCCATTGGCGGTCGCCCAGCAGCAAGAGGGCAAAGTCGTTCTCGCCCGGGGCAACAGCACGATTGCGATCGAGCCGTATGCGCCCAACATTCTTCGGGTGACGCTCAGTCTTCTGAAAGACAAGGCTGTCGCCGCGCCAGGCTATGGATTTGTTGGCGCGCCCTCAGCGGAGGGTTGGAGCTACACGCAGACCAACGATGCGGATGTCTATCGATCGTCGCGCATGGTGGTGAGCGTCGCCATCGATCACCCGGGCGGCAAGCCGCTGCCTTCGCAGGTCGACATTGGCAAGTTCTTCAACGGCTCGGTTCCCGGAGCGAATATCCGCTTCACGACGCCGGATGGAGAGCCGATTCTGCACATGGAGGGTTGGGGACAATCGGTGCCGAACTACAAAGATGGCAATGCAGACATTCTGCACGACAAGCGTCCTTCCGATGAAGCGTTTTACCAGGTGGGCGCGACCTTTGAGTCTCCCGATGACGAACATTATTATGGTCTGGGTCAAAACCAGGAAGGCTTTCTCGATCTTCGCGGCCACGCAATCGACTGCGCGCATAACTACGTCGCCCCGGCCGGCCCGAGCGTCTGTGTGCCTTTCCTGGTGACGAACAAGGGCTACGGGCTGATATGGGATAACCCGTCGCGCACTGTTATCGAGCCGGGATTCAATGAGCAGACGCGCTGGACGTCGGAGGTCGGAGACCGAGTCTCTTTCTTTGTCATCGCCGGGAAATCGACCGATGAGATTTATGCCGGATACCGGCAGCTTACCGGCGCGACGCCGCTGCTGCCTAAGTCGGCTTACGGCTACATCCAATGCAAGCAGAAGTATTCGACCCAGGCCGAAGTGCTGGCTGTCGCGAAGGGCTACCGGGAGCGCCACCTGCCGCTCGATACCATTGTCGTCGACTGGTTTTATTACACCAAGATGGGCCAGATGGACATGGACCCGGTGAAGTGGCCCGATCCGGTTGCCATGAACGCAGAGTTGCATAAGATGGGTATCCAGACGATGATCAGCGTTTGGCCGCGATTTGTGCCGGGTTCGCGTTTTTACGATCAGATACTGAAGAATGGATGGTTTGAGCATCTTGCTGACGGCACGCCGACCAATGGCCTGCCCTACGATCGTGCCGGCTCGGACATCGACACGACCAATCCGCAGGCGGCAAAGTGGTATTGGGATACCATCCGCGACAATATTCTCTCCAAGGGCTTCGATGCGCTCTGGGCTGACGAAACCGAGCCCGACCTGCCCCCGCAGGGCAGCTACTTTTTCATCGGGCCGGGCACTCGGTACTACAACACGTACCCGCTCTTTCACACGGCGGCGCTGTACGATGGCTTCCGGCGAGACACCTCGCATCGCGCCTTGATCCTCTCGCGTGATGCGTACCTTGGTATTCAACGGAATGGAGTGATTGTCTGGTCCTCCGATATTCATGCAACATGGGACACCTTCAAGCGCCAGGTTCCTACCGGCCTAGACTTTACCGCGACTGGCATCGCCAACTGGAGCAACGATACGGGCGGCTGGCAGTATCTGCCGTATGAACATCATCCCGCGCATCCGCCGTTGATCGATCCTTCAGACGCTCGCGACAATGTCGGGCACTATGACGACTATCCGGAGTTATACACGCGATGGTTCGAGTACGCGACATTCCTGCCGATCTTCCGCTCCCATGGCAGCCGTCTTTATAACGAGACGTGGTCTTACGGCAAGCAGGCCGAGCCGATTCTCGAGCAGTATCTCAAACTGCGCTACCAGCTGCTGCCGTATATCTACTCGACGAGTTATCACACCTATGAATCTGGCGCGCCCTCGATGCGGGCTTTGTTCATGGACTTTCCCAACGATGCAAATGTGACTGACCTTCGCGATGAATACATGCTCGGCCCGGCGTTTCTGGTTGCGCCCGTCACCGACCAGGGCGTAACGAGCCGCAAGGTATATCTTCCGGCGGGCACGGACTGGTATAACTACTGGACCAATGAGCGCGTCAAGGGCGGCCAGACACTTACCGTCGACGCGCCGATCGACAAGCTGCCGCTGTTTGTGCGCGCCGGATCGATCGTTCCCCTGGGAGCCGCGATCGAGAGCACCGAGCAGGCGCAGAAGATCGAGAGGGTGCGCATCTATCCCGGCGCCGATGCCGACTTCACGCTTTATGATGACGATGGCAAAACGTATGCCTACGAGACGGGAAAGAGCAGGATTACCAAGCTGCATTGGGATGACTCGGCGCAGAAGCTGAGCCAGTCGGGAGCCGAGGCGTGGTCTGGCCCGGCGTCTCACATCGCCGATATCGTGACTCGCTAGTTCGAGCTTCTATAAAGCCCTGTCTGCCGCGCAGCGCTGCTGAGATAAGTCGGGTCTGGCGAGCAGCTTGTCCACACGCTCGCCAAGCTGCTTCGCGTCGAATGGCGCGCGCACTTTCATGTCGTTGTCGAAGTAGACGAAAACGTCCCGCCGCTTTCGCCTGGGAGCGTTGTGCTGGCTGGCTCGTCTGCCATTATGGACCTCGCCGCCTGTCGCCCAGGTAACCAGGCGTTGTGCCCAGATGTCCAGTGCTTCGGCATCATAACCGCTGGCATAGAGTTGCTCGCTGCCATGCAGCCGGCAGTAAACGAAGTCCGAGGTGACATCCATCAGTAGAGGCCACTCGACCGTGTCGGCGACGACCAGACCGATGTCATGGCGGCGAAGCAATCGAAGGAACTCTTCACAGACAAAGCTCTCGTGGCGGATTTCGACGGCGTGCCGCAAACGACCATTGGTCTCCACCTGTAACCAGCTTCTTGTCTCCAGGCGCCGGTCATGCTTCGCACCCAGCACCGCCGCCTGCCGTCGATCGCGCGGCAGCATTTCGAAGAATGCCTCCAGGCGTTCGGCGTTGAATTGGAAGTTGGGCGGGAACTGCCATAGGAGGGGCCCCAGTTTCCCGCCGAGACGAAGCAGTCCTTGCGCAAAGAAGTTCGCGAGCGGGACTTCCACGCCGCGCAGCTTGAGCATGTGGGTGATGTAGCGCGATCCCTTGACGGCGAAGAGGAAGTCTTCGGGCGTCTCCTCGGCCCAGGCGGCAAAACTCCCCGGCCGCTGCAGGGAGTAAAAAGAGCCGTTCAGCTCAATCGTCTTGAATTGCCTAGAGGCGAACTCGAGTTCCCGGCGCTGAGCCAGCTTTTCGGGATAGAAGACACCGCGCCATCCCTTGTAGCGCCATCCGGAAATTCCGATGTGAATCTCGCCTGCCGCTGACATCCTGGGAAGGTTTCCTCAACAAAGTCTTCGAGCGATGCTACATCAGGCGTCTGCGTACCAGATCGAGCGCCTGCTGGGTCGACCAGTGCCGGATCCGTTCGCGGTCTCCACCCAGCCGCTTCTCAAGGACCTCGGTCGGATTGGCTTCGTCAGCGACGGCGATATAGACCAGGCCTACAGGCTTCTCTTCGGTGCCGCCGGTCGGGCCGGCGATGCCGGTAATGCCAACGCCGATCGTCGAGCCGCAGCGCTGGCGAATGCCTTCGGCGAGCGAGATGGCAACTTCACGGCTGACCGCGCCGTGTTCGGCGATCAGTTCGGCCGGCACCCCTGCAAAACTGGTCTTGAGCTCGTCTGAGTAGACAACTGCTCCGCCCAGGAAGGACCGCGAGCTGCCGCTGATACTGGTGAGGCGCTGAGCCATCATGCCGCCCGTACAGCTCTCGGCGGTCGCGAGAGTAGCTGCTCGCATCTCGAGATAGTAGAGGACGATCTGTTCGAGCGACTCGCCCTGGGACGAGTAGACCAGGTCGCCGAGCTCATCTTCGATGCGGCCGGCGAGCTCGTCTACGCGCGACTGTGCGAGTTCGATGAGCGGCTTGCCGCAGATCAGGTTCAGCTGGATGTCGCCCATGTGGGCGAGGATGGTTGTTTCAATGTCTTTGTACTGGTTGTAAATGGGGGCGATACGCGCGTCGGCTGCCGACTCGCCGATCATCGTTGCTTTGAGCGTGCGGGTGGCAATATGGCGTTTCGGCAACGTCTCTTCGAGGCGAGGCAGGCACTCCTTATCGAAGAGCGGCTTGATCTCGCTCGGCGGCCCGGGGAGCAGCAGGATCAGCTTGCGGACATCGTTGTAGACGATGTCGAGCCACTGGCCAGGAGCGGTGCCGTTGGGGTTCTCGAGAACGGTCGCGCCATCGATAACATCCGCCTGACGGGAGTTATTCTCCGTCATGGTCATGCGGCGGGTGGCGAAACGGACGTACAGCGCGCCGACAATCGCCTGGTCGCGCTTGAGGCGAAAGCCGAGGGCTTCGGCGACCGCTTCGCGAGTAAGGTCGTCAACGGTGGGCCCAAGTCCGCCCATGGTAATGACGATGTCGGCGCGATTGAGGGCGATGCGCACCTGGTCGACCAGGTCCTGCTTGCGATCGCCAACTATGGTTTTGAAGTCAACCTGCACACCGATCTTGTTCAATCGATCGGTGAGGAAGAGCGAATTGGTATCCGTGCGAAACGGCGTGAGCAATTCGGAGCCGATGGCAATGATTTCACAGTTCATAAGGTGGCTGGTCGTCAGTCCTCAGTCTTACGATTCACTGGCTGCTTGGAAGATCCTGGTCGCGCGTCTTCTAAAGGCCGACGACTGAGAACTGCAAGGCCTCACGCAAACTGGAAGCCCTCGATGCCAAGATCGACGTGGTAAACGGAGTTGCTGGTGGTGAGGATCGCAGTACCCCCGGGAGCAAAGGCAAGGCCGATCAGGCCCGAGCCTGCGAGAACAAGCGATGCTTCTTTCTCCGGGGTGATGCGAACGATGCCGCGGCGTCCTTTGAGCGATGCCGCCACATAGAGATTGCCGGCCACGTCGACAGCCAGGCCCTGCGGGCGGCCTAAGCCGCGAAAATAAACCGTCGTGCTGCCGTCCGGGTCGATGCGATGAATGCTGTCGTAGCTCGAGGTGGTCGGGCCGGTCACAAAGAGACCGCCATCGGGGCCAAAGGCGAGATGATAAGCGGCGACGCTGGGTTCGAGCGTCGCAAAGACAAAGGTCTGGCGATCGCGCGCAATCTTGAAGATGGTGCCGCTGCGGTCTCCGACGTAGAGGTTTTGTCCGGCATCGAAGGCGACGCCGGTGGCGACTCCCATTCCCTCGGCGTAGATGGCGGCGGCGCCCTCGGGGGAGACGCGATGGACGGTGCCCTCATGGCGCGATGAGACGTAGAGATAGCCATACGCATCCAGGGCGAGGGCGGTGGCATTGACCAACCCGGAGAGCAGGACGTGCATCTCGCCGTTGGGATCGATCTTGAAGACGGAAACCGGGGTCTGCTGGCCGCGCGGGCCAGAGAAGGTCACGAAAACCTCGCCAGCCGAGTTTACCGCCGGACTAGCGACCGCGTGAACGTTTTCCGCAAGCAGGCGAGCGACCTGCACCTCGACGAGATTGCTGCGCGAGCCGCTGCGAAAGACCTCCAGCTTGGGAGAGGCAGCGCCGGCCTGGGGAACGCGAACCACCAGGCGCGTATTGCGGCTCAGTAAAACGGGCGCGGAGGTTCCGCCGATCGCCGAGAGCGGGCGAAGCATGCCGCCCTGGCTCACGATGGCGCCCAGGTTGACGCCGTGTACTTCGATTTCACCGCCAGGGAGAGCCGCGTTGGGAATGACGGCTTCGATGCGAGGAGCGGTATTAGTTGCTGCGTCCGACTTGAGAATTCTCACCATGCGTCCTTTTACTTTACCGCTTTGCGGCTCTGTCCCTTGCCTGGGCGGCTGAAATGGGGCGTCTGGTGGTTTGATGGCGCTGCAAGTCCTGAGGTTAGCGCAGCCACATGCGGGACGAATCGAAGGCGTGATGAATGAAGCGAAGGCAGACGAAAGCATAAAGACCGGCACCCACATCGTCGAGCATAATACCCCAGCCGCCCGGCAGATCCTCAATCCAGCGAATAGGTTGAGGCTTCCAGATGTCGAAGAGACGGAAGAGCAGAAATCCGGCAACAGCATATTTCCAGCTCGGGTAGAAGGCGGCGACCAGAGTGATCCACTGGCCGACCACTTCATCGGCGACGACGACCTGGGGATCTTTGCGTCCGATCTCGCGGGCCACGATCGTTGCGGCGGGGATGGCGAGGGCAAGCAACAGGAGAGCCGCCGCGGCCGTGATCCAGGCCAGCTCGCCATTGGAGACAAAGCCGACGGATTTAGGAACGCTCCAGGTGAACCGCCCGGCCAGCAGCCAGAGGAGCACGGCCGCCAGTGAGCCGGCCGTGCCGGGGCCAGACTTGAAGAAGCCCGCCCCGCAGAAGGTGGCAACCGTCCAAGCCCAGAAGGTTTTCCTGACGACGGGAACCTCGGCTTCAGCTCTATCGGACGATTCAGTCACTATCCCTGGTCCTCTTCCGAAGCAGGACGCCTGCCGGATTCAAGATCTTCAAGGACATCGGGATCGAGGATAGGCGAGGAGATCCTGTAGGCTCCGCTGGCCCATTTGCCGAGGTCGATTTTGCGGCAGCGGTCGCTGCAGAAGGGAAAGTCTTCGTCGGAGGCGGTGACGATGGTCTTGCAGGTGGGGCAGCGCAGGACTATGGATTTTGCTTTGGGGCTCATTGGTGCGTGAAGTTCCTTTTCTTCATAGTATCGCTGGAGGCCTCTGGGCGGGAGAGCGGAGAGGCTGGGGATCATTTTCCGGCGTGGCGCGCCACGCCTCAGAAGCGAAGAGTCATCCCCGGAGGACACCGGGGAGTTACCTGTGGCAGCTTCGGCTGCCGACGATTCTGTGGAGGTGAGGGCTGTTTATGCCGATGCGCAACGTGCGCCTGAAGGAACACTTTGTTAGAGGCATCGGCGCGTGAGCGGAGTTGGACCGTTCAGCGACGGGTGTGAGATTGCAGGCAAGGCCTTCCAGCTGCCTGAGCAGCGTGAAGAGGGAGGACGGGCGAAGAAGCTGGAACGGCTACGAAAGGCGGCCCGAAGGCGTTGATGCGATGGATCGCGGCGACTTTACTGTGAAGAACTTCGATGAAGATACCGATCAGCTTTATTCGACGATCCGCGCGACCACATCGTAGTCGTGCGCTTCGGTCACCTCGCAGCGATGGAAGCTCCCCGGCTCCAGTTGCTCAAAGCGCCCGAAGTCGTTGATGTAGACTTTGCCATCGATCTCGGGAGCGTGGAACTTGGTGCGCCCCTCCCAAAGCAGCGGCGTTTCTTCGGACTCGTTCTCAACCAGCAGGTCAAACTGCTGGCCAACCCACCTCTGCTTGGCCTTTTTGCTGATCGATCTTTGCAGGCGCATCAGCGCCCGCTTGCGTTGTTCGATCAGCTTCTGCGGGACCTTTTCGCCGAGGTGAAAGGACTTCGAGCCGTCTTCGTCGGAGTAGCCGAAGGCCCCCATCCAATCGAATTTTGCCTCGCGGACGAAGTCTGTCAATTCGGAAAACTCCTGCTCGGTTTCGCCAGGGAAGCCGACGATAAAAGAGGTTCTGAGGGCGATGCCGGGGACGGCGGCCCGAACTTTTTCCAGTGTCTTCAAAAAGATCTCAGCGTTAGCGCCCCGCTTCATGCGCTTCAGGACGTTGCCGGCGGCGTGCTGCAAAGGCACGTCAAGATAATTACAGATGTTGTCGTGGCGGCCGATGGTGTCGAGCAGGCGCCCGGTGATCTTATTGGGATAGGCATAGAGGAACCGGAGCCAGCGGACGCCGTCGACTCTGGCCAGTCCGTCGAGCAGCTGGGCGAGACCGTCCTTGATGCCGAAGTCTTCGCCATAGCAGGTAGTGTCCTGGCCGATAAGGATGATCTCGGAAACACCCTGGGCGAC
The DNA here is from genome assembly GCA_965199205.1 of Acidisarcina sp. GTDB lineage: Bacteria > Acidobacteriota > Terriglobia > Terriglobales > Acidobacteriaceae > Acidisarcina. Next base: position 3,604,185 of record OZ240688.1, read on the forward strand.
AAGCTGGCGGGCCTCGGCGATCACCGATTCGAATCTCCGCGACCGGAACTTGCCGCGCAGGTTGGGAATCACGCAGAAGCTGCATGGGTGATCGCAGCCCTCGGCGATCTTGATGTAGGCGGAGGGGCCGGGCGTGGCGCGCAGGCGCGGCGTGGTTTCATCATAGAGATACTGCGGGAGCGCGGGTTGCGCTCCATCCCACAGATGGCGGGAAAAGCGGCCCTGGGCTTCGCGGAGGTCCCCTTCCGGCCGTGAAGCAGAAGATGGAGAGGCGATCACGGCAGGGGCGGCGACTTGCGGAGACGCAGCGCCGGGGTGAATCCCCGTGGCGACGACCGTGGTCAGGATGGTGAACGGAGAGCTGGTTCGAGGACGGGGGGCCACGCCGGCCGCGGCGAGGATGCCCTCCAGTTCGCCGGTGCCAACGACGGCGTCGACCTCGGGAATGTTTTTCTGGATCTCGTCGCGGTAGCGTTCCACCAGGCAGCCGGCGACGATCAGCTTTTGCGCCCTGCCGCCGCTTCCATGAGAGGCCTTGTGACGGGCCATCTCGAGGATGGTGTCCACTGATTCCTGCTTGGCAGAATCGATAAACGAACAGGTATTGACTACCAGAACATCGGCGGTTGCGGGATCGTTGGTGATCTGGGCGCCGGCATAGTCGAGCAGGCCCATCATGACTTCGCTGTCGACGAGGTTCTTGGGGCAGCCGAGGCTGACGAAGCCGATGCGCAGCGGCGCGGCGGCGGCTTCAGCATGAATTGAGGAGTCTTGGAGAGCGGCGGGCGCCTCCTGCGCTTGGTTTTCGGTCACAAATTCAATTTTACAGATTTTCCACAATCGAAGGGTCTTCTTTTGATGAGGAAAGCAGCGTCAGTCCGCGGTGGAAGGCGAGTCCGCCGCCGCTCCCGGAAGCGCGGACGATGCTATTCTTACAGAGTGCCGGGCCCTACGCGACGCAATCCCGCCAACCCCGCCAGGTCCGGAAGGAAGCAACGGCAACGGGCTCGTGTGTGCGCAGTAGGCCCCCCGGTACAATGACTGCTGAGGCATCCTCGAGCGGTTCCTTCTCTGGTCCTATGCTTTTCCGGTCTCGAAAAAACGGAAACGGGGTGGATGGCGCGGCGGCGGTTTTCGTGAGCGCCGCGGTTGGCCTAGAATCGAAACCGGAGAATGGAAGCAGCGGGTTTCCCTCAAAACCGGGCCGCGCACACGAGTATGGAAGCCAATGAAGCCCAGGAACTGGCCGAGCAGCAAGAAAAGGCCCTCGAAAATAACCTCAAGCCGGTAAGTTTCACCATGGCGGTGCTCGCGGTGCTGGTAGCCATCGTGACCGTGATGGGCCACCGCACCCATACCGAGGCAGTGCTGCTGCAGGCTAAGGCCAGCGACCAGTGGAACCTCTATCAGGCGAAGAAGATCCGCCAGAACGATACGGAGTTGGCGACTGACCTCCTGTCCGCGCTCGCGGTGCGCGACCCGGCTGCCGGGCAGAAACTGTCGGACGGCTACAAGTCTCACGAAGACAAATGGACTGAGGATCTGAAGGAAGAGCAGAATGAGGCGCAATCGCTCGAAGGCGAGGTCAAGTTGGCGGAGCGCCGGGCCGATCGCTTCGATCTTGGCGAGGCGCTGCTGGAAATCGGCCTGGTTGTTTCATCCATCACCCTGCTTACCCGCTTGCGGACCTATTGGTATCTCGGTGTAGGCTTCGGAATCGCCGGGGTGATCGTCGCCTGCCTGGCCTTTCTCGTGCGCTGAGGCTCAGCAACCGGCACGCACTGTTTGTCAGGTCGCGGCCTGTGGCCAAAGATGGTGCAGGCCAAAGATCATGCAGAGGATGGCTTCGCCCAGGCGGCCATGCCGGAGAAATCCGGCATGGCCCGCTGCGGGGGAAGGTGGCTAAATCCGTGGCCTTTCCAATTGCCTGCGCAGGGTTCCGGCCAGCTCGACCATGAGTCTCAGCTTGGCCTCAAGCGGCGGAGGAACCGACGGTTCGGCGAGCGCCAGTTCGGACTGCAGGAGCAATCCGGTGACTGTGGATTTCAGTTCATTCTCGAGACTCGAAGTCGCCGCGCGCATGGCCAGGGATTGCTCCTGCTCGCGACGCAAGAGCGCCCCCCGGACCTCCCGGCCGAGGCGGGCACAGCCCAGAAGCGCGAAGTTGACCTGTAAAGGAACAGCCAGTCCGCAGTGTTTCCAAAGCAGTTCGGCCCCTGCCGGATCGGATTCGGCGATCGACTCATCGACGATGACGCTCGCGTAATCGCGGCGGCGGAGAGCGGCCAGCCCCAGCTTGCGGCTGGTGGCGATCTCGACCGAGCGGCCCAGTGCGCCGGCCAGGCTGGTGGCACAACTCTCTGCCCCCGCAATCGATGTGATCATCAACACCGTCTGGGGGAGCGCCGAAGAGATCGACGGGCTGAGCGGCGGCAGCGGAGAAGCAGCAACGCCGGTGTAATGGTCGGTGGTGGATGGAGGCGCCGTTGACGGCGGTGGCGCGAAGTTGAGTGCCGAAGCAATTACGGGCTGCGTCATGGATTTTCCCTCGGTCAAAGCAGGCAAGGTGAACAAGAATTGGGGCCAATCCTCTTGGCGCCAATTGATAGGAGATCCGTAACCAGAACGCAATGGAGAAATGGCTTTCAGGGACACAAGATGAGAACCGTTCAGCAAAATAAAGTAAGAACAACAAGTCTGTAGAGCCGGCGAGGGGCTTCCTCGTGGTCAACAGAATAAGTGGACGGTTAATCTCCGGTCGGCGCCGGTTGGTCGGAGACTCCATACTCTTTCAGCTTGCGGTAGAGAGTCGTCTTGCCGATGCCAAGCACTTTGGCAGCCATAAGTTTGTCGCCCTTAAAGGTGTCCAGGGTACTCAGGATCGCCTGTCTCTCCTGCACGGCTAAGGGGACAATCTGGTTTCCGCTCCCGTTGCCTCCATTTCCATCCTGGCGGTGACCATTCGGGTTGATCGATCCATTGGGTCCATTGGATCCATTGAGTCCATTGGACCCATACAGCCCATTCAGGCCATAGCCGCGCCCGGCGGGATGAATGGTGCGGCGCAACTGCAGGGCGTACTCCACCAGCTGGGTCGAGAGATCGCCCAGCTGCAGCAGGGGGCCGGAAGAGATCGTGGCCCCGCGCTGAATGGCATGTTCGAGCTCCCGCACGTTTCCTGGCCACGGATATTCGACCATCATGCGGAGTGCTTCGTCGCTCAATGTGTACTCGATCCCGTTCTCGCGCCCCAGGCGGTCGAGAAAGTGGGCCGCCAGCAGGGGAATATCGGTGTGGCGCTCGCGCAGCGGGGGGATGCGCAGGTTGACCACGTTCAGCCGGTAGTAGAGGTCCTTGCGGAAGCGACCCTGCTCGACCAGTGCGGCCAGATCGCGGTTGGTTGCCGCCAGCACCCGGGCATGGATGGGGATGCGGTGGGTTGCGCCGACCGGCCGCACCTCTTTTTCCTGTAAGGCGCGCAGCAGCCGCGCCTGCAGGTCCAGGGGAAGCTCGCCGATTTCGTCCAGGAACACCGTTCCGCTTCCCGCCGAGGCAAGCAGGCCGTCCTTCGAGCGGTTTGCGCCGGTAAAGGCGCCTTTGACATAGCCGAAGAGCTCGCTTTCAATCAGCGTCGGCACCAGCGAGCCGCAGTCGACAGGAATGAAGGGCTGAGCGGCGTTCGGGCCGTTGGTGTGGATGGAGCGCGCGACCAGCTCCTTGCCCGTTCCGCTCTCGCCCAAGATCAGCGCCGGATGGCTGCTCTGGGCCACCTTCGAGAGAATACGATAAAGCTTCTCCATCTCGGTCGAGCGGCCGATCATATTGCCCAGCCCCTGCTGGGTGCGCAGCCGCTCGCGCAGCCGGCGGCTGGCCAGATCGAGAGTGCGCCGCTCGGCTGCCCGTTCGAGGACCGTACCCAGTTCGTCGGAGGCGAAGGGTTTGGTCAGCAGATCGTTGGCGCCGGTGCGCATCGCCTCGACCGCAGAGGGGACGGTGGCAAACGCGCTCATCACCACCACCGCCGTCTCCGGATGAAGGGCCTTGATCTCGTCCAGCAGTTCCAGGCCGTCGCCGACCGGGCCTTTCAGGTCGAGCAGGAGGATATCGATGCTGTTGTTGCGCAGCACCGAACGTGCTTCCGACGGCCCGCGAACGCCGTGCGGCAGGTAGCCAAAGCGAGTCGCGATCTCGCAGCATGCGGCGCGAACGGCAGCATCCTCGTCGACGACGAGAACATACATGCCACCCGCTGTTTCGCCCGTTCGGGGAAGAGTCGGCATAGGGAAATTGTGAGTTACGGTTGTTGAAAGCATTGTACGCGCCTTTCTACTCCAGTGCCAATAGTCTTTCTGCCAGCCCTGTTCCCGCCGGTGTTGTTCCCCTTTGCGGCTGCCAGCGCCGGGAGATGCTGCACAGCGTTTCTTGGCAGGATGGGAAGTTCGATATCGAAGCGGGTGCCGGCCCCGGCCGAGGAAACGGCCCGCACCGCACCGCCGGCCGCCTGGGCCAGCTGCCGGACGATCGAAAGCCCCAGGCCGCGGCCGGCCCGGGGCGAGCCCGCCGTGTCGCTGGCCTTGTCCCGGCGCTGGTCATAGACGCCCGGCTGCCGCCCCGTCTCGCGGCCGCGGCCAAAACGGGTGGAGAAGCCGGGTTCGAAGACGTACGGAAGATCGCCGGCCGCGATGCCGGGGCCGTTATCGCGCACGGAAAGGACTACGGTCTGCGGCCGGCCGGGGTTACGGCCGCCCAGAAAGCTGGCCCCGTGGCCGCGCTGGACGGTAATCCGCAGGACATGCCGCCGGCTGTCCCGCAGCGGGACCGCCCCGCTCTCCTGCGTTCCGGCCAGGCTCGCCGCCTGCCCGGAGCGCATGGCTTCGGCCGCGTTCGCGACCAGGTTGAAGAGAATGCGGAAGAGCCCTTCGGCATCGAGCGCAAGCTCTCCCGCGCAGGGGGCACACTCCACTTCGAGCCGAACGTCCGGCCCGGCAAGGGTCCGCAGAGCCCCTTCGATCGCATACAGTTCGGAGGCGAGATCCTGGATGCCGGGCAACGGGTGAGAGATCGCGAGCGGCGTCTCCCGGGCGGAAGACCGGGTTTGGGCAAGCGCCTCAATCAGGCGCGCGCCGGTCTCGCCGACCCGGCGCAGGTCTTGGGCATAATGGCCGAGGCCGGGCGCGAGCACCCCGGGAATGGCGAGTAGTTCGCAATAGAGGTGAATTGCCGAGAACAGGTTCCGCGCGTCATGAGCCAGCCCAGCGACGCCGGGCAGCCCGTTCCCCGGCTCTTCGGCACGGGGAGCGAAAGAGTTCGGCTCTCCTCGCCGGGCGACCCAGGGGGAGGGCGCCCAGGCCGGGAAGCCGTCGGCGCCGAGAGCGGAAGGCAACGGGAGAAGCTCTCCGGATTTCATTGCTGCGTCCACCAAGGGCGATGAGATAGAGAGCGACGGAGCAGCCGTCATCAAGCGGGACGGAAGAGCAGGCGCGAGCAACGCGACTCTTGAAGCTGCCGGGTTCTCCCTGGATCTGGAAGGTTGGCTGGAATAGGCATTTCGCATGGGCTTCTCTCCTAGTACGGAGGTCCTTATTACACGTCGAGTGCCAAAGCGGGAAGGCGAAGGTAAGGCGAACCTAAGAGTAAGCTTCGAAAGCACTTAGCTTTCGCGCCGCATTCCTCCCTACCCCGCGTGCAGCCAGCTGCAAGCGTTCCGAAACGGGAAAGCTGGCCAGGCAGATCGGCATTAACTGTCCGGGAATGTGCAAGGTGTAAGGTTCTGTTCCGGATCGGGAGGAAATCTCCTGCTTCCCAATTCAGGACCTGTGGGAGTCACTACAATAAGGCGATGACCACTTCTGCCTTTTTTCGCCATGAGGGCCGGGCTGCCGAAGCCCTCCGTCCGGTTCGTCTCACCCCAGATTACGTCGCGATGGCCGAGGGTTCGGTTTTGATTGAGGTGGGGCAGACCCGGGTGCTTTGCAATGCGACCATCGAAACCGGGGTGCCGGGCTGGCTGCGGAATTCGGGGCGCGGGTGGGTGACGGCGGAGTACGGCATGCTGCCGCGGGCGACGCTGACCCGGACGCCGCGGGAATCGGAGCGGGGCAAGGTCGGCGGGCGAACGCATGAGATCCAAAGGCTGATCGGCCGCTCGCTGCGGTCGGCGGTCGACATGGAGGCGCTCGGGGAGCGCACCGTGGTGCTCGATTGCGATGTACTGCAGGCGGATGGTGGCACGCGCACGGCGGCGATTACCGGGGCCTGCGCTGCGCTGGCCCTGGCCTTAAACCGGCTGGTCGCGGCTGGGACCCTGAAGAAGTCGCCGCTGAAGCAGCTGGTAGCGGCGACCAGCGTAGGCATTGTCGAGGGCAGGGTGCTGCTGGACCTGGCTTACGAGGAGGATTCGCAGGCCGAGGTCGACATGAACGTCGTGATGACCGAGGACGGGGGACTGGTGGAGGTGCAGGCGACTGCCGAGCGCGGGTCTTTTCCGCGAATGCGCATGACCGAGATGATGGACTATGCCGAAGCCGGAATCCGGGAGCTTCTCACCGCACAGCGGCGGTTGCTGTGAGACGAAGGCGGGAGCGGGCCCGGACGAAAGATCGAGCCACCGCGATTCTGGACTTCAGGCTCGGTTAGAATCAGTTGCGCGGAGAAGATGGCGACGGTCCGGCGTGAACACTGCCACCGTGCTTGGGCTCTCGCACTCTGATTGAAGTAGCGGCCTGCGGTTCCGATCCCCGGTAGGGGTTTTCCTGCTGATCGATTTCAGGGCCGTTTATCCCAAAGATTGTTTTCACCGAAGGACGAGGAGAGACATGATGAGTATCACTTCCGGCAAGCTGGCAGGTATGAGGGCGTTGTCCGATGAGCGCGGCGTGATCGCGGCGGCGGCGATGGACCAGCGCGGTTCGCTCAAGAAGTCGCTGGCCAAGGAGAAGGGCGTCTCGGAGATGCCGGACTCGGCGCTGATCGAGTTCAAGGAGCTGGTCACCGAGGTGCTGACCAAGCACGCTTCGGCGATCCTGCTCGACCCGGAGTTCGGCCTGCCTGCCGCGAAGCGGCGCAACGGCAAGGGTTTGCTGCTGGCCTACGAAAAGACCGGCTATGACGCGGCCACGCCTGGCCGGCTGCCCGACCTGCTCGATCTCTGGTCGGTTCGCCGGTTGAAGGAAGCCGGGGCGGACGCGATCAAGATCCTGCTCTATTACACGCCGTATGAGAAGAGCGCGGTGAATGACCATAAGCACGCGTGGACGGAGCGAATCGGCGACGAGTGCCTGGCCCACGATATTCCGTTCTTCCTCGAGCTGGTGGGCTATGACGCGCATGGCGGCGACGAGAAGACGGTCGAGTACGCGAAGAAGAAGCCGGAGATCGTCGCCGGTTCGATGGCCGAGTTCGGCAAAGCCAAGTACAGCGTGGATGTACTGAAGGTCGAAGTCCCGGTGCAGATGGAGTTTGTGCATGGGACCAAGTCTTTCAAGGGCGAACAGGCGTATACCCGCGCCGAGGCGCTGCAGCACTTCCGCGACGCTGCCGAGAATACCCATAAGCCGTTCATCTATCTCTCGGCCGGGGTTTCGAACCCGGTCTTCATCGAGACGCTGGAGCTGGCGGGCGAGAGCGGCACGACGTATAACGGCGTGCTCTGCGGACGGGCGACCTGGAAGGACGGCATCGCGGTCTATGCCAAGCAGGGCGCGAAGGCCTTTGAGGACTGGCTGAATACCAAGGGCGTTGAAAACATCAACAATGTCAATCATGTGCTGAAGTCGGCGCACTCGTGGTTTGAAAAAGTCGGCGTCGGGGCGGAAGTCAACGCATAGCCGAGTTGTCTTGAAGGATGGAACGCCGTGGGGGCCAGCCTCACGGCGTTTTCTTTTGCGTGCTTCCCTCTCGAGGATCCGATCAACCGGATGCTGGACGAAAGAAGTGAGAGAAGTGGGCGGGGACAGATATCGATCTTCCGGCCAGGCCCGGACAAGCAGAGACTTAAGTTGCCGCCCTGCTTCTTTCGAACTGACATTTTTCCTTCACCTCCTCGTCACGATCCTCGTAGTCCAAAACAACATCTTTAGAAAAAGGCTGAACAAAGCAGGCCTTTGGGGAATATTCCAGTAGGCCGGCATTTGACTCCTTGCTGGTGCTCGGGGCGAAGAGTTTGTGGCGGCATAGGCAACGACAATGGGATCGGGTACTCCGGATTGGAGACAAAGCCTCGTCGAAGCCGACTTTTCCTTTTTCCTGATCTGTGCCAATGCAATCGGGTGACAATCGCTGATGAACAAGGCGCTCGCAATTCCGGTATTTTTGTGTGCTCTTCCCATGCTGGCCCAAAGCACCACTGGGGAGCTGCGTCTGGCCGTCACCGATCCCGCCGGATATGGCGTGAAAGCGGCGGTCGATCTCTCAAGCCAGGGCACCCAGTACCGCCAGAGCTTCGAGACGACCCAGCAGGGCGGCATGGACGCCAAGCGCCTGCCCTACGGGATCTACCATCTTCAGATCCAGGCGCCGGGATTCGCGGCCGTCTCCGAGCCGGTTGAAATAAGGTCTGCGCTGCCCCTGGAGCGCAAGATCCAGCTGCAATTGGCTACCGTGTCGCAATCGGTGAAGGTGACGGACACGAACACACTGATGGATCCGCATCGTCCGGCTTCGGTCAATGAAATAGGTTCCGAGGCGATCCAGAACCGTTTGACCGCGTTGCCCGGCCGCTCCCTGCAGGACCTGGTCAATTCGCAACCCGGCTGGCTCTATGAGGGTAACGCCGTGCTGCACCCGCGCGGATCGGAGTATCAGACCCAATTTGTGGTCAACGGGATCCCGCTCACGGATAACCGTTCGCCCAGCTTCGGCCCGGAGCCTGCTGAAGCCGAAGACGTTGAATCGCTCAAGATTTACACCGCCGGCATTCCCGCGGAGTATGGCCGGAAGATGGGAGGCGTGGTCGAAGTCAACACCTTGCAAAACGGAACACCGGGACTTCACGGAAATTTCACGCTCTTCGGCGGCAGCTACGATACTGCCTCGGCCAGCACCCAGGACCAGTACACATGGGGGAAGAATACGCTGGGCATCAACGGGTCGGGGAACAGGACAAGCCATTACCTCAACCCCGTTGTTCCTCAGAACTATACCAACAACGGCACCGCCGCCCGCTTCGGAGGGAATTATGAGCGGGACCTGACGGACAAAGACCGCCTTACCCTGATTGTCGTCCATGAACTTGCCCGCTATCAGATTCCCAACGAACTGGTGCAGCAGAGTGGAGCCTACTTGCCGAACGGCGACAACGATACCGGCTGCCCCGCCGGGCCGGGCGCCGGCGAGCCAGGCGATTGCGTCTTTGTTCCGGGAGGGCAGCTGCAGACTGCAGGCAACTTCGAAACCATGGGGAGCGCTGCTTACCAGCACACTTTTACGCCCGATGCGATGGGGTGGGTCCACTTCATGGCGCGCAGTAACTCCAATGATTTTCAATCGAATCCGGAGTCATGGCCCGTTCTCGCGACTCAGCACAACTATTTCAACGAAGTCTACTTCAACAGCAGCGCCGCCATTCACCAGGGGAGGAACGAATGGAAGTTCGGCGTGGAGGCGGACAATACCTTTCTGCACGAAAACCTGAGCTACGTGATCCCCGACTGCGACGACCCCGATGATCCTCAATGCCCGATCAATCTGGGCATCCTGGACTCCGGCGCGATCACCTTTGCCTTTCAGGCCACCCGTCCGGATCTCGAGCAATCAGCCTATGCTCAGGATTTGATCCGTCTCGGCAACTGGACGATCGACCTAGGCCTGCGGTGGGACCACTACCAGTTGCTGTTAAACCAGAATGCATTCAGCCCGCGACTCGCGGCGTCGCGCTATTTCCCGACGCTCGGCCTCAATATTCACGGAGCCTACGACCGCATCTTCCAGACGCCTTCCAGTGAGAACATTCTGTTGTCCAGTTCCCCGGCCGCGGAGGCTTTGGACAACAGCGTTCCTGCGCTGCAGTTACCGGTCCAGCCTTCGCACGGGAACTATTACGAAGTGGGCGTGACGCAAGGTATCCGGAACCGGCTGCGCGTGGATGCAAACATGTTTCGCCGGGATGTGAATAATTATGCTGACGATTCTCAGATCCTGAGCACCGGAATCAGCTTCCCCATCGCGTTCGATAAAGCCATTCTGTATGGCGCGGAGGGAAAGATCGAGATGCCGAACTGGGGTCCGTTCTCGGGCTTTGTCAGCTACTCCTACATCGTGGGGAATGCTTTCTATCCGGTAACCGGAGGTTTGTTCCTGGGAGGGGATGCAATCAACCCGACGACCGGGCATTTTCCCGATTCGCAGGACCAGCGGCAAACGCTGCGCGCCCGGGGGCGGTATCAGATCGCCCCGCGCCTGTGGATGGCCCTGGGGGCCGACTACAACAGCGGCCTTCCGTTTGAACCGGACCTGACTCCTCAGCAATATGCGGCAACCTACGGTCAAGTGGTGATCAACCACCTCAATTTCACCCGCGACCGCGTCAGCCCTTACTTCACCCAGAATCTTACCGTGGGGGCCGATCTCTACCAGCGGGAAAAGTTCGGGCTGCACTTTCAAGCCGATATTGCCAATGTGAGCAACACACTCGAGGTTATCGACTTCGGAGGACTGTTTTCCGGCAATGCGATCGGGCCGGGACGCCAGTATACCTTTCGCCTGGTGACGACATTTTAGGACCGCCGGCGCCTCTCCACAGTCAGACTTAAGAGCATTCGCGTCGCTGCCGATCGTCGCGCCGCCTGCTCGGCACTCAAGGCCGGCGGCCGAGCTTGGAAGCCTCTCCAGAGCGCGCGTAGCAGGTAAGATATCTCAGCGTCAGGGTGGGCCCTTTTGAACTACGATTCTGACCGGCGGCGCTCGTGTGCCGAAAAGAGCTTGATGTTGCATTGCGGGAGCTGATCTCGGGTAGCCCAGGTTGAAAACCGACCTGGATGTGGATGACCGTCATACCGGCAGCACGAGCATGGCTGAGGACGCTTGCGACACGGCCCAGAAAAGCGTTTTTGTCCTCCATGGTGTAAATGGAAACGATACGGTCTGGCAATCCATGCTCGAGACGGCCGTGCGGGCCGGATCGATTGACCATTCTCTTCCGTCCTGGAGGCCGATCCGTTGCAGTCGTCTCTAACGGGGAGTGGGCGCCGCAAAGGCCAGAAACACTGACGAAAGGTCAGGAGCGGGGGCGAGGCAGGGAGGTTTCACCGCTTCCGGGCAAAGCGCCAGATGAGTAAGTCGCGACGAACGCACCTCTCGTGCTTCAGGCTTCGGCGCGCTTAGACACCTGAATGAATCGCTTCGACCATCCAAAACGTGAGACGTCTGCGCGCCTCCCACTCAAGCCAGGACCGGCTTCGAAGAGACCCCTGGCCCTGGTTGATTGAGCGATTACCAGATTTTTGTAGTTGTGGGACGCTCTGGTTGGAAAGGGAATTCCCGGCGAGGCCCGATGGCGCTCTCCTCCCGGTTTGCCCCCACATCGCTGGCTGGTTGCTCGCTGGATGCGTTGCCGCTGCCTGCCTGCTCTTGGACCGCGGCCAAAACCTGTGGGGGCTGAGGCATGGCAGGAGCGGGTGCGGCGAGAGTGGGTTGGGGGTCAGCTTTGGCGGCGATCTCGAGCGCTCCGGTGAGGGTGGAGACCTTTTCGACGTCGTGTTTGGCGCACCATTGTTCGAGGGCTTTGGCGAGGCGTTCGACGGCGCGGGGGTCGGCGTAGCTGGCAGTGCCGACCTGGACGGCGGTAGCTCCGGCGAGGAGGAATTCGACGGCGTCTTCGGCAGTGAGGATACCGCCGAGGCCGAGGATCGGTATTTTGACGGCCTTTGCCGCCTCATAGACCATGCGCAGAGCGATGGGCTTGATGGCCGGGCCGGAGAGGCCGCCGGTGACGTTGGCGATGCGGGGGCGGCGGGTTTTGGCGTCAATGGCCAGGGCAAGGAAGGTGTTGACGAGCGAGAGCGCGTCAGCTCCGGAATCTTCGGCGACCCGGGCCATCTGGGCGATGCTGGTGACGTTGGGCGAGAGTTTGATGAGGATAGGGCGCGGCGCAGGGCGCTTCAGCGCGGCCTGTTTTGCGGCCTTAACGAGGCCGGCGAGCAGTGCGGGATCGGTGCCGAAGACCTGGCCGCCATGGCTGGTATTGGGGCAGGAGGCGTTGATCTCGTAGGCAGCGATACCTTCGGCCTGGTTGAGGGACTCGATGACGGCGACGTAATCCTCGACCTGGTAGCCGAAGACGTTGGCGATGATGGCGGTTTGGGGGTAGTTTTTGAGGCCGGGCAGCTTCTTTTCGATGAAGACATCGACGCCGATATTCTGCAGACCGATGGCATTCAACATGCCGGAGGCTGTCTCGAGCAAGCGGGGCGCGGGGTTGCCGGCCATGGCTTCGCGGGAGAGGCCCTTGGTGACCAGGCCGCCGATGCGGTCGAGCGAGACGATCTCTTCGAATTCGATGCCGTAGCCGAAGGTGCCGCTGGCGGCGAGGACCGGGTTGCGGAGCTCGATGCCGGCAAAGCTGACCCGCATGTCGGGCTTCACGGCTGAGTTTCCGGTTTGGGGGTTGCCAGTGTCGTTGCGGCGGCGGCCGGTGGAGCTGCCCGGTTGTCAGGCTTCGCCGTTGCCGGGACGGCGGCTTTGCCGCGTGCGGGGCGGGCTCCGCGGGTGCGGACGGGAACAGGTTTGGGGTAGACCACGGCGGCTGCCGGTTTCAGCGCCTGGGTGAGGATGTGGCCGACGGCGGCCGAGGGCTGGTTGATCGAGAGCAGGGCGGCGAATGTGGCGGCCAGATCGACGGGGCCAACGCGCCCGCGATAGGTGCCGGGAGCGAAGGGAGCTCCGTAGAAACCGAGCGGCACGTGACGATCGTAAGACCAGGGGCTGAAGTGGGTGGTGCCGCCGTTGGCGTGGCCTTCCATCTGGTAGTCGGCGAAGACGGCCATGATGTACCAGCCGCCGTTGGGCGAGTAGCTGTGGGCGAGTATCTGGCCGAATTCGCTGGTGGGGTATTCCCCGGCTGCGAGCTGCAGGCGGCTATAACTGCGGACCAGGGCGGGGACGGGCGGAAGCCGGATCTGGGAGGGTACCGATTTGGGTTTTGCGGGCTCCCTGGCGCCTTCGTCCGACGCATCGGCGGGTGGCTCGGGCGGGGCGCTGAGAGATTTGACGGCCGGTTGGAGCGCAGCCAGGACGGCCTCTTCGGCCTCGGATTCGTTAATGCCGGCGCGTTCAAAGCTGGGCTGGTTGAGGGAGAGATAGGGGAGCTCCTGATTGTTGAAAAGGTAGCTCACCTTTTCGCCCGGAGAGAACTTGGCGTTCATGGCTTCGTTCAGCTGTGCGACCAGTTTCTTGGTGCTGATGCTGGCGGCGTTGATGCCGAGTTTGGCTGCGTCGGCCGGGACGGGCGCGACGCCGTGGTCGGCGGTGAGGGCGATCCAAACGTTGCCGAGGCCGCCTTCGACGTTTTTATCAAGCCAGGTGAAGAAGCCATCGAGGTCGGTGTCGAGCGAGTCGACCATTTGGCGCTGGGCTGCCGCATCGGGTCCGACGGCGTGGCCGAGCACGTCGTTGGCAGAGAGGCTGAGGGTCATGAGGTCGGTAGTCGGGTGGCTGCCGAGTTGCTCGCCGGTGATGAGGGCCCGGGCAAAGTCGAGCTCGTATTCATTGGCGGCGGGAGTGCGTCCGACGTATTCGTAGAAATTGTCGGTGGGGCTCATCTCGCGCAGCGACGCGGTGGAGGCGAAGGCTTGTGCCTGCTGCAGGGCCTGGGCGGCGCTGCCGCCGGCATTGAAGGCCGTGGCCCAGTCCGGGAGCTGGGGTTGGTAAAACGTGGAGGTGACGAAGGCCCCAGATCTGGTGTCGATCCAGTAAGCGGCGTTGGCGGCTGCGCCGGCGGGCAGGATCGAGGCGCGGTCTTTGAGCGAGACGCCGAAGACCTTTGACTGGCCGGTGGTGGCGAGGCGAAGTTCGTCGCCGACGGTCGAGGCCCGGAGGTTGCGCGGTGAGGCTGCAGGATCGGTGGACTTGCGCTGGGCTTCAGGGGACAGGCCGACCACGGCATAGCGCTCGTCTTCCACTGAGGTGACGGGCCGTTTGGTGTTGCGGGTCAGGTCCCACCAGTCGTTGTTGGCGATGCCGTGGCCGTCGGAGTAGGCGCCGGTACCGATGGTGGAATGGCCGGGCGCAGTCTTGGTGTTCGCGTAGTCGTAGTAGCAGTCGGGGAAGTAGGCGCCCTTGTCGAGGAAGAGGCGGAAGCCGCGGCCTTTGAAGTCGGCGCGGTAGCGCTCGAGGTAATCTTCGCGGAACTGGTCGATGACGAGGATAATGACCAGTTTTGGATGGGCGTTGTAGGCGCTGGGGGGAAGCGAAGTGAGGGCCGCGGCTTCGGCCCTGGCGGCGGCGCGCGATCGGGGCGCAGCGGGTGGTGCGGGTGGGTCCTGGGCAAAGGTGGCTGGGGGTGTGCCGAGGCACCCGATCACCAGGAAGATCGCGAACCGTTTCACGCCAGCACTTACAGTGCGCGAAGCATGCTCTCTCAAACGGTGCGGAATGTATGCCGAAATCACCATGCCGTTATCGTAAACCGTCGGTCGCTCTTCGGAATGGGAAGTGCCGGCTGTCTGGGTGCTGAGGCTCGCGGGTCATCGATTCATCGGTTGCTACTCGCCAGTGTCAATCTGCGCCCGCTGTAACTTATCGGAATAGTCCACGTACACCGACTTCCACGTGGTGTAGAAGTCGAGCGCGCCGGTGCCGCCTTCGCGGTGGCCGTTACCGGTTTGTTTGACTCCGCCGAAGGGTAAGTGGACTTCAGCGCCGATGGTGGGGGCGTTGATGTAGGTGATACCGGCCTCTAAGTCGCGGATGGCCTGGAAGGCGCGGTTGACATCTCTGGAATAGAGCGAGGTTGAGAGGCCGTACTGAATACCGTTGGCGATGGCGAGCGCGTCTTTAAGACCGGTGCATTCGATGAGGCTGACGACGGGGCCGAAGACTTCTTCCTGGGCGATGCGCATTTGCGGCTTTACTTCGCTGAATACGGTTGGGGCGAAGAACCAGCCCTTGGCGTTGGCGCCTTCGGCAATTCTGGCTCCTCCGGTGACGAGCTTTGCGCCTTCGGCTTTGGCGATGGCGACGTAGCGTTCGGAGGTTTCGATCTGCTGCTGGTTGATCTGCGGGCCTACCTGGTTGGATTCGTCTAATCCGTCGCCGACGGTGAGGGCTTTGGCGCGAGTGACTAGCTGGTCGGTGAACTCGGCGGCGATCGACTGATGGAGGATGATGCGGCTGGTGGCAGTGCAGCGTTGTCCCGTAGTTCCGAAGGCTCCCCAGAGCGCGCCTTCGAGAGCGAGGTCGAGGTTGGCGTCTTCGAGAACGATCATGGCGTTCTTACCGCCCATTTCTAGCGAGCATGGTTTAAAGAGGCCGGCGGCGGTCTGGCCGACCATGCGGCCCACTTCGCTGGAACCGGTAAATGAAATTGCACGAACGCCCGGGTGCTCAACGAGCGGTGCGCCGGCCTGGGGCCCGAAGCCGGTGACGATGTTGACGACCCCGGGGGGCAGGCCGGCGTCGATCAGCGTCTGGACGAGGTTGTAGGTGGAGAGCGGGGTGTCTTCGGCAGGCTTAATGACGCAGGTGTTGCCGCAGACGAGGGCGGGGAAGAGCTTCCACGATGGGATGGCCATGGGAAAGTTCCAGGGCGCGATCATGCCGACCACGCCGACCGGCATGCGCATCGACATGGCGAACTTGTTGGGCAGCTCCGACGGGGTGGTCTGGCCGAAGAGGCGGCGCCCTTCTCCGGCCATGTAGTAGGCGGTGTCGACGGCTTCCTGCACATCGCCGCGGGTCTCGGCGAGCACTTTGCCCATTTCGCGGGTCATGGCGTTGGCGTACTGCTCTTTGCGGGAGAGCAGGATTTCGCCGCAGCGGTAGAGGATCTCGGCGCGCTTGGGGGCGGGGGTAAGGCGCCAGCTCTTGAAGGCTTCGGCGGCGGCTGCGACTGCGTCGTCGATATCGGCGGCGTTCGAAGCCTGGAATTCTCCGACAATGTCGTCGTGGTTGGCGGGATTCACGTTCTGGAAGGTCTTGCCGCTGTGCGAGGCGACCCACTGGCCGCCGATGAGATTTTTGTAGGTCGTAGTCATGCAGACAGCTTACGCGCTCGAAGTTTGGCGGAGAGATTTTGAGGAGGAGTTTGTCTCTCTTGGCGCATGTCCATACAATCAGGATTAGACGACTGCAACCATGCCAGGCGGGTGAGGCGGCGATTGAGCAGCAGTTGTCGAGACTGTAAGTACTTATGGCAGAACAGACAGCAAGTTTAGAGCCGCGGCGCAGCGAGGTTCCCGCGGCATGGGTCAAGATAGAGTTAGCACGGCACCCTCAGCGACCCTACCCGATGGATTTCGTAACCCGGATCTTCACAGATTTCAGCGAGATCCACGGCGACCGCGCCTTCGGTGACGATCCGGTGATCTGCTGCGGCATGGCCCGGTTCCACGGCGAGGAAGTGATGGTCGTGATGAACCTGAAGGGGCGGACGACCAAGGAGAAGATTCGCTGCAATTTTGGCATGCCGAACCCTGAGGGGTATCGCAAGGCGTTGCGGGCGATGAAGATTGCCGAGAAGTTTGGCCGCCCGGTCTTCACCTTTATCGATATCCCTGGCGCATGGCATGGGGTAAGCGGGGAGGAGCGCGGGCAGGCCGAGGCGATTGCGCGGAACCTGCGGGAGATGTCCCGGCTGCGGGTGCCGACGATCGCCACCATTACCGGGGAAGGCGGCTCGGGGGGCGCCCTGGCCATTGCGGTAGCCGACCGTGTGCTGATGCTGGAGAACGCGATTTATTCGGTGATTTCGCCTGAATCCGGCGCCTCGATCATGTGGCGCGATCCTGGAAAGCGGGCCGAAGCGGCCGCTGCATTGAAAGTCACTTCCTCCGAGATTCAAGCGTTGGGCGTGATCGATGGGATCGTCGCCGAGCCGGGCAATGGAGCGCACGGCGACCTGGCCGCCGCTGCCGCACTGCTGGACACTGCCTTGTCGGCTCACTTGGCCGCCATACGATCGATGCCTCTCGAAGAACTGCTCGCCGCGCGGCGCGCCAAATTCCGGAATATGGGCCAGTTCTACACCTCCTGAATGTTTCTCCACGCGAACCCCATCAATTTCGTCTCTCGTTGCCGGACGCCGTGCCGCTGCCCGGCCTGCCCGTCGCAGGTTGGCGTGTGCAAGTCCGGAGTTTGCCTTTGAGCGGCTTCGATGTGCTCCGGCCTGCTGCGCGACGGCGGGTTCACCGGTGGGGAGCGATGGGTTGTTTTCTGCTGGCAGCGGCCTGGTTCTTCATCGCCGAGTGGATCGCCCAAAGCGCGGCCAATGGGCTCAGCACCGGCGACTGGAATCAACTCGCCTATCGCACCGTCTGGCTTTTTCTGCTGCTGACCGGTTACGCGGCGATGGGATTCGCCTTTCAACGCCAGCGTACGCCGCTGCGGTCGATGGGGTTGATGCGCCGGGCGACGACCATGCAGGAGTTTGGCCTGGGCGCAGCGTTCGGCTGGGGCGCCATGGTGGCGTGCGTGCTGCCGATCGCACTGTTGGGGGGCTTGACGCTCACCTTCTGGACGAGGCCGCGGCAGTTTGAGCAATTGCTGCTGGAGTTATTGGTTCTGCTGGTTGCAGCTCTGGCGGAGGAGGTTGCTTTTCGCGGATATCCGTTTCAGCGGCTGATCGATGCGATGGGGCCATTCCTGGCGACGCTGGTGCTATCGCTGATCTTCGCGCTGATGCATTGGTCGAATCCGGATTCCGACCTGGCGAGCACCCTGGTGACGATGCTGGCGGGTTGGCTGCTGGCGCTCGCTTACCTGCGGACCCGGGCGCTGTGGCTGCCGTGGGGGCTGCATTTTGCGTGGAACGCGAGCATGGGGAGCCTCTTCGGACTGCCGGTCTCCGGGCAGCGCGACTTCTCGCGGGTCATCTCGGCCAACGCGCACGGGCCTTTCTGGCTGACCGGGGACGGCTACGGGCCGGAGGGCAGCCTGATCACCGTGGTCGTGCTGCTGATCGCGATCGGGGTGCTTTATCGGGCGACGCGGGACTATGCATACCTGTACGCGCAGCCGGTCATCGTGCCGGGCGGCATTCCCGTGGATATCGATGCGGCTGCCAAACGCCAGCACGAGGAGGCCATGGCTTCTCCGGCGCAGTTGGCCGCGTCGAAGCTGGTGCAGATAGTACCGGCAAACGAGAGTGGCGGGTTGGGTAGTTCCGCGGGTGGTGATCTTGAGCGGGAGGATTTGCGCTAGAAAATAATTCCGATACGTCGTTGCGAGGGAGTAGCGGCGTTTTGTACTTATTCTGCTTCTCGAACTTTCTCTTACCTCAGCCTAGTCCTGCAATCGACCGGCCATCTGGCAGACAGAAGAGGGGTCGTCTCTGCACTCCTTCGGGCGGAGGCCGGTGGGCGTTGGAGAGGAACAAGAGATCTTTGGGCTCCTTGTTCCTCACCGGCAGGTGACTCTGCGGATGGCATTGTCCATCTTGTCCATCTTGTCCATCTCGTCCATGCTTCACCCACTACTCTTCGAATGGACCTCTAGCAGGCTGGCGATGCAGAGAGAACGACTGCCGGTTCGCACCAGCGGGGTTATCTGGCCAGCACGGCGCGGTAGCGGACCTGGTTTTTCCGCAGCTTGCCAAGGGCCACGTTCACCTTGTCGAAGGCAAAGCTTTCTGTCTGCGCCTTGATGCCGTGGCGGGCCGCTACCTCGAGCATCTCGCGAATCTGCCAGGGGGCGCCGGTGGTGCTGCCGTCGATGCTGCGCTGGCCGGTCATCAGGGTCGCCACGGGGATCGGCGGCGGGGTAGGCGGCACGCCGACGAAGACCAGCTTGCCGGTGGGGCGAAGCGCGTTGAGGTAGGCGCTCCAATCCTGGTCCGCGTTGATGGTCGACAAAATGAAGTCGAAGTGTCCGGCAAGGTTTTTAAGCCCTTTGGAGTCGCGGGTGTTGATGAAATTGTGAGCGCCGTGGGTACGCGCCTCTTCTTCCTTCTCCGCCGAGGTCGAGAAAGCCGTGACTTCCGCGCCAAAGGCGCGCGCGAACTGGAGCGCGATGTGGCCGAGCCCTCCGATGCCGATGACGCCGGCGCGCGAAGCCGCGTTGAGGTTGTGGGTGCGCATCGGGCTATAGACGGTGATGCCGGCGCAGAGTAAGGGCGCGACGTTTTCGCTCTCGAGCGCGGCCGGGATCGGAATGACGAATCGGGCATTGACGCGTACCGAGTCAGCGAAGCCTCCGTTGCGGTGAACGCAGGTTCCCTGGCTTTTGGCGCAGAGGTTTTCCATCCCCTTGCGGCACCACTCGCAATGACCGCAGGAGTTCGCCTGCCAGCCCACGCCGACCCGGTCGCCGAGGGCCAAGTCGGTGATCTCGCTGCCGATCTTCGCGACCGTTCCGACGATCTCATGGCCGGGGATAAATGGGTATTGGCTGATGCCCCAATCATTGTCGATCAGGTGCAGGTCGCTATGACAGACGCCGCAATGAGTGATCTTGATTTCGACGTCGGCCGGTTTGATCTCTCCCGGGTCGTACTTGTAAGGCAGCAGTTCGGCTCCCGCCGCATGCGTCGCAAATCCGTGTATCAATGCCATTTCGTGAATGCCCTAGTAGTGTGTTCCATCATAACGTCCCCGTTCCCGGCCGCCGGTCAAAAGCTGCTCGCTACTCGACCTGAAGTGTCAACACCTGCTGGCCGGTCAACATTGCGCCGGTCTCGACGGAGGCGGCGGGGACAGCCGACTCGCCATTGAGCGACATCTCCTGATTGCTGCGGAGCGGCTCGAAGACATTGGCCATCGAGATGGGAAGCGCACTCAGGGTGCGGCCATCGAGAATGGCTTGCGGGGAAGGCTCGAGCAGCGTCACGTAAAGGCGGTCGTTGGCGCGGAGGCTGTTGATCTGCGCGATACTGTCGGCGATCTCGAGCGGCCGCGCGCCCGGCCTTTGCGATAAGGTGACGCGGTCGAGGGTTGCCGCGTCGCTTACGACCAGGCGCAGCGCGCCGGGGGCAAGCGTTGTGGGCAGGGTGATCGGGATGCGGACGTTCCTGCGCTCTCCATGATAGGGGCGCAAGGTCGCCTCGACGGTGAGGGACTCCCCGGGATGGACGACGGTCGCCGAGCTGCGGATGCTGTCGATCTGCAGGATCTGTCGACCGGGGATCGCCTCGAAGTCGACCGTGACGGAGTGGACATTCGTCAGCCTGGCGACGTTGCCGTAAAGCTGGGCGAAATGCTGCCCAACGATGAGAGCGGCGGCGAGTGGTACAGGCAGTTGATCGGTCGGGGCCAGGAGGCTTTCCATATGGACCGGCGGATACCCGTCAAGATCGATGGTGCCGCGCATGCGATAGCTGGTCTCGGCTCCGTTGTCGTTGCTCGCCATGAGCGCCTGGTAGATCGAGACCAGTACGGCGCTGGGGGTGATTTGCAGGTTGTCGATTACTTCAAAGTGCAGCTTGCGGACAGGCGAGGAAGAACCGGGCGGCTGGCTAATGCTGACGCTGACCGGGATCATCCGGGTAGTTACGCCGAGCAGTCCGCTGATCGCTGACTGGCGATCCTGGGTAAACGAGCCGACCGTCTCGGTGGTGTTGATGATCTTGAAGGCGTTCAGCGGCGAGGCGAGGGTGGCCAGCACCTCGGCCTTGGTCATGGGCATCGAGACTGGGCCGAACTGGGTAATCGGGTGGCCGCAGGCGAGCAGCCGCTTGGTGTCGATGTAGGTGACGGTGCAGGTGGCGGAGATATCGAGGTCGCCGCGCACCAGCACGGCGCTCACGGCTGAACCGGGAACGATGGGCTCGGGCTGAGGCTGGTTGGAGCTGCCGCCGCCTATACCGGCGACAGCGGTAAGGCCGGAAGCGGGCATGTGCTCCTGCCATAGCTTGATGGCATCCGGGCTGAAGCCGTTGAAGACCAGCGGCGTCTCGATGGGCTGCATGGTGGCGGAATCTGCCGTGGGGGTTGCGTTCTGGGTGGTTGCAGAAAGCGCCGGCCCAGCCGAATAGGAAGCCGAGGCGGATGCGGGGGGATTGGGCTGGTCGCGGACCTGGAACATCTGCTGAATGGGCGTGATGCCGGCGATAGGCTCTTTGCTGAACTGGCCGATGCGATAGGA
The DNA here is from genome assembly GCA_965199205.1 of Acidisarcina sp. Lineage (GTDB taxonomy): Bacteria > Acidobacteriota > Terriglobia > Terriglobales > Acidobacteriaceae > Acidisarcina. Next base: position 3,625,413 of record OZ240688.1, read on the forward strand.
GAGAGCGCCGAGCAGCTTGCCGTCGATGTAGACCGGGCTGCCGCTCATGCCGGCAACGACGCCGGTGTACTCCGGCTTGGGTCCGCTCAGGCGGGACAGGATCATGTCCTGTCCGGGGCCGATGGCGTTGTGCAGGATGCCCAGGATCTCGACATCCATCGGTTCGGGCTGGGTCCCCTGAAAGACCGTGTAAGCGACGCCGTGCAGCCCGGCATGCACCTGGTCGAGCGGAAAGACGCCCGCAGCCACCGAGGGCGGTGGCGTCGAAGCCGCCGGCGTTCGCGATTGCGCGTTAACAATGAGCGGAGCGGAGAGGATCAAGCCGGCGGCGAAGAAGATTGCGGGCCGAAAGGTTGCTTTCCTGCGGGTTTGCACGTCTACCAGAGTAGCTGGTGGCGCGCCTGGCGCAAAGCAGCCAATATTTGGACGATAATGAACCCTATGAAATTGAAGCGGGGCGATGCCCCACAGACCTGGAAGGCCGCACGCGCGATGCGCCGATGCGGAGTTTTCGCCTTGTCGATGACGTTGCTGGGAGCCGCTCTTGCAGCGTCCACGCAGGCTGGATTTGCCCAGCAGAGTGCGCCGCCGCCAGATCCACAGCCTGCCCAGCAGCAGACCCCGCCCACGCAGCAGCCCGATCAGACCACTCCCGATGCCGGTGGCCCGGGCGGCGACAACGGCGTGATTGCGCTGCCGAAGAAGAAAGAAAAAGAGGCCGAACCGCCGCCTCCTCCGGAGCCGAAGGTCAAGAACCCTCCCGGAACAGGAAGTTTCTCTCTCCGCGTGGATGTGCCGGTGGTGACGGTCGATGTCGGCGTGATCCTGCAGAAGACCCACCAGTTTGTTCCCGGCCTGAAGGAGCCGAATTTCCGCGTCTTCGAGGATGGGGTGCCGCAGCCGATCAGTGGGTTTACGCGTATCCAGGCGCCGATCACGGCGCTGTTGGTGTGCGAGTTCGCGGCCAAGAACTATGCTTTTATCTACGACATGCGGAACGCCGCGTATTCTTTTGCGCAGCAGCTGAAGCCGGATGACTATGTTGCGGTGATGACCTTCGACATGCGGACGCAGATTCTGACCGACTTCACCCAGGACAAGCGGCTGATCTATCAATCGCTGAATTCGCTGCAGATTCCAGGCTTCAGTGAGACAAATGTCTTCGACGCGCTCTACGAGGCGCTCGACCGGTTGAGCCGCATCGAAGGCCGCAAGTACATTGTGCTGATTGCTTCGGGGCGGGATACCTTCAGCAAGATCACGCTCGACAAGATCCTGGCGAAGATCAAGGCAACGCCGAACGTGACCATCTTTGCCGTCGGAACGGGTCAGGCGGCGCGCATCATGTCAAATATGGGCGGGGCTCGCGAGATCGATTACCTGCAGGCCGACAACCAGATGACTACCTTTGCGAGGATGACTGGCGGGATGGCGTTCTTCCCCAGGTTTACCGGCGAGATGCCCGACATCTTCCACACCATCAACGACACGATTCGTAATCAGTACGAGCTGACCTACAAGCCGACCAATGCCAAGCAGGATGGTACTTACCGCAAGCTGCGTGTGGAGCTGGTGGACGACGAAGGGCAGCCGCTGAAGATGCAGGATGAGAAGCACAAGCCTTTAAAATACGACATCACTGCGAGGGACGGGTACAAGGCCAAGCAACAGGTGGAATAGACGGCTGGCGGTGGCCGATCAACCTGGACGTCAAGCTGCATAAATCCGGGAATCCCATGGAGCGGCTGCGTCGCCCGGTACGAGAGTATCATCTAAGAAGTTATGAAGCAGATTCTGCTAGCGTCGCTGGGAGTTCTCCTCTCCGCTTCTGCTGTGGCCCAGCACGGGGGCGGCGGAGGTCATGCGAGCGGCGGGTCTGCCCATGGAAGCGCAAGCTTTTCTTCCGGGCGGAGCTTCTCAATGTCTGGCCCGAGTACTTCGCGCTCTTTCGGCAGTGCTCCGGCCTATCGTCCCGGCTTGGAAAGCAAGTCACAACGCGGTGTTTATAACAGCCCCGTCGGGCCACCGCCCTTCGGTGGAACTCAACCTCCAAATGGGGGCAGGAATCGCTATCCGTATCCAGGCGGCGGTTACTCGCGCGCTGTCTACGCGGTTCCAGGATGGCTCGGCTCCGGCTTCTATGGGTATGGCTACGGCTACCCCGATGACGCCGCCTATGCCGGGGACCAGCAGAGCGCCGAAGCCGCTCCTCAGGATGCGGGCAACCAGGAGATGCCACCCGATTCGGGATATCCGTCGCAATATCCTCCGCAGCAGGGGTATGCGCCGCGGCCAGACTATCAGCCGCAGGCTCCCGCGCAGGCCGATGTGCATGACCAGCCGGCGGTGACGCTGCTCTTCAAAGATGGGCGCCCTCCGCAGCAGGTGCAGAATTACGCCGTCACCCGTGACACGCTGTACGTCCTCGATGGCGCAAGACGGCGCGAAATTCCGATCGATCAGCTGGACGTTCCCGGTACGGAGAAGACAAATCGGGATGCGGGCCTGGACTTTTCGGTCCCGGCAAGCGCGGAATAGCTCGTCCCTCAATCCTCAGCTGAAAATCCTTCAACTTGACGGCCGGTTCGTGCTGTCGGGACTGAATTCGCCTTATTCCTCGTATGATCGGCGAGGGAGAATCGCATGACGGCAGAGGAGATCAGAAAGTGGCTGGGTTTGGAGGCGCACCCTCGCGAGGGAGGCTACTTCATCCAGACCTGGAAAGCGGAGGAGCCGATTCCGCAGAGTGCGCTGCCACCACGTTACGCCGGGGAGCGGGCCGCGGGAACGGCAATCTACTACCTGCTGGAGCCCTCGACGTTTTCAGAGATGCATCGGCTGATTTCGGATGAAATCTTCCACTTCTATCTTGGCGACCCGGTCGAGATGCTGCAGCTCTGGCCGGATGGCAGCGACCGCGTGGTCACACTGGGCAGCGATCTTGCCGCGGGCATGGCGCCGCAGTTAGTAGTGCCGAAGAACGTCTGGCAGGGTTCGCGGCTGGCGCCGGGCGGCAAAGTCGCGCTGCTCGGCTGTACGGTGAGTCCGGGCTTTGATTATGCGGACTACGAGACCGGTGAGCGCGATCGACTCATGGCCGCCTATCCGCGCTGTGCCCCCTTGATTGAAGCGCTAACGCGAATTTAGAGCAGCCGGCGTTCGCGGAAGAAGGCGCGCAGGAGCTCGCCGCACTCGTCGGCGAGGATACCCGGGGTGACTTTCAGCTGGTGATTCAGCTGCGGGTGATTGATGATCTCGAGAACGGAGCCGGCTGCTCCGGCTTTGGGGTCGGGGGCGCCATAGACGAGCCTGGAGATGCGGGAGTGAACGATCGCTCCGGCGCACATGGCGCAGGGTTCGAGAGTCGTGTAGAGTGCGCAGCCGGTGAGGCGGTAATTTCCCAGCTGCGTGGCTGCGGCGCGCAGAGCGACGATCTCGGCATGCGCGGTCGGGTCGAGGGTGCGGAGGACGTAGTTCTGGCCGCGCGCAACGATCTCGCCGTTGTAGACGACGATGGCGCCGACGGGGACTTCACCGGCCAGTGCTGCCTGGCGGGCCTGTTCGATGGCGGCCTGGAGATATATTTCGTCAGGCAAAGGTCAACACGCGGCACGATCTCGAGGCGAGACAAACGAACCGTCCTTGGCGCAAACCTCGGCTACCTTGTCTATCTTGTTAGGCGGCGGGAAGCGCTCCATATGGCTTGCGGCATCGGTCAGCAGCGGAAACAGAGCTGCAAAGGTAAGCCGCCAGCGCTCGCCGAAGGACCCTATCTCCTCCAGGCGGACACTCCGGTCGGCGAGGTCAGGCCTAAGTTCCACAAGGTATTCCTGGGCCTTTCCGACCGCTTCTTTTGGCTCCAGCATGAAGAGACCCCGACGCTTTCGTTCACAGTATAGCGTTCATTTCACTGCAGGCTGCTGCTGGGTCATGCAGTGCAGCGCTCCTAATCCCCAGACGAAATCACCGCAATGGATGCCGGTCACGATGTGCCTGGGGAAGAGGCCGGCGAGGATGCTGAGGGCTTTGCGATCGTTGGCGTCGTTGAAGGTGGGCACCAGCACGATGCCGTTGGCGATGTAGAAATTCGCGTAACTGGCGGGCAGGCGCTGGCCGTCGAAGACGACCGGGCCCGGCATGGGCAGTTCCACGATTTCAAAGGCTCTCCCGTGCCGGTTCTTCGCTGATTTCAGGCGGTCGAGATTCTCAGCGAGCGGGGCGTGGTTGTCGTCGGCGGTATTTGTCTCAGTCGCCGTTACGATTGTATTTTCGGCGACGAATCGCGTGATGTCGTCGACATGACCATGGGTATCGTCGCCGGCGCAGCCACGGTCGAGCCACAGCACCCGGTCGATGCCGAGGTAGTCGTGGAAGGCCTGCTCCAGCTGCTCGCGGCTGACTCCCGGGTTTCTTTGCTGGATCGGGCTGAGCAGGCATTCTTCGGTGGTGAGCAGTACGCCGGCGCCATTGCCATCGATGCTGCCGCCCTCAAGGACGAGCCGATGCTCGGAGCCATCGGCGAGCTCAATGGCGGGCTTCCATTGCGGAAGTGCCAACGCTTTTGCGGCCTGCTCCGGGACGAGGTCGTCGTGATGCCAGTTGTCGTACTTGGCCCAGGCGTTGAATCGCCAATTGGTGATCGCGACAGCGGCCGGCCGATCGTGAGCCGCGCTTCTTCTTACAAAGATTGGGCCGGAGTCCCGCGTCCAGACGCGGTCCGTCGGTACGTGGTGGAACCGGACGTTGCTGAGCGTAGCGCCGCTGCGCGCGAGAGCACTGTGAGCTCGTTTTTTCGCGGCTTCGCCGTCGACCAGGATGTGGACAATTTCGACTCGCGAGAGATGGCGAACGATGTCGGCGTAGACCCAGGGGACCGCCTGAAACTTGCCCGGCCAGTCGGTAGCGTTATGCGGCCAGGCGATCCAGGTTGCGTCGTGGCGCTCCCATTCGGCGGGCATGCTGTAGCCGAGCTCGCGCGGCGTCGGCGTCATTTTCCATCCCCGATGGTCGTGGCGTCGAGGAAGCGGTGAACGATCGGCTGGTAGGCATCGATGCGGCGGTCGCGCAGAAAGGGCCAGTTGCGGCGAGTGTCTTCGAGCGTCTTGAGATTGACCTCGGCGATGAGGATTTCTTCCTCGTTATGGGAAGCTTTGGCGACGATCCGGCCGAAGGGATCGGCGATGAACGAGCCTCCCCAGAACTGCAGGCCCGGTCCTGCGACGCGGTTTCCGCGCACATCGCCATGCTCTTCGCCGACGCGATTGACGGCGCCGACATAGACGCCGTTAGCGATCGCATGAGCCCTCTGGATGGTCTGCCACGCGTCATACTGGGCGGCGCCGAACTCTTCTTTTTCCGCCGGGTGCCAGCCGATCGCGGTGGGATAAAAGAGCACATTTGCGCCCTGCATTGCGGTGATGCGGGCGCCTTCGGGGTACCACTGGTCCCAGCAGACGAGCGTGCCGATCTTGCCGACCGCCGTATCGAAAGCCTTGAAGCCGAGATCGCCGGGGGTGAAATAGAACTTCTCGTAATAGAGCGGGTCGTCGGGGATGTGCATTTTGCGGTAGAGGCCGGCCAGCGAGCCGTCTTTCTGCAGGATGGCGGCGGTGTTGTGGTAGAGGCCGGCGGCGCGGCGCTCGAAGAGCGAGGCGATGACCACCACCTTTTCTTCGCGGGCAACGGCGCTCAACCGCGCGGTACTAGGGCCGGGGATGGGTTCGGCGAGATCGAAGAGCTCGGTGTCTTCGCGCTGGCAGAAGTATTGCGCACGGAAGAGCTCGGGCAGGCAGACGACGTTCGCGCCTGCCCGGGCGGCTTCGCGGACGCGATCCGCGGCCTTGTCGAGGTTGGCATCGGGATCGGGGCTGCAGGACATCTGGATCAACCCGACGCGATAGTTCATTGTGGATGGCATGACACGGAAGCTCCTCCATGAACGATACGCGAGCAGGGGCATGGAGTGGGGTCGCCCGGTCCGATGCCGGGCGGGAATTTACTTAACTTTCGCAGTGAGCCGGGGGGCCGTTTTGGGCAGCGAGCGGGAAGCTTCTTTGGCGGGCGCGGTAGAGTTCTGGGTCAGTTGCGGGCGGCCGGTTGCGATCTCGAGAAAAGCCTGGGCGGCGCGGCTGAGGCCCTTGTCTTTGCGGAAGACCAGGGCGAGTTCGCGCTGCAGGCGGACGCCCTCGATGGCCAGAATCTTCAAGGTGCCGGCCTGCTCGTCGGCCGCAATGTTCGATCGGGGCGCGAAACCGATACCCATGCCCGCGGCGATGAAGCGCTTCAGGAGTTCGCTCGAGTCGAGTTCCATGGCAATGGTCGGCTTGAGCTCGCGAATACTGAAGAGCAGGTCGATCTGCTCGCGCTGGCGGCCTTGTTTGGGCAGCAGGAGAGCGTGGCGGGCAACATCTTCGATGCGCAGTTTTCCTGCACGGGCGAGCGGGTGGCTGGGGGCGGCGACGAGAACGAGCTCGTCCTTATGCAGCCACTCCGCCGTCAGCCGTACATCTTTCACCGGCAGGGCGATGACGCCGAAGTCCACCTCGCGGTTGAGGATCGCTTCGACGGTGCGGGAGCGATCGGCGCGGATGATGTTGAGACCGACGCGGGAATACTGCTGTTTGAATTGGGTGAAGACCTGCGGCAGCACGTAGAGGCAGGTCGCCTCGTTGGCACTGATCGCGATCTCGCCGCGCGGGGTCCGCTGCATCTCTCCCACGGCGAGCAGGATGTGCTGATGGCAGTCGAGGCAGTGCTCGGCGAATGGCTCGAAGACGCGGCCGGCAGCGGTAAATGTGACCTTGCCTCCGGAGCGATCAAAAAGCTGTGCGCCCACCTCGGTCTCGAGAGATCGAACCTGTGCGGAGATCGCCGGCTGGGTCAGCGAAAGCTTTTCGCCGGCCCGGGAGAAGCTTTTCTGACGCGATACTTCGAGGAAGGTGCGAAGCTGTTCGAAATCCATGAGGATGCGTTCTCAGCATAGTGCAAACCGGAGTTGCCGCGGTAATCGCGGACCCCGTCTACGGCCGGCACCAGCCCCAGGCAAGCAGCGCCGCGAAGGCCGTGGAGAGAAAGTTGACCGAGTCGTTATTCAGCCATCCCCGCCGCTCTAGCGTTGCTCCGATCAGGCTGTCGGCGAAAAAGCCGCAGAGCGCCGCGAGCCACGCGCCGAAAGCCTGTCGGGGATCGAGACCGAGGGTGGGGACGGCTACCAGGACGAGGACTGCTGCGGCGAGACCACCGGTTGCTGTACCGACGAAGCTTATGGCTCCGTCAGCACCTGGGGAGACAGGCTTCCAACCGGTCAGCAGCACGGGAGTTCCGCCGAATGCCTGGCCGATCTCGGAGGAGACGGTATCGGCGGCGGCTTCGGCGAGCGCGGCGGCGGCCGCTAGGTTGAGTATGGGTGCGGTCAGTCTCGAGCCGGGGGAGAAGAGAAAGACTGGGAAGGCTCCCGGGATCAGGAGGGCCGCCATGGCGGCAGCCCCCATGTTCGCTGCTACCTGCGAGGCGCCACGGCCGTGCCGCGATTCCGCAAGCCCGCGTTGCTCCTTCTTCCGCCGGCCCAGGCGGGTGGCGAGAAACGCCAGTACGAAGAGCGCGAGGCCGGGAAGCAACGCGGTGTGGCGCCAGCTCCCGTTAGGCTGCCCGACCGTGCCGAGATACATACAGGAGGTAAGCAGGAAGCCAGTGGCCGCTGCCGGCGGAGTGGCAGCATGCAGCAACCAGACCAGCGCCCCGAAGGCGGCGCAGATCGCGAGACCTTCGGCTGTGGCCGGAGTCCTGGCTGAAAACACGGCGAACGCCAGGCCGAGGGCGCAGAAAGACAACACGCCGGCCAGCAGGAGCTGCGACTGCCAGCGTAAGCGGCTTTCCCGCTCTTTCTTCACTTCCTGCCAGGCGGTGGGCTCAGTCATCCCGAAGATTCTTTCCTCATTCCTGTCGCAGTGGTTCGATGGCCGGCAGAGCCTTCGAATTCAATCCGATGGAGCGCCTTTGGCGCGGGAGTGAGCCGAAAGTCCATGTGATTTACAATCAAGCTTTGTTCAGGATCGATTTCGCGTTGAGGTATTTACGAGTGCAAAGCATGGCAGTGCCCGGGCAGTCGGCGGGTGAGAGCAAAGATACCGCAGCCGGGGCGTTTCAAGGTTCGGCACTTGAGTATTCCAAGATTGGCACTATTGGCAGTGGCATTACAAGTGTGGATGAGAAGGTCATCCGCGCGGTAAGCTCCGGCAGGCGCGCGGGAAGCATGGTGCGCGGCGCAGGGGCGTTGTTGCTGCTGGCCGCCGGATGCGGCAATCCCTACCGGCCGGTCGTCAACCCGGTACGGCCGACCGGTCCCAGCCCTGCGCCGACGGCTTACGCGGTTGCGATCACGCAACCGAGCGGTGCAGCTCCGGGCATTATCACGATCCTCGATTTCTCCGGCGATACGGTGCTGGCCCAGGCAGCCGGTGGAGATCTTCCGCTCGATTTTGCCCTGGACGGCACGGGATCGACGGCTTACACCATTGATCGCGACGGCAGCCTCAGCGTCGTTCCCATTGTCACGACCTTGCAAACCAAGCTGGTCGGAACCAGTACATTATCGGCGACCGCGAACCCGATCAACACGCTGGTCGGCAGCGCTGTGCTTTATGTGGTGGACGAGACCGCGGACCAGGTGGATGTGCTGACCGGGACGCCGCCGGGGTTGAAACAGGCCATCCAGTTTCCCCTGGGCCTGATCAACATCGCCGGCCGCAGCGCTTCGACGCGGTTTTACGGCATCAGCCAGAATGTCGGGCCGACGGTCTGCGCAACCCCCGGCACTGTGACGACGGCCGGGGTGGCATCTGCGCTCGAGGCGGCGACGAATACCATTTCGGCGACGATCCCCGTGGGGGTCTGCCCGGTATATGGGCTTCAGTCCGCGGACGGCCTGCGCGATTTCGTGCTGAACCGGGGCAGTGGAACGGTCACCGTTATCGATGCCCAGAAGAACACTCTCGACACCCAGGTCAATGCCACGTCAGGCCTCAGTAACGCCACCATTACGCTCCCGGCCGGGCCAGTCTACGCCGAGCTTTATGACACAACCAGCCAATTGGTGACGGCGAACTACGACTCGAACACCATCAGCATCATCGATGTCAGCACCGATGCTTTCGACAATGATGCCCCACAGTTCGGGACGGTGCACAACGTGACGGTAGGCAACGGCCCATCGTCCGTAACGGTGCTGCAGGATGGCAGCCGCGCCTATGTCGCGAACTCCAAGGATGGGACAGTCTCGGTGGTCAACCTGAGCAGCTACGCGGTGGAAAAGACTATTACCCTGCCGCTGAACCAGGATGGCACAACGGCGCATCCCCGCATGGTGGCTTCGTCCTACAACTACCCGACCGGCAAGATCTATGTCTCGTCCGCGGATAGCGAGAACCTGGTGATTCTCCGCACCGATACCGATACGGTGAATACGACGCTGCAGCTCCAGGGCGACATCATCGATACGCGGGTCACTCGCCAGAACGCCGACGGAACTACGCAAATCAACAACAACAGCTATTCGCCGGGAAATGGCGTCCCTTGCACGCCAGGTACGGTGCCAACGCAAACCTCGTCGCTGGCCAACTTCTGTGCGCTGGAAGCTGCTGCGACAGCCGCGGCCACTCGGAGGCGGTAGCCTCACCTGGTGCGCCTCCGCCGCCTCAACCGGCGGGGCGCCCAGATTGCGGACGCCCTTTCCCTGAGCGGCGATAGCTTTCCTCGACAAGCCGGGAACTCTCGATGGAAAAGCGGCAGATGCGCGTCGCTTACGCCGTCGCCAGCTCTTGCCTGACACGACACCTGCGTGATGAAGCGGTCAATGAATCAGGGCTGCTGGATCAAACGATGGCATGGTCCCGGGTTTGCCGGGATTTTCTTGAGCCCCCTGCGACACGACAGCAGCGATTCTCAGGCTATGGGAGCGACGGCCTCGACCTGCTTGGCTATCGCTTGCTTTACAGGCCTGCTGCGCCGGAGAGGACGATCGGCATGGTCGGGCTGGTCGCGCCCTGGGCGTTCTCGATGGTGATCCCAAAAGCTTTGGCCGGGATGCCTTCGGGCAGCTTGGGAAGTACCAGGCTGGCGCTCCCTCGCTCGTCAGGACGGAAGAGCCCGGCTGGGACAGGGGGCTTGCCGTTCGATGGGATCATCCACAGTTCATAGGTCTTGTTCGCGGGGATGGGTTTGAGGTTGTTCCCGACGAAGACCAGGGCTCCCTTATCCGCAAGATAACTGGTACGGCCGGTCGGCGGCGGGGTTCCTTTGCCCTCGGTCAAGGTGACCTGCTTGGCAGAAGGGGACGTGAGCACGTCCATCATCTGCTCGGCGCGGGAGGCCTCGGCAGAGAGCTGCGCGATCTGGCCTTTGTCATTGTTGAGGAACTGGTTGAGCTGCTGATTTTTGCTGCCAAGATAGCCTGCCAGCGCCAGCAGGGCGAAAGACACGGCCCAGGGGATAAGGACCGGGAACCAGTTGCGGCGCGGCTTGACCTCGTGGATGGCCCGCTGCGGTTCGTCACGACGTGGAAGCGGCTGTGCTGAAGTCGACGCCACGGCTGTGGGAGAGCCGGCAGCGCGGCCTGCCGGGGCAGTTTGGGCTTCCGTGGCCAGACGGCTTAGGAAGCGATCCCGGGCGCCTGCCGGAGGGCCCTGCTGTGCAACACTCAGGGAAACGAGGGCGAGGTCGCCGGCGATCTCGGCCAACTGGCGACGGCACTCCGCGCAGCTCTCCAGGTGCAGTTCGGCCGTAGCAGTTTCCCCGGCCGTAAGCGACTGCATGGAGTAGAGGACCAGATCCTCTTCCGAGATGTGCGGCGCGTTCAAGATTGCGATACTTCTCCTAGTGTGCCGGGTCTGCTGCTTTACCCTGCATCGATTTTCTTAGCGTGATGAGCGCCAGACGAATACGTGTTTTGACGGTGCCCAAGGGGTCGCCCGTCCTTTCGGCGATTTCCGAATGGCTCAAGCCCTCGAAGTACGCCATTTCTACCGACTTCAATTGCTCGGGCGGCAGCTGGTGCATGTACACCCTGACCTTTTCCATCAGCGAATTTCGCTCCGCTTCGGCAGCAAGATCTGTCGAGGCCGCGAGCACTACGTCTTCGACCGAATCCGTCGGGCGCCGGCGGCGCAGTGAATCGATGGCGCGATTGCGCGCAACGACCACCAGCCATGCTCCCAGGGAGCCTCGTCCGGAGACGAAAGAACCAGGCTTTTTCCAGATTTGAATGAAGATGTCCTGCATGACATCTTCTGCCTGACCGGTGTCTTTCAACACTCGCAGCGCTACGGAATAGACAATGCCGGAATAGCGGTCGAAGAGGGAGGACATGGCCTGATCGTCTCCCTGCTCCACTTTCACCAGAAGAGCCGCATCCTCGGCAGCCTTGCCATTACTGACATTTGCCGTACCTGGGTCACTGCTGTAGGTACGCGCTGGCGGCGGTAGCGGATTTTCGGAATCTTCAGGCATCGAAAGATAGTGGCCAGGAATGAAACAAGGTCGCAACAGATGTTTGCCGGCCTTGTAGATTTAACCACAACGACCGGTGATTTGAACAACTGCACGTTACTCGGGTGTTACTCCATGAAAGTAAGGCAGGGCAAGCGATGAAAGTAAGGCTCGACAAGCTGCTCCTGGAGCGTGGTCTGGCTCCGACACGAGAGCGCGCCCAGGCCATGGTGCTGGCCGCCCGTGTGCTGGTCAACGAGCAGAAGATCGATAAGCCGGGCACGGCCGTCGCCTCCGACGCCGTGCTTCGCCTGCTGGGTGACGATCCTCGTTATGTGGGGCGCGGCGGCCTCAAGCTGGAAGCCGCGCTCCGCCACTGGCAGATCCCGCTGGAGGGGCGATTTTGCATGGATGTTGGCGCGTCGACCGGCGGTTTCAGCGACTGCATGCTGCAACACGGGGCAGAGAAGGTGCTGGCTGTCGATACAGGCTACGGCCAGATCGCGCAGACTTTGCGCTCCGACAAGCGGGTTGCGTTGATGGAACGGACGAATGCACGGCATCTGAAGCCGGGCGATCTGCCCGCCGGCATTAGTTTTCTGGCCATGGATGTGTCGTTCATCTCGGCAACCCTGGTGTTGCCTCCGGTCGTTGCTGCCCTTGGCGAGACATTGAGAAGCGCCGTAATTCTGGTGAAACCGCAATTTGAGGCAGGGCGCGAGTATATCGGCAAGGGCGGTATCGTTCGCGATCCGGCCGCGCACCAGGCAGCGGTGGACAGGGTGCGCGACTGTCTCGTGAAGCTCGGCGGCGACGGCATTGGGCTGATCGATTCGCCGATCCTCGGGGCGGAGGGAAACAAGGAATTTCTGCTTCATGCGCGCCTCGGTCCGCTATCCGGCGAGAAAGGGATCGTCTGAAGACTGTGCGGCCATTGCCTTCTGCACGGCCCGGTACGCCGTCATCAGGTCTGCGACGGCGATGCCGTCGATCGTCATGCTGTCGGTCAGGCTCTCCACGATGCAAGCGCCGCTTAGATCGGCTTTGGTGATCTGCAGCCGGGAGAGATTGACATCCTCCACCTGCCAGTCTGACAAGTTGGAGTTGGTGATCGTCGCTCCCGAGAAGTTGACATCGTCAAAGGTCGAGCCGGCGAGGCTGACATCGATGAACCTCGATCCGGCGAGGTTGGCATGTTCGGTGATCATTCGCTGGGCAATCTGCCCGGCGTTCGTCGTGTTGTTTGTGTCCATCACGAAGTCACGTCCTTTTCAGTCCGCATTGATTCTTCCATATCCTGGCTGAGACGAGCGTCCCTTGAGAGGCTGATTGGACCAAACCGCCGCCGTCGAAATGCTTGACGCGGCACTTCAGTACACTGGAGTTTCATGAGAACAGTCGTACTCCTCTCCAAGCCGCAGAAGGAAGAACTCGCTGTGCTGATTCCGGAGCTGATTCTCTGGATGCGGGCGCGAGGACTGAATCCAGTGCTCGATCCGGTGAGCGGAAATTACACCCACGAGGCGCCGGTGGTGGCGCGCAACGAGATGCCTGCTCTTGAGCCGGAGCTCGCGATTGTTTTAGGCGGCGATGGCACACTGCTGGCAGCGGCGCGGGCCCTGGCCAAGTCCGGCATCCCGATCCTGAGCGTCAACCTGGGGTCTCTCGGTTTTCTGACGGAAGTGCGGCTCGCGGACCTGTATCCGACGTTGGACGCGTGGTGCGAGAACTGCTCGACGATGGATTCGCGGGCCATGCTGCATGTGGAGATCGTGCGCGACGGTAAAGTGCGAACCGAGTTTGAAGCGCTGAACGATATCGTCGTGTCGAAGGGTGCGATCGCCCGGATGGGCGATTTCACGGTTCGCCTGGACGGGCAGCTGGCCGCGACATTCCGCGCCGACGGCGTGATCGTGGCGACCCCGACCGGCTCCACGGCTTACTCGCTGGCGGCGGCAGGGCCGATCCTGGCGCCGAACGTGGATGCGCTGGTGATTACCCCCATCTGCCCTCACCTGCTGACGCTGCGGCCGATCGTCGTGCGTGGGGATGCATCGGTGGATTTGAGTATTGAGGGCATTCCCGACCAGACCTACCTGACGGTCGATGGCCAGGAGGCGGTGCAGCTGCTGGTGGGCGACCAGTTGCACTGCAGGAAGTCGACGATCTGCGTGCAGCTGGTGCGAATGAAACCGCCGGCGTTTTTCGATGTGCTGCGTGCGAAGCTGAAGTGGGGCGAGCGGTAAAGTTTCCAGTTCCCCAGGCGTCGCGGCTCCCGATCGAGAGTCCCATTCCAATTGCAAAGCTTGTCAGGGTGACGTCGGTTGCCGGTTCCGGCCGATCAGGTAACGGTTTACGTCTTGACCAGCTCGTCGAGCAGCACCTTGGCCTTGGTGGCCAGGGTAAAAGCGCCATCGAGGTCGTCGTTCGTCAGGGCCAGTTTTGCCTTGCTGAGGAAACTCTTGATCTGATTGGCCGTTTCCTGTTCCTGCGCGTTCAGAGGCCGCTTGATCCCGTTCAGGCCGCTTTCCGTGCCGGCGATCAGATCGACCGTCTCCTTGCGGGTCTCCGTTCGTCCGGCAGTGTCTCCCGCGGAAAGCTGTCCGATGGGCGAGGAGCCGGAAGGCTCTCCGCTGGCAATATCGACGGAGGCGGTTTCAGGCTGGGTAGGCGGTGCGGCGGCCTGGTTGGAGGCGGGTGCGTCGGTGGATGCAGCCGGTTTAGCGGCCGATGGCTTAGCTTTGTGGGTGGTGGTCTTCTTCACCTCGGCCGGAGGCGGTTCCGGCGCGGGAGCAGGCTGGGCGTCGGTGACGACCTGCGTGGTGGTGGGAGCAGGCAGAGCCGGCTGTGCCGGGGCCTCGGTCAGCGGCGGCGGGTACATGGCTCCAGCTTTGCCAGTATCGATCGACGGAGCCTGGGCCTGAACTGGCTGAACGATCTTGGTCTGTTTTTCGGCGCAACCCGCAATCGAAATCACAAGTATCGCGACCACCGCGTGCTTGCTCGCGGAGTTCATCCCGTCGGCTCCTTTGAGAGCGCCGTACCTGTTGGCAGATAATTGCGCAGTCTTACGTCTGTTGAGGTGGACAGGGGCAGAAGTAACACAAAAGTTGTACCTTTCCCCGGCTGTGATTGTACGTCAACTTGACCGTTATGTAATTGGAGAATGCGATACGTCATGGCGAGACCAATACCGCTGCCGTCCCGTTTTGTCGTGAAGTAGAGGTCGAACATCTTCTGGCGCACTTCATCGCTGATGCCCTCGCCCTCGTCCTGAATGCTGATGTGGGCGAGGCGCCCGTCGTGGTGCAGCCTGACCTGAAGCTTGCCTCCATCCGCCATGGCTTGAGCGCCGTTGATGACCACGTTGAGCAAAGCCTGCTTCATCAGGTCGGAATCGATCTTGGCCATCACCGGATGCTCGGGCAACAGGCTGATCACCTTCACGTCATGCGTCTCGAACTCGGCGGAGGCGAGTTGCAGCACGCTCGAAACGACGTTTCGCAGATCCTGCTCCTCGAGCTGCAATTCGACCGGGCGGGAGAAGTCGACGAGTGTCTGGACGACCCGGTCGAGGCGCTGGATCTCACTTTGGATGATCTCGAGATGGCGCAGCGCGCGTTCGTCGGAGCCGTCGAGCTTGTTGCGCAGGAGCTCGAGGTGAACGACGATGGCGTTGATCGGGTTTTTGACCTCGTGGCCGACCCCCGAGGTGAGCCTGCCGATCGCGGCCAGACGGCGCGAGAGTTCGAGCTCGCTCTCGATCTCGCGGACCGACTCGAGGTCATGCAGGGTCAAGAGCGCGCCGAGCGTCTGGTGACGGTCCGCCTGATGGTCGTCGTGAATGAAATCGAGGGAAATCTGTACCCGGCGTCCGGTTTCGGTCGTTATCTCTTCCTGGACGATCGAAACGCCGGCATCGAAGGCATCGCGCACCGTCGAACCGAGCAAGGTGGTGCGATCGAAGACCTCGTGGATCTCGCCGCCCAGGATCTGGTGCCGCCCTATGCCCAGAAACCGCTCGACCGAGTCGCTGACCAGCACGGCGCGCGCGTCCCGGGTGAAGAGCAGGATGCCGTCCTCCAGGTTGGTCATGATCTGGTCGAGGTTTTCCTTTAGGGCGGAGAAGACCTCCTCGACATTGCGCATTCGCCGGCCCAGCCGTTCGATCTTGTACGAAACCTGGGTCACGGCATCATTAGGGAAGCTGGTTTCCAACTCCCCGGCAATTTCTGCCTGGGTGAAAAGGTCGAGGCGTTCGCTGATCTGGGCCAGCGGCTGGAGGGCGAGGTTGGCGACGAAGGCGGAGACCAGCAGCGCACCGAGGATCGCAACCCCGGCAAAGGTGACGGCGCCGATCAGCCACGGTTGAAAGGAGTTGCTGAGAAAGCTGCTCCGGATGCCGATGCGGACGGTGAGGAAGGGCTCGCCATTCCGCTCGCGCTCCCCATTGCGCTCGGCGTCGAGCGCGACATCGTAGACCTGCGGCCTTCCAAAGACGGACTGAATCAGGTGCAGCAGGCTGCCGTTCCGCATCATCGAGAAATCGGGACGCACGGGCACCGGCTGATCTTCCTGACCGAGATCGGTACTGACCAGCACCAGTCCATTCCAGTCGGCGATAGAGATATCCCAGACGGTCGGCGAGTAGCGGATAACGGAGTTGAGCAGAGCGGCCAGGCCCTGGTCCTGGCGCAAAGAGACTGCGACCGACTTACGCAGGGCGGCGGGGTTTGTAGGGTCGACCGATTGGTTCTTGAGTCCGGTGTCGAGGGCGTGCCGAGTCGCAAAGACGATCTGGTGGGCAAGGATGTCGTTGGACGAGTAGGACTGTTCGACCTGCTGATGGAGCAGCTGGCTCAGGTAGAGTACCGACAGGACGGTGACCATGACGAACACCAGCCCGGTGATGGCGAGCACGAGTTTGGTTTTCAGCCGCATGCGGGAGCCAGTGTTTTCATCGAGAATACCTGAAGCTGACACGCGATTCCTTCCGGACTGCCAGCCTTCCTGGGAAGGGCTCAGGCGGTCTGCTCGTCCGGGGTTTTACGTCCGACTTTCTCAGGAAACCTGGCTGCGGCGTATGCCCGGCCTAATCGTCGCCGGCGTCACTGCCACCCAGGGAGCTCGAAGCGCTGCCGTACTCCTTCAACTTGTTGTGCATCGTCTTGAGGCTGATGCCCAGGATCTCGGCGGCGCGGGTCTTGTTGTTCAGGGTGGATTCGAGGGTCTTCAGGATAAGGCGGCGCTCAGCTTCATCGACCGTGGTCCCGACCTCGACCTGGACGGCATTCGGCGAAGGATCGGGGGTCGTCAGGACGGATCTGCTGCCAAAGCCGGGAGGCAGATCGCGAACGCTCAAGTGCCCGTTCGCGCACAGGATCACCGCCCGCTCGATCGTGTTCCGCAGTTCCCTGACATTCCCCGGCCAGTCGTACGCGAGCAGGCGGGAGAGCATCTCGTCGTCGACGCCGCTCACCTGGCGCTGGTGTTTGACGTTCATGTCGCGCAGAATGGACTCGGTGATGACGGGGATGTCTTCCTTATGCTCGCGCAGTGGAGGCATGTGAATGTTGAAAACGTTGAGCCGGTAATACAGGTCTCCTCGCAGTTCGCCGCCGGCCACCGCATGTTCCGGGTCTTTATTGGTTGCGGCAAGTACGCGAACGTCAATATCCGTCTCGATCTTGCTGCCCAGGCGCCGCAGCTTGCGGTCTTCCAGCACGCGCAGCAGCTTGGCCTGGGTGCCGATGGGCATCTCGCCAATCTCGTCGAGCAGCAGGGTGCCCTCTTCGGCGAGCTCAAAACAGCCGGCGCGGCGCTCGACGGCGCCGGTAAATGCCCCGCGCTCGTGACCGAAGATTTCACTCTCGATCAGCGTCTCGGGAATCGCGGCGCAGTTCACCGCGACAAAAGGCTTCGGCTTGCGAGGGCTGAGTTCGTGCAGGGTGCGGGCGACCAACTCTTTTCCGGTGCCGCTCTCGCCGGTGATGA
Organism: Acidisarcina sp.; assembly: GCA_965199205.1. Classification (GTDB taxonomy): domain Bacteria; phylum Acidobacteriota; class Terriglobia; order Terriglobales; family Acidobacteriaceae; genus Acidisarcina. The sequence goes on from OZ240688.1 coordinate 3,642,888, forward strand.
GCACGGAGACATTGCTGGGTGCGACCCGCTCGATCATGGCGAAGGTCTGCTGCATTCTTTTCGAAGCGCCCACCATCGATCCGAGAAATCCGGTGTCCCGCAGCTTGCGGCGGGTCACTTCGAGTTCCCGCTCGGTGTCCCGCTGGCGGCTGGCGTTGGCAAGGATCGTTCGCAGGCGGGTGGCATCGACCGGCTTCTGGATAAAGTCATAGGCGCCCAGCTTCATGGCCTCGACAGCGCGCTGGATGCTGCCCTGCGCAGTGAGCACAATTACGGCCTGGGTCTGCTTCAGCTCTCCCAGCTTGACCAGCAGCTCCATGCCGTCCATGCGGGGCATCTTGAGGTCGGTGACGACGATGCCCGGGGACCAGCTCTGGTTCTTTTCGAGGGCCTCGATGCCGTCGCGCGCAGTTTCCGTGCGATAGCCCCATCCTGTCACCAGTTCGGCCAACCCCACTAACGCGTGAAGCTCGTCTTCGACGATGAGTACTTTTTCCTGATTTGCCATTGCTTACCTTGTCATCTCTACCCGGGAACTTATTCCGTTTGTCTCACGGGAAGTGAGGAATCGAGCGAGTAGAGCCGCAACTGGTGGAGCGGGAACCGGCACGACGCCGATGGTTTCCTATCAGGTCGCATGCAGGGCATTGACGCACAGTATTCAAGCAGCCAGATCTTGCGAGCCATCCACCACGATCAATTGTATCTGTTTCTCGGCGCGGCGTTCGTGACCGTGGGTATCGTGTCTGCGGCATTCTCTCTGCTCCGCTGCAAGTTGGATCCGCTGCTGCTCTGGCTCGCGCTTTGGCCTTCATTTACGGCAGCCGCCTTCGGATCCGTACCGACATGGTGGAGCTCGAACTGCCCACTCGGCCGGATTTGACCCCTTCATCTTCGCGACCAATTACCTGGTTCCGATTCCGGCCTTCTTGTTCTTCAAGGCTGCGGGGTTTGTCAGTCGTTGGGCAAGAGGTTTGTATATGCGGTGACCGCGGTCTTCCTTGCCATGTTCGGAGGAACGCCTTTTCTGGGGCGAATGCCTGCCTTTGAGTACCCGCACGGCATTCCTGAGTTCACTACTCGGTGCCGGCCTGCGGCAGAAACCTTACGGCCGAAAGCCGCGTGTATTCTGGGATTCATGCTTGATTACGAGATTTCTGCTATGGAACTATCCTCGAAAATCGCCTCCGGTAAGCCCGCTGGCCTGATGCTGCTTGACGTCCGGGAGCCATGGGAATATGAGACCGCCAAAATCGACGGCAGCACACTGCTGCCGATGGGGGAGATTCCCGGCCGGCTGCAGGAGCTGGATCCCGAGGCCCACATCGTCACCATCTGCCACGCCGGCGTACGCTCGATGAACGTGGCCGTGTGGCTGCGCAACCAGGGCTTTGAAAATGTGCAGTCGCTGCGCGGCGGCATCGACGCCTGGTCGCGGGAGATTGATCCGCAGGTGCCGCGCTACTAAGCGCGGCCCTGGCGCCACACTCTGGCCCAGCGGACGAGGCGCCTGCTTCCGGCCGGCGGCGATTGTGCTCTCGCCGGTATGGCGTACTCGTCTTGCGATAGACTCTTGTCTGAACCAGCCGGGTCGCTTCTTCCGTAAGGGCGAGCCAGCTGAGAGCGCTCAAGCCGCCCGGTGTAGTGTGTGGAGAATGGAATCTCGTATGAGCTCTAGCGGCGCATCGTCAGCGATCTCTTTTGCACTGAAAAACCGGCCCCGGTTCCTCGACGAATTGAAGGCGCTCCTGCGCATACCCTCGGTCTCGACATTGCCGGAACATCGGGGCGATGTTCGCCATGCCGCCGAGGTGCTCGCCGTCGAGTTGCAGCGCATCGGCATGGAACATGTCGAGTTGATAGAGGGGGACGGGCATCCTCTGGTATATGCCGACTGGCTGCATGCCGAAGGCAAGCCGGTCTGCCTGGCCTATGGGCACTATGACGTGCAGCCGCCAGATCCGCTGGATGAGTGGGTTTCGCCGCCATTTGAGCCGGTCGAGCGCGAGGGGAACCTCTACGCTCGCGGAGCTGTCGACGATAAAGGGCAGATGTATATCCACGTCAAGGCGCTCGAGTCGCTTCTGGCAGCGACCGGCAAGCTGCCACTGAATGTCCGGGTGATTCTGGAAGGGGAAGAGGAAGTTGGGGGAGAGTCGATCGCTAGATTTGTGCGCGAACAGCCCGAACGGCTAAAGGCGGATTTCGCCCTGGTCTCCGATACCGAGATGTTTGCGCCGGATCTACCGACCTTATGCGTTGGCTTGCGCGGGATGATCTATACCGAAATCGAGGCGCGCGGGGCCAAGACCGATCTGCATTCAGGCATGTATGGGGGAGCGGCGCCCAACCCTTTTGTGGCGCTGGCACAGGTTATCGCGCAGCTGAAAGATGCCGCAGGGCGGATTCTCATTCCGGGATTCTACGACCGGGTCGCCGCGCCGGATGAGGCGGAGACCGCGGCCTGGGCAAAGCTGCCCTTCGATGAAGAGCACTATCGGAAATCGGAAGTCGGCTCTTCGGTGCTGACCGGCGAAGCGGGCTATTCGGTACTCCAGCGCACCTGGGCGCGGCCTACCCTGGATGTTCACGGCATGCCGGGCGGCTTTGTCGGGGCTGGCGCGAAGACAGTGATTCCGGCCAAGGCCGTGGCCAAGGTTTCGATGCGGCTGGTTCCGGCGATGGCGGCGGCCGAGACGTTTGCCCTCTACAAATCTTATGTGCAGTCGCTCACGCCCAAGGGAATCACGCTCGACATACGGTTGATTCATTCCGGTGAGCCGCTGGTGATTGGAACCAACAATCCGTACATCAAGGCGGCGACTACGGCATTGCGCGAGGTGTGGCACGCCGAAACAGTCTTCATCCGGTCCGGCGGGTCGATTCCAATCGTTGGAGACTTTGAGCGCCATCTCAAGATTCCCAGCGTGATGATGGGTTTTGGCCTGCCGGACGATAATCTGCACGCGCCGAACGAGAAGTTCCACCTGGCCAATTTCTACCGCGGCATCGAGTCGATCATCCGGTTCTGGGAAGAAGCCGGCAAGTAAAACCGGTTTCATAGGTCAGCAGCTGCACTTATTGGGGCTCATGCAACCGGCTTCGTGGGCCGCCCGCATCCGCCCATTGGCGGTTATCTGCCCATTGGCCAGACCGGTTCTAGCCTAGAGACTTCAAGGCCTGCATCGTCCGGCTTTCTGGAGAGGGCGCAATTTCTTTGCTCCTGGCCGGTTGGTTTCCTTCCAGTCGACTAAGATTCTGTAGCGGGTACCAGGCAGCTTCCCGCCGTACTCAAGTTGGAAAGGCATCATGCGAAAATTTCTGGCAATGACAATGCTGCTGTTTCCCATCGCGGCGAGCGCATTCGCGCAATCCAACAGCGAAGTGCTTGCCCCCACGCCGCCGATGGGCTGGAACAGCTGGGACGCCTACGCGCAGAACATCACCGAAGCCCAGGTGAAAGAGAATGCGGATTTCGTCGCCAAGAACCTGAAGAAGTATGGCTGGAACTACATTGTCGTGGATGAGGGATGGTACCTGCCCGACCCGACGCCCAGCACCCAGCAGAACAAGGGCTTTGTGATGGATGCCGAAGGCCGTTTTCTACCGTCGGCACTTCGCTTTCCTTCTGCCGGCGGAGACGGCGGTTTCAAGCCGCTCGGCGACTATCTGCATGCGGAAGGCTTGAAATTCGGCATTCACATCCTGCGAGGCATTCCCAAAGAGGCGGTTGCCAGGAATCTTCCGATCGCCGATTCGTCGTTCCACGCGACCGATGCTGCCGACCAGGCCGATACTTGCTCCTGGAACACTTATGACTATGGTGTTAAGGACAATGCCGCCGGCCAGGCCTACTACGATTCGCTGGCCAGGCAATATGCGAGCTGGGGGGTCGACTTCCTCAAAGTGGACTGCATCGCGGATCATCCGTATAAGGCGGATGAAATCCGCATGATTCGCCAGGCGCTGGATAAGAGCGGGCGGCCGATCGTTTTAAGCCTCTCGCCAGGGCCGACCAACGTGCGCCACGCCGACGAGGTCAGAAAGTATGCCGAGATGTGGCGGATCTCGGACGATTTCTGGGACCACTGGGGCGTGTGGCCGAAGCACGAGTTTTCGCAAGGGCTGCTGGCCCAGCTCGCGACCGCCGCGACCTGGGCCGGCCACACGGGCGACGGGCACTGGGCGGATGCTGACATGCTGCCCATCGGACATCTTGGCCCTCATCCCGGCGAAGATGTCGTGCGGGAATCGCGCTTTACGCCCGATGAGGCGCAGACATTGCTGACATTCTGGTCGATCTTCCGGTCCCCCCTGATGATCGGCGCCAACCTCCCAGCGAGCGATGCGTTGACTATGCGGTTATTGACCAACGCAGGGGTGATTGCGGTCGATCAGCACTCATCCGGTAATCATTCCGTGGTTACTAACGGAACCGAAGTGATCTGGGCTGCCCATCGCGAAGACGGAAAGGGAGAATACCTGGCGGTCATCAATGTAGGAGACACGGCTCACACCGTAGATCATTCATGGGGAGATCTTAATCTAACTTCTAAGTTCTATGAAGTGAGGGACTTGTGGGAGAAGAAGACGATAGGAAAGAAGCCGGGCATTCACGTGACCCTGCCGCCTCATGCCTCCAAAATGTATGAATTGATTCCTGGAAAGCCGTAGACAATGTGGACAACAAATTTTTTTAAAAATAATTAAGAAATTTTTCTTTTCTCTGGCTGAAAAGCTGCATCATAGTTTCCATAATCAGAGGCGTTTCCAGAAGTTTTATCCAACCGTAGTATTGTTTCTCATCACCGACGGTTCGTTTTCCTAACGAACTCTCTCTTTGAATACCCAGGTTACCCTCCCTAATGCCTCTGGAGCGGGCCCGCCGGAAAGCGGGCCCATTCGCTCGTCTTGGCTCCTGAAAACTTCCTGAAACGCGCTACCCTAAGAGTCGCGTGGCTCACTCTTTCATCTCTGACTCTTCTGCTCCACAGACCATGAGCGCCTTCGATAATTTGGACACTCCGCCCTCCTGGCAGACGGGAGACGAAGAGATCCTTCGTGTACCCCAGTGGGTTGCCGATACGTGGCTGCTCCACGGTTTCAGCCTCAGAGGACGGGCTACCCGGAGATCCGAGGCTTCACCGGCGGGCGGTGGCTTCAACCTTGGCTCTTCCCTGGGCTCTCTGCCGCAGACGGTCCAGGAGAATCGCCGGAGATTTTTAGGACTTATCTCTCCCGCCGCATCCCGCGCTGAACCGTACCTCGATCTGGTCACGCTCAAACAGATGCACTCGGCGCTGACACGCAAAGTTTCCGCAGGGGATGCGGCAGATCGGGCCTCGATGTGGGGAGACGGTCTGATGACCGCCGATGCCGCCGTCATACTAGGCATCCAAACAGCCGATTGCCTGCCGGTGCTGGTCGCAGATCGAAGGCTGCGGACGGTGGCTGCCTTTCACGCTGGATGGCGAGGAACCTTGAAGCAGGTGGTCGAGCGCGGCATTCAGTCGATGCACGACGACTTCGGCAGCCAGCCCCGGGACTTGACCGCAGCGATCGGCCCGGGCATTGGCAGCTGCTGTTTCGGCGTTGGACCCGAGGTGCGGGCGCTCTTCATGGAGCGGTTTGCCTATGCTGACGAGCTCTTTACGGCTGGAGATCGGCTCCATCTCGATCTCGTCATGGCAAATCGGTTGCAGTTGCTGAGGGCTGGGGTGGCGGACGTTCAAATTCATACCTTGAACGAATGTACGAGTTGCAAGCCGGATCGCTTCTTCTCGTATCGGGCCGAAAACGGAAATACCGGCCGCATGATGGCGGCCATCGGCATTGCGCTTGCACCCTAACCAGCCGTGATTGTGCCGCTACTCGCTCTTGGGATTGACGAGATCGCGGAGTTCCTTGCTGGGTTTGAAGTAAGGGACTCGTTTCGCCGGAACGTCGACCCGCGCCCCGGTCTTGGGATTCCTGCCGATGCGCGGCTTGCGCTGGCGAATGCGGAAGCTGCCGAAACCGCGGATCTCAATCTTGTCGCCAGAGGTCAGAGCCCCGATGACGGAATCAAAGATGGTGTCGACAATCACCTCTCCGTCGCGGCGGGTCAGGTCCCCAAGTAACGTCACTTCCTCCACCAGGTCTGCCTTGGTCATATGGAATGCTCTCCGAAGCTAGATCAAGGATACGGCATTTTTGCGCATTGCCTGGATCGATGCAGCCGGGTAGTTGACTATCTCCAAAGAAAATAGAAGCCGACATTTTTCTCCAGCAGCTTTCCCGAATCGGGAAAAAGGTCTCCGGGGTTCACCAGTACGTCCAAAAGACCCTTCCGTTTGATAGCCGGCTTGACTACTTCGGGCTCTCCGGAGATGCCAACCTGCTTTGCGGTGGCCAGCAGGGTGTCGCGAAAGCTGCCGATCGAGTCGATCAGATGCAGCGGCAACGCCTGTTCGCCCGTCCAGACCTGGCCAGTGGCGAGCGGCTGAATCAGGGAAACGGGTTGAGCGCGCCCCGCGGCGACGTCGGCAATAAACTGGGAGTGCATATTGTCGACCAGCCCCTGCATGTAGGCCTGTTCCCTGGGCGTGAGATCGCGGGTCGGGGAGCCGGCATCTTTAAGTTCGCCGGCCTTGATGGTCACGTTTTTGAGTTTCGCCCACCTCAACAGGTCGCCGTAATTGGTGTACTCCATGATGACGCCGATGCTGCCCACGATACTGGCGCGGTTGGCGTAGATTTTTCCCGTCCCGGAGGCGATGTAGTAAGCGCCGCTCGCCCCGACGCTCTCGATGCTGGCGACAATGGGCTTTTTCTTCTCGGTCCGGATGCGCCGAACTTCCTCATAGATTTCCTGGGAGGCGGCAGCGCCTCCGCCAGGAGAGTCGATGTGCAGAATGATCGCTTTGATCGAGCTGTCGTCTGCGAATTTTCGCAGCTGATCGACGGGCGTTTCGGCATTCAGGATGACGCCGTCCACGTCGATGACGCCGATACTGCCGGAGCCGAGCCCGGACCCCAGCGAAGACAGCTGCCCGCCCCCTGCGGCGCGGACGACGGCAAATGCCAGGCCCAAGACAACCGCCAGGAAAAGAACGAAGAGAGACCCGCCGATCGCGACCCAGAACCAGGCAGAGCGTTTGTGTTGTTCATTCATAGCCGGGAGTGTAGCATCTATGAGTCCAGATCAGGGTTCAAGATAGAGGATACTTCGATCGGGCCAAGGCGCGAGCATGGTCTCGCCGCACGAGGAACGCGGCATCTTCGATGGACGCAGGCGTGTGCCGGCAGAGTACAAGGCAGAAAAGATGATTCCCGGATCGACATTAAGCATCATTATTCCGGCATATAACGAGAGCGCCCGCATCGGGCCCGCTCTGGAACAGGTACTCGCCTGCATCCATGAGCGCGATTGGCCGGCCGAGGTGATCGTCGTGAACGACGGATCGCGGGACGATACCGCCGCGATCGTCCGGAATGCCATGGCCCGCGACCCGTTAGTGCGGCTGATCGAGAATGCAACCAACCGCGGCAAGGGTTATAGCGTTCGCAATGGAATGCTGCATGCGACCGGCGACGTGATGATGTTTACCGACGCCGACCTGTCGTCGCCGATCGAAGAGACGGAGCGTCTGCTGGCGGCGATTCAGGATGGTGCAGATATCGCGATCGGCTCCAGATGGCTGGACAGGGGACGGCAGACCAAACATCAACCCTGGTACCGGCAGATGTTCGGGCGTTGCTTCAATGGCGTGACCCGGCTGGTGATGGGCCTGCCGTTCGCCGACACGCAATGCGGGTTCAAGGCATTTCGCCGGACCGCGGCTTACACGGTTTTTCAGCTGCAGCAGATCGAGCGGTGGGGATTCGATCCGGAGCTCCTCTTCATCGCACTGAAACGCGGCTTCACGGTGCGCGAGGTTGCGGTGACCTGGGGGCACGATGAGCGAAGCCGACTGAGCTACTTGAAAGACGGCCTCAAGATGCTGGAAGAGCTGGTGTACATCCGCTGGAATGCGTTTACCGGGGTATATAGCCGCAATGTCAGCGAGTTCCGGCCGGAGCTGCCGGTGGCCAAAGGCTGAGCCTCCCGCGATAGCTGCGGCTTTGTGGCGAGCTTGTCCGGGGCTTTCCCTAAGTTTTCTCACATTTGTGCACAATCAAAAAGGCCCTCGCATTCACGAGGGCCTTTGAATTGCGGTGCGAAGATCGCTGCAGGCTAAGTGACCGGCGTGCTGATCGGGTGATTGCCGTGTGGAGTCGCCGCAATGCAGGTGGGCTGACCGGCGGCCACAAACGGCGTGTTTTGTACCGCGGCCAACGTCCCGGTATTCGGATTAAGGTTCAGTCCGGACACCGTATTGTCGAGAAAGTTGGTGGTATAGACATAGCGGCCCATCGCCGGCTCGACAAAGACGCAGGTCGGTCCGGTGCCGGTGCCGTAAGTGCCTGCGGCGGCAACACCGGTCGGGTACCCGGTCGCGGCGTTGATGGTGTAGGCGCTGACATCGTTCGCGTTGTAGTTGGCCACATAGACGTATTCGCCGCGCGGGTCGACGGTCACGGAATCGGGCAGCACATCGGTGCGGGTCGGGCCGTTCTGCGAAGGAATGATCTCGCCGGTCGACTGCACCGTATAGCTGATCAGCTGATTATTGACGCTGTCGGTGACATAGAGAAAGAGCCCGCGAGGCGTGCTGGCAATTGAGTTCGGCTCGGTGCCGGCGTTGTAGGTTCCGTCTCCGGAGGCACCGCAGATGGTCGTTGAGGAAGAGCAGGGAACAGGCGTCAGAGCGCCGTTCGCGGCGACCGCAAAGCCGGAAATGCTGCCAAGGCCGGTCGTGCTGTTCTGGCTGACGACGTAAACGAAGGATGGCCCGGCGGTGGTCGAATTCACCGGATTGATCGTGAGCGCATTCACGGCGGTGGGATTCAGAACGTCGGTGAGCCCGGTGCTCAAGGGATAGTAGGGAAGCGTTCCGTTCGCGACGGGCGTACCCAGGCTGCCGTCCGCATTGATCGGGTAGACGACCAGCGCGCCGGGTCCGGGATTCACCGCCGTATATTGCGACTGGTAGGTATCGGTCACAAACAGCAGCGTGCCGGTGGAGTTGATCGCAACCGTATTCGGAAACGTCCCTGGTGTGTTGTAGGTGTGCTGCGGATACAACTTGGCGTCGGTCCCAATCGAGAATTGAACGACAGTATTATCGTCGTGGTTCACAACGTAAAGATTCTTGAAGTTGGGCGAAGTGACGAGCGCGACTGGGTTTCTGCCCCCGGAAGGATACGGCGAGTCAGGAATCTGGGTCAAAGCGCCCGATTGCGCGTCTGCGTAATAGACGTTGACCTGGCCGGGGTTGTTCTTCGAATTTGTAACGTAGACGTAATCGACCGTATTGTTATAACCATTTGGACCGCAAGCGGTGAGAGCCGCTGCCGCACCAAGGGACAAAACCGCGGCCATCGTAGCCCGCTCGAATTTCCTGAACTTCATGCGCTTCCTTCATCCCGGTCCGGAGGTGCTGGAGCGGGCTGCCACTGAGGCCAAACTATTCGGGATCACTCCCAGGTTGAATTGTAAAAGCTTCAAGAGCTTTCGGCTAGCGAACTCAGAGAGCAATACCACCATGGGCCTGGCATCGACGTGAAGAAGGCAGTCATGTTCAGGCCAGATCGTCCGGGTCAGGGTACAGGCCGCCGGTGCCGGCCGGTACCCTGGATCCCCGGCGTTTATTGGGTGCGGTTCGAGGTTGCGCACCATGTGGGATTGCCACTCGTTGCGAAGCTGGTTGCGTTTCGGAACGGGTTCAGCACGCCGGCATTGGTATCGATGATCTTGCCGACAATCGTGCTGTCGCTGAAGTTTGCAGTGTAGACGAACTGGTCGGACGGATCTTCAATCATGCAGCGAGGATCGGCGCCGGTCGTGAAGGGCTCGCCGGCGATGAAGGCCAGTCTGCCGGTGGTCGGGTCGATGGTAAAGGCGCTGATCTCGCTTTGCGCCTGTGTACTGGCGCCGCTTACCCCGCTGTTGGCTACATACAGGAACTTCGTCTTGCTATCGACCAGCAGCACGGTTGGATCGAGCGCGCTGGGATCGTTACAGACGTTGCCGCCGACCAGCGATTGCAGAATTCCAGTAGTGCCGGGGGTGAATGGCAGGATCTGCGATTGGCCGCCGGTGCATGCTGTGGCCGGGCCGGCATCGAGCAGGTAGACATATTTGCCGCCGGCGTCGCTGTTGATCGACGTGATTTTCGTGGCGCCCGTCTGCAGTGGAGCATTCTGGGTCAGCGTCAACTGGCCGGTCGCCGTCGCCTGGGCATAGGAGAACACGGTTTGCGCATCGTTGTTGCTGGTGCTGCCAGTCTGGGCCGTGTAGATGAAGCCGCCTACCAGCTTGAACTCCACCGGGAAGCAACCCAGCGGGAAGTAGGTGAGCTGGGTTCCGTCGGGGTTGGCCACCTGCTGGTTGGTGATCAGGGAGAGGCGGCCGGTGTTGGGATCGATGTTGTAGGCGCTGACGTCGCCACTGGGGTAGTATCGGCCGTCGGTATTCAGGCAGGGAGTCGCAGTGGTGGCTGTTGCCGTCGAGGGAATCGCCGTGCCCCGGTTCGTGCCGTAATCCACAGATGCGTAATCATCGAGAATGTAGAGATGGGCGCCGCTGGAATCAGGAAGCATCGAGAGCGAGAAGTTGCCCTGGGAGGCGTAGGTCGCCTGAAAGGTGAGAACGCCATCCCCGCCGATCTGAAACAAGGCAACGTTGCTGGCCGTGCCGCTTGAGGTCCCGTCGCTGTTGTAGGCGAAGGTGCCCTGATTCAGGACATAGAGGAAGCGGCCGCCGCTGAGTACCAGGTCACGAACGGGATTGGTTCCGCTGGAGCCGAAAGGCGACTTCTTGACCGGGAGCAGAGCTCCGGTTTGATTGTTGATATTAAAACCGGAAATCTGGTTGTACTGCGAGCCGGTAACGTACAGATAGCCGATGGTATAGCTCCTGCTGCACGAAGTTACTCCAATACCTAAACCAAGAGACACAACTAAGGCCAGCAAAACCTGACCGACGTTCCTGAACTTCATGCGCTTCCTTCATCCCGGGCCAATCTACATCTGACACGGGGGCTGCTCTGCAGCGGGGTATATCGGGATGGTTCGGACGGTTCGGGATCGCTCCCTGTTTTAATTCCCAATCCAAATTCTATGCTGAATTGTAAAAGGTACGGCGGCTTTCGGCTAGCTGGGCGCGGATTCGAGCCTTTCTACGACGGGTATGAAGTCTCTCAATCAGGGTTGCCTTGGCCGTTTCTCCGGGGAAAAGACCGGCTCCGCATGTTGCCTCGCTCTCCATCGGCGGCCAACTGTTCCAGCACCGATCGCCGCGCCGTGACGTCCGTGGTTAAGGCTCCAGCCTTTGACGAGTCGAAGCTTACGTGGTGAGCGGCAGCCGTGGGCGCAATCAGGGAATTCAGTGCGTCACCATACACGGCAGGCGTTCTCCGGCATCATCGGTTGGCCTGGTTTGCAGTGGAAAGCCTTGCCGAACTCGCCGATGTTTTGCACGGTGCCGTTGGTGCGCCACTGGCCGGGGGAGTGGGGATCTGTTTTCACGCTGACGCGCGCCGATTGGTCGGTGGTGTTCGAGCACCACACCTGGGCGAAGGAGATGAAAAAGCGCTGGGCCGGCGTATAGCCATCGATCTTCTGATCGGCCGACGCGCCCTCTGAGGCCAAGGTGCTCATCAGCGCCTGGTAAGCGATCTGGATGCCGCCGTTATCCGCGGTATTCTCACCCAGCGTCAGCTTGCCGTTCAGCTTGGCTCCGGGCACGGATTCAAAGTTGCCGTACTCCTTGACCTCGCAATCGGTTTTGGCAGTGAACTGCTTGCGGTCTTCGGGGGTGTACCACTCGCGAAGGTTGCCCTTGCCGTCATACTGGCTGCCCTCATCATCGAAGCCGTGCGTCATTTCGTGGCCGATGACTACGCCGATTGCGCCGTAATTGACCGCCGGGTCTTTACTGTTGTCGAAGAAAGGCGGCTGCAGGATTCCGGCCGGAAAATTGATGTCGTTCATCGCCGGATCGTAGTAGGCGTTGACGGTCGGCGGCGTCATGCCCCACTCTTTCTCGTCGACCGGCTTGCCGATCTTGTTCATGTCGTAGGCAAACTCATAGGCGGCCGAGCGGCGCAGATTGCCGATCAGGTCGTCGCGCTCCACTTTCAGGCTGGAGTAGTCGCGCCAGTTCTCCGGGTAGCCGATCTTGCGGCGAAACTGGCTCAACTTCAATTCCGCCTGTTTCTTGGTCGCCTCGCTCATCCACGGCAGGGACTGGATGTCTTGCGCCAGGGCGGTATCGAGAGCGGTGACCAGCTTGTCCATATTGGCTTTGGCATCGGGGGGAAAGTATTGCTTGACCCAGTCCTGTCCGACGGCCTCGCCGAGCGCGCCATCCGTCAGCCGGGTGCAACGCTTCCAGCGCGGAGTGGGGCTATCCTGGCCGCGCAGCTGCTTGCTGAAGAAGGTGAAGTAGGTATTGAAGAAGGGGTTTGAGAGCCACGGCGCAGCCGCGTTCGCGACGTGGAAACGCAGGTAGCTTTTGATCGTGGCAACGCTGCTGCTACTGAGCACTTGGCTCATCGCCTTGAAATAATCCGGCGTTGCTACGTTCAAGCTGTCCATGCTGGCCTCGTTCACGCCGGGAAAGTAACCGATCCAATTGAAGTCCGGCGCGAGGGTTTTGAGCGAAGCCACCGGCATCGGATGGTAGATCTTCTGCGGGTCGCGAAGATCGACGCGCGGAACGGAGCCCTTGGCGAGAGCTGTCTCGAAGTCGAGAACGTTCTTGGCCTCGACCGCCGCTGCCTCGTCGGAGTCACCAATGAGCTTGAAGAGGTTGACCAGGTAGGCGCTGTATTGCTCCCGGATTTTGGTCATGCGGGCGTCCGTGTCGAGGTAGTAGTCCCGATCGGGAAGGCCAAGGCCGCCCTGGGAGATGCCGGCGATCTGCTTGCTGGAGTCTTTTGCGTCCTGTTCGGAGCCGATCCGGAAGAAGACTTGCACGCCCCCCCGGCTGTGGAGCCGCGCAACGATGGCGCCGAGCTGCTGCTTGTCGGTCAGACCATCAACATAGCCCAGTGCGGGCTGGATCGGCTGGTAGCCCTTCTGGTCGGCCTCGGCGGTGTTCATGCAGGCGGCAAAGAAATCGCCGTACTTCTGCTGCAGGGCGGTTCGATCGGGGCCCGGTTTGCTGGCCTTGTCGAGCTCGGTGTAGAGCAGGTAGTTGTTGCGCTCCGCCAGCTCGTTAAAGCGGCCCCAACGCGTCTGGTCGCTCGGAATCGGATTGCTTTTCCGCCAATTGCCGCAGGAGTATTGATAAAAGTCGGTGCAGGGGTCGACCGTCTTATCGATCGCCGTCAGGTCGAAGCTGTGAGGCGCTTTCGGCTCCTTGGGCGTGGCATCTGCCGAGGCAGTATCGGCGACCAGCGCGGTGTGCAGCAGCGGCTGGCTGGTGGAAGAGGTCTGGGCGACGATGGCTCCGGTCGAAAGCAACAAAACAGGGAGCAACAGCTTGGGCAAGGTGCGGATAGAAGACATAGGCTCCTGGTGGTAGCCGCAGGCAGCTGCCTGCGGGCAGGGTGAGTCGATCTAAAAGACCTTGACGTGGAAGGTTAAATATTTCTTGGGGTTTTCGCGAATGGCTGCCACCAGGCCGCGGGTTTCGGTCAGCATCTGGTCGACATTGTTGTAGACCGAGGGATTGCGAACCAGTTGACCGATGGTACCCTCGCCGTTGTCGGCCCGCGCCAGGATGGAATCGAGCTTGCTGACGGTATCGTTGAGCTTTCTGGCGAACTCGGGGTCTTTCGCGATCAGGCCGAGGCCGCCTCGTCCCGCATTGATGTCGTCGAGCAGCTGCCGGGCGCTGGCGACGGATTTGTTCAGGTTGTTGTAGAGCGTCTCATCCTTGAGCAGTTTGCCTGCCGTGCCCTTGCCGTTATCGAGATCGTCGGCGATATGCTGCAGGCGTCCAACGGTTTCGTTCGCGCGGGTGTAGAGAGTGTCATCTGAGAGCAGCTTGCCGATCGAGCCCTTGCCGCTGCTCACCTCATCGACCAGCTTCTGGATCTGGAGGACGGCGTCGTTGGCGCGATTGTAGAGCTCGGGGTCTTGAATCAGTTTGCCGATGGAACCCTTGCCGCTGGTCAGCGAGTCGGCCAGGCTGTCGACCTTGGCGAGGATGGTATTCAACTGCTCGATCGTTCCCTGGCTGGATTTAATCACGTCACTCAGGTTCGGCGTTTCGTTGGTCTGCAGCTCCGCGCCGTTCTGCAGCTCCGGTCCAGTGGCGGCCTTGCTGTTGATATCAAGCACGGTGTCGCCCAGCACCCCGACCGTCTCCAGGCTGGCTTTGGAGTCGGTGTGCAGCCCCGAGGAGTATTGCTTGCTGATCTTCATCGTTACTTCGACAGGTGTAAGCTTCCGGTCGGGAACGATCCGAACGGATTTTACGTTGCCGATGGTCACGCCCTCGAGGTTGACCGGCGCGCCGACTTTGAGGCCCGCAGAGTTCTCAAAATAGGAGCGTACCGTCAGCTTTCCGGTGAACAGGCCCCCGGTGCTGCCGGACATGAGAAAGATCAGCGCGGTGAGAACGGCGATCGCCACCAGCACCAGCACACCGACTTTGAGTTGCGACCACTGAACTTCCTGCTGGCTCGGCAAAAGATCCCCCGGGAATAAACCATTCTAAACATACCGTTTTGACGGAAGACGCGCACCGATCGGGTAGTTGGGCCAGGAGCCCCGGCTCTATCCCGCTTCGACCAGTCCGTAGCGGCGCTGCCACGCCTCGCGCAGGCGCGCCCAGACGCGGGATTTTTCTTCCGGCGTAACCTCGGCGTCGGCCTGGTGGACGAACCGGGCAGACTCCGCCTTGGCCAGCTCGAGCAAAGCGCGGTCGCGCAGCAGGTTGGCGACGCGGAAGTCGGGCAGGCCGGCCTGCCGGGTGCCGAAGAACTCGCCGGGGCCGCGAAGCTGCAGGTCGAGCTCGGCCAGCTCGAAACCATTCTGGGTGCGAACCATGGCCGCAAGGCGCTCCTCGCCCTGGGGGGATTTCTTTGCGCCGGTCATCAGGATGCAGTACGATTTTGCCGCGCCGCGCCCCACCCGGCCGCGCAACTGGTGCAACTGGGCGAGGCCAAAGCGCTCGGCGTGTTCAATGACCATGATCGTGGCGTTGGGCACATCCACCCCGACCTCGATGACCGTCGTGGTGACCAGCACGTCGATCTCGCCGCGCTGGAAGCGCCGCATCGTGACCTCTTTCTCGTCCGCGCTGAGCCGGCCATGCAGCAGCCCGATACGCAGTCCGGCGAGGCTGGTCTGGCGCAGGCTTTCATACATCTCGGTGGCTGATTTCAGTTCGGGTGCGTTCTTCGCCTTGGTTTTGCGGGCAGGCTCGTCGCCGAAGAGCGACTTTGCCTTGGCGGTCTTCCTGGGCCTGGGCGCAGGCGCCTTGCTCTCGGCCTCCGCGATCTTGTCGTCGGCAAAGTCGAGTTCGGGCTGGTCGTCTTTCGCGCCCTCGATCACCGGATAGACGACATACGCCTGGTGCCCCTTCGCAACCTGTTTGCGGACGAACGCCCACACCTCGTCTGCACGCTCATCGCTGGTCTGGCGGGTCACGATAGGCGTGCGGCCGGGGGGCAGTTCGTCGAGAACGCTCAGGTCGAGGTCGCCATAGAGAGAAAGCGCCAAGGTGCGCGGAATCGGAGTCGCCGTCATTACCAGCACGTCCGGCTCGGCGGCGTTCGGCTTTTTCATCAGGCGAAAGCGCTGGAGCACCCCGAAACGATGCTGCTCGTCGACGACGACCAGGCCAAGATTGGCGAACTCGACTTTCTCTTCGATCAACGCGTGGGTGCCGACCACGAGATTGGTCTCGCCGCGAAAGATCTTGCCCCGAACGGCGCGTTTCCGGTCTTCTTCGAGCGAGCCGGTGAGCAATGAGACGTGGTAGGGCGCTCGCGAAGCGCCGGCGCCATCGACTTTAGGCGCCGCGCGCTCGAGCAGTTTGCGGATCGATAGATAATGTTGCGTCGCCAGAATCTCGGTCGGCGCCATGAGCGCGGCCTGGTAGCCGTTTTCAATTGCGACCAGCATCGCCTGCAGCGCGACGATCGTCTTGCCGGAGCCGACATCCCCCTGCAGCAGGCGTCGCATGGGACCGGAACTGCGCATGTCGGCGACGATCTCCCCTAGGGCCTGTTTCTGGGCGCCGGTAGGGTGAAAGGGCAGCACCGAGCGCAGTGCTTCGCGGACCTTGTCGTTGGTTTCGAAGGTGATGCCGGCGCGTTCTTTCAATTTGCGCCGTTTCAGCTCGAGGCCGAGCTCGAGATAGAAGAGCTCTTCAAAGATGAGCCGGCGGTGCGCGGGCGTCGACCACTCCTGCAGGTGGGTCATGGGTGTGCCCGCGGTTGGGAAGTGGGCAACCCGCAACGCCTGGCTGCGAGCCGGCAGCTTCAATCTGGCGAGCAGCGCAGCGGGAATACTCTCGGAGATCTGGCCGTTCAACTCTTCGAGCAGGTCGTAGATGGTCCGGCGAATCCATCGCGAGGCAAAGCGGCTGCCGCCGAGCGATTCATAAACCGGGGTGATCCGGCCAACCTCGAGCAGCCGGCTGCGCTCGTCATCGTGATCGTCGGGCAGAATCTCGAACTGCGGCTGGATCATCTTGAAGTTCTTCGTCGACCGGCTCGGCTCGACCTTGCCATAGAGCGCGATCATCTGCCCGGGCTTGAATCTGTCTTTTAAATAGCTGCCGTGGAACCACATCGCCTTGAGCGCGGCCAGGTTCTGGCCGATGGTCATCTCGAAGATCGGCATCGACCGGGTGCGCAGCAGTACAGCGCCGCGAACCTCGCCGATGACGCTTGCCATCTCGCCTGCCTTGAGCGAGGAAATCGGCGTGGGGTGCAGGCGGTCTTCGTAGCGGAAAGGCAGGTGATAGAGCAGGTCTTCGACGCAAAATATGTTCTTTTCGGCAAGCGACTTGGCGATGCCGGGGCCGATGCCTTTGACGAATTGCATGGGAGTGTCGAGCGCCAGCACAGTGACGATGCTAGCAGGTGAGCGCGGCGGCTTGAAGAGGTGGTTACACCCCCGGCAGGTCGCGATCCCGGTCGCCGGGCGCGTTCGTCGAGACACCTCGGAGTTCACATGAGCCGGCAGGTAAAGCAGCTGGTCTGCCTGTCCGTAGCAGAGACATCTTTCCCTGCTACACTGGCGGCAACTGTGGAGCTTTGTGGATGCCCGTTGTTGAGCTGGATCGAGTGTCGAAGGCCTATGACAAGAAGATCGCGGTCAAGGAGCTAAGCCTGCGGATTGAGCCCGGCACCATGTTTGGGTTGCTGGGGCCAAATGGCGCGGGGAAGACCTCGAGCATCCGTATGATGATCGGCGTGACGCTGCCGGACTCCGGGATCGTCACTCTCTTTGGCCGGCCGTTTACCCGCCAGGCGCTCGCCCGGGTTGGGTATCTGCCGGAAGAGCGCGGCCTCTATAAAAAGATGAAGGTCGTCGATCAGCTGATCTTCATGGGCCGGCTGCACGGGCTCGACGCCGCGGTCGCCAGGACTCGCGCCCGGCAATGGGCCGAGCGGCTCGAGATCGCTGAATCCCTCGACCAAAAAACGGAAGAGCTCTCGAAGGGCATGCAGCAGAAGATCCAGTTCATCGCCACCCTGCTGCATGACCCTGAGCTGATCATCATGGACGAGCCGTTCTCCGGGCTCGATCCGGTCAATGCAATTTTGCTGCAGGACACGCTGCTTGGATTAAAAGAGGCGGGGAAGGCGATTCTCTTTTCGACACACCGCATGGATCAGGTGGAGAAGCTGTGCGACGCCATCAGCCTGGTCGATCGCGGCACGGTGGTGCTCTCAGGCACCATGCGCGAGGTGAAGTCCCGCTACGAGCGCAACCGGGTGGTCATCGAGTTCGAGGGCGACGACTCTTTCCTGCGGCATGGGACCGTTGCCGAGTGGAAAAACTATGCCGGGAGGGCCGAAGTGAGGCTCAAACATGGGGCCGATTCCCAGGCGCTGCTGCGCGAGGCGATCGGCAAGGCTCGCATTTACAAGTTCGAGCTGGTTGAGCCCTCGCTCGAAGAGATCTTCATTCAGACTGTTGGAGGCAAGGCCGATGCGTGAAGCACTGCTGATCGCGAAGCGTGAATACCTGGAGCGCATTCGCAGTAAGGCGTTCCTCTTCATGACTATCGCCTTCCCGCTGCTCATCAGCCTTTCCATGGGCGGCAGCTATTTCGCCAGCCAACTGGGCGGCGGCGCCAAGCATGTCGTCATCGCATCGAACGACGCCGCGTTCGCACAAAGTGTCGTGGCCGAGATGGGTAAGGGCAAGAACCGCGGCGACCAGGTGGACATCCTCGCTCCGGCAACCGACGCGGACCGGGCGAAGCTCACGTCGCGAGTCGATCGTAAAACTCTCGACGGGTATCTCTGGCTTGACACCCACGCCGACGGAACGACTCCGGATGCGGCTTACGTTTCCCGCTCCTCGGCAGATCTTTTTATGGCCGGCGGCCTGCAGGATGCGGTAAACCGCGCGCTGACGCGGCAGCAGCTGGTGAAACGCGGCGCGAGCGCGGCAGAGATTGAGGGGCTGCTGAAGTCGGTCGATGTCAAGACTACCCAGGTCAAGCAGGGCAAGCTGGTTTCATCGAACTCGATGAAGAGCTTTCTTGGCGCCTACATTATGGTCTTCCTGTTGTACTTCACAGTCGTGTTTTATGGCATGAACGTGGCCCGGTCGGTCGTCGAAGAGAAGACCTCGCGGGTCTTTGAGGTGCTGTTGTCGGCGACCCGCCCCGAGTCGCTGATGGCTGGCAAGCTGCTCGGCGTCGGAGCGGCCGGGTTGACGCAGCTCGGCATCTGGTTTGCCGCGGCCCTGGTGCTGAGTGGCTCGACGCTCGCCGCGACCCTGGGCAAAGGCGGCCTCGCCGCCTTTGGTATCACCGGGATCCAGCTGATCTTCTTTCTGATTTATTTCGTGCTTGGCTTTCTTTTTTACAGCGCGCTGGCCGCAGGCTTTGGCGCGAGCGTGAGCAGCGAGCAGGAGATTCAACAGTTCAGCATGATCATCGTCATGCCATTGCTGGTCGGGCTGATCTTGATTACTTACATTCTGGCGAATCCCAGTGCGCTGCCCGTCGTGCTCTTGTCCCTCTTCCCGCCGTGTACGCCGGTAGTGATGTATCTGCGCATGGCCTCGCAGATGCCTCCCTGGTGGCAGCTCGCCCTCTCGGTCTTCATGCTCCTGCTCTTCATCTGGGCGGCCATCTGGGTGGCCTCGAAGATTTACCGGGTAGGCATCCTCATGTATGGCAAGCGGGCGACACTGCCCGAGATGCTGCGCTGGATGCGGTACAGCTGAGCGGACTAGGATTTGGTGGTGAGCGCGATTCTGCACGGCAAGCGATTCTCTTTCGGACAGCGGGCTGCCCTCGCTGTGGTTCCCCGCCTGGTCGCCTTCATTTTAAAGATGATCGGAGCGACGCTCCGCTTTGAATATGTCTGCGAGCCGGGTGTCATTCCTCCCACCGTTGCAACCCCGGGAATTTACTGCTTCTGGCATCGATGCGCGCTGCCCTCGCTGCTTTACTTTCGCGGCAAGCTGCGCTGCTCGATCCTGGTGAGCCAGAGCTTCGACGGTGAACTCATCGCCCGCACCATCGGCCTCTTTGGATTTGACGCAGTGAGAGGGTCGAGTTCGCGCGAGGGCGCGGCCGGAATCGTCGGTCTCAAGCGCGCGATCGAAGCGGGTTTTATTTCGGTCTTTACCGCGGATGGCCCACGAGGCCCCCGCTACAAAGCCAAGCTGGGGCCGGTGAAGCTGGCGCAGCTAGTGCAGATGCCGGTCGGCATTCTTTACCTGCTGCCGGAGCGGGCATGGGTGGCGAACTCCTGGGATGGGTTCCTGATCCCGAAGCCATTTTCGCGTGTGGCCGTGGGGTGGGCGCATAAAGTCGCGGCTCCGTCGCCTGCTGCCGGCAGCGAAGAGCTCGAAGCCGCGCGCCTCAACATGGAAGCGGCGATGGAGCGGGCGCGGCACCTGGCGGAAGCGTACTTCGCTTCAAAGTAGCCGGGCCGGTTCAAATTACAATCGACCTCGTGCTCGTCTCCGATTTCGACTTTGAACTGCCTGAGGAATTGATCGCCCAGCAGCCCCCGGCAGAGCGCTCCGGCGCGCGCATGCTCCAGCTTGATCGCGAGACGGGCGAGTGTCGCGATGGCTGCTTCCGGGAACTTGCTGCGCTGCTGCGCGCCGGCGACGTACTCGTGCTGAACAACAGCCGGGTGATTCCGGCGAGGCTGCTGGGGCGCAAGGCATCAACTCAAGAGCAAAAGCAATCGGGGAAGATCGAGGCCCTACTCACGCAGCAGGTGGGCGAATGGGAGTGGAAGGCGCTGGTTCGCCCCGGACGCAAGGTGCGGGCTGGCGACGCGCTGGTTTTCGCTTCAAGTGACGGCGATGCCTCGCTCACCGCCAAGGTGATCGAGCATGGTGAGTTTGGCGAGCGGCTGCTCTGTTTCCCGGCTGTCCCGGATTTTTTTGAGCGTCTGGACAAGATCGGCCACATGCCGCTGCCTCCATACATTCGCCGGCCTGACGACAGCAGCGATCGGCAGCGATATCAGACTGTTTTCGCCGAACAGCCAGGTTCGGCAGCAGCGCCTACGGCTGGGCTGCACTTCACGCCCGAAGTGCTGGAGAGTCTTCGCGCCCGGGGAGTGATTGTCGCGTTTGTCACTCTCCACGTTGGTTTGGGCACCTTTCAGCCGCTTCGTGTGGAACGGCTTGCCGACATCCGCCTGCATGCGGAGCATTACACGCTGCCGGAAGAGACGGCAGCGCTGGTCAACGCCGCTCTTGCGGAAGGGCGCCGCGTGATTGCTGCGGGGACGACGACCGTTCGAACGCTCGAGCACTGCGCCGTCATGGCTGCAGGGGGAGCGCTGCGGCCGCACTCTGGGTCGACCAGCATCTTTATCTCTCCGGGCTTCGAGTTCCGGGTGATCGGCGGGCTGCTGACAAATTTTCACCTGCCCCAATCGAGCCTGCTGATGCTGGTCAGCGCGTTTGCCGGCCGCGGTCGGGTGCTCGCCGCGTATCGCCATGCTGTCGCGGAGCGCTACCGGTTTTTCTCCTACGGAGACTGCATGTTCATTGCGACAATTTAGGAACGTCCGTCAAGCAACGCGCTTGCCGCCGGAGTCATCTCTCTTAAGGCGAACAAAAAGCGTAGAGGAGAGATCATGGTGAAGAGCGAAGCAGCGATTGCAGAGAGAAAGCCCGACAATGCAGATGCGAATGAGGCGCTGCAGAGTGCGACGGAGCGGGCCGAGCGGGCAGAGGCTGAGCTTGCCAGGTTGAAGGGCAGCACGTCCGACGATGATGGCCAGCGCTCTTCAGCGGCTCGGGCGAACGATTCCGAGATCGCGAGCGACGGTGAGGCGGCGCTACGTCAAGATTCCATGATGGCGCACCTGATGGACTCGCTCGATGCCGGCAAGGATATCGGCCACTACGGCCGGCTGGTTTTTGCTATGGTTGCGCGGCATTTCATGAATGACGACGAGGTGCTCGGCTGGCTGACTCGCGATCCGGATTTCAGCGCAGAGAAGGCAACTCTGATGCTGCGACAGGTCGAGGGCCGCGATTACAACCCACCGAAGCGAGACCGCATTCTGCAGTGGCAGGCGGAGCAGGAGTTCCCTATCCTGCCGAACCCGGAAGATCCCGACTGCGGCAATCTTTATCGCAACCTCAAGTTTCCAACTGCGATCTATGAGCACATCGAGCATTACCAGGAACAGAAGATCGCCTCGGAGTAGCTCAAGCGTGTAACGAAGTGTGAGAGGAGCCGGCCGGGTTCCTCTTGTCTTATGTCTGATCTCGATGGCCTGTGGCAAGGCCGCTGACCATTGTCATTCTCAGTCTCCGATCGAGACAAGCGCGGCGTTGCCTTTCCGTCAGGAAGAGCCGGTCTTCACAATTGCGCCGTTCGGCACAGATTTGCGAAAACGGTCTAAACTTTTGACGATGGCTACTCCCTCACCGACAACTCGCCAGGCCAAGCCCCCCGTCTTTCTGCTCGACTCCATGTCATTCATCTTTCGCGCCTATCACGCGATGCAGCGGCAGCGGCCGATGTCGACGCGCAGCGGTGTGCCGACCGCCGCAACCTTTGTCTTTGTGAACATGATCAACAAGCTGCGCCGGGACTTTTCACCCGAACTTTTTGCCGCGGTCTTCGATGTGAGCGGACGGGTTTTTCGCGATGACCAGGCGAAGGCGATGACGGCGGTCAAAAAGTTCAACATTAAGACGCAACAGTTTGAAGAGATCGACTATCTCGGCTATAAGGCGAACCGCACCGAGATGCCGCCAGATCTGGCGCAGCAGCTGCCCTACATTCGCCGTGCGCTCGAGGCTTTTCACATTCCCATTCTTGAGGCGCAAGGTTTCGAAGCCGACGACGTGATCGGCACGCTTGCCAGGCAGGCAGCCGCAGTGGGGCATTGCGTCTTCGTCGTCTCAAACGACAAAGACATGCTGCAGCTGGTGACCGACGAGGTCAAGGTGCTCAATCCTGCGAAAGACAACCTGGTGCTCGATCGCGAAAAAGTGATCGAGACGCTCGGGGTTCCACCGGAGCGGGTGATCGATGTGATGGCGCTCCGTGGGGACTCGATCGACAACATCCCCGGCGCGCCCGGCATTGGCGACAAAGGCTCAGTTGAACTGATCCAGCAGTTCGGCACGGTCGAGGCGGCGCTCGACCGCGCCTCGGAGGTGAAGCGGAAGACCTACCGCGAATCGCTCGAGAACAATCGCGACAACATCCTGCTCAGCAAGGAACTGGTGACGATCCACTGCGAAGTTCCGGTGCCGCTCGATCTTGAAGCCATGCGGACGCTCAAGCCGGATGTCGCGGCGTGCCGCGCACTCTTCACCGAGCTTGAATTTACTTCGTTGTTAAAAGAGCTTGCTCCTGAAGAAGAAGCAGTCAAGACCGAGTTCCTTCTCGATCCGA
This sequence comes from Acidisarcina sp., assembly GCA_965199205.1. Classification (GTDB taxonomy): domain Bacteria; phylum Acidobacteriota; class Terriglobia; order Terriglobales; family Acidobacteriaceae; genus Acidisarcina. The sequence continues at coordinate 3,666,007 of OZ240688.1, forward strand.
CCGCGGAGCAGATCGAGCGCTTTTTGAAAGTGGCGAAGCAGGCAGGCTTTGCTCTCGCGCTCGAGACCTCGCTGCTCGAGGCGGTCACCGAACAGGTAAGCGAGCAGGAGACGGAGTCCGTCGAAGAAGCCGAGCCGATGCTGAAGAGTATGTCGTTTCTGGGCATGTTCGAGGCGGCCGAGACTGCGGAGTCGATCGCGGAGGCAGCCGGCAGCGCGCCTTTGGGAATTCGCATCGGTGTTTCGGCCGAGCCAGGGCTGGCGCTCATTCTGCGGCTCGGCGACGGTCGCGATGCCGCTTTGCGCGGCCTGCTCAAGGATGAGAGCGTGCCCAAGCGCGTTCACGATCTAAAAGGAATTCTCAGGACACTCGAGCAGCAGGACATTGAACTCGCCGGAGCGGGCGACGACCTGATGCTTTACTCCTATCTTATTAATCCAACTCACGCGACACATCGACTCGCGGATGTAGCGGCGCGCTTCACCAGCCGTCCCCTGCAGCAGACCGGCGAGGCACAGCTGGCCGAGGCGGCGCATGTCGTTCGCGGGTTGAGCAAGCTGCTGCGCGACGATGTGGATGGGCTCGACGAACGCCGAATCTACGAAGACATAGACCGGCCGCTGGTGCCGATCCTGCTCAAGATGGAGACGGTCGGTGTCCGCATCGACTCCGCGGTGCTCAACCGCATGACCGAGACGCTCGCCTCAGAAATGCAGCGCGTAGGCGAGTCAGTCTTCGACAAGTCCGGCCATCGCTTCAACATCAACTCCCCCAAGCAGCTTGGCGATGTTCTCTTCAACAAGATGAAGCTGCCCAAGCCGATCAAGTACGGCAAGGGCAAGGTCGTCTCGACCGCGCAGGATGTACTGGAGGAGCTCGCCACGCACAGTGAAGTGCCGAAGCTCGTTCTCGAATATCGATATCTGGCGAAGCTCAAGTCGAATTATGTCGACTCGCTGCCGCTGCTCGCCGATCGCGATGGGCGGGTGCATACGACGTTTAACCAGGTCGGCACGGCGACTGGCCGCCTCTCGTCGACCAATCCTAATCTGCAAAATATTCCTATCAAGACGGCGCTTGGCCGTGAGATCCGCGCTGCGTTTATTGCGGCGCCCGGGCGTGTCCTGCTCTCCGCTGACTACTCGCAGGTCGAGTTGCGATTGATGGCGCACTTCTCCGAAGACCCGCTCCTGTTGAACGCCTACCGCACCGGCCAGGACATTCACACCCTCACCGCTTCCGAGGTCTTCGGCGTCACTGCAGAGGCGATGGATAAGGAGACGCGCAACCGGGCCAAGGCGGTCAACTTCGGCATCGTCTATGGCATTTCACCTTTCGGGCTGGCGCAACAACTCGGCATCGATCAGCACCAGGCGCGGCTGTATATCGAGACTTACTTCGCGCGCTATAGCGGGGTCCGGAGTTACATCGATCAGCTCCTCGAAGAGGTGCGGAAAGAGCAGAAGGTGCGGACGGTCTTCGGCCGCGTCCGCCCGATTCCCGATATTCAGAGCCGCAATGCCAACCTGCGCGGCTTCGCCGAGCGAACGGCGGTCAACACTCCGCTGCAAGGCACGGCCGCGGACCTGATCAAGCTGGCCATGATCCGCATCGATCGCCGGCTGGCCTCGGCAAAGCTGCAAACCGCGATGACTCTGCAGGTGCATGACGAATTACTGTTTGACGTGCCGGAAGAGGAGGTTGAGAGAGTGAGAGCGCTGGTCAAAGAAGAGATGGAAGGCGTCATCGACTTGAAAGTGCCGCTGATCGCAGATTGCGGAGTGGGCGCGAACTGGCGGGATATGGAGTAGACATGGATTAGACCAGGAAGAGATCAGGAGCTCAAACACTAAGGGCGGCCTCGGGCGGTATGAGGCAATGCTGCATGGAACAGGGCAGCTTTTCGACGCCCTGTTCCATGCAGAGGCGGTGCGAATCAAGACCGCTTAGGCATCACGGGTTGGTGAAAGTCCAGTTCAGTATCTGCTGGATGCCAAGCTCCACATAGCTGCCGTGAGCGCCGGTAAATCCGACATAGGCCGTGTTGCCGCCGACGGCCGCTGGTATGTCGATGGGAAATGAATGCGTGTACGTCGCCGGCACATACGGATCTGCGGCGGTGAGCGTCAAAGTGCTTCCGTCATAGACAAGGTGAACATGAATAGGATCTCCATTGCGAGGATCGACACCGCTGCTGGTCATATCCAGCGCGGGCGTTGAGGGGGAAACACCGTCAACGTAGATACCTGTTGAGTCGTGCTCATACGCCTCACTGTTAGGGCTGTCGAATTCGAACTTGACAGCCACGCTCTTGCCTATGCCTTCATAGCCTAGACCCTGATGAGTCGAGCCGAGGGCTTTGGGCCCCACGTTTTGAATGGTGAAAGTCAAGCCGTAGCCAACTGCGTCGGTCAGGGCAAGGGTGAAATCGCTCGTAAACGCCTGGATGTTGACTGGATTTGCATACCAGGCGCTGCCTTCGCCGGACAGCGTTCCATAGTCGACCAGCTGCAGCGTTGTCCCGGAGAGCGTGGCGAAGCCGTTGGTGAACAGGCCTTCGGCAGTAAAGCCGGTGGCGTACGGTGGTAGCGCGGGCAGTGGCGGTGGAGCAGCAGGCGTTCCAGCAACATAGGTCCAGGAAAGGATCTCCTGGTTTGCCGTGAGTCCGCCGGTCGCCGCGGTAAAGCCCACATAGGCCGTATTGCCGCCAACCACCGCCGGAATGTTGATCGGGAACGATTGAACCGATGTCGCTCCGGTGACCGTGTCGGTGAGGTTCATCAGCAGGGTCGTGCCGTTATAGGTGATCCGGACGGCGATCGCATCGCCGCTTCGCAGGTTAATGCCGCTGCCGGTCAAATCTATCGCCGGAACTGACGGCGGCGCGCCATCCTTGTAGATCCCGGTCGAGTCTGTGCCTTCGCCCTCATTGCTGAAGAGGTCGAACTTGATGGCCACGCTCCTGCCGATCCCTTTGTAGCCGAGATAGCCACCGATGCCGCCGAGCGCCGTCGCGCCGGAGTTCTGAATAGTAAAGGTGAGCCCGTCGGCGATCGCGTCCGCCTGCTGGAAGGTGAAGTAAGTCGTGAACTGCTGGATATTGACCGGTGCGTCGGTGAAGGCGCTGCCCGCCTCCGACAATCCTCCGTTGGTCAGCTGCAGGCGTGTTCCGTCGAGGCCGGTGTTGCCATTGAGCTGCAGGGAACTCCGGGCGCCGGTGAAGCCTTTCCCGAAGTCGACGACGTTGGCCGGCGCCTGCCCGGAGGCGATCGCATATGCCGCGGAAGTAAAATCCGATGACACGCCGGAGTCGGCTGCGATCGCTGTGATTCGCTCCGATGCGGCTACTGTGATCGGGCCCGTGTAGTGAATCGAGGAAGTCGTCGGCAGGCTTCCATCGGTCGTGTAATACACCTCCGCCCCGTCCAGTTCATCGCTGATTGTTACTGTCTGCGCCGTTGCGTAAAACCCCGACGCGAGGCTGATGACGGGGCTCGGCACGCCGCCCATGCCTTCCAGGGCGATCATCGGATTATTCACCGCGTTCGTCTGCAAGGCCAGCACGCCATTGGTCGCTCCCGTTCCGGGAGGAGTAAACCCGATCTCCAGTGTGCAACTGGCGCCTGCAGGAGTTCCGGAGAGGCAAGCTTCCGGCTGCGTGCTCATCACCCTGTAGCTAACGTTGCTGCTCAATGGTTCGATGGTCAATGGAGCGGTGCCGACGTTTTGAACCGTCAGAGGCAAAATTGTCGTATTCGCCGCCGGGCGTACACCAAAGTTCAACGGCGCAGCTTGAGAACGCTGGATTTCTGCAATTCCGCGGGTCACAAGAAAAAGATCGCCTGCCGAGTCCACGGTCAATCCTGCCGGAAAATTTACATCGAAGAATGTAACTGCCGTCGCTGCGCCGCCGCCGACTGGGACCTCTGCCAAGACTCCCGATGCGGGACTGAAGATGAAGGCATCCCCAATCGCATCCGCAGCTAAATCGGAAGCTGTGTAATCGAAGGGCAGCCCCGTTTCCAGCACTCTTTGCGGAGCGACGCCGCCTGGCAGTTCGAAAATATTACCTTCGAAAAAGCCCAGGGCGAAGACATCTCCGACGCCATCCACGGCCACCGGTCCGAGCAGATAATCCGATTCGGTCGGAATCGGAAAGGCAAGCGTACGTTGGGGACCGCCGCCGGCCGGCAGCTCAATCATTACCGGATCTGTTTCATCGCTACCAAAGTTCAAGGCGTAGATATCGCCCGCCCCATCCACCGCAAAAGAAGAGGCGATGAAGGTTGTAGCGCTGATGGGCAGAGTAATCTGTGGTCCACCTCCAGCTGGAAACTCGATGACTGCATACCTTCCGGTCAGGTATTTTATGACGAAGAGGTCGCCAGCTCCGTCAAGCGCAACCTGCGTGAAGTAAGTCTCTGCGGACCCCAATTGGATCGGAGCGCCCCCGCCTGCGGGGTATACTCCCAAAATGCTATTTTGCGCGGAGTCTTCACCAATGAAAAAGATGTCGCCGGCGCCGTCGACTGCCAGCGACCGGGGCGAAAAGCCCTGGAGTGGGTGAACGGTCTGCGTTGCTGGATTGAACGCGATCTGCGGGCCGATTCCGTTGCCGGCGATCCGCGTCGTCGCCAGCACCTTGCCGCTCTCATCAAAGAGGAGCACCGCGCCCGGGCGGCTACCGGCGTACAAGGGTGCGAATTTTACATTGACGGTGCAGCTCTCCCCTGCCGTAACAGTGCCGCTGCAGGTACTGCCGCTGGCCTGAGTAAAGTCCAGGTTTGGCGAGCCCCAGGTCACAACCTTAATCGCCCCCAGCGTACCGCCCTCAGTAACGTGATAGGTCAGCGTCAGTATCTTGTTGCAGGGCGCAGGCGTCGTCTTCCCCGCTGCGCACAGGTTCACGTTCCCAAAGCTCACCGGGGTGCCCGCGCCGGCAAAGGTCAACGTCTGTGCAGAGAGCGATGCCGCGGAAAGACACGCGAGCAAGCTCCCGAGCGATAAGAGACTGACAGCGAGGGCACTCGGCCAACGAGGAAAGAAACAGGCAGATAAAGAAAGGGAGCAGTCGGTCTTCATTTTATGAATCCTTAGAAAAGCACCGCGATCATGCCATTTTCTTTAGAGCCTGTCAAAGCAATTCAGGATCATTCGTCTTCGAAGGCACCGCTTGGTCAGGTCCGCGCCCTTGACCTTGTCGCAGGCCGCGTTCCCCGTGGCGACCAGCGTTCAGTTCACCTTAGGGAGCAACGGGCCTGCTTACTCCGTCACTCTGCCTGAAGGCAGCGGCCCCGAGTAGCTGGCCAGGTCCGGAAAGGAGCCGATGCAGTCTTCCACTGAGGTTGGCTCCGCACCTGGACGCTCTGCGGTCCACGTGCCAGGGGCGCAATTTATCTGCAGGTGCATGTGCATGTGGCAGCCGGAGCAAGAGCGGTGAGGCAGTTCTTCGGCGTCGCGCTGAGCATGGTGTAGATGGCACTTTCGCTCTACGCAGAGAGCGCCCCCGGCAAGAAGCAGAGCAACGCGTCGAGCGTCAGGGAGAGCTTAGCTGGAGAGGAACGAGCAGAACCGTAGGAGTGCCGGGATGCGAGCAGCAGGGAAATGTGTCTCATGAATCAGGGCGTTTTCCAATGCCATGGCGAGCGTTGGTAGGCGGAGCACGACACGCTCAATTTAGTTAGTCAAGAAAAGATAGCCGGAATCGCGCGCTTCAAAAGAATTAAAGGATCCTCTTCGATCTGGGGGTCGATTGCGAGAGGGGCTGGCATGCGCCACTCCTACGAGGATCACTACGCAGACGATGAACAGTAAGCAGAAATGACCCTTGGAGTCAGAGTCGAAGGCAAGTCCATCGGCCGGGGTCGCTCTCGTCGGTTCAAGGCTTTGCAGGCTTTAAGAATAGAAAGGAAGCCCGATGCCATCTCGTGGCCTACGCAAGTGTGGCGGCCAGCGTCGATGCCGGCTAGGCCATCACCGTCACCGATGCTGCGATGAGCAGCAAAGGCAGCGCACAGCAGAACCAGAAATCCTCCCGAAGCTGCAGGCGGAACAGGGAACGCGCAGAGGAAAGCTCATCTCTGAGAGGGCGAAACCTGGTCGACGAGAGCCGCTGCGGGGCACCCTTCAGGCCGGGTAGCAGATGGGAGGCAATCGACAGTTCGGCGATGCGTACACGGTTCATTCACCACCTCCTGGACTGTCTGCATACTAGAAGGTCTCCGCTGTGAAAAACATCCCTAGAAAGTTGTAGAACAAACAGAAAAGTCCAGTGAGACTGAAGTCAGAGAGGGAGAGGAACATGTCAGCACAAACCGTTCCGTTGCCGGATTTCGGCGCACTTGACACCCTGCCTTCACCTTCCTAGAATTAAACAGGAAGACTCTACCCGAAATGCAAGATAACCGTCTTTGATTTCAAGGGTTTAGGAGTATCAATGGCCGCCGAGCTCAGGATTAATCCACGGGAAAGGGCAGTTCTCACTGCCATTATCGAGATGTATATCGATACCGGGGAGCCGGTTGCTTCGCAGGCCATCGCGCATCAGCTCGGCAATCGCGACGGCATGAGTTCGGCAACGATCCGCAATGTGATGGCCTCGCTGGCGGACGCTGGCCTGCTCGATCAGCCCCATACCTCGGCGGGACGTATCCCTTCCGCGAAGGCGTTCAGGTTTTACGTCGAGCAATTGAACGGCATGGCGCGGATCGCTCCGGCGGGGATGGCTTCCGGCTTGACCCAGGAGCGTCGCGAGCAGATCGAGGGCAGCTTTTCCGGGGTGAGCAGCAACCAGCAGTTCCTGGAGCGCACATCGCATGTGCTGGCGCTGGTTTCAAACTGTGTCGGCGTTGCCGTCGCGGCGAGCGCGGACTTTCACGCGCTCGAGCACATTCATTTTTCGCGGCTGGCTGCGGGGCGTGTGCTGGCAGTGGTCGTCACTAAGGCGGGAGCAGTGCTCGACCGGGTGTTGACGCTCGATCACGATTTGACGCACACCGAGCTCGGCTCGGCCGCCCGCTTCCTGAATGAGAACTTCCATGGCTGGTCGATGGAGAAGATTCGTCTCGATCTGAATCGCCGCATTGAGCAGGAGCGCAGCGAGTATGACCGGCTCATTCACTCGGTCGGGGAACTCTGCCGCAAGGGCGCGCTCGATGGCGACGGCGAAGGGCCATCTATATATATAGAGGGAATCGGCAACCTGCTGGCCAGCCAGGTCGATCGGGACCGGCTGCGGCAGCTGCTCGGCGCGCTTGAGGCCAAGCGGCGTCTTATCGAGCTGCTGAATGCGTATGTCGATGCGCGGCAGCAGAATGTCCGCGTGGTCGTTGGCCTCGAAGAGACAATTCCAGAGATGCGGAACATGGTGCTGATTGGCGCTTCAGCCCTGGTGGGCTCTGAAACCCTTGGCACCTTGGCGGTCCTCGGGCCGGTGCGCCTGCAGTACCAGGAGACGATGAACGCCGTTTCGTTCATCGCGCAACTCTCCGATAGAATCCTGCAGCCGCCGCAGTGATCCAATAAAGAAAAGGATTTTAGCAAGAGGGTTTTTTACAGCCGGCAAGTCAGCGGGAGCAGCCTAGATGTCGCAACGGCTCAAAATAGGAAATGTCTGGAAGAAGGCCTTTATGAATACAAAAACAATGGACACCAAGGTTTTAACCGACGAAGAGTTGGAGCTCATTCAGAACACCGATCCGGAGTCGGATCCGATGGACGATGCCACGACGGGCGTAGACGCGGACCAGAACCCGGCCGAACCCGCGGCCTCGACGCATGCACAATCCGTCTCGCTCGAAGAGCATGAGCGGGTTAAAGCCGAGCGCGATCAGCTCTTTGATCGCATGGCCCGCCTGCAGGCGGAGTTTGATAACGCCCGCAAGCGCGAGGCGCGGGAACGGGTCGATTTTCGTGACTTCGCCGCGGCTGGCGCGGTCGAGCAGTTCCTGCCAGTCATCGACAACTTTCAACTGGCGCTCCGGGCCGGCGGTTCCGCCGACCAGCTGCGTACCGGCGTCGAGCTGATCGTGAAGCAGATGGACGACGTTCTGCGGTCGCTTAACGTGCAGCCCGTCGAGACGGTCGGCGCGCAGTTCGATCCGCGCGTCCACGAGTCTATTGATTCTGTTGAACGGGTCGATCTACCGGATCAGCAGGTAATCGAAGAAGTTCGCCGCGGCTACAAGATCAAGGAGCGGCTGCTGCGCCCCGCACTGGTGCGTGTGGTCACGAACTCGAAATCCGGGCCAGCGTAGTAGGCCCGGACCCGGACGGCAACAGTGTGTTCCTGAACCGCGATTCCCGATTTCGCTACTAACCTTAGTAAGAAAGAGACATGAGTCCAGCAAACAACGTGAGCAAACTCGACTACTACGAAGTACTCGGCGTAACCCGCGATGCCAACGACCAGGAGCTGAAAACTGCTTATCGCAAACTCGCGATGCAGTTCCATCCCGATCGCAACCCGGGCGATTCCGAGGCGGAAGAGAAATTTAAAGAGTGCAGCGAAGCCTACCAGGTCCTGACGGATGCGCAGAAGCGCGCAGTCTACGACCGGTACGGACACGCCGGCCTCGGTGGAGCGGCCAACAATGGCGGCGGCTTTGCCGGCGCGCAGGACATCGGCGACATCTTCGGTGATCTTTTCGGGGAAATGTTCAATGTCGGGGGCAGCGGCAACCGGCATCCTTCGCGTGCCCAGCGCGGCCGCGATCTTCGCTACGAGATGTCGATCGGCTTTGAAGAAGCAGTTTTTGGCAAAGAGACCGAGATCAGCATCCACCGCATGGAAGTCTGCGTTGACTGCCAGGGCACCGGGACGCGGAACAAACAAGGTCCGACCACATGCCAGCAGTGCCAGGGTCGCGGACAGGTTCGCTATCAGCAGGGCTTCTTTTCGATCGCCCGCACCTGCAGCGTCTGCGGCGGTACCGGCACCATGATTACCAATCCTTGCCCCACCTGCCGAGGAGAAGCCCGGGTCACCCGCGACCACAAGATCGTCGTGAACATCCCGGCTGGCGTGGAAGAGGGAACGCGTATCCGCTACCAGGGTGAGGGCGATGCCGGACGATTCGGCGGCCCGAACGGCGACCTTTATATCGTGTTATCCGTCAAGGCGCACGAGTTCTTTGAGAGGGATGGCAACGATCTGCACTGCGTCATGCCGATTTCCATGCCGCAGGCGGCCCTCGGTGACGAACTGACGATCCCCACCCTCGAGGGCGATACTACGCTAAAGATTCCCGAAGGCACGCAGAGCGGAAAAGAATTCCGCATTCGCGCCAAGGGCGTTCCTCACCTCAATGAACGCGGTCGCGGCGACCTGGTCGTCGAGATTGCCGTGCAGACCCCGAAGAAGCTTACCAAGGTGCAACGAGAACTCCTGCGGCAACTCGCCGAGACCATGACCGTCGAAAACAAGCCCACTTCGCGGAGCTTGTTCTCGAAGGTGAAAGAGATCTTCAGCTAGCGATTGTCGACTCGGGTGCTCCCGGGCGATTGTTTGCGGCAGGAGTGTCATTTCTACGACCGCCAGGGAGAAGAATCCCTGCGATGTACCGGACGCGATTGCTTTGCCATCCGCAGCTCGAGCATCGCAGTAGCAACTGGCGAGATTATCTCGCAGTCGGCGACCACTCGGATTTCCTGCTCCCTCGCCGCCGCTAGAAATCTCACACCGGGGAAACTGGTCACGTCAGCAAGGCAGCTATGATCGAGACGGCAGCGATCGCCGCTGTCTCGGCGCGAAGAATGCGCGGGCCCAGCGTGACCGGCATCCATCCTTCAGCGGCAAAGAGCGTCTCCTCGTCCGCAGCCCAGCCGCCTTCCGGCCCGATTGCCGATCTTACTCGCCGCACCATTTGATTGTTTGTCTCAGATCGGGCGTCGTCTGCCGCGATCGCGTCGCGAAGGGTCGCAGCCCGTGCTGTCTCCGAGAGCAAGAGGCGAAGTGCAGACGGTTCTTCGCGAACGGCGTCTTTCAGTGCAATCGCATCGTGAATCACCACCGTGTCCGAACGGCGGGACTGTTGCGCCGCTTCGCGCGCGATGCGGCGCCATCGCTCGACGCGCGCCTCAGCCGCCTTGGCGAGATGTTTCTCGGTTCGCCGCGCGATCACCGGAACGATGCGCTCGACTCCGAGCTCCGTGGCCTTTTCGATGGCCCACTCCATACGGTCGAATTTGAAAACTGCAAGTAACAGGGTGAGCGGAAGCGCAGGGTCGGCATCGAGCTCCTGGCCCAGCGAAAACTTCACCATAACTTCCGAAATTTCAGTAACAGTTCCTTCGAAGACGTGGCCATCGACGACCACGTCAAAGATCATGCCGGCCTGGGCTCGCAACACGCGCGCCAGATGCGCAGCCTGATCGCCGCGCAGGCTGGCGCTGCTCTTATCCCATGTATCGGCGATCCAACGGCGGCGAGTCATTGTCGACACACTCCCACAAATGCGCGGAACAAGTTCTTGTCTGTCGCAACCCAGAAAAGTAACTTACCGTAAAAACACTTTGGGGGACGCTTAGCGCGTCCCCCAAATGTGTTGCCTGTTGCCGTTGGTTACTTCTTCTTTGGTGCGGCCTTCTTGGCGGCTTTCTTCGCCGGGGCCTTTTTTGCTGCCTTCTTGGTTGCCATGGTTGTTGTTCTCCCTTGTTCGATTTGACATCGAAACTGCAGAAGACAAACTGCAGTTAACGAAAGGTATAGAGCTCGACAAAAAGAGTGTCAAGAGAAAAATCAACTTTTGTGTATCTCTCTTTACACATTGCATCGCAAGAGTCATTGCGGTGCTCAGAGTGGATCATTTTCAGATCGGCGTAACGCGCTTTCTTGATCGACGCGCAGCTTACAACATCCCGAGAGGAACATGGGCGCGCTTCAACATCCAGAGCGCAATGCCGGTGATCGAGTCGTGCCAGCCATGCGCGATCATGCCTGCGCGGAGGCTGCCGCGGCGAAGGGCGAGCAGGCTGAAGAGTGCTCCATACACAGTAATCATCAGCATTCCCGCGATTCCTTCGTAGCCGTGCGCGCTGCCGAAGAGCAACGCGGAGAGCAGCACGCCCACCCATACCCGGCCAGTCGCGCGCGTAAATTGCTGCTGCAGATATCCGCGAAAAAGAAATTCCTCGCAGATGCCGGCCGAGATACTGAGAGCAATCCAGAGCGCCGCTTCCGCAAGACTCGCTGGGGCCAGCTCACTGATCTGTTTTTGCGCGCTCGCAAGATGAAGCAGCCGGAGAAAAAGTGCGAGTAGTCCCAGCATCATCAGCGAACAGATCCAGAAGAAAGCCGCGGCTGCGAGATCGAGGAAGAACTCCTTGGCGCCGCGGCGCCGTTCCCCGAGCAGTTCCCGCAATGGGGTTCTCTTGATCCGTGTCCCCCAAAACGCGATGCCGGCCAGCGCCCATTCCCACGCGATCGTCACTCCATAGTTGGCGAGATGGTGCGAGCTCATCGAATTCTTTGCGGAGTGGAGGGAACCAAAAGCAGAAGTGGCCACGATCAGCAGGACGATAAGGCCCGTGTTCCACCATGGGGCGATCATGCCGGCCGTCTCTCCTTCCACGTGAATGGCTGCACTCTGCTCTGCGCTTTCGAGGCTGTTCATGGACGGCATACTCTCAATCTCGTTTTCCTCTTCATTAGACGAGCCATGCCGCATCCTGCCGGGGATCGGGCTCAACACTCAATGATATTCAGCGCCAAACCGGCCAGCGAGGTTTCCTTGTACCTCGACTGCATATCGAGGCCGGTCAGATACATGGTGCGAATGATCTGGTCGAGGGAAATCTTGTGCCCTTCGGTTTCGTTCATCGCCATGCGGCAGGCGTGCACGGCCTTGACCGCGCCCATCGCGTTGCGCTCGATGCAGGGAATCTGCACCAGGCCGCCGATCGGGTCGCAGGTCATGCCGAGGTTGTGCTCCATGCCGATCTCGGCTGCGTGCTCGACCTCGTCATTGCTGCCGTTCATCGCGGCAACCAATCCTCCGGCAGCCATCGAGCAGGCAACGCCGACCTCGCCCTGACAGCCGACCTCGGCTCCGCTGATCGAGGCGTTCTCCTTATAAAGGATGCCGATGGCGGCCGACGTCAGAAAGTAGCGCAGCAGGCCCTCTTCGCCTTTGGCGGAATCGGGGCCGGCGAGGAAGTTGCAGTAATAGTGCGCGACCGCCGGAATCACGCCGGCGGCCCCATTGGTCGGCGCCGTGACGACACGGCCGCCGGCAGCGTTCTCTTCATTGACCGCCATCGCGTAGACCGTCACCCAATCGAGCGGCGCGAGCGGATCGCTGGTTGGTTGTCCTGCCGAGTTTCTCGCCGCCAATCGTTCCGCAAGCCGTTTGGCACGACGCCGGACGTTCAAGCCGCCTGGCAGGATGCCCTCCGTCGACATACCGCGCTCGACGCACGCCTGCATGACGGCCCAGATGCGAAGAATCTCGTGACGCACTTCTTCGCCGCTGCGCAAGCTGCTCTCGTTGGCGAGCATCAGCTCGGCGATGCTCAGGTTGCGTTCTGAGGCCGTGGCCAACAGCTCGGCGGCGCTGGTGAAAGGGTAGGGAAGCGCCGAAGCCGAAGCCTGGATCGTCGGGGGCGCCTCGCCATCCGCGACGATGAAACCTCCACCGATCGAAAAGTAGATCTGCTCGCGCACAGTTGTGCCGTCGGCGGCGAGTGCGGCAAGCTTCAGTCCATTGGGGTGCTGCATGGCCGCCCCCGGCGGAAACATCGTCTCTCGATGAAAGAGCAGATCGCCGGCTTCGTCGAAGCGGATGCGCTCTGTCCCGGCCAGAAGGATTGTGCCGCTCTCGCGTATCTCCTGGAGTTTTGACTCGATGCTCGGCGGGTCGATGCTGCTCGCTTCCTCGCCGGAAAGGCCAAGCAGGATAGCGCGGTCGGTGCCGTGGCCTTTGCCGGTCAAGGCCAGCGATCCATAAAGATCGGCTTTGATCCGGGCTGCTCCCTTGAGCAGGCCGGCAGACTGTAACTCCGCCGCGAAGCGATGCGCGGCGCGCATCGGCCCCATGGTGTGGGAACTCGACGGCCCGATGCCGATCTTGTAAAGGTCAAAAAGGCTGGTGGTCACGAAGTCTGATTTTAGTCCTTGCGCGCCGATCGCACGCCGAGGCAACAATCGGGAGCTTCACTCACGGCAGTTGCATCGCTGCAGTGAAAAGGCAATTGTCTCGCCCGGGCCCGATGGCGCAAATGCCTCTTCGACAAGGATTGTCTTTCTCGACTAAATTGATGGACACGGTATTCATCGACTATGAAGAGATACGCTCTGCACGGTTTCGTCTTTCTGTTGGCCTCGCTTCCTTCCGCTTTTTCGCAATCCTCCACTCATCCGTTCAACGATCCGGCGCTGCCCGCGGAAAAACGGATCGACAACCTGCTCTCGCTGATGACGATCGATGAGAAGGTTGCCTGTCTCGGCACGCGAACCGCCGTGCCGCGGCTCGGTGTTCCAAGCTTTGGCAGTTCGGAAGGCATTCACGGAGTCGTGCAGCGGGAGCGCAAGCAAGGGGGCTACGAGCGCAGCGCGATCACCACCACACAGTTTCCGCAGCCGCCGGGCATGGGCGAGTCCTGGGATCCCGATCTCGTTCGCCAGGCGGCAGGCGTTGAGGGGTATGAGGCGCGCTTCATTACCCAGACGGCGAAATACGATCGCCAGCTCTTGATGTTGTGGGGTCCGCAGGCCGATCTCGCCCGTGATCCGCGCTGGGGGCGCAGCGAAGAGGTCTACGGCGAAGATCCCTTCTTCAATGGGACGATGGTCACGGCCTTCGTCAAGGGTTTGCAGGGCGACGATCCGAAATACTGGCAATCGGCGGCGCTGCTGAAACACTTTCTCGCCAACAGCAATGAGAACCAGCGGACCAAGTCCAACTCCGAGTTCGACCAGCGTCTCTTCTGGGAGTATTACTCGGTTCCCTTCCGGATGGGCTTCGTCGATGGAGGCGCCAAGGCGGTCATGGCCTCGTACAACGCATGGAACGGCACACCGATGGCTATCAATCCGATCCTGAAAAGCATTGTGGAAGACCAGTGGGGCGTCGATGTGCTCTCAAGCGATGGAGGAGCGGTCAAGCTGCTGGTGACCGATCACAAGCGCTTCCCCGATCAAAAAGCCGCGGTCGTCGCCTGCCTCAAGGCCGGCATCAACCAGTTCCTCGACACCTATCAGGTCGAGACCAAGGCGGCGCTCAAAGACGGCTCCGTCACTGAGGCGGAGATCGACGGCCTGCTGCGCCGCAAATTTCGCATAACTCTCAAGCTCGGTCTGCTCGATCCGCCGGCGATGGTTCTGTATTCCACGATTAAGGATGCGCCCGAGCCGTGGGCCACGGAAAAAGATCAGGCCGTCTCGCAGAAGATGGCGCTCGAATCGATCGTGCTGCTCAAGAATGCGAATTCGTTTCTGCCTCTCAAGAAGGAATCGATCAAGTCGATCGCTGTCATCGGTCCCTTGGCTGACTCGGTGCATTGGGACTGGTACGGCGGCACGCCGCCGCATGCGACGACTCCGTTGCAGGGCATCAAGGACGAAGCCGGCCCCGAGATCAAGGTCACCTACGCTGCCGACGAAACCGACAGCGCCGCAACCCGCGCCGCGCAAGCTGCAGATATCGCGGTGGTCGTGGTCGGCAACGACCCCACCTGCGGCGATATGGCGCATCAGTGGCACAACACTCCCGAGGGCGGCGGTACTCTGCCCTGCAGCGAGGCCAGCGATGGTCGGGAGGGCCGCGACCGCGAAGTCATCACCCTCGCCCAGGAGCAGTTGGTGAAGCAGGTCTACGCCGTCAATCCAAAGACGGTCGTTATCCTGGTCTCGAGCTTTCCCTTTGCCATAAACTGGTCGCAGGAACATGTTCCGGCGATCCTGCACATGGCTCACTCTTCGCAGGACGAGGGCACGGCGCTCGCCAAGGTGCTCTTCGGCGACTACAACCCCGGTGGCCACCTGGTCACCACATGGCCGAAGTCGGCCGATCAACTGCCGCCGATGATGGACTACAACATTCGCGACGGCCGCACCTATATGTATTTTAAAGGCGAGCCGCTCTACCCGTTCGGTTTCGGCCTGACTTACACGACCTTCAAATACTCCAACATCAAGGTAAGCCCGGGGCAGATCGCGAAAGACGGTACGGTGACGGTCTCCGTCGATGTGACGAATACCGGGAGCAAGGCCGGGGATGAAGTCGTTCAGCTTTACGTAAAGCACCTGAAGTCGAAAGTCGAACGTCCCCGCGAGCAGCTGAAAGGCTTTCGCCGCGTGAGCATCCAGCCGAACGAGACGAAGACGGTCGAGATCCCTGTCAAGGCTGCCAACCTTGCGTACTGGAATGAGAAGGCCGCCAGGTTCGAGGTAGAAGCGGAGCCGGTAAGCCTGATGGTCGGGGAATCTTCAAGCGACATCAAATTGGCGGCGACGGTGCGGGTCGAGTAGCGAGGGAGAACGATGGCACGTGCCGCAGACGACGTGTGGTTTTATCGAGCGACGCCTAACCCGATCGAGCGCATCAGCTCGAGGGCGTTGCTCGTTTCGACAATTCCGGCTTTCAACTTGTAATCGAAGATCAGCTTGCCGTCTTCGAGCCGGTCTTCGAAATGGCAGTTGATCGCCCTCGGTCCCAGCGTCTCGGGAATCTGCGCGAGCGCAAGATCGTGCGTACTCACAATGCCAGTGGCTCCCTGGTCAAGCAGGCTGCCGACGACATACTGCGTGCCGATGAGCCGATCGTGGGAGTTGGTTCCCGAGAGGAGTTCATCGAGCAAAAAGAGCACTGGCAATGGCCCTTGAGCTAAATCCGAAATGAGCTTGATGCGGTTGATCTCGGCATAGAAGCGGGAGATGCCGCCTTGGAGCGAATCGAGGGTGCAGATCGACGCCGCGACGGCGAGCGGCGAAAGCCTCATGCTGCGGGCGCGCACCGGTGCGCCGCATTGTGCGAGCACGATGTTGACGCCGATACTGCGCATGAACGTGCTCTTGCCTGCCATATTCGGGCCGCTGAGAATGATCAGGTCCGTTCCACCGCCAAGCTGGAGATCGTTGCGCACCGTGTCCTCCGCCGGCAGGAGCGGATGGGCGAAAGCTTCGGCGGCAAAGAGCCGGCCGCTCGCGAGGAACTCGGGAAAGATGTCGGCCGGGTGTTCGTAGGCGTAGCCCGAGAGGGCGGCAAGTGCTTCGATCTCGCCCACCGCCTTGAGCCATCCGCGAATCTCCGGTCCGAAGCGTCGCTGCCAGCGCTCCGACAGAAAGACCAGCTGCGCGCTCCAGAACGTGAAGACGTTCAGCAACTGGGCAAAGGGGTTGCGCCGCGACTCCAGCCACTCCACAATGCGGCGTAGCTCCCTGACCGTCCTTGACGGTAAAACTCCGGTCCGTTGCAGCGCAGCTTGCGCTTCTCGCAACTTCGCGCTCTCAAAGCTCGCCTCTTCGATCAGCGACAGGATTCCGGCGAGCAGGCCAAGATCCTTGGTCGCAGCTTCGACCTGGTCGGTCGCTTCCTCCTGCCGGCTGTGAAGCCGGTGGGAGTAGCCAAGGTTCACCACCGTCATCAATAGCGCAAAACTGCGCACCCCCCACACTGCCCAGCAGACCAGGCTGCCGACCCAGAGAAGGGCCAGCAGGGAAGTGAGGACGCGGACAGACGTCGATCCGAAACGCGTCGCACTCTCTCCCCACCGGGCGAGCGCCTCCGGCTGCACGCCCAGGCGCACAGTTTCACCCACCGACCAGAGCTCTTCCCTGAAGCTGACGCGCGGTGTCAGTTCGGCGACGGCGCCCTGGCGCGCAAGCACCTGGTCGACCGCCGCGGCCGCCAGCAGCCAGTGTGCCAGCGTCTCTTCGCCGGCGCGGGTTCGAGCTGTGCAGAGCAGTTCAAAGATCGATGCGTCGCCAAAGATATCGAGGTCGCGCGCGTAAGGGTGTACCTCCTTGAGAAAGCGCGCGCCGGTCTGCCCGGTCCCCGGCCATCTGCCGCTCAGTCGCGCCAGTCCGCGCTCGTAAAAGTCGATTGCCCGGCTGCGGTCGCGCACCGCGCGAAGCAGCTTCTCCTGCAATATCGCCAGCACAAAGAAGGCCGCCACCAGCGAGAGCAAAGAAGCCAGCTCCGTGGGATGATGCAGGAGCGCGACGCCGAGAACGATCGTTGCGATGGCGACGCTCAGCTTCGCAAAGCCGAGGGTTCTTGCTCGCCGCTGCTCTGCTGCCTGTCGATCGTTCAGGTTCTTTAACCGGCCCATATAGAGTTCCGCGGGACTGCCGGCCTTTACTGCGCTTGCATCGGAGTTCATCCTTGTGTCTGCTGCCTCGGTACAAGTATCCGGGAAAAAGAGACTTACGACCGCTCCATCGGGTGAAAACCTTTCGCCCGACTCCCTTCGTTTCTATGATTCCAGATCTTTTCTCTACTTCCCCCCCCTCAGCAGTTACCGTCCTGGCAAACGCCGATAACGCCCGGGCAGGCAAGCCGTGGCACAGCACATAGTGAAGTTCATGCGAACTTCATGCGAACTTCATTGACTCGAGCTGTCGAAAGTGGCATCATTTGCCTGCTTTGCCGAGGCTTCGCAGATGCGCTGTCTTCCCCTGTCGTCCACTTCGCCTGGTTCCGTAGTTCTCAATTCCCGTTCCTCACAAATCTTTGCGGCAGATCGACGATCCTGGAGTCAAGCCAGCGGCCTCTCAAGGCCAGGATCACCGCTGCCGATCGACGCTGGCGCAGGAACATCCCACGGCGGTTGCTCACCGGCTCCTTCGCCTGCTCAAGCGAGCACTCTTGTGGGAATTCGTGACTCACTCCTAACATGTACGTGCCGGAATGAGGTCCTTCCTATGAGTGATCTGCCTCGGTGGTCTATCAATTTATCCTCACGGCACTCCCTGCGATCGCTGGCTGGGCTTGCACTCGTTAGCGGGTGGCTCATCACTGGCTCTCCATTGCCGCTGGCGGCGCAGACGGTGACCTTTGCGGGTGCTACTCCCTCGGTAAACTTTGGTAACGTCAATCTCTGTGCCACCGGTAAAGCGACGCCCGCTCCTTGCACTGAGACGTTGGCTCTGACCTACAACGTCACGGCGAGCGGCACCTTGGGTACCCCGCGGGTGGTCACCGGAGGTCAGCCTGATCTCGATTTTCTGCGGGCGAGCGGCAGCACCTGCACGGGGGCCGTGAAATCGGGCGCGAGCTGCATCGTCAATGTTCAGTTCACGCCCTTGCTGGCAGGAACCCGCCCAGGAGGCGTTTTGATCGTGGATGAAAGCGGCAAGGTGCTGGCCAAGACTTTTGTCTACGGAACCGGACTGGGGCCGCAGCTTGGCTTCTATCCGGGTACGCAGGTGATCGTGCCGTTCTCGAGCCACGCCAACAGCCTGGGCGTACCCGTGAGCGATGCCTACTTTCCGAGTCTGGCATTGGATGGAGCAGGCGATCTCTTTGTCGGTGGGAGCCTCGCGGGCGACTCGAATGATGGTGGCGTGGCAGAGCTGCCGGCCGCCGGCGGTGGCGAAATATCCATCCCTTTTGTTGGCTTGGGGAATCCCATCGCCATTGCGGTAGATGGAGCCGGGGATGTGTTCGCGGCCGATTATCCGGTCGGCCAGATCCTCGAACGGCCCGCAGGCGGCGGACCTCAGATCACCTTTACTTTGCCCGCGGCCGACGATGGCATTCTAAGCATAACGTCAGATCCTGCCGGGGATGTGTTCGCCTCCGGTATAGCCTTTGTTGTGAAGCTGCCCGCCGGAGGCGGAGCTCCGGTGGCGCTGCCGTTTTCCAGCAGCGATGGAGCGCCCTTCCATGTCTTGACAGACGGTGCAGGAGATCTTTTCGTCACGGATGGACAAAACTTGAATGAGCTGCCCGCTGGATCGAGCACCGTCACTCATCTGACGCCGGTCGGTTCCTTGTTCGCGATCGATAGCCTGGCCGATCTGTTTACTGAGGAAATTGCCCACGACGACGTTACCTTGTACGAAACGCCTTCGGCGGGAGGCGCGGCCATTCTCTTGCCTGCCGTTCAGAACATACTGGGACCGGATCCGATCATTGCGCCGAATGGCGACTTCTTCTATGAAAACGACAGGGGCAAGTTCACCATCACGGACCTGCAACGCTCTCAGCCTTCCAATTTGAATTTCGGTCCGGTCGCCATGGGCAGCACCGCAACACTGCCTCTTATCCTCACCAACACCGGCACCGGCAATCTCATCGTGGCTCCGTCGCTGGTCAGCGCCAATTACAAGATCGTCAGCATGACGCCGGAGAACTGCGCTGCCGGCATCGCACCGAGCCAGCTCTGTACGCTCGACATCGAGTACTCGCCGAGCGCTCCTGGAGCGCACGATGAGTTCCTGACTCTGGAAGCGAATGTCGCCAAGAGCCCTACGGTCGAGGTCAAGCTGCAAGGCACAGACCTTGTCTCTGCGCCCGTGCTCAGCATCGCCTCAGGCGTTTACGCCGGCAGCCAGGCCGTGTCGATTGCCGATGCGGCACCGGGAGCAAAGGTCTACTACACCACTAATGGAACGATCCCTACCGCTGCCTCGGCGCTCTATACGGCCCCCATTACGATCAGTTCGACCGCCAGGGTTACGGCCGTCGCCATTCTCGCTGGGGCGTCTTCTGCCACCGCTACCGCCGCTTATACGATCATCCCGGCATCGGCCGGCGCCGCCATCGACTTCAGCGAGGGCTTTAGTAGGGCCGGGTCATCGATCCAGGTGAATGGAAGCGCGGGGCTCGGCGCTGACCTGGTCGTGACCACCGCCGGAAACAACGAAGCGGGAAGCGCGTTCTACCTCAAGCCGGTCAACATACAATCCTTTGCCACTGATTTCACCTTCCAGGTGCTCGATCCGATCGCCGATGGATTCACGTTCACAATTCAAAACGAAGGCTCCGGAGCACTCGGGGGTGAAGGCGGTTCGCTGGGCTACTCTGAAATCGGCACTTCCGTAGCCATAAAGTTCGATTTGTTTGACAACGATGGCGAGGGACCCCAGTCGACCGGTTTGTACGTGAACGGAGCGCGCCCGACGGTGCCTGCGATCAACCTTGCCGGCACCGGCATCAATCTGCATAGCGGCGACAGCTTCCTTGTACAAATCACCTATAACGGCACCGTCCTGGATCTCACGCTTACGGATCTAGCGACGCAGGTGACCTGGTCTCATTCGTTTCCCATGAACATTCCTGCGATTGTCGGGGCCACGACCGCTTACGTCGGTTTCACCGGCGGAACAGGCGGCGAAGTAGCTCACCAGCAGATCCTCTCCTGGACCTATGTCGCCGGAGCGCCTGGAACGCCTGCTCCTGCTTCAATGCTCCCGGCAACACCCGATTTTCCAACAGTGATCGGCGGCAACGGCCTGGTCGTGAACGGGACGGCCTCTCTCGCCGGGAACTCCCTGGAACTGACCAACGGCGTCAATCAGCCTGGAAGTACCTATGCCTATACGCTCGAAGCGGCCAGCGCCTTCTATGCCAATCTCGTAAACATTCGATCCTTCTCGACGGCATTCACCTTTCAGCTGACCGGCCCAGTCGGGAATCCGCGGCTCGCGGAGATCGGTGACGGCTTCACCTTTGTGGTCCAGAATGCCGGCCTGGCGGCGCTCGGCAGTTATGGCAAGTCGCTGGGTTATGCGACTCTCTCCAGGAGTGTGGCGATCAAATTTGATCTTTACGATAATGCGGGCGAGGGGCAGAACTCCACCGGCCTTTATACCGGCGGGGCGCTCCCGACCGTTCCTGCAATCGATCTCACCGGCACCGGCATCGACCTGCATAGCGGAAATATCATTTCCGCATCGCTCGTTTACAACGGAACAGATCTGACGCTGGCGCTCATGGACACGGTCACCCTTGCCACCTGGTCCCATGCCTTCTCGGTGGATATTCCGGCGGCGGTTGGGGGGAACACCGCCTTCGTAGGCTTCACGGGAGGTTCCGGGCAGCAGCCTGCTATTCAAAAGATTCTTACCTGGACCTTTAGCAATCCATAACCTGGCGTAGAGAAGAACCTGGCGCGGAAAAGCTCTCATCGTTGGATGAAGGTCCTTTGCAGTGGATGCCGCCGCCGTGCCGCTGTCGACATGCTGGAACCGGACAAGCTCGAGATAGGTCAGCCGATCGCCGAGACGACGCAATTCTTCCCTTGCGCTTTTGCCCTGTAGAGTGCGGTGTCGGCCTGCCGCAGGACGGCAGACGAGGTGGACACGTGCAGAGAACGGCTCGCGACCCCGATGCTCACCGTGACGGCACACCCGCTCCACACCTGCTCGACCGAACGCCGATGCCGGTCTGCGAGCAGAATGGCGTTCTCTTTGGAGGTGTGCGGCAGCAGGATGGCGAACTCTTCTCCTCCATAGCGATAGACGAAGTCTTCCCGGCGTGCGCCTTTCTGGAGCAGAGTCGCGACATGGCACAAAACCTGGTCGCCCACTTCATGCCCGAACGTGTCGTTGATTTTTTTGAAGTCGTCGATATCGATCAGTAGAACCGAGACAAAGCCATAACGTCGATCAAAGCAGGCGAACTGGTTCTCCAGCTCTTCGTCCAGGGAGCGGCGGTTCAGGCAGCCGGTGAGGGGGTCGGTCGACGATAGTTCGAAGAGCCTTTCGTTGGCCAGTCGCAATTCGGCATGGTAGCGCTCAAGTTCCCGCGCTGCGTTCTTCTCGGTGGTGATCTCATGGCATAATCCAGCGAGGAACCGCTCTCCCTCGGCATTCACAAAAGCGAATTTGTAGGTGCGCCAATCGTGCTCGGCGCCACTCGGCCCGGGAATCGACGTCTCCATTACAGCCAGCTCATCGCTCTGCAGAATCGCATGGTCGGCCTCGGCCAGCCGCTTGGCAACATCCGCAGGAAAAAACTCGTATTCGTTTCTTCCGATCCAGGCTTCCCGGGTGATCTCAAAATGGCTGGCAAATGCCCGGTTGTAATAGGCCATTCGACCTGAGGCGTTTTTCATAAAGCCAATCAGCGGGCTGTTGTCCATGAACGATTGGAAGAGGGTGGTACTGTTGCGAAGCTCGATTTCGATCCGTTCTTTTTCGGCAAGAATCTCGTTCAGGCGAAGGATCCGCCGGCGCTCCCGGAACAACGAAGAGACCTGACGGCCGATCATGACCAGCGAGGCTTTCTGCTCCTCGGTCAACTCGCGGGGAACCGTGTCGGCCACACACAGGGTACCCACTGCCGCACCCTCGGGAGTGAAGGTAGGAATGCCGGCGTAGAAGCGAAGGTGAGGCGCCTGCGAGACCAGCGGCAATTCGCGGAACCGGCTGTCGAGCAATGTATCTGGAACCACGAACAACTCACGCTGCTGGATGGCGTGAATGCAGAAGGACTCTTCTTTCAGCGTCCCCGTTAGGTCCGTTCCGATTTTCGCCTTGAAACGCTGCGTGTTTTGATCGAGCACCGTTACCAGGCCGATCGGAGTGCCACAGATCAACGAGGCCAGGTACACCGCTTCATCGTATGCAGGTTGAAGATCGCCTCCGAAGAGATCGAGGGACTCAACCGCGGCTACGCGCTCGAACTCGGCATCGACGCTAACCTGGTCATCGGGTATAGGCGGTGTGGATAGCTCACGCATACGGCTGAGATATTCATCGGTCAGAGTGGGCGCAAGAGCACACGGCCACACCCTTTTTCTCTGCATGCCACGAACAATTCTCTGGAATTAAAGTGTGCAAAGAAATCGGCGATAGGGGCGCTAACGTCGCCCCCTCCGCACTTCAGTCGCAGCTTGGACCTCGATCGAACCGTCCGGATTCGACCATGACCCTGGTAACGGCAATCGCTTCCTTCGTTACCAGGGGCAGCGTGCCAACGGACCGCGCAGCCCCTACACTCAGATCGTTCTTGGCAATACTCACATGATTCAAACAGAACCAGGGGGCGCTTCGGAGACGGAGCAGTTTGAGTCAAACCTTTGTTGTCGACGAAGGTTGGGTGTGCCAAAAAGAGACGATCGAGGATCGAGGAATGGACCGCCGGGGGGTGACCATCCATTCCTCGAAGCAAAACGTCACGTATCTAACTTATGACCCCAAAACTCGAGAAGAAGTTCGGGCGTACTGATAAATCTGCCACGATCAAGTGACCTTCGTACTGTTCCTGCCTTGAAAATGAATCACGGATCAAAGCTCCGGCTTGGCGCAGCCCAAGCAGATCTCGCGGCCCCGTCGGCTCCTGTTCGCGCTATAAACCTGCCTGGGGCCGCCGATGGTGCGCTTTTCAGGGGACTATTCAGACGAGAGAGCGACCACTGGATCGACCCTCGTGGCCCGTCTGGCCGGAAGATATGCCGCCGCAAAAACGACTGCAACCAGCAGGCATGTCGCCGAGGAGAGCGTGAGGCCATCGATCCAGGCCACTCCGAAAAGAAGGTTTGAACCGACCCGTGAGAGCGCCAGAGCTCCCATCCATCCCAGCAGTAATCCAGTCCCGGTTAACTTCAGCAGCTGCCCGAGGATCATCGTCATAATCTTCAGGCGACTCGCGCCGAGCGCCATCCGGATCCCAATCTCGGGGGTGCGCTGGGCCACCGAATACGAGATCAATCCGTAGATGCCGATTCCGGCAAGGACGAGGGCAACTACTGAGAATGCATTCAACAGCCACGTTTGAAAACGTCGCCGATTGCCCAGTCTTTCGATCTCCGACTCGACTGTGCCTATTTCAAACCGTGGCATGTCGGGCCGCGCCGAGACGATGGCCGCACGAAGATTGCTGTTGAGTGGAAGCTGCTCTTGCTTGGTCCGCACCACGATATCCATCGATGCTGTCTCGGGAACCTGCGCCTGCGGCAGAAAGAATTGTGGAAGCACCTGGCTTTCCGGGCCATCGGGAAGCATATCCCCGACGATGCCGACGACCGTACGCCACGCAGACGGCGTCTCTCCAGGGACCCCGTAACGGAACTGCTGACCCACCGGAGTTCCTCCAGGCCAGAACCGCTTTGCCATCGACTGGTTGAGGATCGCAACCGGTTGAGACCCCTGGACATCGGCGGAAGTAAAGGAGCGGCCGTGCAGCAACGGCACAGAAGCCGTTTTGAAAAAGCCTTCGCTCACCACATGCGATCCGCTGGCAGCCGCGTCTTCTCCTGCCGGGGAGCGGCTCCGTCCTTCGATCTCGATAACATCATCGGGAACATAATCGCTAAAAAGGCTGTCGATGGCTCCCGCACTCTGCACCCCCGGCAGGGCGTCGATCCGCGCGAGAGCCCCCTCGTAGAACTCAGCCAATCCGCCGCCTTGCCCGGAGGGAACATCGAGATGCAGAAAGAGCAGCCGCTGAGGTTCATAGCCAAGCTGGGCATGCTGCACCTGCACGAAGCTGCGAAGCATGAGTCCGGCGCCCGTGATCAGCACCATCACCAGGGCCAGTTGCCCCGCCATTAAAAAACTGACGAGGCGTCGCCGGGCCAAGCTGCCCGCCATTGTCCGCCCGCCCGCCCTCAAGGCGAGATGAAGGTTACGGCGCGCTTGGATCCAGGCCGATCCGGTCCCGAAGACCACGCCCGTCGCCAGGGACAAAAGTAGGCAAAAGATGAGAATCGCGGGATCGATGCGCATTCCCGTGAACCCGCGAATATCGGCCGGCCCGAAAACGCGCAGCACAGGAATGACCGCCGCCGCCAGCCCCAGTCCGGGCAAAGCGGCAACCAGAGAAAGCAGCAGGCACTCCAGCAATTGCAACCGCACCAGCCGGCCGCGGCTGGCGCCCAGGGCAAGACGCACCGCACCGTCTCTCTCCCGTGAGCTCTGGCGCGCCAGCACCAGGCTCGCCACGTTCGTGCATGCAATCAGCAGGACGAACAAGACGGCGCCGAAGAGCATCCAGAGACCGGTTCGTACGCGCGGCCCTACAAGTTCAAGCGGCAGTGGCACGACGCTGATTGATTTTCCCGCCTCAAATTGTGGGTATTCGCTCGTCAGCCTGCTCCCGAGAGAGTCCATCTCCTGCTGCGCCTGCCGGAGAGTTACCCCGGCACGGAGCCGCGCTACCGCATTGAACGCATCGGCCTGCCGGGCCGTCAGGAATACCGGCCAGTTCGAGATGAATGACAAGGGAACCCAGATAGCGGTCTCTGGTGTCGGGAAGTCAAAACCCGCCGGCATCACGCCCGCGACAAAAGCCTGTTTGTGATCGATCTCGAGCGGCTTGCCGAGCACGTCGCGAGCGCCACCGAAATGTGTTTGCCAGAAGGCATGGCTGAGCACAACAGCCGGAAGCCGTCGATCCTCCTCTTGCGCCGTCCAGCTGCGTCCCAGCTCCGGAGCTACGCCGAGAATCGAGAAAAATTCCGCGGAGACGCGGCCTGTCTTGATGCGTTCCGTTTCGCCGCCGCCGCCGGTCAGCATGGCGGTATCTACCCGCATCATCCCGGCTATCTGGGTGAAACTGCGGGACTCGCGCCTCCAATCCTGAATGTCGGGATAGGATGTCCAGTTCTTGGCGATGGCCTTGCTCGGCGCCGAAGACCAAAGCATGACGATACCCGGCGGGTCGCGATAGGGCGGCGGCCGCAGCAGAACGCTTTCGATTACGCTGAACATCGCGGTATTCGCCCCGATGCCCAGCGCCATCGTGACGACCACAACCAGCGTAAAGCCGGGGCTGCGCCAAAGCCCGCGGATCACTTGTTTCGATTCGTCTCGCAGGTTGCCCAGGCTTTCCACGCTCATCTCGATAACCTTCTTCAGCGACCTTCCGGGGCGGGTGCGCGCTGAGCTGTCCGCTCCAGAGATTGTCGCCCGGCTGTCAGCGACGTGCAATCGATCTTCCAGGCGGAGTTGCGCGTTCCCTGACTTTCCTCGGGGAAATCTCCAGCCTCGCCTCTCTGGCGCTTTTCTTCCACTCCCCTTGACATCCGACACAATGCTCCTTCATTCTCTTGTAGAACGTCAAGGGGAAGAATCTGCCGCAGCCTACTGATCTTTTGCAGGGAACGCTCGACCTGCTCATCCTGCGAACTCTGGCGCTTGAGCCGATGCACGGCTGGGGAATCGCCCAGCGCATTCAACTGGCCTCGCAGAATGTCTTTCAGATCGGCCAGGGTTCCCTGTATCCCGCCCTTCACCGGCTGGAATACAGGGGTTGGATCCAGGCTGAATGGAAGCCGTCGGAGAACAACCGCAAGGCCAAGTATTACGCCTTGACGCGTACCGGCAAGAAGCAGATGGAAGTGGAGATGGAGAGCTGGGATCGTCTTGCGGGCGCCGTGGCGCTGGTGCTCGAGCAAGCCTAGGAGGGCAACGTGCTCAATGAGTTTCTCACCCGCCTGCGCTTCTTCCTCGCCGGGAGAAGCCGCGCGGAGGTCGATGAGGAAGCGAGATTCCACCTGGAGCAGCAGATCGAAACTAACCTGCAGGCAGGCCTGTCTCCTGGCGAAGCGCGGAGGCAGGCCGCTGTTGCTTTCGGTGGTGTGCAGCGCATGCGCGAGCAGTGCCGGGAAGAGCGGCCTGGCTATTGGCTCGAAACGTTTGTGCAGGATCTCCGGTATGCCGTCCGCGGCTTCCGGCGCAGCCCGGCGTTTTCTCTCACGATCGTCTTGACATTGATGCTGGGCATCGGCTCCGCCACGACTGTCTTTAGCGTGGTCGACCGGATCCTCTTCCGCGGTCTGCCCTATGGCGATGCGGAGCGGCTTGTGTCCGTAGGGCTCGTCGCGCCCATCGAGCCTCAGGAGTTCATGCTGGGAGGTTCCTACTACGAGTGGCAGGACAATCAGAAACCATTCGCAGCCCTTACCTCCGAATCAGGTACAGAGCCCTGCGACCTGACAGAGAACGATCCCGCTCGCCTGGATTGTGCTCGCGTGGAAGGCAATTTCCTGCCCACCCTGGGCGTCTCGCCCATCCTCGGCCGGAACTTCACCGAAGCGGAAGACCGGCCCAATGGCCCGCGAGTGGCGCTGATCTCGTATAGCCTTTGGCGCGGCCGTTTCCATCGTGACCCGGGGACCGTCGGTCGAGTGATCCGCATCGACGGACATGCGACGGAGATCGTGGGAATTCTGCCGAAGAATTTCGAAATGCCGCGATTGCAGGCCGCCGATGTCCTTGTGCCGCAGGCTCTCGATGCCGCCGCGGAACGCCGCGCCGACCCGGGACACCCGATGTGGGCGTTCGCCCGGCTCAAGCCCGGAGTGAGCATCGAGCAAGCAAAGGCCGAGCTCGGTCCCTTGTTCGAATATTCCCTGCGTCTGGCGCCGGCCCCCTTCCGCAAAGAAGTCCACCTGCAGGTCCGCTCCCTGCGCGACCGCCAGGTGCATGACGTTCGTCTCGCCGCGTGGGTCTTGCTCGCCCTCGTCTTCGCCGTTCTCTTCATCGCCTGTGCCAACGTCATGAGCTTGTTCATCGCGCGCGGCGCCGCCAGGGATAGGGAACTGGCCGTACGGTCGGCCTTGGGGGCCGGCAAGATGCGGCTCGCCCGCCAGGCATTCACCGACTCGCTCACCTTATCTCTCGCTGGCGCAGTCGCGGGCTGCCTGTTCGCCCTGTTTCTGTTGCGGCTCTTCATCGCCATGGCCCCCGAGGGCATGCCGTTCCTCGGCGAAGCGCAGATTGACCTGCGTATCCTCTCCTTCGCTCTTGCCGCTTCGCTGGTCTGCGCCGTCTGTTTCGGCCTGCTGGCATCCAGCCGCGAGGCAGGCATCGAAGCGCTGACCGGGCGCGCGCGCACCACACGACGGCACGCCGTCTTGCGGCGCTGGCTCGTCATCGCGCAGATTGCCGCGAGTATGGTCCTGCTCTCGGGCGGAGCGCTTCTGGCGCGCAGTTTTTGGAACCTTGAGAAGCAGAGCTTTGGCATGAGCCCCGAAAACGTCGTGACCGCCGCAATCTCTCTCGGTCAGACATCGTACCCCACGGAAGAAAGCCAGATGGCCTTCTTCCAGCGCCTGGAGCGGAACCTGCGCTATGTGCCGGGCATCGCCGCATTCGCCATCAGCGACTCCGTGCCGCCGGGCGGCCGTCATGAAGACCAGGTCTATGCCTCGCTGCGGGTCGAGGGCTCACCCGCCTTGTCCTCAGGAACCGGCGGCATGGTCGCCTCGAGATGGGTGACACCCGAATACTTTCAAGCACTCCAGATTCCGTTGCTGCAAGGGCAGGGCTTTACCGCGGAGCAGCTCACATCCAACGATCATTTCGTGGTGCTGAGCAAATCGCTTGCGGACCGCTTGTTTCCAGGAGAAACTCCGCTCGGCCGGCATCTGCGCCTGCACCACGGCGCGGCCCCCGAAAACGATCCCTCGTATACCGTGGTGGGCGTCGCCGCCGATGTGAGAAATGGCGGCCTCGCGGAGGCAGACGAGCCGGAATACTACCGCCTGCGCCGCCAGAGAGCGCAGGATTGGGACCGGAATTCGGTTCTGATTCTCAAGACGGCGTTGCCGCCGGCCGCCACGGAAGCATGGATCCTCTCCCAAGTCGCATCGCTCGATCCCACGGCGCCGGTCGACCTCAAAACCCTGTCCGAAAGGGTCGGCAAACTGGTCGATCGACCTCGCTTCGAAATGCTGCTGGTCGGCTTTTTCGCCTGCACCGGACTTCTTCTCGCAGGAATTGGGCTCTACGGAGTCATCTCGTTTTTTGTCCTTCAGCGCACGCAGGAGATTGGCATACGAATGGCCGTCGGAGCGACAAAGGCAGACATTCTCAGGCTGGTGATCGAGAACGCTCTGGGGCTGATAGCACCCGGAGTCGCTCTCGGCTTGGTGCTGGCGCTTTCACTTTCCCGACTCCTGTCCAGCCTGCTGTTCAACGTCGCTCCGCATGATCCCCTCATTCTTCTCGGAGCGACTGTCGTCTTGGTTGGAGTGGCGCTCCTCGCAACGCTGATTTCAGGGGGCTCTGCGACCCGGGTCGATCCGACCGTTGCTCTGCGCTGCGATTGAGAGCGCCGGCCTTACAGGAATGGGCGCCTCCAAACGATTGAAGTCCCGCCGGCCTAAACCCTTTCGCGTTGTTTCACACCCGCCATCTCGCGGGCGCCCGCCAAGGAACTTGCGTCGCTCAACCCCGATGCCGCGAGCCGCTTGCCAAGCACCCACCATACCAGCGCAGTCATCAAGCCCATGGCCGTGCCTGAGCCGAAGGCTAGGATCCATCCGCTATGCCCGTAGTGCGCCACCAGCAGCGGCACCAGCGAAGTCGATGCAATCCCGCCGACGATCCCTATCGCATTCATGAAGCCAGCGACCACTGCTGCGTGCGGGCCGGCGATCGCCGTCGCCGTCGTCCAGAAAGAAGATTCCGCCAGGTACATCGCTCCCAGGCTGATCGAGAGCGCCGGAACGGCAAGCATGCGGCCATGCACTTCGGCTGCGGCCAGCAGCAGAATGCCGGAGAGCAAATACCCGGCCATGATAATCATCTGCGCGCTTCTGAACCGTCCAAACCGTCTGGTCAGCCGGTCCGAAAGCAAGCCGCCCAGAGGGGTCGCGGCTATGGCCGCGATCCACGGCAGGCTCGTCACCAGACCGCCATTCACCAGGCTGAAACCACGGACCTCCACAAGGTAGATGTAGAGCCACGAAATGAAGGTGAACAGCAGGTAGCCCTCCGACGCATAGCTCAGTGCAAGCAGAAGCACGTTGCCATTGAGCCATCGGCCGCCGGGCGAGCCAGCTTCCAGGTGCGGCAACCCCGGGCCATCGGCCGCCTCCCTCACCGGCGCTGCTTGCGTAAAAGAGAACCAGATCGAAGCCATGGCGAAGGCAACCAGCGCCGTGATGTAAAAAGACGCTCGCCATCCGAAGCGCAGCATGCAGAATGCAACGAAAGGCGCAGTCATTGCGGAAGCGACAGAGCTCCCCATCAACATCATGGAACTGCCCGTGCCCCGTTGCGAGGGCTGCATCCACTGGTGAACCGCCCGGGCTGCCACCGGGTAGGTGGAGGCCTCGGCAAGCCCTAGCAGAAAGCGCAGCATCCATAGCACCGCCACCGTTCCGGCCGCGCTCTTGAAGAACACACCGGGCACGAAGCCGGTTGCCAGCGTAAGCACGCCCCACGCCACGGCGGAAAGACTCAGCACCAGCCGCGCTCCAAACTTATCGCCGAGCCAGCCCACCGGCACTTGAAACAGCGCATATCCGATCAGGAATCCGTTGAAGATAAGGCCCATGTCGCCCTTCGACAATCCTAGGGACGGCATCATCAACTCCGACGCTATCGAGAGATTCACCCGCTCAACGTAGCTGGCGAAGCTCAGGCCGAAAAGCATGGCAACGACGATCCAGCGAAAGTGCCGCGAAGCAGAAAGGCGAGCCGGCATGCTCTCTTTATACCCCCGCCTTCCCGCATCGAACCAAAATCCATCGCTCGCGCACTCTCATGCCCGGCATCGAATCACGTCACGCATTCCGGTTCTTCTCCCATCGAGCGCAACCACTACCGGCGCCGGCCTTGATATGTCAGGCCTTGATATGCCCGGCCCTGATATGTCCGGCCCTGATATAAGAGTCCTGAGGGAAGCAGCAGTCGCCATGGCGCCAGCCAAACCGGCAGGAGCCAACAATCGTGTCGGTATACTCGACCCTTCCCACGGAGCGCCCCAGTGACCCGCCGCCTTTCTTGTCCGCCTGAGTCTCTTCCACGATGACCGGCAGCGTCATCGTCCTTGGCCTTGGCGCCATGGGCAGCGCCACTGCGCAGCATCTCGCCGAGCGCGGTCATCGCGTGACTGGCTTCGACCGGTTCACGCCGCCGCACCTTCATGGTTCGTCCCACGGCCAGAGCCGCATCATCCGCCAGTCGTATTGGGAAGATCCACGCTACGTTCCACTGCTGCTGCGCGCCTACGAACTATGGCGCAGGCTCGAGGCCGACACCGGCGAATCGCTTCTTCACCTTACCGGCGGCATCATGATCGGCCCCGCCGGCGGCGATCTCGTCGCCCGCAGCACTAGGAGCGCCCAGCAGTTCAACCTGCCGCACAAGGTCTTGTCGCCCGCGGAGATCAATCGTTTCTATCCCATGTTTCAGGTGCAGGGCAACATGGCCGCACTCTGGGAAGACGCAGCCGGTTTTCTGTATCCAGAGGCCTGCGTGCAACAGCAACTCAATCAAGCCCGTCGTGCCGGGGCAGACCTGCACTATAACGAGCCGGCCATCGAGTGGACTCCGCTTGAGAGCGGCGGCGTCTCCGTGCGCACCGCGCAGCGCACCTATGAGGCAGACCGCCTGGTCGTCACCGCCGGTCCCTGGGCTCCCCAGGTTCTCAGCACGATGAGGCTGCCTCTCGCGGTCACACGGCAAGTCCTTTTTTGGTTCGAACCTCTCGCGACGCCCGCGCTCTTTCAAGAGGGACGTTTCCCCATCTTTCTCATGCAGCCCGGAAGCGCGGAACCGGTACTCTACGGCTTCCCCTCTGTGTCGAGGTCTGCTGCTCCTCAGGCGGGTGTCAAGGTCGCCTTGCACGGCAGCCGCAATCTCTGCACTCCCGAAACAATTGTTCGCGAAATCCTGCCTGCGGACGAGCGCACGATCCGCGAACGTCTCGCTGAAACCGTACCCACCCTCGCCGGCCGTCTGCTGCATGCCGAGACTTGCCTCTACACCATTACTCCCGAAGAACACTTCATCCTCGATCGGCATCCCGATCATCCGCAGGTGACCATTGCCGCCGGATTCTCAGGGCACGGCTTCAAGTTTGCAAGTGTCATCGGGGAGATACTCGCCGGCATGGTCGCCGGGCAATCGCCCAGCTTCGATCTGGACCTATTCTCGATCCGCCGCTTCCAGCCCGCATAGCTCCCGGTCGCGTCCAGTTGCGCGTCGAGAGGAGCCACATAGCCTCCTCTCGACCTGGGGACGCGCGCTGAAACGCGAATCTTACCCGCGGAGCTCTGTCAACGGCCAGGATCCTCGCGATACCGCTCGAACAGCTGTCATCCAGATTGGGAACAGGAATGTGGTGGCCAGAGACGGGATCGAACCGCCGACGCCGGCCTTTTCAGGGCCGCGCTCTACCACTGAGCTATCTGGCCTTGGGAATTCCAAGGAATACCACATTGGAAAGGTTGGAAACCTCTCCGGATGGGGCCGGGTAAACCGGCCGCCTCTCGAAGTATAGCAATCCAACTCGCCCTCGCCAAACCGCGCGCCCTTTCTCTCGTTCGTCGCCGTTCCTGTCGCCCGCGATTGCGTGCTCGCGATGAAACCGGCCATGCCAGGAAAGCGATACGGGCAGAGGCAGCTCCGCCATAGTCACGTCACCAGCTAAGCCGCACCGTGTGCTGCTGATAGCCTTCCCCGGCGGGAAAGACGATCCTCATCTCGCGCATCGCCAGGTCCTCTGCCGGCGCAGCTTTCGCCGGCAGCAGCATCGCTCCATCGATCTTCAGCGCCGTCGCCCGGGCATTCAACCGGAGCGGCAGGTCCCAGCTCGTTCCGCCGGCGGCTTCCAGCTGGAGGGTCACAGATCGTCCCTCGCGGCTCTCACCCCGCACCTTCAACTGCGCGGTCGACGCGCCGGGCAGCGGAAGCCCGGTTGAAATCCCGACCTCCACGGCCGGCAGAGGCAGCCGCAACGCCGCCGACCCATCCGGCGTCACAACAGCGCTCCCGCCTTGCTTCGAAACCAGCAAGATCTGCGGCGAAGACTTGCTCATGGTGACAATCAGCGACCCTCGCTCGCGGGTCATAGTTAGATCGACAAGCTGATCGCCAACCGCGACGTGATGCAGCACTGCCTGGTTCCAGGCGGCCGGCAGCTGCGGGTCGACCGTCAACTGCCGCTTCTCCGCATCGCGGCTGATGCCGAACAGTCCCCGCACCGCCGGGGTCATCACCATCGCCGACGACCACATCTGGTGGCTCGTGCTTCGCCCCATCGGCACAAAATAATCCCCCGACAACAGCTCCGTCACCGCCCCAAGGTCCTGCTCCCAGGTCAGGTCCGCATTCTGCATCAGGTGCGCGTAGCCTGACAGCGGCCGCCCGCTGCGATACTCCGCCACTGAAGCCCACCCCGTAAACAGCGGCCATACCGAACCCTGGTGATAGCTGATCGGGTCATAGAGCGCCTCATGGTTGCCCAGGTCGCGCGTGCCCCAATCGGTCGAGAACTCATGAGAAGCCCACCGCGCAAACATCGCATCCGGCTGTTTCAGCGCATAGTGCCCATCCCACCAGGCGATCGACGGATAGATCGTCGCCGTCTTGTCGAGCTTGCCATCGCCCTCATAGCTGAAGGCGTACATGCTCCCCGCATATTCCTGCTCCAACTTCGCCGCGACCGCCGCCGCCCGCGCCTCGGCCGCCTGCGCGCCCGCAGCATCATTCATGCGCTTCGCCAGTCGCCCCATCGCGCCACTCGCCTGTTCATCGAGCGCGGCGAGGTACACCTCCTGGTGCGGCATGCCCGGAGGCCAGCTCTCCACCCAGCCCGTGCCTTGCGAGTTGTCATAAATTCCATCGCCGTCGGTGTCGTGCGTCCGCTCAAATTCCGAGGCCTTCTGCACGGCCGTCCAGTTCTTGCGCAGATACTCCACATCGCCCGAGGCATCGAGATAGTCCTCCATCGCCATGATGAACAGCGGAGTCGCATCGGCCGCCGCATACTCATACAGAAAGCTCTTCCAGTCCACCAGGTCCGCCGTCTGCGACCACTCGTGCGGCATCTTCCCGTCCGCCCGCTGCCGCTTGATCAGGAAGTCCAACGCCTCGCGCGTCAGCCGGAAATCCCCATAGCTGTTCACCGCGTAGAGTGTGTAGAGCGTATCCCGTCCGAAGTACCACCCAAATCCCGGCCGTGCCGAGTCGCCCGACGCATAGAACCCCGCCGTCAACCCCACCTCATCGCCATGCCGCACCTGCACCTGGTCGATCGAGATCTCCGCCCACCGCAACGCCGCATCCAGCTTTTTGTCCGGACTCTCGACCGTCAGCTTTTCATCGAAAAAATGCGCGTAGTAGTCCGCCGTCTTCTCATAAAGCTGCTTCGCGTCAGTATTCAGCGCCGCCAGCCGCTGCCCCAGCGCCGCTTTCGTCGCCGTCGCGGGAGTCGTGCCCACCGCCATCAGCAGCGGATAATATTTCCCCGCATCTTTTTTCGGATCGAAATCCAGCACCAACTGCAGCGGATACACCTTCGGCCGCTCCTGGTACGGCGCGAGAATTCCTGTCCGCGTTCCCGGCATCGCAATCGCTCCCGCCAGGTCGGGAAAGTCCTCATGCAGCAGGTAATAGCCGGCCCCGCTTTGGCTTCCATTGCTGTCGCTGCCCTCTCTATTCTTGTCGGCTACCCACTCCGGCGCAGGCGGCCCATAGTTGGCCACCGGCCACATCCGCCGCACCTCCGGCGTAAACGAAAACGTCAGCGACACCGGCCGCGACGCATCGATCTCAAACAATGCCATCACCCCGGCGCCTTGCTGCTCGGCGCTATCGCACCGCGCCGCGAACAAAGTCTCCCGTACCGTGAACGCCGTGTGCGCGTACGTGATCGTCGTGTGGTCGGGAGCCACTTCGATCTCCGCCGCATCCGCATTCAGATCGATCGGCACCGGGTATCCCTCAACCTCCGCCTCGATCGTAAAGTTGCTCAGCAGCTTGACCGGAAAGACCCAGGCCTCGAAGACCCCATTCTGCTGCCCCATGAACGAGCCGCACTCCCCCGCGACGGTGAACGGCTTAAACGTCTCCGCATGTTGCCGGATGGTCAGATCGCTCGACGCCAGAGGGAACTGCGCCAAAGGCCGCAGCCAGCTCGAGATCGCCGCCGCCGGGCGCGGCTCCTGCCCCCACGCGCGCGGCCCATTCACTCCAACCGGCAATCCCAAACTCACCACCAGCGCCAGCCCACAGCCAGGGACTGCCAGCCGAAAGAACACTCCCGCATATCTCGCGCGATGCCATACACTTGTGCCACAGCAGCCTACCCGCATCCGAAAGAACCTCATGGGGCCTTATGCTATCGTCTCGCGTTACCACTGACCAACTTCGCCGACGCCACCGCCAATCCGCGTGCCTCACATCCCGCCTTTGGCATGTGGGCTTCGTCGCAGCGATCCTGGCCATCCTCCTAACCACCACCCAAGCCTTCGCCGCCCCACCCACCCCCACCGAAACCCGCACCGCCCGCGCCCTCGAAGCAGCCGCCAAAACCGGCCCCGCCGACCTCCGCGGCTTCCTTTACGCCATGCCCAAGGGCGCCGACCTCCACATGCACCTCACCGGGGCCATCTACGCCGAGTCCTTCCTCCGCGTCGCTGCGGAAGACGGTTTCTGCATCGACCCGGTCGCCCTCGCCATCGCCAGGCCCACGGCGGCCACCCGCAGCCTGCCGCCCCAGCCCGTTTGCGGAGAAGGCAAACTCCGCGCCGACTTGCTCGTCCCGCCCGCCGTCATCAAGAGCCCCAACCAGCACCTCTACGACGCCCTCATCAACTCCTTCTCCATGCGCACCTTCGTGCCCGTCACCGGAACCTCTGGCCACGACCATTTCTTCGATAGCTTCGAAAAATTCGACGCCGTCGGCCATGGCCATCTCGGCATCTGGCTCGACGAAGTCGCCACCCGCGCCGCCGCCCAGAACGAGCAATACCTCGAGATCATGCACACCCCGTCAGCTTTCCACCAGGCCGCCGCGCTCGCCGGAGAAGTCGGCTACCACGACGACTTCGCCCAGTACCGCCAACTCATGCTCGACGCCGGCCTGCGCAAGCTTCTCCCCGCCGTCCGCGCCGAGTTCGACGAGGGCGAAGCCCAGCGCAACCAGCTCGAATCCTGCGGCAAACCCGAAGCCAAACCCGCCTGCAAAATCCAGATCCGCTATCTCGACCAGGTCCTCCGCGGCCTCACCCGCGAGAGCGTCTTCGCCCAGATCCTGCTCGGCTTTGAGATCGCCTCAGCCGACCCGCGCGTCGTCGGCTTCAACCTCGTCATGCCGGAAGACGGCTACGTCTCGATGGCCGACTACCGTCTCCACATGCAGATGATCGACGCTCTTCACGGCCTCTATCCGAAGGTCCACATCTCGCTCCACGCCGGCGAGCTCGCCTTGGGCATGGTCCCGCCGGACGGCCTCAAGTTCCACATCCGCTCGGCCGTCGAACAGGGCCACGCCGAACGCATCGGTCACGGCGTCGACGTTCTGGACGAAGATCACCCCGGCGAACTCCTCAAAGAAATGGCCCGCAAACGGGTCATGGTCGAGATCAACCTCACCAGCAATGACGTCATCCTCAACGTCAAAGGCGCCGACCATCCCCTGCCCGTCTATCGCAGGTTCGGAGTTCCCGTCGCCCTCTCGACCGACGATGAAGGCGTCTCCCGCATCGACCTCACCCACGAATACGTGCGCGCCGTCACCACCTACCACTTCACCTATGCAGAGCTGAAAGACATGGTCCGCACCGGCCTCGAACACAACTTCCTCCCCGGCGAAAGCCTCTGGCAACACCCCCCTTACTCCGACAAGAATCCAGCAGAAACCTTCACCCGTCCAGTAGCCGCCTGCGCCTCGCAGCTAGGCAAAGCCGAAGCAGAGGGCAAATGCGCCGACTTCCTGAAAGCAAGCGAAAAAGCACAACAACAATTTGAATTGGAGCGTCGCTTCAAAGCCTTCGAGGCGAAATTCTAAAGAAGTGTAGTCAAGAGAGCTTGAGTTTTCTCATAACTTGAACATCATTCCATTAGGAGTACCCGATTAGCCCGGCTTGAACGTTCCTGAAATAGCTCTCCGTTCGAATTGCCGACAACTTTCCGCCACCGCCACGTTGATCAACTGGTTGAGGAGCACGCCTCCAACTCGACCAGCTCCCGGGCCTCCTCGGTCAGGGAAGGCTGCAGCCGTCGGGTGTCCAGGCCTTGCCTTGCCGCGTCCGCTCGAAGTCTCTGGACCGCGCCGGAGTGCCCCAGGTCTCGTCTCTGAGACCTGGGTTTCGGGCAGATCATGCTGCGAACTTACCGCTGCCGCGTATTAGCCAACGCCCGAAGAATCGTCCGAGTATTCCGATTCATCGCCTGACTCAGATACATCGTCAGAGCGAAGAGCAGCACCATGAAGAACAGCCCCACGCGAAGCAGGGAATGCAGTAATTCGCCCAGGTCTTCTGGTTTGAACAGGTGAACATGCATCCAGACAAAAATCCCAACGGCGAGAAGAGCAAGCACGCCGACGATGATGCGCAAGGAGCGTTCAGACCTGTCTGCTGCTGCAAGAGCCTGCTGCACAAAGGCGAGTTCAGAGTTGGCATTGCCGGAGTTGGGCGGCTGCGGTTCGGCGCTCATGCTGGTTTCCTTTCAGTGGTGAGGTGTTTGCGTAGAGTCGCGACTCCGTAATGAAGGCGCGACTTTGCCGTGCCTATCGGAATCTCGAGAATGGCGGCGCTCTCTTCGAGTGAGAGGTCGTGCTGGTAATGAAGCAGCAGGACGGCCCGGCTGGCAGGGGAGACGCGTTCTATCAAAGCCAGGAAAGCATCGTCGGGCAGATCCCCGAGAGCGGCGCTGCCCAGCGTGAGCAGTTCAGCTGGAGCGGCCTCAATCGGTTCCCACAGGCGGGCGCGTTTGAGGTGAGAGAAAGCAGTACGCGAAGCGATGCGCAGCGTCCAGGGCCGGAAGACAGCAGGTTCCCGCAGAAACGGAAGCTTGCGGAAAATCTGGAGCGAGGTCTCCTGCAGAATGTCGTCCGCCAGGTCAGAGCCGGCAAGCCGGGTGATGTAGCGGCGCAACGGAGCATGGCAGCCGCGAAGGAGCTGTTCCAGGGCGTCCCGGTCCCCGGTTTGCGCGAGCAGCACGAGCAGGGTCTCATCGCGAGGTGGTAGCTCCGTCCTGTGGTCTGGGCCGTGCATACTTGAGAGAGGCGTGAGGGCGAAGAAAAGTTCGGTTCAGCAATCAATATTAAGAGCACGAAGCATCCTCAGCCGGCTTTCAGAGCAGACCGCGACAAGTCACTGCGAGTCCCAGACCCCGCAGAGCTGGCGCGCCTATCGCATTGCCAATCGGCAGTACCTTTGCGGTGAGGCTTGCCCAGGTGCCAACTCGAAAGATCAATCTCACCCCCGAACTGGACCAACTCGTCGACGTCAAGATCAGAAGTGGCCAATACGCCAACGCCAGCGAGGTCCTTCGCACCGGTTTGCACGCGCTGGAAGCGGACGAAAGGGAAGATCAGGCCACGCTTGACGCTCTCCGCACCGCCATCCAGGCAGGCTTCGACAGCGGTGTCGCGGCACCTGG
Organism: Acidisarcina sp.; assembly: GCA_965199205.1. GTDB lineage: Bacteria > Acidobacteriota > Terriglobia > Terriglobales > Acidobacteriaceae > Acidisarcina. The sequence goes on from OZ240688.1 coordinate 3,704,240, forward strand.
TGCTCGAGACAGGACTTTTCCAACGTATCCCTAGACGCGCAGAGGTGACGGGCAGAGCCACTCGGTGAGCGAGTACAGCCTTTCGCCTCTCGCTGAACTCGATCTCGTCGACATGGCGGGATACACAACGGACATTTGGAGTCTTGAGCAGGCCACCGGCTATCTTGATGGTTTGTTCGCCTGCTTCGAGCGGATCGTGCTTCATTCAGGTCTCGGCCGGCGTTGTGATTCGCTCCGCCCCGAGCTTGGAAGGATGGAAGAAGGGAAGCACGTGATCTTCTCCACGTCAGTCGCGAGCGGAGTTATCATCGTCAGAATCTTGCACCACAGCATGCTGCCGACCCGCCATGACCTTCTCGACGTGACGCGTAAGCAATCCCAGCCCTCCGCGTAGCAACGTCCACCCCATCCTCCCGCAACCCAGCTAAATCCCCACTCCCACCCTAACTGCATCTCACTCCAGGTTCGGCAGAGACCAAACCTGCCAACCCCAGGAGATCCGTTGTGATATCAGCAGTCGGCTATGCCACCAAGCACTCCTTTACAGACCTCAAACCCATGTCATTCGAACGCGACGACCCGAAGCCCAACGAGGTCGAGATCGAGGTCCTCTTTTGCGGAGTCTGCCATTCCGACATCCACCAGGTCAAAAATGAGTGGGGCAACACCGTCTACCCCTGTATGCCCGGCCATGAGATCGTCGGCCGCGTCAAGACCGCCGGCAGCGCCGTCACCCGCCACCAGGTCGGCGACCTCGTCGGCGTCGGCTGCATGATCGATAGCTGCCGCCACTGCGAAGCCTGCCGGGCCGGCGAAGAGAACTATTGCGAAGGCCCCAACAGTTGGCTCGCCACCTACAACGGCCCCATGGTGCCGGAAAAGAAGGCGCCCGACAGCCAGAACCACTACGGTCGCGACAACACTTACGGCGGCTATTCGACCTCCGTCGTCGTCCCCGAAGATTTCGTCCTTAAGATTCCCGCCTCGCTCCCGCCTGAAAAGGCCGCGCCGATCCTCTGCGCCGGCGTCACCACCTACTCGCCCCTGCGCCACTGGGGCGTCAAGGCCGGCAGCAAAGTCGGCATCCTCGGCTTCGGCGGCCTCGGCGATATGGCCGCCAAGCTCGCCCTCGCTATGGGCGCCCAGGTCGTCCTCTTCACCAAGACCCAGGAGAAGATCGAAGAAGCCTTCAAACTCGGCGCAACCGCTCTGCTCGAGAGCGACAAAGAAGGCATCCTGCAGCACAAGGGGAGCTTCGACTTCATTCTCAGCACGATCCCCGAAACGAGCGACCTCAGTCCTTTCCTGCCGCTGCTTAAGCGAAACTCCTCGCTCATCGTCGTCGGCGCACTCGAGCCGCTCAGTCCCTTTAACAACATGGAAATGGCTGCCCACCGCAACACGGTCGGCGGCTCTCTGATTGGCAGCATCGCCGAGACCCAGGAAGTCCTCGACTTCTGCGCCGAACACAATGTCACCCCCGACGTCGAGGTGATCCCGATCCAGCAGATCAACGAAGCCTACAGGAAAGTCGAGGACAGCGAGGTCCGCTTCCGCTACGTGATCGACATCAACTCCCTCAAGCAGGAAGCCGCGTAGGCTGATTCAAGGCGCCTCCGGATTCCTGAGCCTGGCCGGGTACCCACCTCTCGGAAATGTGAGACGCCGGTACCCGCGCGACCAATCGGATCAGCTTGACAGTCTGCGAAAAGACCATGCGGCCGCTCTCCGGTCAACTAAGAATCTCGTCACCAGGAACGAGGGCGTTTCCAACCCTCGCCTTCTTCAAAATCTCGACCGCTCTCGGAAGATTAGCCCGGCTTGAACGTTCCCTGAACTAGCTCTCGGTCCGGATAGCCGACAACTTCACCGCCACCGCCACGTTGATCAATTGGTTGAGGGCGACCCCTTCCGACTCGGCACCTTGCGGGCCTCTTCGATCGGGGAAGGCTGCAGTCGCAACGCAAAATTGCTTTTCTCATGACTGTTTTATCCTTTTGAATGCTTCTCCAGAGAAGACAACCTCAACTCCGAAGCGGTCGTCCAGCACCACTCTCACCCTTTCATCATATTGCGCGCGATATCATCGGCAGCCCTGCTTGAACTCCAACTCACCCTGTTGAGCTTCAGTGCCCCCGCCGAGTATGAACATTCAGCCAACATCCTTCCAGCCAGCAACCCGATAAGCTACCGTCAGAAGGGGAGGGCCACCACCCCCGGATGCGGATTGTTTTCACTACCTTCGGCACCTTTGGCGACGTTAACCCGCTGATCGCCCTCGCTCTCGAGATGCGCCGTCGCGGCCATGACCCTGTCCTTGCTGTTCCTGAGATGTTCCGCTCCAGGATCGAGCCCCTCGGTCTCGCCATCCATCCCGTCCGCCCCAACCAGGACCCCGGCGACAGCCGCATGGTCGCGATGATCTACGACATCAGGAGGGGCACCGAACGCGGCCTCCGCGAGTTCCTCTTTCCCGCCATCTCCGACAGCTACGACGACCTGCTCGCCGCTGTGCAGGCCGGAGGCGGCGCCCAACTGCTCGTCAGCGGAGAACTCGCCTACGCCGGCCCGATCGTCGCCGAGGTCACCGGCATTCCCTGGGCCTCGTACGTCCTCGCGCCTTTCTCTTTTTTCTCCGCCTACGACCCGCCGGTCTTGCCGCCTTATCCCACCCTCGCCAAACTGCAACCCGTCGTTCCCGGCATGGGTCACGTCATCGCCCACTTCGCCCGCTACGTCACCCGCGATTGGGCCGAACCCATCTACGCACTCCGCCGTCAGCTTGGCCTGCCGCGTGGCCAGGATCCAATCTTCGACGCCAAATTCTCCCCGCAGCTGGTGCTCGCCCTTTTTTCGCGTCTTTTAGGCGAACCCCAGACCGACTGGCCCTCCAGCGCCCGGACCACCGGATTCCTTTTCTATGATCGGGACGTCGCCCAGCCCACCCTCGCCCCCGATCTCGAGGACTTCCTCAACGCCGGGCCGACGCCCCTGGTCTTCACCCTGGGCTCGGCGGCCGTTCTCGATGCCGGGGACTTTTACCGGCAAAGCGCCCTCGCTTCCGAACAACTCAACCAGCGCGCCGTGCTGCTGATCGGCAGCGACCCCCGTAATCTACCCGCCAAAACGCCTCCGAAAAGCATCAAAATCGCGCAATATGCCCCTTATTCCGCGCTTTTTCCGCGTGCATCACTCATCATTCACCAGGCCGGAGTCGGTACCGTTGCCCAGGCGCTGCGCGCCGGCAAGCCCATGCTGCTCATGCCTTACAGCCACGATCAGCCCGATAATGCTCGCAGAATGAAGATCTTAGGCGTCGCCCGGGTCATCGAGCGCCACCACTTCCGCGCCGAAACCGCCGCCGCCCACATCGACCTCATGCTCACCAACCCCAAATACCAGCAGCGCGCCGCCGCCATCGCCACCCACCTCAGCACCGAGCACGGCCTTGAGAGCGCCGCCAACGCTCTCGAGTCACTCACTTCGCCGCCAGGCCCTTGACAGCGAAGGCTTTAGGCCCTCCCTTGCTCGGCCCAATAGTGCCCGAAATTGGGGCTCCCCAACCCGGGAACTACCCGCCATCCCCCCGCGCCGCCTGCCACGCCTTCACATACTTCCAGTTCACATAAACCGAGTGGTAAAGGTGAAACAGGAATCCTTCCCGCCCATCCAGAAAACCCAGCCGTAAGAAGTAGTTATAGGCAAAAGTCCCCACCGGGTTCAGGAACGTATTCGCAATAAATGCCAGCAGCCCGCGACTCGTCTTGCCCCTCCGCACAACCAGCGGAACACTCGCCGAACTATAGCGGTCCATGTGTTCCAGATACGTCGCCAGAGTCGGATACGCATAATGCAGCATGTGCGCCTTAAGCCGCCCCGTCGGCCCGTCATATTTAGGAGTTGCGTGCGGCTCCGTGTCCTCTCGCAGTCGCGCGATCCCGCGCCGAAAGAGCCGCAGCTTCGGGTCGGGATAAACCCCTCCATGCCGCATCCATCGCCCCATGAAAAGGTTGAGCCGCGGAATCCAGTAAGCGTCATACTCCGGCTTCGCCTGTGCCATCAGCGCCTCGATCTCCGCCCGCAGCTCCGGCGTCACTACCTCATCGGCGTCGAGCGCCAGCAACCACTCTCCCGTACACTTGTCCATCGCCGAGTTGACCCCGGGCCCATACCCGCGCCATCGCTCCACAAAAATGCGAGCGTTAGACTCGCGGGCGATCGCGACTGTGTCATCCGTCGACCCGGAATCGAGAACCACAATCTCGTCCACCCACGCCACGCTCTCGAGCGTCCGCCGCAGGTTCGCGCCCTCGTTAAACGCGACAATGGGAACAGAAATTTTCACCGGCATTGCTTCAAACTCTCTGGTTGCGGCTTTGTCTTACAACCCTCGCTGATTGTAAGACGCACGGCGAAATTCACCAGCACTCCGCCAATTCCCGAGTTGGGAACTCCAGAACCTCACCGGTCGATAACACCCTTGCGCCCGGGTCGGCCGCCGCCTACGCTTTCCCCATGAACTACCCAAAGCCGGCCCTCTGCCTCGCGCTCGGCGCGGCAATGATCGCGCTCGTCACGCCGCCGTCCGTCGCCGCGGCCAGGCCAAAGGTCCACACCGTCGCTTTCGGAGCCGTCCGCAAAGTCCCCTACTCCGCCGCCGGCGACCCGGCCGGCAACAACGGCGAGGAAAAAGAACTGAAAATCCGTCCCCTGCTCGTCGACGGCAAAGCCAAAGAATGGACCACCGGCGAAGCCCACGACGTCACCGACCGCAGCGTCGCCGTCCGCCGCGCCCTGCGCCTGAACGACGCGCTCCCCACCGACAAGGCCGAACACTGGATCTGGCAGCGCGGCCCCTGGCTCTTGATCGACCGGGCAAATGGAAAAGTCGTGGCCCTGCATCTGCCCGACTTCGACCCCAGCGTCTCGACGGTCACCTGGTTCCGCGACTACGCCGCCTATTGCGGCCTCTCCTCGGGAGGCAAGCAGCTCTATGCCGTCGTCGCCCAGGTCTCCGGCCGCAAACCCCTGCTCATGAAAAAGATCTCTCCCTGGGACCCCACCGACCGCGCCACCACCGCCTGCGCCCCCGCCGCCTGGCAGCGTGAGCCGCTGAAAGTAACCTTCACCCCAGCCAAAGGAGGCCCACCCGTCAGCTACGAACTCGTGGGCCTCTCCGCTGTCCTCGTCGAAGACGGAGACCCCACCGAGAGCGACGAGTGATGGGAACGTCCTACTCCATGGTCTTGGGTCTTGAGAATCGCCAACCATGCAGGTAACTCAGGAAGCCATTGGGGCTTTCCGCGATCAAAATACGCGACTGCCTGAAAACCACACTTGGACGAATTGTCGAAAATGAGCGAATGGTCGGCCCTGGCGACCGCGAGCGGCAGGTTCGCCACGCTGCGCTCATATGTGCGCCGAATGTCTTCTTCCGGCACATCGTGCCCACCAAGCAGCACACGGTTGTTTACCCTCGCGACATTGATGGCGGGGTCACCGGTGCTAACGTAGATCAGGACCACGTCAAAGCCAAGCTGCCGGGCTTCAAGCATCATCTGCAGGTAATTGTGCCCCGAAAGAGTCGTTTCAATGGCAAAGCTAGTCCGAGCTTCCAGGTGGTCCGCTGCCTGCCTCAGGGCTTGCCGTCCTGCTGCAAGCGCAGATGAGCCCTTCGCATCAACCTGAATGGTACGCGCGATTGCGTCCGGATCGGGGATCGGAAGAACGGAAAAGCCTCGCGGCAGAAGAGGTGATCGTGCTCTTGCCCGAGCCGTTAGGGCCAGCAACAAGAATGAACTGCGGCCGGTTCACCTAGACGCGGCAGGTACTTCTTCCGCAGTCTTACGAGCGGTGCGCTTTAGAATGCCGTCCGGCTTCTCTTGATCCTGGGCGGCCTTGGCGCGGGCACATTCAGCAATGTCCTGGGCGACAGCTAACCAGCCGGTCTTCATGCTCTTAGACTCCGGCATTGCCTCGTGCTCCGGATAAATATGTCACATGAAACGGGTCAGATCGCTTTTTTGAAACCGCTAGGAACGTTGAGCGTTTCAAGAGAATGACGAGGATTACGCTGGTTGCGGAACAGCGATCAAGGCAGGCACACCGATCTGGGCTGCCATTGATGACGAGGAACGGCGATTGCTGGAGGGTAAATTGGCCAAAGCTGTCCTCTTTGAGATCGCAGGGACGCAAACCTAGCTCTGGATGCCAAGGAGCGAATTCAATCAAGTGGCCAGAAGAATCAAACCGAACGCGTGAGATGCAGCAATTTATAGCAAGACGGCTACCGCCGCCTTGTTGCCTAGCTGAATCTCAAAGCGCTTAGGTAGCGAGTCCAGGACCAAATTCCTACTCTTGGAAACCGCACCGTCAACTCGAACGGCGCCCTCTTTTAGCTTTCGCGCAGCCTCCGCGTTGGAGGCTGCGAATTGAAGGTAAGTCAGTACCTTATCTAGCCGGGACGGCTGGAAGAATCCTCCTCCACCGGAGGCAGCAGGGTCGTCAAATTCGAATTCACTGAGTTCTTGATGTCCGGCGCCCGCGTGGACGGTCCTTGGAATTTCGATAACTGGCGCGTCCTGCGGAAAGCGCCGCTGCTGAAACTGCTTAGCCCAGTTCTCCGCCGCCCTTCCCCCAACCTCGTCCCCATAAAACCCCGCCGTGATCGTCAGCGCCAGCCGCTTCTTCGCCTCCATCGGATGCAGCGTCCCCGCCGCGACCTCGGCCTGCATCTGCTCGACCTGCGACTGCCGCAGATCGGTCAGGAGCGTCCAATAGCTCCACATCAGCGGGTCTGAGATCGACATCAGCTTGCCATACATGTCTCCCGGCGCGTCATTCATGCCGATCGCATTACCCAGCGATTTTGACATCTTCTGCACGCCGTCCAGCCCCTCGAGTATCCGCGTCATCAGCACGATCTGCGGCGGCTGGCCGTAGTCCCGCTGCAGAGCGCGGCCGGTCAGCAGGTTAAACTTCTGATCGGTCCCGCCCAGCTCCACATCCGCCTCGAGCGCGACCGAGTCGTAAGCCATCGCCAGCGGATACAGAATCTCGTGCAGCGCAATTGGCTGCTCGTTCTTGAAGCGGGTATGAAACTCGTCCCGCTCGAGCATCTGCGAGACGGTAAACTTCTGCGCCAGCCGGATCATTCCCTCGAAACCCAGCGTTCCCAGCCATTCGGAATTGAACCGGACCTCGGTCTTCTCCCTGTCCAGGATGCGAAAGACCTGCTCGGTATAAGTCGTCGCATTCTCCTGGATCTCTTCGCTCGTCAGCACCTTGCGCGTCGCCGAACGGCCCGAAGGGTCGCCGATCAACGACGTGAAATCGCCGATCAGGAAGATCACCTGATGTCCCAGATCCTGGAAATGCTTTAGCTTGCGAATCAGCACCGTATGTCCCAGGTGCAGATCGGGCGCCGTGGGGTCAAAGCCCGCCTTTACGCGCAGCGGTTTGCCTGAGAGCCGCGAGGTTTCCAGGCGTTCACGCAGGTCGGAGAGCCGGATGATCTCGGCCGCCCCTTTCTGCAGCAGGTCGAGTTGTTCGGGAACAGGTAGAAATTCAGCCATGGTCAACAGTCAGTATAGGGGTTGTGCCAGCCAGCCCGGCGCCCCGCTCCGCAACGCGGCCAAGCGTTGGCAGCCGGCAGGCAGCTCTCCCCCCAGGCACCCGTGGAGCGAAGCCTCCTCTGCCCTTCAGCCGCTCACACCAAGCGCTCGCCGGTATTCCGTCGGAGTCACGCGACAAATGGAGCGGAACACTCGCGCAAAGTGCTGTGACGTTTGAAACCCGCAACTGATCGCGACGTCGATCACACGCAATCTGCGCGACCTGAGAAGGTCTTTTGCATGGTCTACGCGCGCCTGCAAGACGAACTGGTGCGCCGCCTGGCCGGTCGTCTTTCGAAACATCTGGTTGAAATAGCTGGTGCTCAGCCCTGCTGCGTGCGCCAGATCCTGCAGCGAAATCTCCTGGTCGATCCGCCCGTACACCAGGTGCTTCACCCTCGACAGTTGTGCCGGGGTCAGCCCGCAGCGATATTGCGGCAGCCTTCGTTTCAGGTTTCCGCGCAGCTGCACCAGCGCCGAAGCAAGCGCCTGCGCAATGGAATCCATGTAGAGGCGCCCGCATATCCCTCCGCCTTCTTCCTCTGCCTGGATCGCCGAGACCAAGGCATCCACGCGCTTGTCTTTGAACTGCGTGCTGCTCTGTATCTCCACAGCCGCAGCCCCCGATTCCTCTGCGACCGCCCGGAAAGCCTCGTCCGGCAGATCGACCTTGAGCATCTGTATCGGGCTCTCCCACCGCACAAACTCGTCGATTCCGCGATTGCAGACGATCAGGTCCCTGGCGCCATAGCGATAGTCGAAGAGCTTGTTCCGGCTCAGGCCGTGCTGGTATCTCCCCGGACTAAGAACCTTGGCCAAAGACTGCTGCTCTTGCATGTAGTAGGCAGGCTCTTCCGCGACCGCATTCTCAAGATGGTGTACTTGCAAAGCATTCCTTTCGACCATGGCGAACCTCCGTCCGCCGCAGAATCTACGAATTCTGGCGACATCTGAAGCCTACGCTTGTGGCAGCAAACTTTGTCTTATAGGTCATTACTTCCAGCTGCGCCAGCCCGATGGTAGCCGCAGCGCAGGCCCGCGAAGCACCTCCTTGCCTGTACTTCTTGCAGTAGTGCCGCTCAGCGAACGGCCGGGTAGTCCGGCATCTGATGGCCGATCTCATCCGGCGACAGCATCCGCACCCCATACTTCATAAAAATCTCCACCGTCGCCGTCAAATCGGCAGTCGCATAGGTTTCCATGTCCGACGGAATCTCCATCGTGCGGGCCGGCTTATTCATCTTGCTGACCGCGTTGAGAAATCCTCCAGGCGTGATCAGCGCCAGTACGTGGCATTCGTCCGACTGAATGAGATACGCGTGAGGCATCTTCCTCGGCAGAAAGGCGCTCTCGCCCGCTGTCACGGTGAAGCTCTTGCCATCGGCGAATATCTTTAGTTCCCCGGCAAGCACGTAGAAGAGTTCATCTTCCCGGTCGTGAATATGCGGCGGCGGTTCCGTCCCTTTCTTCATCTTCGACTCGACGAACTCGAAAGCCCCGTCCGTATCGCATCCGCCAGCCAGCTGGCTCATGAGAATTCCCTTGTACCAGGTCGAGTTTTCGAGCGCGGGGGACCGTTTATATGCTTGCATCGTTGTCATGGCATGTCCTTCTTTCATCAGGTATGCGCCTCAACCAGCTTGCTGCGGCGCTTTCCCCATCTGAACGCAGCAGGAAACCACGCATGTGTCTCATCGATCAATCTGTACCGAATCCGTCGATCTAATTTCCAGGTCGGCCCAAACCCCGTCCGTAGAACCCAAAATACCCGCGTGAGATCAACGTGCGGTCAGGGCTCAATGTGGGGGTTTCCCGCGATCTCTTGAGCTGCTCGGCACTTTAGTAGTTCGTTTAGATCCAGATCAATCGATGGGGTCCAGGCAGACGCCGCCAGTGCGTTCAAATGTATCAAGCGTCTTCGGCGGAAAGGTCACCTGTCGCGACTTTGGAATGAATGCTTTTCACTCGTCCCGGCATCGAAAGAGAAAGCATTTCTTCTATGAATCTCGATCAGAACACCACTTCGCGCAACGCACTGTTCTCCGCTTTGCGCGACAAACTCACCCGCGAGGTGTCAGGCAGCGCCATGCTGTCAGACCTGCTGCAAAAGGTAAATGGCATGCAGGCAGTCCAAACCTGCCCGGCCGAGTTCCAAGGCAAATTCGAAGAGTTTGTGGACCGCGCCGAGGAATATTCCACAGCCATACGGCCCTTTTTCCCCGACCTCGTAAATCTTCTGCCCTCCCGTCGTTGAGCCCTCCCCGCGATTAACGTCCAGTTACGCCCTTCGCTCCATCTGCACGGCCCATATGGGTCGAAGGATCGGCATGGGTCGAAGGATCGGCATGAGTCGAAGGATCGGCCTATCGCTTCCGCAAACTGATCGGTGCGCAGCGTCCGCAGATCAAAGCGCCGGAGATGTTTGTTTTGTAGCTCGAGCGTCTCTCTCGATCGCTTTAGAAATTCAGCACGATCCTACAAAAGTCCGCAGCGGGGAGAGTTCGGGGGGATGCTGGCATATCCCGTCCCCGGATGCCTCCGCCGTGTTCTCTGTGCCCTCATGGTGAAAGCTCTTCCACCCGCAATTACACAATCACCAAACCGGTCCATGCGCCGCTTTGAGGTGGGAGCGTATAACCCATCCTCGAAAGTGCATCCGATCTAAGCAGGCGGGACAACGAAGATGGCGGTGAGACCAGACACAATGGCAAGCGCTCGTGAATCGAAGACCTGCGCCGCCTGCGGCCGCGCCATCGAGTGGCGCAGGAAATGGACGCGCAACTGGGAGAGTCTTCGCTATTGCAGCGACGGCTGCCGGCGCGCCAGGCCGGGCGATCTCGATCGCTCGCTCGAAGCCGCGATTCTCGATCTCCTCAAAGAACGAGGAGCGGGCCAGACCATCTGCCCCTCCGAAGCCGCCCGCAAGCTCGCCCCTGACGCCTGGCAGGCCCTCATGGAGCGTAGCCGCGCCGCTGCCAGGCGCTTGGTTGCCGCTGGCGACATCGTCATCACCCAGGGCGGCGTGGTCGTCGATCCCTCCCGAGCCAAAGGGCCCATCCGGCTGCGCCGCAGTTGAGCGCTACTCCACTTTCTCGCAGCCTACTCGGTACCGATCCCCTCGAGAAGCGTCACCGAATCCGCCGCTCCATTCGTCCCCAGCGTCAACTGCACATCGTGCGGTCCTGCCGTCAACGCAAAAAACTGAATCTCGATCGTGCAGGATTTGTTCGGAGCTAGGCCCGTCAGACAGCCTTCTGGAGACGAACTCAGGATTTTGTAGCTGGGGCTATCGAGAAATTTCATAAACAACGAACAGATCTCCCGCTCCATCTGCCGACATTCCATAAACGATGGGAACATTCCCGCTACTTTCTCGAATGTCCAGCACCGTCACCGTCCCCGGCAAGAACCCGATCTGCGCACCGACACCCGTCCCATAAATCAGCGTTGTCGCCAGCACCTTCCCCGTCTTGTCCGTGACTTGCACCCCACCCGGCCGCGTTCCCGGATACTTCGGCGTGAACCTCACATTCACCACGCAACTCGTCCCCGCCGTCACCAGCCCTTCGCAGGTATTTCCAGTCGTCGCGAGGGTAAAGTCCAGGTCAGGGGAACCCTGCGTCAACACGTCCGGCACACCCAGCGTTCCGCTCTCCGTCACCTTGTAAGTCAGCGGAAAGGTCGCGAAACAAGGCGTAGCCGCCTGGTCCGGTCCGCAGAGATTCACCCGGCCTGCATTCAGCGATGCCGTTGTTCCGGAGAAACTCACGCTTTGAGCTGAGGGCTGCGGCGGGCAACAACAGCAGAACCACCAGCGGCAGAGTGCCCCTGGCGCATCCACCTCGAGAGCGACGGAACCCCGGGGACCGGAATAATCCATGCAGAGAGTTCATGCTTCCCACCCCATTATTTGGGAATACTCCCGACACCCAGCAGCTGCACCACTGCATCTGCAGCACCGTTGCTGCCCAGGGTCAAGGCAATCTGGTGCTCTCCCTCAGACAAGGCGGAGAACTCGATCTGCGCGGTGCAGGTGTTGCCGGGCGCAGTGCCTTGCAGGCAGCCTGCCGGCGCTTCGCTCACTATCTTGTAACTGGGGCTCTCAAAGGAGGGCGTCAGTATCAGCGTCCTGTTCCCGGTGTTCGTGATGCCCAGCGGTAAAGTCTTCGTGCTGCCAACGAGAACAGTCCCGAAGTCCAGCGGCGCGAACGCAGATCGCTCAAACTCCTGTGCCGTCGTGGTCGGTCCTCCCGTCACCGTAACGAAGACGTTTCCAGCGGCATCCGCCGCGAGTCCATACCCCGCCGAGCCAGTAGCAGTGTCATAAGAATAGGAGGCTCCCAGCCAACCGAGGGTGATCGGCTGAGTATGGCCCGCGGGAAGCTCCACTGCATTGGCAATCTCGCCGTAATCTTCTCCTCCGTCGTCAAAAAATGTGAACGTAGTCCCGAACAGATCGTCCACGCCATCCACCGCCAGGGGACCCGCCATCCCAAAGGCGAGCGTGACGGGTGTATCTCCGCCGGCGGGAATTTCCACGAGATCGTCAAAATCGAGAAACACATTCCCGGCGACATCCACAGCAAACAGCCCACCCCACCCCGTATACACGGTGCTCTGGCAGGCGCTGCTCTTGCAGCCGAATGGTAATTTCAACACCCGGGCGTCGGCGGTGGTGCTGCCTGCTGCACCGACGTCCTCGACGAAAACGTCGCCTGCTCCGTCCACAGCCAGGGTGGAGGGGCTGGTAATTTCGCCGAAGGGTAGAACGATCTGCGGACCGCCTCCGCCAGGCAGCTCCAACACCACCCCCTCTCCCGCCAGAGTGTGAGTCGTGACCAGCACATCGCCTGCTCCATCCACCGCCAGGCCTACCCCGCCAACTACCTGGTAGTCTCCGTTAGGATGTTGAAACTTCGTGAAGTCAAAGGGAAGAGTAACCAGCGGCTCGCCGTTTGCCGGCGACTCGACAACGGAACTGTTCGTATACTCTCCATTCACCAAGAAAAGATTGTCGGCTCCGTCAAGCGCCATTGGAGTTGCGAGGACGGTTACCGCGAGCGGACTGGAAAACGGCAAGGCCTTTGAAACCCCATTCGACAGCGTGCCAATCTGCGGTCCGATCCCGGCGCCATAAATAGGCGTGGTCACCAGCACCGCTCCGCTTTGGTTGGTGATCTGAACGGCGCCCGCTCTGCCGCCGGCCAGGCGGGGCGAAAATGTCACGACCACCGTACAAGTCGTCGAAGCAGACACCTTTCCCTTGCAGCTGCTGCCGCTTGCCAGGTCGAAGTCGAGATCGGGCACGCCTTGGGTGACCACCCTGATCGCTCCCAGCGTGCCGCTTTCCGTAACCTTGTAGTCCAGCGTCCTGGTCACCGTACACGGCGCGGGCATGGATTGATCGACCTTGCAAAGGTCCGCATTGCCGAAGTTGACCGCCGGAGCGCTTCCGGCAAACGTCAAGCTCTGAGCCAGGAGCCCGCACGGAGCGAGCCAGAGCAGAGCGAACCCGAGCAACGCGCCACAGGCCAGGGAGCCCTTATCCGCAGTGGAGGAAAAAAACGAGAAAGGCAGAAAGCGAGTCATCCGTCACCTCAGAAAAGCAGAGCGATTATGCTTCGTCTCTAGGCCCGAGTCAATCAACTTTTTCTCCGTCGCCCGCTACTCGGCAGACGGCGCCACGGTCTCCTGGCCGGCACAGCGCAAACCCGGGCCGCCGGCGCGTCGATGAAGCTGCGCGCAACCAAAGTTGAGGCATAATGCTCCCCATGGATGCTGAGCGCGTTCGGGAACTCCTCAACAAGCTGCCCCTCGTCGAAGAAACCGAGCAGTGGGGCCATAACCTCGTCTTCTGGGTGGGCGATAAGGCCATCGGCGGCAAGATGTTTGCCCTGGTCAATCTCGACCAAGACGGCCAGGCGCTCCTGTCTTTTTCCGCCGGCCCGGAGCGCTTCCACGAACTCCTCGAAAACGACGGCGTGATCCCCGCTCCCTACATGGCCCGCATTCACTGGGTCGCCATCGAACGCTGGACCGCCATCCCGGCGAAGGAGCTCGAGGCCCTGCTTTGCGCCGCGCGCGATCTCACCTATGCCAGGCTCCCGCAACGGACGAAGGATGTCTTGGCGCTGCCCCGCGCCGAGCTGCGCGGGCTGCTCAAGGCCAGGAGGGAAATTCTGGCGGAAAAGGCCAGCGCCCGTGCCGCCGGGAAAACAGCCGCCGCCGCGAAGAAAGCCGCTAAGAAGGTGTCGCGTCCGCGACGAAGAGCGAGCTGAAATACTTCCGGTAAGCGAAAAACGCGATCAGCCACAGCAGCGTAACGACGGCCGCCACCGGCAGGCCCTGCGGCGCCAGCGTGGCATGGAAGGTAATGATATTCAGAATAATCGGCGCCAGCAGCGCCAGGCCGAGCGGCACAAAGCGGCCAATCAGCAGAAACGCTCCCCCGATAATCTGCAGCGCAAAAATCACCACGTAGTAGTGCGACTTGAAGATCACCGCCAGGTAGGTTCCGGCGTCTCCCGCCGGCGGCGGCTGCGGAATGAAATGCAAAAAGCCGTTCAGCCCGAAGACGACGAAGACCAGGCCAAGCAGGATGCGGGAAATCAGGGCAGCGATTTTCAAAGCGAGCCTCCGGGCTACGGCGTGTTGGCTTATTCGACCACAACCCGCCTCGAAAGGGAAACTTGGTATGGTCTTCCTATGACAAGTACCGCAAGTGCAGTAGCCCTGTCGCTCGCCGGCAAGGTGGCCCTCGTCACAGGCGGCTCGCGCGGCGTCGGCGCCGAGACGGTTCGGCTCTTTCGCGCCGCCGGCGCCCGAGTCGTCTTCAACTACCGCGTGGCCCGCGCCCAGGCAGAGGCGCTCATCGACGAGTCCGGCGGCCCCGAAGATTGCTACGCCCTCGAGCAGGAGCTGAACTCCGTCGAACAAGGCAGGGAACTCGTCGCCCGGGCCGTCGCCGCCTTCGGCCGTCTCGACATCCTCATCGTCAACCACGGCATCTGGCCCTCGACCGATGCGCCCATCTCTTCAATGAGCGAAGAGCAGTGGCGGCAAACCATGGGCATTAACCTCGACAGCGTGTTCGGCCTGGTCAAAGCCGCCACCGCCCAGATGAAGAAGCAGCCTCGCGCCGGCGGCGCACCCGCCGGCCACATCGTTCTCATCAGTTCCACCGCCGCCCAGCGCGGCGAGGCCTTTCACGCCGACTACGCGGTGACCAAGGGCGCGCTCATCAGTCTTACTAAGAGCCTGTCGAGCGAACTCGCGCCCGCCGGCATCTACGTCAACTGTGTCGCGCCCGGCTGGATTGATACTGAGATGTCGGCCGCCGCGCTCGCCGACCCGGTCAAGAAGCGCGGTATTTTCGCCGGCATTCCTCTCGGCCGGGTCGCCACCACCCGGGAGATCGCCGGCCCGGTCTTGTTCCTGTGTACGCCGCTGGCCGGCTTCATCAGCGGGGAGGTCTTCAACGTGAACGGAGGAGCGGTGCTGGCCGGATGATCGGGCGAAACCGCAGAGAAACTTTGGCCACGATCGCCCGGCAATGCGGCGTCTTCTTCCTCGCCGCCTTGCTTCCGATCGCCGCCGCCGCGGCCCGCGCCCAGGTCGCCGGCGAAGATGCAATCGCCAAAGCCAACGAACAGAAAGCCCGCGCCCTCCTCGACGCCATGGTGCAGGCCCTCGGCGGCAATAAGTGGCTCACGCTCAAAGACGAAACCTTCGCGGGGCGCACCTCCAGCTTCTACCAGGGCAAGCCGACCGGCGGCATCAGCGACTACATCGACTACCGGCGCTTCCCCGATCAGGAGCGCATCGAGCTCGGCAAAAAAAGCGATGTCGTCGAGTTCTTCCTCAAAGACGCCGGATGGGAGGTCACCTATCGCGGCAAAAGAACTCTGCCCCAGGAGCAGGTCGACGACTTCCTCCGCCGCCGCGACCACTCCGTCGAGACCGCGATCCGCGTCTGGCTCAAAGATCCCAAGACCATTGTCCTCTTCGACAAGCAGAGTCTCGTCGAGCGCCACCTCGCCGACCAGGTCACCCTCATCTCTCCGGCCAACGACTCCATCACCCTGCAGATGGACGCGCAGACGCATCTTCCCCTCCGCCGCAGCTTCCAATGGCGCGACCCTCTCTACCGGGACAAGAACGAAGAGGCCGAGGAGTACGATGACTACCACGCGGTCGACGGCATCCCCACCGCCTTCACCATTACCCGCTTTCACAACGGCGATATGACCAACCAGCGCTACCTCTATCGCGACAAGAGCGCCTACAACACCAACCTGGCCGACAGCATGTTCGACGTCGACGCAGCCAACGCCAGGATCAAAAAATAAATGGGTGCCCCCATCCAAGCCTCTCGGCTTGGGTGGGAAGAACAACCCCCTCACACCAGCCGCTTCTCATAGCAGCGAAAGCTCAACCCCGGCCGGCCCGCAAACGCCGTATCGCCCGCCAGCAGATACCCCAGCTTCGGAAACAAACTCTGCGTCGCCTGGTTCTGCGTATTCGTGTCCACCCTCAGCAACAGGATGCCTCGCTCGCGCGCGACTGCCTCGGCCTTCCGCATCAACGTCTCGGCGACCCCCCTGCCCCGAAACTCCGGATCGACGGCCAGCCGATGCACCACCACCGCCGTCTCCGCAATCTCCCAGCCAACGTTGGCATATTCCGGCTGCTGGTCGGTCGTGATCGCGGCTACTCCCCCGATCCGCTGCCCGGCCGCCGCCTCGATCTCCGCAACCCACAGCTGCTCTCGCTCGACATCCCGCGCAAACACCGCCGCATTCGGATATTCCTCGCTCCACTGCAGGTTGCCCCCGGCGCGCATCCCGGGCACCACCCGCCGCACCAGATCCACCACCGCCGCTACATCTTCTAACTTCGCCCGTCTCACCACCATCCAGCTTCGCCTCGCGCCCAGCTGCAATCCTATGGGCTCATCGGCTCCAGTCTATTAGCCGTCACCACCGGCAAAGCTGGCGGGTTTTCATTTCTTCTACCCAGGGCCGGTCGTTACTCGATGCGAGCAGAAGCCGCGGGACTCGCCAGGATGACGGGCGAGATCGAGCTCGCTCCGGAGACAGCTCCGTTGGCCCTTCGCTTGCCGGGCATCGTCGCGCCTGCTCAAGAGATCGTCGTGACTGCCGACGTAAGCCGGGCCGAGATCGCCTCGCCTGATCCCTCTCAGAAAGTCATGGTGCGCGAGCAGCTGCTCGACGCAAATTCCGGCGCCGAGTACGAATATGGCGGGCACAAGTCCCTCCACGGAGGAAACCCGAACCACTCCGAACCGTACGAAGCGATTCCGGTTGGCGAAACCCGGATGGCTCCGGTACGGTCCTTCCTCGACGGCAAGCTGGAAGTCGGCATGAATGGTTTGGTGGCTCGTGGTTACACCGGGCAAACCACCGAACCTTCGATCCCGCCTGGCGTGTGCCCACCAGCGCGACACGCCTTCCGTACTGTGCGCCGGGGTCGGGCCCCGGCGGCTTACCCGATGACTTCGACTGTGGGACGCTGGAGCGGAGCGTCGGCATCCGGATGGTCTCCTATGTGGGCGGCTCCATCTCCTGAAGGCTCAACCCCGTGAAGTAACTTAGCCCGCAGTCGATTGGGAATGCGCCTTCGGTTGCAGCGCGCAAACGCTCCCGCCTCACCCCCGCAGCAAATCCGGTTGCCCCCCAACCCCCACCAATGTCATGCTCGACAGATGAAGCGACGCACGAATCTCTCGATGATGTTAGGGCTGGCGCTTCTGTGCGCGCTGCCGGGTACCGCACAGGAACAAGGCAGCTGGCGCGCGGCAAGCAAGACCGCGGAATCGATCACCGGGGACGTCATCTTCACTGCCGATAAATTGACCATCGACTATGTCGGTTTCATCGTGTCGCAGATCCGTCCCCTCCAACCGGCCGAGATCTCCGCCGCCTTTGACGGCTCCGATGCGGCCGCCGGAGCCGGCCATCTCTACCGCCTCAACATCGCGGCCGACCGGCGCTTCCTGCACAAGAACACTCTCTGCGGCTCCGACGCGACCCAGTGGATGGCCACTTTCGTCTCCGGCAAGGAACTTCGGACCGCCTTTTTTTCGGGCGCCACGCCGCCCGTACTGACCTTCGAAGCCTTCAACAACAGCACCAATCTCTGCGGAGCCTTTACGTACGCCCGTTAGCGCTTCTCTTCGCCGCCGCACTAGACTTTGAGAAAGATGCGTCGTCGATACAGCACCAGGCACGGCACGAAGCAGATCAGCACAAAGCTCAACGAATAAAGCAGCGACCCAAACGCAGGATTGAGAATGCGCGAGAAAAAGTGCGTGTAGGCGAATCCACTCAGGCCCATCCTCCCCGCGCCGCTTCCGATGCGTAGCCTCTCGAGAATGGTTGAGAGCAGCTCCGCAAAGGCATAGACGAAGATCGCATTCGAGCCGAAGACCTTCCACGGAAACGTCCATGCGCCTTGGTGCTTGAGCATATCGATCATTACGTAACAGGCAAACAGCAGCAGCAGCGTCCAGCCGGCCGCGAAGAGCACGTACGAGCTCGTCCACAATCGCTTGTTGATCGGGAACCACTCCGCCCACAGCAACCCAAGAGCCAGCCCGGCAATGGACGAAGCCAGCAGGCCGGTCGCTTTCGCCCGCATCGCTCTTGCCGAGCGCAGCCACGTGCCGCACAGCATCCCCAGGATGCAGGTCGCGATCGCCGGTATGGTGCTCACCAGTCCGAGAGGGTCGCGCGTCTTCTCGAGCAGCCGCCCGGGAAAGAGCATGCGATCCACGACCGCAACCCAGTTGATGTTCTTATCGAGAAAAGGAAAGTCCCGGCCGGGCAGGCCAAAGCCGGGAATCGGAGCCCAACGCATCAGCACCCAGTAGCCGATCAGGCACCCGGCCGCGACACTCGCCAGCGTGACCGTACGCCGGCCCCAAAGGTAGAGCAGGCTGCAGATCAGGTAGCAGACCGCGATCCTCTGCAACACGCCATAAATGCGCAGCGTCGCCAGGGGATAGCTCGGGAATCCGTGAATGAGAATGCCCAGGGTAAACAGGATTGCCGCTCGCCGCAGCGCGTGCTTGAGCAGCGTGGCCTTGCCTTCGCCCCGTGCCAACCGCGACGCCGTCGAAAGTACGATCGTGATCCCCACCAGGAACAGAAATGTTGGAAAAACCAGGTCGGTCGGCGTCCAGCCGTTCCATTCCGCATGCTTCAACGGCCTATAGGCGAGCGCTTCGCTCCCGTTGTTGTTCACCAGGATCATGAACGCAACCGTCATCCCCCGCAGAACGTCGAGAAAGACCAGGCGGCGCGGCGGCGCGGTCGCGATACTACCCGAAACCATCTGCGGTGAGGCGATGACAGACATCCAGCGAGTGCTCCTGTCCTCAATCTTTGCAATCCGTAATCTTTAAATCCGTGTTCATGGCTCAGCATAGTAAAGGGTGTTGGCAGGCACGTTCGGTGCCGGCTTATCCACTTTGATTTCAAGTGAGTGGTACTCCGATGGGGCCGCAGCCGGCGAATCCAGGAAGAGGACTCCTCGGAATCACGCGGCCAGAATCATGCGATGCATCCCTCGCTCACCACCCACCTTACACTCAGCCCGTCCACGCTCCCTATGAGAAGCTGGGTTAGCGGTAAGCGTGAGCGGCGAATCTGGCTGCACACGCCTCGAGACTCTCACCGGCAAGCTCAGGAAGTTCTGAGCCCTTCCGATCGATTAAGGCTGCAGCGTCCAGACCAGCGCCTCCCCCCGGTAAGCGGGCATCCATGAACCCACCGGGGAAAGCTCCCCATTGTGCCCGGATCGAGCTATCCGGAAAGGCAGCCGCCAAATTCCCGATACCAGCAATCCCGCAAACAGCGTCGGGAAATAGCACCCGCCCCACAGCAAACAGGGAACGGACAGCGCGAGCAGCGGCGAGCCTCGCATCCACTTCGCCGCCTAGTGGAGATCTCCCGCCGCATTCTCCAGCACGACGTCCGAGAAGACACCCGTGTCGACCGTAACCGGCAGGTGTGAACAGAAGCCGATGCCCACATAAAACGGTTCACTCAGGTGCAGATGGATCGGCGGCCCAAACTGGTGCATCGGCTCCCCCCGCACGCTGAGAAAGATCGCAAATTCGTCGCCCCGCTTCTCGATGCCGAGACGCTGCGGCATCCCCCCCGCCAGCAGGCTGCCGCCCAGGCGATACTGCATATCCTGGATCGCCCCGCCCCGCTCCGCGCGTTCCGCCAGGTGAACCATGCCGGTGCCGTGCTCCCCCGCCATCACCTCCGCCGAATCATCGTCCAGGCTCTGGCGAATGACCAGCACCGCCTTCCGATCCATCGGTGGTTTCGCCACCGGAAATGTGACGCTGGCCGCCAGCGAAACATCTCCCGACATCCTCTTCCACAAATACCGGAACTCGTCGCGCGAGTACCAGATGTTATAGCCGGCGGAGTTTATCGTGTACTGCTTCGTGCCAGGGTCATAGCTCGCGCTGCCCGGCGCCAGCGCACCCCCAACATCCGACTGCCCGTCAAACCTACCGATCGGCGTAGCAAAGGTTCGGCTGGCCCGGTGAAAGCCGGCCGGCGGAGCCACCTGCTTGTGAGTCGGGGAATCCGGCAGCGCCCACTCCGGCGGTTGCGGCTTCGCTGCCCCTTCCTGCGCACCCGTCTGCGCCAAGCTCAACCCCGCCCCGGCAAACCCCACCGGCGCGACAACCGCGATAAGACGAAAAGCCTGAAGCATCTGTCGAACAGCACGCATCGCCATGGAATCAATTCCCTCCAGAAGAGCATGCCAGATGCCTATATGCCAGAGCCACATGTCTTTTCACCGAAGACCATCCTGCCAGTCGGCAAAACATCCCCAGCATGAACTTCGTCCATAAAGGTCCCCAAGCCATCAACGAATCCGGTTCAAAGCGGGAGCACTCACCGCAACTGGCCTCTTCCCAAACAGGGTCAGGGCAACGCCCCCGATGATCGCGAGGCACGCCGTCCCCTGCCGCATCGACAGCGCCTCTCCTCCAAACGTTGCGCCCAGAAACAGGGCAATGACCGGGTTGACATACGCGTAGCTCGCCACCCGCCCGGTCGGTTCCTGCTGCAGCAGGTAGACGTAGGCGCTGAAAGCGATCAACGAGGCAAAGACAATCAAATAAGCCATGCCGGCCCAGACGCGAGGCGTGATGGCGGCAACGTCCAGCCGCGCCCACTCGCCCGACACGAGAGACAACGCCAGCAGCGCGGCCCCGCCAAGCGTCATTTGCCATCCTGCGCTTACCGGCCGGTCTTTTGGCAGCTTGACCATGGTACTGACCACGCTCCCGGCCGCCCAGCAGCAAGCCGCAACCAGGCCGATCGCCGCGTAGCGATCCAATCTTCCATGCCCACTCAGAAGATCAGCCGGAAGCACGAGAACGGCTACGCCCGCCAGCCCCAGCAGCAGTCCCACCGCCGTGATTGCCGTCAGTTGGATACGGCGCAGCCACAGCCATTCCAGCAAGTAAACCTGCGACGGAATCGTCGCCGCCGTCACCGCCGCCAGCCCCGAGGACAGCTTGCGCTCCACCCAGAACAGGAGCGCATAATCACCGACAAACAACATGATGGCCAGCAGCAGAAGATTCCGCCACTCCACCCCCACCGGTCGGGGAAGCCGCCTCCACGCACTGAACGCCACCAACATCAGGCCCGCCACTAAGAACCGAACGCTCGCGGCAAAGAAAGGCGGCATCACCTGCACCACCACCCGGATCGCCAGGAAAGAGGCTCCCCACAACACATAAATAGCCGCATACGCGCTGATCCGTTTCATAGATTGCTTCTACTCTAAGGCCACGCGTCCTGGGTTGGGTGAAGGGAACGGCGGACGATCGAGAGAAATGTCGCAGCGCAGCACTTCACCACCTTTGTGAACGACACCTTCAATTCTCCGGCCAAGAGACGTTGCCCGGCGCTCCCCGGAGACTCCACTCACCCGGCTGACGGTAACGTAGGCCAGACAGGCCACGAGAACGGGTCACGCAAAGAACGAGCGTCTGTTTGGAGCAAATTCGACACTTCCGTCTTCTAATACTTCGGCCTCTCTCTGCTTGTCGGCCCTACCCGCGACACACAGAAGGAAACACGGTCAGAACACAGACGAACAGCTCTCGGGCGACCCAGACAAGACTTTTATCGATCATCAACCAACAATAGGCCCAGGCCGGGCGGCAACATCCGTATTTGCAGACAATGTCGCTAAGGGAAACGCTCCCGGCGAACATTCCCAATCCACGAAATCCAATTCTTCATCGTCGCCTGCAGGCAAAACGCCGCCAACCCATCCCCACCTTCCCGCTATAATTCACCTTGCCCATGATGCAAGCCGAAAACCAGAAACCGGAAGCCACCCAGGCAGCCCAACCGGCCACCGCGCCCGCCCCGTCCACGCTCGACATCGCCGCCATCATGGCGATCCTGCCCCATCGCTACCCTTTTCTTCTGATTGACCGCGTACTTGAGATCACGCCGATGAAGCGCATCGTCGCCCTCAAAAACGTCACCATCAACGAACCCTTTTTCACCGGGCATTTCCCTGACTTTCCCATCATGCCCGGTGTCCTGGTTGTTGAAGCGATCGCCCAGGCGGGCGGCGCGCTGCTGCTCACCGAGGTCCCCGAACGGGACAAGAAAGTCATGCTCTTCACCGGCATCGAACGTGCCAAATTCCGCCGCCCCATCGTTCCCGGCGACCAGCTCCGCATCGAGGTCGAGGTGCTCAACTGGCGCGTCCGCGCCGTCAAGATGGAAGGCAAGGCCTACGTAGACGGCAAGCTCGCCTGCGAAGCCGTCATCATGTGCGCCGTCATCGACCGCGTCCCGCCCGCCACGTCACCTGTCGGGGTGCCTGCAGCGTCCCCCCAACCCGCCGCCGGAGCCCCCGCCCCGCCCGACCCGGCCCCGCTCGAGGCGGTAGCTTCGGAGTGAGTATTCACCCGACAGCCATCGTCGCCTCAAGCGCGATCGTTCCGGAATCGTGCAGCATCGGGCCCTACTCCACCATCGGCCCCCATGTCGTGCTCGGCGAGGACTGCGAGATCGTCTCGCACGTCATCCTCGACGGCCATCTCACCCTCGGCGCGCGGGTCCGCGTCTTTCCCTTCGCCAGCGTTGGCGTCGCCCCGCAAGACCTCAAATACCAAGGCGAACCCACCCGCGCCGAGATCGGCGAAGACACCGTCATCCGGGAGAGCGTCACCATCTCCCGTGGCACCGTCGGCGGCGGGGGCACCACGCGCGTCGGCGCCCACTGCCTCATCATGGCCTACGTCCACATCGGCCACGACAGCCAGATCGGCAACCATTGCATCCTCGCCAATGCCGCCACCCTCGCCGGCCACGTCATCGTCGAGGACTACGCCACCGTCGGCGCTCTCTGCCCCGTTCACCAGTACTGCCGCATCGGGAAACATTCCTTCATCGGCGGGGGCACCACCATCACGCAAGACGTCCTGCCCTTCTCGCTCACCTCCGCCAAGCGCGAAACCCACGCCTTCGGGCTGAACAAAATCGGCCTCGAACGCCGCGGCTTCACCCGCGAACAACTAAGGTCGCTGCAGCACGCCTATCGCATGCTCCTCGCCGCCAGGATGAACACCACCCAGGCCATCGAACGCCTCAAATCCGAAGGCCACTCGACCGGCGAGATCAACTACCTCGTCGAATTCGTCGAGCAATCCCACCGCGGGGTCCTGAAGTAGTGACACAAGCCTCGGTCTCTGAGTCCGCTCGACTTCCTCTCTCCGGAGAAGAATTCCCGCTGGCGGTGGAAGCACGGGGCCTCAACGTTCCATCGCCGCAAAGAAGCCTGGGTTCGCGGTGGAAGCGTAGGGCTTTAGCCCCACGAAAACATCAAGGCGCGACGAGGCCTTTAGGCCTGGGTTCTTCGGTTCGCCGGTCTGCAATAGCGCTCCGCACTTCAGAGACAGTCACGAGCGGGCCCTCGGGGAGCGCTTTCTGCAGAAACTAGGCCTCATCGCCGGCAACGGCCGCTTTCCCTTCCTGCTCCTCGACGCGGCGCGCGCCCACGGCGAAGCGGTCATCGTCGCCGCCCTCAAGGAAGAAACCGACCCCGAGATGGACCGGCGCGCCGCCGCCGATCCCGCCATCCGCGTCCATTGGCTCTCGCTCGGCGAACTCTCCCGCCTCATCGAAACCTTCCAGGCTGCCGGCGTCACCCGCGCCGTCATGGCCGGCCAGGTCAGGCACAAGCAAATCTTTTCGAGCATCCGCCCCGACTGGCGCCTCGCCAAGCTGCTCCTCTCCCTCCGCACCCGCAACACCAACATGCTCCTCGGCGCCGTCGCAAAAGTCCTCGGCGACGAGGGCATCGAGCTCATCTCCTCAACCTCCTATCTCGAGCCGCTGCTGGCCAAAGAGGGCGTCTTCACCGCCCGCCCCCCCAACGAACAGGAGCTGCTCGACATCGCTTACGGCCGCGGCGTCGCCGAAGCCATCGCTGCCCACGACATCGGCCAGACGGTCGTCATCGCCGCCCAGGCCTGCGTCGCCATCGAGGCCATGGAAGGTACCGACGCCGCCATCCTCCGCGCCGGCGCGATCATGGCCTCGCTCGACGGGCAGGCCTTGGCTGGTCACGGGCCGGTCTTGCCGCGCAGCCTTACCGTCATCAAAGTCGCCAAACCCAAGCAGGACCTCCGCTTCGACGTCCCCGTCATCGGCCTCGCCACCATCGAAGCAATGCGCCAGGCCCACGCCACCTGCCTCGCCCTCGATGCCGGCCGCACCCTGATCTTCGATGAGCCCGCCGTCCTGGCCGCGGCAGATGAATTACAAATTGCGATTGTCGCAGCCAAAACCGCATAATGAACCGTCTACTTACTCGCGCCCCCGCGCCAAACCGCTCTACCGGAGATGCAAGATGTCCAAAACAGGAATTTTGATCGCAGCTCTTCTCGTCGTCGTAGTCGGCGTCGCGGCCTTTGCGGTTCACAGCTATGCCGCGGACGACTCCGCCATGCCCCAGGTTGGCCAGCAGGCGCCCAACTTCACCCTGCCCTCGCAGGATGGCGCCCAGATCTCCCTCGACAGCTTCAAGGGCAAGTGGGTCGTTCTCTACTTCTACCCCAAAGACATGACCACCGGCTGCACCATCGAAGCCCATAACTTTCAGCGCGACCAGGAGAAGTTCACTAAGGACAACGCCGTCATCGTCGGCGTGAGCGTCGACACCCCCGACAGCCACAAGCAGTTCTGCACCAAAGAGAACCTGACCTTCCGCCTGCTCGCCGACCCCTCCAAGGGCGTCGTCAAGGCCTACGGCTCCCTCGGCAGCTTCGGCCCCGTCCAGATCGCGAAGCGCAACACCTTCCTCATCGATCCGTCCGGCAAAATTGTCAAGGTCTGGACCGGCGTCAACCCCTCCACCCACAGCGAAGAAGTCCTCGCCGAACTCTCGACCGCCGGATCGAAGGGCATGTAGTTCGCGCCAGCAGGGTGATGTGTCATCCTGCTGGCGTTTGAACTTCCTCACTCGGTCGCAGCGCACAGCGAAACAACCTGCAGCCCGGACGAGAGCCGCCGCGCAATGGTGAAAACCGCCACCGCCGACCGATTCACCACAGGCTGCGCAGAAATTCGCGCAGCCCTCGCTACCTGTCCCGCAGAGGCTGCCGGCACCCCGTATCGCCCCGGCGGCTGGACCCGCAAAGAGGTTCTCGGTCACCTGCTCGACTCCGCCGCCAACAATCATCAGCGCTTCGTGCGCGCCGCGCTCGACGGCAGCTACTGCGGCGCCGCCTACCGGCAGGAGCAATGGGTGGACCTTCACGGCTACGCGCGCCTGCCCTGGGAAACCCTACTCGAGCGCTGGATCGTCGCCCACCAGGTGCTCGAGGAAGTCATCGCCCGCATTCCCGAAGAGCGGCTCACCGCCATATGTGTCATCGGCCAGGACGCCCCCGTCACCCTCCAGTACCTCATCGAGGACTACATCGACCATCAGCGGCATCACCTGGCGCAGATCCTCCTCTAGGCCGCCCGTCACCTGCACTAGCTCGCCTTCTGCACCTGGCCCGGTGCGTCTCTCGCCAAATCGAGATCAGGTGCAACCTTTCCTTCTCCGAAACCTACTTAGGTACGTACGCAAACGTACCAGGCAGCGCGAAGAACGTCATCGCCAGGTGATCCCGTTCCGCAAGCAGTGCTCCTGAAATTCACTTGAAATGAGAAACGATCGAGTTCGGTCCCGAAGCCCTCCCATACCCGGAGGGTTCTGGCGGAGCATCGACTTATTCACCGCTAACTTTGCCGCTGTACCAGGAGAGATCTACGTGTCGAACACGACCGCATCGAGCACCGTAGTTGCATATTTCAATAGCGAATCCGCAGCCGAAACAGCAGTCAGCGCCCTGCGTGACGCCGGCTTCACCTCCAGCCAAATCGGCGTCGCTTCGCGCGCCGCCAGCGCCTCGACCTCGGCCGGCAGCGTCGACCCGGTCGCCACCGGCGCGACCGCGCATCACGCTGGCCACGTCGCCGGCGCCGCCGCCGGAAGCGCCTGGGACAAGGTCAAGAATTTCTTCAGCTCCGATCCTGTCGAGCCCTACGCCGACGAGCGTGCTAAGGGCGATCTCGCCAGCCACGAAATCACCTCGGGCTACGACGACTACTCCCACGAAGACATCCATCACTCCCTTTCGGGCCTCGCGGTTCCCGAGGAGCGTTCGCGCTACTTCGGCTCACGCTTCGGCAAGGGAGACCAGGGTGCCGTCGTGACCGTAACTGCCGCCGGCCGCGAAGCCGAAGCCGAACAAATCCTCGAAGCCAATGGCGGAGATGTCGGCAGCAAGGCCTCGAGCTACGACTACTCCGAAGCCGACACCGCTCCCGTCTCCGGGCAGCAGCGCATTCAGCTCCTCGGCGAAGTCCTCCGCGTCCACAAAGATCGCATCAGCCGCGGCGAAGTCCGTCTGCGCAAGGAAGTCGTCACTGAGAACCAGACCATTGAAGTCCCGGTAACCCGCGAAGAGCTGGTCATCGAACGCTTCGCTCCTGGCGACGGCCAGGAAGTCCACGGCCACGTCGGCGAAGGCTCCGAGATTCGCATCCCGCTCACCGAAGAAGTCGCCTCCGCCGACAAACACACCTTCGTCCGCGAAGAAGTTGAAGTCGGCAAGCGCGCCGTCGAGGGTGTTCGCAGCGTCGGCGACAGCGTCAGCCACGAAGAGTTGGTGGTCGAAGACGAAACTAAACGCAGCGCCTAGATTGCGTCTTCCCGAACCCCGTTCCCCAGCACAAATCAGGCACCCGCAAGGGTGCCTGATCCTCGTTCAAGGCTGCCTGCGAACCTCAGTTGCAGCAAGCGTAGGGCTTTAGCCCGACGAAGAAAACCATCCCCGGCGAGGCCTAATCAGTTACGCGCGGGGAGTGCGGCCCAGGTCACACAAACAAGCGACTTGTTCGCAGGGGATGGGTGGGGGGTAGGAGCTCCTGTTTCTGCCGGGTGCCCCACATCTCGCCTTTAAGATGTGGGGCACCCACCCAAAGCCGAGTGCCCCATGGGTTCCGGCTTTTCGTCTTGTTCGCGGTGTCATCCGGCCTAAGCGGACTTGGTGTGCAGCGCGGCACGTACTTTCTCTACGTGGGTTCCGTGGCTGCGGATGGCCTCGTGAAGCTGGTCTCCGGTGACGCCAAACTCTTTCGACCAGTAGGCAATGTCAGAGGACATCTTGGGGTTGATCTCCTTGGGGTCGTGCGGACCCTTGGCATGTTCTTCGTGGATCGCGTGGGGCTCGTGCGTTTTCGGTGCATCGTGGTGCTCTGACATTTGAATAATCCCTTCTTGTCTTGCTTAAGGTGGATGAGCGGGGAGTCAACCGCGATGCCTTACTCTCTTGGAAGAGGGGCACTTGTGATCTTGCCCGTTGACCGAAGGTATCCGATCGAGTAATCCTGCGAAATGCGGATGGCTAAAGACCCGACGGCCGGGCTCGACGAGGTCTATGCTGTTCTAGCTGGAAAGACGGCCGGGTATAAGGTTCACTTTGCTCGCAGAAGGCGATATGAAGAGTATCCGCAAGCGGCTGAAGATGACGCAGTCGCGCTTCTCCGACACCTTTGGGTTCATCCTGGATGCGGTGAAGCCTTGGGAAGGTGGCCGGCGGACGCGGAGGCTTCGGCGCGAGCTTTCCTGACGGTGACTGCGCGGAATCCGAATGCGGTGATCTTGGCTTTGCATCCGGAGATGCAAGCGGGGGCTGCTCACCGACAGGCTTCTAAGTCGAGATTGTAAGAGAAGACTATAAGGTCGGGAGATTTGATCCTCCCACATCTCCACCCCAGCGACGAAGACCTGTCGCCGGGGAGCCCGGTGGCGCAAAGAACGCGCTCAGATATGGGGCACCCCTTTTCGTTGTGGACGATGCTAGGAAATCAGATGTGGACCACCCGCCCCCTGGAATCTCGCCGTAGCTCTACCAACCCGACTCGTAAAAGCTTAAGTGTCCATCAAGACAAATTATGTGGACACTTAAACCTCACTGATGTTAACGGCGTCTTCTCTGCACGGGAGCAAGACGCCGATCACATGTCCTCTCCCGGCTCCCATGGTCGCACGAAGAGGATCAGCTCTCCCGGCTTCGCAGAACTGGAAGTCTTAGTGCAACGATTGGGCGGCACAATCTGTTCGACTATACCAATGGACAGAATCTCGCTGACTTTATAGTCATTGTGTACCAGACCGCCATGTTCATCACCGCAATTCACATATTCATGTGTGTTGTGAGCAAGGATGATTGTGTCTCGACTAATCCTTAGCTCCGCCAACCCCGAGGAATCTGCGCTTACTGAGATGTCACGGTAGCCTGCGCGATCCTCGAGGCCAACTTTCTTGACTTTCATTGGAAGCCCAGTACGGCCATCGATAAGCCTTATGTGAACCAAAGCCGTATTGTCCTGAGCGTGGGCCATCAAACTGACGCTCAAAAACATTAGACATATCAGACGGCAGCTCATCTGTGGCGCTCCTTGGCATCCACATTATAGCTGCCCAAGCCAGGCCCGAATGCTATAGCGGAGTTCTGGACCACACATCGCCGGTCATATCGCTCACGACGACAGCAACAACTCGCAACTTTTCGCAAGACGGTCAGAATCGCACGCTTACTTTGGTCCTGTGTGATGCTCCTCATCCTACATCCGAGGCCATCGAATATCGGCGGACAGATCGGTTCGCGGCCTATTCAGTTAACAAGACAAAAAAGCCGTGGAGCTTTCGCTCCACGGCTTTAGTTTTTCGCGACGAAGTCGCTAGTCGCCGACCGCGCAGGTCATTCGGCGGCCATTTCTTCGGCTTCGCCTTCCTGCCGCATGAGCTCCAGTTCGCGCTCGGCTTCTTCGAAGGCGGCGGTGACCTCTTGCTGGACCTTGGCCGCTGCCTCTTCGAGTTCGGGGGAGAGTTGGATGTTGCGGTAGTATTCCATGCCGGTTCCGGCAGGGATGAGACGACCGACGATGACGTTTTCCTTGAGGCCTCGGAGGTTATCGATGGCTCCGTTGATGGAGGCTTCGGTAAGGACCCTGGTGGTCTCCTGGAAGCTGGCGGCCGAGATGAAGCTGTCGGTCGAGAGCGACGCCTTGGTGATGCCGAGCAAGAGCGGACGACCGACGCAAGGACGGCCTCCGTCCGCGATGACACGATCGTTTTCCTCGCGGAAGCGGAACTTGTCGACCTGTTGCTCGAGCAGGAAGCTGGTGTCGCCGACTTCCTCGATCTTGACCCAGCGAAGCATCTGGCGAACGATGGTTTCGATGTGCTTGTCGGAGATCGTGACGCCCTGGAGACGGTAGACTTCCTGGATCTCGTTGACGAGGTATCCCTGAAGCTCCTTTTCGCCAAGGACGGCGAGGATGTCGTGCGGGTTGAGGGGGCCATCCATCAGCGGCTCGCCGGCGCGCATCCGCTCGCCTTCCTGCACGTTGATGTGGACGCCGCGGGGAACGGAGTATTCCTTCTCTTCTCCGTTGTCGGCGGTGACGTAGATCTTGCGCTGACCCTTCGAGACCTCGCCGAACTTGACTGCGCCATCGATCTCGCTGATGATCGCGGTTTCGCGGGGCTTGCGGGCCTCGAAGAGTTCGACGACTCGGGGCAGACCGCCGGTGATGTCCTTGGTGCGCGTAGTTTCACGCGGGATCTTGGCTAGGATGTCGCCAGGGAAGACCTCATCGCCATCCTGGATCATGAGGTGCGAGCGGGAGGGCATAAGGTAGCGTTTGTTGCCCTTGGCACCCTTGATGACGATGGCCGGCTGGCGCTTCTCGTCGGCGGCGTCAGAGACGACGAGACGGGAGAGGCCAGTGACTTCATCGACTTCTTCGTTGAGGGTGATGCCTTCCTGCAGGTCCTTGAACTGGATGGTGCCACCGATTTCGGTGAGGATCGCGAAGGTGTACGGGTCCCACTCGGCCATGGCCTGGCCGAGCTTGACGGCGGCGCCGTCCTCGACCTTGAGCTTGGCTCCGTAGACGACCTGGTAGCGTTCCTTTTCGCGGCCACGATCATCGACAACGGCGATCGAGCCTGACCGGTTCATGGCAACCAGATCGCCGCCCTTGGAGCGGACGGTGACCATGTTGATGAAGCGGACGAAGCCGTTGTTCTTGGCGTCGAGCTTGGACTGCTCATTGACTCGCGATGCGGTTCCACCGATGTGGAAGGTACGCATGGTGAGCTGGGTGCCAGGCTCGCCGATCGACTGGGCAGCAATGACGCCGACTGCTTCGCCGAGCTCAACGAGACGGCCGGAGGCAAGATTACGTCCGTAGCAGAGGACGCAGACGCCGCGGCGGGATTCGCAGGTGAGGACGGACCGGATACGCACCTTCTCGATACCGGCTGCCTGGATAGCAGAGGCTATATCTTCAGTGATCTCCTGGTTGACCTCAACGATGGCCTGACCTTCGAAGTCCTTGAGGCGCTCGAGCGAGACGCGGCCGACGATACGGTCGCGCAACGGCTCGATGATCTCGCCGGACTCGACGATCGGGGTGACGTAGATACCTTCAACGGTGCCGCAATCAGGCTCAGAGACGATGACATCCTGCGCGACGTCGACGAGACGGCGGGTGAGGTAGCCAGAGTCAGCGGTCTTGAGGGCGGTATCGGCGAGGCCCTTACGCGCGCCGTGGGTCGAGATGAAGTACTGAAGCACGGTGAGGCCTTCACGGAAGTTGGCCGTGATGGGCTGCTCGATGATTTCGCCGGAAGGCTTGGCCATCAGGCCGCGCATGCCGGAGAGCTGACGGATCTGCTGTTTGGATCCGCGAGCACCGGAGTCGGCCATGATGTAGATCGGGTTCATGGCTCCCTCTTTGTCGGCGTTCTTCATGTTGTTAAACATTTCGTCGGCGACGCGCTCGGTGACGGCGGACCAGATCTGGATGACCTTGTTATTCCGCTCGCCGTTCGTGATTGCGCCGTCGAGATACTGCTGCTGGATGGTGATAACGGTCTTTTCCGCTTCGCGGACGACGGTGTACTTCGACTCTGGAATAACCATGTCGTCAAGGCCGACGGAGAGACCACTGCGGGTGGCGTAGGCGAAGCCGAGGTCCTTGATGCGGTCGAGCATCTTGACGGTGACTTCGAGGCCGAGGTTGAGGTAGCAATAATTGACGAGCTGGCCGATACCCTTCTTCTTGAGCAGGCCATTGACGTAGGGCATGCCTTCGGGAAGAGCGTCGTTCAGGATCGCGCGGCCAACGGTGGTGGTGATGTACTGCTTGTCGTAGTGGACCGCTTCGGTGTGGGTGAGGTCCTGGTCGTCATAGGCGGTCGTCATGTCGAGCACCGGCCCGGTGTAGCGGAGACGGATCGGCGTGAGGGTTTCGACGGCCTTGGCTTCAAGGGCCATCAGCACTTCTTCGGTGTTGGCGAAGACACGGCCTTCGCCGGGTCCACCCTTCTTGGCCTTGGTCAGGTAGTAGAGACCGAGGACGAGATCCTGGGTCGGCACGGTGATCGGCTGGCCGGAGGCCGGCGAGAGGATGTTGTGCGAGGCGAGCATGAGTACGCTGGCCTCGACCTGGGCCTCGGGCGACAACGGAATGTGGACTGCCATCTGATCGCCGTCGAAGTCCGCGTTGAAGGCGGTGCAGACGAGCGGGTGGATCTTGATGGCTTTACCCTCGACCAGCACCGGCTCGAACGCCTGGATGCCTAAGCGGTGAAGAGTTGGGGCGCGGTTGAGCAGAACGGGATGGTCCTTGATGACCTCTTCAAGGATGTCCCAGACGATCGGGTCCTGCAGCTCGACGAGTTCCTTGGCCTGCTTGATGGTGGTGCAGTGGCCGGTCTGCTCGAGGCGATGATAGATAAAGGGCTTGAAGAGCTCAAGCGCCATCTTCTTCGGTAGCCCGCACTGGTGCAGCTTGAGCTCGGGGCCGACGACGATGACCGAACGGCCGGAGTAGTCGACGCGCTTGCCGAGCAGGTTTTGACGGAAGCGGCCCTGCTTGCCCTTGAGGGTGTCGGAGAGCGACTTGAGCGGACGATTGTTGGCGCCGCGAAGAACGCGACCGCGACGGCCGTTGTCGAAGAGTGCATCGACGGCTTCCTGCAGCATGCGCTTTTCGTTGCGGACGATGACCTCAGGCGCATGGAGATCCATGAGCTTCTTGAGGCGGTTGTTGCGGTTGATCACGCGACGATAGAGGTCGTTGAGATCGGAGGTCGCGAAACGGCCGCCGTCGAGCGGCACGAGCGGGCGAAGCTCCGGCGGGATGACGGGGATGACATCGAGGATCATCCACTGCGGCTTGTTGGTGGACTTGCGGAAGGCCTCCGTGACCTTGAGGCGCTTGGCGTACTTCAAGCGCTTCTGGAGCGAGGTTTCGACCTTCATTCTTTCGCGAAGTTCAATGGAGAGCTCGTCTACGTTCACGCGCTTGAGGAGTTCCTTGATGGCTTCGGCGCCCATCATGCCCTTGAAACCGCCGGGGCGATATTGCTGGTCGAGCTCGCGGAAGCGGACTTCGTCCTTGATGATCTCGCGTTCCTTGACGGGCGCGTCGCCGGGATCGACGACGACGTAGCTCTCGAAGTAGAGGACGCTCTCGAGGTCACGGAGGGAGATGTCGAGCAGGTGGCCGATGCGCGACGGCAGGCCCTTGAAGAACCAGACGTGGGAGCAGGGGGAGGCGAGCTCGATGTGGCCGAGGCGTTCGCGGCGGACTTTAGAGAGAGTGACTTCGACGCCACACTTGTCGCAGATGACACCGCGATGCTTCATGCGCTTGTACTTGCCGCAGAGGCATTCCCAATCGGTGACGGGGCCAAAGATGCGAGCGCAGAAGAGTCCGTCGCGCTCGGGCTTGAAGGTGCGGTAGTTGATAGTTTCGGGCTTGGTGACCTCGCCATGGGACCAGCTGCGGATCTTCTCGGGGGAAGCGAGGCTGATCTTGATGGCGTCGAAATCGGTGATCGGGCTGGTGAGTTCAAATGGGCTGGAACGGTACAAGGTGACCCTCCTGGCGGCTAGCTTCTAGCGGTTCGCTATTGGCTCTTAGCTGCGGTTTACGGCTGTTGCTGGCGTGGGCCGGGCCTAAAGGGCCCAGGTTCACGATCTTCTCTAACGTGGGGCTGAAGCCCCACTCTTCCACCTAAAACGGGCGATCGATTCTTGCTGGCCGGCGTGGTTGTTCAGGGCCACGCCGGCCAGGTTTCTTAGTCGGCTGCTGCGATCTGCGGCACGGGCACCAGAATTTTCTTTCCATCGATCTGCTTGATCAGCTCTACGTCGAGGCAGAGAGACTGCAGTTCGCGGATAAGAACGTTGAAGGATTCCGGAACGCCAGGTTCGATCGCTGCTTCGCCCTTGACGATGGCCTCGTAGATCTTGGTGCGGCCGTAGACGTCATCGGACTTGGCAGTGAGCAGCTCCTGGAGGATGTAGGCTGCGCCGTATGCTTCGAGCGCCCAGACTTCCATCTCGCCGAAGCGCTGGCCGCCGAACTGCGCCTTGCCACCGAGCGGCTGCTGGGTGATGAGGGAGTACGGTCCGATCGAGCGAGCGTGGATCTTGTCGTCGACCAGGTGCGAGAGCTTCAACATGTAGATGTAGCCAACCGTGACGGGCTGTTCGAACTGCTCGCCGGTCATGCCGTCGAAGAGGAACGACTTGCCGGAGCTGGGCAAACCAGCCGAGGCAAGGAGCGCCTTGATCTCTTCTTCGCGCGCGCCGTCGAAGACAGCGGTGCCGAACCAGATGCCGCGCTTCATGCCCTTGGTGACGCGGATCAACATATCGTCATCGAGGTCAAGCAGCAGCTGCAGGGTTGCGGTACCGGCAAAGCCTGCCTTCACTGCTTCGCGAATCTCGTTCGCCTCCTGGTTCTTCTCGACGATCGCGGCGATCTTGACGCCGAGTTCGTGAGCAGCCCAGCCGAGGTGGGTTTCGAGGATCTGACCGACGTTCATACGCGATGGAACACCGAGCGGGTTGAGAACGATCTCGACCGGGGTGCCATCGGGCAGATACGGCATGTCTTCTTCGGGCAGGATGCGGGCAATGACGCCCTTGTTGCCGTGACGGCCGGCCATCTTGTCGCCGACGGAGAGCTTGCGCTTCATGGCGATATAGACCTTGACCAGCTTGATAACGCCGGGAGCGAGCTCGTCCCCCTTCTGCAGCTTGGCGATCTTCTCGTTGGTGATCTTGCGCAAGACGTCAATCTGGCGCGAGGTCATCTCCTCGATCTCATCGATCTGCTCGTTGACGCGGGGGTCCTTGTCGGTGTAGCGGATGCGCTTGAGGTTCTTGGTCGAGATGCGTTCGATGGCGTCGCGGTCGAGAGCTGCGTCCTTGACAAGGAGACGCTTGTTGGTGCGCTCATCGTGAAGGTCGGCCAGCACGATCTTGCCGCCGAGGATGGCATCGAGGCGCTTGAGTCGCTCGTCGGTGAGAATACGGATCTCGTCGGCGAGGTTCTTCTCGAGCTTGCCGATCTGGTCGGCCTCGATCAGCTTGGCGCGCTCGTCCTTTTCCTGACCCTTGCGGGAGAAGATGCGGACGTCGACGACGGTCCCTTCGATACCGGGAGGGCACGTCAGCGAGGCGTCGCGAACGTCGCCGGCCTTTTCGCCGAAGATCGCGCGCAGCAACTTCTCTTCCGGCGTGAGTTGGGTTTCGCCCTTAGGCGTTACCTTGCCTACGAGGATATCGTTGTGCTTGATCTTGGCGCCGATGCGGATGATGCCGCTCTCGTCGAGATCGCGCAGCGCATTCTCAGAGACGTTGGGAATGTCGCGGGTGATCTCTTCCGGCCCTAGCTTGGTGTCGCGGGCCTCGATCTCGAACTCCTCGATGTGGACGGAGGTGTAGTAGTCCTCGCGTACCAGCTTTTCGGAGATCAGGATCGCGTCCTCGAAGTTGTAACCGCGCCAGGGCATGAAGCCGACGAGCACGTTGCGGCCGAGGGCGAGCTCGCCCTGCTCGGTGCAGGGACCGTCAGCGATAACCTGCCCCTTGATGACCCGGTCGCCGTGACGCACGATGGGCTTCTGGTTGATGCAGGTGTTCTGGTTGGAGCGCTTGAACTTAGTCAGCTGATAAATATCGGAGCCGACTTCGCGGGAGAGCTGGGTGGGGTGATGTTCGCCCTCGACGCGGATGATGATGCGCTCGGAGTCGACCGAATCGACGAAGCCGTTGCGGCGGGCGAGGATGACGGCCCCGGAATCGCGGGCGGTCACACCTTCCATACCGGTGCCGACCAGGGGAGCTTCGGCGACGAGCAGCGGGACGGACTGACGCTGCATGTTCGCACCCATGAGGGCGCGGTTGGCATCGTCGTGCTCGAGGAAAGGCACGAGCGAGGCGGCGACGGAGACGAGCTGCTTCGGGCTGACGTCGACATAGTCGACTTCCGCACGGTTGACGAGGACGAAGTTGCCGGTACGGCGAGCGTTGACCAGCTCTTCGGTGATCTTAAGATTCTCATCGAGCTCGATGTTGGCCTGGGCGATGGTGTGGCGATCCTCTTCCCACGCGGAGAGATAGAAGGAAAACGCGTCGGTGTCAACGCCGCGCTTGCCCTCGGCCTTGAGCTTGTTGTTCAGCTCGCGGGCTTCACCTTTTTCGAGGTGATCGCCGACGCGCAGACCGCTCTCCCCGGCATTCGAGATCTGGACGTAGTCGAGAACCTGGCCGTCGCGGACGCGGCGGTAGGGCGACTCGATGAAGCCGTACTCGTTGATGCGGGCGAAGCACGAAAGGGAGCTGATAAGGCCGATATTCGGGCCTTCCGGCGTCTCAATCGGGCAGATGCGGCCGTAGTGGGTGGGGTGAACGTCGCGAACTTCAAAGCCCGCGCGTTCGCGGCTGAGGCCGCCCGGCCCAAGGGCGGAGAGACGGCGCTTGTGGGTAATCTCCGACAGCGGGTTGGTCTGGTCCATGAACTGCGAGAGCTGCGAAGAGCCGAAGAACTCGCGGATGGCGGCCATGACCGGCTTGGCGTTGATGAGGTCGTGCGGCATGGCCGTCGACATCTCCTGATAGACGCTCATCTTTTCCTTGATGGCGCGCTCCATACGGACGAGGCCGATGCGGAACTGGTTTTCCATCAGTTCGCCGACGGCGCGGACGCGGCGGTTGCCAAGGTGATCGATGTCGTCGACGACGCCGATGTTCTTACGCAGCTTCAGCAGGTAGCGGATGGTGCCGTAGAAGTCTTCGGGAGTGAGGGTGCGCTTGTCGAGGCCGGCAGCGTCCTGGTTCTCGTAGAGCTTGATGTTGAACTTGAGGCGGCCGACGCGGGAGAAGTCATACTTGCGCGGATCGAAGAACATGCCTTCAAAGAGGGCGGTCGCGGTGTCGAGGGTGGGCGGATCGCCGGGACGCAGCTTGCGGTAGATCTCGATCAGCGCCTCTTCGGGCTTGCGGACGGAGTCGCGGCGGAGGGTATTGGTAATGATGTTGCCGACGTCGTCGCGCTCGGGGAAGAAGAGCTCGAAGGAGGTGACGCCGGACTCGACGATGCGGTGCAGCCGCTCGGAGGTGAGCTCGAGGTTGGCCTCGACGATCACTTCGCCGGTGGTGGTATCGACGACGTCGGCAGCGGTGACGGCGGCGTCGAGCTCAGCAGCTTCGATCTCGACACTCGGCACCTTGCCGGCGCGGAGCGCCTTGAGGATGCTGGGGGTGATCTTGCGTCCGGAGTGCCCGACTTCTTCGCCATTGACCATGACGGCATGGGCGGGCTTCGCGCCGAGCAGATGGGTGGTCTTGGTGGCGTCGTCGGAGAGGTTCCAATGCAGCTTGCCGTCCTTCACCGAGATGCTGTCGACGGTGTAGAAGGTCTTGAGGATCTCTTCGTCGGTTTTGAGGCCGAGGGCGCGCAGAAAGATGGTGCCGAGAAACTTGCGCTTGCGGTCGATGCGGACGTAGAGGGTGTTCTTCTGGTCGTATTCAAACTCGACCCACGAACCGCGGTAGGGGATGATCTTGCCGAGGAAGTAGGTGCGGTTAGAGGCGGTCTCGAAGAAGACGCCGGGCGAACGGTGGAGCTGGGAGACGATGACGCGCTCGGTGCCGTTGACGATAAAGGTGCCGTTCTGGGTCATCAACGGGATATCGCCGAAGAAGACTTCCTGCTCCTTGATGTCACGGATGGACTTGGCGCCGGTTTCGGCGTCCTTGTCATAGATGGTGAGGCGGACGGTGACTTTTAGCGGGGCAGAGTAGGTCATGCCGCGCTCTTCGCACTCGGCCTGGTCGTATTTCAGCTGCAGGCCGACGGGGTCGCCGCACTTGTTGCAGAAGTCAGGCGTGTTCTTGTTGTAGGTGCCGCACTTGTGGCAGAGCACGTCGCCCGGGTGAAAGGGATCGGTGATGACCATCGCGCCGCAGTGGACGCAGGTGGTGCGGAGGTGATGGAGCCCCTTGAGGTGACCGCACTTGCATTCCCAGTTGCCGATCGAAAAATCCACAAAGTCGAGTTGTGAGATATTGCGAAAGTCGGTGATGGGAAAGACCGAGGTGAAGACGGACTGGAGCCCGTTGTCTTCGCGCTCGGAGGGCAGCTTGTCCATCTGGAGAAAGCGCTCGTAGGAGCGGCGCTGAACTTCGATCAGGTTAGGAATCTGGATGGCAGTTGGGATTTTGGAAAAATCGAGACGGCTACGAAGGGCGCGGTTCTCGTTCGGCATGCATCACTCCTATGGCCCGTAAACGCGAGGTTCCGGCAAGTTGACCGGAAGAGAGAACCACCGCCCGGGCCGCACGGTGATTCCGGTTGTTGCTTGGCGCACTCGGTGTGTCCTACCCGCCTCGATCAGGCCAGGACACGGCGCTTGCTACGAAACCGCACAAAAAAGTGTGTGCGGAAGAGGACTGCGACTACTCGTCCCCGATTCTCCCTGCATCCTACGACCGGCGCGCCACGAGGGCGACGGCTCGAGCGGGAGACGAGGTCAGGTTAGACTGCGGCGGATGAAGACGCGGGGGCCATGGCCCGGGACAACCTCTCGAAAGCACGTGCTACCGCCGATAAAGACGCAAACAGCCCGCAGAGACAGGAAGTCCCGCGAGCGCCACATTCGACTTGTGCACTTTTTAAAAACAGCTTGTCCGAACCCTGCCCGACGTTTTCGCTAAAGAGCCAGCGAGTTGAGGTTTATGCCGGGCCGCCCACCCTGCAGAAACCTGACGCGAATTGCGCCAAAAAGATCGAAAGAAAGCGCTCTGCCGGGCAAAAACACGATCATGCCAGCCAGAACGCACCTCTGCTAGGATAGCGCGTTCTGGTTTGGCATGCAACTTGCCTTCTTGACAGCAGGAAGCGGTCGAAGTAAATATTACTTGATTTCGACTGTCGCTACGCCATCGAACTTCTTCTTGATGGTTTCGGCTTCTTCCTTGCTGATGTTTTCCTTCAACGGCTTGGGTGCTCCGTCGACCAGGTCCTTGGCTTCCTTCAGACCGAGCGAAGTAACTTCGCGAACGGCCTTGATGGTGCCAATCTTGTTCGCGCCGGCATCCTTGAGGATAACGGTGAACTCGGTCTGCTCTTCGACGGGAGCAGCGGCTGCCGCTCCGCCGCCGCCAGCCGCTGCGGCCGGAGCTGCTGCTGCTGCCGAGACGCCAAGACGCTCTTCGAGCTTCTTGACCAGGGCTGCCGCGTCCAACAGGCTCAGCCCGACGATCTGATCTTCCAACTGCTGTAGGTCCGCCATGATTCTCTCCACGTGTTTCTAAAGTGATGATTCTAAAATTGCTCTTGATACTCCGGGACGCTGTGCTGTTCCGGTTGCCGCTGCCTTCCCGGGAGGTTTCCGTTGTGCCCAGACCAGCACCCCTCGGGGGACGACCGCGACGAATCCTGTTGCCGCCAGGCGTGCCGGCGGAAAGCTAGGCCGTGACGTCCGCACCTTCGACTGGATCTTCGGTCGAGGCTTGCTCGTTGGCCGAAGGGCCGTCGGGAAGCGATTCGGTTCCCGGACCGGCAACTTCGGGGGTAGCCTCGGCAGCGTCACCGGGTGCGGCGACCTCGGCCGAAGCCGGAGTTTCGACGACTGCAGCAGTTTCTGCCGGAGCCGGAATTTCGGCTGTCTCGACTGGAGCCGGAGTTTCAGCGGCGGCAGTCTCGACCGGCGTTTCGACCCTGGCTGCTGCCGAAGCGGCGGCGGGGGTGAACTTTTCCTTTTCGACGCCCTGGTTGAGGACGACGGCCAGGTCGCGGCCGGTGGCGGCGATCACAGTCGCCAGGCGCTGGGCGGGAGAGTTGATCAGGAAAAGGAGCTTCGAGAAGAGCTCTTCCTTGCCCGGCATGGTTGCCAGCCGTCCGACTTCCTCGACGGTGAGGACCTTGCCTTCGACGATGCCCAGCTTGAAGGTGAACTCGGCGTTGTCTTTGACCCAGGTCGAGAGCGCCTTGGCCAGGGCCACGGGGTCGCCGGAAGTATAAGCCACCGACGAGACGCCTTTCAGGTTCTGGAGGGCGGCTTCGACGCCGGTGCCCTGCGAGGCGCGGGCCGCAAGCTTGTTCTTAAGGACGCGATAGCGGCCGCCAGCAGTGCGGACGACGCTGCGGAGCGCAAAGTCCTGCGCTACCGTCAATTTTGCGAAGCTGCCGACGATCGCGCTGGTGGAGCCTTCGAGCTCCTTCGCGAGTTCGGCGACTTTCTCCGCCTTCTTTACCTTGGTCAATGCCATATTAGCCTCTAGCTTTTAGCTTCTAGCTCTTAGCTAAAATTCCGATTTCGGTCTGCCGCCTGCGCGGACTTGATTTTCTGGCCCCGGGGAAGAAAGGCTGCTAGCGGCTAGAAGCTAGCAGCCAAGGGCTCAAAGCTGCTCTACGCCTTGGCCGCAGTATCGGCAACGGCGCTGTCGAGGGAGATGCCCGGGCCCATGGTGGAACTCAGAGTTATCCCCTTGATGTACTTGCCCTTGGCGGCTGAAGGCTTGGCGCGCACCACGCTCGAGATGACGGTGGTGGCGTTGTCGATCAGTTTCTGCACCGGGAAGGAAAGCTTGCCCACGGGCACGTGGACCAGGGCCGTCTTGTCGGTGCGGAACTCGACCTTACCGGCCTTGATTTCCTTGATGGCCGAGGCGACATCGTTGGTGACGGTGCCAGTCTTCGGGTTAGGCATGAGACCGCGGGGGCCGAGGACCTTGCCGAGACGGCCGACCGACTTCATCATGTCGGGAGTGGCGATAAGGGCGTCGAAATCGGTCCAACCCTCTTTTTGAATGCGCTCGACGATGTCTTCGCCGCCGACGAAATCGGCTCCGGCTGCTTCGGCGTCTTTCAGGCGGTCACCCGACGCGATGACGGCGACACGCTTGGTCTTGCCCAGGCCGTGCGGCAGGACGACGGTGCCGCGGACCATCTGGTCTGCGTGGCGGGGATCGACCCCGAGACGGAGGGTGATTTCGACGGTTTCGTCAAACTTGGCGAACTTGACTTTCTGGAGGAGCGGCACGGCATCGTTCAGGGAGTAGGGACGCTTCTCTACCTGGGCGCGCGCCTTCGCAATATTTTTTGATACTTTTGCTGGCATTGGTCCTCGTCTCCCACCGCTCGGAATCTGGAGCTCTCCGGCCGTGGTGTGCGACTGCGCTCAACTTGGAATTGAGACGCTTTTCGATTATGCAGGAAAGCTTGGCATCTGGCAACGGGCGGGTGTTGTGCTTTTCAGCGGTCAATTGTAACCAGGGTTCACGAATGTAACCAGGGTTCACGAAATACAGTGCCATGGCGTCAGCCTCATGCCTAATCTCAGCCCGGAGGCGCCCTGTCGCCAGACGGAAGGGGCGGCGGGGCGGTCTGGCCCGGAACGCCGGACGCTGGGGATTTGGGGATAGACGCGCTGATCTTCCAGGTGGCGGGCCTAAGTGGGAGCGGGAACGAGGTGACTTTCGGAGGACGTTAGTTACGAGTGGGGCCGAATTGGTACTTGACTTCGAGAGCATTTGTGGTTTTACGGGAAATGCCAGCTACGCTTGGGTTAGCGCACATCGCGCCCAAGGAGCTTTCCCATGAAGAACTCAGTCCGTTTGTTCGTTTTGACCGCCGCCCTCTCTTTCTCCGCGATGCCTGGCCTGAATGCCGAGCAGACCGGATGCAACCCTCATCCGCAGGCGGCGACGACTGCCGGCCCCACGCACCTAGAGATCATTGCGTACACTGTGTTGTGCTATTTCGGGATGTAATCTGACCATGAACGGATGGCGCCATGCATTTCTCCAGTCTTGACGATGCACTATGGGCGGCGAGCCTGATCGGCCACGTCGCCCTGGTGATTGTTCTTCTGGTGAGAAGGAGGGTGCGGGATTTTCCGGTTTTCACGTCGTTCGTCTTTTTTGAGGCGGCCAGAACAGTAGGGTTGTTTTTTGTGCTCCGGTATGGAAGTAAACACGGGTACTTCCTGTCCTACTGGATCACCGGCTTTGCGGATTATGCTTTTCAGGTCGCCCTTCTGCTGGAGGTGGCGCGGGATGTTCTGCGTCCTGCGGGGAGGTGGATTCTGCAGGCGCGGACGTCGTTTTTTGCCTGGGGAGGAGTAGGGCTGGTGTTGAGCGCGGCGCTCGCGTTCCAGATCGGACCGCCGCAGGCGCGGGGGCTCGACCTATGGGATGTGAGGATCACGATTTTTACGTCGCTGCTGACCTGCGAATTGTTTCTCGCGATGGCGCTGGTGGCGAACCGCCTCAGCCTGCAGTGGCGGAGTCACGCGGTCGCGATCGGGCAGGGACTGGCGGTTTTCTCGTTTGTCGCGCTGGTGGAGGAGTTCGGGCACGTGATCCTGGGATGGGATCGCCAGTTTGCGGTCTTCGTTCATGCCCGGATGTTTGTCTATCTATCGGTGCTGGTGTACTGGATGGCGGCGTTTTGGAGGGAAGAACGGCGGCGTGCGCCGTTTTCCGCCGAGATGAGCGCTTCTTTAGTTGCTCTTCGGGAGCGAGTGCCCTACGATCTAGGGAGCGGTAAACGTCCTCTATGAGCTTTATCCTTACTTTTGGCATTGTCATCTCGGTCTTCGGGTTTGTGATGGCGCAAACCTTGACCAAAAGGACGAAGCTCTCCCATCTGAACTGGGACGACCTGGTGGAGAGATTGGAACCGGTCTCGGTGGGCGGGATTCTCACGGTAGCGCTCGATTACCTGCAACCCGGCAAAGACCAGTTACGGATCGAGACGGCCGAGATGTGGGCCTTGATCGGCGAGTCGGAAGGGGTGCGGCGGATGCATGCCAATGCCGAGATCCTGATAGCGCTGGCGGGGTACGCACAACGCTGGAACCCGGTCGAGAGCGTGATTGTCGCGGAGCGGATGCGGCGGGATGGCCTTACGCTGCGCCGTGCGGCGCGTAAGCTCTCGTTGAGCGTGATGGTCGGCCGGGCGAACATGCATAGCGCCTTCAATGTCCAGGAGGTCGCCAGTTCTTACTACCTGATGAGGCAGCGCCTGCTGGCGCTCTACGAGACGAGCCACGCGGGACGATACCCGCTGCTGGCCGCGATCGTTTAGGGAGTTCTCTCGATTTCATATCCGGCTGTCTCGCTCGCGTGACCCAAAAACCCAGACCTAAACAATTCATACGAGTTGGCTGTAGAGTCCTGTAAGGCAAAGGAGTGAGGCAACTTATGCGGCGAGATCCTGCTCGGCCGGGGCGATCGCGATGCCCTGTTCTGCTTCCTTCTGAGCGCGCCTCTTTTGAATTTCTGAAGAGGAGCTCGGAGGCGATGCAGTTACCGGACAGGGAAAATGTGCTTGCCGGGTCTGGGGTTGAGCCGGGACTGGCTCGGTTGGCGCGGAGGTTGCCGAATGGCCGGGGTTATTTCTGACACAAATGGCACATAGGCAGTCCCCTGAAACGGCGCGCTGAGCGGCTGAAGGCGCTTTGACGGTGCGTGAACTTCATGGTGCGGCTGAAGCTGTGCCTCTTCAGTGCTTGAGCTTCCTCTCCCATCAGGAGCCAAGCCGGCGAAAATGGGGCCCTATCCGCGGCAGCCGGTCACAGGTAGCTCAGCCACCAGTCCCGGCGCTGCGCCTTGAGCCGGCTGAACCACAGGCAGGGCAGATACAGCACCAACACGAAGCAGAGCCAGAGGCCATAAACACCCGGCAGCGAGAACCCCCAGCCTTCCGGACGGGCTCCCGTCATCAATCCCTGGAAGCCCACAAACAGGCGCCAATTCCGATGCGTCGCGAGCGTCAACAGCAGGGCCGCTCCGTGGATCAGGTATATATGCAGCACGTAGTAGAAGAAGGGAACTCGACCGTAAATCTCGACGAAACCGCGAAGCCCGGGTAGCCAGTTCTCGCCGGCAGCTTTATCAAATGCCACGTATAGCATCAGCAGCACACCAAAGGTGGACAGCACGTAGTCGAGCGAAGGCGGATACTTCTGCACTTCCAGGAAAAACATTGCCGACTGAACCGGGGTCGCCAGGCGGTGCCAGTGGTAGAGATCGCCATAGCCGCTTCTCACGCGCAACAAGCAAAACGCGATCAGGAGGATCACAGCCATCATCCCGGCGGTCCGCCGGCGCACGGCTGGAAGCGCGACCGCGAGCGGGCCAAAGGCGTAGCCCAGGCAGATGACGCCGATCCACGCCAGCACCGGGTAAAAAGCAAACCCGATCGGGTGCCCCTGGTAGAGCAGCATCCCCTGCTCGTGCAGCAGCTTCCATAGATCGGCTGCATGGCCCAGACTCTCCGCCTGGATCGGATCGAGCAAATTATGGAAGAGGACGATACTCGCCCCGATGGCTCCTACGACCGCAACCGGCAGCCATTGCAGAAATCCGAGCACGATCATAGCGACGCCAATCGCCCAGATCACCTGCAGAAAGGGAGCAGGAAAGATGAAGAGCCAGCCGAAGCTGATCACCGTGACCTCGAGCAGCAGCAGCCAGCAGCCGCGGGTAACGAGCAGCTTCATCAACTGCGGACGGGTTTTGCCTCGCTGCCGCTGCAGGTAGACCGATGTGCCGGCCAGCGCGATAAACCCGGGCGTGCAGAGGTGAGTGATCCAACGGGTAAAGAAGAGCGCCGGCCAGGACGCGAGCGGGTCGGTCGGGTTTACGGTGGCCGAGCTGAAAAAGTCGCGGGTATGGTCGAGCGCCATCAGCAGCATCAGCAGCCCGCGCAACAGGTCGATCGACTCCAGGCGTGAGGCTGGCCGCAGTACGGCAGGCGGCAAATTCTCCAATGGACTTGATCGTGTAGCGTTCACGGTTGGCAGTGGGACCATGGTTCACCCGCGCTGGTAGTTGGGATCTGCTTTTACGCTTCATCCTATCGAAGATCCACCGGAAACCGGCGCCGAAATCTTTTGAGAATCCGTCAGGTTCCCGGCTGGGGGAGATCTCCTGCTGCAAGAGAAAAGCCCCGAACGCGTGCGCGCCAGGGCTTCCTCTCTCACGGACTTCAGAACTAGACCTTGGCTGTCTCTGCCAAAACTCCCGCCTTCAGGGCGGCAGCCTTGTCGGTGGCCTCCCAAGTGAAGTCTTTGTCGTTCCGCCCGAAATGGCCGTAGGCCGCCGTCTTCTTGTAGATGGGGCGACGCAGGTTCAGGCTTTCGATGATGCCTTTTGGCGTCAGCTTGAATGTAGCGCGCACCAGCTCCTGCAACTTGGCCGAGTCCACCACTCCGGTGCCGAACGTATCGACCAGTACGCTGACCGGCTCGGCGACCCCGATGGCATAGGCAAGCTGCACCTCGCAGCGCTCGGCGAGACCCGCGGCCACGATGTTCTTGGCGATATACCGGGCCATGTAGGCGGCGGAGCGATCGACCTT
Source organism: Acidisarcina sp. (assembly GCA_965199205.1). Lineage (GTDB taxonomy): Bacteria > Acidobacteriota > Terriglobia > Terriglobales > Acidobacteriaceae > Acidisarcina. The sequence continues at coordinate 3,749,178 of OZ240688.1, forward strand.
TGTCGGGTCCTTACCCGAGAATGCGCCTCCGCCATGCCGGCCCATGCCGCCGTAGGTATCGACGATGATCTTCCGGCCGGTAAGGCCGGTGTCGCCCATGGGGCCGCCGATTACGAACCGCCCGGTCGGGTTGATGTGGTACTTGGTGTCTTCGTCGAGCAGCCTGGCCGGAATCACAGCCTGGATGACATGCTTCAGGATGTCGCTGCGGAGCTGATCGTTGCCGACCGTCTCGGCATGCTGGGTCGAGATGACGACCGCGTCGACCCGGACGGGTTTGTTGTTGGCGTCGTACTCCACGGTGACCTGGCTCTTGCCATCCGGGCGCAGGTAGCTGAGCTGCCCGCTCTTGCGCACTTCGCTCAGCTTGGCGGCAAGCTTGTGGGCGAGTGAGATGGGGGCCGGCATCAGCTCTTCGGTCTCATTGGTGGCATAGCCGAACATCATGCCCTGGTCGCCGGCGCCTCCAGTATCGACGCCCATGGCGATATCGCCGGACTGCTTGTTGATCGACGAGATGACGGCGCAGGTGTTCGAATCAAAGCCATAAAGAGCGTTGTCGTAGCCGATGGCCGCAACCGTTCCGCGAACCAGCGACTGGAAGTCGACATAGGCCTTGGTGGTGATTTCACCGGCAATGACCACGAGCCCGGTAGCGGTGAGAGTTTCGCAGGCCACGCGGCTGTACTCGTCCTGCTCGAGGCAGGCATCGAGGATCGCATCGGAAATCTGGTCGGCAATTTTGTCGGGATGACCCTCGGTGACGGACTCCGAGGTGAATAGAAATTTGTCGCGCTGGGACAAGGAACTTCCTCCTGCTGGGTCTGGCTGCCGGCGCTTACGAACGAAGCCTTTTGCGCCGAAGTCTGAAGAAACTTAAAGCCCTCTAAGTTTACAAGACCGTGAATCTCATCGGCAAAAGGGATGCGTCAGATCAGTCAGATCGGCAGGGAAGCGCGCAAAGCAGGGGGTGAATGGAGGACGGTCGCGAGAGCATCGATCGGGAGGGGTGGATCAGGCAAGCGCCGGGAACCGGTAAGAGCGGTTGAACGGAGGCAGGGCGGGGCCATCAGGTTCACAGGGATGACGCGAGATCGCAAGAGTGATGGGGGACGCGATCGGCTGGTTCGCGGCCGAGCTTTTCTCGCGAACATAGTTGTAAACGAACCAGCCAAGACCGGCGATGAGGGTGACCAGTAAGAGCACACCCGCCCATCGCAGCCTCAAGCCCGGACGGTCCCCTTCGGTCTTACGGTTCTTGACCACATTTTCCGCGAACTCGACCCATTCGGTGTCGTCCTGTTTGACCAGACCGCTCCGTTGATAAGCAGAGAGGTATCGGTCCACCCATAGGTGTTCGTCGAGGCCGACGACCCGCGCATAGCCACGCACGATGCCCTTGTTGAAGACCCCGCCGGGCAGACGCTCAAACTGCTCCTGCTCGAGCGCGGCGAGGTGGCGGCCGCTGATCTTGGTCGAATCAGAGATTGCTTGTAGCGCGATGCCGCGAGATTCTCTTTCCCTGCGAAGCTCGTCGCCGAACCGCTCGGTGCCCATCATCGCGCCAACAACCTCCTGAATCACCAGGGAGCCCAAGAAAAGCAGTCGCACCACCACTTGTGCATACCTTACGATGACGCCGGGCCTGAGTCAAAGCGGCCTGCTGACTGACCGGTCCTTCAGCAATGTCCGTCTCGATTGGATTATCGGCGATTCTGATCGATTTCGGCTCTCATTTTAATCTCTTCGCTACATGCCGGCGAGAGATGTAGCAAAACGGAACTCGACTGTCACCAGCTTGGTACACTTCCTATAGAACCAAGCGAAACAAGTGGGTCGGGTATGAACAAGCTGGTAATCGGGAATCTGTTGCACCGTCCCTTGCGGACCATCATCAGCATCTTTGCGATCGCGATCGAGGTCGTGATGATCCTGTGTATCGTGGCCATCATGCTCGGCCAGGTCAATGGGGCGCGCAACAGCACCTCCGGCATCGGCGCCGATATGATCGTGCAGCCCGCCAACTCCAGTTTTCTCTCGGGCGTGAGCGGGGCGCCGGTTCCGGCCAAAATCGCCGGTGTGCTGGCCCGGCTTCCTCATGTCGCGGTCGCCTCACCGGCGATCCTGAACCTGACGATTGGGAATTCGCTCGAGACCATCTGGGGCATCGATTACGAGAGCTATAACGCGTTAAGCCCTTTCCACTTCGTCTCCGGCACTCCGTTCCAGGGGCCAAACGATGTCATCGTCGACGACTACTTCGCGCGCTCCGATCAGGGCCATAAGGTAGGCGATCCGGTGACCATCCTCAACCACGAGTTCCGCATCTGCGGCATCGTCGAGCATGGCAAGGGCGGACGCAAATTCCTCCCGATCCGCACCCTGGGCGGCTTGATGGGGGAAGCGGACAACGCTACGCTTTTCTACTTGAAGAGCGACAACCTGGAGAACCAGGACTTGATCCGGAAGGAAATACTGGCGACGCCGGGGCTCTCGGAATACCAGGTGAAAACCATGGCCGAGCAGCTGTCGCTGCTGACCCCGGAACATCTTCCCGCCTTCACGATTGCCTTGAATGTCGTCATCAGTATTGCGGTCATTATTGGATTTCTGGTGATCTTCCAGTCGATGTACACCGCCGTCATGGAGCGGACCCGGGAGATCGGCGTGCTGAAATCGCTGGGGGCTTCGAGAGGCTACATCGTCAACGTCGTGCTGCGAGAGACGGCATTGATCACCTTCTGCGGCATCGTGGCCGGCATGCTTCTCACCCAGCTGATCCATATGTGGATGGCGTACCGCTTTCCGACTCTACCCTTCTTTGTCACAGCGGATTGGTGGCTGAAGGGCGTGCTGATCGCCTTTGCCGGCGGCATTCTGGGCGCAGTGTATCCGGCGCTTAAAGCTGCCGGGAAAGACCCGATCGACGCGCTAGCCTACGAATAAAAGAGAAGCTCTCGAGCACCCTTAGCGGCAAAGTGGGGTTCTAAACGACAGGTGGCTTATGGCCAGAAGCCGTAGCTTCTCCATTCAAATCGATGCGCATTGATACTTCCATGAAGCGGGCCGGGGTCGCAGGCGCAAGCGCCTTCGTGGTCGCGCTTCTGGCCGTTCATTTTCTACATCCGCTTGCAGACTTCCCGAACTTCTCGCCGTGGATGGACTACGCGAAGTATACCGATGAAGGTTGGTATAGCAATGCGGCGGTCGCATATTTCATCCGTGGAGGGTGGTATGTTCCTGGCGACTTCAACCCCGCGGTTGCTTTGCCAGTGTGGCCGATTCTCGAGTGGATCCTCTTTCATTTCACCGGCGTCAGCCTTGCCGCAGCGCGAGTGCTGGCGGTCGGTATCTTTGGCGCGAATGTAGCGCTTGCTTATGGGCTGGTGCGGATGCAGGCCTCGCGCTGGGCTGCCGGGTTGTGCGTGGTTCTGTTGTTGAGCAATGCTTTTCTTTACTGCTTCAGCCGCCTGGCGATCCTGGAACCATTGCTGATCTTGCTTATGCTGCTCTCGTGGCTGCTGGCCCTGTTGCTGCCGCGGGTACAGCGTCAAAGCCAGCGGAACGGGTTGCTGATCGTTATCGGTTTGCTGCTCTCGGCCATGGTATTGACCAAGACAACGGCGCTATTTCTTCTGGCTGCGGTTCTCTACCTTTTGTGGGTTGGCGCGCGGGGAAGTCTTCGCGCCTTCCTTACGTTCTCGGGGAAGGTAGCGGTTTCCGCGGCAGTTTCCTGGCTGGCTTACTACTTGCTGGCAGTTCGGCCTCATTACCTGCAGGACTACCGCTATCTATTCACGGCGAATGTGTATCCGCAGCCAACGACGGCTGGCGGCTGGCTGATGGCATTCTGGTATGCCGTTCACGGGGCCTTGTGGATTGACCCCCGGTTCGTGTTGCTCACCTCCGCACTGGTCCTGCTGTCGGTTTTTTTCTATCAGTCCGTGTGGCGGAATCCGTTGTTCATCGCCGCGCTTCTGGCCGGCGGCGGGTATTTGTTTTTCATCGGTCTGCACAATAATATGCAGCCGCGTTATTACCAGGTGGTGGCATTTCCGCTCGTCATTTTGGCGGTCCTCGCGCTGGATGCCTTGTTCCTGCGGCGAGGTAAACTGGCCATCTCCGGCCTGGCTGTCGCCGGGATGGCAGTGGTTTGCGTCCTGGCCGTGAATACACGGCAGACGCTCTGGTTTGCTTTCCATCCGCAGTACACGTTTGTCAATGCGGCGGAGAACTTGACGCGCTATATCGATCAGCATCCAAATCGCAACCGGCTGCTGCTCTCGATCAGCGGCAGCAATATCGCGCTGGTTACCGGCCTTCCTGCAATCTGCGATGACTTCGGGACCTTGGACCTTCCCGATCGAATTCGCAAGTACCAGCCCGGCTGGTATGCCGCCTGGAACGAACTGGATCCTGGAACTCTCGAGGATCTGCACACGCAGTTCAACCTGCAACAGGTGGCGAATTTTCCCGCGTACGATGACGAAGACCGAAACAACCTGATTCTCTACAAGTTGACTCCGATCGAGCAGCAAGCGCCGAAGCCGAAGAGGGAGCGACGCAAGCGGCTGCCGATGGGGGCAGCGGCTGGGAAGGCTGCACGGGTTCAGACGCTTTCTGAAGTGACACGCTAGTCGGCATTTGGCTCCAGATTGACCGGCGAAATCTTATCTAGAAACGCCAGAAGGGTGCGATTGAACTGCTCTGGCCTCTGCAGCGGGGCGAAATGGCTGACGCCCGGCAAAAGGATCAACTTCGCCTTGGGAATACTGCGGGCGAGATACTCAGCATGCTCCAGTTTGATGAACTCTTCGTTTTCGCCCTGAACGATGGCAACCGGCAGATGAATTTTTGCAAGATCCGGGGCGAAGTAGTTTGGCTGGGTCTTCATCATGAGACTCACCGCTTCGACGAAGGGCCCGAATTGGTTCGGAGTCGGGGAGAGCCTTGCATAATCGACCGCGTGCCGGCGGAAACACCGGTCAAGCACCGGATGCGGCGGCACAAGCTCTTTGACCCCGCTGGGGTCCATGTTGCAGGCGAAGTAGAAGACGCCCGAGAGGCGTTCCGGGGAGTTCATGGCGAGGATGAGGGCGATGCAGGCACCGTCGCTCCAGCCTACTATCGCGGGCTTTTCGAGCAATAGTGCGGTGATGACGGCGAGAACATCCGATGCCATCAGTTCATAGGTAAAGGGGCGTGCATCCCGGGTGCTGCGGCCATGGCCGCGGCTGTCGATCACCACGACCCGCCGCCCCGAGTTGACCAGGGCGGGCAACTGGTATGCCCAATTGCCGCTATGGCCAAGGCCGCCGTGCAGCAGGATGACCGGGGCGCCGGAGCCATAGGCCGCGTACCAGATATGCGCGCCTTCATGATCGATGTACCCGTGTTTGCCGGTCTCGAGCAGCGCCGGAGCGCCGTGAGCTTCGAAATTTCTTAGCTCGTCATCGCGGATTTCCATGGTGGCCAAGCTGCCCCGGTCACGCGGGCGACGGTTCGACTTTGAGGATGAGGACTGTCATGTCATCGTGCTGCGGAGCGCCGGCAGTGAACCTGTCGGCTTCGGAGAAGATGGTCTTCAGCACAACTTCGGCGGAGGCGCCGTTGACAGAGGCGGCTGCCGCCATCATCCGCTCTTCGCCCCACTCTTCATCCTCGTGGGTCATGGCTTCGCTGATGCCGTCGGTGTAGGTCACAAGCAGGTCGCCGGGTTCGAGTTGGAGAGACTGCTCGGTGTAAGGGGCAAACGGCAGCAGGCCGACGACCGGGCCGTCAGCTTCGAGCCTGAGGATTTTCGGCTCTCCGCCCGGCATCTTTCGCAGAACCAGCGGCGCATTATGGCCGGCGTTGACGCAGTCGAGTATGCGCGTCACCGGGTCGAGTGCTCCGAAGAAGAAGGTGGCATAGCGGTTGTCGGCCGAGGCCTCATAGACGAGCCGGTTGACCTTATCCATGAGTTTGGCAAAGTCGCGGGGGTTGTCGAGGGTGACCCCGCGCAGGGAAGCGCGCAGGCTCGCCATTAGCAGGGCTGCGGAGATGCCTTTGCCGGAGACGTCCCCAATGGCAAGACCAAGTCGTCCGTCCTGTAACGGGAAGACGTCGTAGTAGTCGCCGCCGACGCCCTGGGCGGGACGGCAGGCGCCGGCGACAGTTGCGCCCGTGAGCATGGGCATTTCCTGAGGAAAGAGCCGCTGCTGCACTTCGTGGGCGATTTCGATCTCGCGGTTGACACGCTCGCGTTGCGCAGCCTCCCTGGCGAGCGAATGCGCCAACTCACTGACCTCGAGCGCCATGCCGGTCTGGGTGGCGAGCACCTGCAGCAGGTGCATGTCGGATTTCGAATAAGCAGCCTCGGATTGTTTGGGTCCGAGCGCCATGACTCCCATCAACCGGTTGCGGCCTGGCAGGGGAAGCAGCAATTCCGTGCCAAGGTCATCGAGCGTCTGGCGTTCGCGGTCGTCAGCCATTAGATACCAGGCGTCAGGGTCGCCACGATAGAGCTTGGCCGGTGCGTTGGTGTTGCTGAGGTTGCGGATCGTCGAGGAGTTCGTCGCCAGGGCGAAGCTGGTGCTTGGGCCGGGGAAAACGCCAACAGCCTGGGCTACGCAGAATTTGGGCCCGTCCCGCAGCATCATGCCGATCTGGGTCACATGGAGGGTCTCGGCGACGCATTTGGCGACGGTTCGGAGGAGTGGTCCGCTCTCGGTGAATTTGCGGACTTCCTCGGAGAGTTCGCTGAGAACCTGCTCGGAGTCGTAAGCTTCGCGGAAGAATTTTTTGTCCAGCCAGAGCTTCGACCGTTTGGTGAAGCCGAGGCGCAGCAGAAAGATCAGAACAATGAAAAGGACGGCCTGCCAGAGCTGGTTGCGCGGGATCTGTTTCTGGGTGAGCAGCGGGAGCAGCAGACGATAGGTGACGACGGCTGCCAGGGCGAACTGAATCACAGTCAGCGTAGCTCGCGCGAGGGCATAGCGGGTGCCCTGGCGCACGAGGATGCTGACGTCCATCGCGCGCTGCACGAGCACGACATAAGCAAGCGAAAGCGGCGCGAGCAGGAAGAGAGTCCCCCCGATGTACGCGACCGGTGCATGGGCGGGAACATTCGGCGAGTAGCCAAGGGCGGGTAGAGCGATAAAGACGGCAATCAGCGCGCCGATTCCGATGCCGGTGCCGGCCAGGAGCACGCGAAGCCGGCGCCGTGCATCCTCGGAGGAAGCGGAGCGAAGTTTATCGACCAGGACGACAAGATAGAAGATCACGCAAAGCAGGTTTAAAAAGCCGTCGAGGCGATCGACTGCTGTCATCGCTCTTGCAAACCACGCGGGATTTCCCGCCGCAAAGTACTGACGGAGTATCTGGCAGAATTCGATACAGCCGGTGGCCAGTGCCGGCCCCAGGATGGCCCACTTCAGCCACGGCAACCTGATATCGATGCGGGAGCGCTCGGGAAAGTAGACGGCGAAGGGAACCAGTGCAAGCACGGCGAAGTTCTGCAGCAGTTCGTAGTAGAACCCGCGGAAGAGAAGGCCGGAGCCGGTGGCCAAGGTGGTGCCTTCCGCGAAGATGACCTGGGGGAAGATGAGAAGAACGAGAAGAAACCACGCATTCGATTCGTTGGGCCGGGCGAAGACGACCCAATACCCAATCATCATGCAAATGAGGGGAACAACGTCAAACAGGAGAACGTCCCGCGAGACCTGACCGAGCCCGGCGCCAAACCTGGATGTATACGGGGAGAGAATGATCGTGGCGGTTCCAGTCGATCCGTCGGCGCGGCGGAAGTCGACGGCCATCACTTCGCCCGGGGCTGAGGAGTTGCGAATATTCGTGAACTGGGCAACGCCGGTGTAGGGCGCGCCATTGAGACCCTGAATGATGGCGCCCTTCGGCAGGCCTGCTTTTTCAGCCTCCTGCTCGAGGCTGGTGACCTGATTCGTGTCCTGGTTGAAGTCGAATGGCGCCCGGGAGTGCTGCTCTCGATGCAGGCCAACCTCGATGCGGACACGCGTATCGGCGACCCAGTACGCAATCCCAGCCAGAGCAATCAAGACGAGGACGATTCGCAGGAGCGTCGAGTAGCGCGAGGATCTCATAATGCAGCCGTCTTCATACTAACCTGAGAGTACGCTAGAGCGGCCGGGCCGGTTCGCCGGCGTTCGACGGCCAGGAGTAATCTTTTCTGTAACGGTGAGGTTGTCTTGCAGAGGCGGCTTTGGCTACGCCTGATGGTTTGCTGTTTGATGCTGCCGGGGAGCGTGGCCGCGCAGACTCGTACCCGTTCCGCTGCCCGTGCTCCCGAACGCGCCCCGCTCCGCCCTGCGATCCCGGGAATCTCGCACATTGCGGTCTATGCGATCGACCCGATCAAGACGGCCGGCTTCTATGAACGAGTGGTTGGCTGCGTGAAAGCTGCTGATTTTGAAGACCATCCCGGCGTACGCTATGCCTTCAACCCCTACCAGTATGTCGAGGTCATGCCGCTGCCCCCTTTGGCAGGGACGGACAGGCTTGACCATATCGCCTTTCGCACCAGCAACGCAGACGCCATGGCGCGCTACTTGCTGACCAAGGGAGTCCCGGTGCCCGACCCTGTGCATAAGAGCGCCTCGGGAGTGCGCTGGCTCGAGGTCAAGGACTTTGAGGGAAACAAGGTGCAGTTCGTCGAAGACCCAAAGCCAGCGACGTTGCCGGAGGTGGTGAGCTCGAAGCTGGCCGGTCACCACATGATTCACATCGGGATGATCATTCGCAATCGCGCCGAGGCAGATAGCTTTTACCGGGACGTTCTCGGCTTCCGCCTCTACTGGCATGGCGGCGAAGACCCGGAGATGACCGACTGGGTCGACATGCAGGTGCCCGATGGCACGGACTGGCTCGAATACATGCTGACCAGCGGAGTCTCCGGCTCCGGCATCCCATATCGCATCACCCAGAAGGCGGAAGGCGTACTGAACCATCTTTCGGTAGGGGTGCCGAGTATCGCACAAGCCGTCGCCACGTTGAAAAGCGAGCAGAGAGCCGGTCCGGACAGTAACGGTCCGCGCATTGGCAGGGACGGCAAATGGCAGTTCAACGAGTTCGATCCAGATGGAACACGATTGGAGTATATGGAGTTCACTCCTGTCGCGAAGCCTTGTTGCTTCCCGTTTACAGGGCCGCATCCGTCGGCGTCTGCACCGTGATTCCATCTTTGCTCCGAAATGGACGGCAGACTCTCAGCGGTATTTTTGCGAAGCCAGGTACCGCCCGCGGAATCATTGTCTCTATGAATGTGCGGCGAAATATCAGACTGATGTTGTTGGTAGTGCCGTGGATTTTGGCAGCCCTGCCTGCCTTGGGCCAGGAAGATCAGGAGAAGCCGGGGCAGAGCCAGGGGGCGGCGCCGGTACAGCCCTATTCCGGAGCGGTGAAGTACGTTCAGGAACTCGACTCCGACTCCGCGGCGCTGGCAAAGATTCCTGCCGATCCGCTGCTGCAGCCTGACCCGCTCCGAGTGATACTTAGCCCTATCGATGATCTTGCGAAGCGGTTTTCTCCCAGCCGGAGACTGGTCTTTGGCGCAACCTATACCTTTCTCAACCAATACGCGACCCGCGCGCCAGACGGGGTTCGGCACAACCAGACGAGCGCCAGGCTGGATTTCTCCGGTTCTGTTGTTGCCTACGACCATGAGAGCACCGCGGGATCGTTCAGCCTGTTATTGCGTTCGGGGACAAACATCGGCTACAGCCAGCAGTGGAATCTAAGCGACCAGCTTGGCTCAGGACTCTTTCTCAATTGTTTGCAAGGGGGCGGCGCGCAGCGGCCGATCACTGTCAACGTCCTCTATTATCGTCAGGACTTCATGGCCAGGCGACTTTCCTTCTATACGGGCAAGGTTCATCCGAACCAGTTCATCAGCTTGAGCATGTACAACAATGACGAGCGCACGCAGTTCCTCAATGGCGAAAATGATGGCAACCTGGCGATTGCTTCGGATGGAACTTACGCCGGAGGCGGCGCGGTGGAGTTTCAAGCAACGCATCACTTGTACCTCCATGCGTTAGCGGTCGATACTGAGGGTTCGCAGCAGAGCAATTTGAAGACAATGGGAGATGGCAAGTTTCTGGAGGCAGTCGAGACAGGTTGGTTTTCGGGGCATCCCGGAAAGGACTACCAGAACTATCGGTTTGTGCTCTGGCGTGACGATACGGCGAACCTGGGCAGCGGCCGGGGCATCGGCTTCGCTGCGGAACGCGAGTTCACGAACGGATGGGCACCATTTGCGCGGTTGGGATTTGCGTCCAAGACGGGCACGACGATCAAGCAAACAAATTCGATCGGCGTCGCCCAGACTCATCCGTTCGGCAGGTGCGGAGACATGTTCGGAGCGTCTTTCAATTACACCGAGCCGACCCATACCGGCAGGCACCACGAGAGCTTGTTCGAGACATTTTATCGGCTGCGGCTAACGCAGAGCTTGAATCTTGGACCCGATCTTGAAGTGTCTATTCACCCGACATATGCCGCGAAGGCGTATACGTCGACGCTGCTGAGCGCACGGATGGAGGTCATTTTTTGACGCGGTTTCCCGCTTAGAGGGTGCGGGCGATTTCCGGGTCGACGAAGTGGCCGTCTTCCTGGCCGGCGGATTTTTGCTGGCGTTCCGCTTCCGGGACCAAGTGGTGCCGGGTCAGTCCCTCCTTAAGAAGTGCGAAGGCTTCTTCCGGGGTGTCCACAAATTGCAGCAGGTCACGATCGCCGGGAGCGATCGTGCCTTTCTCGACGAGCAGGTCGAAGTTGAGCACCTGCTTCCAGTAGGAAGAACCGTAGATCAGCACCGTCATGTGCTTGTTGAGTTTATTTGTCTGCGAGAGAGTCAGCAGCTCAAACATTTCGTCGATCGTGCCGAAGCCACCCGGAAAAACAACCAGCGCCTTGGAAAGGTAGGCAAACCAATACTTGCGCATGAAGAAGTAATGAAATTCAAAGTTGAGCGCCGGGGTAATGTAAGGGTTCGGCGCCTGCTCAAACGGCAGGCGAATGTTGAGCCCGACGGTCTTGCCGCCGGCTTCATACGCGCCGCGATTGGCTGCCTCCATAATGCCGGGGCCGCCGCCGGAGGTGACGACAAAACGGTGACGGCGATACTGAAGCGTCTGGCTCCACTGGGTGAGCAGGAAGGCGAGGCGGCGGGCATCTTCGTAATACCGGGCCATTTCGACAGCGGCGTGGGCGCGCTCGAGCCGCAGGCCGCTGGCAGCATTCCGGCTGACTTCAGCATCACTTGCGGGCTGTTCCTCCGGCGGGGCGGCTTCCAGTGAGCCGGTATTGGCCAGGAGCTCGAGGGCGCGGCTGGCTTCGTCGAGAGCTCGAAATCGCGCCGATCCAAAAAAGACAACGGTGTCCTGAATCTGCTCGCGGCGAAAACGGGCGAGCGGTTCGGAATATTCAGAAAGAATGCGGATGATGCGACCGTCGGAGCTGTTGAGGAACGGCGCGTTTTCATAAGCGAGCGGAGCGCGAAGGAGGGGGTCCAGCGGCCCTGGCATCTCGATAGTCCCGGGCTCGCCGGATTCTTCTTCAGGAGGCCCCGACATTGCTTTTACCGGTCCAGTTCGCGATAGTGGATGGCCTCACGGAAGGCAATCCAGAGATTCAACAGGCCGAAGCCGGAGACGATGCCGCGGACAGAGCCATAGGTGGCGAACTCTCCGAGCCGGGGCAGGATCTGAAAGACCGGATTCTCATCCCAGAATCGTGGCCACCAGGGAAGCACTAAGACAAAAATTCCCAGGTAAAGGCGGACTGCGACGCGCAAGAAGAGCTCCAGCCGCTGCAACCATACAGGCGCGGGCTGGTGCAGGGCCGGCAGAGGTTTTGGCTCCCGATCGGCCGAGCCGTCCGGAGCTTCCGAGGAAAACAGGTTCGGCTGATGGAGCATTTCTTTTTTGATGGGCGGCAGCGGTTGATGGCCTCTTCCAGCCTGAATCTTCAAACTACCATAGCGAACATCGTGATGCAGAGGGGGAAATCTCCGCGCTGACAACAGCCGTTGCCTGTTATGAACTCTGGCGGCGGGGCCGACGATTGGCCTGCAGAACTTTTTTTCGCAGTCGCAGGGATTTTGGCGTGACCTCAACGAGTTCGTCCTCGGCAATGAACTCGATCGCCTGCTCAAGGTTGAAGGCCTTAAACGGCACCAAGCGGATGGCCTCATCGGCACTCGAAGCTCGCATGTTGGTCAGCTTCTTTTCGCGAACGACGTTCACATCGAGGTCGTTGTCGCGATTGTGCTCGCCGATGACCATACCTTCGTAGACCTCGACCCCGGCGCCGAGCATGAGAATACCGCGATCCTGCAGGCCGTTGAGGGCGTAGGTCGTGGTCTCGCCGGCGCGGTCAGAGATCAGGGCCCCGGTGAGCCGCTGCGGAATGTCTCCCTGATGGGGCATGTAGCCATCGAAGATGGTGTTCATCACGATGGTGCCGCGAGTCTCGGTGAGCATCTCGCTGCGCAGGCCGATGAGTCCGCGGCTGGGCACGCGGAACTCCATACGGACACGGCCGCTGCCGTGGTTATGCATTTTGACCATCTCGCCCTTGCGCGGGCCAAGCTTCTCAATGACCACGCCGACGAAGTTGTCGGGCACGTCGATCGTGAGCAGCTCGACTGGTTCGGAGAGCTTGCCGTCGATCTCCCTGGTCACAATTTCGGGGCGGCCGACCATCATTTCGAAGCCTTCGCGACGCATGACTTCGATCAGGATTGCCAGTTGCAGCTCGCCGCGGCCGAGAATCTTGAAGCTGTCAGGGCTGCCAGTATCCTCGACGCGTATCGATACGTTGGTGAGCAACTCTCTGTCGAGACGCTCGCGAATGTTGCGCGAGGTGACATATTGGCCTTCGCGCCCGGCGAGCGGCGAGTTGTTGACCGACATCTGCATGGCGATGGTCGGCTCGTCGATGATGATGAGCGGAAGCGGAGAAGGATTATCGACGCTGGTGATGGTCTCGCCGATGGTGATGCCCTCAATGCCGGCGACCGCGACGATGTCGCCGGTTTCGGTCTTTTCGCTGTCGGTACGCTTGAGGCCGCTGAAGCTGAAAAGCTTCGTGATCTTGGCTTTTTGCAGGGAGCCGTCGCGCTTGGAGATGGCAACCTCCTGGCCGTAGTTGAGCGTGCCGTTAAAGACGCGGGCGATGGCGAGGCGGCCGAGGTAATCGGAATAATCCAGGTTGGTGACGAGGATTTGGAGCGGTCCATCGGGATCGCCGGTCGCCGGTGGGATGGTGCTCAGTATGGTATCGAAGAGCGGCTGGAGATCTTCCCCGGGAACGTCAAGATCGAGAGTTGCGGTACCGAGCTTGCCGTTGGTGTAGACGACGGGAAAGTCGAGCTGGTCTTCATGCGCATCCAGATCGATAAACAGGTCATAGACCTCGTCGAGGACTTCCTTGGCGCGTGCATCGGGACGGTCGATCTTGTTAATCACCAGGATTGGCTTCAGGTTGGCCTCGAGCGCCTTCGTGAGCACGTAGCGGGTTTGCGGTAGAGGACCTTCCGAGGCATCCACCAGCAACACGACGCCATCGACCATTTTGAGGGCGCGTTCGACCTCGCCACCGAAGTCAGCATGGCCTGGGGTGTCGACGATGTTGATCTTCGAGTCTTTGTAAAAGACGGCAGTGTTCTTGGCGAGAATAGTAATGCCGCGCTCGCGTTCGAGTTCGTTTGAATCCATGACGCGCTCGGTGATCGCCTCATTGGCGCGGTAGGTGCCGGCCTGTTTCAGCATGGCGTCGACGAGAGTCGTTTTACCATGATCTACGTGGGCGATGATAGCGATATTGCGAATAGTCGTACTCACGGGCGCGGATTTCCTTTTCTCTTCTGGGACTACTGGATTGACTTCCTGGCTGGAAAAGCAGGCAGGGCGATGAAACTAGACGTTTAGTTTAACAGTAAGGAGGAGAAAGACCGCGGATGGGGAGAGAATGACGACGTCGCAGTCGATCTGGGTACCGATAAAAGGTGTACGGGCTGCTTGAATGGCCTTAGCGGTCCAGCTACCCGTACGCTGAGTATTTGCTTCGAGTGATTCGGCTGGCCTAAAAAACAGCTCGAACGGAGGGCTCACGCTTCCAGATGCGCCCCTCTGCAGCGCGGTTGAGGAAGCTGTCGACAGCGCCGCCTTCCTTTATGGTAACAACGCCATCGTCTTTTTTCACGCCAGCCTTATCCAATAGAGGCTGCGCGCCTGGCGTTGCGCCGATGACTTTCAGGTGAGCAAAGGCGTCATGAACAAAGGCGACAGCGGCAGCCTCTTTGAGCAGCATCTGCACGCCTTCGCCAGAGAGAGCGACAAAGATGGCATCGAAAAGTACCGAAGGTCCGCCAGCCAATTGAAAGTCCGCTTCGATCATTGAACCATCGCCGGCTGTCGCGCCGCCGATCTTGGGAGCAATAATTTTCAGTTCGGCTCCGGCCTTGGACACGTCTTTCTCCAGGCTGAGGATCGTAGCTGCATCGCTGCCGTCGGCGATCAGGCACCCGATCAGCCTGCCATCAAGCGTCTTCTTCGCCTTCTTCAGAATGCTCAAAGCCGGGGATTCAGCGAGATCTTGCCGAGCCGGCACTGAAGCCGGCACCTTCTTGATCTCCCCGGTATAGCCAAGTCCGTCAGCGACGCGCTTTGCAATCGTCTCATCGACATTGGCGAGCTGACCTAACATGCGCTCGCGCACTGCTTTGGTCTCAACTTTGCTGAGCTCAAAAGTGAAGGCGGAAACGATGTGATTCTGCTCCGGCTCGGTCTGCGAATAGAAGAACTGCCGGGCCTGGCTGAAATGATCGGCGAAAGATTCCGGACGAATGCGAAGCTTGTCGCCTTCAACGCGAACTTTCGCCGATTGGAAGCCGGCGTGAGGATCTTCCCGCTCGGTGGTCGCATCGAGGGAACTTGGCGAATAGGAGACACGTCCCTTCGGCACCTTGAACTGCATGTGCCCGTCACGCTGGAAGTTCATCACCGGGCAGCGTGGAGCGTTAATGGGGAGCTCCGCAAAGTTCGGGCTGCCGAGACGGGACAACTGGGTGTCAAGGTAGGAGAAGTTCCGCCCCTGCAGCAGCGGGTCGTTGGTGAAGTCGATTCCAGGAACGACGTTGGTGGTCAGGAACGCGACCTGTTCGGTTTCGGAGAAATAGTTGTCGGGGTTACGGTCCAGAACCATCTTTCCGATCACGCGCAGCGGAACCTGCTCTTCGGGGATCAGCTTTGTCGCGTCCAGCACATCAAACTCGAATTTGTTCACGAACTCTTCGTCAAAGAGTTGAACCGCAAGCTCCCACTCCGGAAAGCGGCCTTCGTCGATGGCATTCCATAGATCGCGGCGATGATAATCCGGATCGCCGCCGTTGATCTTCAACGCTTCGTCCCAGACCACCGACTGCATGCCAAGCCGGGGACGCCAGTGGAATTTCACATAGGTCGTCTTGCCTGCGTCATCGAGCAGGCGAAAGGTGTGGACTCCAAAACCTTCCATGTTTCTGAACGAACGAGGAATCGCACGGTCCGACATGATCCACATCAGCATATGAGTGCTTTCAGGCGATAGCGAAGCGTAGTCCCAGAAAGTGTCATGCGCTGATTGGGCCTGAGGAAAGCCGCGATCCGGCTCCTGTTTGACGGAGTGAATCAGGTCGGGGAACTTGATCGCATCCTGGATGAAGAAGACCGGGATGTTGTTGCCGACCAGGTCCCAGTTGCCTTCCCTGGTGTAGAACTTGACGGCGAACCCGCGCACATCGCGGGCAAGGTCGGACGAGCCGGCATTGCCGGCCACGGTCGAAAACCGCACGAAGACTTCGGTTTTTTCTCCGACGCGATTGAAAATTCCAGCTTTGGAGTACTCCCCTAGAGACTCGGTCAGTTCGAAGTGTCCATGAGCCCCGGCACCGCGCGCATGAACAATTCTCTCGGGAATGCGTTCGTGATCGAAGTGGTTGATCTTTTCGCGCAGGACGAAGTCTTCGAGTAGGACTGGACCTGGACGGTCCTTGCCTGACGCTTTCAGGGAGTTTTCATCATCGGAGATGGGGTGGCCTTGCTGGGTCGTCATCTGCGGGTGTGTGCCATTCGCAAAGAGGTGGAGTTCGCCACCATTGCCGAGTCCGTGATCGTCCGCTGGCTTATGGTCACTGCTTAGCGTTGTGTCGTTCATGCTTTTCCTTATCTCTTCGGCATATCAGGGCCCGTCAACGTGCGACACGCCTCTGCCAGTAATTTCCAAATGCCGTTGTTCCTGTGATGCAGGCTTTCCGGCGAGCGCATCTCACGAGTGGAGAATCCGCCTGCGAGGTGATCGGGTAGCGACTGGGAATTAATTGCTGACTACCTAAGCTGCCCTCGAATGGCCTGATCAAGCACAATGTGGTTTTTCTCGAGCATGTTGCCCATAGCGCGGTCCAGGGACAGCTGCGCTTTCATCCAGTCGGAACGCGCCGCGACCTCGGTTGATCGCGCCTGGGCAAGGTATGCCTGGTCCTGCACAATCAGGTAATTCGTGCTTGCCCCTACAGCGAATTTGTCTTTCTCCGCTTGCAGCAATTGTTGTTGGTAGTCGCGGCTTTCTACGGCGGCTGCATACGCCTGGTGCGCGGTCTCGAGCGCGATGGCTGCGTTCTCGATCTGCTGGCGAATGTCATTCTCGAGCTTGAGGGTGCGGCTCTGGGCCTGGCGTAACTGGAGGGCGTCGCGCGCGGCGTCTGCCTGCGCAATGCGATTGCGCAGCGGGAGTTGCAACTGGACGCCGCCCTGGTAGATGGTCGACAGACGAAGTCCGCCTTGCGTCAGTTCCGCGGGAACGATCACCGATCCCGTGCCACTCGAGCCGAGATCGTTATAAGGCACGAGCGAGGAGCCGCGTGACTGGAGATTGGCATAGGCATTGAGCACCGGCTTGACATTGCTGCGCGCCGCCTTGGCAGAGATCTCGTCCGCCTTGATTTGAAGCGCAGCCTGGGCGAGATCGGGACGGTTGCCCAGCGCATCCTGAATAAGAGACGGGACATCGAGGGCCGGAGGCCGATCAGGCACCAGAATACGGTCGGTTGGAATAATGGTGGCAAAATCTGCCGCCGGATCGCCAAGCCGGCGCAGAAGCTGCTGCCGTAGGATTGCTTCCTGTTGGCGATATTCCCCTTGTGCCTGGATAAGATCGAGCCGGCTCGAGGCAAGCAGGGCCCGGGTGCGGGTGAGCTCGATCGGCGACAGTGTGCCTTGCTCCACTTGTTCGCTGTTGTCATCGTAGAGACGCTGTGCAGCCGCGAGCGATTGTTCTTTAACGCCGATGTTTTCGGCGAGGGAGACGAGGTCGAAATATAGCCGGGATACGCCGTCGATCGTCTCGAGTACTTGCTGCTCAAAGACTAGGCGAGAGACTCGCTGATCGATTTGCGCGATGTGGATGAAGCGCGTATTCACACTTCGCTCACGCCCGCGTAGCAGTGGCTGAGTCAACGTGAACGAGGCGCTCGGTGCATGGAAAGGGTCGTATTGGGAATTGCTCGCATAGAGCGCCTGGGCAGAATTGTTGATAAACGCATCAATTTGTGCGCCGGTTGAAAATCCCTGCTGGTAGTCGGCTTGGGCGGCCGTGTAGGTAAGAGGTCCGGCGGGCGCTGAGGCCGCGCCGGTGACATCGATCAGCGAGTCTTGATCGGAGCGGCGAAAATAGCCGGCTTCGCCGGTGAGCGTTGGATCAAAAAGAGGGACGGCCGGCCCGGCAGAGAAGGCGGAGGCGCCATTTTCAGAGAGACTCTCCTGTGTGCTGTTGCCGGTCTGTGTGACCTGCGAGAGATCGACCACCGCGACATTTGTGGATGAGCCAGCAGCGGTGGTCGTTGCGGTGTTCAGCAGCGGGCTGGTTACGCTGCCGACACCTGGGGCAGTCTCCTGGACGTTGTAGTCCACTCCGCGCAGCGAACCGCCGCCCTTGGCGCGGACCAGGTCGGTATCGGCGATAAGCAGATCGTATCGGCTTACTTCGACATCAGGGCTGTTCTCGATGGCGAGCGCAACGGCGTCTTTGAGGGAGAGATACAGCTTGCCGTCACGGATCAGATTTTCGAGCCTCGCGCTGGAACCGCCCGGCAGCCTGGGAACCTGTACGGCACGATAGGCGCCAATCAAGCTGAAGAGTTTCGCGTTCACCGGGGATGGCGCTTCGGCCTGCGGACGCGTGCTTTCGTCGCTTGCACTGCGCACCACGGACGAAGGCTGGGCAGGCATTACCGGCTGCATACTCAAGGGCGTGAGCTGGCGCAGGTCGATGGTCGTCGCGTCCGACCGCGGCAAAGGCGCACCGGGCGCAACCTGAGGCAACTGTTGCCGAGGCGCGGGTTGCTGGCCGGGCGAGTGGGCAGGATCAGGAGTGGGCGGGTTTGGCGCTGTGAACGGAGGCGGTTGTTGTCCAGTCTGCGCAAGAGCGGGAGCCGCGGCGAGCAACACTGCAGCAAGCACCGGGCCGCGCAACGAGGTGCGGCGTCTTGTCATTGCCCGGACCCGCTTTTGCTTTGCTTCGGCTGCTTCCCGCCGGATTGCTGGCCTGAGCCTTCTCCGGATTTCTGGCCGCCCCCGCCTTTTCCCGGTTTGCCCTTCTGGTTCGTGCTCTCGCTCTTGGAATCGACGATGGATTGATCGCCATACTGGTCTGGGCCAGAGTCTGGGGCGGCGCTGGTTTGCGGCGTACTCTGCTGCTGCGACTGCTCGCTCTGCCTGGTACGAACCTTGATCCCCGGCTGCACTGAGTCGGTAACCGTGGTGACGATCGTATCGCCCTCCTTGAGTCCGCTGAGAATCTCGACCGCCGGCCCATAGTCGCGGCCTATCTCGACGGGCACCATTTGAATCTTTTGATCGCGTACAACCGCGATGGTGTTTTTATCCTGGCGAACGACGACTGCGTCACCCGGAACAGTGATCAGAGCGACGCCGCGCACCTGTACAAAGCTGACTACGGTATACATGCCAGGAAACAAGTTGCCATCGCGGTTGTCGATATCGATTTCCGTAAGCAGGGTGCGCGTGTTCAGATCGACCGATGAGGCCGTGCGTACCACTTTGCCGGAGATCGGTTGGTTGGCCCGCTCCTGCACGAAGACCTTAGCCGGCATACCGGTCTTGACGCTGGACGCGTATCCTTCTGGAACGGAAACGAAGATGCGCAGCTTATCGATCTGCGCGACCCCGAAGATTGCGCCCCCTGCTGCCTGCCCGGTCGACGGTGTCGCCGATTGGTTCGCTGTTCCGGATGTTCCGGAGTTATTGGAGCTTGCCACATCGGAGGAGCCGCCAGTCGGGGTCTGTGGCGAGGCCATGGGAGCATTCGCAGCCGACCCCGACGAGCCTAGCAATGCACCGACATCTGCGTTGCGCTGCGTGATCACACCATCAAACGGCGAAGTGATGCGCTCGTAGCTTTGCAGGGCGATCATGCGATCGAGATTGGCGCGATAGCTCTCGACATTGCGCTGGGCTGAAGAGACGACGGCGAGCTGAGTGTTGAAGTCGGCCTCGCGCTGATCGCCATCCTGACGCGAGAAGACTCCTTTGGCGACGAGTGTGCGCCAGCGCTCCCAGGTGACCCTGTTTAAATTGAGCTGCGCCTGTTGCTGGTTCTGCTGTGCTTCCGCCTGTTTGAGTTGCTGACGTGCCTGGTCCACCTGCTGGTCCAGATCGGGCGCGTCGATGATTGCGAGCAGTTGCCCCTTCCTGACGTGATCGCCGATGTCGGCGTAGCGTTTGCGGAGATATCCGTTGGCGCGCGCATAAAGGTACGCTTCGGTGTAAGCCGCCGTTGTGCCCGGGACGGTCAACTCTGCCGGAGAGTGCGCGCGCTTGACCTGCATGACCTCAACCTCTGGCTGCTCCTGCTCTCTCTGCCGGGAGAGTTGCTCTGCTTTTTTCTGGTGCGCATGGCGCGGCAGATAGCCGACCAGAAAGATAAGCAGGAGTACTGCTGCGCCCGCGACGGCCCATAACAAAATCTTCCCCCAGTTGCGGTGCGGCTTCGGGTTTTTCTTGTCGAACTCCTGCTGCACCTGGCGGTCGTGCTTCACCTGATCGTGCTTCTTGTGCGCAGCCTGCCTGGCCGCGGACTCTTCGCGCTCCCACTCTTCGCGCGTCATGCGGCCATCGGGAGTGCTCTGTACCTCGCGCAGGGTCTCGTCTTCCGGGTAGGATCGCGTTTCAAAATTGTCCTTCATCTTGTCTCACTCATGTATCTGCCTGTTGTCGGACTATCCTTTGACTATCTCTCGTCGGACGGCCGGGTCGTCGTTGGTTTGCCGCTCAAGCGGGTTGAGGCTGCGTTCCTTGTGCCGGCTGCTGCCCGTCCTCTTGATTGCCCTCACGGTAAGCCTCGTCGATCTCTCTGTCATAATCTTTCGGTACTGCCGTACGCAGCCAGGAGTACATCACCGGGACGACGAACAGGGTACCCAGCGTCGCCAACAGCAGGCCCCCAATCACAGCGCGGCCGAGGGGCGCATTCTGCTCTCCTCCTGCGCCGAGCGCGAGCGCCATCGGCATCATGCCAATAATCATCGCGAGCGCGGTCATGCACACCGGGCGCAGCCGGGCGAAGCCTGCGTTGAGAGCTGCTTCGATGCTATCTTTTCCAGTCGCTCGCTCATCGTTGGCAAAGACCACCACCAGAATGCTGTTGGCGGTGGCGATGCCGATGGTCATGATCGCACCCATCAACGATGGAACGCTGAAGGTCGTGCCGGTGAGATAGAGCATCCAGAGAACGCCGGCAAACGCCACAGGCAGCGCCATCAGGATGATGAGCGGATCGAGCCAGCTCTGGAAGTTGACCGCCATGAGCAGGTAAACGAGGATGATGGCGAAGATAATGCCAACGCCGAGGCGAACGAACGATTCGCTCATCGTCTGCACCTCGCCGCGGAGCGCCAGCGTGGTGCCAGGCGGCAGATTGCCTTGTTCGGCGCTCATGATTTTGCGAATGTCGCTTGCGACGCCGCCAAGGTCGCGCTGATCGACATCGGCATTGATGTCGTAGACCGGCTGGATATTGTAGTGATTGATGATGACCGGCGTGATGTCTCGCTGGAAGTTTGCCACGTTGCCGAGCAGTTGGCTCGCGTCACCGGCCGGCGAAGTTAAAGGGGTTCGCGCCAGCGACTGCAGTGAGTCGACGCGATAGGTGGGTGTTTGTACGACGACCTGGTAGTTCACTCCGTTGTCAGGATTAAGCCACTCGTTGGGTGCAGTCTGGCCGGTGCCGGTGAGCGAGATCAACATGCTTTGCGCGACGTCGTTCTGTGTGAGGCCGATTTGGCGGGATTTCAGCCGGTCGACATTCACGTCGATCGTCGGCAGAGCGACCTGCTGCTGAAGATGGACGTCCACGGCGCCGGGGATTGACTGGACCTTCTTCAACAGCTGCTGGGCGATCTGGTAATTGTTCTTGCCGCGGCCGGAGATCTGCAGATCGATCGGCGCCGTCAGGCCAAAGTCGAGGATCTGGTTTGTGATATTCGCGGGGGTAAAAAAGAAGGTGGCGTCTGGAAATTTGTCGTGGAGATCGGCTCGCAGTTCGCGCATGTACTGCTGGGTGTGGCGCTTGCCGGGATTGAGCGAGATCAGAATGTCGCCGTCCGAGTCGGAGATGACCGCGCTGTTGGTGAAGGCAAGGTTGATACCGCCGTTCGGAAGTCCAATGTTGTCCAGAATGAGCTTGACCTCATCGACAGGAATCACGCGGCGAATCTCCTTCTCGATCGCAGCGAAATATTGTTCTGAGTCTTCAGGACGCATCCCTTGCGGCGGATAGACGTGAAGCGTCATCTGCCCAGAGTCGACATAGGGAAAGAAATCCTGTCCGATCAGTGCGAGGAGCGGCAAAGACAGCAGAACGAAGATACCGAAAATGCCGAGGGTGAGGCCTTTATTTTCCAGCGTCCACGCGAGCGCGTCCTTGTAGTTGGCCCGCCGCTCTTCGAACCATCGATCGAACGCTGAGTGCCATCTCCAGATCCAATTTGCTTCTTCCTCCTGCTCGGCCGCATCTTCGTCCTGGTAGAGCGCGATCTCACTATCCAGGAGGAAGTGCATCATCGTCGGCACCAGGGTTCGCGAAAGAAAATAGGAGGCCAGCATGGCAAAAACGACGGCCATTGCCAAGGGAGTAAAAAGATAACG
The DNA here is from genome assembly GCA_965199205.1 of Acidisarcina sp. Taxonomy (GTDB): domain Bacteria; phylum Acidobacteriota; class Terriglobia; order Terriglobales; family Acidobacteriaceae; genus Acidisarcina. Next base: position 3,771,392 of record OZ240688.1, read on the forward strand.
TGCTGGCCCGCTCAAAAGAACCACTGGCGTAAATACCAGGCAAATCGACAACGTGGAGACGAAGGCCGGCGAAGCTACTTGCTGCGCGCTGTCAAGGATTGAGCGAACCAGCGGCTTCTTCTCGCTCATATTGCGATGAGTGTTCTCAATTTCGACAGTGGCATCGTCGACGAGGATGCCAACCGCAAGCGCCAGGCCCCCAAGCGTCATGACGTTGATGGTCTGCTGTAAGGCGTAGAGAATGGCAAGCGACGTTGCCATGGATATGGGGATCGATGTGCAGACAATCAAAGTGGAGCGCCATGACCCAAGAAAGAGCAGGATCATCAGCGCCGTCAGGCCGGCAGCGATCGCCGCCTCTCGCACGACTTCACTGATGGAATCTGAGACGAAGATCGACTGGTCGAAGAGCGGGGTGATTTTAAGACCAGGGGGCAGGCCCGCTTTAATGAGCGGGATCATCGCCTTGGTGTTCTTCACGATGTCGAGAGTGGACGTCTCACCGTTTTTCAGGACAGTTAACAGGGCGGAGCGCTTCCCATCCTGCCGTACTATATTTTCCTGCGGAGCATAGCCTAGGCGCACCTGCGCGACGTCTTTAACCAGCACTACCCCGCCGTTGGCGGCGCGTATAGGCAGATCGTTCATTGCAGACACGATTGGCGGCGATGAGTTTAGCTTGACGATGAACTCGCGGTCGCCGATTCGAGCGAGGCCCGCCGGCAGGATCAGGTTCTGTTGATTGAACGCCGTCGAGATGTCACTTGCAGAAAGATGCTTCGCGTACATCAGGTTGGGGTCGATATCCACCTGCACCTGGCGAACTTTGCCACCATAAGGCAACGGAACGGAAGCCCCTTGGACATTGGCAAGACGCGGGCGAATGAAGGACAGGCCGAGGTCGTAGAGGTCTTCTTCAGTCAAACCCTCGCCAGATAGACCGAGCTGCACGATCGGCACGCTCGACGCATCGTATTTCAGGATATTGGGTGGGAAGGTACCGGGTGGCAAAACCCTGAGAATGGTCTGAACGACAGCTGTGATCTGCGATAACGCAAGTTCAACCTTTACGCGAGGCTGGAAATAAACACGGATAACGGCGACACCCTGGTAGCTTTCCGACTGAGTATGCTCGATATCGTTGACGGTAGTGGTAAGCGCTCTTTCACAAACCGTAACGATACGCCCTTCCATTTCTTCGGGAGGTAGGCCATTGTAGGTCCAGACGATCGTGACTACCGGGATATTGATGTAGGGATAAATGTCTTTCGGAGCTTCAACACACGTGCCGATGCCAAAGAGCAGCATAAGCATGGAAAAAACTACGAACGTATAGGGACGCCGAAGCGCCAGCCTAACTATCCACATTGTCTAACTACCCCAGAGTTGATTCTGAAGTTATTCAGATGCAGATCAGAGCCGGAATGAAGCTGACGATTGCGGCGGGATGAAAGTGCGGCGGCGCGTGCTTCTTGCAGCGTTCTTTAAAACGAGATCCTGCTTGTCACGCTGGAGCAGCGAATTGTCGAAAGGTAGATCGTCAGTCGCCCTTGCTGTTCAACTTCGCCTGTTCCGCGATGGTCAGGTTTTCATATTTGATCTCAAGCCGCAGGTGATTGAAGACACTCATGTAGACGTTCGCCATCCAGACCAGCGCGAACTCGGAGATGACGTAGCCGCGCCATCCTTGATAGAGCATCTGAAATTGGCTGATAACCAGAAAAAATGCGGTCACGTAGTGGCTGAAGCAGTATTCGCAAGTAAAAAGGTAGAAGAATTTTCGTAGGTACAGGGGACGGCAATTCTGGCTTCTGTCCTTACAAAACTCTCTCGGTTCGCGAAAAACTTCCTCGTGGGTGACAGTCCAGGAAACGCAGGCAACAGCCAGGCTAAGCAGCAGAAGTGCGCCGAACTGATGTGCGAGGGGAGTCGAGAGGGCTACTGAGGACAGTTTGTTCATAGACTTACTGTGCCTGCAAGAATCATATCTGTCTCTTTGGAACGAAGTTGACGGTACCGCCCCGATGGTCAACATCTCCTATCGATTCAGCCTTTTTTGATAATGGAAATCGTCCCATTTCTCTCCAGAATTGCGTACTTGATCTCAGAGAGATCTCTCAATCCCTTGGTCCTTGCCGCTGCCATGATGTCGTTCGCGTCCAACCGCATGCCACGCATGATCTCATCGTTCCATTCGTCGTTTTGAAGTACGACGAGCGGTGTGCCATCCACAAGTACACCGAGCCGCGGGGACCGCGTCTTGGCCCAGGAGAGCAGGCCATGCATGAGTCCGATGACGATCACGGCGCACACACAGTTTGTGACCGAGCGGTCGTCGCCCACTGTAGAGAGAATGATAACGCCGCCGATGAGGAAGACGATGACAAACTCAAAGAGCGTCATCTGCCCCCCAGGTCTTCGGCTTAATACACGAACGGTGAGAAGGAGAAAAAAGTATCCTAAAATCGCGTGAATGATTGTGTACATGAGGACCTGGCCAACTTAAGGCATTACCAGTATCTTGAACTGAACTTCCGGTGCTCCCGGCGTCTGAAAAGCCAGCCGATAAAGTCCGGGAGCAGATGGTTGCAGAGAGAAAACTGCCTCAGCCGGTTGCTGGGTCGCGGGAAAGGTGTAGAGGATACCACCCTTGCCCACGATCGACGTTGCAGGTTGAGGAGCTACCTGCTTATTCCCCAATCTCGTCACCAAATCTTCGCTTGCCCAAAGTTGTATCTGTCCATCGCGGATGGCACTTTCACTGAACTGAACATTAAGAACAGATGGCGTCCCGGTGCGTTCAATGCGTTCGTAGCTGATCCGCAAGTCCTTGTTTTGACGGTGCGCCTTCGCCAGCGGTCCTCGGCCAAAGGCGCCAACCAGGTCAAGAATGACCAGGATGGTGAAGACAACCCAGACAGACTTCTCGAACTTCCACCATTTCCTTTGGAATTCGACATCTTCGCCGACGGCGACTTCATTATTGATCTTGGGGACTGTATCGAGAACCGGGGACTTCCGAACCGGGGCTGCCATAGTGCTACCTCAAGGAAATGCAGTGAAGGTTGGAATTCCAATTTGCTTAGTGGTCGGCCCGGGCCTGAATAATGCTGATCTCTCCATTGCGTTCGAGGACGGCGTACTCAATCTCGTCCAGGCTCGAGATCTGCTTATCCCGGGCCGCGGCCATGACGTCGTCGTCGGCAATACGCATTCCGCTCATGGCATTGGGCCGCCATTGTCCGTTCTCGAGAAGAACCAGTGGCGTTCCGTCCGAGAGCCGGGCAAAAGAAGAAGATTTGGTCCTCACCCAGGAAATCAGATAGTGCAGAACGGCGATGGTCATAATCTGACACACGGCGTTGCTGAAGGAGGCTTCGTCTCCAACCACAGATGTTAAAGTCAGACCGCCAATGAAAAAGATGAGGACGAATTCGAAGGGAGTCATTTGTTTCCCCGGCCGCCGTCCAACGACTCTTACCATAAATACCAAGAACGTGTACCCGAAGATTGCTCGTAACACTGAAGCCATAAAGTTTAGCCACTACTACTTTCGTGAGAGTGGGTATTCAGCGGATTAGGTTGTCCTCTGACGGAAGCATTCTCACTGGCGACCAACAATTGACGGGAATGCAGGGCGCTTTGACCGACGTCCACTTCGAAAGAGGCCAAGGCGAGAATTACATGTAGAGGATGGATGCCACTGCCGCGAGAACGAGAATGCTAACCAACTCGCAGCACCAACTCGCATCCAAAAAAGCAAATGGCAAGGGTGCGCAAGACGGGACAGCTTCCGGAGTTGATCACCGATCCTGTTAACTCAGCTCGTTTGGCTGGTTTGCGGTATGTCACGGATGCACGTCCCGGCATTCGCCGGAAAAAGTGGCGCAGTGGCTTTCGCTATGTCACGCCGGAAGGGGCGCCGCTTCGTGACAAGGCTACGCTTGCTCGTATCAAGTCACTGGTGATTCCGCCCGCGTGGAAAGATGTATGGATATGCTCGTTGAGCAACGGGCATCTTCAGGCGACAGGCCGCGATGCACGAGGCAGAAAGCAGGCGCGCTATCATCCGCGCTGGCGTATGGTGCGCGATGAAACCAAATATCAGAGGATGACCCAGTTCGCCGATGCGCTGCCGGCTATACGGGAGCGCGTGGACCATGATCTTGCCTTGCCCGGTCTTCCAAAACATAAGATCCTTGCGACGATTGTCAGTCTCATGGAAGCCACACTGATTCGAGTCGGCAACACGGAGTACGCGCGAGAGAACCATTCCTATGGGCTGACAACGATGCGAAATCGACACGTTGAGGTCAACGGTTCAAAGATTACCTTCACCTTTCAAGGGAAGAGCAAGGTCCACCATACGGTCAATCTTCAGGACCGTCGTCTGGCGGGCATCATTCAACGCTGTTCCGATATTCCAGGTTATGAAGTGTTCCAATATCTCGATGTCGACGGAAGTCCGCATAGTATCGATTCGTCGGACGTGAACGAATATCTTCGTGAGATCACTGCGCAGGATTTCACCGCTAAAGACTTCCGGACGTGGGCCGGGTCGGTGCTCGCCAGCGTAACGCTGCGGGAATTTGAACCATTCACAACGGCAACGCAGGCCAAGAAAAACATTGTGCAGGCAATTGCGGCGGTGGCAGCCCGGCTGGGGAACACGCCCTCGGTCTGCAAGAAGTGCTACGTTCATCCCGCCGTGCTCGAAGCTTACCTTGGAGGCCAATCCGCCGACGCTGCCAAACGGCTGCTGGATGAGGAGATTGCCGGCCATGCCCATGCGTTGAAGCGGGAGGAACGGGCGCTAGTCGAGCTTCTTGAGCAGCGAGGCATGTTGGAGAAAGCAAGCTGACCGGCGATCGTGGTCGATTGCAAGAGAAAAGGGCTTGCGTTGATTCCAACGCAAGCCCTTCAGTTTTGCTAACGGTCCTGTTAGTTGCCGGCGGTGAAGTCAAACAGGCTCACAAGATCGTCCAGGGCCGGACTGTTCACTGGAACATACGGGTTTCCTGGTGCGGCAATGGGGTTTGGGAAGTTGTCGCGGCTGCGGGTGGTGACTGTTTCCAGTCCCCAGTTCGCTTCGATGAACTTCAGGATTGAGACGTGGTCGGCGTAGTCGTGCGAAATGTGACCGGCTTTGGTGTACGGAGAGACGACGATCAACGGGATGCGAGTGCCATCGCCGAAGAAGTCTACTGGCTGCACGTAGCCGGAATCGTAGTAGCCCCCGCCCTCATCTTCGGTAATGAAGATGGCCGTGCCCTTCCAAAGATTCGGATTTGCCTTGACCGCATCCACGATCTTTTTGGTGAAGCCTTCAAAAAGATCCAGCTTGGAGGAAGATGGGTGGCCATCGACGAGCCCGCTGGGCTTGATAATCGAAACGGCAGGCAGCTTCCCGCTCTGGATGTCGTCATAGAGGTTGGCGGTGTCCTGGATATGGGCGGTACGCACAGCGGCGTTGCTCATGATCGAGGTGTCGTATTGGAACGGGTTGCAGATGTTGCAGTATTCGTCGGTCTTCGCACCGATCGCACCATAGTTCAGCTGGTAAGGATCCGGCACGTAGTTGTTCCATTGATCGCCATAGTACTTCCACGAAACGTTGTTCTTCATCAGATCGTCGCCGATGCTGGGAGTCGAGGATGGCGGAATGGTAAATACGGTGTTGTTGGGGCTGAGATCGGTAAAGGCGTTGTTGCCGTTGCCGAAGTAGCCAGGATTGTAGTTGTTCAAGAGGTAGTAGTGGCCCTTCTCGCAACGAGGATCAATCGCTGGCGAGAGCTGTTTCAGGTAGTCGGTAATGGGCAGCGTACCGGGTTGCGAAGGGTCAGAGCAGTTGGTATAAGAGCCGCCGCCGGAAGAGGCTGACCCGTAGGAACCTGCGCCATAACCGTCTTCGCTGTACCAGTTGTTACTGTCGCCGGCCGGGTTGGGGTTTTCGATTTCGTCGACGTTGCCGGCATTGGGGGTGCCTGCGGCAACAAGGGTGTTGTGCGGAGGAACTGCGGGATTCCCTTTGCCATCGCTGAACCAGATCATGTCGCCGTGGCCGAACATGATGTGGTTGGCACCGGTACCGCCATTCACGGATTGATGGAAGTTGTCGCTCATCGCGTAGTTATCGGCGAGGTATTTGAAATAGGGCGCGTCGCCGTTCTGAACGTTATAAAAGCCCATCGCAGTCGAACCTTCGCCGCTGGTGACAGCTGAGGTCGAGTACTCAGTGTTAAAGTTCGCCGGCCGGGCGATTCCGTTCGTTCCGGCGCCGACGGTCGTTTCTACGTAGGGGAAAAGGTGTGCGCCACAACCGGAGGGATTGTCGGCGGTCGCAAAGTGAATGTCGCAATCCAGCTGCTGCCACATCTGGTAAAAGCGGTGGACGGGACTGGCGGCGTAGGAGTTGTAGGTGAAGGTATCGCCGTTGGTGAGCTGAAACGGCCCTGCCGGCAGCGCGTTCACGTTTTTGATGCGCGCGTCGGGCGTGTACTTGGTCTGGCCGGTACCGCCGCTCACGAGGTAGCTGTAATATTCCGACGGAAGACCATTCTCCGATTGCACCGCCAGGTCGAGGCTGTTGCCGGTTACGTAGGAAGTGGCAGGTCCGCCGACGAGGGGAGCAGGCAAGACACCTTTGGTGAAAGCGGCCTTCGGCGGATCGAGGACAAAGCCGTCCTGGGTTCTGGTCGCTGCTTCCTGGCGGGCTTTGCTGAAATGGGGTCCCGGCGTTCCGTTGGCATTAACGATGCCCTCAGAAAGCAGGTTCATCACAGTTTCCCCTTTCTGGGGAACGTAGGTGGCGAAAACGTGGTCGAAGCTGCGGTTTTCGCCGATGATGACGATCACGTGTTTGATGGGAGTGCTGGTCTCGTTGTCCCGGACTGACGAATCTGCCGGCGAAGCTGCGAAAGCGTTGCCAAGAGCGAGTTGCAGTACGGCGGCTGATACCAGGCCCGTACGCATCGCTCGCATGGCCGTAGATGCGATGTTCTTCACGATCATTTATCCCTCCTAAGGTCAGGGCGACTGCCCCAACCTCATGAAAAATAAGTGACTCCGATGAACCTGACTGTGCAGTCCAGTGAATAGACGGTAAAAAAATATTTAGGGGGTGGATCACTACGAGCGAAATCAGTTTCCTGCGAGTTGCGAGTTTTTCGGATGAGCTTTGCAGGCGCCGCCGGCCGGGCAACTGGCCTGGTCTTCAGGGCTTGTGCCGTGGGCGGCCGGCAAAACGCGAATCGACCCCATCATTCCCTTATCTTCGTGTTCCAGCAGATGGCAATGATAGGGGAAGAGCCCCACGGTGTCCGGGTCGCGAAAATCCATGCGCAGGCGAACACTCGGGTACGCCAACGACCTTCCGTCGAAGTAAGGCACGTTTACCGTATCGCGGAGAAACTGCTCATTGATCGGGCGGTCGGCATAATCGAGCAGCAGAAAATGCAACTGGTGAATGTGAAAGGCATGCAGCTCGCTCGATCGGTTTTCGATGATCCAATCTTCGACAGTACCCTGTTGGGCGACGATATCGGGTATCTCCGAATTCATGTCGAACATCCTGGGCTCTTGTCCGTCTACTGTCAGGTAGAATTCCACGGCGCTCGTTGGATCGGCGGGATCGGCGAGCTTCTCTGAGAAGTACAAGTGCCTGATGCGCACCGGCGCAATATCTCCCAGCCATGCTTTCTTCGACGAAGGAAGCGGCGCGGGCGATTTTTCCAAGAAGGAACGGGGTTCCGCGGCATTCGAGAGGGCGACGATCTTGGCCAGCATGCGGTTCGGATCGTTTTCGCCGCCAGGCCCCGTATCCACAGTTCTCGTAACGAGTAGACCGGTGCCCCCGCCGGCCGGCGCCGTTACGATGAACTCCGCGCGAGCGCCAGGCGGCAAGCCTAGATGGGTCTGCCAGTCGATTGCCTCCGCCTGGCCGGCCGCGCGGTTCATGGGAACGCCGTCGATAGCCACGAGCCCGAGCGGCTGCGCTGCGCGCTGGAAGAGGACGGCGAGGTTCAGGTAGGTAATAGCCGAGGCATTCAACACCCTCCACAATTGGCGCTCACCGGGTTTCATCTCGATCACTGCGGGCTTGTAATCCGGATAGGGCACAGGTACGTAGTTGAGAGACAGATCTTTTGCGGGCTTGCCAAATCCAGTGCCGTTGTTCGCGGCATCTCCGTCGCGATCGATCAGGAACTTCGGGACAACCGGCTCAGACCTGGCCGGCGGCGCACTCGGATTGACGAGGTCCTGGTCGCGAATGATAAAGACACGCTCGGGCAGGCTGGCCACGGCGGGGACCGCGCGCTCGATGCCCTCGACGATCAGGGCGCCAGATGCTCCGCCGAGCAGTTGTTGCTTGCTGAACCCGTGAATATGGGGGTGGTACCAGTAGAGGCCGGGCGGCTCGTCGCCCGGAATCCGGAACCTGTATTCAAAAGGAGCATCGCCCGGCTGCACCGAGGTCTTCATCACATCGTCCTGATGGCAAACCGGTGGGATGGTGAGCCCATGGAAGTGGAGATTGGTCGAGACTGCGCTCATGCTTCCACTGGTGCAGGCATCCGCGGCAGGGTGAGTGTGCATGTTCATGTGAGAGGAATCCGGGGGCGCGCCTGCACTGCTGACATCGGTCAGAGCATTTTTCAGGTGAATGATGACGAGATCTCCGGGGCTGGCCCGCAGGTTCGGCGCCTCGCGGCCTGCGGCATCGGTGTAACAGTAGCGTGTGGCGCCGGTCGCGTCTTTTGAGTCGCGGGCGGTCAGTTGCACTTCAAGAACGCCGTTGCGACTGCGCAGATCTTCGGGCTCCTCAACCACGCTGCCTGCCTGGGGACGAGGGCAAATGGTCGCAGGGCCCTGGGCCCGCAGGAGCGAACACATGGGCACAAGGCATAAGACGGCTGTAGCAGTCCAGCGAAACGTTGGCATCCGGTGCGGCACTCCAGCAAGGCTCTTTGGCATATCTCACGACTGGGCGCTTCAACTCACTCCCCGCCTTACCAAGTCTCGGCTACTAAGGTGAATAAGGGGTGAACATCGCCTTCCTTAGGCTGCTTGCCGGACTTTGTAGAGAGAATGCCCCGAAATAGATCCTCTGGTGACCTGTTGACGGTCATGAGTAGAATGGCAAGCACCGTGAATGGAAGCCGTTTCACTGTGTTCGGCGACGCAGAGCAACTCTGGTAAAGGAGGAATGGATCGGGTGGAAAAAGCAGCTTGGGCGGTGTGCCTGCTGATACTCTCGAGTGCGGGTTGGGGGCAAGCCAACTCGCCCGCTGCCGGCCAGGACACCACTGATCAGTCCGAGCAGCCGGTGACGACGCTTAAGCTGGCGGCGCGGCTGGTCGCGATCTCGGCCGTTGTGAAGAGCAAGGACGGCGAGCCCAAAGCAGGATTGTCGAAAGATGATTTCGTGCTCAAGCAGGACGGCAAGGAGGAACCGATCCAGTATTTTTCACAGGGCTCCGATCTCCCCTTGACTCTCGCGCTCATGGTCGATACGAGCGGAAGCCAGCGAACCTTCATCGGGGATGAATCCCTGGCGAGCGATGTGTTTTTCGAGACCATGCTGGGCCGTAAACAGGATCGCGCGATGCTGGTACAGTTCGATACGTCTGTTCAGCAATTGAGTAGCATGACCAGCTCTGTCAATACTCTGCACCTGGCGTTGTCGCGCCTGAGCCAACACGCCTCCGCTGCAAACGGAACCCTGCTGAACGATGCGGTGTACAGCATTGCAAGAAATGTTCTGGCGAACGAGACGGGGCGCAAGGCAATTGTGCTCCTGAGTGACGGAGGCGACAACGGCAGTCGCAGGTCCGTTGCCGAGGCTATAGAGCAGGCACAACGTGGCGATGTGCAGGTATATTCCGTCCTCTACAGCATATGGAACGATGTCAGTGGCAGTGGCCCGGGGCGTCCTTTTGGAGCCGACCCGGGCCTGGCCACACTGCAGAAGCTGTCGGAGAGTACTGGCGGCCGCGTCTTTACCGTCTCGCGCACGATGAGCCTGCGCGAAATCTTCCTACAGATCGGCCAGGACCTGCGCCTTCAGTATGAACTTGGCTACAAGCCACCCGCTGACGTTCAGCCGAATACGTATCACAAGCTGGAATTGAGAACCAAAGATAAAAAGCTGAGTGTGCAGGCGCGTAAGGGATTTTTTGCCCCGCCATAAGCTTTGTGGCATGCAGCTCACTATTCCCCGCCCAAATCCGCTGCTTCCGCATCTCATTCCGCGGGTAAGCATACTTGATTGAATCTTTAGTAAGTGAGGGAGTGTGGCTGGAGGCCCTTTGCGGAATTCCGGTATGGACGCCCCCCGACGCGCCTATGTTGATCGTTGTCCCTCACCCTGACGACGAGACGCTAGGCGTTGGAGGACTCATAGCTAGCCAGCGGAGACGAGGCGTCGATGTTGTCGTTGTCGCCGTCACCGACGGGGAAAACGCCTATACCGATAATGCGGGACTGGCCGAGCGCAGGCATGCCGAGCAGACACAAGCATTGGCTTGTCTCGGGGTCGCAGATCACAAGATCGTTCGGCTTCGATTACCCGACAGCAACGTCAGTTCGCAAGAGCAGGCACTCGTCGAACTGCTGGTGCCTCTAGTCTCGGATGAGACCCACATCGTGGCTCCGTGGCAGGGTGATTTTCATCCGGACCACGCGGCCTGTGGAAGCGCTGCTGCCAGGGTGGCGCAACGGTCTGGTTCTCCGCTCACTTCCTATTTTTTTTGGACCTGGCATCTGGCAACACCTTCGTTGTTATCGGGTTTGAGCCTGCGCAGAGTTCCGCTGAGCCCTGAACTGCTGCATGCGAAAGCAGAGGCCTTGGTGCAACATCGCTCCCAGCTCATGCATCCGTCGGGAGAGCCGATTCTGCCGGAGCGTCTGCTGGCTCCGGCGCGTAGGTCCTTTGAAGTCTTTCTACCCTCATGACGACAAACACAAGCAGTCAGGAATTCTTCGAACAAATGTATCAGCGAAGCCCGGATCCTTGGGATTTCAGCTCCAGTCCCTATGAAGGCCAGCGATACGACGCCATTGTGGCGGCGCTGGGCGACCGGCGGTACACCCGGGGTTTTGAGCCTGGGTGCTCGATCGGCATACTCACTTTTCGCCTCGCTTCACTTTGTGGAGAAATAATCGCGATGGATCTCTCGCCTACGGCAGTGAAAGAGGCTCGAGAGCGCTGTAAGGGTTTGGCGAATGTTCATCTCGAGTGCGGAATTCTCCCACAATCGATGCCGGCGGGAAACTTTGACCTGATCGTCTTCAGTGAAATTGGATATTACTTTGACGACGCGGAGTTAAGTGGCATAGGACAAATGCTGGTCTCGCGTCTCTGCAAATCCGGTGTTTTCCTTGTCGCACATTGGCTGGGTCACTCCTGCGATCACCGCTTGCATGGCGACCGCGTTCACGAGATTCTAGGTTCGCTGGCAGAAATCACTCACCAGCACTCGGAGAACCACGGCAAGTTCCGGCTTGATCGCTGGGTGCGAGCATGAGCGCCCCATGGCATGTAGCGGTTCTCATTCCGGCGCGAAATGAAGAGGAGCTCCTGCCTCGATGCCTCACGTCTGTATTGCTCGCCTGCTCCTTTCTTCCACCGTTGGTTACCTGCGATGTTGTCGTAGCAATTGACTCGTCGACGGACGGGACATGGCAGATCGCGGAGCGAATGCTTCGGGGCGCCGGAACCGTCGTGCGTACCGACGCGGGTGTCGTCGGCCAGGCAAGAGCCCTCGCTGCGGAGGCCGCACTGCAACGTTCCCGCGTTCCGCTTCATCGTTGCTGGCTGGCGAATACGGATGCAGATTGCATCGTTCCCAAAACCTGGCTTCACGATCAACTCTCTCTGGCGACGAAGGGTCTCGTTGCTCTTGCGGGGATCATTGATGTCGACACATTCGAGGAACACGACGCCGAGGTGCCTGCGCGGTTTCGGAAGACCTACGTGATTCCTCAGAATGGAATTCATTCTCATGTCCATGGCGCAAACCTTGGAGTGCGAGCAGATGCTTACCTGCGGGCCGGGGGATGGAAATATCAAGCGACTGCGGAAGATCACGATCTATGGAAGCGACTCGGGCACGCAAATTCCAAGAGACAATCCACAGGCCGCCTGCGGGTGATTACCAGCGGCAGGAGGGTTGGCCGGGCGCCTCACGGCTTCGCGGAAGCGCTCTCGGCCCATAACGGAAGCACAGGATGACCGGCGGCGATATCGTCGCCAGACTGCGGAAGATGCTGAATACTGGAATGCCGCTTCCCGGCTTCGGACAGACCGCTCTCCGTCATCGACGGCTGATGGAACTGGGAAGGGAAGACCTGTCGCTGGCTCGTCTGGCGGAAGCGCATTGGGACGCCGTCGCCATATTGGCGGAAGCAGGACGCCGGCCGGAACCTGGCGCGATCTACGGCGTCTGGGCATCAGAAAAGGCCGGGAGCCCAATAACCGCCTCTTCCTATCAGGGACGCTTATCGATTGAAGGCTCCAAGATGTTCTGCAGCGGCGCAGGCCTGATCGATCGGGTCTTGTTGACTGTCAATGCCGGAGAATCAAGATTGCTCGAAGTAGACCTTCGCGGCAATGCTGACGCGATTGAGTTTGACGATTCCGGCTGGAAGACCGGCGCATTCTCCGCGACGCGGACATCCACGGCGCATTTCTCCTCCATAGTGACCGTCGAGGGCTCCTTCGTTGGTCCTCCAGGATGGTATGTAGAGCGGGCAGGCTTCTGGCACGGAGCTTGCGGGCCGGCAGCATGCTGGGCAGGCGGCGCAATCGGCCTTGTGGATTATGCGCTGCGACAGCGCCGCGAAGATGCCCACACGCTGGCTCATCTGGGCGCGATGACCTCGCTGGCCTGGGCTCTTCGTGCCTACATCTATGAAGCTGGTCGCGAGATCGACCGGGAAAGAGAGAACATCGTTGCAGCCCGGATGCGAGCGCTCATGTTGCGTCACCTGGTGGAGCAGGCATGTACCGAGATCCTGACCAGGCTCCCTCGCGCGTATGGGCCTTACCCGCTTGCGATGGACGAAGCGGTGGCGCGCCGGTATCAGGAGTTAGATTTATATCTTCGTCAATCGCATGCAGAGCGGGATTTGGAATCCCTGGGCCGGGACATGAAGCGGACCAATTCGTGAGGGGAATCGGCTTTGGGCTCAATGAGCAACTCTGCGACCTAACGTCAGTGGAGGCCGCACCAGATCGATCCCGGAGTGAACCAATGAGCTGCGACTGAAAGATCATAAGCAAGGGTTCCATCGCTTGCCGGCAAGAATGGGAATGTCTCGTGCGCCGTTACAGGGTTATCGGCAGATACCTGAAAGCCGGGTGAGGGCCGCGTCAAATTTTATCGAAGTACTCAGGTTGACGCAGCCAGCCTTCGCTGTTACAAAAAAGTATATGTACCGTATGACCATCGTATGTTGTTGTCGCTCCTCGCACTTCCTCTATGGCGGGTCGAGCGCCGATGGCGTATTGCAAGCAGTTCAACTTCCTTAAAGCGATCCACTCCTTTCGGGCGACCCAGATCAGTCTTTAGACGTGAGTCTGCATTTGAGCGCAGACCGCGCGGTGTCTTTCAGGAGAGCCTTGTGCATGTACCTCAGATCCGCAAAGGTCGAGTCCTATTCGGCGAACCGCAGTTTGTCCTTGGCTTCCTTCTTCTTTTCTTCCTGGCTGACAGCGCTCCGGCGTTTGCGCAGACTTACAACGGAAGCCTGCGCGGCACAATTGCCGATCCTTCCGGGGCCGCGGTTCCGGGGGCGGTCGTTGTGCTGACCGACACTTCCACGCACCAGACGCGAAGCGGTACCAGCGACAACGGCGGCGCATACGCCTTCAATGCATTGCGGCCATCGATCTATACGTTGCAGGTAACGGCCTCGGGGTTCAGCCCGGCAGAGCGGACGGAGATCCAGCTTGCTACGCAGGACTCGCTGACGCTGGATTTGCAGCTGCTCGTTGGGGCGACGAGCAATGTGGTGGAAGTATCGGCGGAAGCGCCGCTCATCGATCCTTCGACGGCATCGGTAAGTACGGACCTGGACCAGAAGCGGTTGGAGGACATTCCGGTGCTTGGCCGCAACCCATACATCACGGCAAAGCTCTCCGGAGTTTTTGTGAACACAGGCAATCCCCAGTTCATCCGATTTGCCGACCAGAACGGCACCTCCGCCACTTCAGTGGCCGGTGGGCCGGTAGCAGCGAACCTGTACGTGGTAGACGGTGTGCCGATCACCGACACCAACAATCGACCGATCGTGATCCCGACGATCGAGTCGATCCAGGACGTGAAGGTGCAGGCCAATACCTACGACGCACAGGTGGGTCGGACCGGCGGCGGAGTCTTCAATACACTGCTCCGTTCCGGTGGGAACACGGTGCATGGTTCAATCTTTGGCGAGACGCGCCAGGGGTCATGGCTGGCTAACGATTTCTTCGCTAATCGTGCGGGCATTCCGGCGCCTGACAGCCCCTACTATAACTGGGGCGCCTCGCTGGGCGGCCCTGTAGTGGTGCCGCATCTCTATGACGGGCGAGGCAAGACCTTCTTCTGGATCGGTTCGGAGGGATACATTCAGACCTCGCCTTACACCGAGAGCTTTGCCGTGCCGACTGCGCTGGAGCGTAACGGCGACTTCTCGCAAAGTCGCAATGCGGACGGCAGCCTCGACGTGATCTACGATCCCACCAGGACCTTCACCGATGGGGCCGGAGTCGTGCATAGGACTCCGTTCGCGGGCAACAAAATTCCCGTTGGCCAGGTGAGCACGGTGGGCAGGAACATCGCCGCGTACTATCCGCTGCCACAAACCATTGGGCCAACGGGAAGCTATAACTTCAGCGGAACTGATGATGTCCGCGACCACGCGCAAGAAGTGACGGTGAAGCTGGATCAGCAAATCCGGCCGTGGTGGACGGTAAGCGGATCTTATATTTTCTACGAGGCTCTTCAGCCGCTGGGCAACCCGCTGGGTACTCTTCCGGGAAGCTATTCCTACAACTACCATCGCCAGGTGGATGCGACCCAGTTCAACAGCACCTGGATATTGAATCCGACGACAGTGATCACGGCTCGCTATGGAAACAATCGCTTTCCCAATTTGATTGCGGAGGTGAGCCAGGGTTTCGACCCGGCATCGCTGGGATTTCCCGCCGCATACAGCAACGCAATTCAGACGAAATTCTTTCCGACGATCTTTCCCGCGGTCTTTTCGCAGTTGGGGCAAAATACCGATTCTCTCGACAACTGGAAGTCGCAGATCGTGAATGGCGCGCTCACCAAGACAATCGATCGCCACAACCTGACGACCGGCGCGGAATACCGGCGGCTGCGTATGGATTTTCAGGACTTCAGCAATGCGCCGGGAACCTATTCTTTTTCGGGCGCTTTTACAGCGGTGACGCCGAACGCGGCAGGCGGCGGGACCGGTTCGGATATGGCCGACCTGCTGCTGGGCTATCCGGCCACCGGCGAGGTCGATCAGACGACACAACTGAACACCTATCTCGACTACTACGCGATCTTCGTGCAGGACGACTGGCGCGTGAGCCAGCGATTGACTCTGAATCTTGGACTTCGCTATGAGGCCGAGACAGGGTTGAAGGAGAATAAAAACCAACTGGCAGTTGGCTTCGATCGCAACGCGACAGCGGAGCTATCGACCGGAACGACGGTTACCGGCGGCATTCTCTTTGCAGGGGTAAACGGGAACCGGAGGGACGTGGGAGATCTATCGCTGCTCAAGTTTGCGCCGCGCCTGGGGGTCTCGTATCAATTGACGCCGAAGACGGTGGCCAGCGGCGGCTACGGCATCCTCTATGCCCCCCTGCGCTACGATCCGCTGGCGACGCTGGCGCCAGGCTACACCTCGACCAATGCCTATGTGGCAAGCCTTGATAATGAGCAAACGCCTGCGGGATCGTTGGATAACCCATATCCCAGTGGGTTCCAGAAGCCAACCGGGAACTCGCAAGGGTTGCTCACCGGCATCGGCAACGGCGTGACCAGCTACGATCAGAACTTGCATGCGCCGCGGGTGCAGCAGTTTTCAGCTGGTGTGGAGCGGGAGATTCCCGGAAAGATCGCGCTGGATGTGTCTTACATCGGTTCCCGCTCGACCAACCTCAATCCTTCGCCCAACAGCAGTACCCCGATCAATTTCAACCAGTTGAACCCATCAAATTTCTCGCAAGGTGCTTCACTCAACGCCTCTGTGCCGAACCCCGACTATGTGCCGGGGGCGCCCGGCATTCTCGGGCAGCCGACGGTCGCCCGTTCGCAGGCGCTCCGGCCCTTTCCGCAGTTTACTTCGGTAAATCTGCTGGTGAGTTCAGCGCACGCCGCCTATGACGCGCTGCTGGTCAAGGCCGAGAAGCGCGCCGGGCATGGGTTGAATCTAATCGCGTCTTTCACGCTCTCGCGCAATATGGACTCTTCGTTTGCCACCGCGAACAGCATCCAGAGTCCAGGCTTCGCCGCACCGCAGAATGTCTACGATCTGGACGCGGAATATTCTCGCTCGGTGACCGATGTGCCCTACCGCTTTGTTGCCGGTGCCCAGTACGATCTGCCCTTTGGGCGAGGACAGCGCTTTTCGACCGGAACGGGCTGGGGCGATGAGATCATCGGCGGCTGGCAATTGAATGTGCTGCCAACCTTTCAGAGCGGCTTTCCGATTGCCATTTACCAAAGCAACAATCCGAACGCGAGCATCGCCGGCAACGGAGTACAGCGGCCAAACCTGCTTCCGGGCGTTTCGCTCGGAACGAAGGGCAGCCTCTACGACCGCTTAAACGGATATATCAATCCGGCGGCGTTCAGCAGCTCGGCTGAGTACGCCTTCGGCAATGCGCCGCGAACCTTGTCGCTGCGAGGACCAGGATACGAGAACTGGGACATGTCGATTTTCAAAAATATCTTGATCAGGGAGCGCGTCAATGCGCAATTCCGGCTTGAGACCTTCAACACTTTCAACACGCCGCTTTTTGCCGGGCCGAACACCGCCTTCGGAAGCGCAAACTTTGGCGCAATCACCTCGCAGGCGAATTTTCCGCGCTACCTGCAGGTTGGTTTGCATATCACCTATTAGAAAGCGAGAGAATGGATCCCAGATGCTGACTCGGCGTGCTCTTCTCAAGTCTTCCAGCCTCGCTCTCGGCGCCGGACTTCTCTCGCCGCCGAACGCAATGGCTTTGCCAGCAGTCGATGGCGATCACGGAAGGCTTCTTTATCTCAATCTAAACGAAAGTGCCTTTGGTCCATCACCGCACGCGGTAGAGGCGGCGAGGCAGGGGCTCGGACGCCTAAACCGCTACGCCGATGCGGTCTCCGCCGCGGAGTTGAGAGAGCAGATTGCGGCCAAAGAAGGAGTGCCTGCGGAGCAGATCGTGTTGGGCGAGGTGCTGGACGCGCTGGGTAGCTATTTCGCGGCAAAGGGTGGTCCGGGAGGGGAGTTTCTATACTCGTCCCCGGGTTATTTGGCCCTGATCGATGCGGCCTCGCACCTCGGCGGTGTAGGTGTGCCTATAGCGCTCGATCATGAACACCGGAACGACCTCGATGCGCTGGCCTCGCGGGTCGACGCCAAGACCCGTGCGATCTACCTTGTCAATCCCCACAACCCCACCGGCACGGTGAATGAAGACAGGGCATTCAAGAGCTTTCTTCGGGAGGTCTCGCGGCATGTCCCGATCATTGTGGATGAGGCATATCTGGAGTACCTGCCGGATTCTGCCTCTCGTTCGGCAGTGACGCTCGTGCGAGAGGGCGCGAACGTGATCGTCTTCCACACGTTCGACAAAATTTACGGGCTTGCAGGTCTGCCGATGGGCTATGCAGTTGTGCCGCGCGGCCTGGGCGACCTCCTGCGCCAGCAAGGCGCAGGCAACCTGGAGGCGCTGGGCAGGTTAAATCTCGCTGCAGCAAAGGCGGCTCTGGGCGATCTCGACCACGTGGGGCAGGTGCGGTCGACCGTGGCTGACGAACGGGAGCGGTGGAACCGCGTTCTCGCCGATCTCAAGCTCGTTCACACCGACGCCCGCGCGAGCTTCGTCTTCTTCGACGCGAAGCGCTCACAGACAGACATCGCTGCCGGCCTACGTGAGCGAGGAGTCGTAATCGGGCGCCTCTTCTCGCCGTACGCCACATGGGTGCGCATCACCATTGGGCTGCCGGAAGAAAATCGCATCGCGCAGGCACAGTTGCGCGAGGTGCTCGCGGCCCCTCTCGCGGCGCAGTAAAGTCATTCATCTGCTTCTTCAGCAAAAGCGAATTTATCTTTAATGTCGATAGCAGGCTGCTTCCATGCCTGAATCGACTACGCACCAGGAAGTGATCCGGCGGAAGCGCTCATGAAGATTGGCTTCACCATCGCCTCGATCTTGGCCGCCATTTCCTCTGCCGGGATCCGGTCAGGCGCCTGATGCCAGCGGCGCGCAGCTCCGAAGATCGCCCACGCGGCCGTGGTCGCGAGCAAGTCAGGATCGGTTCCCGACGACATCGGATGATCCGCGGCACCCTTTCGGAACATGCTCTCGATTACCGGAATGACAGAACCCTCGAGTGGCATCTTGGCTAGCTGGCCGGGGCAGCCTGCGGTTTCGGCCAGATAGTCACAGACGCCGAGTGCAATGGCGCGCAGTGCTCCGTCACAATCTGTGAAGGATAGTCCGCGACGCAAGATCAATTCGCCGAATCGCTCCGCGGCCATTGCCTGCAGGAGAGCACTCTTATCGGGGTAGTGTAGGTAGAATGTGGCTCGATTCAGGGTGGCCTCATCGGCGATCTCTTGAATGGAGATGTCGTCAAACGACTTCTGAATCAATAGTTTGGCGAGCGCTTCCATCAACATGCGCCGGCTGCGCACGATGCGCGGATCCGTTGTCTCCGTCGTACCGTCAGTCTGAAGTGGATGAGGCATTGCAATGTGAGCATAGCTGGTTGGTGGGGAACGATGCATCCCCGCCACTTCTTCATTTCCCTGAATCGACAGTTGTTGCTTAAGCATCAACTGATGTACAGGAGGCTTGTTCCTATATGCCTACACTTCTTCACATCGATTCGAGCCCGCTCTACGGGCATTCCGTCTCACGCCAGCTTACCGGCGCGTTCGTCGCTCAATGGGAGTCTTCCCACCCGGATGGAACGGTCGTCGATCGGGACCTCAACGCAACTTCGATCCCGCCCATCAACGCTGAGTGGGTAGGTGCCGTGTATACGCCGGAAGGGGCGCGCACTGCACAGCAGAAGGAACTGCTTACGCTTTCAGATTCGTTGCTCGCCGAACTCGAGCAGGCCGATGAGTACGTCTTTGGAGTTCCGATGCATAATTTCGGAGTGCCCTCGGTGCTCAAACTCTGGATCGACCAGATTGCGCGGGTCGAGAGAACTTTTTCGTATGCAGACGGACGGCCGAAGGGTCTGATTCTCGGCAAGAGGGCAACATTTATCGTTGCCACCGGCGGTATCTACGATGCCCAGACGCAGATGGCGTCGTTCAACTTTGTTGAGCCGTATCTGCGGTCGCTGTTTGGCTTCCTCGGCCTGGTGGATGTGACCTTTCTCACCGCAGGGGGAACCATGGCCCTGCATCATGGGCAGGATCGCGAAGCATTCCTTGCGCCTCACCTGCAAGCAGTTCAGACGCATGCGCAGACGATTTAAAAGAGACGAAGCATGAAGATTGTTTCCGTTGCCGCACGTTATCTGCTGGGCCTTATGTTTACTGTCTTTGGCCTGAACGGGTTCCTTAACTTTATCCACCAGCCGCCGCCCGCGAATTCACTGGCGCAGCAGTTTGTTCTGGCCATAAGTGCCTCGCACTTTGCTGCATTCTTCTTCGCGGTGCAGCTCTTCGCTGGACTGTTGTTGCTCTCTGGATTCTTTGTCCCGCTAGCCCTGACGCTGCTCGCCGCAGAGCTTTATAACATCCTTGCCTTCCACCTGACCCTGGCGCCGGGCATTGCTCCGGCTCTGGTCGCCTGTGTGTTGTGGGTGTTGGTCTTCCTCCAATACCGCGAAAACTTCTACAGCCTTTTAGCAGCGAAGCCCGCGACCCATGAATAGTCATTGGCGGTGAGGCTGCAGCCGAAAAGCGGATGCAGCCTCACCGCAGTCCCATGAGCCTCCAGCCGGGCGGAGATCGGTTTGAAGGGAATGGCAGATCAGTATGTACGAAGTGATGGCGGAGGGAGAGGGATTCGAACCCCCGTTACCTGTTAAGGTAAAGCGGTTTTCAAGACCGCCTGTTTCAACCGCTCACACATCCCTCCGCGTGAGTGGAGCCTGACGACCTAATCATCATATCCGAATCACTGCCAGAGAGATTGAAAGGTGGTGGCCGCTCGACCGGTCTACTCGCGGCTTCGAGTAAGGTGAAATCGTCTCCGCATCACTGGTTTTCCCTCGTGTCGAGTTGCCGAGAGTGGCGCCAGGCCGATCAGGCCGGTAGTCGCACGCAATCGTCACCTCGCTGCGCCTCTCGCATAGCACCACTACGATTGCCGTCAAAGGCGGCAGATGCGGAACCCAAGTCTGATAGACGCTCAACGAAGGTTGACGTATCACGAATTTATCGGCGATGTGGCCGCACCGCAGCCGCTTTATTCGTAATCACGAACTCTCAGGAGCTTTCTCTGGAGAGGGTCAGACGATCATCCTTTTCTCTATCGAGCGCAGCTGTGCGCGAACAACATCTGCCCGACCCAATCCTGCATAATCAAGCTGATGACTTTGCGGGTTTCTCGTGATTGTGTTTTGCGTCCATCTAGTTGCAGGAACGCCTCCGCCCTTGAACGGGTTCCTGCCTGGCGGCCTGAAAACGGCCGGTTGGCGTTTTACTTTGTAAAGAAAACCAAATCCATGATGGTGGCGCCTTTGAGTTGGCTTTTCACTTCTGCCTCATCGCATCGAGATGGGGGTGTCGCCGCAATGCTGCAGCCGATCCGTCGCTGGTTGCTGACTGCAGTTTTCTGTTCTTCCGTTCTTCCTCTCGCTATTGGGCAGCAAAGCGATTCAAGTACGTTGCCGGACGCTCCGTCGCGCAACAACGCGCCACAAGCCGAACAGTCTCCGGCGAACCATTTGCAGAGCGGCGTTGCGATGTTCTTGAGACTGCAGAGCAAGTCGCTGGTCTTCCCCGATCTTGCCACGACCGAAACCTCGTTGAGCAGTTGGGAAAAGTTCAAGCTGGCTTCGAATAACACCGTCGCCATACCCACGGTCGCCACGGCCCTCCTGGCGGCGGGCTTCAGCCAGGCAATCGACAAGCCTGCCGGTTACCACCAGGGAATGGCCGGATACGGAAAACGCTTCGGCGCAGACATGGCTCGGGTCGCATCGACCAATCTCTTCGGCACTTTTCTCATTGCTTCCGTCACCCACGAAGATCCGCGTTTTTACGTCAAGAGCCAACTCGACTTCCAGCAGTCACTCAAGTATGCAGCGCTTCGTCTGGTGGTCACTCGCAGTGACGCCGGCGACCCAGTCGTGAACTACTCGGGGTTGCTCGGCCCATTGGCGGCTGAAGGTCTTGCCAATGTCTATTATCCCCAGGGTGACCGCGGGTTAGGAAGCACGCTGATTCGGTATTCAGCCGACCTCGGCTGGCGAGTTGGCGGGAACCTCTTGCGTCAGTATTGGCCGCTTATCAATAAAAAGCTTGAGCTGGTCCCTGAAGAGCGTTCGAAAACAAGCGCGAATCAGTGACCGAATATCGTCAGAGGCGCTCGGCTGTCCTTTGGAGTTTGCCGTCACGAATCGAAAACTTTTCATTTCGCCAACTGACCGTCTTTCCCGCGTAGCTCCACGCCCAGACTCCTAGCGCAACCAGGTCTCGCGCCGGCAGCAGCCAAAGATCGCGCAACACCTGGCGGTCGCCGAGGACCTCGCCCCCGATCAGCAGGGCGACGGCCACTCGAGCAGCAAGAGTGATAGAAAACAGCGCTATGCTCTCAACGCTTGCTCCAGTAGAGGCGACATTCAATAAAGCCCACGCCAGTCCGTAGCTGAAGACGAGTCCAAAATACCCAGCCGGGCGGGCGTCGCGGACTGTGCGGGCCCACCGCATCTGGTGCGCGAGAAAGGCGGCGAAAGTATAAGCGGGCACCGAGGTCTCGACGACCTCCCGGCCCAAGACAACATCGAAGCCCGCTGCAAAGATTCGCACCCCGAGCTGATAATCGTCCGCCAGAGAATCGACCAGCGGCAAGAGACCTCCACTGGTGTTCAGAGCCTCCCGCGACACGGCGAGCGTGGATCCGAGCCCGAAACGTATGCCGCGCTCGAGGTATCGAGCAGCAAGCACGCTGGGCGCGAAGTCGGTGGCGATCCCCAAGGCTTCCATCTTTGAGCCTATGGTTCGGTAGGCTTTTCCCCGGTAGAGGGCTGTCACCATGCCGACAGTTCGGCCTGCTCTCGCGGGACCCGCAAAGCCGGCCATGATATTTCGCAAATACTTCGGCGAGACAAGGATGTCGCTGTCGTTGATGAGCAGGTAATCATACTGCGCGTGCGGCAGCGCTTGCGCGAGACTGCTCATCTTGCCATTTGCGCCGAGGTTTTCCGGACAAAGAATGAGCCGGATGCTCTGCTGCGGAAACTCTCGCTGCAGCCGTTCAATGGCCTCGACCGCCGGGTCGCCGGGGCTACCGGCGGCGAAGAGAATCTCGTATTGGCCCGCATACTGCTGACGGCAATGGCTGGCGAAACTCTCATACATTTCGGGATCAAGTCCCTTCACGGGCTTGAGAATACTGACCGACGGATGAAAATCAGCGAAAGGTTTCCGTGAGTCCCGGACGAAGGCGCGCGCGCTCCAAATGGCGACGAGGTAGAAGCCGCAGCCCACAAATGCGAGAAGAGAGGTGAAGAGAGCAACCGAAGCAGCAAGCGAAGACATGGGCTAAATAGATTCTAGGCCATGCCAATTATGCGCTATTCGTAACGCAAGGCCTCGATGGGATTTAGATTGGAAGCCTTCCAGGCCGGGTAGATTCCGAAGATCAATCCAATCGCGCAGGAGACGACGAACGAGACGATGACCCAGGTCGACGAGAGCGCAGCGTGCAGAAAAGAAACCGCAAAATGCAAGATCAACGTAAAGAATGCCCCGGCAACAATGCCGATGACACCGCCAACCGCGCAGAGAGTCATCGCTTCGATGGTGAACTGGAGCAAAATATTCGCCTTCGTCGCGCCGATTGCCTTGCGCACACCTATCTCCCGCGTTCGCTCGGTGACCGACACCAGCATGATGTTCATGACTCCGACACCGCCGACCATGAGGCCGACCGAAGAGACAGCGACCATGAAGAGAAACAGGCCGCCGGTCAGAGAGTTCCAGAGGCGACCCAGAGAATCGGGGCCGAAGATGGCAAAGTTGTCATCCTGCTCCACGTGGACTTTCCGGCGGCGGCGCAGCAGTTCGCGCACTTCATCTGAGACCAGCGCTTTATTGGCCGGGTCGTCATATTTGACGGTGACCCAATAATCCTTGATCTCGGGGTGGATCTTCCGGAAGGTCTCGAGCGGAAAGAAGGCTGAATTGTCCTGCGTATTGCGGCCGCCGCCGAAGGGCTGCGGTTGCGGATCGAGAACGCCAATGACGGTGAAGACATCGCCTTCGCATTGAATCTCTTTGCCCAACGGAGACTCCTTCTGGAAGAGATCTGCCGCTGCGTCACTGCCGAGAACGACGACATTGGCGCGGCGGTTTTCCTCGTCTTCGCTCCAGAGCCGGCCCTGTTGCAGGGTGAACCCGCCGACCTTGGCCAAATCGGTGCTGTTGCCGTTCAAAATGGTGTTCTGGATCTTCCGATTGCCATATTTCACGGAGACCGATCCGATGCCTATCTGGAAGTTTTGTGAGGTCAGGCTGGGGTCGACCCCGACAACGTGCGGTAGAGTGCGCATCGCAACGCCATCCTCAAACGTGAGCTGCTTGCGGTTCAGTTCTTCCGTCGTAGGGCGATGCCCGAAGGGCTCGAAGCGAAAGACCCAAAGACTATTGGTGCCGAGCGAACGGATAAAACCATCGATGTTGCTGTTGAGGCCGTTAATCGCCGACGAAATCAGGATCACGGTCGAAATACCGATGGAGATGCCGAGCACGGTCAGCCCGGAGCGAAGTTTATTGGTACGCAGTGTTTCGAAGGCCATCCGCACTGCTTCTTTGGAATCCCCGATGCGCATCCTAAAGCTCCGATCTTAAAGCGACGATAGGGTCGAGCATGGCAGCCTGGCGGGCCGGGTAGACGCCGAAAAACACGCCAACGGCGGTCGCGACGAAGAGTCCCACCAGGACCGACCAGAGCTGAACCTCAGAAGGGAAGCTCACCAGCAGGGTGATGATCTTCGCGACCGTGATGCCGCCGATCACGCCGATGATTCCGCCAAAGAGCGACATCGTGGCAGATTCCACTATGAACTGCAGCATAATGTCGTTCTTCCGTGCGCCGAGCGCCTTCCGGATCCCGATCTCACGCGTTCTCTCGGTCACCGACACCAACATGATGTTCATGATGACGATGCCGCCGACGACCAGGGAGATACCGGCAATCGCGACGACCACGGCGCCAAAACTGTTCAGGATCTGACCGAGCAGGTTTTGAAACGTTGCGCTGGTGTCGATCGAGAAGGTGTCGGGCGTCCCGGGGGCGAGATGGCGGCGTCCTCGCATGATGGTTCGCAACTCGTCGGAGACACGGTCAATGGTTGGGCCTCCGCCGCCGGCGTTGACATAGACCACGAGGCTCTTGTTCGCGCCATACGATTGGATAAACGCCGTCAGGGGAACTGCGACCCAATTGTCCTGGCTGGCTCCCAGGGTTTTTCCCTGGCGTTCTCCTACCCCGATTACGGTATAGGGGTCGCCGTCGACCCGGATCTCCTTGCCTAGAGGGTTGCCCTGGCCGAGCAGGTTTTCTGCGATATCGTAGCCGACGATGGCGACGTGACTGCTATGCGTGTCTTCTGACTCAGTAAAAGAGCGCCCCTGCGCGATGTTCAGATTGGACATGGGCGGCATCGTCCAGGTCCAACCGCGGACATCGGTGTCGGTTGTCGATTTCGTTCCGTAGACGATCTTGCCGGCGGAGCTGTTGCGTAGCGCGCCGACCGAGACGCAGGACTTGCATTCGTCGCGAATGGCTTCATAGTCGTCGAGCTTGACATCTTTGCGTTTCTGAAAGGCCAGGTATTCTTCGATGGTGATGAAGGTCTGGGGCATTTTGCTGACCGTGACGACTTCGGCGCCGTAGCTATTCAGCTTGGTCGTGACAAAGCTCTTGGCCCCGTTCACCAGGGTAACGACGGTGATCACCGAGGCCACCCCGATGACGACGCCAATCAGCGTCAGGATAGAGCGCATCTTGTTCGCCCACAGCGAACTGAGCGCGATCTTGAAGCCCTCAAGCAATTCCATTGGACGACCTCGGCACGGGAGAGCTGGACCCCTGGCAGCCCGTCAATCCCGGCAGGCGATCTCCGGGCGAGGCTAGCCTTGCTTGATTTTACGCATCCAAAGGACATATAGTTCCCCGGGCTCTGAAAGCGGGGCAGAAGATGGGACAAAGGAGTCGTAATGGCGAGCAATCGTGGAGTAGTTTACCTCGGACCGCATAAAGTCGAGGTTCAGAATATTGATTATCCGAAGTTTGAGACCCCTCAAGGCAAGCCGATCGAACACGGGGTCATCCTGAAGATCATTTCCACCAATATCTGCGGATCGGACCAGCACATGGTGCGTGGCCGGACGACTGCCCCGAAGGGCATCGTTCTGGGCCATGAGATCACGGGCGAAATCATCGAGAAGGGCAAAGATGTCGAGTTCCTCGATATTGGAGACTGGGTCACCGTACCTTTCAACATTGCCTGCGGCCGTTGTCGCTCGTGCCGCGAGCGCAATACCGGCGTCTGCCTGAATGTGAATGACAAGCAGCCCGGCGGAGCTTACGGCTACGTCGACATGGGCGGCTGGGTTGGCGGCCAGGCGGAGTACGTGCTGGTGCCCTTTGCCGACTTTAACCTGATCAAGTTTCCCGACAAGGACCGTGCGAAAGAGAAGATCCTCGATCTGACCATGTTGTCGGACATCTTCCCGACGGGCTTCCACGGGGCGGTAACGGCCGGCGTGGGGGTTGGCTCCATCGTGTATGTTGCCGGCGCGGGTCCGGTGGGACTGGCGGCGGCTGCTTCGGCTCAACTACTGGGCGCAGCGGTGGTGATGGTCGGCGACTACAACCAGGAGCGCCTGGCGCACGTCAAGAAGGTCGGCTTTGAGCCGATCGACCTGAGCAAGAGTGACCGGCTCGGCGACCTGATCGCGCAAGTCGTTGGGATTCCCGAAGTCGATGCGGCGGTCGATGCGGTCGGTTTCGAGGCGAGCGGGCATGGAAACGAACCGAAGCCGGCCGGCGTGTTGAATTCGCTGATGGAAGTCACCCACGTTGCTGGAAGCATCGGGATTCCCGGCCTGTACGTAGTGGCCGACCCGGGCGCGAAGGATGAAGACTCGAAAAAGGGCATGCTGAAGATGAGTTTCGGCCAGGGCTGGGCGAGGTCGCTTGGATTTCATACCGGCCAGGCGCCTGTGCTTCGCTATAACCGTCAGCTGATGCAGGCGATCCTGCATGACAAGATCCAGATAGGGAAGATCGTGAATGCGACGATCATCACGCTGGATGACGCTCCCCAGGGATACAAGGACTTCGACAGTGGCGTGGCGAAGAAGTTCGTCCTCGATCCAAATGGATATTTGAAGAAGAAAAAGGCCGCGTAACCGGCGGCTGCCGGCCTTTAAAAGTCGGTTAAGATGGAGTGACAAGCCCGCGCCTTCGTCAGAGGGCGCGGGCTTTTTCATGCTTGGTGCATCCGCGGGAGCGAGAGCCGTGAAGCGCTACATTGTCATCAGTCTCGGCTGGCTGTTCCTGGTGCTGGGCTTTCTCGGGCTGTTTCTGCCGATTCTTCAAGGCATTCTCTTCCTCATCATCGGACTGCTGCTGCTGAGCACCGAATATGAATGGGCACAACGGCTGGTGGAGAAGATCACGGTCAAGTACCCGCGCATTGGCGGCGTTTTGCGGAAGGCACGCGGCTACGTGGACCGCCTGATCGCGAAGATCGAGAACCTGGGCAAGAAGAGAACGGTTCCGGATCAAGAGTGACGGCCCCGCAACTCTTTTGGAGAGCGACGGGGCCATTGCTGCAAGGCTGCCTGTAAGCCGAATTTTGTACCGGACCGAGGCCCGGCGACGATCATTCCTCTAGGCGCGGCATTACTGACGCGCTCCAGCAACCTACCCGGAGGTTACGGCACCCGCCGCGAACGGCTGGCGACCCGCCTTGGCGCACCGGACCGGCACGCAACCGCAGCCTGGGTCTGGCCGCGGATTCCCTCCCTATTTGGTCTTGCTCCGTGTGGGGTTTACCCTGCCCCCGGCTTTACAGTCGGAGCGGTGCGCTCTTACCGCACCTTTTCACCCTTACCACCGCTCTTGCGAGCGATGGCGGTATCTTCTCTGTGGCACTGGCCGTCTCCAGGCCTTGACGCCTGGAGCCCGGACGTTATCCGGCACACTGTCCTGTGGAGTTCGGACTTTCCTCCCCCGGAATGCAAAAAGCATTCCAGCAGCGATCGCCCGGCAGACTTGCAGAGTTCATTGTACGGCAGGGCGGGGTACCTCCCCCACCCCCATCTCTGTAAACAACATCAATGAAATGAGGAGGTTACAGAACGGAGGCGCTGTAACGCCCTCATTCCATTAGGTTTCGATGCAGAATCGTCTTTTGAAAGGACTTAGCGGGGCTTGGATGCGGTATGCTTCCGGCACGCCCGGCCGAGGCTGATGAGAGACTCACCTCTATTTCTATTCTACGCGTTTGAGAGGAAGATCATGCCAACACTATCGACAAGCCAAATTGTTGTATTAATTCGACTTACGGGCGTGTTGACGGACCGGGCACTTGACAGGCGCGGAGCGTGGCGAGGAAGCCATCAGGGCGCGACGAGCTCGGATGCGGGGTGGAGCGCGCCGAGGCCGGCGGCCTGGCCAGCGGCCTTGACCATGGCGTCGCAGCCCATGCAGGAGTTGAGCATGAGGTGATAGAGGCGATGGTCGTCCCACTGCTGATCGTAGAAGCGGCGAACGTAGTCGGCGCGGCGCTCGTCGGTGGCTTCGAGTTCCTTTTCGGCATCGTCCATGCGATCGGGGAAATTTTTCTGGAACCACTGCAGTTTGCGCTTGCGCGAGGCGTAGACAAACATGTGGAAGGCACCGGGATAGTTGGTGAGGACGCAGGCGGCGCCGCGGCCGACGATCACCGCGTGGCCCTCGGCAGCGACTTTCAGCAGGTAATCGCGCACCAGGACGGTCATGCTCTCGCTGTCAAAGACGCTCTGGACGGGAGGGGCTGGGAGGCGGTCGAGGCTGCCATGCCAGAAGGCCTTGCCGAAGCGGTGATACCAGGGATCGAGGGTTTCATCGCATTTGGTGACCTGGGACGGATCGACGCCGGCGCGGCGGGCGATTTCCTCAATGAGGCAGCTGTCGATCAGCTTCCAGCCGAGGGCTTCGGCCAGCTTACGAGAGAACTCCGCGCCCTGGCTTCCATATTCGCGCTCTACCGTGATGACTTTGACCATGCGCCCTCGCTTCGCAGGATCTCCGGAACCCGCAGCCCGGAGAGAATGGCGATGCGGCGATGCTAGCATTGCGCGGTCGTGAAATCTACAGGGAATGCCGGTTGGGAGCTACAACTTTCGTTCGGCGCGAGTGGGGGTGCGGCGGAGCTGGGCGATCTCGCCGGGGCGGGGGACACGGCTCATCGTTTCGATGGCTTTGCTCCCCAGTTCACGGGGCAGCATCATGTTTATGGCATTACGCGAAGAGGGTCTGGCGCCCCGAGCCGGCCGGCACCGGCCAACGGCAACTACTCGGCGGACCACCTTGGGGATGATGTGCTTGCGGTGATGCAGGCGTTGCATATCGAGCGCCCTGTGCTGGTGGGGCACTCGATTGCCGGGCAGGAACTCAGTTCTATCGGCAGTCGATCTCCGGATAAGGTTGCGGGCCTGATTTACCTGGACGCGGCGACCGACTTTGCGTTCTACGATGCCGCGCACCCGCCAATCGAGATCGAGACGAACGACATCAAGAGGCGCATTGAAGAGATTGAAACCCGGCGGCGTCGAAGAACAGAAGAAATTATTGGAGATTGAAGCGGCTGTGGCGCGGTTCGAGAGCGTTCTTCACCAGAACAACCTCGAGGTCGCGAATATGCCGCCACTGCCGCCGCGAACGCCCATCGGGGCCGCGATGAACTTCGGAATGCAGAAGTACACGAGCATTCCTGTCCCTGTGCTGGCGATCTATGCACGTCCGCATAACTGGGACCGATTGCCGGACGACCTATCGGGGCGCAAGGCCGCGCTGCTCAGGGATGACGAAGCCCGCTGCACGGGGTGGGTTGATAACTTTCGCCGCGGCGTGCCGACTGCCCGCATTGTGACGACAGCCGGCGCCGCGGGCCATTGCCAGCCGAGGGAGTCTAGCTCTGCAAGCGATCGAGGCCTAAGACGAGAAGGATCGCCTCGGTGACGATGCCTATTCGCAGAGGTTTTTGCAGGCTTGTTCCTTGGAGCGAGAGGCCGGTGGTCAAGGCCATGATGATGTCGGCGAGATCTTTGGGATCGCGGGGCGGAGGTCGATCCAGCTTGGCGAAGAGCTTGACGACCAAGCCCGCCATGGTGTCGCGGTGGGTGCGGTGCAGCCTGGCATAGGTCCTGGCAAAGGCCTTGTCGCGGCAGGCTTGCAGTTGAAACTCCGCAGAGAGTAGACCGAAGTCGAAATCGGCGCCGCGCCCGGTCTCGGAGCTGCGGATCCGCGAGAGAAGCTCTGGTGCGGGAATGTCTTGCGCCAGAAGCTGCGCTAATGCTTCAATCTCGCGGCGCTTGTGGGCGTCGAGAAGCTCGAGGAAGATCGCTTCCTTGCTCTCGAAATTCGAGTAAAAGGCGCCCTTGGAGTAGCCGGCGCTTTCTGCAATCAGATCGACAGACGCGCCCTCATAGCCGCCTCTGGCGAAGAGTTGCGCGGCCGACTCGAGGAGGCTGGTCCTGGTTTCGAGCCGGCTCTGCTGCCGGGTGAGTCTCTGCCTGATCGCTTTCGCCACGCCTCCAGAATAGCGCGCGCAAACTATTTGCAACCGAAATACCATTCGGTATATCTATACCGTGTAGGATTTTTGGAAGCCGCGCCGCGCATGCCGCAGGCCGGTTTGACCGAACGAGACGAAAGCGAAGGGATTTAATGACAAAAACAAAAACAATTCTGATCACGGGCGCCTCGAGCGGCATTGGACGGGCCACAGCGCTTTATTTTGCCGAAAGAGGCTGGAACGTAGCTGCAACCATGCGCGACCCGCTCAAGGCGGACGCCGCTCTTGGGCATCCCAACATCAGGCTGTTCGCGCTGGATGTGACGAAGGCGGATTCCATCGCGCGCGCGATTGCCGATACGCTCGACCGCTACAAGAAGGTCGATGTGCTGCTGAACAACGCCGGCTACGGATTGTGATGCGCTATGAGCTGGAGCCGTTTCACATCCGCGTCAAACTTATTGAACCCGGCAGCATCCGTACCGAGTTCGGCGAGGGCAGCATGCAAATGGCGGTGAGCGACCCATATCGGGCAAGCATGAGCAAGTTCATGGGTGTCTTCGCGAAGAGCAATGCTCGAGGGGCTAAGCCGGAGGAGGTTGCGAAGGTGATTTACGGTGCTGCGAACGACCCGAGCAACCGGTTGCGTTATCTCGCCAAGGCCGGCCCATTTTTCTGGATGAATCGAATTTTGCCGGATGCGGTGTGGCGGCGCTTGCTGGTGAAAGCAATGGTGAGATAGAGCTTGCCGAGCGGATGGCGCCTGGGCCGTTTCACTTGAGAGAGGTGAAGAGCTCGACGAGCGATCTGACGCGCTCTTTGTGACGGCTGCGCGGAAATCGCCTGCTTGCTGTGAGCTCGGCGATGCCATGGAGGCTGGCCCAAAACAGTTCCGCTCGAGTCTCGGGCTTCGAGCTCTGGCCCTGAAAGAGGTCCAGGAGTTGGGAAAAAGCGAACCCGAGCTGCGGAGGAGTGGCCGCGTCATCGAAGGGAACGGCCAGGTTGAGGGAAAACATCGCTTCGTAAAGTGCCGGGGAGGACGCGGCGAACTCGAGATAGGCGGCCGCGACCGGTTCGATGGCAGTTCCACGCTTCGCCCGTTTTCGCGCCTTCTCTAAAGCCAGGCCCAGCTCTTCGAAGCCCTCGATAGCTACCGCGGCGAGGATGCCTTCTCGGCTTCCGAAATGGGCGTACAGGACGGGTTGGCTGTAGGAAATTTCGTCGGAGAGCCGCCGAACGGTGACGCTGGACCACCCTTCGAGCTCGGCGATTCGTCGTGCGGCGGTGATGATCTGTGCGCGGCGGGCCTGCCGGTCCCGCAGTTTTCGTTCTGCAATCCGGTTTGCTGCCGGTGTCGTTCCCATCGATAGCAAGTATAGCGCCGCTAGAAACAATGTCCAGGGGACGGTGAAAATGCGGATTCCGAACGAATGTCCTGCCCAAGAGACTCACGAAGCGGCCGACTCAGGCAATTGCTTTGCCGCTTCGGCAACCCGCTGCGGGTCAGGCCGTGACTGGTTCAGATTGCCAGCCATATTTTTTGGCGATCGGCCGGTGTGGCCCGACTGGCAGGAGCGACAATGGTTCTCGACGTGAGAAAGAGAGGCTGGGATGGCGATGGGAGACGAACAAATACGGGAAGCGCTGGATGCGCATTGGCATGCCTCCGCGATTGGGGATGCCGATGGGGAACACGACATTTACCACGACGATGCGGTCTGCGAGTATCCGCAGTCAGGCGAGCGCATTATGGGGCGAGCGAACCTGCAGGCTTTGCGGAGCCATCATCCCGGCAAGCCGTCGGGCTTCGAGGTGAGGCGCATTGTAGGGCGCGGGGAGTTGTGGATCACGGAATACCGGATCACCTACCAGGAGCAGGCAGCCTACACGGTGAGCCTTATGGAGTTCAGCAACGGCAAGGTGATGCATGAGACGCAGTATTTTGCAGTTGCCTTTGAGGCGCCGGGGTGGCGGAGGCAATGGGTGCAGCCGATGGACTGAGGCGGGAGCGGATGGCGGCCGGCGAGCGGGCTGCCATCCGCGTGTCGGTTGGCCGTCCCGGATACGATCGGGCATGCCGCGCGAGCGATTGCCCCGGAGTTTTTTGTGGTTTTCGGTTTGGGGTTGGGGGGATTGGAACGGGCGGTAAGTCGAGTCCGGGATGCGGATGTGTCTGACGGGCCTTGTGGTGCGATGACGCATGGATGCCGCCGCATTTATGATGTGGCTGGAGGCCGGGTGGTGAAAAATCGGTCAGCTCCGCCCTGTGAAGTCACTCCCGTGGTGGCCTATCCCGATGTGGATGCGGCCGTGGCATGGCTGGAGACGGCCCTTGGGTTTCGGGTACGCCTCAGAATCGGCAGTCATCGCGTGCAGATGTGGTTCGGGTCCGCCTGCCTGGTTGTCGGGGAGACAGGAGCTAACCGCGAATGGGCGACGAGAAGCTCGGTGATGCTGCGCGTGCTAGAGGTGGACGTCTTGTGCGAGCGAGCGGTCGAGCATGGGGCGCGTCTGGTGCATGCTCCGCAGACTCATGCGTACGGCGAGCGGCAGGCGACGTTACAAGATTTCGCCGGACATATCTGGACGCTGACGCAGACGGTGGAGGATGTCGATCCAGCGGCCTGGGGCGGCGAGGCAGTAGAGCTTTAACGCTGCCCGCGTTCTGTTGCCGATTCCGCATTGAAGAATGCATCGAGGCGGTTCGCGACAGGATCGAGGAATCAGCAATCGAGCAAGCGTAAGCGCATGATCCAGACGAAGCCGCTTCTTAAGGTTTCAGTTCGGTGAGGTCACATCAAGCGTTGCCGCTGTGTCCATCGCAATGCAGCACGCCGAGATAGCGGCTCCATGGGCCGACGGCTTCACGGTACGGCGAGGCCAGGACGCGGGAAATTTGATGCAGGTGGGTAAGGTCGTGCGCAGCCCAGGTGGCGAGCAGCTGTGAAAGTTTCACTTTGCCGAAGACGGGATGGCGTCCACTGCGTTCGAGATCTTGCGGCGCCAGATGGAGTACTTGCAATTGAGCGAGGCTGGATGCGCGTAACTCGGCAAACTCGGCCAGCAGTTCGGATAAGGAACGCACGTCGCCCAGATGGGCTTCGCGTGCAAAAGCAGGGAAGGTTTCGGACTCGCCCGCGCGGAGAATGATCTGGACGCGCGGAAGCCAGTCCGTGCGCTCGCCATGAATGAGGTGCGCCATCACCTCTGTCGCCGACCAGGTGCCCTCGGCTTCGCGGCTATGGGTCAGGGATTCGGGAAGGTGACGGAGCAGGGCGTTGAGGGTTCCGGGTGTGGCAGCAAGTATGGCGGTTGTTGAGGTGAGGTCCGGTTGCATGGAGACTTGAGTTTATCGCGCAGATGACAAACGGAGGATGCAAGGTCTTGCTGTCGGTGTCAAGCGCTCCGAAGAAACACGCATTACCCATGTTGCACCCTGGGGCGGATGCCTATGAGAACAGAAGTTTTCGGTAACGCTGACCTTTCTGGAACCGGTATCGGCTGCCGAATACAATGTTGCAATGGTCGGAAACTGGCTCAAGGAATTCTACGAACGTCCTGATTTCATCCGAAGCCAACCCGCCATTGCTGCAGGAGATGTGATCCGCTGGTGGAAGCGCCGCCGCTTGTTCTTCAACCTGGTTGTTGGCCTTACGGGCCTGATTACATGTGTATTGCTCATCGTGTGTGCGTTTACAGCTGATTCAATGGTCGGCGAGCCGATTGGCATGACCGATGGGCCGCTGCTCGGGGCCTTCATGATCGTTCCGTACGCTCTGCTCGCAAATTTCTGCTACACGGCGGGTTGGATTTTCGAACTGCTCGTGAGAACGACTCGTACAGCGGAAACTGCTGCAGAATTCGCCATACGAGTATTCAGGGCTGGCATCACGTTTTCAATCTTTGTAACTCTCTGCCCCGCCGCAATATGCTGGCTTGTTTTCGCCGTAGCTCTAATGAAAGGACAGAAACACGGGCCACTTGGCGAATAGGCGCAGTCACTTCTCATCCTCTGAAACGGCGTTCCTGCAAGAAGGCCAAGGACCGCTCCAAGCGTTAGGCAATGTGTCATCCTGAGCGGAGTGGGAAGGACCTGCGGTTTCTCCCGGCATCCACAAGTTGCGCCCTCAGCAGGTGACACCTCATTCAGTCGACTTTCACGTCGGCGCTCACAACTTCAGCTCGGCGACGGTGGCTCCGGCTCCGCCCTCGTTGTGCGGGGGTTCGGTGACGGTCGAGACCTGGGGATGGCGCTGGAGATAGGCGCGCAGGTTTTTGCGCAGGACGCCCATGCCGGTGCCGTGGATGATGCGAACGCGGGGCAGGCCGGCTAGGAAGGCGCGGTCGAGGAATTTCTCAAGTTCGTCGGTGGCTTCGTCGACGTTGCGGCCGACGACGTTGAGCTCCCAGTTCATATTTTCGTCGGGCTCGGCGACGGAGACGGAGATGCCGCGGCCGCGGCGGGCGGCCTGGAGCGGCGTCATGGATGGTTGATTGGGCTGGGGGTCGCGGATGACTTCGGCGATGTCTTCGCGGTTGACGCGCATCTTCATGAGACCGATGGCGACCTCGAAGATATTGTCGTCGACCTGGCGCTGGACGACGGCGGTCTTGCCGAGGGATTTGAGCTTGACCGAATCGCCGGCGGCGATGTGGCGGACGATATGCGGTTGAGCGTTGTGGTCACCGCGGTCGGCGCCGGTGTGGCCGGCGACGACGGAGGAGTTGAATTGTTCGCTGAACTCGCGGCGCAGCTTGGCGATGCGGCGTTCGGCGTCTTTGGATAGCTTCTGCTGCGCGGCGCGGTCGTCGACGGCGCGGACAGTCTCGCGCATCTGGTATTCGAAATCTTTGAGCAGGGACTGGAGCTTGACCTCCATCTCGCGGACCTTGGTGCGC
The DNA here is from genome assembly GCA_965199205.1 of Acidisarcina sp. Taxonomy (GTDB): domain Bacteria; phylum Acidobacteriota; class Terriglobia; order Terriglobales; family Acidobacteriaceae; genus Acidisarcina. The sequence goes on from OZ240688.1 coordinate 3,806,476, forward strand.
CACTCTTTCATGCCTTCGACTTCGAGACGGTTTTTCTCGCGGGCGACCTCCTGCTCGCGGGTGCGGAGGCTGGCGCGCTCGGCGGTGATGGATTCTATCTGCGAGTGGAGCTGGTCGAGGAAGCGGCCGATGTCCTGGGTCTGGGTGTTGAGGCGGGCGCGGGCGGAGCGGATGATCTCGGGGTTGAGGCCGATGCGGGCGGCGATGTTAATGCCGGCGGAGGCGCCGGGTACGCCCTGGCGGAGCTCGTAGGTGGGGGCAAGGGTGAGCTCGTTGAAGCCGACGGCGGCGTTGAGGACGCCGCCGGTGTTGGCGGCGTAGACCTTGAGCGAGGTGTGGTGGGTGGAGATGATCGACCAGGCGCGGGAGTGGAGGAAGTGCTCGGCGATCGAGACGGCGAGGGCCGCGCCTTCCTCGGGATCGGTGGCGGAGCCGAGCTCGTCGAGCAGGACGAGGGAGTCGGGGCCGGCGAGCGCGGCGATGCGATCCAGGTTGACGATGTGAGCGGAGAAGGTGGAGAGGTTCTGCTCGATCGATTGCGAGTCGCCGATGTCGGCGAGGAACTCGTCGAAGAGGGGGAAGACAGCTTCTTCGGCGGGAACAGGAATGCCGGCCTGGGCCATGATGCCGAGCAGGCCGGTGGTCTTGAGACCGACGGTCTTGCCGCCGGTGTTGGGACCGCTGATGATGAGCTGGCGTTCGGCGCTGGTGAGATGGATCGAGATAGGAACGATGCTGCCGTTGGCCTTGCGCAGGCGCTGCTCGAGCAGGGGATGGCGGGCCTGCACGAGGCGGAGTTCGAGAGATTCCTGCGGATCTCCGAAGCGCGGGCGAATGCACTGGAAGTCTTCGGCGAAGCGGCCGCGGATGACGAGCGATTCGACGACGGCGAGGATACCGGCGCCCGGACCGATGACGATCGACTGCGCGCCGATCTGGCGGGTCATGGCGAGGAAGATGCGATGGATCTCGGCTTGTTCTTCTTCGAAGAGGCGGACGAGTTCGTTATTCTGCTCGATGGTCTCGAGGGGTTCGACGTAGACGGTCTGGCCGCTGGAGCTGGCGCCGTGGACGACGCCGGGAACGCGGCGGCGGGCGTCGGTCTTGATGGGAATGACAAAGCGTTCGCCGCGGATGGTGATGAGCTCGTCCTGCACGCCGCCGCCTTCGGAGAGCCGGCGCAGGGTCTGGCGGAGGCTTTGCTCGATCTGGCGCTGCTGGCGCTCGATCTCGCGGCGGATGCGGTTGAGGTTGGGCGAGGCATTGTCGGCGAGCGAGCCGTCGGGGAGCATGCGATTGCGGAGCGACTCGACCAGCGGACGGAGGTTCGAAGAGAGCAGCGGCGCGCTGAGAGCGGCGAGCGCGGGGATTTCCTCTTTGAGGCCGTCGGGCGGCGTTTCCATGATCGCCTGCCAGGCGGTGATGTCGTCGGCGAGCGAGAGGATGTCACGGATCTCTTCGGCTTCAAGAGCCGCGCCCTCGATACGGGATTTGTCGAGGAGGGTGGTGGGGTCGAAGAGGGAACCCAGCGAAAGGGACACGTGCTGGGCGAGCAATCGGCGCATTTCGCCGACCAGGGCGTGTTCGCGGGCGAGCCAGGCGGCGTCGGTCGAGGGCTGCAGGGTGGTCGCCCAGCCGCGGCCGACGCTCGAATGGGAGTAGCCGGCGAGGAGCTCGAGAAAGCGCGGCCACTCGAGGGTAGCGGGGCTGCAATCGGCGACGGGCGAGGGTATGGAATTTAGTAAGGCCACTGGTCTTATGGTACTTGGGATGCGGGCTGGCCGGGTTTTATGAGGGGTGGTTGGAGGGATGGAACGGGAGCGGCTCCGGCGGCGTACTTTCTGTTGACACGAACGCCTGGCTTGAGCAGGATGGAAGGCAGCCGGAGGTATCTCATGTATTGCAGCGGATGCGGTCAAGCCCTGGTTCCCAATCAACCGGTGTGCGCACATTGCGGCAAACCTGCGATGCCGGCCGGTTATCTTCCGTCCAGCCGGGTGCAGCGGCATATGCAGACGCTGGCGATCCTGTGGCTGGCTTACTCGGGTTTATCGATACTCGCGGGGTTGATTGCTATTCCGATCCTGGCGGTGATCTTCGGGCATGGCGGGCACATGTTTGGCGGTCCGGGAGGTTTTCGTTTTCCGATGTCGTTGCACTGGATGTTGCCGTTTGTGACCATTGTGATCTACCTGCGGGGGATTCTCGGGGTCCTGGTGGGTATTGGCTTGTTGCGGCGGGAGCGGTGGGCGCGGCCGCTGGGGCTGGTGGTGGCGGTCTTCCTGTTGTTCAAGATTCCGATCGGGACAGCGTTGGGGATTTATACGCTGTGGGTGCTGGCTCCGGCGCAGTCGGGGATGGAGTATGACGCGGTGGCGATGCGGTAGCGGGGCGCAAATTGCCTAGCTTTCAACGCTTGATGACGTTATTGATGAAATCTTCCGCAGTCGACGCTTTGAAAAAACCTGGCGTGGCACCGTCGACCTCTTCTGCAATGGTTGCAAGCTTATGCTTCATGATCGGCTAGTTGTGAGCGGATAGCGAAACGATCGCGAGACTGCGGCCGGTCCTATTCTGCTGATAAGCCATAGCCCTATCGCCAGTAACAAAGACCTCGAAGCGAGTATTCTCAGCAAGCTGCAGCAGTTCGCCGTTCTTCAATCCTCTCCAGTCCATAAAGTCCACCGTTGCTACATCGTTAGGCAAGGCTTCTGCGAAGCTTATGCGGCAGGTTTTCGTCGAGCAGCACCTTCACCGCGCAGGTTGCATCCGCTCCAGTCCATGTGCACACCCCGTGGGCTTATCTCACGCCTGGCCGCTTCCCAAGAAAGGAGCTTTGTTGGCGATGGTGGAAGGCTGCAGGTTCCTCGACGGTGCTGCGGTCGGGGAGGATACGCCTTCGGCGGGAGGGCACGTCTTTTCAGGAGCCGGCCCTGGGGCGAAGGGCGGTCAGATGCGCAGGAGTTCGGTCTGGATGTGGCCGGTGACTTCGGCTTTGTTGGCGGAGGTGAGAATGTCGATTTCGCTGCGGACGCCGAAGTCGGGAAGGTAGATTCCCGGTTCCACCGAAAAGCAGGTGTACGGCAGCAGGAGGCGCTCGTCGTGGGTTTCGAGATTGTCGAGGTGGGCGCCGTTGCCATGGATTTCGCTGGCGATGTTGTGGCCGGTGCGGTGGGTGAAGGTTTCGGCGAAGCCGGCTTTGCGGATGACTTCGCGGGCGGCGTCATCGGCTTCCCAGCCGGCGATGGGGCGGCCCTCGGCGAAGCGCGACTGGACGAGGGCGATGGCGGCGTCGCGGGCGTCGCGGACAGTTTCAAAGACTAATTGTTCCCGGTCGGACGGCTCGCGGCCGACGACGCCGGTCCAGGTGATGTCGTAGAAGATGGAGCCGGGGCGGTTGGTGCGTCCCCAGATGTCGATGAGGACGAAGTCGCCTGGGCGGATGGGTTTGGTGGCGGCCTCGGTGGCGGCGTAGTGGGAATCGGAGGTGTTCTGGTTGACGGCGACATCGGGGGAGTTTTCCCAGACAAGGCCGGCGCGGCGCATGGCTTCGGAGAGCCACTGGACCATGGCGTATTCGGTCGTAAAGTTGCTGTGCCCATTGGCGGAGCGGACTCTTTGGCCGATCTCGCGGAAGCCCTCGGCGAGGATGCCGTCGATGAGGCGCTGGGCTTCGTAATGGGTGGCGATGCGATCGGCGGTGAGAACGGCTTCGAATTGGCTGACCAGGTCGGCGGAGCTGACGATGGCCTTGCCGAATTCGCGGAGTAGCTCGATGGTGCCGGCGTCGACCATGGAGACATACATGATGGCGTTGCGCGGGGAATACTGCATGGCGAGGCGCTGATAGGGCTGGAGCATGGTTTCGAGGTTGGTCTCGAGTTCCTGCCAGGAGGAATAGGCGGAGTATGCAGTTTTGGGGCCGGGGAGGGTGTCGAGGCGGCCGGCCTCGATGCGATGGACGAGCTTGCGCGGCTCGCCGACGGCGGGGATGAGGTAGTACCAGCGGCGGGTGACGTGGAGGGATTCGCTGAGGCCCAGAATGCGGTAGGCGATGGGGTCGCGGTGATGGTGATCGTAGAAGAGCCAGCCGTCGAGACTTTGTTCGCGCAGCGCGGATTGGATTGCCGCCAGGTCCATGCTGGCCAGTTTACGTGATCGCGGCCGAGGCAGCGGCCGCGGGGCGGGGAATGCTAATCTAGCACTCGTTGGAATTCGTTAGAAAATCCCTTTAGTTGAACGAGAGACCCTGCATGCCGTTGCTTGGTATAGATGTTGGCACGGGCGGAACGCGCGCCATAGTTGTGGATGAAGAAGGCAAGATCCTGGCCTCGGCTTCGAGCGAACATGAGCCCTTTGCGGTGCTGCACCCGGGCTGGGCGGAGCAGGAGCCGGAAGACTGGTGGCGGGCGGCGCAGGAGGCGATCTCGGGAGCGGTGGCAGCCAGCGGCGTGGAGGTGACGGCCGTCGGTCTGACCGGACAGATGCATGGCGCGGTGATGCTGGACGCCGACGGCGAGGTGCTGCGCCCGGCGCTGATCTGGTGCGACCAGCGAACGGGGCCGCAGTGCGACTGGCTGCACGAGACCATCGGTCGCGAGCGGCTGATCGAGCTGACCTGCAACCCGGCGCTGCCGAATTTCACGCTCACCAAGCTGTTGTGGGTGAAGGAGCACCAGCCGGAGATCTTTGCCCAGATCGCCCACGTGATGTGCCCAAAGGATTACGTTCGCTACCGGCTGACGGGGAGCTACGCGATCGATGTGCATGAGGCCTCGGGAACGCTGCTGCTGGATGTGACGAACCGCAAATGGTCGAGCGAGGTCGCCCAGATCGCGGGGATCCCTGAGGCGTGGCTGCCGCCGCTGTTTGAATCGCAGGAGGTGTGCGGGGCGATTTCCGAGACGGCTGCGGCGCGCACCGGGCTCAAGGCGGGAACGCCGGTGGTTGCGGGCGCCGGGGACCAGGGCGCGGGCGGCGTGGGGATGGGAATCCTGAAGCCGGGTTCGGTGAGCGCGACGATCGGGACGTCCGGTGTGGTGTTCGCTGCGACGGACAAGCCGACGAAAGATCCGGGTGGCCGGCTGCACACCTTCTGCCACGCGGTTCCGGGACGCTGGCATGTGATGGGGGTGACGCAGGCGGCGGGCCTTTCGCTGCGCTGGTTCCGCGACACTTTTGCAAAGGGCGTCAATTACGAGGCGCTCACGCGATCAGCGGGCAATGTGGCCCCGGGCAGCGATGGCCTGCTGTATACGCCATACCTGCTGGGTGAGCGGACGCCGCACCTGGACTCGCATGCGACCGCGGCTTTTGTGGGGATCACGGCGGCGCATACCGCCCAGCACTTTACGCGAGCGGTGCTGGAGGGCGTGTCTTTTTCGCTGCGGGATACGTTCACGCTGTTTGCCGAACTGGGGATTCCGGTGAAGGGTGTTCGGCTGGGCGGCGGCGGCGCGCGCGGGCCGCTGTGGCGGCGCATCCAGACCGACGTTTATGGCTACCCTACCGAGATGCTGACGGCGGAAGAGGGCGGCGCTTATGGCGCGGCGCTGCTGGCCGGGGTCGGCGCGGGCGCGTGGCCGGATGTAGATACTGCCTGCGAGCAGTCGCTCGAGGTGGCGGAGAGGCTTGAGCCGGAAGCGGGCGCGGTCGAGGTTTACGACCGGTCGTATGGGCTCTTCCGCGAAATTTACCCGGCTTTGCGGGGAATTCGGTAGGGGGTTTGCTGGTTAGGCTTTGGCAAGGTGCGCCTGCGGCGCGGCTTTAGGGAACCGCAGATTCTTCGGGTCGCTGCGCTCGCCTCAGGATGACATTTGTGGTTTCAGGATGGCATTTGTGCTGAGGACATGCGTGCTGAGAATGGCATTTGTTAGTTGTGGGGCATGGGTTCTTTGCTGAGGATGAGGAGACATTGTTTGCTGAGGATGAGAAGACATTGTTTATTGAGGATGATCGTTGCGGTTGCGGTCGTTGCGGTTGCGATGGCCGGCGGGGCGGGGGCGAAGGCGGCGGTCAAGCTGCCGCAGGTGTTGACCGATCACGCGGTGCTGCAGCGGGAAGCGCCTATTCATATCTGGGGATGGGCTGATCCCGGGGAGCAGGTCACGGTCTCGTTCCATGGGCAGAAGCTGGCGACGATGGCCAGCGATCTGGGCAAGTGGAGCGTGTACCTGGCGCCGGAGCATGCCGGCGGCCCTTATTCGCTAACGGTGCAGGGAAGCAATACGGTGACGCTCAGCGATCTGCTGGTCGGAGACGTGTGGTTTGCCTCGGGGCAGTCGAATATGGAGCTGCCGCTGAAGGGGTTTCCGGGGAGCGCGGTGCTCAAGGACGGCCCGCAGGAGATCGCGCAGGCGAACCAGCCGCTGGTGCGACTGCTGCGGGTGCATACCCGAACTTCCGACCACCCTTTGCAGGATTTGAAGGACCCGGACGAGGTGTGGACGACGTGTACGCCGGATACCGCGGCTAATTTTTCGGCGGTCGCATATTTCTTCGGGCGGGAGATCGAGCAGAAGGAGAATGTGCCGGTGGGGCTGATCGACGACACCTGGGGAGGGACGCCGGTCGAGGCGTGGGTGAGCCTGGACGGCATCTCGGCAGATGCTTCGCTGATGCCGGTCTTTGCGGAGTGGAGCAAGATGTCGAATATGACGGCCGACGTGCCGGCGATGCTGGCGCGGGAGAAGCGCGAGGATGCGGCGGCGAAGGCGGCGAATGCGCCGCTGCCGAAGCACCCGTGGCACCCGAATCCTCTTTCGTGGGCACCGACGTATCTCTATAACGGCATGATTGCGCCGCTGGTCGATTTCACCATCAAGGGCGTGATCTGGTACCAGGGCGAGTCGAACAGCAAGAAGCCGCTGGCGCCGATGTATGCCAAGGTCTTCCCGGCGCTGATCTCGGACTGGCGGAGCCATTGGAGCGAGGGAGATTTCCCCTTTCTTTTCGTGCAGATCTCCAGCTTCACGTCGAACGATACGGAGGTGTGGGGCATCGTTCGCGACGCGCAGCGGCGGACGCTGAGCCTGACGAAGACGGGTATGGCGGTGACGCTGGATGTGGGGCAGGCGGACAATGTGCATCCGCCGGACAAGCAGACGGTCGGGCACCGGCTGGCCCTCGCGGCGCGGAAGATCGCCTATGGAGAGCAGGTGGAAGATGCAGGGCCGCTCTTTCGCGAGGCGGCACCCGAGGCGGGGAGGGTTCGCGTCTACTTCGACCATGCGGAGGGCCTGACGGCCAAGGGTGGAGCGCTAGGCGGCTTTGAAGTTGCGGGCGAGGACCACCATTTCGTTCCTGCAACGGCCAAGGTGGACGGGAAGACCGTGGTGGTGGATGGAGCGGGCATTGCGAAGCCGAGATTTGTCCGCTACGCGTGGGCGAATGTGCCGGCTGCAAATCTCTTGAACGGTGCGGGTCTGCCGGCGTCGACGTTTTCGTCAGAGAACGTGGTGGATGCGGGGACGGTACGGTAAAACTTCTCCGGAGTTCTGCTGCCGGGGTGCAGGTCGGGGGACCTGATCAGTCGCCGTCGGCCTGCTCGGCGGAGGCGATCGCCATTTCGCGGATGGGCGCGGGGTCGACGAGCGGCGCGATGGCGGTGGGCTCGATGATGGGTTCGAGCGAGTCGGTGCGCCGCGGGAAGAGGAATTGCCTGGGGGAGTGAACAAACTGCGCCAGGATGTATTTCAGGATCTTGAGCTGCTCGGAGCTGGGGACGCTGTAGGCGCGGAGCGCGACGATCGAGGCGATCGCAAAGCTGACACTGAGATTGAGCACGAAAGTGACGGCGACGCCGGCAGCGGCATAGTAGAGCCAGCCTGCGTGGAAGGCGCCGGAGCCAAACTGCGCGGCTGCGAGCGCGACCATGCCGGTATTCAGCGTGACGTGGCGAACCTCGAGCGGGATGCCGAAGAACATGGCCACGACCGGGGCAAGCCCGAGCAGGTAGCCGAGGACGATGCTGTTGCTCCACGCGGCGACGTTGCGCTCGAGCCAGTCGGCGAGGCGGTGCATGTTGCGGGCGCCGACGCGATAGCCGAGCGGGTGCTGGATGATGGCCTCGGGGATGCGATTGAAGACGACAAAGTTTTCCGTCCAGCCGCCGACCAGGCCGCCGATCCACAGGATGATGCCGGTAAAGGCGGCGAAGAGGATGGTGCCTGATTCGAAGGGGTTCATGCCGTGATAGGCATGCTCGGCGCCGTCGGGCGAGAGGAAGTGAGCGCCGAAGAGCAGGACCCACACGCGCTCGAAGATGACTCCTCCGATGCAGACGGCGATGACATTGCCGAAGGCGGCGGCGAGCTGGGTGCGGGAGATCTGCGCGGCATAGGCGGAGATCTTGCTCCAGCGGAAGACGCCGCGATTTTCGCGCACGATGCCGGCCAGCGCAGCGGCGGTCATGGATGGCTGCTTGGTCGCGAGCGCCAGGTGAAAGATCTGCAGCAGGACGAAGGTGACGGCATAATCGGTGCCGACGAGGAAGCCCTCGATGAAGAGAGGAAAGTGGGCGCCGACAATGCGCAGCTTGATGGCGGCGGTGAAGACGGTGAGCAGGCCGCCGCCCAGGGCCGCCCGCCACATCTGCCAGTAATCGTCGCTGGTGCGGGCGACGTAGTGTTCGCCGCTGTGGCCGGTGCGCTCCACGGTCTTGCGGGCGAGCAGGGTGAGGTTCTGGCGGAAGAGGAAGGACAGGCGGGTATCGTCGAGGCGGCCGCGTACCAGGGTGTTGAGCAGTTGGCGGGCGGCGGCGCGGGCGTCGGCCGCTTTAAAGGTGCGGTCCTCGGCCGCGAAGACGGCGGCGAGCAGCTCCATGCGTTCAAGGGCGGCTTCGATGCTGCGCAAGTCGTAGACCAGGGCCGAGCTGACGCCGGCGTCTTCCATTTGCAGGTGGACGTGGTCGAGCTCGAGGCGGCAGCGGTGGACGGCTTCCTGCCACAAGGTGGACTGGGTGAGGTGCGCATTGGGGCCGGGGTTCTGGGTGGTCTTGTTGACGAACATCTCAGTCGCGAAGACGAAGCGGTAGAACGGAGAGTCGTGGACATCCTGCGTGGTTCCGCGCTCGCGGATGGCTGAAGTCACGCCGCGGCCGGCGACGCGGGTGGCGAGCAAACGCAAGGCCTGGCGCAGGTCCTGCTGCACCCGCAGGCAGGATTGAAAACCGGCCTGCGGCCAGAGCAGCTTGACCAGGCGCTCGAAGATGAGCGGCTGCGTGGTGCTGAAGCGCCGGACGGCCTGCGGCGAAGAAAAGATGCCGGTAAAGAGCAGGCCGGCGTCGGACTCTTCGCGGGCGGTGGGCAGCAGGCGCAGGAAGAGGCGCCGGAAGATTTCCGGCAATAAACCCGGATGGGCGGGCAGGCCGGCATCGGCAAAGAGGGGAACAGAGTTCAGCTCGCTGAGCAGCAGCACCCAGCTTCTGCGGAAGCCGTCCTGAAGGACCAGGTCTGCCTCGAGCAGTCCGATCCAGCGCAGCAGGCGGACGGAAAAGGCGCGGTCGCCGCCTTCGGACCAGATGAAGGCGAAGAGATGGCTGGCACGGCGGGTGCGGGCGGCGAGCGTGCCGGCATTGCAGAACTCGCGGGTAAGCTGGCGCAGCTCATCCTGGGATCGCGTGAAGTGCATCCGCCGCACCAGCCTGCGGTGGTGGAGGAGTCTTCGCGCGATGCGGAGGAAGGCCATGCAAAGAGGATATCCCCAGTTGCTCCGGCGAGGTATTCAAAAAGCGGCAAGGCGGGTTAGCCGAGGGACGGGCGTCCGGCGGCGAAGGCCGGGATGCTTGCAGTTGCTCGAAGCTACTTTCTGGGCAAAGCTACTCCTGGACGACGGCCTTGACCAGGTTGCGTGGATTATCGACATCGATGCCGCGAAGAATGGCACTGAAATACGCCAGCAGCTGCAAGGGGACGACCTCAAGAATGGGCAGCAAGTACTCGCTGGTCTCAGGGATGGAAATGGTGTGGGCGGTGAGCTGCGGGATCTCGGTATCGCCGTCGGAGATGAGGGCAAAAATCGCGGCGCCCTGCGCGTGCATGTCGCGGATGAGCTGGAGGGTCTTCTCGTAGCGGAGGATGGAGTCGGGATCGTTGCGGTCGCGGGTGGCGATGACGACGAGGGGGGAGTTCTTGCCGACCAGGGCGTTGGGGCCGTGCTTGAGTTCGCCGACGGGGTAACCCTCCGCCTGCACATAGGCGGACTCCTTGAGCTTCAAGGCCCCTTCGCGAGCCATAGCATAGTGGATGGCGCGGCCTAAGTAGAGGATGGAGCTGGTGTCTTTCATGGCCTCGGAAAAGGCCTGCGCCTTCTTTTCCCACAAGGGAAGGGCTGTCTCGAGTATTGTGACGACGGCGCGCAATTGCTCGCAGAGGCCGTTGACGGTGTGGCTGGTCATTCTGCCGCGCAGCCGGGCGAGGTAGAGAGTGGCGAGATAGAGAACGACCAGTTGCGTGGTGAAACTCTTGGTCGCGGGGATGGCTTTCTCAATGCCCGCGAAGGTCGGCAGGGAAGCATTCGCTTCTTTGGCCATCGAGGAGCCGGCGTGATTGGTGATCGCGACCGTGGCGAGGCCGCGGGCGTTGGCTTCGCGCAGGGCGGCGAGGGTGTCGGCGGTCTCGCCGGATTGCGAGACCACGAGCACCCCGGGGTTCTGCAGGGTATGGGTCGAGCGGTAGCAGTATTCGCTGGCGTACTCGACATCGACGGTGAGGCCGGCGAGGTCCTCGAGCATGATTTCGGCGGCGAGGCCGGCGTGGCGGCTGGAGCCGCTGGCGGCGATCACGAGGCGCTCATGGCCGCGCATCGCCTCGGCAAACTCGGTGAATGCCTCGGGGTTCAATCCGCTTTCACCGGGGCCGCCCTGGAGGAGGTACTGCTGCAAGGTGGCGGCTATTGCCTGGGGCTGCTCGTAGATCTCCCGCAGCATGGCATGCGGAAAGGCGCGTACCTCCAAAGCAGTGTCAGCAGTGTCGATCATGGATTCTCCAAAGGTCACGGATTGGCACCCACCGCGACGAGCGGCGCATGCCATCTCTTGAGTCTAACCAAACGCTCTTCGCATTTTGCCAGGATCGTTGCAGTGTACAAGAAGATCAGCCAGCGGCCGGGAAAGGAAAATGGGCAGCGGAGCCGGTCGAGACCGGGCTGCGCTGCCCATCCTGTGGCAGGGAGTGCGGCTTAGCGCGGGCCGCCGCCGTTGTAAATATGTTGAACGCCTACCTGGTAGCCGTTGCGGAAGGCTTCACGGTAGGGCTGACGATCGGGGCCGCTGAAGCGCGGATGCCGGTACTCATCGCGATTGTTGACGTTGGGCTGGCGGTGGTTCTGGAAGTCTTTGCGAGCGCCCTCGACGCCGTCGTGAAAGCCCTGTTGCTGCACGTCGCGCTGATACTGCGAAGGGGGCGCCTCCCACGGTTGGGGGCCGTACCCGGGAGGGGGTGGTCCCTGGTATTGCGGCGGTGGGCCCTGCGCCAAAGAAAGAGGGCCGCATGCGATGGATGCTGCCCCTATGGCAATGCCTAGAAATGCGTTTCTAATTTTCATACGTTCTCCTCAGCAGTACTGTCGGTTATTAGGTTCCTTCGAGGCCGCATAGTGAGATGCGGGCGACGTTTTGTTGTTGCTCTCGCCTCAGCGGCCATCTGCGCCGCTATACTTACCCAAACCCGGAGATGCGGAAAACGTAGCGGATGGGCCGGTCTGGCCTCCGCCCGGTATCGGAGCAACGATCTCGACCATGACCAATCCTTCCCTTACGCTGGCGAAGCCCGCTCGCTTGCTGTCCCTCGATGTTCTGCGCGGTCTGGATATCGGCTTCATGATCCTGGTGAACAATAACGGCAGCGAGCAGGCGTACTGGGCGCTCAAGCATGCCGCCTGGAACGGCTTTACGCCGACCGACCTGGTCTTTCCGACGTTTCTCTTTCTAGTCGGCATATCGACGGTTTTTTCCACGGCTGCGCGACTGGCGCAGGGCGCGACACGGATGTCGCTGTTCGGCCATGTGGTGCGGCGCGCGGCCGTGCTCTACCTCTTCGGGCTGCTGGTGAACAGCTTCCCGTTCTTCCACCTGGCGACCATGAGGTTTTATGGCGTGCTGCCGCGCATTGCGATCTGCTACTTCGTGATCGGCACCCTTTACCTGCTGAGCCCGGGATGGCGCGACAAAGTGGCGCTGTTGGTAGTGGCGCTGGCGGGCTACTGGCTGCTGATGCGGTTTGTTCCGGTACCCGGCTACGGGATGCCGGTGCGGGATGTTCCTCTGCTTGACCGGGATGGCAACCTTACTGCGTGGCTGGACCGGCAAATCTTCTCTGCGCCTCATCTTTATGAACACACGCGCGACCCCGAGGGTCTGCTCAGCACCATTCCGGCATTGGGGACGACGCTGATCGGCCTGCTGACGGGCCTGTGGCTGCGGACGCAGCGCACCTTTGGCCAGAAGGCGCGAGGCCTTGCCATTGCCGGTATCAGCGGCGTGCTGCTGGGAGGGCTGTGGAACTTTAGTTTTCCGGTCAACAAGAAGCTGTGGACGAGTTCCTTCGTGCTCTTTGCCGCGGGGTTCAGCCTGCTGCTGCTGGCGCTTGCGATCTGGCTGGTCGACATCGTCAACAGTCCTGAAAATGGCGTGACGCCGGAGAAACGCGCCCGGCGCTTTATGCCTTTCCTGGTCTTTGGCACGAATGCGCTGGGCGCGTATATTTTTTCCGAGCTGCTTCCGGGCGTCTTCGGCAACCTGCACATTCACCCCGGCGTCAATGTGACGCAGTGGTATTACGGCGTGTTGCTGCAGGCGGTGCCGAACGCGCCGTTCGCGTCGCTGCTCTTTTCGCTCAGCTATGTGGCGATCTGCTGGATACCGGTGTACTTCCTGTATCGCCGGCGGATTTTTCTGAAGATCTGAGCGGCTGCTTTCAGAACCAGCTATTTGGGGCGAGGAAGTCTCACGTTCCGCGGCGTGCCGCTCGAGGGGCACGCGGGAGGGGCACGCGCGAGGCGGGGACGCGGGAATTTGTACAATGAGCTAGCAGACGAACCAAAGGAAGAACCTCATTATGGCAGTTTCGACGATGGCATCAATTCCCGTATTGAAAGAGACGTACACCCAACTCAAAGCCCGCATGGACAAGGGAGTTCAGGCGTTCCAGGCGGAGCTGGCCGCGACCCGCACGGGGCGTGCGTCGGCGCAGATGCTGGACGGCGTGCGGGTGGTCGCTTACGGGGCCGAGACCCCGCTCAACCAGGTGGCGCAGGTGACGGCGCCGGACGCGAACCTCATCCTGGTACAGCCGTGGGATCCGAGCATCCTGTCAGAGATCGAGAAGGCGCTGCGCGCGTCGGACCTCGGCTTCAATCCGCAGAACGACGGCAAGATCGTCCGGGTACCCGTGCCGCCGATGACGGAAGAGCGGCGCAAGGACGTAGTCAAGCACCTGAACAAGGAGCTCGAGGAGCGCAAGACGGTGATCCGCAATATTCGCCGCGACGGCAATGAGGCGATCAAGAAGGCGTCCAAGGACAAGGCGATTTCGGCCGACGAAGAGAAGCGGGCGCTGGAAGAGATCCAGAAGCTGACCGACGACGAGATCAAGCGCATGGACGAGATGTCGAAAACGAAGGAAAAAGAGCTGATGCAGATTTGAAGGCCGGCGGCGCGGCGGTGTTCCCGTTGCGGGGGTGTCGCCGCTGCGGCGTATTTGGGGCCGAGCGCGCTTAACTGGTGTGGTCGAGGATGATCTTCCAGCCGGCGGAGGTTTTTTCCCAGACGAGCGAGAAGACGCCGCTGGCTTCGCCGCCGCCGGCAGCGGTTCGCGCCAGGTGGAATCGGCCGGTGACGACGGCGTATTGCGGGCCTAACATCCTCACGTTGAGATCCGAGAACTCCAGGGTGCCCATCGCCTCCTTGGTGGGGTAGCCCCGCCGGTAGCGGGCGAGAATCATGGCGTAGCCGTGCTCCACGGTCTTGCCGATGAAGGTGGTCTGCGCCGAGTCTTCATAGGCATGCATGAAGGCTTCGACATCGCCGCGGTTCCAGGCTTCGACCTGCCGATGCATGAGCTGCGGGACGGCGGTTGCGGGGGCGCCCTGCGCCGCGAGGCGGGAAGGCGATGCGGCGAGCAGCGCGGCTGCTGCCAGGGCCGCCACCGCGACCTTGCGGCGCAGCAGAGACATCGAACCAAGAAGTGTGCGGCACCGGCGAAATGGGCGGTGCTTGAGTTGGGAAAGAGCAGGCATGGCAGGTCTCCTGGCGCGTCTGAGGTTCTCGCGCCTATCTTAGCTGTTGTTTGCTGATGGCGATGGCTGCCGGAGTTTGAGCCGGTGGCTGGGCTGGATGCGCCGGCGGCTGGGAATGACGAGGTGCGGCGAGGGGCATGGCCCAGGATGGGCGGCGTCCCAGGGCCGGCGGGACAACCCGCGCCCGGGGAAGAGTCACAAATCTTCGGTCCTCCGATAGACTAGAGGCTGGTTCGCGTATGCAGAGCGATGGCGAGTCCGGCTTTCAGTGCGCCGGGTGTGGAGAGTGGAATGAGACGGTGGTGGACAGAACAGCGGGCGGCCGCCAGATTTATGTTGAGGACTGCCAGGTGTGCTGTAAACCGAACGTGCTTACGGTTGCGTGGGAGCGCTCGTCTGAGGAGTACACCATCATGGCGGAGCTGGAGAGCTGAGGTTGGCCGGTCGGCATATCTTCATGGGTATGCCGGGGCGGATCGCACCGGATGAGTTTGTGTGCGGTTGGTGCAAGTCGGCGGGAGGGGCGAAAGTTGGGAAGTGGCCGCTCCGTCACATATAATCGGGTTTTCCGTAGCGTGAATAAGATTTTGTGCAGTAGGGGTGTGCCCATTTCGTCCGTTAGCCCAGGGAGCAGCAATTCCCAGATCCAAAAGCAGCAGCTTCCGCGCCGTATTCTTGGCTCGACGTTTCAGACATTCGCGCAGACCTTGGCAGTGTTTTTTCTCCTGATTGCCGTGCGCCCGGTTTTTGGCCAGCAGGAGGCCGCTCCGCAGGCGGAGACGGCCACGACGCCGCAGACGATCGACGACATTCGCGTGATCGGGAACCGCCGCATTCCGAAGGAGACCGTGCTGGCGCGCCTCTTCACCCACCGTGGGGACCCGTACGATCCGGTGACGGTGGAGCGGGATTTCAATTCGTTATGGAATACGGGATATTTCGCCAACGTCCGGATCGAGCGCGAAGACACGCCGAAGGGTGTGATCCTGAATATCTATGTGCTGGAGAAGCCGACGATCCGGGAGATCAACCCGAAGGGATTGAACTCGGTTTCGTGGTCGGACGTGCTGGACCGTTTCAAGAAGGAGAAGGTCGGGCTGACGGTCGAGAGCCAATACGACCCGACGAAGGTGGAGCGGGCGGTGGTGGTGCTGCGGCAGCTGCTGGGGGAGCACGGCCACCAGTTCGCGATCGTGAAGGTGGATGTTAAGACGATTCCGCCGGCGTCGGTCTCGATCAACTTCAATATCAAGGAAGGCCCGACGGTGAAGGTGGGCAAGATCGAGTTTACGGGGAACGACCACTACCCGGCGCGGGACCTGCGGCGTTCGATGAAGAACCTGAAGCCGATCGGCATTCCCCGTTCGATTTTCCTCGAGAATATTTTTGCGAAGACCTATGACGCGAGCAAGCTGGAGGAAGACGCCGAGCGGGTGCGCCAGGCCTTCCACGACAAGGGCTACTATGCTGCGAACGTGGGCGAGCCGGAGACCCATCTGAGGGATGAGAATGGGCTATCGCTGATCACCTTCCGGCCGAAGAAGGGCAAGCGGATCGACATCACGCTGCCGATTGAAGAGGGCGAGCGGTACCGGCTGGGCTCCATCACCTTTACCGGCAACAAGACGGTCAGCAATACCAAGGCGCTGCGCGCGCAATTCGCCATCAAGGACGGCGACTGGTTCAGCGCGACGGCGATCGGCAAGGGACTGGAAGCGCTGCATAAAGCCTATGGACAACTGGGCTATATCAACTTCGTCGGTATACCTAAGCCGGAGGTGGACGAGGCCAAGAAGGTGGTCAACCTGAACATCGATATCGATGAGGGCAAGCAGTATTTTGTCTCGCGGATCGAGTTCACCGGCAATACCCTGACGCGCGATTCGGTCATTCGACGAGAGCTGCTGCTCGAGGAAGGCCAGGCCTATAACAGCCACCTGTGGGAGCTGAGCCTGCAGCGCCTGAACCAGCTGCAGTATTTTGAAGTGCTTAAGGTGGAGGAAGACTCAACGCCCATTCGCGATGACGACAACTCGACGGTGCAGCTGCTGTTGAAGGTCAAGGAAAAGGGCAAGAACAGCATCGGGCTGAATGGCGGGGTGAGCGGCTTGTCGGGCGCGTTCCTGGGCCTGAATTACCAGACCAACAACTTTCTGGGCCTGGGTGAAACCTTGAGCGTGCAGGCCAGCCTGGGCAGCGTCTCACGCAACCTGCTCTTTGGTTTTACGGAGCCGTATCTTCGCAATCGTCCGCTGAGCGTGGGTTTCCAGATTTACAGCAACAAGACCGATTACAACGCCTCGAAGAACTACAAGCTGACGACCGGCACCTCGTTGAACGCGCCGGCGGCGACCGCTTCGCTGCTGCAGAATTACAACCAGGCGACCACCGGCCTGACGCTGTCGGCAAGCTATCCGATTCGCCATTCGTTTAAGCGGGTCGGCTTTACCTACACGCTGAATAAGTCGAATGTCACGGCGTTCAGCGCGGCCTCGAGCAATCTGTTCCAGACGCTGGCCTTCCGCAGCGGCATCCAGGGGCAGAACGCGCTGGACGGAATTATCAACAGCATGGCGTCGTTCAGCTTCTCGGAAAACCGGATCGATAACCCGTACAAGCCGCGCAATGGCAAGGAGATTTCGGCTGCCTTGCAGATTGCCGGCATCTGGGGCAACGTCCGGTATATCAGCCCTGTGCTGGAATATAAGCAGTTCCATTCCATGAAGGGGCTGCACTTCAGTCCGGAGGGAAGAAACGTCTTCGGCTGGAAGCTGCAGGGCGAGTATGTACAGGGCATCAGCGGCGACGTGGCGCCGCCGTTCAATCGGTTCTACAGCGGCGGCGAGCAGGACCTGAGAGGATTTGACGTTCGCTCGGCAACGCCGTACGGGTTTATTCCGACTCGTGTGCAGTACACGCTGACCAATCCGGACGGGACCGCAGTTCCGCGGGATCCGACGAATCCCAGCCTGGGCAACATCCTGGTGCCGATCCCGGTGTACGGAATCGTTTCGACGGGCGGCGATACGCAGTTCACCAGCAACATGGAATACCGCATCCCGATCGCGGGGCCGGTGACGTTTGCCTTCTTCGACGACTTTGGTATCGACGTGGTGCTGAACAAGAACCAGCTTCGCCAGAGCCCGGAGGGTATTGCGATCCTGAACTCGCCCCTGTATGGCTGCCCGAACTACTACAACGGCGCCTGCCAGGGCGGACAGCAGATCCAGTTCGACAAGTATGTGCGTCCGATCCACGGCACCAATTTTGTGCCGCGCATGTCGATGGGCGGCGAGCTGCAGGTCATTCTGCCGATCGTGAATGCGCCGTTCCGCATTTATTACGCTTACAATCCGCTGCGTCTCTACAAGGATTTCAATGGAGAGAACCTGATCACGCGGAGCATGTTCCCGGCCGGGGGCGCGGGGGATTACAGCTACGCCGAGTCGCAACAGCTCTATGGCTCGCTTTACCAGCTGCGTGAGCCGAACAAGACCTTCCGCCTGACGGTCAGCACGACGTTTTAGAGTTTCTGCCGCCGATCGCGTTGCTCGCTTTTGTGACCCAGGCGCAGCGCGGCCGGCGGGGATCTCGCCAGGGCAGTGGACGATGACCGGCTGGGCTGAGATGGGCGAAAACTACGAATTTTCATGGTGGCCGCGTTGACCTCAGTCGGCGACAGACCTATAATTTGGGGTGTTCCTGTGAATGTCCTCTGTCCGTGTCCTCTTCTCGCGTTTTCGGTTGACTCCGAAATCCCTCTCCAAGAAGCGCGCAGGAGATTGACCAGGAAGCGAAGTGCGCTTCCGCTCCAGCGCGGGCGATCTCAAACAAGAAGAACCAAGGAGTTGTAGAAACTAATGAAGCGTTCGTTGACATTCGTTTGCATCCTGGCGTCCGGGTTTGGCGTCAACGCCCTCGCCCAGGCCAGCAGTTCGGCAGCATCCAGCCCTGCTGCCATGCCCAGCGCTCCGGTTCCCGCTTCCGCGACGGCGCCTGCCGGCCCCGCGAAGATCGCGATCATCCAGTTCCAGCAGGCGGTCGCCGCCACCAATGAAGGCCAACGCGACTTTACCGAGCTGCGCAAGAAATTCGAACCCAAGCAGACGGCGCTCAAGACCCAGAGCGACGAT
The DNA here is from genome assembly GCA_965199205.1 of Acidisarcina sp. Taxonomy (GTDB): domain Bacteria; phylum Acidobacteriota; class Terriglobia; order Terriglobales; family Acidobacteriaceae; genus Acidisarcina. Next base: position 3,824,844 of record OZ240688.1, read on the forward strand.
ATCGATTCCCTGAAGAAGCAGCTGCAGACCCAGAGCGCGACGATGAGCGAGACGGCCCGCGCCTCGCTGACCCGGTCGATCGATGAAAAGACCAAGTCGCTGCAGCGCTCTGCCGAAGACGCGCAGAACGACTACCAGACCGAGGCGGGAGAAGCGTTTCAGAAAATTGCCGAAAAGGTCTTCCAGGTAGCCCAGGCGTATGCCGCGCAAAGCGGCTACACGGTGCTTCTGGATGCCTCTGCGCAGCAGAGCCCGGTGCTCTGGACGGCTCCCGGAACGGACATCTCCCAGGCTGTGGTCGCAGCGTATAACCAGAAGTCGGGAGTTCCTGCCCAGCCGAACTCAACCTCCACGACGACGCCGCGCTCTACGACTGCGCCGACCCGTTCGCCGACGGCCCCGGCACGAACGACCACCCCTTCCACTACCCCCCGATAGCGTCTCGATTACCCAGGCAGCCCCGCGCAAGCGGGGCTGTTTTGCTGCGCACTGATTTACCGCACTTGCCTGTGGATAATTTTGTGGAAGATCTGTGAGCCGCGAAATTTGGACGTGCTTGAGAATGCGCCGCCGCCGCGAGGCGGAAAAATCAGGCTGCCAAGTCGTTGATTCCATTCCCTATTACTGCACGGGCTTGCTTGAAGAGGGCGGGCCGCGCATGGCGGGAGAAATGTGCAACCAATGGCGCTTTCCACAGAACGCATTACAGCCGTGTGAAGTCAAGGGACCGCAGGAGGGTTGGCGGAGCTACCTGGAGCTGTCTTCCCCAAGCTTGAGGACAGCGAGAAACGCCTCCTGGGGGATATCCACTTTGCCGATCCGTTTCATGCGCTTCTTGCCTTCTTTCTGTTTTTCGAGCAGCTTGCGCTTGCGGGAGATGTCGCCGCCGTAGCACTTGGCAAGAACGTTTTTGCGGATGGCGGTGACGGTTTCGCGGGCGACGATCTTGGCGCCGATGGCCGCCTGGATGGCGACCTCGAACATCTGGCGGGGGATGAGCTCGCGCATTTTGGAGACCAGGGCGCGGCCGCGGTCGTAGGCGAAGTCGCGGTGAACGATGATGGACAAGGCGTCGACCGGCTCGCCGCCGACCAGGATATCCATCTTGACCATGGGAGACTCCCAGGTGCCGGCGAGCTGGTAGTCGAGCGAGGCGTAGCCGCGGGAGACGCTCTTGAGGCGATCGTAGAAGTCGAGGACGATCTCGTTGAGGGGCAGCTCGTAGGTGAGCCCGACGCGGGTGGGGGTGACGTATTCGAAATTCTTCTGTCGCCCGCGCTTGTCTTCGACGAGTTTGAGGATGCCGCCGACGTACTCTTCGTTGGTGAGGATGGTGGCGATGATGACGGGCTCTTCGATCTTCTCGATCTCGGTGGTATCAGGCCAGCGGGAGGGATTGTCGACCTCGATCATGCGGCCGTCGGTGAGGGTGATGTTGTAGCGGACGCCGGGCGCGGTGGTGATGAGGTCGAGGTCGTATTCGCGCTCGAGGCGTTCCTGGATGATCTCCATGTGCAGCAGGCCGAGGAAGCCGCAGCGAAAGCCGAAGCCGAGGGCGGCGGAGCTTTCGGGTTCGAAGAAGAAGGACGAGTCGTTGAGGCGGAGCTTCTCGAGGGCATCGCGCAACAGGGTGTGTTCGTGAGAGTCGATGGTGTAGATGCCGGCGAAGACCATCGGCTTGAGCTCTTCAAAGCCGGCAAGCGCGGCATCGCAGGGGCGCGCGTCTTCGGTGACGGTGTCGCCGATCTTGGTGTCGGCGACGTTTTTGATGGTGGCGACGAAGAAGCCGACTTCGCCGGCGGTGAGCTCGCTGATGGCGACGGGCTTGGGAGTGAGGACGCCCATCGAGTCGACGTCGAAGACGCGGCCGTTCGACATAAGGCGGATTTTCATGCCGGTGGACAGGCGGCCATTGATCACGCGCACGAGGACGACCACTCCGCGGTAGGCGTCAAACCAGGAATCGAAGATGAGGGCCTGGAGCGGGGCGCCGCGGTCACCGGAGGGCGGCGGCAATCGATGCACAATGGCTTCCAGGACGTCAGGGACGCCGAGACCTGTCTTGGCGCTCACCGGAAGCGCATCGGTCGCATCCAGGCCTACTGCAGACTCAATCATCTCCTGTGTGCGGATAACGTCGGCGCTGGGCAGGTCGATCTTGTTGATCACCGGGATCATGTCGAGGCCGTTGCTGATGGCGAGGTAGGCATTGGCGAGGGTCTGGGCCTCGACGCCCTGCGAGGCATCGACGACGAGCAGGGCTCCCTCGCAGGAGGCGAGCGCGCGCGAGACCTCGTAGGAGAAGTCGACGTGGCCGGGCGTGTCGATCAGGTTGAGCTGATAGGTTTCGCCATTCTTTGCCTGGTAGACCATGCGGACGGCATGGGCCTTGATGGTGATGCCGCGCTCGCGTTCGAGATCCATGGCATCGAGCACCTGGGCCTGCATCTCGCGCGAGGTGACCGAGCCGGTGAGCTCGAGCAAGCGGTCTGACAGCGTGCTCTTGCCATGATCGATGTGGGCGATGATGGCGAAATTGCGAATGTGTGCGATGTCCATGAGGCGGTCAAAAGAGTATTCGAAAGCTGTGCTGCAAAAAGAAGAGTTGCCGGATGGGTTTCGCTGCCGGGCCGTTTCTGATTCGGTACAACCGCGGCGAGCAGCGAAGGTGAGGAAACTTTCCTGAAACTCAATCTTAGCATCGGGGGGCCTGTCACCAGGCCATACAATGAGAACGGTACGATCCTTCAGCATGGGTGTTTTCAGAGTTGTTTCTGCCGCGTGTGTTGCGGCCACGATCTTCTTGGGCGGGTACGATCCGCTGCAGGCCGCCGCCAGCCCGTCCGCCGCCAGCCAGGCGCAGGCAACAGCAGCTTCCGCGGCGAAGGCTTCGACCGCCGGGCAATCTTCTGCTTCGGCCAAGGGCGCGGCGGCTGCGACGCCAACAGCCGCTCAGCGCAACCAGCAACAGAAAAACCAGCAACAGAAAAACCAGCAGTTGATCGACGCGGTCGAGCAGGCCTACCAGGCCGGCATGACGAACTATCGCGCCGGGCATCTTGAAGCCGCCAGGGCGAACTTCGATTACGCGGTCGATCAGTTGCTGACCAGCGGCCTCGATCTCAAGAACGACGAGCAGCTCTCGGCGGAGTTTGAACACGTCGTCGATGCGGTCAACACGCTGGAGATGGAAGCGCTGAAGCAGGGAAACGGTTTCACGCCGAAGACCGAATCGACACCGGTCGATGTGGCTAACGACGTGACCTTTTCGGTAGACCCGGCGCTCAAGGCAAAGGCGCAGACGGAGTTGCAGACGACGCAGTCCGATCTGCCGCTGGTGCTGAACGATTATGTCGCCAGCTACATCAACTTTTTTGCGAACACCAAGGCCGGCCACGCCACGATCGTGCATTCGCTGACGCGCGCGGGAAGGTACCGGCCAATCATCCAGCGGATTCTCGCCGAGGAGGGCGTGCCGCAGGACCTGATCTACCAGGCGGTTGCGGAGTCGGGGTTTCAAGTGCGGATCATGAACGGACGGGGCAGCGGCGCCGGCGGCATGTGGCAGTTCATGCCGGGCGACATGCATGCGCCGCCGCGCAGCGCATGGTATGACCAGCGCTTCGATCCGGAAGAATCGACCCGCGCGTACGCGCGGTATATCAAGGCGCTCTATAACCAGATGGGCGACTGGTACCTGGCGATGGCGGCCTATGACTGGGGCGCGGGCAATGTGCAGCGAGCGGTGCAACGTACCGGCTACGCGGATTTCTGGGAGCTGTATCGCCGCAATGCGCTGCCGGCCGAGACGAAAAATTATGTGCCGATCATTCTCGCCGCGACGATCATGGCGAAGAACCCGAAGCAGTATGGCCTGGACGCGATCGTTTTCGATCCGCCGCTGCTGACCGACACGGTCACCACCAACTACAGCGTCGATCTTCATCTCGTGTCCGACATCGTCGAGGCGCCGCTGACGGAGATCGTCGACCTGAATCCGAGCCTGCTGCGCATGGCGACTCCGCCCGACGACACGTTCACGCTGCACCTGCCGCCGGGGACCAAGGAGCTTTACAGCAAACGTATCGAAGAGATTCCGGTGGACCGGCGGCGGTCGTGGCGGCTGCACAAGGTTGCCGACGGAGAGACGATTGCCGACATCGCGCGGACATACCGGGTGAGCCCGTCTGAGATCTCGTTCGTCAACCAGCTCGGCGCGGGAGCGGACCTCTCGGGTACGGAGAGTCTCATCATCCCTGTCGCTGCGGTGGCAACTTCGTCTGCGGCGCACTCTACGCGTTACACAGCGAGAAAAGGCGACACGCTGGTCACGGTCTCGGATCGATTCAATGTCTCTGTCGATGAGCTGCGCAGGTGGAACCATCTGAACGGTACGACGCTTGTGCCGGGGCATGCTCTATATGTCTCGGAGCCGGCGCGCGTCAATGTTTCACGAGGGGTTTCACGCGGGCCTTCGCGGAGACACGGTCATGCGAAGGCAACGGCGTACAGTGCGCCGCCTGCACACACGATGAGTTCTTCTGCGAAGAGTTCGCATGCTGCAACGCAGGCAACAACGAAGAGCCAAGCAATTTCAAAACGAAAGAAACACAATTCTTCCGAGCCTTGATGCACTTCTCGCTTGCGTTCGTTGGCGACACGTATCATGCTGTTGCTATAATCCGCGCCGCGGGTAAAGATCGTATTCTGTGGCGCGATGAGAAGCGATCGATGAATTTTTAGAAGAGACCGAAGCCCCGGAGGGCAGAACAGATGCAGGACGAATACAGACTTTATGCGCACGCCGATGGCGCAGCGGAACCAGACCTGGACGAACCATCGGGGAAACTCGAAGACTTTAGCGAAGATGAAGAGGAAGAAGAGATCAGCGTGAACCTCTCGTCGCTCGATGACGAAGGTCACGGGGAGGACGACGAGGCGGACGAAACACCAGCGATAACGGCGACGGGGGGAACACCGGGCGCATCCCCGGCAAAGAAAGCGCCAGCGAAGTCTGCCGCGAAGAAAGCGGCAACGAAAGCTCCTGCGAAGAAAGCGCCAGCTAAGAAAGCGGTCGCGACGAAGGCGGCCGCGAAGAAGACGCCAGCGAAGAAGGCAGTCGCGACGAAGGCGGCCGCGAAGAAAGCTCCCGCGAAGAAAGCTTTGGTGAAACAGGTTCCGGCCAAGAAGGCCGTATCGAAGTCGGCCGCTAAGAAGAGCAGTAAAGGCACTCTCAGCGGCGGCAAGGCTGTCAAGCAATCGACAGCCTCGAAGAAGAAGAGTGCCGATCCAAAAAAACCAATCAAGCGAGGTAGCACGTTGGCAGTGAAAAAGGCAGCAAAGAAGGCGCCCGCGAAAAAAGCGGTAGCGAAAAAAGCACCGGCGAAGAAGGCGGTAGCGAAAAAGGCTCCCGCAAAGAAGGCAGCCGTTAAAACCCCAGCAAAGAAGACAGCGGCCAAGAAGGCAACCAAGAAGTAGTCGCTGCTGCATACCACAGGCAAGCAAAAGAGCCCGGCTTCGCGCCGGGCTTTTTTGCGTCTGTACGCCGGTGAATGCCGAGCATCGCGACGACGAGAAAAGAGTGAGGGATTGGCGGACGAGGTGTCGAGCGGAGCAAGAGGCCAGGTTGGCCCTTCCTGAAGGAAGGGCCAACCTGGCCGAGCCGGCGGCTGCCGAAGGAGTGATCTAGCGGCTGGCCGACCGCGCGGCCGCGACCGCGCCGGTTGCGGCCGCGGCTTCGCTCTCGGGAAGAGCCCAGGCAAAGAGTACGCCGCCGCCGCCGGTGACGAAGTACTGGCGGCCGTCGAGCATATAGGTGATGGGTGAGCTTTGCATGGGCGAGCCCAAGCCGGCATGCCACAGCGTGTTGCCGTTGCTGGTGTCGAGGACGAGGGCATTGCCGTGGCCGTCGCCGGTGAAGGCCAGGCCGGATGCGGTGGTAAGAATGCCGGCGCCGGCGCCGCCCTTGCCGAGTTCGTGGCTCCAGCGGATTTTGCCGGTCTGGTAGTCGATCGCTTCGAGAACTCCTTTGCCCCAAAGGCTATAGTCTGCGCCGGCCCAGCCGTAGGTGCCGTCGGCGGGCTTTGAGAAGTAGAGGCTGTAGCTCGGTTTGGCGCTGACGAGGAAGAGTCCCGTTTTCGGATCGAAGCTGGGCGAGCGATAGTTGGTGAGTCCGCCTTCGTCGGGCGCGATGAGCCTTCCATCGGGCGCGGGTTCTTTGGCGGGATTCGGCATGGGGCGGCCCTGCTTGTCGACGCCGGTTGCCCAGTTCACCGGACCGAAGGGATCGGTCAGCAGGCTCTTGCCGGTAGCTCGATCGAGCACGACGAAATAACCGTTGCGCGAGGCCTGCATGAGCATCTTGCGCGGCTTGCCGTCGAAGTTGCCGTCGACCAGGACGGGAATCTCGACAGCGTCCCAATCATGGGTGTCGTGGGGCGAAACCTGGTAAGACCAGACGAGCTTGCCGGTGTCGGGATTGAGCGCAACGATACTGCAGGTGTGCTGATCGTCGCCGGGGCGGGCATTGCCGTCGAGCACCGGGGTGGGGTTGCCGGTTCCCCAGTAGATCAGGTTGAGATCGGGATCATAGGTGCCAGCCATCCAGGTGGTGCCCCCGGTGGTGGCGTTAGGCGTACCGGCGGGCGGGTCGACATCCCACTGCCACTGCAGCTTGCCGGTCTCAGGATCTCGCGATTGCAGGTACATGGGCAGGTTATCGAGATCGCCGCCGACGCCGACGATGACGTGATTGCCGACGACCAGCGGCGCTTCGGTGGCCCAGTAGCCCTTGTCGACATCGGCGACGACCGACTGCCAGCGAACGGTACCGTCTTTCGCATTGAGCGAGATCAGGTGGGCGTCGGGGCTCATGAAGAAGATGGAATCGTGGTAGATGGCGACGCCGCGCTGGCCGATGTGGTCGCCTTTATTCGGCGGGTAGTGATAGTGCCAGAGCAGGTGGCCGGAACGCGCATCGATGGCCCAGACATTGTCGGGAACGGTGAAGTACAAGATGCCGTCGACCAGAATGGGGGTCGACTTGATGCCGGCAGCCTGACCGGTCTGGAAGGCCCAGGCGAGACCGAGATCGTTCACGTTCTGGGGCGTGACCTGGGTGAGCTCGCTGTGCCGTCGGCCGGAATAGTCCCCGTGAAAGCCCGGCCAGCTGTCGGCCGGCGGGTGGAGGAGCCATTTGTCATCGACGTTCTGGGCCCGGGTTGGCTGGGGCGACAAGCAGGCCAGAGTGGCGGCGGCCAGGGCAGAGAGCAACACTTTTGCGGGAAACGTCATGCTTATTTGCACCAAGGTGTCAGGGCTCCGGCAGGTATACCGCCGTGGAAGAAAGTATTTCATATCGCGTGGGTCCCGCGCGATGGAGCGATGGCCGGGCGAGCGAGTTCCCGTGGTTTTGCGGGTTTCTTCGAGCCGGCGAAGGAAACCCTTTTTCTGGCGGCGGCTCAGCTGCGAGACGAGCCCGGGTGCGAGTGCGTGTGCGATGAGTCAGGCTGCCAGCTGCACGGTGTCACAGACTTTTCTTCTCGACGTGGTCGAGAAAGATGTCGGCGAGCGGACGGCTGCCGGCGAGGCTGAAGTTGGTGACTCCGCTGAGCGCAAATGTCTGGCCGGCCGCCGCCCCTGGAGCCTGGATGCGAAAAAAGTCGGCGTTCTCGACGTCGTCGAGGACGAAAACGGGGCGTGCATCGGGAGCGGCCGAGGTGACCTTGATGTCGCTCGCCTCGAGGCCTTGGACATGGCGGAAGTAGATGCCCTGCGAAGGGGTGTCGCCGAACATGGTGGGCTCGGGGTAGGCCTTTTCTTTTTCGGGCAGGACGAGCGTGGCCTGCTGGGCGGTTCCTCCGCCAAGGTGGTGAATGTGGATATTGGAGAGCTTGAGGTCCTCGATGGGATGGGCGGGGACGCCGGTGATGTTGGAGGAGATCTTGGAGTGGCTGCCGGACGAGACGACGTTCGAGATGAGGATGCGCTTAATGGTACCGACGTTGACGCCCGCAGGCCCGCGCATTCGGCTGCCGAGGCGCAGGAAGAGCGGCGCATCGATGACGTCGCGCATGGAGATGTTGGTGATGGTGATGTCTTCGAGCAGGGCGCCGTCTTCGGACTCGAGGGCGAAGCCGTGGCAGTTGTAGAAGACGCAGTTCGAGACGACGCAGTTGCGGAAGCCGCCATTGGACTCGGTGCCGAATTTGATGCGGCCGGTTCCACCGAAGGGCTTGTAGGTGCGGTCGAGCAGGCTGCCCTCAACCATGCCGCTGACGAAGCAGTTGGTGATGGTGAGGAACTCGGTCGGGCGCGCGTATCCCAGGGCAAACGAGCTCTTGGGGCAGATGCCGTCGTCATAGGGCGAGTTGACGCTGCAGTTGGAGACGCGGATGTTGCGGCAGCAGTCAATGTCCATGCCGTCGCGGTTGGTGTCGATGACCAGGTTGTCGATGGTGAGGTTGTCGACGCCGGTGGCGAGAATGCCGAAGTGGCCGCCGTGCAGGATGGAGAAATCGCGGAGGTTGACGTTGTAGCAGTTTTTGAGGGCGATGGCCTTGTTGGCAACGCCCGGGGTCTCGGCTCGGGGCTCGGGGCCTTTGTCCCAGCCGCGGGTGAGGCCTTTGCCCCAGATGAGGCCGGGGCCGAGGATCGAGATATCGTGGATGTCTTCGCCCCAGAGGAGGGAGTTGTGCCAGTGGTTGTGGCCGTAGTCCTGGTAGGCTTCGTAGGCAGGATTTTGTGGCTCGGCGAGGTCGTAGCCGCCGGGGGCGCCAGGCGGGAGCGGGGGAGCGGCGACGAGGACCGCGCCCTGGTCGAGGTAGAGGGCGACGTGGCTCCGGAGATGAATGGAGTAGGAGAGATAGCTTCCGGCAGGGAAGAAGACGGTGCCCCCTCCGGCGGCCTCGGCGGCCTCGATGGCCTGGTTGATGGCGGGGGTGTCGTTGGCGGCGCCGTCGCCGACGGCTCCGTAGACCTTGACGTTGTGAGTGCCGGTAGCTGGCGGCGCACTGGCGGTTGGGGTCTGGGCGGCCGCGGGATGGGTGGTGAAAGCTGAGGCCGCGAGGCCGGCGGTAGCGATGCGGAGGAAGTCGCGGCGGGGGGTTGAGTCTGTTGTCATCTCGGGAAAGTGCTCTCCAACAAACTTCAGAAATACTATCGGGGCGAGTCTAGCAGTTGCTGCCGGTTTCTGAAAATTGGGGCTCGAGCAGCGGCGGCGCTTGAGGTTTAGAGGAAAGGGTTTTGGATGGTCAGGGTTCCAATTTTCTGGCCGTGTTGCAGGTCTTCGGTAAGCAGGAGTTTGCACTCTGCCTGAAGCGCCGCGGCGACAATCAAGGAGTCATACCAGGAAAATCGATAACGCGCCTGCAGGTGCAGGGCTTCGACATAGAGGTGCTTTGAGGAATGAATGGCCAGTAAGGGGGAAAGAACACGGGTTAAATATTTTTCGGCGTCGGCAGCGGACATCAGAGCCGTAAACCGGCGAGTTGCCAGGTTCAGGAATTCCTGCGCTACCTGATAGCTGATGATGCCCTTGCCGGAGGTGAGCGCCTGCTGAATGAGGTTTTCAGCGACCCTGGATTTCGCACCAGCAACCGGGTCGAAGGAGTGGACGAAGATGTTCGTGTCGAGAAAAGACCTAACGTTCATTCATCTCGTCGCGGGTAAACTTCTGTCCGCCGCTACTGATGTGGCGAAGGCTTTTCATCAACGCCTGATAGTCCTTGGCCGCAGCGGGCCTGGCCGCGACCTGTTCGAGCCATTCCCGGAACATGAGGTTGAGGGTTGCATTCTGGGCCTTGGCAGCGGCGCGAGCGCGCGCGATGAGGTCTTCGTCAGCGCTGAAGGTAATGTTCTTCATACTCTCTCAGTGTACACGAGGTTCGTGTGCTCATGTGTGAATCCGACGGGTTGGGAGTGGCCGGTTTTGAGGTCTTCGATGGCACCACAGAGGACACGGAGTTCACAAACGTCTTGCTTTTCCGGGAAGTGCTTGAAAAGCAGCGTAAGCGGGGCTTGGCGTGGCGGATGGAATGGTCTTGCGGAGCGCCCATCCGGCGAGCAAGAGGCTGGGTGGGAGTGCTGGTTCGGCGTCGCCGAGCCGGCTGAGTACCGTATGCTGGATCGTCTGTCCGGGCTGGGCGGCGCGGGAGACGAGGATGCAGGGGAAGTCGGGAGGAAGACCCTGTTGCAGCCACTCGGCGGCGAGCAGGGTGAGGTCGCGCCCGGGCATGTAGATGACGCGAGTGGCGTATTCGATCTCAGGCAGCGGCGCCTGGTTATGGGACTGCGCGTGATGGCCGGTCGAGAAGAGCACGTTGGAGGCGCTGCCGCGATCGGTGAGCGAACACTGGAGAGCGGCGGCTGCGGCGAAGGCGGCGGTGATGCCGGGCACGATCTCGAAGGGGACGCCGGCCCCGGTGAGCGCGGCCATCTCTTCGGTGGCGCGGCCGAAGACGAGCGGATCTCCGCTCTTAAGGCGGGCGACGCTGCGGTGGGCCTGCGCATGCTTGATCATGAGGGCGTTGATCTCGTCCTGGCAGATGCTCTTGATGCCGCAGCGCTTGCCGACGTTGACCACCTCAGCTTGCGGTGAGGCCAGTTGGAGGATTGCCGGTGGGACGAGATCGTCATGAAGGATGACCTGTGCGTCCTCGATGAGGCGGGCGGCTTTGAGGGTGAGCAGGCCGGGATCGCCGGGGCCTGCTCCGATGAGGTAGACGGTGCCGGGCTGCGGGGCGCCGGCGGCCGGGCTTTGCCGAGGCGAGGGCAGGGCCATCTGGCGGGACGGGCAGGCGTTGGATTCGCAGACCTGGCGCTGGGCAAGCTGGTGGAGGAGTGCTTTACGGGCTTCGCTGCGGGGATGGGCTTCGAGAACTTCGCGGCGGAGCCGGCCGAGGTTTTCGAGCCACGGGCCTAAGTCGGCGGGGAGCTGCTCGTCGATCTCCCGGCGCAGCCGCTGGGCGACGGCGGGGCTTTCGCCGGCGGTCGAGATGGCGATCTGCAGGTCGCCGCGGCTGACGACGGAGCCGAAGTAGAAATCGCAGTTCGGGATGTCATCGACGCTGTTGCAGAGGATATTTCGCTCGACGCAGCCGTGGTAGACGGCGGCGTTGACGTGGGGCGAATCGGTCGCGGTGATGACGAGGAAGTTGCCGTCGAGGTCAGAGAGTTCAAAAGCGCGAGGCAGCCATTCAAGCTGATTTTCGGCGGCGAGCTGCTGGACTTCGGGGCGGCCTTCTGGAGCGATGACGCGGAGCTTGAGGCCGGTTTTGAGCAGGCTGCCGATCTTTTCGAGGGCGACATTGCCGGCGCCGACGAGCAGGCAGCGGCGGCCGGTGAGCTTAAGGAAAACGGGCAGCATACTCATCAGTCGGCGGCTCCGTGGGGGACTCGGCCGGCGGGCAGGTCGCGCTCGACCGCCGGCAGGTATTCTCCGGCGAGGTGGGCGCGGAGTTCTTCGCTGGGATAGCGGCCGAACCAGGCGCGAAGATTTTCCCGGGGCGAGCGGTCGGCGAGGTAGTGGCGCAGCAGGCGTTCGATGGCCTCGGGAACGAGCGGGGCGGGGCAGCGATAGCCGACCGGGCGGGCGACGGCGGCGTGCTGGCCGACAGCTCCGCCGACGCAGAAGTAGTACGCGTCGGTGAGCTTGCCGTCGTGCTTGATCTTCTTGCCTTCGATCCCGATGTCGGCGATCCAGTGCTGGCCGCAGCTGTTCGGGCAGCCGGTGACGTGGAGCTTGAGCTGCTGGTCAAACTCGGGGAGGCGCTCTTCGAGCTCGTCGACCAGCCAGCGGGTGAAGCCCTTGGTCTCGGTGATGGCGAGCTTGCAGAACTCGGTGCCGGTGCAGGCGACGGCGCCGCGCCAGAAAGCGCTGCCTTCGACTTCGAGGCCGATCTGCTGGAGCTCGTGGGCGAGCTCGGTGGCCTTCGGGGCAGGAATGTCGATGAAGACGAGGTTTTGCGAGACAGTGGCGCGGAGCGAGCCGCTGCCGTAGCGATCGGCGAGCGCGGCTGCTGCCTCGAGCTGCTGGCCGGTGAGGCGGCCGCGCAGGACCGACGCTCCGACGTAGCTGAAGCCTGGCTGGCGCTGGGGGTGGATGCCGGTGTGGTCGCGGTAGACATCGTCAGGAACGACTTCGGGCACGGCTGGCAGCAGCGGGAAGTCGAGGCGGGACTGGAGCTCGGTGAGGAAGCGTTCGGCGGTCCAGCCTTCTTTGAGGAAGAGATGCTTCATGCGGGCGCGGTCGCGGCTCTCGCGCAGGCCCTGCTGGTCGCGGAAGATCCCGGTGATGGCGAGGGCGACGGGGACCGCCTGGTGGGGCAGGACAAAGGCGTCGAGGCGGACGGCGAGATGCGGGTCGGCGGAGAGGCCGCCGCCGACCCGCAGCGAATAGCCGACCCGATCGCCGGATTTCACCGCGGTGAAACCGATGTCGTTGATCTCGGGATAGCAGCACCAGGAGGGACAGCCGGTGGCGCAGATCTTGAACTTGCGCGGCAGGTTGTAGTAGTCGGGATTGGCGGTGAGGAGTTCGGCGATCTCGATGGCGAGCGGCGAGGCGTCGAGGAGCTCATCGGCGGCGACCCCGGCGAGCGGGCAACCGGTAACGTTGCGGACGACATCGCCGCAGGCGCCTTTGGGCGAGAGGCCGATGGCGTTGAGGGTATCGACGACCTCGGGGAGCGACTCGATGGTGAGCCAGTGCAGCTGGATATTCTGGCGGACGGTGATGTCGGCGAGATTGCGGGCGTATTTGCGGGTGATCGAGCCGATGACGCGCAGTTGTTCGGCGGTGACGATGCCGTTGGGGATGCCGATGCGCATCATGAAATAGTCGGTCGCGAGGCCCTCGCCGCCCTTGCCGCCGGTGACGCCTGCTCCATCGCCCTGGGTGTAGATGCCCCACCACTTGAAGTAGGCGGAGGCCCATTCCGGAACGACGCTCGAACGGCCCTCGCGGGCGAAGCTGCGCACTTCGTCGAAGGCTTCCCAGGGGTTTTTCTCGCGCTTGAGGCGCTCCATTTTCTGGGCCTTGGTCTCTTTCACGGCATCTTTGGCGAGGGCGGCTTCAGTCATTGTTTTCTCGGGTGGAACGGGAAAGCCCGCGACAGCGTTGGCTGCATCGCGGGCTTATGGGGAACCTTAAGGTCGATCTGGGAATGAGCTTCAGGTCACCGGCGCGCGCGAACGGAAAGACAGCAGCGACAACAGGCCAGTAGCGTCATTTCTCGATGATAGGGAGGCGCGGTAGGAAAATCAACCTCCACTCTTTGCGGAGGGCCACGAAACGGCGCCGCGATTGCATAGTCCGAAGGCGAATCGCCGCCCCGCCGGGAAACCATGAGGCGGAGTTAACGAACGATTCGGGCAACGTTCTTCGCCCCAGGGTCACCATTCCCGTATTGGACACTTTGAAGCACTGACAACCTTAGATTCATGATGACCCCAGGTCTCGCCAGGCCCCTCAACTCAAAAAATTCAAGAACGATGGAGTCACGCATGAACTACCTAAGGAATGCGGCGGTGCTATTTACGGCAGTCCTGGCGGTCTTTGGAGCGGCGGCACAACACGTGCAGGCGTCCGGGGCCAAGGCTGCAGAGGCTACTCAACTCACCTCGGCGCCCGGCCCCCAATGGGGCCAGCTCTTTAAGCCGGAGAGCAGTCAGCCGCAGGCGCCGGGCCGCGCCCACACCAATTATGTGCTGCGCAGCAAGGACGGGAACAGGCCTGCGGCGCTCAAGGCGTTTGCCGATGACGTGACCGGCGGTCCCGATGCGACTGTCGAGACGGCTGAAACGCCCTGCTCCCTGGGCCATGTCTATGTCCAGAGCCCGGTCGCGCCGTGCCTGCCTGCCTTTGCGAATACCGGCGGCCCGTCGGTCGCGGGATATGGCGCCATCGCCGTGGTCGACGCCTATGACAACCCCGATGCGGCGAGCGACCTGGCGGGTTTTTCCGCCCATTTCGGCTTGGCGGCGGCCAGTTTTACGAAGATCTATGCAAATGGGAACGGCTCCTGCACCACGCCTGCGGTGAATCATGACTGGGCATTGGAAAGTTCTCTGGATATCGAGTGGGCCCATGTCTTTGCCCCGAGCGCGGCGATCGTGCTGGTCGAGGCCTGTTCCCAGTCGATTCCCGACCTGGTCTATGCGGAGCAAACCGCATTCCGATTCATTGTGGCGAACTACCCGGCCGGGGGCCAGGTCTCGAACAGCTGGGGATTCGGAGAATTTCCCGGCCAGGTCGGAGAAGACGCCGCGTTCGCGGACTTTACCTATAACGGAGTCGCGGGATATTCAGTCCCGGTGCTGGCCTTCGCCTCTTCCGGGGACAGCGGCGCGGGCGTGGATTGGCCGAGCTCCAATCCCTGGGTCGTGGCTGCGGGAGGGACGTCGCTGCTGCGCAACCCCAACCTTGAATTCGATGCGGAGACCTGCTGGTCCGGTTCGGGCGGCGGGATCAGCTCGTTCGAGACATATGCCATGGCCTATAGCGGCGGCCACAGCGGGCCATGGGCGGACTTTCAATATTCCATCTTTGGCCAGGGACCGCGGGCTACGCCGGACCTGTCCTTCGACGCCGATCCTTCGTCGGGTGTTTACGTGTTAAGCGGGGTCAACGGGGGCTGGTACATCGTGGGGGGAACGAGCGTGTCGTCTCCGTCCCTGGCCAGCATCGTCAACCGGGCAGGGAGCAAGCTCGGCTCGGTCAACATCAATGCTCTGAACGGCGACGGCTACTTTACGGCTGCCGAAAACAACCTGCTCTACTCGCAGCTGCCAACCAAAGCAGCCTATGCCGCGAACTTCTACGACGTTTCCTCGGGATCGAATGGCCACCCAGCCGCGCGGGGCTATGACTTGTGTACGGGTTTGGGAACTCCGCGGGGGGTGGGCGGCAAGTGAGTGTGTGTCGCGGCGTGCCGTGCGGCAGGGACGTGGGTTGAGAGAGGCCTTGCGCGGGCCTCTCTCAATCCACGGGGAACGATCCCGGCCGTTCGGGTGAGCGCAGTCGAACTTCGCCGGATGCGGACGCGGCGCGCCGGGAGGTACTCTGCTTGTGCCGAGCCGTTGGCCTGGCTAAAAGTCGAAGTTGGCCTGAATAAACACCGTCCGGTTGCCGGCGGAAGAGGGCCCGAAGAATCCTCCCGCGAGGCTCTGCGATTTGAGGAAGAAGTTTTGCGGGCACTCGCCGTCGTTCTGGGCGGCATTGGTGCAGCTGGAGCCGTTGGACTGCGACAGGCCGATCACGCCGTTCGGGGTGCCCAGATTGGTGGTGTTGAAGACGTTGGTGGCGAAGGCCACCAGGGTCAGGTTGTACTTCCTCGGCGAGGAGGCGTCCATCCTTCCGGGACCGCCCGAGCTGCCGCTCAGGCCGCGTCCGCCGAAGCCGCCGCCACGCGATCCGCCGCCGCCGCCGCCGGGGCCATGGCCCTCGACCTTCGGCCCAAAACCGATGACCTTGCTGACGCGCATATTCAGGCTCACGTTGGATGGGCCGCTGCCGGCGTTGAAGGGGATGATCTTTTCGCCGGTGCCGTAGGGGTTGGTGTTGAGGCAGCCGTAAGGGGTGGTGACGACGCCGGTTTCGGCGCAGCTGGCGGCATACGTGGGCCGCGCGTTGAACTGGTTGTTGGCGCTGAGATCGGTGCCGGTGGTGATGTTGAAGGGCGTTCCTGAGTTGGCGGCCAGGAAGGGTGCAAAGGAGAGGCCCCAGGGGGCGGTGACATTGCCAAGAATGACGAAGCGGTTGTGAACGTCGAAGCTGGTGCGGCCGTAATCGAGGCCGGGGAACTGGGCGACGGAGGGGACGTAGGTCACGCCGCCCGTGTCCCCATGTGCGTTGTTATAGGTGTAGAAGGTGAAGAGCGTGAAGCGGCGCAGACGGGCGCTGGCGGTAGCGATGATCTGCTGCTGCCGGTAGACGCCGCCGGACTGATATTGCAGGTTGTTAAAGGTTGGGGTGGGCAGCGGGGCATCGGGGTAGGTGTTGGTCGAGTAGTTCTCTTCGGGGAAGGAGTCGGAACCGATGTTGTTGGTCAAGTATTGATGGACCCCGCGGCCATAGAGATAGGTGATATTCGAGGTGATATTTTTGGCGATCTGGCGGTCGATGCCGACGGCCGCCGACATGTCATTGGCTGCTTTGAAATGCGGGTCGACGGTATAGATGGTCGGCGCCTTGGTGGTGTCTCCCAGGTTGGGCGGGGGCAGCGGGTTGCCGGGGGTCGACTCCTGGTAGACCGGGTTATTCACGATGAATGTCTGCTGGTTGAGGCCGTTCTGGTGGATAGCCTGGGTGATGTAGGGTGTGCCGGCCGTCGAGCCAAAGCTGTTGGGCACGGTGAAGCGCTGGTAGAACCAGCCATAGCCGGCGCGAAGCACGGTTTTGGCCGGCGCCTTGCCGTGGCCGTCGAGCGCGTAGGCGAAGGAAACCCGGGGCGCCCAGTCGTCTTTGTCGTCGATCCGATTCTGCGCTTCCCAGCGGACGCCGTAGCTGAAGGTGAAGCGCTGGTTGACCTTCCAATCGTCCTGGTAGAAGAGTGCGGCGTCGAAGAGCGTGGCCTTAGCGGTGTAGTTGGTGACCACGGTCTGCTGGTAGCGCTGCGGGGTTTTGTCGAGGTAGTCGGCGAGGGACTGGAAGGTGTAGGAGCCGTTGGTGCCGGAGTTGGTGTAGTTGGCATCGCGATAGGAGCGAAGACGGGTGCCGAAGCTCAGCGAATGCTTGCCTTCGACGCCGGAGAAATAATCCTGGAACTCGAAGTCGTTCTGGTTGTCCTGGACGGTCCCGGAGTTGGCGCCGCCATCGGTGAAGGCCCCTTGGACGCTGACGGTCGGAATGACGGAGACCGGGGCCTGGTTGTTGCGGATGCGCCGGTACTGGAAGCGCACGTCGTCAACGAGATTCTTGCTGAGCACGAGGCTGTCGCTGATCTGCAGCGTGTTCTCGACGTCGTGGGTGCCGTAGGCCTGCTCGGGCAGGCTGGTCTCGCCGACGCCCTCCCCGGACTGGACGGCGCGGTAATAGTCATAGCGGACGGTGAGCGTGTTGCTCTCGCCGAGCTGGAAGTCGAACCGAGGGGCTATATCGATGCGGGTACTCGGATTGCCGAAAGTGGTGTTGAGCGTCTGCCCGGAGGGCGTTGCGGGGTTGACGCTGGCTGGATCGATGGCGTCAATGATGCTGACATTCTGGTTGTTGCGGACAAAGGTGCTGAGGAAGTAGGAGGTCTTCTTATTGATCGCGCCGCCAATGTTGCCGTTGAGGTTCCACTGATAGTAGGGCGGCTCGGTGATGGCGGTGTACGCCTGGCCGGGAAGCAGGTTGGCGTTCAGGATCGGGTTTTGGGCGTTGAAGGAGGAATCGTTACCGCGCGCGGAAAGATGGCCGTGAGTTTTGTCGGTTCCGGGCTTGGTGAGGATCTCGATGCGCCCGTAGCCGAGGCGGTCGAACTCGGCGGAGAAGGGATTCTGATTGATGCGGATTTCGCGGATGGACGACTTGGGCGGCAACTGGCCGCCGGTGAAGCCGTCGATGTAGATCTCGCCGCCGTTGGGCCCGGCGGCAGGACCGGCGAGGGCCTGGAGTTCATTGGAGAGCTCGTCGGGATCGTCAGAGAGCGCGTCGAGATCTTTGCCCTTGATGACGACGGCGTTCGCATTGGAGTCGGGATTGGTATCGACGGTGGTGGCCTCGGCCTGTACCTGCACCTGCTGCTGCTCGACCTGGATTGGGATGGCGATATTCAAACGCAGCGAGCTGCCGACGGAAACCATCACGGCGGAGGACGAATAGGGCGCAAAGCCGGCCGCGCTGGCCGTGACGCTGTAGGTGCCAGGTGGCAAGCCGGGGAGGATATAGCTGCCGCCGGAGTCGGAGGTGGCCTTGAACGTCTGGCCGGTTGCCGAGGTCGCGGTGATGGCCGCGCCGGGAATGACGGCGCTGCTGGGATCGGTGACCGAGCCGTGCATGGAGCCGGTGCCGGCGGAGGCCTGCGCTTTTGGCGCCGCCTGCGCCGGAAGATACGTCGTCGCGCCGAGAAAGGAGGCGGCCAGCAAAACAGGGATCAAGTAAGGTGTGGATTTCACTAAACCTCTCATCGCAATCGATAGTTAAGGGCGAGCAGTGTTACGGGTCTTGTTTACGATCGTTCGGGCGTGCGGCTATTGCGTATCTCCGGCTGGAGCGCCGCCGCCGACCGACCAGGAGGCAGAGAGCACACTCTGACTGGAGTTCGGGGAGGCCTGTAGAAGCGGTTCGACGCCAGAGAGCAGCGTGATGGCCGTCGCTGCTCCAGGGGCCTGGCCTTCGGTGGTCAGGACCATGACGGCCTCACCCTTTTTCAGGTCGGCCAGTTGCAGCACGGGGGCATGACTGAGCATTTGCTGAAGATCGCCGCCACGCTGGCCGGGAGTTCCGGAGGCGCCGTTTGTTTCTGCTGCGGTGTTGGGCGGCGCCGGCGGGGAGGTCGCCCCGGGAGCGTGGCTGGAAGCGTCCGATCGCCCCGCAGTTCCTCCGCCGGCGCTGTTGGAAGAAGCGGCGCCGCCGCCGAGCCGCCGGGCGATGCCTTGCGCCATGGCCGGCGGCAGGGTGTGAAGCTGAGAGTCGGCATTGATGTTGACGATGAAAGGCTTCTTGGTAGCGAGGTCATTGACGGTGAGGGTCGAAGCGGCGGGGTCCACGGAGAGGACGGTCCCGGCGATGTTGCGGAAGGTGCCGGCGACGATATCTTCCGCGGTGAGCTGGGCGCCGTCGGCGCTCTTGTCGCCCCGGGCGCGCAGCTGATCGCCGGGCTTGACCTGATCGAGGGTAGAGGGCTTGGCGTCGTCGAACCTGGTGGAGTCGGGAGCGTAGCGGCGAACGGTCGTCGCCTTTGACGCCTGCACGACCACTGTCTTGCCGGCCGCCCCGCTGCCGGTCGCAACAGTGACGGTCTGGGCGGCGGGATCGACGGATTTGACGACGCCATTGATGCCCCGGGCGCGCCAGTCTTCGCGGTCATGCTGCTGCTTCTGGGCGACGTCGGCCTGCTTCATGGCGATGACCGTCGATGCGGTTCCGTCGGGGTTGGTCTTCGCGAGAATGCGGTCGCCTACGGCAATATCCTGGATCTTGATCGCGGTGGCGGCGCTCAGGCTCTTCGAGCCGGCCGGGAGTTCGAGGACCCGGGCTGCATCCGGCACTGTCACTTTTGACTCGACGCCTTTGTCGTCCTTGACCGTCAGCACGCTCCCGGCGATGGCGCTGACGGTGCCGGCGACCCGGCTGCTGGCGGCAGGCGCAGCGGCCTGAGCGCCGGCGATCATGGTTCCAGCGGCGCTCATGCCGACGAGCAGGGCGGCCAGGAGTGCCTTGGGGAGCCTCGGGTTTTCAGGGCGTCTGTCTCTCATTGCATCTCGCTGCTGACTGCCGCGAATCGATACAGCAGTAGGATTCTTTTCTTCAACAGGAATGACGAACCGGCTAGGGTAAAGTTTCACCCGCCGGCAATTGACTAAAGGCCGGAGAGCGCCGCCCGGCGGGTTCCACTCACGGCGCCAGCGTCCATACGTACGATGGATACGATCCATTCACGGCGCCACAATCCATGCGATATGATCGGCGGGTGTAATTTCAGGGACGCCGGAAAGTCCTATAGTGCCAGAAAGACCAATGCACGGCCGAAGAATGGCCGCGAGCGGGTGAGGAGATTGGCGTCATGGCTATTGCCAGTGTAGGAAAGTCCGCAGTACTAACCAAGCAACCCACCTCGACAAATACCTCGGCGATGGCCGTGGTCACGACGTTGTTTTTCATGTGGGGATTCCTTACCTGCCTGAATGACATCCTCATTCCGCATCTGAAGGCGATTTTTGACCTGAATTATGCCCAGGTGATGCTGGTACAGCTGGCATTCTTCCTTTCCTACGCCGTCTTTGCGTTCCCGGCCGGCAAACTGGTGGAGTGGATCGGCTACAAGCGCTCGATGGTGGTCGGGCTGCTGATCATGGCGGTGGGCGCGCTGTGTTTTATTCCGGCGGCCAATGTGCCCTCCTATCCGTTGTTTCTTGGGGCTGAAATTGTGCTGGCGGCGGGGGTGACGCTGCTCCAGGTCTCGGCCAACCCGTTTGTCTCGATCCTGGGGCCGGAACGGACGGCGTCGAGCCGGTTGAACCTGACGCAGGCCTTCAACTCGCTGGGCACGACGGTGGCGCCGTGGATTGGCGGGGCGCTGATTCTCAGCGCCACCCCCAAGAGCATGGAAGATGTGCGCGCGATGACGGCCTCGGCAGCGCAGCAGTATCGCCTGCATGAGGCCTCGACGGTGAAAATGCCGTACCTGGCGATTGCCCTAGCGCTGACGCTGCTGGCGATTGCGATTGCGCTCTTCAAGCTGCCGCGGATCGAGACGACGCGCGACTTTCGCCCGCAGGTTGGCGACAAGGCGGACAGCATCTGGCGTTACCGGCATTTGCTGCTGGGCGCGGTGGCGATCTTCCTGTATGTCGGGGCCGAGGTTTCGATCGGCAGCTTTCTGGTGAACTACTTCAGCCATCCCGAGACCGGCAATTTGACCGAACAGTCCGCCGCCAAGCTGGTTTCGCTTTACTGGGGCGGGGCGATGATCGGGCGGTTTATCGGCGCGGCGGTGCTGCAGAAGGTCCGCGCCGATAAGGCGTTGGGGCTGGTCTCTGTGGTGGCGTTCGCGCTGGTGACGACGTCGATCCTGAGCGTCGGTCACCTGGCGGTGTGGAGCATCCTGCTGGTGGGGCTCTTCAACTCGATCATGTTTCCCACGATCTTTACCTTGGGGATTGCGGAGCTGGGGCCGTTGACCGGGGAGGGTTCCGGGATCCTGGTGGCGTCGATTGTGGGTGGAGCGATCCTGCCGTATCTGGAGGGCCGAGTCGCCGACTCGATCGGCATCCATCATGCTTTTGTGATCCCGGCGCTGTGCTACGTCTTCATCGCGTATTACGGGTTCAAGGGCTCGCAGCCGGCGAGGACGGCTTAGGCCGGCTTCCACTGGGAACAAGAGAGGCGGCCCGCGGGCCGCTTCTTTCTTTTGCCGGATGGGATTCGACGATGAGCAACAGATTCATCTCCAAGGCGGCCTGTGGGGCACCCGGTCTCCGGCCGGTCAGGAGGCGGGTTTCTTCTTTGGCGTGGCGGTCACGTCGTACGCGCGGCGGACGACCGGGGACGAGAGGACGATGCTGGTAGTCGGGATGCCGTAGGGCAGCAGGCGCTCGATGGTCTGCTCGAGCTCGGCGATCGAGGCGGTGGTGAGCTGGAGAATGAAAGCTTCGCCACCGGTGACGTGGTGACATTCGCGGACCTCGGCGAGGGTGGGCACGAACTTCAGAAACGACTGGTAGCGATGGCCCTCGCAGGTGAGGCGGATGTAAGCGAGGATGGGCAGGCCGAGAGCTTCGCGGTCGATCTCGATGGTGTAGGCGCGAATGATGCCGTCTTCTTCCATGCGGCGCATGCGTTCGGCGGTGGCGGAAGGGGAGAGCCCGACGCGGCGACCGAGGTCGGCGTAGGAGAGGCGCGCATCCTGCTGCAAGGCTTCGAGGAGGTTTTGGGTGTATTCGTCGAGCGTGAAAGTGGATTCGATGGCCATAGGCTGTTGCCGCCGTGATTTCAGCTTAAGTATGCCATCAATTCGGTAGTTTTCCGATTTCGTTTCGCGCCTTCCATTTCTATGATGAGGATGTGAGCTTTGGAGCGGAATTGATGCACGTGGAGTTGGATGGGCAGGCGCTGACGCTCGAAGAGATGGCGGCGGTAGCCAGCGAGCACTGCAGCGTGACGATCTCTGTCGGCGCCTGCCGGCGGATGAAAGCCGCGCGCAGTGTCGTCGAAGCGGTGGTGGCGCGCGGGGATACTGTTTACGGGATCAACACGGGATTTGGCAAGCTGGCCGAGGTCCCGATTCCCGGCGGCGAGCTGACGACCTTGCAGCGCAACCTGGTTCGCAGCCACGCTTGCGGCGTGGGCGAGGCGCTGCCCGAGGCGGAGGTGCGGGCGATGCTGCTGCTGCGGGCCAATGTACTCGCCAAAGGGCATAGCGGCGCACGCGTCGAGGTTGCCGAGCTACTGGCGGCGATGTTGAACAAGGGCATCCATCCGGTGATTCCGTCGCGTGGTTCGGTGGGAGCGAGCGGCGATCTTGCTCCGCTGGCGCACCTGGCGCTGGCATTGATCGGGGAGGGCGAGGTCTTTTTTCGCGGAGAACGGATGGCAGCGGTCCGGGGCCTGCAGGCCGCGAAGGAGAGGCCGCTGGTGCTCGAAGCCAAGGAAGGCCTGGCGCTGCTGAATGGCACGCAGGCGATGGGATCGGTGGGCGGGCTGGCGCTGCTGCGAGGGATCCGCGTAGCGCGGCTTTTCGATGTAGCCGGCGCGATGTCGCTCGAGGCGCTGCGGGGAACGCCGACGCCGTTTGACGCTCGGATCCACGAGGCGAGGCCGCATCCGGGGCAAGTCGCGGTCGCGCGGCATCTGCGCGAGCTGCTGGCCGAGAGCGAGATCCGGGAGTCGCATCGGCTGAACGATTCGCGGGTGCAGGACGCGTACTGCCTGCGC
This sequence comes from Acidisarcina sp., assembly GCA_965199205.1. Taxonomy (GTDB): domain Bacteria; phylum Acidobacteriota; class Terriglobia; order Terriglobales; family Acidobacteriaceae; genus Acidisarcina. The sequence continues at coordinate 3,847,420 of OZ240688.1, forward strand.
TGCATGCCGCAGGTGCATGGAGCGGCGCGGGGCGCGCTCGAGCATGGGCGCGAGGTGATCGAGATCGAGGCTGGTTCGGCGACGGATAATCCGCTCATTTTTATCGGTGAGGACGGCGAGGCGGAGATCCTGTCGGGCGGTAATTTTCATGGCGCTCCGCTGGCGCTGGCGCTGGATTATGCCGCGATTGCGGTGACGGACTTGATCAGCATCAGCGAGCGGCGCATCGACCGGCTGATCAATCCGGATTGCAATGAGGGGCTGCCTGCGTTTCTGTCGGACCGGCCGGGCGTATCTTCGGGATACATGATTGCGCATGTGACGGCGGCGGCGCTGCTGAACGAGGCGAAGGTGCTGGCGCATCCGGCGAGCGTGGATAGCGTTCCTACCTCGGGCGGCAAAGAAGACCATGTTTCGATGGGAATGACTTCCGCGTTGAAACTGAAACGGATTATCGAGAACGCGGAGCTGGTGCTGGCGATCGAGTTGATGGCGGCGGCGCAGGGACTGGATTACCGGGCCCCGCTGAAGGCGGCGCGGCGGGTGGAGTTGGCGCGGGCGCGGGTAAGGCAGTCGGTTGCGCGGCTGGGGGAAGACCGGGCCTTGTCAGGGGATATCGAGCTGCTGGCTGGGGCGGTGCGCGAGGGACACTTTGATGAGTGGGCGGAGTGAACATGGAGCAATCTCTGCAGCCGCAGGTCCCTCCACTGCGCTACGCTTCGGCCGGGATGACAAGTCGGAGATGCAGGTTATATCTGGCAAGTGACAGTGGCGGCTACTCAGGCGCAAGGGAGGTACAGATGCTGGAGATCGAAACGCAATCTGGAGCGGAGGCGGTACGTGCTCCGCGTGGTACTCGGTTGAGTTGCAAGGGCTGGCAGCAGGAGGCGGCGCTGCGGATGCTGATGAACAACCTCGATGCCGAGGTGGCAGAGCGGCCGGATGAGCTGGTGGTGTATGGCGGAACGGGGAAGGCGGCGCGGGACTGGCCTTCGTTTCATGCGATCGTGCGTTCGTTGAGGTCATTGGAGAACGACGAGACGCTGCTGGTCCAATCGGGCAAGCCGGTGGGGATTTTGCGCACGCAGGAATCGGCGCCGCGGGTGCTGATCGCGAACTCGAATCTGGTGGGGAAGTGGTCGAACTGGGAGCACTTCCACGGGCTCGAACGCAAGGGCCTGATCATGTACGGGCAGATGACGGCGGGTTCGTGGATTTACATCGGCAGCCAGGGGATTGTGCAGGGGACCTATGAGACCTTCGTTGAGGCCGGACGGCAGCACTTTGGCGGCAATCTTGAAGGCCGGTTGATTGTCTCGGCCGGGATGGGCGGCATGGGCGGCGCGCAGCCGCTGGCGGCGACGATGACCGGTGCGTGCTTCCTGGGGATCGATGTCGACCCGGAGCGGATCAAGAAGCGGCTGGCGAATGGGTATTGCGGCGAGATTGCGTATACGCTTGCCGAGGCCCTGGAGAAGATCGACGCGGCGCGATCAGGGAAGCAGGCGCTCTCGGTCGGCCTGGTGGGCAACGCGGCCGATGTGCTGCCGGAGCTGATTGCGCGGGGCGTGGTCCCCGATATGCTGACCGACCAGACGAGCGCGCACGATCCCCTGCATGGCTATGTGCCGAACAGGATGACGCTGGCCGAGGCGCTGCGGCTGCGCGAGGGCGATGCGGCGGAGTATACGCGGCTCTCGATGGCGACGATGGGAAGGCATGTCGAAGCGATGCTGGAGCTGCGGGCGCTGGGCGCGGTGACTTTCGACTACGGCAATAACCTCCGGACACAGGCGAAGTTGGCCGGGGTGGAGCGTGCGTTTGAGATTCCGGGCTTTGTGCCGGAGTACATTCGTCCGTTGTTTTGCGTGGGGAAGGGGCCGTTCCGGTGGGTGGCGTTGTCGGGCGACCCTCAGGATATCGATAAGACCGACGAGCTGGTGCTGAAGCTCTTTCCGGAAGACGCGGCGCTGGGCCGGTGGATCGAGCTGGCGCGGCAGAAGATCCAATTCCAGGGGCTGCCGGCGCGGATTTGCTGGCTGGGCTATGGCGACCGGGCGAAGCTCGGGCTGGCGATCAATGAGCTGGTGCGGACGGGCGCGATCTCGGCCCCGATCGTGATCGGGCGCGATCATCTCGATGCGGGTTCGGTGGCTTCGCCGTATCGCGAGACGGAGGGGATGCTCGATGGCTCGGACGCGGTTGCCGACTGGCCGCTGCTCAACGCGCTGGTGAATACGGCAGCGGGAGCCTCGTGGGTGAGCATCCATAATGGCGGCGGGGTGGGCATCGGCTACTCGCAGCATGCCGGGATGGTGGTGGTGGCGGACGGAAGCGACGAAGCGGCGCGGCGGCTGGAGCGGGTGCTGACGAACGATCCGGGAATGGGCGTGTTGCGGCATGTGGATGCCGGGTATCCGGTGGCGGAAAAGTTTGCCGAGGACGCGGGGATTCGCGTACCGATGAGAGAAGAGCAAACCCGGATCAGGGCTTAGGGATTGGCCGAGGGCACAGGGATTCGCGAACAAGAAACAGGTTCGGGTGCAATGGGGCGATGTCTGCTGGTGGTAGGGGCTTCGCAGCTGGTGACGCTCGCCGGGCCTGCCCGGCCGCGGGTTGGCGCGGAGATGCGGGAGCTGGCGATGGTCGCTGATGGGGCGATGCTGGTCCGGTTCGATGAGCGGGGCAGCGGCAGGATTGCAGCGGTTGGTTCGCGGGCTGAGGTCGAGCCGCTGGCCGGCCCGGATGCCGAAATCATCGATGCCGGCGGCCGAGTGGTGACGCCGGGGTTTGTGGATGCGCATACGCACCTGATCTTTGGCGGGAACCGGGCGAACGAGTTTGAAATGCGCTGCGAGGGCATGACCTACCAGCAGATCTCAGAGCAGGGCGGGGGCATCCGGTCGACGGTGCGGAGCACGCGCGCGGCTAGCGCGGCGGAACTGGCTGCGATCGGGCGAAAGCATGCGGAATGGTTTCTGCGCGGCGGCACGACGACCGTCGAGGCAAAGTCGGGGTACGGATTGACGCTCGAGGATGAGCTGAAGATCCTGCGGGCGGTTCGTACTGTGGGAGAAGAGACACCGCTACGCTGCACGCCGACGTTTCTCGGAGCGCATGAAGTTCCCGAGGAGTATCACGGCGGCACGGAAGGCTTTGCCGAGCTGGTGATCCGCGAGATGCTTCCCGCTGTGGCTCGCGAGCGGCTGGCCGCGTGGTGCGATATCTTCTGCGAGCCGAAGGTCTTTCCGGTCGCGGTTGCGCGAAAGATCCTGACCACCGCGAAGGCGCTTGGCTTTCAATTGCGAATGCATGCGGACCAGTTCACCTGTTCGGGCGCGGCGCAGCTGGCGGCGGAACTCGGGGCGAAGACAGCAGACCACCTGGAGCAGTCGGACGCCGTTTCGATCCGGTCGTTGCGGTCTGCCGGGGTGCAGCCGGTGCTTCTGCCGGGATCGGTGTATGCGATCGGATCGCAGAAATACGCGCCGGCGCGGGAGATGATCGCCGCCGGCCTCGGGGTGGTGATTGCGACGGATTTCAACCCGGGTTCTTCGCCGACGGCCTCGATGGCGATGGTCCTGTCGCTCGCCTGCACGCAGATGAAGATGGTCCCGGCGGAAGCGATGACGGCGGCGACGTTCAATGCCGCCTGCAGCCTTGACCTGCAGGACGAAGTGGGATCGCTCGAGGCGGGCAAGGCTGCGGATTTTGTGGTGCATGAGGTGGAGGATTATCGCGAGATTGCGTACTATTTTGGCGACCGTAGGCCGGTGATGGTTTTTGTGGGGGGTGTGCGGCTGTCTTGGCGGTAATCTCGCTGACGATTTTTTTAAGTGGGCGGCTGAAAGGCGGGCATTCGATGCGGAGAGCCCAAGCCTCAAGGCCCCGTAGCCGGTGCTTGTTTCGTGGGGCTGAAGCCCTATTTCTGCCCATCATTTTGAGGCGACCCCAGTGAATTCAGCTACTATGAGCGTTTCGGGCAATACCGACGCGGCTCTGGGAGCGCGACTACTCACCCACGTCATACATGTTGGTCATGGTTGATTGGGTAAGAGCGGCTAAAAACTGCCGTAAAGTGGTGCCCGAGTGGTGCGGGTTACGGTCGCGGGGCGGCTGCCTTCCGAGTACCGGTTCTTCCGATCAAACGGTTAAAGATTCGCTACGCTCTCGCCGACCACGAACAGAACCCTCGGCGAGGTCGTCGCGATCTGCTCATCCCGAGCCAGCCTGACCGTCGCAATGATCGAGGCACAGTTTACAGAGAGTAAGTTAAAGCAGGAGGCAGCAGAATGGCCCTCGGGAGCGAGACGAATTACCGTGAAAGGGCCAACATCCTTTTCGATCTCTACGTTGTCGAGGGTTTCACTCCATATGCGGAATTTAAATTTTCGTCGGAGAACCAGAGGCGCGCTTTCTACGCGAGACACAAAGAGTATCGGGCGGCGTTGTTGCTAATGGCGGTGATTACCGTCACCCGTGAAATCCCCCGCCTTCAGCCCTTGCTTGAAGCGACGGAAATCCTGATCTTCGGGTCCGGGCCAGATCAAAATGGGGATCTCCTAAACAGAATGAAGGCGGCCATGGTGAGCCTTCATTCATCGTTTTAGGGAACCCACGAACTCACCTGGGCATCTGAGTGGCTAGGTGAGTTGGGTATCGACGAATTTAACCCAGTTCGCCTAACCCTGTTTTACATACACTGGGTGGACCAATATATCGGCCTTCTGAAAATACTTCGCGGCTCGTAGCGATACTCGTCTTTGACTCCCGCCGCCTAAAGCAATGACTTCTGCCCCCCCTGTGCGAATGGCGGACATCTATCTCACCCCTCCCTCGGACTACTGCAGCGGCGTGTATCGACCACACTGCTGGTCGGCTCACCCGGTTGGCTTGCAAACGACACTTCGAGGATCTCAAACGCACCCGCCGGAAGACTGGCGACTTCCCTCTACAAGTGGGATCAAAAAAGCCAGCCACATTTGGTTCGCCGAGATGCTGCCTCATATAGGGGGCAACCTCTCACTAAAGGCGAACGGACGTTTTTGTTAGAGCCAAGTTTTTATTCCCCATTCATGCGAAGGATCCAGGCTTAAAGGCCTCCTGTCGATGTCGATTTCGTCGAGCTAAAATCCTGCGCTTCCACCGTTGAGACGGTCCTGTGTTCCGCGATTATTTTTCTATTGTGGCGTGGGCGGTGGTGGCGTTGTCGGGGCCGAGGTCGGTATGCGGGTCGGAGCTGGTGTCACCCGGCAGCCGGGTTATGAGGGGTTCGGACGCTTCAGCGAGAGGGGTTCCTGCGGCGTCTTCCAGGTTGTTGACGGGGACTACACGATCCATCGCGTCCCCGCCGGTTGCTTCCCGCTGGGCGTCTTCGCGGCGGACGGCTTTTTGGTATTTGTGGTTCTCCTCGAAGGTGCGAATCCCTAGCTGATCGATGCCGGTCTGATCGCGCCGGAGGCGATCGGGGGAGTCTTCGCCAGTGGGCAAGGCATCGCCGAGCACGTCGTCGAAGATGCCTTCTGCTTCCAGGGTGCGGCCGACGTGCGCGGCGGGCGAGAGGGTTTCGAAGTCGGCTTCCTCTCCTGTCTTTTCCAGGGTTTTGCTGGATGGATTGAGTGTTTGCGCCATGGTTGTCGATGCTCCTGCTGAATGAGAGGCGCGAACAGGGACGGGCGTTGTCTCGCCCCGCCGCCGGCCGAAAGGGGGCAACGGAATCTGCTCTTCGCGTGCAACGGTTTACGATAACGGGTGAGCCCGCGACGGTGCCGGCCGCCGGGCGGGTACGCTGAGACCGTGATCGCAGGCGCGAACCCGTAAGCGTGGAACCTTGGGGGCGTGGAACCCTGGGGGGCGTGTTTGAAGGAGTTCATGCTAAGCCGCCGTCAGTTTTTTTCGCTTGTCGCCCGTGGCGTTGCGGCTGAACTCCTGCTGCCTTTCCTCGATCCTGCCCTGCAGGCGGAATTGCAGGACGAGCAGGTTTATCTCAAGAAAAGGATCGCGCGGACCAACCGGAGCTACGGCTCGGGGGCCTTTGGCGAGTGGATCCCGGATGCGAACGGCCTGCCGTGTTACCACTACACCTGCGTCCAGACCGACGATCCCTTTGCCGTGACCCCCGTCGAGGCCGCATGGCGGGCTTCGACCGATCATACTCACCAGGTCGGCAACGATCGCATCACGGCTGCGGTCTCGAACTATGGATATGTACAGGTTCGGCAGGATGAGGGCGGCCCAAGGTTCCTTAACGACTATTTGCCGCGTGAGGGCCTGTACGGCGCAGGCCTTGGCTACCTGACCGACGGCAAAGAGGTGCTCGGCACCTATTTTCCGGGGACCGGCGTGAGTTTTGAGCGCTTCTTCGGCATCGGCTACCTGCGCAAGCAGAGTACCGGGACCAACTTCTCGATCGACCAGGCGATCTATGCGCCGTTTGGCGATGACCCGGTCCTGATTTCGGAGGTGACGATCAGCAGCCAGGCCCCAGACCCCGCCAATCTCTCCTGGACGGAGTACTGGGGCTGCCAGCACTATCCATTTTCTTACCAGGCGCTGCTCGACGGCGAGGTGGAGGGACAGCTGGATCCGGAGCAGGTGGCGGCGCTGCGACGCGAGCAGGCGAGCCGCTTCAGCCACCGCTTCGAGAAGACGCCGGACGGCGCGGGGCTGATCGAGACGAAATCCCTGCATGACCGAAGCCTGCCGCGAACCGGAACCGCTATCCAGGAAGAGTCGGATGACGACGCGGCGATCGTTCCGCGCGCCTTTGCTCCGCGAGCGGAGAGTTCGAGGGTGGAGGCGGCAGACGTGCCACCACCCTGTTTTCTTGCTTCGCTCAACCAGGGGCCGGTGAGGCTGCTGACCCGGGCCGCGGAGTTCTTCGGGGCTGCCGCTGTGCCCGATGCGGCGCCGACCAGCCCTGAGAAGGTCCCGGTTCCTCGCCAACTGCTGCGGCCGGCAAGCCTGGGGCAGGCCGCTCCGGCCAACGCCGTGGCGGCAGATGCTCCAGCCGACGATCTCTCCGCGACCGGAGCGGAGAGTGCGCTGATCCTGCAACAACTTTTTACGCTGGAGCCGGGCCAGTCGACGACGCTGCGCTTTGTCTATGGCTACCTTCCGCAGGGCTTCTCCGCGGCAAGGCTCATCGCCAAATATCGCGATGAGCCGGCTGAGCTGCTGGCCAGGAGCAGCCAGAGCTGGAAAGACGAGGCCCTGCAGCTTGTCGTGAAAGAAGATCCGTGGGTTGAACGCGAAACCCTATGGCACCACTACTATCTTCGCAGCGGACTCAGCTTCGACGGCTTTTTCAGCGAGCACATCCTCTCGCAGGGGCAGGTCTACCAGTACTGCATGGGGTACCAAGGAGCGGCGCGTGATCCGCTGCAGCACGCGCTGCCGCTGATCTTCGGCGAGGCGAGCTTGGCGAAACAGGTGCTTCGTTACATGCTCAAATCGCAGGCTGCCGACGGCCGGCTGCCCTACGCCGTAACGGCTCGCGGCCAAGCGGTCCCGTCGCCATCCTCAGCCAGCGATCTCGACTTGTGGCTACTGTGGGTCGCCAGTGAGTACGTGCTTGCGACCCGGGACGGCGCTTTCCTGGAAGAAAAGCTGCCGAGCGACTCTGCCCGGCCCGGCAGTGGGCCGGTGACGGTGCGCGAAAAGCTGCAACGCGCGTATCGCCATCTGGTTGAAACTATCGGCACGGGCAAACATGGACTTCTGCGGGGCCTCGATGCCGATTGGAACGACTTGATCTATCGCCAAAGCGCGCCCGAGAGCCAGGCGGAAGAAGTCCGGCGCGAGTCGGAGAGCGTGAGTAACGCGGCCATGGCCAGCTATGTCTTCGAGCACTACGCGCGGATGCTGCGCTATGCGCCGAGCCCCGGCAGCGCCGCCTCGGCAATCGCCGCGCAGGATGCGGTCAACCGCGCGGGGCAGCAGCGCGCCGCCGTCCGCGCCCAATGGAGCGGCAGGTGGTTCAAGCGGCTCTGGCTGGGGCCGGCTGCCGGATGGGCCGGAGAAGACCGGATGTGGCTTGAGGTGCAACCGTGGGCGGTCCTTGGCGGCTGCGCGAGCGGCGAGCAAGCTCAGACACTGGTCCGCTCCATCGACGAACTTCTCCGCAAACCCTCCAGGATCGGGGCGAAGCAGGTGGGTTTCCCCGCCGGGAGCAAACCGATCGACTGGCCCGGCTTTATGCCCGGGGAGACCAAGAACGGGGGAGTGTACGCCGATCTTGGAGGCGCACTGATCTGGGCGCTTGCCGGGATAGATGGCGCCGCAGCTTCGGGGATGGCTTACGACGAATGGAAGAAGAACTCCCGGGCCAACCATGCCGAGATCTATCCGAATGTCTGGTATGGCATCTGGAGCGGCCCCGATGTTTATTGTTCCTCCGATTCCGATCACGCCGGCCAGACCGGGTATGACTGGGGGCTGATCGATCTCGAAGCGCTCCATCGACCGAGCAAATATCGAGGCCTCAGCTGGACGGCATGGCCGGTGATGAACATGCACCGCCACGCGTGGCCTCTCTATAGCGCGGCGAAACTGATGGGCATCGAGTTCACCGAGAAGGGAATCGACCTGGCGCCGGTCGTTCCCAAGCCGGAATACAGCTTCCACTCGAGGCTGGTGGGCCTGGAGAAGAGCACGCATGGGTATGCGGGTTGGTACTTCCCGCAAAAGCCGGGTGAGTGGACGGTTCGCTTGAAGCTGCCGCCTGACGAGACATCGTTGAAGAAGCTGACGGTGAATGGAAGCAGCCAGTCGCCGCTACCGCAGGGGGAGAACACGATCCAGTTCACGGGAACGTCAACCGGGAAGGAAGCGTTGCGCTGGTCGCTCGACAAGGGCTGAAAGCTCGCTCCAGATGGAAAGGATTCTTGCGGGGGGAAATGGAAATCCTTCGACTGCACTTCGCTCAGGATGATAATTTTGGGTGGGGTGGGATGGTTGGGACGCCGGACGGCTGACGGGTCATCAAGAAGGGTGAGGCTGGCGGACACCTCACTGCCCAACAAGCAAGTCGCTGCGGACCGGGTGTTGTTCTTTCCATGTCCGTGCTCCTTCGGCCCCGGCTATTGGTGGAATGAAGTTCTGTCCATGGCTTCTCCTGAAACCGCCCGGATCGGATATTCTCGCAGAGTGGCTGGCGAACAAAGCCAGGCGCCGCGAGGGAGTTTACGTATGAGAATCAAGCAGTTTGCCATTCCCGCTATGGCCATGGGCGCCATGACGATTTCGAGCCTGGCGGCGTATGCCAAAGGTCCCGCTCCGGTCACGGTGAGCCTCAAGAACGCCCAGGGCGAGGATGCTGGGACGGCGGTGTTGAAGCAGGAAAAAGGCTTCGTGCAGGTCAAGGTCGCGGTCAAGGCACTGCCGCCCGGAGAGCATGGCATTCACATCCATCAGAGCGCCAAGTGCGATGCGCCGGACTTCAAGACTGCCGGAGGGCATTTCAATCCCGACCAGAAGAAGCACGGCATCAACAATCCCGAAGGCCATCACAATGGGGATTTCCCGGCAAATCTCAAGGTGAAAGCCGATGGGACGGACAAGATTACGTTCAAGCTCACCGGTATTTCGCTCGATCCGTCTTCGCCGAATTCCGTTTTCGCGAATGGTGGAACGGCGCTGATTATTCATCAGAAGGCCGACGACATGATGACGGACCCGTCGGGCAATGCAGGAAACCGCATTGCGTGCGGAGTGATTACCCGGTAGCTGCTGGCAGGTTCCCGGCCGGGCTTTGTTGAAAACTCAGGGTTGAAAACTCAGGAAGGAGCGGCGGGGTCGCAGAGCGATTCCGCCGTTTCCCGTGTCCGAGGCCAGACACCCGCAGGTGTTTCCGGACATCCTGACGCAGCCCGCGCGGCTGCGACTACCCGTAACCCGAATCGCTGCACTGCCTGTCGCTTGCAGCAAAGGGCCTTCGGATTGCTCGCCGGAAGAGACCTCGATCCGCGAAGAACTGCGAAAGATCGATCCGGAACGAGCGATCAGCCACATCCAGACACTCGACGACCTGGTCGATGATGCCACCGTCGAGCCCCGGCTCAACACCGCCCTCGTCGCCTCGTTCGCTGGGATGGACTTGTTGCTTGCGGCCGTCCCCAGGGTCTACTTTGCCGCTGCCGCACTTCTGGCGGTAACGGTCGTTGCCGCATCCTGCCTGCCGGCGAGACGGGCGGCCTCCATCGATCCGACAGAGGCGCTGAAAACGGACTGAGAGCTTCGAAGGAGGCGCAACCCCGGTAGGGCGGGACTACCGGGCGCTAAGGCGCAACCACTGCTGTCGCAGGCGCCGGCACTTCATCCGAGATGACCTGAAATTTGGTCAGTGTCGAGCCGCCAAACGAGGTCAGGAAGGCAACATCTGCAGCATCGCGGCCGGTCGCCATCAGTACCCTGCCGATCCTCGAGCGGTTGTGGCGGGCGTCGAAGGTCCACCATTTGCCATCGAGGTATGCCTCGAACCAGGCGCTGAAATCCATGGGAGTGTCGGAGAGCGGCACACCGATATCGCCCAGGTATCCGGCGACATAGCGGGCAGGAATATTCAGGCTGCGGCAGAGAGTGACGGCCAGGTGCTGAAAGTCGCGACAGACGCCGAGGCGTTCGGTGTAGACATCGAGAGCGGTCTTGGTTGGGCGGGCATACTGATAGCCAAAGGTCACCTTGCGGTTCACCCATTCGACGACGGCATGAACGCGGCTGCCTCCGCGGGGCAGGTGGCCGAAGAGATCGGAGGCGATCGGGGAGAGCAGGTCGACCTCGCAATACCGGCTGCTGAGCAGGTATATGAGGACGTCGTTGGGCAGCTCCTCGACGGGAACTTCGCGAGCGTCGTAGGCCACTGGATCGCCCATTCCGGAGTCCTCAATGAGCGTGGAGTTCCACATCCGGAGCGGTCCCTGGGGGGCGACGAATCGTGTGCAAATATTGCCGAAGCTGTCAGTATATTCGGTAGAGGCAATGTCTCCGTCGAGATGAAGCGCATCCGGCTCACGCAGGTCGGGGGTTCGCGAGGGGTGAACGTGGAGCTGCGCGACGTAGGTCAGCGGCGCCGGCACATAGAACTGGATGTCATAACCCAGACGAATGAACATAGTAACTTGATGTCCCTTATTTTGAAGTAGTTGTAACAGCCCGATCGGGCGGGCGACCGGCAAACGCGATTTTCAGGAGCAGGCTGACGAATGACCTATTGTTTAAGCATCATGACACACCAGGGGCTGGTCATGGCGTCCGATTCGAGGACCAACGCGGGTTTCGACGATCTGAATGTCGTGCGCAAGATGCATACATTCGTGCAGCCGGGCGAGCGCGTCTTCGTCGTACTGGTAAGCGGCAGCCTCTCGTTGAGCCAGTCGGTGATGAACCTGGTGCGGGCGAGCTTCGAAGCGGGGCAGGGGCTGGCACAGGCGAATTCGATGTACGAGGCAGCGCGGGAGGTCGGGCAGGCCATCCGCCAGGTCTCGGATATCGATCGCGAGGCGCTCGAGCGGGACAGCTACAACTTCAATGTCCACCTGTTGCTGGGCGGCCAGGTGCGCGGTGAAGAGCCGCGCTCCTTCCTGATTTATCCGCAGGGAAACCCGTTGAGTTCGACCGAGGATTCTCCGTTTCTCCAACTGGGGGAATACAAGTATGGCCGGCCGATCCTGGATCGAGGCATCGTCTTCAGCTCGACCAGCCTGAAGGTCGCCGCGAAGTACGCCTTGTTGTCCTTTGACGCCACCATGCGATCGAACGTGACCGTGGGGCCGCCCATCGAGCTGCTCATGTATGAAAAAGACAGCTTTCACCTCGACCATTACCGCAGGTTCATGGCAGACGACTCGGAGCTGACGGTCATCCATGCGCTGTGGGAGAGGTCCCTGCGCCACGCGGTCGAGGACCTGCCCGACATTCACATGGATACGCATCCGGCTGCGAACCGGCAGACCGTGTTGGTGTAATGGCGTTGGTGTGATGTTTAAGATTCGCAGGTCTCGCGGGGGCGCCTTCAGTTCTTGAAGAAGTTTTTGGCGAGGAAGAGGACATTGGCGGGGCGCTCGGCGAGGCGCCGCATGAAGTAGGGGTACCACTCGCGGCCGAAGGGAATGTACACGCGAACTCCGAAGCCCTCCTCGACGAGGGAACGTTGCAGGTCGCGCCGCACCCCGTAGAGCATCTGGAACTCGAAAGCAGCAGAATCGATCTTTCGTTCGCGCACGAACTGCCGGGTGGCCTCGATCATGGCCGGATCGTGGGTGGCGATGCCGTTGTAGACGCCGCTCTTGACCAGCAGCCGCATGAGGCGGACGAAGTTGGCGTCGACGTCAGCCTTGGCGGCGAAAGCGACCTGCGGCGGCTCCTGGTATGCGCCTTTGCACAGCCGGATGCGGATGCCCTCGTGGAGCAGCTCGACGACATCTTTCTCGCTGCGATAGAGGTAGGCCTGGATCACGACGCCGACGTGGCCGTGGTTGGCGCCCGCGGCACTTGTGCCGGCACTCAGCCGCTTGACGATGTCGAGAGTGGTCCCGGTGAGCGCGGAGCCTTCCATATCGATGCGCACGAAGTTGCCGGTCGCGACGGCATGGCCGACCAGCTCGGCAGCGATCTCGCAGGCCAGCTCCGGGTCGAGCTCCAGACCCATCTGCGTCAGCTTGACGCTGACATTCGCATTCAGCCCGCGCTGCTGGATCGAGTCCAGCAGCTGGTGGTAGACCTGCGCCGATTGCCGCGCTTCTTCCGGGGTCGCCACGTTTTCACCCAGACTGTCGAGGGTCGCGGAGATTCCCTGGCGGTTGAGGGTTTCGGCGGCGCGCAGGACGTCGTCAACTTCCATCCCCGCGACAAACCGCGACGACATGCGCCGGCCGACGGTAGAAGACTCGGAGAAGCCGCGCAGAGCGGGGTTCCGCGACAGGGCGATAAAGGTGGAACGCAAAACTGTCATGGGAGATCGTTGGCTGCAGGAGCCAGGTTTTATTCTCGCATACCGCCACAGCTCTCATGCGGGCAGCTGGAACCCGGATCCCAGCCATGAATGCTTTGTCTCGTGCCGAGACGAAGTCGCGCCGGGCTCCGGTGGGCCGATGAACAAGTAAAAACCTCACGACGGTTCCCAGGCAACTCGCGGACGGCAAAACCTGTCTCATAAATGGCTAGTTACGGCCGGATGTGTCCGGCCAGCGCCGGCGACACGGAAGATACAAACGGTTTTCCGGCTGTTGCCGTCTGTTGAAGAGAAAGGGAACGTTATGGTCGACTGTTGTGCTAATCCATCCTGCATGAAGCCCCTGCACTATCTTCGCGAAGGTACGATCTATCTTTTCGAAGTGCCAGACGCAGAATCCGAGTCGGGAATCCAGCCAGGCCATCGGCTGGAGCATTACTGGCTTTGCGGCGACTGCTGTATCGACCACCTGCTGGAAAGAACCGCCGACAAGGAATTGCGTCTTGTTCCTAAGCGGACGTCGCGTTTTGTGCGCCGTGCCGCGCCGGTGAATCGGCCAGCGCTGGCGTCGTAGAGATGCAGTAGCGGCCGAGTTCCGCGCCATTGGCGGCGAACGAGAGTTGCTTGACTGATTTTTCTAGTGAGGAGTCGGCTGCAGGTTTTCGAGGGATGCCGTTGACTAAGGGGCGATCCTGCCGTCGAATGTCTTGCAAGAGTCGACCGTTCCGCCGGTCAGCCCTTTGCGGAACCAGAGTGTCCGCTCCGCGCTGGATCCATGTGTCCAGCTCTCCGGAGTGACCGCGCGGCCGCTCATCCGCTGCAAGTGATCGTCGCCCACGGCTGCAGCGGTTTTCAAAGCGCCTTCGATATCGTCCTCGTGGACGATGTTCCGCTGCTGGGTGGAATGCGCCCATACTCCAGCGAAGCAGTCGGCCTGCAGCTCGAGGTCGACGGAGAGATGGTTTTTCTCCTCCGGCTCCTGTTGGGCGAAGCGGCGCATGCGGGCCTCGATGCCGGCGAGCTTCTGCACGTGGTGCCCGAGCTCGTGAGCGATGACGTAAGCCTGAGCGAACTCGCCGGTGTCGCCCCCGAACCTCTTCAGGTCGTCCCAGAAGCCAAGATCGATGTAAACCTTCTCGTCGGCCGGACAGTAGAAGGGACCGGTCGCGGCCTGGGCCGTTCCGCAGCCCGAGTAGGTTGCGTCGCGATAGAGCACAAGCCGTGCGTGGCGATAGGCGCGCCCCTGCGCGGCAAAGATCCGCGTCCAGGTCTTCTGAGCATCGTCGAGCACGAAGCTGACGAGCTGCGCATCGCGGTCTTCGACTGGCCGGGAGGTCGCAGGGCCGGTCGCCGGACGAGCGATATTGGTGCTGTTTGCGCCGCCGGAGAGGAAAGCGCCGATGTAGTTGCGTCCCGTGACGAGGCTGAGCAGCAGCAGAATGACGAAGCCCACGATGCCGATACCTCCGCCGCCCATACCGCCGCCCGACGAAGAGCGCCGGTCTTCGACATCCCCGCTCATCCCACCCGGAGTCCAGTCCATGGTTCGCAATCCTCCTTCCTGTGATCCTCCTCTGCGAGGCCGCACTTAGCAATCGTCGCATGGCTGCAGCGCCATCGGGCAACCGCTGCTGAGGTTTCGGGGCGGCGGCAGTACGACGCTGGAATTCTCGGCGAGAGACGACTTCTTCTGTGGTAACTTTCCGGTGAGAGCCGCGCAACCCTGCAATCGCCAGCAGCTTTCGCCACATACCAGGAGCCTATGCCGCCCATCCGCTTCGCCGCAGCGTTTCTTCTCTCCTATGCCGCCGCGACGGCGCGCCGCTCGAAGACGCCGCGGTCACGCTTGCGAACACTCCGCCGGCCGGTGAGGCGCCGGGCCGAGCCCAAGGCGCCGCATAGCTTCGATCTGACCGCCATCGATAAGACGGTCGACCCTCGTACGGATTTTATCGATACTCCTGCGGAAACCGGCGCAGGAACAATCCCACCCCGGGCGACCAGACACGCTGGGGGCCGTTTCAATGAGCTGGCTGAACGAAATAACGCGCCGATTCCCCAACAAGGAAGGGACCGTAGGGCGCATTGAATCAAGCAGCAATTAGGAGAAGCGATGATGGACTTGGAAGAGTTTCAAGCTTCGCTTGCGGAGGCGGCGCCTGGCGACCGCCTGGGGGCCGCGCTCGCCGCCTTATGGTGGGACGCGCGAGGAGACTGGGCCCGCGCCCATGCCTTGGTTGACGAACTCGAAACGAAAGACGGCATGGCTGTCCACGCGTATCTTCATCGCAAGGAGGGTGCCGGCTCAAATGCCGACTACTGGTACCGGCGCTCCGGGCGCGGGTGCTACCGGCCGGCTCTCGATGCGGAATGGACGGCCCTGGTCGAGGCCCTTCTCTCGGGTAGGATCGTCTGAAGCGCGGGCTTGCACCTGGTTTCTGGCCAGGCGATGGAACGCCTGACGGTGCTTTTCAATCTCGTGCGAGTCAGAGTTTGTACGGCATCGCCTGCATGGAGCCATAGTCCACATGCAGTTGTTGGTGGCTGGGAAACAAGATGGGCGCGGGATGACTGGCGACGAAGTCTGCTTCGACGACGTTGTAGCGTTCCAGGCGCACAGTATCTTTGAGGATCCCGGCAAGCGGCGCCTGGTTGACCCGCGTCAGCTCGAAGCCTTTCCCGGGCAGGTGAACGGGATGCGCGCGGCCGGTGGCGTTCATCATGCGGAGCCGGTAGCGGCGGCCGGGAACCAGGCTGAGCGCTTCTGTCTCCGGAGAGGAGCGCCAATTGACCGTCGAGCGCCTGGCCGTCGAGCGCTTGGTCGTCGAGCGCTTGATCGTGCAGCCGCCCGGGCCTTCCGGGGACGCGGCTGTCTTCTCGAAGAGCATGTCGAGAACTTCGTCCGGCTCCAGCGCTGCAGGGGGTCGATGACTGAATCGCGCATACGACCAATCCATCGAGGTTGGATCGTGCCATTGCGCCGGACCGTGCCGGTGGGCGTACTCCACGCGAAGCCCAAGGCCGCGCTTCCGCTCCGCCGGGTCGAGCGAGCCCAGGATCCAATTGCCTGGAGTGTTCATTTCGACGACGGCATCAATGCGTTCCGCCACGCCGAGAGACAAAACCTCCACGCTTGAGGGGCAGGGGACGGCGTTTCCATCGAGCGCGATCACGGTGAAGCGATGTCCGGGCAGGCTGAGCAGCACGTCTTCGGTGGCACTCGCATTGAGCAGGCGGAAGAGCACGCGCTGCCCGGCGCTTACGCGCAGCGGTTCCGCTGCATGGAGCAGGCGGCCGTTGAACGAGGCGTAGCGGTAAGCGATGCCGGGGCGGGCATTGCCGCCCGGCAGCAGCGACGGCTCCCAGTGATGCACAGCCAGCAAGACCTCCTGGTCATACGCTCCGGGATGGCTGCGCGGCTCAACCAGCAGAAAGCCAAACTGGCCGCTCTGGCTTCCGCGGTTCAGATCGGTAAGCGCCGCGGTTTGGGTGTGGTACCAGCGTGTTCCCGACGGCGCGGGCGTAACACTGAAACTCCGCGTCGCTCCCGCCGGGACCATGGGGCTGGCTGCTTCGATCGCGCCATCCGGCAGCGACCCGAGATGCAGGCCGTGCCAATGAATCATCTCCGGCTGACCGGTCCTGTTGGTGACCGCGACGGTGACGGGCGAGCCCTCGAGCATCCTGAGAACCGGCCCCGGCGTTTGCCCGTTATACCCCGTGGTGCGCAGGGTGACGCCGGGAGCAAGTTCGACAGAGACCGGGGCGATCTCGAGCCTGAAATCGTGGTCGGCGAGGGAAGCGGGAGAGCGCTCGACCATCGCTGCAGCGGCGGCGCCTGTGGCGAGCTGGACAAATTGCCGGCGATTCATGGTTTTTCCGCGTAACCCGGATCGAGAGTCTGGCCATACACTGCAGAGAGACGCTCTGAGCGGTGAGAATGCATTGGCCGCAGTGTAGCACTGCGCCGTGGGAGGAAGGTCTGACGCGCGAGACAAAGAACGAGGCCGGCGACAGATCGCTGGGCATGGATGCGGAGATCACCCGCGCCGACATGGTCGACGGCCGTGCGCAATCCGCGCCGGCGGCGTCCTTGCTGGCCAAGGAGGATTGGGACGGCTACGGCGGCGAAGGCGATTACTCGCACGCCAACGGAAATACCCACGCCGTGATGACGGCCGGCCACGGCATACGCGATGCGATCTACGCAGGCCAGCTCAAGGGCGCGCACGAGACCGGCGAGATCTATGATTGCGTGGTCGTGGGAGGAGGCATCAGCGGGCTCGCCGCCGCCCACCTCTACACGGAAAAGACCGGAAAGGCGAAACGCTGCCTGGTGCTCGAAGATCATGCGATCTTTGGAGGAGAAGCGCGCCGCAATGAATTTATCGTCGATGGACAGCGGCTGATCGCCAACCAGGGGTCGGCAATGTTCTTTCCGCCGATGCCGCTGTCCTCGACGCAGCGCTTCTACGACTCCATCGGCTTCGACGGCCGGCCCTTCGAGTACCAGCAGTGGGGCGGCCGCCAACCTGAGATTCCCGTAGCCCAGACCCCGTACGCCGAGGGCGGCGCAAACTCCGGCCTTTTCTTCGGTCCGCGCTTCGGGCATCCGGAAGGTCTCTGGATCATGGACCCGTGGAACAAGAAGCTGGCCGGCGCACCATTGCCTGCAGCCGTCAAGCAGGAACTGCTGCTGGCGCGCAAGCCCAACCCTGCCTTTCACCCACCCAAGGCTCATGGCGATGCTGTCGCCCAGGCGCTCGACAAGATAAGCCTCGAGGAGCTCCTGATGCAGCGGAATGGCCTGAGCCGCGAGACGATTCGCGCCTATATGCCGACGGCCGCCGGCGGAGCGGGCGCCTCCGCCGACGAGATCTCAGCCTACGCCGACTTCGCTCCCGATCTGCTCTTTCCGTGGGACGACTCCTCTGGCGCGCAGATGTTTCCGGGCGGAAATACCGGGATTGCCCGGCTGCTGGTGAAGGCGATGATTCCTGCCGCGCTGCCCGGCCCCGCGGGGCTGGCCGCGGTCTGCGCCCAGCCTGTCGATTTCACCCGGTTGGATCGCGAGACGCAACCGGTTCGCATCCGGCTGGGAGCGACCGTCGCCGAAGTGCGGCATGAAGCGGATGCCGTGCGGATTACCTACGCGGTTGACGGACGCTTGTTCCTGCTGCGGGCCCGTTCGGTCGTGATGGCCGGCGGCTGGACTACGTGGCGAACGATTCCCGATCTCACGGAAGCTTACCGGCTCGCCTATCAGCAGTTCTACCGCATGCCTTGCCTGGTGATGAACGTGGCGCTGCGCAACTGGCGCTTCCTGGCGAAGATGGGCATCTCCGAGTGCCAGTGGTTTGAGGGGCTGAGCGACTCCTTCGCCGTTCGCAGGGTAGCAAAGTTCGGCGGCGTTCCGCCGGCGATCAGTCCGGACCAGCCGACCGTGCTGACCATGAAAATCCTGTTTACCGAGCCCGGACTGCCGCTCGGGCAGCAAGCCACGCGCGGCCGATTGCGGATGCTCGCCACTTCTTATTCCGAGTATGAACGGCAGATCCGCGAGCAGTTCACGCTCATGTTTGCCCGGGCCGGCTTCGACGCCCGTCGAGATATCGCCGGCGTCATTCTCAACCGATGGGGGCACGCTTACCTTTGCGCGCAGCCGGGCTTCTTCTTCGGCAAAGACGGCGAGCCGGCATTCCGCGAGACCATCCGCGGCAAGCCTTTCGGCAAGATCGCCTTTGCGAACTCCGACCTTTCCGGGATTATGGACCACCGCGCCTCGATCGCCGAGTCGGCCCGCGCCGTCAATCAGCTCGAGTCGTAGATCACTCGAGGCGTAGATCAGATGTAGTTCGGACGAGGAGCGGCCCTGCCGGACCATGGCACGCGATGCGGGGCTGAGGTCCGCGTTTCCTTCCCGCAGTGTCGTGAGGTCGTGAGAAAGGAACGGCGAGCCGGGCCGGCGTTGTTCCAAACTGGGAAGCGGCGAGAAAAGGCGGCTGGATCTTCATCGTTTTCCGCGAGGCGCGGCGCATGATCTGTCCATGACTGCCTCACGCATAGAAGTCCTGATCGTCTTCGCGCTCATCGCCGGGGTCAGTGCCGGCCTGGCTGCAGTGTTTTTGCTTAAGCCCGTGCTTCTCATTGTCGCCGGTTTTGCCGGTTTCGCCGCCCTGGCGCTGAAGATCCGCCAGCCGGATAAGGGGTCGATCGCCAGCACTGCCGAAGGTTGATGCCGGCAGTGCGCCGGCTCGAATGCGGAAGGGTCATGGGGTGAATGTTGATCGCTGCTGCTGGGCGGCCATCCAGCCCTGCAAGATCACTACCGCCGCTACCTGGTCGATCACGTGCTTCCGGCCCTGGCGGCGATGTCCCGCTTCGTCGAGAATCTCGTGCGCTGCGACCGAACTCAGACGCTCATCCCACATCTCCCATGGGAGCCCTGAGCGTACGCCTAGTTCTTCGGCAAATGCCTGCACCTTCACTGCCCAAGGGCTGACGTCGCCGGACATGTGGACGGGATTGCCGACCACAATCTTTGCGACCCCGTGCTTGCGAATCAAGCGGCGGAGGCTGCGCATATCCTCGCCCTGGCCCTTGCGCCACAGCGTGAGCAGCGGTTGCGCGGTGAGCCCTAGAGGGTCAGAAAGCGCCACGCCGATTCGCGCCTTCCCCACGTCCAGTGCCATGACCCGTGCGGCTTCCATGTGGCTGCTCGAAGCAGTGAATTGAACTGGAATCATCCTGCGGTAGACCAAGGCTACCAGCCTGACGTTTGCGTTTCCATCCTGAAGAGCTGGAACATGGGTCGTTCCGGCCGGTTGCCAGGCCCCGGGCAGGCTGAGAAACCGGCCAGAAATTCATCGCAACCCAGGCCGGCGAACCGCCCTGCGGAGAGCTTCTGCTTTCGTCTGAGGTCTGCGTGGTGCGGATGTTTGCGTAGTGGCGGATGTTTGCGTAGTGGCGGCGGATGTTTGCGTGGTGGCGGCGGATGGAATCGAACCATCGACCTACGGGTTATGAGTCCGTCGCTCTAACCATCTGAGCTACGCCGCCGGTGTCTTGAGGGCCGTCACTCGACGCTCAAGATGCGTTGTGGAGGCGATCGGACACTCTCTCATTTTACGAACCACGCTGTATGCCGTCAACGTTGGAGGCAGGGAGCGCGAGCGCCGCCTCGACGCATCCCCGGAAAATACTTGCCATGGGCCGGCAGCAGCAGGGATGCGGCAGGCCTTGCGCTCGCCTCAACGGCCAGGAGTTTAGCGGCAGGCCTCGGCTGTGAAAGGAACGACAGGCTTCGCGTGGGAAAGGGCGAAGTGAGCGAAGATGAATCGGCGGCCAGGCGGGCAGCATCCATGCCGGAGTTTATCCCCGCCGGAGTTGGTCCCTCCCCCGGGGCGACGACCTTGCCGGCGCGCAGAGGATGGGCAGGGGTACCTTGGTGCGGAATAACCGCGCTCTGCTCCTGGACTTCTCAAAGATATGCCGCATAGTAAGAAGCGAAGGTGGTCCCGGCAACGATCCATGACACCTCCTATTTCTCTTGAACTCGCCGGATGGATCGATGGTCTTGACGACGGCGAACTGTAACGTTTGTGTCTCGGTTCTCTGTACTTCGCTCCTTGTAAGTATCGACGCACACAGTCGAAGTGCGATGGCATGGCAGCCCGCGTTTCGGGAGGCGTTCGCAGCGAGGTGGAATTAAGGGCCGGGGGGCTTCCGCTTGCTTGCGCGAACAAAGTCTCAAGCGGGCAAGCTGTTCTTATCAGCTATTACTGTAGTTTCCTGCCGACTTACCGGTATACGGGAGCTGTTCCTCTATGGAAGTCAGGAAGGAACCGCGCATCCGGCGACGCGGTATCGTGGAAAGCCGGCTGATCCGCGGCGACGCTTTGTTATGGATTGAGAGTAGGTTGCGAGCTTTGCCGGGAAGCGGCCGAGAGCTTAGAAGGAAGGAAACTCGACTAACTCGATTCTCTTGAAAGAATTCGAAATAAACTTCGAAATAAACTAACAACAATTCCCATCTTGATAACTCTTGTTCTAAAACGGTTCAGGCATGCCGTGCTTGTTTAACTTTGCTTGTTCGACCCTACGCAATGGTTTAGTTTTGACTGGATGACAGCCGAAGGTTCCCGCCGACAAGACGAGTCTCCCTTGACACTCGGATGTCAGCCGCATGACTTGATGCAGCCGCCCACAGAGCGCATCACGGTGTTTTATCTTCCCGGCCTTGGCGGAAGAGAAGATCCGGAGCTTGAGACCTTTTTCGCTCCGTCGCGGGCGTTGTTCGACCTGGTGCCGCTCACCTATCTCGACTGGAAACAAATAGCCGAAGCGGACTGCGACTTCAACGTCTTCGCTGCCCATGTAACCCGGCAGATCGAAATCAGGATGCCGTCCGGCCCTATCCGCATTGCCGGCTATTCCATGGGCGGCCATCTCGCTTTCGCCGCGGCCCGGGGGTTCGAGCAACGCGGCAGGGTGGTTGCCGCGCTGGTCATTCTGGATTCGCCGGCCAATGCAATCTACTTCACCTCGACGCTTCGCCGGCGCATCGCGGTTCGCATCAAGCGCCTTCTGGCGTTCGATTTCCGTAGCGGCCTGGCCTCCGTCCTGGCAAAAATTCTGATCCTCAGGCGAGCCCGCCCGCTGCTCCGCTGGCTGGCTCGGTACCGGGATACGCTTCTGCCCTGGTCTTTCGACCAGTACCTGCACCACAAGATCACCATGCAGCTGGTGCGGCGGCTGTTTCCGCCATGGTGGCAGAGCGTGGGCCCGTTGGGGCCGCCGCTGGCGGCGCCGGCGTTCATCTTTCGTTCGGAAGAGCACGAGCCATGTGAACGGGAAGATCTGGGCTGGAATGAATACTGCCTGGACGTGCGAGTCATTCCGGTGGCCGGTTCTCACCGAGGCATGCTCGACCCCACCAAGAACCGGTCGATGCGGGAGGCGTTTGTCGAGACGATGGCCTCTCCGGCGAGCCAGCCTCCGGTTCAGGTTGCCGCCGCCGCTCCCGTCTCTTATCGCGGCAGGTCGATCGAGACAAATTCAATCGAGACCAAGAGGACGCGCAGCTTCTCCGTCCAGGAGCCGACTTTGACAGGGAAGAAGAAACCTTGAGACAGCGCGAACGATGCAGGTAAGAGTCAGCGACTTTAAGGATCGTTCCTGTTGTGCAGCCGGCGGAAGGCGGCAGAGATGCCGGATGCGGCAGCGGCCAGATCGCAGTTACGTCGGTGCTCGTCCTTCGGGGCTGGCTGGTTGCCGGTGCGGGAATCGTCTTTCCACTCTGGTATCGTGAAGCTGGAAGTTTCCCGAACCGGGCTGCGCCTTTAGACCCGGGGGAAGAACAGGGCAGGCAGGTCTTTGGCCGTCTTACCTTCGGCCGTAGCGGCCTCCTCAGCTGAAAGGTCAGGCATGGAGCCGAGTGGAATTTGACTGACGTGTGTCTCGCCAGGTTGAGGCAACACTTTGAACGCCTTTGAGGAGGATTCTGATGGCAAGCAGCTTGGTTGCAGAACGGCCAATCCTGGTGACCGGCGGAGCGGGCTTTATCGGTTCCAATTTTGTCCTGGACTGGCTTCGGCACGACTTAGGTCCGGTGGTGACGCTCGACAAGCTCACCTATGCCGGAAATCTCGCGAATTTTGCCTCGCTCAAGCCCGGCGCTCCGCACACGTTTGTCCGGGGCGACATTGGCGATGCCGATCTGGTTCTCTCCCTGTTGCGGCGCCACCAGCCGTGGGCCATAGTCCATTTTGCCGCGGAGAGCCACGTCGACCGTTCGATCAGCGATCCTGGCGAGTTCGTCTGCACCAATGTGAACGGCACGCTCAACCTGCTGCAGCAGGGCCGCACCTACTGGGACAGCCTCGGGCCGGAAGACAAGGAGCGCTTCCGCTTTCTGCATGTGTCGACCGACGAAGTTTACGGGAGCCTCGCTGCCGAGGATCCGGCTTTTACAGAGGCCACCCCGTACGCGCCCAACAGTCCGTATGCGGCTTCGAAGGCTGGTTCCGACCACCTGGTGCGCGCCTGGCATCACACCTTCGATTTTCCGACTCTGACCACCAACTGCTCCAATAACTACGGACCGTTCCAGTTTCCCGAGAAACTGATTCCTCTTGTTCTGTTGAAGGCCCTCGATGGGGAGCGTCTGCCGGTCTACGGTGACGGCCAGAACGTCCGTGACTGGCTGTATGTGCTCGACCATTGCGAGGGCATCCGGACAGTTCTGACCAGGGGCAAGCTGGGGGAGACTTACAATATCGGCGGCAGCAACGAACGGAAAAACATCGATGTGGTGACGACGATCTGCGACATCCTCGATGAGCTTCAGCCCAGTTCCGCCATTGGCCGGCGGCGCGAGCTGATCACCTTCGTCAAGGACCGTCCCGGTCACGACCGCCGCTATGCCATCGACGCGACCAAGATCCGCCGGGAGCTTGGCTGGACGTCGAAAACCTCCTTCGAGCCGGGCATTCGGGCGACCATCGAATGGTATCTCGCCAACCTGGATTGGGTGAGGGACGTACGCTCCGGCGCCTACCAGGACTGGCTCGAGCTGAACTACAAGGAGCGATAGATGGCGCGCAAGGGAATCATCCTGGCCGGCGGCTCGGGGACTCGGCTCTACCCCCTCACCCTGGCCATCTCGAAGCAGTTGCTGCCGGTCTACGACAAGCCGATGATCTACTACCCGCTGAGCACGTTGATGCTGGCCGGCATCCGGGAGATCCTCATTATCTCGACGCCCGAGGACACGCCCCGGTTCGCCGATCTGCTCGGCGATGGAGCGAGATGGGGATTGAGCATTCAATACGCGGTCCAGCCCAGCCCTGACGGCCTGGCGCAAGCGTTTCTGATCGGCGAGGATTTCCTCGGCAGCGACTCGAGCACCCTGGTCCTGGGCGACAATATCTTCTTCAGCTACTCGCTCTCTGCGCAGCTGCGGGGTGCGGCGGCGCAGCAATCCGGGGCAACTGTCTTTGCCTACCGGGTCGCCGATCCGGAGCGCTATGGCGTCGTCGAATTCGATCGCGAAGGCAAGGCCCTGAGCATCGAAGAGAAGCCGGAGAAGCCGAAGTCTTCCTACGCGGTGACCGGCCTCTATTTTTACGACAACGATGTCATCGAGATTGCCAAGGCGGTGCGTCCGTCGAAGCGCGGCGAACTGGAGATCACCACGGTCAACCAATGCTACCTCGACCGGGGTACGCTCAACGTGCAGCGCATGGGTCGCGGCGTGGCGTGGCTCGATACCGGCACCCATGACGCGCTGCTCGAGGCATCGCACTTCATCCAGACCATCGAGGGGCGGCAGGGATTGAAGATCGCCTGTCCGGAGGAGATTGCTTTCCGCATGAAGTTCATCGATGAGGAGCAGCTGGCCTCCCTCGCGGCGCCGCTGCGCAAGAGCGGTTACGGCCACTACCTGCTTTCCATTCTGGAAGAGGTAAAGGATTTGCTGCCCGCCGGAGACCCGGCATGAAGGTAGTTGAAACCGGAATCGCAGGAGTGGTGCTGCTCGAGATGCCGATCTTCCGCGACGATCGCGGCCACTTCCAGGAGACATATAACGAGCGCCGCTTTCAGGAGGCCGGGCTGCCGACCGATTGGAAGCAGGACAATCTTTCGATGTCTCGGCAACATGTCGTGCGCGGCCTTCACTACCAGCTGGTCCAGCCGCAGGGCAAGCTCGTCCGGGTGCTCCGCGGTTCGGTCTTCGACGTGGCTGTGGACTTGCGGCGTAGCTCGCCGACTTTTGGCAAGCATGTCACCGCCGAACTCAGCGCCGAGAACGGCGTGGCTTTTTACATCCCTCCCGGCTTCGCGCACGGCTTTGCCGCGCTGACCAACGATGTCTGTTTTGCATACAAGGTTAACGATTTTTACGAGCCTTCCGGCGACCGCACCCTGCTCTGGAACGACCCGGAGCTGGGCATCGCATGGCCGCTCGCCGCCGGGCAGGCGATCGTCTCGGCCAAGGACCAGCAGGGGAAGCCGTGGAGCGGCGCCGAGGTTTTTCCGTGAGCTCCGCTCCATTTCTGCTGCCTCGTATTCTGCTGCTCGGCGCCGGCGGGCAGCTCGGGACCGAACTCCGAACGCTCCTTGAGGCCAGGCACCAGGCCGGCACGTGTGAACTCCATGCGCTGACGCGGGCTGAGGCTGACCTCTCGCGGCCGGAGCAGCTTCGCTCGATCGTTCGCGAGCTGAAGCCCGGCATCATCCTGAACGCTGCCGCTTATACGGCTGTCGACAAGGCCGAGTCCGAGCCCGAGGCTGCTGCGCTCATCAACACGCGAAGCCCCGGTGTACTCGCCGAAGAGGCTGCCCGGTACGGCGGTCTGCTGGTCCATTACTCGACGGATTACGTCTTCGACGGATCGAAGTCCAGCCCCTGGCTCGAGGACGATGCCACCGGGCCGCTCAACGTCTACGGCCAGACCAAGCTTGCCGGCGAAGAAGCCATTGCTGCCTGCGGCGGCCGCTACCTGATCTTCCGCACCAGCTGGGTCTTTGCCCCGCACGGCAAAAACTTTCTGCTTACCATCCTGCGGCTCGCCCGGGAGCGTGACCGGCTCACGATCGTGGCCGATCAGAAAGGCGCTCCGACTTCGGCGCGGGCCATCGCGGAGGCTACTGCGGCGGTGGTCGACAAGATGATGTCTCGCGACGCGGTCGACTCCTGCTCGGGCGTCTATCACATGAGTTGCGCCGGCCAGACCACCTGGTACGGCTTTGCGCAGGCGATCGTCGAGGAAGCCGCGGCCGCAGACTACCTCGGCGGCAAGCGCCCCGAAGTGGCCCCGATTGCGTCTTCGCAATTTCCCACTCCCGCCAGACGGCCGACCCACTCCACGCTCGACAACGGCAAACTCCTCCGGCACTTCGGAGTCGCCCTGCCGCCCTGGCGTGAAGCTCTCGCCCAGGCTTCCGCGGAGCTGCATTCCGCGAAGGCCGCCCTGCTTTCCTGATCGTCCTTTGCCGATCGACATGCGCCGCGCCGTCTGCATGCGGGAAACGTGTCGGGCGGCGAACGGTTGGGGCTTCTTCCTCAAATCATGTTCCACTGGAAGAAGAACATTCGCGTATTGGAGTACCTGTGTCTTATCTTGTCACCGGCGTTGCCGGCTTTATCGGCTTTCACACCTGCCGCATGCTGCTCGATCGGGGCGAAACCGTCGTCGGCCTCGACATTGTCAATGACTACTACGATCCGAGGTTAAAAGAGGCCCGGGTGCAGCTGCTTGAGGCCTATCCAGCTTTCACCTTTTACCGCGTCGACATCGCCGAGCGTGCCGAGGTCGAGAAGATCGGCGCCCGGCACCCGGAGATCACCCGGATCATCCATCTCGCCGCGCAGGCAGGCGTCCGCTACTCGCTCGTCAATCCCTACGCCTATACGCGTTCGAACATTGAAGGCCATCTCGTGATGCTCGAGCTGGCCCGCAACCTCAAGCAGTGCGACCACTTCGTTTACGCCAGCTCGTCTTCGGTTTATGGGTCCAACAAGAAGCTGCCCTTCTCGGTCGAGGATCGCGTCGACAGCCCGATGTCGCTCTACGCCGCTACAAAAAAAGCCGGGGAGCTCATGGCCCACTGCTACAGCGATCTCTACCGGATCCCGACAACGGGCCTGCGCTTCTTTACCGTCTACGGCCCGTGGGGCCGTCCCGATTCCGTCACCTATCTTTTCGTCAAAGGGATTCTAGCCGGCGACCCTATCACAGTCTTCAATCATGGAGATATGCGGCGCAACTTCACCTATGTCGACGACATCGTCGAGGGAGTGCTGGCGATTGCCGCCGGCCAGCCCCAGCCGGCCACCGGTGCCGTCCCGGCAATGATTTATAACGTTGGCAACAACCGCTCCGAGCCGCTGACCCGGTATCTCGAAATCATTGAAGAGGCCCTCGGCAAGCAGGCAAAGATTGTCTATGCGCCGATGCAGGCCGGCGACATCAAGGAGACGCTGGCCGACATCCAGCCGCTGATCGATGACTTCGGCTTCCAGCCGCGGACCAGCATTGAAGAAGGCGTTCCCCGATTTGTAAGCTGGTATCGCGAATACCACGGCGTGTGAGAGTGCTCCGCGCGCGGCACAGCAGAACCTGGAGCGCCGCTTGATAGAGCGCTACTCGACCTGAGACTGCTTGACCCATGAGAAGTGCCGTCCCAAGATGCCTTTGATGATCCAGTGATCGGTCGAGGCGGTTGCGCCGACCCCGACGCCGATGTTGATCTCCCATTTCGGCGAGACGTTGAGGTCGGTCACCAGGAACATCTGCTGCTGCTGGTTGTGCAGCGAAGAGAAGCTGCCCAGGCGGCCGTAGTCGGCGTAGTACTCCACTCCGCCGCTCACTGCTTTCGAGAAGTCGTAGCCCACCTTGACTGCCGGCGAAAAACCCAGTCCCTGGTTTACGTCCGGGCCATGCCAGGTGCGCTCGAGCGCCGGATTGAGAGCGAAATACCATCGGTTGATCGACTTGTCGATGATCGGGCGAATCTCCCACGTCCAGGTATCCGGGGAGTAGGCCGCGCGCTGGTAGCCAATCTCGGTTGACAGGCTCACCCCCACCGGCCAGTGCCAGGAATCGGGCGCCGTCACCCGCGGCCGGATGTGATCGCCGACCCACTGCCAGCCGCGGCCATCCTGCAGGCTGGTAAAGACGTAAAAGCCGACCTCGGACCAGCTTGTGAGCCCCTGCGTAATCTCAAGGGTTTCGTGCTGCTGGTGGTCGGTAGGGTAGACGCCGTTGAGCAAGTTTTTCTGCCCTGCCGCAGTGAAGTTGGAGTGCAGCTCGACCATGGTCGTCTTCGGCTCGACGGTCGGCGCAGCGTAGACCTGGATCTCATAATTCCCCTGCGCCTGTGCGGCCGGCAAACGAAGCACGGCGGCAAGAATTGCTGCAAAGGCGGCCACGCGCCATGCCGTGGCCGGGATCGTCGAGCTGATGGCTTTCTTAGGCATAACGGAAGAGCATCATGAACCCCATATCCATATGGTCCTGCTGATGACAGTGAAAGAGCGTCAGGCCGGGATTGTTGGCCGTGAACTCCACGTCAACCTGCGTGCCGGCCCCGACGAGCACGACATCCTTGATGATTCCGCGCATTTCCGCCGCCCCGGGCATTTTGCAGAGCTCGAAACTATGCCGGTGTAGGTGGACAGGATGGTCGTCGGTGCTGTGGTTCTGGAACTGCAGCCGGTAGCGCTGCCCTCGCTCGAGGGTGACGATATCGTTGTGGGGATAGGATTTGCCATTGATCGTCCAGCGATCGAGCGCCCCGTGCCCGGCAAATCTCGAAGCAAAGACCATGGGAATATTGCGGACCCTTTCGCCGGGCGCCTCGGCAGCTGCCGAGGCCGCAAACTGTCGATAGTCCCAGGACAATTCCTGCGGCTGCTGCCATGCCGGCCTGCCGTCCCGGTTGGCGTATTCCACCACGATTCCCATCCCGGCGGCCTGGATATGCTTCCGGACTTCGCCAAGGATCCAGACTCCGGGATTGTTCATCTCGACGGTCGCGCAGACCCGCTCGGCCGGCGCCAGGCGGAGCATTGACACCGTCTTCGGCTGCGGCACAGGGTTGCCGTCCAGAGCGATGACCCGGAACTGGTGGCCCGCGATCGCCAGCCAGTGCGGCTCGGTCGCGCTTGAGTTCAGGATGTGCAATAGCACCTGTTCGCCGGCCTTGACCCGCAGCGGCTCGCCAAAGCCAAGCATTCGTCCATTGATGGTCGCAAAATTATAAGAGGGGTTCATCGATCCGTCGCCGCTGCTTTGCAGCTGGCCATCCCAATCATGCAGCGCCAGGAAGAACTCCTGGTCATAGCGCGCCGGGTTTTCGCGCGGCTCAATGAAAAGAAATCCGTGCAGCCCGGTATACTGCCCCCTCTTGAGATCGTTCCCGGCCGGCACGTGGGTGTGATACCAGCGGAAGCCCGCCGGACGAGGCGTCAAGGTATAACGCGCCTTGCCGGCCGACGGAATCATGGGCGTTCCTTCTTCCATCGCTCCATCGACATTGGAGGGAAGAAAGAGTCCATGCCAGTGAACGACTTCCTCATTCGAGCTGTGGTTGCTCACATCGATCGTGACCGGCCGGCCCTCATGGAAGCGCAGCAGCGGCCCCGGAACCTGCTGGTTATAGGCAATGGTCCTGATGGTGTGCCGGGCAGATATTTCCAGCGCGTACGGAGCGATCTCGATGGTGTAATCGGCGTCCGCAAGCCCATGCATATTTGCCGGGACCACGGTCGAGGCCGCCGCGATGCTGCCCAGTTTGAGGAGTTGGCGTCGCGTCAACACCCCATGATGCTAGCAGTTCCAGCAGCGCCGGTAGCTTTGCGGGCGGTGCGAGCAGCTATCGGGCCGCCAGTTGGGTCGAGGAAGTAAAGCTCTTCACATGGGCGAACTCAGGCCGGCTCGATTGCATGCCTCCGTCGGTCGATTGCAGCAGTGCGGCGTAGTAGGCTGCCGCCTTTGCCTTGTCTCCTGCTGCTTCGGCGGCGAGCCCGGCGTGATAAAGGCCGTTGAAGCGGTTCGGACTCAGCTTCAAAGCAACCTCGTACTCCGCCAATGCCTGCTGCGGCTGATGCAGATCGAGCAGCATGTCTGCGAGCATCTCGCGCGCCGGAATGTCGACCTCACCCTGGCCGACTTTGTCCTGCAGGGCGGCGGCGGCTCGCATGTGCTCGAGCGCCTGGTCAGGCTTCTCTTCGGCATAGGCGACCCAGCCCAGCATCTCGTCACGATCGATCCGGGCGCCCGTGGAATCGACCATGTAGGCATGTTTGCCCTTCCTGACCTCAGCCACCAGCGCGTCATATTTGGCCAGGTCTTCCCGCGCCTTGGCCGCCTGGTGCAAGTGTCCGTCGGCAATCAGCCGGCCCCAGTAGGCCAGAGGCGCTACCTCCGGAGGCGAACCGGCGGCCGGCTCGAGCAGTGAAGCCGACTGCCAATCGCGCATCTCGAGCGCGTAAAAGGCGGCGTATTTCGTGAGATAGTACGGCACCATGCCGAAGTGATGGGAGCCTGCCTCGGGCATGGCGGCGATGTGCGTCAGCAGCGGCGCGGTCTGCTCGAGGACACCTTTGGCCTTCGCATCCTGACCGCTTTGCAGGTAGGCGTAGAGGAGAAAATCATAGGCATGGGGTTCGTCCATCATCCCGCCCTCGTGGCGGGCTTCCGCCTGCTCTGACGCTCCGACCGAGCCGAGGTTCGAGGCGATATCCTGCGGCCACATGCCTAACCGCGCATAGATGTGCCCGGGCATATGAAAGGCATGGGCTCCCGATGAGGCAATCGTGCCATAACGATCGGCGGCGGTAAGTCCCTCTCCGGCCATCGCGGGATTGTCGCAGGCATGAATGATGTAATGCACCACGCCGGGATTGTCAGGGGATTTCGCAAAAAGCGGGGTGAGGACCGCCATGGCCTTGTGCTCCTGGCCCAGGCTGGTATCGTCCGGCGCCTCTGCCGCGAGCTCTGACAATGCATAAAACGCTCCCGCATCCACGTCGCCGGGATAGCTTTGGTAGAGCTTTCCCATGGCGTTGGAGTAAGCCTCGATGCGCGCCTGGAATTCTTCTTTGTCAGGCTTGAAAAAGTCGGCGGCGGCCATAATGTAGGCGCGCTCCCGCTCGGTCTTCGCCGCAGGGGACTGCGCCTGCTGCAGCAACGCCCGCGATTTGGCCATGACCTCGTCGTCGGGGCGAGCCCAGATCTGGTGGAAGCTGCTCATCGCTTCGCCCCAATAGGCCATCGAGCAGCCTGGATCCGCCTTCACAATCTGTTGAAACTGATCCTCGGCCTCTGAATACCAGAAGTCATGCAGCAACGCCACGCCGCGATTGAAAGCAGCCTGGGACGCCGGTTGGCATGAAACCGCGAAAGACACCGTACCAAGCCGCTCAGGAGAAGCGTTGGCCGATAACGTGCTGCCAGTGACGGCGGCGCCAGCGCAAGGCACGAAGACTGCCGGCAAAGCGGTGAGGGCGAGCAGGAGGTACGAAGAAGCTTTCATCACCGCAGATTATAGGACAGCCGTTTAAGCCTTGACCAAGCTATTCGCCCGCTCGCGGCGGAGACCGGCCGCAATCGGACCATGGGTCTTTCCCTGGTTTCGGCGGCTCCTGCAGGGTTGAGAGGCGCCCTGCCTGCGTTGCGGGCAAAGTCGCAGAGTGCCTCGACGATTCAGGCGGAACAGGAACGAGTGCCGATGGGGACGATCCGTTCCACGCCTTGACGGCAATGCTTACAGCCCCAAAATGCAAAGAAACGCCGGTGATGGCAGCGAAAGCAGCTTGGCCCGATGGCTTCAAACGGGCCAGGTGGGTGCTACCCTTTTAGCAGGACACGCCGCCAGCAATGACCAGAGTTTCGCCCGCACCGCTTATCAAGACCGGAGTCGACCCGATCACGGACCTTCCCGCGCTTACCCCCGGCTCTCGGTTTGTTCGCGCCTGCCTGCGCCGCCCCGTCGACCGTACCCCGGTCTGGTTTTTGCGCCAGGCCGGCCGCTACATGCCGGAATACCAGGCGGTGCGCAAGCATCACACCCTGCTGGAAATCTGCAAGCAGCCGAAGCTGGCCGCCGAGGTTACCATCACCGCCGCGGAGAAGCTGGATGTCGACGCGGCGATCATCTTCGCCGACCTGCTGCTGCCGTTTGAATGCATGGGCCTGCCTTTTGAGTTCCTGGCCGGGGAGGGCCCGGTCGTGCATCATCCGGTCCGGACTCCCGACGACATCCGGCGCCTGCGCACCGACCGGGCGTCGGAGCTGGGGTATGTCGCCGAGGCGATCGCGCGCGTCGTGGCCCACTTCAAAGACCGGCTCGGCATTATCGGCTTTTGCGGAGCGCCATTTACCCTGGCCAGCTACATGATCGAGGGAGGCGGATCGCGCAATTACATCCACACCAAGACGCTGATGTATCGCCAGCCCGAAGCCTGGCGCATGCTGCTCGACAAACTGGTCACCGTGCTCCGCGAATACGCGGCCCAGCAGGTTGCCGCCGGAGCCGATGTCATCCAGATCTTCGACAGCTGGGCCGGCGCGCTGAGCGTGGAGGATTACCGCGACTTCGTGCTGCCCGCGACCAGGATCCTGGTTCGCGAGGTGCAGGCCCTGGGTGTTCCTGTCATCTATTTCGGCGTTGACACCGCCAGCCTGCTTCCTGCCATGCGCGAGACCGGCGCAGACGTGCTCGGTCTCGACTGGCGCATTCCGCTCGATGAGGGGTGGCGCTCGCTCGACTACTCCTGCGGGGTGCAGGGCAATCTGGACCCCATCACGCTTTTCGCCGACCGGGAGCTGATTCGCACCCGCGTTCACCAGATCCTGGCGCAGGCCGCCGGACGGCCGGGCCACATCTTCAACCTGGGCCACGGCATCGTTCCCGAAACGCCGGTTGAGAACGTGCAGGCGGTGGTCAAGTTCGTTCGCGACTACGTGCAACAGTCGCCGCTGCCCTCATCCTCCCTTATCCAGTCGCCCTTTGCCGGAGGCGCTCGTGACTAATGGAGAGAACGGCAAGACGGCGATTCTGCTGCTTGCCCACGGCACCCCGGAAACGCTGGACGACATCCCGGCCTATCTTCGCAATGTGGTCAGCGGACGCCCGATGCCCGACTCGGTCGTCGAAGAGATCCGCCACCGCTATTCGTTGATCGGCAAGAGCCCGCTCACCGAGCTTACGATGCTGCAAGGGCGACTGCTCGCCGAGAGCGTAGGGCTGCCCGTCTACGTCGGCATGCGTAACTGGAAGCCCTATATCGCGGATGTCGTGCGGCAGATGCGGTCGGATGGGATTACGTCTGCCACCGCCATCTGTCTCGCCCCCCAGAACTCGCGCACCAGCACCGGCCTCTATCGCCGCGCCGCCTTCGCCGAAGCGGGAGACGTCATTCAGCTCGACTTCGTTGAAGGCTGGGCCGATCACCCGCTGCTGGTCCAGGCCTTCGCCGAAAAGCTTGACCCGCTGCACAAAAAAGCCTGCGAAGAGACCGGCGCCGACGTCCCGGTGCTTTTTACTGCTCACAGCGTGCCTTGCCGGACCATCCAGACGCCCGCTCCGCAGACTGCGGCAGCAACTCCGGCGGAGCGCGAGAAGATCTTCTGGCCAACCGCGAATCCAGCGCTCCCCGATCCCTATCCAGTCGACGCGAAGACCACCGCTGGTCTCATCGCCGGGCAGGCCGGGTTGAATCCCTCGAACTGGTTCTTCGCCTTCCAGAGCCAGGGCCAGTCGGGCGGCCCATGGATCGGCCCCAGTGTCGAAGACACGCTGACTGCGCTCGGCCGGCAAGGCCACAAAGCGGTCCTCGTTCAGACCATCGGCTTCCTCTGCGACCACGTCGAGATTCTCTACGACATTGACATCGCCTTCCGTGAGTTCGCGGCTGGGCTCGGCATGAAGCTCGAACGCACCGGATCCCTGAACGGCTCGCCCACGCTCATCGCAGCGCTCGCCGACCTGAGCCGCACATCGCTGGCCCGGCTGGCAGCAAATTTGCCGCAACCCGTCGCCGCCCGAGCCTAGATGCCGCGCATTGCCATTCTCGGCGGCGGCATCTCCGGCTTAGCCGCAGCCTATCAACTGAGCAAAGAAGGCCAGCCGGACTTCGTTCTTTACGAAGCCTCGCCTCGCCTTGGCGGTACCGTCGAGACCGTGCGGCATGACGGCTTCGTGATCGAATGCGGTCCGGATTCCTGGGTGAGCGAGAAGCCCTGGGCCCGCGACCTGGCCATCGAACTCGGGCTCGAAGCAGAGCTTCTTTCCTCGCTCGACCAACAGCGCCGCAACTACCTGTTGCTGGAAGAGAACCTCGTCGCCATGCCCGAAGCCATGCGCATGATGGTGCCCACCAACCTCGAAGCCATTGAAGGGTCGCCGCTTTTCTCCGAGCGTGCCCGGCAGGCCTATCGCGGAGAACCCAGCCGCGCCGCAGAGCTGAAGGCCTTTGCCGCCGGTCGGCCGCCGGGCCAGGACGAGCCGGTTGCCACCTTCGTCGAGCGGCATTTTGGCAAAGAAGTTGTCGAAAAAATAGCCGGCCCGCTGCTCTCTGGCATCTTCGGCGGAGATATCCGCCAACTCAGTGCGAACTCTGTCATGGCGCCTTTCGTCAAGATGGAGCGGGAACACGGCAGCCTGATTGTTGCGTTGCAGAACCAGCAGCGCAGCCCCGGCAGCAGGCCCAGCGTCTTCACCTCGCTCGAGCGCGGGCTGGGCTCGCTCGTCGATGCGATAGCTGCGAAGATGCCTGCAGCAAAGATCAGCCTCAACGAACCGGTCGTGGCGCTCACCCGCAAAGACAACTCCTGGCAAGTGACCTCGCACTCCGGCACGACCAGCTTCGACCAGGTCATTCTCGCCACACCTATCCACATTACCCGCAGTCTTCTGGTTGATTTTGGAGCCGAACTGCAGGCGCTCCTCGCCATCGAAGCCACCTCAGCCATCGTCGCCGCCCTTGCCTTCAATCGAGAACACTCCGCCTGCTTTCAAGTGCCCGAGGGCTTTGGCTTCCTCGTTCCCCAATCACTACAATCAAGCGCCGCGGAGGCTGAACCCAGGCTCCTCGCCTGCACCTTTCTCAATCAGAAATTCACCCACCGCGCACCCCCGGGCTGTACTCTTCTGCGTGCGTTTTATGGAGGAGCCGAGGCGCCCAAGCTGCTCGCGAAAAGCGACGAAACCATTCTAGCCCTCGCCTGCCGGCAGCTGTCCGGGACTCTCGGGCGGCTCCCCACGCCCGACTTCGCTCTCGTCCGCCGCTGGCCCTCGTCACTTCCGCAATCGACCGTGGGCCATGCCGCCCGCATCGCCCGCGCCGAGGCTATCGTCCGCGGGATTCCGGGCCTTCACCTGATCGGCAACGCCTTGCATGGAGTCGGCCTGCCCGACCTCGTCCGTCAAGGCAGGTCGCTGGCAAAACAAGTCTCAGCTGCCGCGCACTGAACCGGCCCCCTCAAAGCTGGATCGCTGCCCGGCGCTCCATCCTTTCGACCAGCAGCTTCGCGCCTGCATCGTCTGTACCGGGCGAGCATCTAAGCGAAGCGTGCATAGGTTTGTTGCGACCGGATGACTCAAACGCCCAATAGAATTTGCCGAGACCGGTTTCGGCGGGCGCGGGCCGCACAAACACACTCCAGGAGAAGATATGAAGGCCATCCAGCTTAGCGAGTACGGCAACGAGCAGTCGCTCAAAGAAGTCCAGGTCGCCGACCCTGCAGCCGGCGAAGGCCAGGTAGTGGTGGACATTCATGCGGCATCGATTAACCCGCTCGACCTGAAACTTGCTTCCGGCGCGATGCGGCAGATGATGCCGCTGACGTTTCCCTGGGTACCGGGAATCGATTTCTCCGGCGTCGTCAAGGCGGCAGGCCCAGGCGTCACCAGTTTTGGCGAGGGCGATGAAGTCTTTGGCTGCTGGATGTCCGGCGGCGCCTATGCCGAGAGGATTGCGATCGGCCAGGAGCAGCTTGAGCTGAAGCCGCGCAGCGTGGGCCACGTTGAGGCTGCTTCGCTCTCGCTTGTGGCGCAGACCGCAATGCAGGCGATCGAGTCGGCCGGCCTCAAGTCCGGCCAGACCATCCTCATCCTCGGAGCCGGCGGCGCGGTCGGCAGCGTCGCTGTGCAGATCGCGCATCGCCTCGGCGCACACATTATTGCCTCGGCAGCGAGCGACAGCGCCGATCGGCTGCGCAGCTTCGGCGCGGACGAGGTGCTCGATTACAAGACCACACCCTTTGAAAACGTGGCGCACGAGGTTGACGCGGTTCTCGACGGAGTGGGTGGCGATGCCCAGCAAAAGGCCTTTGCCGCTCTCAAGCGTGGCGGTTTGCTGGTCGCACTCACCCAGCCGCCTTCGCCTGAGCAGGCGGACAAATACGGCGTCCGCGCGCTGATGCTGCAGACGGACTCGTCGGCAGCAAGCCTCAAGACTCTCGCGAAACGCATCGATGCCGGCGAGATCAAGCCGACCGTCGCGAAGACATATTTTTTATCTGAGGCAGCCCAGGCGTGGAAGGACCTGCAAACCATGCACCCGCAGGGAAAGCTGGTGCTCGCCACCGGAAAGTAGGGCGCGACGACGCTGGGTTTAGAGTGCCAGCCGGGCGAAACCGTTTGCCCCCGAGGGGCAAGGCTCTCGATCGTGCCCCGGCCGATAGAGCCAGCGCCGCCTCATTCGTTGTGGGAAGTGTTCGAAAAGCCCACAACTTTCGCAACGTCCTGTACGTCTCAGTGTTGAGTCACTGTGATACCTGGAAGGAGACCACATGCCCGAGACTCGCAAGCGCCTGCTCATCGCCGCATCGTGTCTGCTGCTGGGCTCGGTCGAGGTTTTGGTCCACCTTCTTGGTCCTGCAACCTCCCGGTAAGAGCCAGCCGGCAATCTAGACTCCGCCGTCCCTGTCGAGGTGCTTGCAGCATGAAGGTCAAGCTGCGCAGAGCGTCTCCTTTCGGCCGCCAATCCGCATCTCACCCCTGTAAATGCGCAAGTTTCGTGCCAACAAAATTACCCATCTTAAACTCAGGCCAAGGCTTAAACCTGGTGAAAACACTCTGGCACGGCACGGGTGTATGTGACAGATTTGAAGATACCGGTGCCCTTGGGGTCAGCCTTCGGGTCCGGTCTTCAAACACAGCTGCAACCGAGTCTCAACGATGAGAAAAAACCGAAAAGTAGTCATAGTCGGAGCAGGCCCTGGTGGGCTTGCCTCTGCGATGTTGCTGGCCAAGTCCGGAGTGGAAGTCACGATCGTGGAAAAGCGCTCCGCGGTGGGTGGCCGTACCTCGACCATCGAGCGTGATGGCTTCAAGTTCGACACGGGCCCGACTTTCTTCCTTTACCCGCGTGTCTTGCGGGAGATTTTCGCCGCCGCGGGCCGCGACCTCGATACTGAGGTCCCCATGGAGCGCCTCGACCCGCAATATCGCCTCGTCTTCGGCTCAGGCGGTGAGTTGCTGGCTACCCCGAACCTGCAGCGCATGGAAAAGGCCATCGCGGCGCTCTGCCCGCGAGACGCCGCCGGCTTTCATCGCTTCTTTCTCGACAATCGCAATAAACTGGAACGCTTTCTGCCCTTTCTCGAAAACCCTTTTCACAGTTGGCGCGATCTCGCCAAGCTGCAGATGCTGAAAATGCTTCCGACCCTGCGCCCGTGGAGCTCGCTCGATTCGGATCTGCGCAAATATTTTTCGGACGACCGCATCCGCCTCGGCTTCAGCTTTCAATCGAAATATCTGGGCATGTCGCCGTTTACCTGCCCAAGCCTCTTCAGCATCCTCTCGTTTCTCGAGTACGAACACGGCGTCTTCCACCCGATCGGCGGCTGCGGGGCCGTCACCAAGGCCATGGCCCGCGTCGCCCAGGACCTCGGCGTCAAGATGCTGCTGGACGAGCCGGTCGAAAGCATGCTCTTTGACGGCCGCAAAGCCAACGGCGTCAAGACGGCTTCGCGCACCCTCAAGGCCGATGCGGTGATCGTCAATGCCGACTTTGCAGACGCCATGCGCCGCATGGTTCCCGATACACTTCGCCGCAAGTGGACGGACAAGCGGATCGCCTCGAAGCGCTTCTCCTGCTCTACTTTCATGATGTATCTCGGTATCGAGGGCGCCTACAAAGACGTCTCCCATCACACCATTTACCTCTCTGAGAACTACGAACAAAACCTGCGCGATATCGAGAAAGACCATGTGCTCTCGACCGACCCATCCTTCTACGTGCAGAACGCTTGCGTCACTGACAAGTCGCTCGCCCCGAGGGGCTGCAGCACGCTTTACGTGCTCGCGCCCGTCACCCACCAGACCCCGAATGTCGACTGGAGAAAGCAGCAGGCGAGTTTCCGGCAGACGGTCGTGAAGCAACTCGCCCGCGTCGGCATTGAAGGTCTCGAAAAGCGCGTTCGCTTCGAGAAAATTATCACCCCGCAAGACTGGCAGGCTGACTATGCGCTTTACCAGGGGGCAACCTTCAGCATGGCCCATAATCTGCGCCAGATGCTGCATCTGCGTCCGCATAATCGCTTCGAAGACCTGGACGCCGTGTATCTCGTCGGCGGAGGCACACACCCGGGCAGCGGCCTGCCTGTGATCTTCGAGTCGGCCCGCATTACTTCGCGCCTGTTGTTGGAAGATCTGAACGTACAGCCCATGTGGGCTGAGCAGTCTCTACTCGACACAGCGCCGATGTACGAGGCCGCTTCCTGATGAGGCCGCGCGACCGGGTAAGCTTGCGACAGGAGAGCAAGTGGATGTCCCATGACCTCGCGCCTCGGGATCTTGCGCTAACAATGCAGCAGGCCCGGGATGCGCAGCCCGCATGGGCCGCAGTTGGCATTGTGGAGCGTCTGCGGGTCCTGAAGAGATTTCGCCACTCTCTAGCCCAGTCCGCCGAGGAGATAGCGGCAACGATACCCGCCGAGCTACCCGGCAATCTTCATCGCACTCCCGCCGACAGCCTGGTCTCGGAAGTGTTGCCGCTGGCTGAGGCCTGCCGCTTTCTCGAGCGTGAAGCTGCCGCCATCTTGGCCCCGAAGATTCCCGGCAATCGCGAGCGTCCCTTCTGGCTGCGCAGTGTAAAAACCACTATCCACCGCGAACCCTTCGGCACGGTGCTAATCGTTGGCCCGGGAAATTATCCGCTGTTGCTGCCTGGAGCCCAGGCGCTGCAGGCTCTCGCCGCCGGCAACGCCGTCTTGTGGAAGCCTGCTCCTGGCGGCACAGCTGTGGCGTCGGCGTGCCGGTATCTCCTGGTTGGCGCCGGATTATCACCGTCGCTGTTACATATTCTCGAGCAAGCGCCAGCTTCAGCAACTGAGGCCATCCGGGCCGGCGTCGACAAGGTGTTTCTCACCGGATCCGAAGCGACCGGCAAAGCCGTACTCCGCGAACTCGCCGAAACCCTCACGCCCTCCGTAATGGAACTCTCCGGCTGTGACGCCGTCTTTATTCTTCCCGGGGCCGATCTCAAACGCGCTGTCGCGGCACTCGCCTTCGGGCTTCGCCTGAACGGCTCCGCAACCTGCATGGCGCCTAGGCGTGTATTCGTAACCGAAGCAGTTGCACAAGCCTTCATCGACGAGCTCGCCGAGGCGCTCGACTCGATACCTGCCGTGACTGTGCCGATTGCAACTCAAGAGAAGCTCCTCGATCTGATGGCCGATGCTGAAGCCAAGGGAGCGCATTTCAGGAGAAACGGCCTGACAGCCACTGCCAACTACGACGCGGGGACGGTGGCCATCCAGCCGACACTCATCGTCCAGGCCACGGCGGAAATGCGCATCACTCAGGCCGATATCTTCGCCCCGGTGCTCTCGATCCTGCAGGTCGCCGACCAAGAAGCCGCCCTGGCCGCGAACGCCCGCTGCCCCTATGCGCTTACTGCTTCCATCTTTGGCACGCCGAAAGCGGCGCAGCGGATGGCCGCGAGAGTGCCGGCGGGATCAGTCCTGATCAATGACATCATTGTCGCCACCGCCGATCCTCGAGCCCCCTTTGGAGGCCGCAGGCGGAGCGGCTTTGGCGCAACCCGCGGCCGCGAAGGGCTGCTCGAAATGACCACCATCAAAACGATCCAGGTGCAACATGCGAAGGACCTCCGCGCTTATACGCCGCCGTCAGAGCATCACGCCGGCTTCATCGCGGGGTATATCCAGGCCGTTCATGGCGGTAAGCGCCGGGATCGTCTGAGCGGCCTGCGCCGATTTCTCAAGGCAATGACGAAGCTGAAGTAAGGCGTCACCGAAAAGCAGGGCGACACCAAACGATCAACCGTACAGCAACAGGAGAATGCAATGCGTGTAGCAGTTATCGGTTCCGGCCTGGGAGGTCTTGCAGCAGCCTGTACCCTCGCCGCCCGCGGCTACGATGTCGAGGTCTTCGAAAAGAATTCTTGGCTCGGCGGCAAGGCCGCTCAACTGCAGGAGGAAGGCTTCCGCTTCGATATGGGGCCGACCATTCTGATCCGCCCGTCCGTGCTCAAGCATATCTTCCGCGAAGCCGGCCGCGAACTCTCCGACTACGTCGACATGGTGCGGCTCGACCCTCAGTGGCGCTGCTTCTTCGACGATGGCTCTATTCTCGACCTGAAGCACGAAATCGCCGAGATGGCCGCCTCGCTTAACCAACGGGAACCGGGCCTCGGCGAGCGCTACCTCGAATTTATGAAGACCTCGGAGAAGCTGCATGAGATCTCTGACAAGTTTTTCTTCTGGAAATCTGTCGGCAGCATGGCCGACACCTTCGACATCAACGGGGCTTTTGACATCAAGGTGCTTAAAGATGTCATGCACATGCGCCTCGGCCAGACCGTCGGCGGCACGATCCGCT
The DNA here is from genome assembly GCA_965199205.1 of Acidisarcina sp. Taxonomy (GTDB): domain Bacteria; phylum Acidobacteriota; class Terriglobia; order Terriglobales; family Acidobacteriaceae; genus Acidisarcina. The sequence continues at coordinate 3,887,729 of OZ240688.1, forward strand.
CTTTCATCAAGGACCCGAACGTAGCCCAGATGCTCGACCACTACGTGCAATACGTCGGCTCGTCGCCTGAGGCGTCGCCCGCGATTCTCTGCGCCATCGGTCACATGCAGGCGGAGGAAGGCATCTGGTATCCCCTGGGCGGTACCCGTGCCGTTCCCGAAGCCCTGGTGAAGCTCGGCAGGGAACTCGGCGTTCGCTACCACGCATCTGTCGAGGTTGACCGTCTGGTCATCGAAAACGAAAAAGTAACCGGACTTGTGACAAATGGCCCCGGCAACAGCGTTTCTCACCGCTTCGATGCAGTCGTCTCGAACGAAGACGCCGTGCGCACCTATCGCGAATTGATCGGCGGAGAAACCGCCAAGTCCTTCGACAAACTCCGGCACTACGAACCAGCCTGCTCCGGCGTCGTCCTCTATCTGGGGTTGAACAAGGCCTATGAGCATCTTGCGCATCACGATTTCGTCTTCTCCCGCGATCCGATCGAGGAGTTCCATCACATCTACGATTTAGGCGAACTGGCGCCCGACCCGACCTGCTATCTTGCCTCGACGACGCGCACCGAACCGGCCACTGCGCCCCCCGGCGGCGACGCTCTCTACGTTCTCGTTCACACCCCTTACCTGCGGCCGAAACACGACTGGGCTAAGATGTTTCCAGCGTATCGGCAGGTCATTTTGAACAAGCTCAAGCGCACCGCCGGACTCACCGACATCGAAGACCGCATCGTCTTTGAGCGCGCGCTTACGCCTGTCGACATTCACAATCGCTATAAGGTGCTCAACGGCGCAATCTACGGGCTCTCCAGCCACGGCCGCTTGAATGGCGCGTTCAAGCCCGCCAATCAAAGCCGCCAGGTCGACGGCCTCTATCTTGCCGGCGGCGCGGCGCACCCTGGCCCGGGCATGCCGATGGTCATGATGTCCGGCTGGATCGCCGCCGACACTCTCGACCAACGCTACCAGGCCGGCGATGCGGGCGGTGCTGCGCGGCGCCGCGCGGAAGAGACGCTCTCCGCGGCATCATGAGCGTCACCAGCAAGCCGCGGCTCGCTCCGCCATCAAGACGCCTGATGGCGCTCTTCCACTTCTACCTGCGCTGGTATGTCGGCCGCCATTTTCACGCGCTGCGCATTGCGCACGGCGAGCGCTTCCCGTGCGCCGTGACTGGGCCGCTGATTGTTTATCTAAACCATCCCTCCTGGTGGGACCCGCTCACCTGCATCCTGATCTCACGGCATTTTCTTCCGCAAGCGGACCACTACGCGCCGATGGATGAAGCCGCTCTCCAGCGCTATAAGTTCTTCAGCAAGCTCGGTCTCTTTCCTGTCGAGCCAAACACGGCCAGGGGAGCAGTCCAGTTTATCCGGCAATCGAGCGAGATCGTCACCACCCGGAATTCCGTTTTGTGGCTCACGCCGCAAGGCCACTTCGCTGACATCCGGCGGCAGCCGCTCGTCCTCAAAGACGGAATGGCCGCGCTGCTGCGCCGGCTGCCTCGCGCCACGGTGCTGCCGCTTGCCATCGAGTACACCTATTGGAACGAGAGGCTTCCAGAGATCCTTGTCAACTGCGGTGAGCCAATAAAGATCAGCGACGGTGACAATTACGAAACCGCACAATGGAGTGAGAGCCTCACCATGGCCTTGAGCACGGCCCAGCAGGAACTCGCGCTGCTGGCCGTGACCCGCGACGCCTCACACTTCGAGCCGATCCTCGAGGGGGCAGCCGGCGTCGGTGCGATGTACGACCTGTGGCGGCGCATGCGCTCCGGCATGCAGGGCCGTTCGTATGAGCCGGAGCATGGGAGCCTGCCCCGCTTATGAGCTTCGCGCAAGGGATCGAGCTGGTGGCCGCATGTTCGCTGATTCCGGCAGCCCTGTTCGTCATGAATACGGTTCTGTATCGCGAGCCGGGCAACGCGCTTCCGGGCAGTATGCCGGCGGTCTCCATTCTCATTCCCGCCCGCAATGAGGAGCAGTCGATAGCCAATGCCGTCATCAGCGCCCTGGCTTCCCGGTCGATCGATATCGAAGTGATCGTGCTCGATGATTCTTCTACAGACCGCACTGCCGCGCTGGTCGCCGCGATCGCCGCGCGGGACCCTCGCGTTCGCATCGCATCCGCGCCGCCGCTTCCGGCAGGGTGGAACGGCAAGCAGCACGCCTGCCAGGTTCTGGCGACGCTCGCGCGTTACGATACCTTCTGCTTCCTCGACGCCGATGTCCGCTTGCACCCCGACGCCGTCGCTCGCATGGCCGCCTTCAGCCAGACGTCCAACTCTGACCTGGTCAGCGGATTTCCGTTCCAGCAGACCGGGACCTTTCTGGAGTGGCTGCTGCTGCCGCTCATTCATTTCGTCCTGCTCGCCTACCTGCCCATCGCCGCGATGCGCATCTTCAGCGCCCCCGGCCTCGCCGCCGGCTGCGGCCAGTTCCTGATGGTCCGCCGCGAGGCCTATGAAAAGAGCGGCGGCCACGCATGTATTCGCGCCACCATGCATGACGGCATCCTGCTGCCGCAGCTTTTGCGGAAGAGCGGCTATCGCACCGACATTGCCGACCTCACCAAGCTCGCCACCTGCCGCATGTATCACAACGCCGGCGAGGTCTGGAATGGCCTCGCAAAGAATGCAACCGAGGGCCTCGCCGCGCCGTCGCGCATCCTGCTCTTCACCTTTCTGCTCTTCTTCGGGCAGATCGCTCCTGTCATTCTTGCGCTCATCCTGATTACGGCGCCCGCACTCATCGCGCCCCAGATGCGCGTGTGGACGCTTGCCGCCGTGGCCGCTTCGTTTCTGCCCCGTATGATTGCGGTGGCCCGTTTTCGTCAGCGCCCGATCGGCGCGATCCTGCATCCAATCGGTGTGACGGTGCTGCTGGCTCTGCAATGGTATGCGCTTGCCCGCAAGCTCACCGGCCAACCGGCAACCTGGAAGCAGCGAGCGTATGACCACGGCTAGCTCAATGGACCGAAGCCGATCCCGAGACACTCGGGCCGAGCTTAACGCAAAGAAGCAGACTCAGGAATGAAGACCATCTACTTGCATGCGGCGCTCCTCTGCGGAGCTTTCCTTCTACCGGCCAATGGTGCGATCGCAGCCACCGATGCTGCAGTCTCGATAGACGCCGCGCGTCAAGTGCCATCCTCGCGTTTTGCCGAGCAGCTGGCGACCGCGCGCGTGGCCTACTTTAAAGACCTTGAGGGCGAGCATAGCGCGCATCAGCAGGCAAGAGAAGACTTCGCTGCCCTGGCCCAGCAGAAGCCCGGCGACTCGGTCGTGCAGGCCTATATCGGCAGCCTCGACCTGCTCGACGCCGCTCGCACCTGGGCCTTCTGGAATAAACACGTGCTGTCGCAGCAAGGCCTCCACGAACTCGATCAGGCGGTTGACCAAGACCCCTCAAACCTTGAGGCCCGCTTCATTCGCGCGGCAACGACCTGGCACCTGCCCTTCTTTTTTCACCGCCGCGAACAAGCCGAGGCCGATTTCGCCTACATCGCGCCACGAGCGGCTGATGCGGTCACGAAAGGCGCGCTGCCGCCACAACTCGGGGCCGCGGCCCTCGATTACTACGGCCAGGTGCTCAGCGAAAAAAGCGACCACACCGCCGCGCGCAGCGCCTTCCAGGCAGCCGTCCAGATCGATCAGTCCAGCCCCGGCGGTCAAGACGCCTTTCGACGGTTGAAGCAAACGGATTGAGCCACGACGCTCGACGAAAATGCGGTGCGACAAGGCTTGAGCCACGCGAACGTCTCAACCCATCCTTCGCCCGGTTCTACTTTTCGCCGTCCAGCGGCTTGCGCGCAAAGTAGTAGAGCGAAAACGCCAGCAGAGCGAACATCGCGACCGAAACCCAGTCGTGGTAAAGAAACGTCCGCGGAAATTGCAAGATGTCCGTATGTCCGGTGGCCGCTTCATAGAGCTTGAGCGCCACACCCATCAGCCCGACGATGCCGCCGGCCGCAATCAGCCCGCTGGCATAAAGCGACCCGGGACTGATCTCGCTCTCTGCCTCGCCGCCGCCGGCCTTGGCCACGGCACGATCCACCATCCAACGAACCATGCCGCCGACAAAGATCGCCAGCGTGGTCGCAATGGATAGATAAGCGCCCACCGCAAACGATAGTGAGCGAATCCCCAGCAGTTCGACCGCAACCACCAGGAAGACGCCCAGCAGCACCAATCCCCAAGGCAGCTTTCGACTCAGAATCCCGTTGATCACGGTAGCCATCAGGCGCGCCTGCGGCGCCGCTGCTTTTTCGCTGCCAATCCCCTGGATCCACTGCACCTCAATGCGCCCCGTCGCCGGGCTGTAAAGATACTTCCCGTCTGCGAGCTCGGCCGACCCAAGAGCATTGAGCAGCACATAATTGCTGCCCGGGATCGCCTCAGATCCCTTCCCGGCGATCTGGAACGATTTCCGTGTGAACGTCCCCTGGTTCTGCACGCCGGGATGCAGCGCGCGGATGTCCCACGGCTGTGACGCGGCATGAAACTCTTCAAGGCCCTTGTTCATCGCGTTGAGCGTGAGCCCGATCGCGACTGTCGACACCACGACCCCGATCATCAACGCCAGCTGCTGCTTCCACGGCGTCGCCCCAATCAGAAAGCCCGTCTTCAGGTCTTGCGAAGTGTCTCCCGCATTCGCTGCTGCTATGCAGACGGTGCCGCCGATCGTGATCGCGAGCGCGCCAAAGGCCGGCGCCGTCCACCCTTTCACCAGGAAGATCGCCGAGGTCGCCATCAAGGTCGCGATCGTCATTCCCGAGATCGGGTTCGCCGAGCTGCCGATCAACCCTACAATCCGCGACGATACGGTGACAAATAAAAATCCGAAGACCACCACCATCAGCGACGCCGCCAGGTTTGCCAGCAAGCCCACTTGCGCGCCCGGCACCGGCTTGAAGGTCAGGAAGAGGAACATCATCGACACCAGCACGATCGATCCGCCAACCACCACGCTCATGGGCAGGTCTTCATCGGTGCGCAGCGCCTTCGCCTTCGCGCCACTCGCCCGCAGGTTCTTCACTCCCGTGCCGAGCGCGCCAAAGATCGTCGGCAAGGTCTTGAGCAGCGTGATTAGCCCGGCGGCGGCGACCGCGCCCGCGCCCATCGGCCGTACGTAGGTTGACCAGAGCTCGCTGGGCGACATGGCGGCGATCGGCTTGGTCGCAGGGTAGATCGCCGAGCCGTAATGCGACCCAAAGAAGTAAATCGCCGGCATCAGCACCAGCCACGAAAAAACGCCGCCGGCAAAGATCACCCCAGCCACGCGCGGCCCGATGATGTAACCCACTCCCAGGTACTCCGGAGTCGCATCGGCGCGAATCGCTCCGCCTTTCAACACATGCTGCGGCCCGAAGTCGGGCTGATAGTCCGGAGTACTCGGCCACGCGCCCAGCAGGTTCTCATTCTGGAAGAGGGTATACAGTCCCCCGAGCCCAAGCCCAAAGAAGACGCGCCCCGCAAACGACCCGCCGCGCTCCCCCGCCAGCAGCACGTCGGCGCAAGCCGTTCCCTCGGGATAGGTCAGGCGCCCATGCTCCTGCACGATCAGCTGCCGCCGCAGCGGGATCATGAATAGGACCCCAAGCCATCCGCCAATCAGCGCCAGCAAAAAGATTCGCGAATATTCCAGGTCGAAGCCCAGGAAGATCAGCGCCGGCAGGGTAAAGATCACCCCCGCCGCGATCGACTGCCCTGCGTTGCCGGTCGTCTGAACGATATTGTTCTCAAGAATCGAAGCCCGCCCCAGCGCCCGCAGCACACTGATCGACAGCACCGAGATCGGGATGGACGCTGCCACGGTCAACCCCGCCCGCAGCCCCACATACACCGTCACCGCGCCAAACAGGATGCCGAAGAGCGAGCCCAGCAGCACCGCGCGAAACGTGAACTCCGGCCGCGTCTCGCTTGCCGCAATATATGGAATGAACTCTGTCGGTGCTGGCTGTGTTTCAGGCACTTCGCGTAGCCTCCCAAGTTTAAGACCTTCATCTTAGAGGAACTCTCATCGGGCAGACGGACCAATGTTCATCTCGGGCCGGAACCGGCTCAAAAGTTTGCCCAGGCATCGAATTGCACGAGATCGCGTGTAGCACGTAAAATACGTGAGTGAGGTACAGGATGACCGTCGTCCAGCAAGAAAAGGAAGTCGCAAAGAGGCAAAATGTTACCGTGAGCTTAAGCCGGGACACCCTGCAAAAAGCCAGGATGCTGGCGGCGCGCCGTTCTACTTCGATCAGCGGCTTGTTGGCGGAGCAGCTGGAACTGCTGGTCGGGCAAGACGACGCTTATGAGGTGGCAATGCGCGAAGCCTTGGCTCTGATGAAAAGGGGTTTTCATTTGGGTGGTCAACACTTCATGGATCGAGATGCTCTTCATGAGCGGTAAAACATTTGTCGATACGAATGTGCTGGTATATGCCTTCGACTCCGATGCCGGGGCCAAGCAGGATCATGCGATTGCTACACTGGAGCATCTCTGGAAGACCAAGTCAGGACGCGTCAGCACTCAGGTCCTCCAGGAGTTCTATGTGTCGGTGACCAGAAAGCTGCGCTCCCGTGTGTCGAGACCATCGGCTCGCAGAGCGGTGGAGCTCTACGCGAGTTGGTGCATCGTAATAGAGCCGGCTGACATCGCCGCTGCTTTCCGCATCGAGGATGAAGCGAGAATCAGCTTCTGGGATGCTCTCGTCCTCGCCGCCGCCCAGAAGAGCGGAGCGTCCCGCATTCTTTCCGAAGACCTCAACGCCGGTCAGAAGGTCGCCGGTATCACCATTGAAAATCCTTTCGCGCAGCTGCGATAACTTTTGCCGGGCGTCTTGCAAAGACTATGCAAAAATAGCCCATCCATGAAAGCCTCCCTCGCGGCGCTCCTTTTCTTCTCCCTGTTCGCCCACGCGCAAAAGCGCCTCGTGCTCATAGACCAGGACGGCTCCGGGCCTGGCGGCTCCAACCAGATGGCGATGATGGTCTTCCTCCAGTCGCCGCAGGTCCAGGTGCTTGGCATCACCATGGTGACCGGCAATGCCTGGCGTGATGAAGAAGTGCAGCATACGCTTCGCATGCTCGAGCTCATCCATCGAAGCGACGTTCCCGTCGTTCCCGGTGCCGTCTTTCCGCTCGTCCGCACACAGGAAGAGACCAGGCTCGCCGCCGCTCTCTATGGCAAAGTCACCTGGCTCGGCGCCTGGGGCCAGGGTCCGACTACGCTCGTCCAAACTCCCAACGGAGCGGTCCCCACCATCGTCGACCACCCCACCATTCCAAGATCCAACCCGAACGAGCCGTATGACGTCCCGACGATGCCCGAGGGCGCACCCCAAACCAAACGCCTCGACGAAGACGCCCCCCACTTCCTCATCCGGCAGGTCCACGCTCATCCCCACCAGGTGACCATCTTCGCCGGCGGCCCGCTGACCAACATTGCCCTCGCCATCTCGATCGATCCCAACTTTGCCGCGCTCACCCAGGGCATCGTTATCATGGGCGGCAGCCTCGATCCCGAGACCACCGATCCCGAATTTGCCACCAGCCCCCGCCACGAGTTCAATTTCTGGTTCGACCCCGAGGCCGTCCATATCACCCTGCACACGCCTTGGCCGCGCATCGACGTCACCACCGTCGACATCTCCATCAAGGCCATGTTTACCGAAGAAATGCTCGACGCCATCGCCCGGTCGAAGAATCCCGCGGCGCAATATATCGCGAAGTACTCGCAGGACCGCTATTATCTCTGGGACGAACTCGCCGCCTGCGCCTGGCTCGACCCTACCCTCATCACCCGCCAGCGCCGCCTCTACATGGACATCGACCTCAGCCACGGCCCCTCCTACGGCGACACCCTCACCTGGACCGAAGCCCTCAAGCCCCAGACCCGCGTCCGGCTGGTGAACGCTCAGGATGACCTCGATCTGCCCAGGTTCACCAGGATGTTCGTCGAGCTCATGTCCGCCCCGACGCCCAGGTGAAAACCTTTCACCCTGTCGATGCGCACCTGTTGCTTTCCCAATGGAGGTGTGGCATGCTCCTGTTGGGAAGCAAAATGACGATGACAAGAGGCGGGACCGGGTGAAACAGAAACAGGATGTCCAGCAGGGAACGCTCGCGCTCATGGTGCTGAAGACCCTCGATGTGCTGGGTCCGCTGCACGGCTATGGCATCGCCCGCCGTATCGAGCAGATCAGCGGCGACCTGCTTTCGCTTAACCAGGGCACCTTGTATCCGGTTCTGCTGCGGCTGGAGCAGGAGGGCGCTGTCGCCTCCGAGTGGGGCCCGTCAGAAAACAATCGGCGCGCCCGCTTCTACCAGCTCACCCGCGCCGGAAAGAAAGTGTTGCAAGCAGAAAAGCGCGAGTGGGAACAGACCGCGGCGATCATCGCGCGCTTCTTTGAGGTAAGAGCGGAAGACCTGGCATGAGAGCTCTGAATCGCTTCCTGGCTCGGTTCTTTCACTTCATCGCCGTGCATCGCAGCGGTCAGCGGGCCGCCGACGACCGGCTCCGCGAAGAGATCGAATCCCACATGGCGATCCAGACCGAAGAGAACATCCGCACCGGCATGAGCCTGAGGGAGGCCCGGCGGCAGGCCCGCCTGAGCTTCGGCGCGGTGGAGGCCGTTCGTGAACAGTACTCCGCCGAACGAGGACTGCCGCTCCTCGAGACTCTCCTCTTCGACATCCGCTACGCGCTCCGCATACTGGTGAAGTCTCCCGCCTTTACCTCGGTAGCCGTCCTCACCCTGATGCTGGGCATCGGCGCCAACGTGGTCGTCTTCGGCGTACTGAACGCAGTCCTGCTGCATCCTTTAGAGGTCAGCGATCCATCGAGCCTCTACCAGCTGCGCCACCAGCAGTGGACCAAAGGGCGGCTGCTCACCACTTCCTATCCCGACTTCGAAGATTTCCAGAGACGCAACACCACCTTCAGCGGCATCGCGGCAGTCTACGGCTATTCGCATGCAGGACTGAACTGGCGAAATACGGCGGCCTCCGTTCACGGCGATGAGGTCAGCGGCAACTATTTCGACCTGCTCGGCATGCAGCCGGAACTCGGCCGCTTTTTTCATCAGGCAGACGAGCATGGCACTGGTTCAGCGCCGTATATCGTTCTCAGCAACGCTCTCTGGCGAAGCACTTTTCACGCCGGCCGCGACGTAGTTGGAACGATCGTCGAGCTCAACAAACATCCCTTCACCGTGATCGGCGTCGCGTCGGCGCGCTTCCATGGCACGGAGCGGTTTGCCTGGCCGGACTACTGGGTGCCGATGGTCAACCAGGCCCAGGTCGAGGGGTCCGATGCCCTGCATGACCGGAGCTCCATCGGCGTCACCGTGATCGGCCGGCTGAAGCCCGGCGTCACGCCGCAGCAGGCGACCGACGATCTGAATACCATCACCGCCGAGCTGGCTAAGCAATATCCGGAGACGGACGACGGGCAGGCCCTGCGGCTCATCCATCCCGGACTCTTAGGCGATGAGGGCGTCGTCATTCGCGGCTTTCTCTGGAGCGTCACCGTGCTGGCTCTGCTGGTGCTGGCGGCGGCGTGCGCGAACCTGGCCAGCCTCTTCGCGGCGCGCGTTGCCGATCGCAGCCGCGAGCTGGCGCTGCGTGTCGCCCTGGGATCGAGCCGGCGGCGGCTGGTGCGGCAGCTGCTGACCGAGGCGATAGTCCTGTCGCTGATGGGCGGTGCTGCGGGCCTGGGCACCGCGTACCTGCTGATCGGCGCCCTGAACCGCTCGGCTCCGTTCGCGGGCAGCCTGACCGTCAGCGTGGATGCGCGGGTTTACCTTGCAGGCCTCGCTCTGACACTGGCAAGCGCGTTGCTCTTCGGCCTGGTTCCGGCGCGTCAGGTGTGGCGGAGCAGCCCGTTGCAAATGATCAAAGGCGCGCCGGCGGAGGCCATGCACCTGCGACGCGTTGCCCTTCGGGATCTTTTGCTGGGTGTGCAGATCGCTATCTGCACGCTGCTGGTCACTGCCTCGCTGGTCGCAGTCCGCGGTATGGTCCGCGCTCTGCACGCGCCTTTAGGTTTTCAGCCGCAGGGTGCGATGCTGGCGTATCTTGACCTGGGCCAGGCGGGGCTGTCGCCCGATGTGGAGCTCGAAAAAAAGATCGCGATGATCGAGGCAGCGGGAAGAATCCCGGGGGTCACCGCAGTGGGAACGGTGAGCCGGACGCCTATGACCGGCGGCATGCATGGCATTCCCATCTACCCTCCGGGAACGACGGAGTTCACGCTGAACAACTCCGTCCTCGCGCCGTTTGTCTTTCCCATGTCTCCCGGGTATCTTGACGCTGCCCGCACCCGGCTGCTTCGCGGGCGCGATGTCTCCTGGCATGACACGGCGACGACGCCCTATGTTGCGGTCGTGAACCAGACCTTCGCGCGAAAGATGTGGGGCCACGCATCGCCGATCGGGCAGCGCTTCATTCTCTCGGGCAAGCTGACCGAAGTCGTCGGCCTGGCGGAGGACGGCAAGTACCACGACCTGCAAGAGTCGGCTCAGCCCGTGGTGTATCCGCCGCTGCCGCAGAGCGGCGATAGCGAGACCGTTTTTGTGGTGCGCTCGCAGCTCTCGCCGCGCGAGATGGCGGCAGCGCTCGAGCGCACCCTCGGCGCCATCCAGCCCAATCTGCCGATCACCGTCGAAAGCTGGACCGATACGCTCGATGGCGAACTCTTTCCGGCACGCGCAGCGACCATCGCTCTGGGCGTCATGGGCCTGCTGGCGGCGATGCTGGCGGTTACCGGTATCTTCGGCATGGCCGCCTACACGGTCAGCCGGCGAATGAAAGAGCTGGGCATCCGCGTCGCCCTGGGCGCGCGCAAGACGCACGTGATCAGGGCCGCCGTCGGCCGCCCTATCCTCCTGCTCGGCCTGGGTTCGGTCGCGGGCCTGCTGTCGGGGGTCTTCGCGAGCCGCCTGCTGGGGCACATTGTCTACCAGGCAAACCCGCGCGACCCTGTCGTGGTCGGCGGCGCGGTACTGACCATGGCGCTCGTCGGCATCGTCGCGTCTGCGATTCCAGCGCGGCGAGCGCTCGCGGTCGATCCATCCAGGCTCATGCGCGAGGAGTAAGCCTGGATCGATCTGCTGCCGGCCGTCGCTCCCGATGCTCGCCTCGTCGTTCGGATCCAAGGTTACCGCCTAAGGATTCGTGAACGTCCAGGTGAAGATGTTCTGGATCGCGACCGGGTAGCCGCGCCGCCCGCCTGTCCCTTGTGAATCTACGTCTGCTGGCCGAGTGCCCCGCTGAGGAAGAGTGCGAGCGGCATCGCCGTCAGGAAGCTACGACCTCCCGAACCGCCGACCCATAAAACGAATAGATGGCGATAACGATAAAGGCCGCCAGCGGGACCAGGTACGCCAGCGCCAGGCTATGGCTGTGTACCGAGATAAGCCCCATGCAGAGGGGCAGCACCGCGCCGCCGATGATCGACATGATGATCACCGACCCGCCGATCTTGGTATTCGGGCCAAGTCCCTTGATACCCAGCGCGAAGATCGTCGGGAACATTAGCGACATGAAGAGGCTGGTAAAAAAGAGCGACCAGAGCCCGGCCCATCCCGGGTGCAGCACGGCGACCAGCGTCAGCCCGACATTGATCACCGCGTTGACGCCCATGAGAACATTCGGCTGAACCCATTTCATCACCCCCGCCGAGGCAAACCGCCCGATGCCAAAGGCGGCCAGCGTGCCGGTAAGGAAGTAACCCGCAATCCTCTCCGGTTGATGCGTGTAGTCCTGAACATAGGTGATGAAATAACTCCAGGTGCCAGTCTGCGCGCCCACGTAAAGAAACTGGGCGATGACACCGAAGACGAAATGCCGCTGCCGCAGTAAGTGCCGGAAACTGGCATCTTCCCCGGCATGTTCATGCTCGCTCTGGATGTCGGGAAACCTGGTCCGAAAGATCAGGATCGCCCAGATGAAGGTAACGATACTCAGGACGATGTAAGGCCCTTTGACCCGCAGTGTTTCTTCCTGCAGGTAGTTCTTGTAGGTGTTGGCCGCCTGCATGGCTGTCACCTGCGTCGGAGTCAGCGAGATACCGGAAAAGATAAACTTCGTCCCGATCAGCGCCGCCGTAATTGCGCCCAGGGGATTGAATGCCTGGGAGAAGTTCAACCGCCGCTCCGAGGATCGAGGATCGCCCAGCTGCGCAATGAAAGGATTTGCCGCGGTCTCAAGAAAAGCCAGTCCGCTGGCGATGACAAACAACGCTCCCAGGAAGAACGGATAGCTCTGTGTCACCGCCGCCGGCCAGAAGAGCAGCGTGCCGGCACTGAAGAGCAGCAGCCCGGTCACAATGCCGGCCTTGTACCCGACCCGCTTCATTAGGATCGCCGCCGGCATGGCCAGCAGGAAGTAACCCATGTAGAACGCCGACTGCACCAGCACCGCCTGAAATCGCGACAGCTCAAACGATTTCATAAACTGCGGAATCAGCACGTCGTTCATGTTGTTCGGAATCGCCCAGAGGAAGAAGAGCGCCGTCACCAGGAAAAAGGGAACCAGCAGCCTGCCGCTCGGCAGCATCGCGGGCTTTGTACCGTCATCCGGCACTGCAGCCACGGCATTCGGTGAAATATAGATCTGAGCCATAACCCTCGAAGAACCTCTGGAATCAGCCGACCTGGACCATGATTTTCGTAAACCGCGCCGGATCGGCGTTCCACGCCGCCAGCGCTTCCGGCGCATCGGCCAGCGCCACTATCGTACTCACCGCATCCTCAACAGGGAAGCGGCGCTCTTCCAACATCCGAATGACCTCGCGAAAATCCTCGGGAAGCGCGTTGCGCGAGCCCAGGATGTCGAGTTCCTTCTGCACGAAGATCCGGGTCTCATAAGCAACGGGTTCTTTCGCATAGCCGATATAAACCACTCGCCCGGTGAAGGCTGCTTCCTCGACCGCGGCGCGAAACGTTTCCGGCAGCCCGATCGCTTCAATGACTACATCCGGGCCGCGAGCGGCGGTCAACTCCGCGAGCTTCGTATGCAGGTCTTCGCGGCGAGTATTGATGACTTCCGTCGCCCCGGCCTTAAGCGCGAGATCGAGCTTTGCATCGTCGACATCGATGCCGATCGTTCGTGCGCCGCGAAAGCCGGAAGCCGCGATCGCGCCCAGTCCAACGCCGCCGCAACCGAAGATGGCGACGGCATCGCTGCCCGTCACCCCGCCTCGCGAAACGGCATGAAAGCCAACCGTCAGCGGCTCAACCAGGCACAGATCCTTCAGCCCCAGCTTCGCCGTATAAAGCTTCTCCGGAGCAGCGGCCAGGTACTCCGTCAGGCCGCCATCCCGCTGTACGCCCAGCGTCTGGTTGTTCCTGCAGGCGTTCGGGCGGCCGCGCAGGCAGGCTGCGCAGCTGCCGCAGTTTGTATATGGCGAAAGCGTCACCTGGTCGCCGCCCTTGAACCCGCCTGCGCCCTGCACCACGGTTGCGGAGATCTCATGCCCGAGGACGCGCGGAAAGCTTACCATCGGATTTTTGCCGCGATAGGAATTGAGATCGCTTCCACACAGCCCGACCATGTTGACTCTGAGCAGTACATGCCCATCGGGAATCTCTGGCTCGGGATATTCCTCAAGGGCTACATGCCCGGGAGCCCGCAACATTAACGCTTTCATCCGGTCCTCTCGTTCTCGCAGTTGTCCATCAACGCAAACGCAAGCGCTGCGAAATCGCCATCTGTTGAGCACGTTCAAGAATCGCGGCACTCGCTTCGTCTGTGCCCAGGGCATTCACAATGACCTGGTTGACGATTTCAGCCAGCCGGGGCAGATCCTGACAGAAGGGAAGCGTTCGCGCCTTACGGCTGAGTTCTTCCAGCTGACTATAGAACGGTACATGATGCAGGACTTCGGGATCCTGCCAGGTCGACAGCCGGACGCCGACCGCACCGTTGAGCGAGGTCAGCTTGTCCATCGCGGGGCTGGCGAGGTGGCGAAGAAGCTTGTAACTGGCCTCTTTCTCACGGCTCCCCGAGCCGATCGCAATCACCCAGTAATTGCTCAACGAGGCTGTCTGGCCCGCATGGCCGCCCGGAATCGGAGCGAGGCCGATCTTGCCGCGCAGCGCAGAATCGATCCGGTTACTTCTTGCGGCGAATCCAAACCAGTTCACCATCATGGCAATTCGTCCCGAGAGGAAGACGTCGCCTGACGAGATCGAATCGATCTGTGACGCTCCGGGGTAGCAGGCCTGGGGATCGTTGACGATGGTGCGGTAGTAGTCCAGCGCCTCGACCGCGATCTCACCGGCAAGCGACGGAGAGCCGTCGGTCCTGTAGAGCTCGCCGCCACGGCTCCAGACCTGCAGCGTCAGGTCATAGAGGGTATTATGGCCGTCGGGATAAGCGGCAAAGACGGTACCGTAATGTCCCCGGGAGATATCCGTGAAAAAGCGCGCCGTGTCGTGAAACTCCTGCCACGTAGCAGGGGGAGCGAGCTCCCGATGGAAGCGTGTAGAGAATGCCTCTTGGCTGCTCGACTGCTCAAAAAGGTCTTTGCGATAGATCAGGCATTCGGGACCGTCATGCCAGGGGATGGAGTAGAACTCCCCGTTCCTCCGCAGAGGATCGACGAGGCTGGGCGGCCAGCCTTCGGGCCAGCCGGGGAGCGGTTGTGCCTGCATCCACGGCTCGAGAGATTCAATAGCGCCCGATCGGACCGCGGTCCCGGTCCAATCGGTGGGAAAGATGGCGAGGTCCCACTCCCCCGATCGCAGGCCGCTGCTCCTAAGCACCGCGGTCTCGAGGCTGCGGAGGTCGAGGGGAACGAACAAAACCTCTTCACCGGGGATGAAGGTTCGATACGCGGCAAGCTGGGCTGAAAGGGCTGCTTCGAAATCCGCAAAGGACCGCATCGCGATGCGCAGTGTCTTCATAGCTCTTCTTTACCGTTACAGTTAGCTTTTACTCTGACTCCTTAGACTAAGGTATACAGGAGGCGGCTGGCAATCATTTGCGCTTCTCTTCCCAGCGTAGCCATTCCTGATTACCCCTCGGCTGCGGGGGGCGACGAACATGACATAATCCCGGTTATGGCAACAACCATGAAGGACATCGCCGGCGACCTTGGGGTCTCAGTCGTTACCGTCTCCAAGGTGTTGCATAATCACTCCGACATCGGCGCTGAGACCCGCAAGCGGGTGCTGAAGCGCATGAAAGAGTTGAATTACCGCCCCAACTTGGCAGCCAGGGCCCTGGTAACTGGCCGCATGAGCCTCATCGGCCTGATCGTGCCGGATCTCACCCATCCATTCTTCGCTACGGTGGCCAAGGGCTTGTCTTCTTCGCTGCGCCCTCATGGCTACAGCCTGATTCTCTCCTCCTCTGAAGACGATCCGAGCCTGGAGGGCAAAGAGGTGGAACAGATGCTCGGCCGCCGGGTGGACGCCGTGATCCTGGCGTCGGTGCGGGAAGATGCAGGCAGCTTCCATACCATTCAGTCGCAACAGACTCCGTGCATCCTGCTCGATCGGCGGTTCACCGACGTCGCCGCGAACTTTGTCGGGATCGACGATCGCGTGGCAGGGACTCTCGCCACCAACCATCTGATTGAGATCGGCTGCCGCACCATCGCCCATATTGGCGGTTCGATCGTAAGCACGGCGGTCGATCGCCGCGAGGGCTACTCTGCGGCCCTCGCCCGGCACGGACTTGCACTGTCATCCAACTATATCGTCAGCTACCCGCGCGGTGACGACGGAGGCGATCGTCGAGGCTATGACGGCATGAGGCAACTGCTCAAGCTGAGGCCTCGCCCCGACGGCGTCTTCTGCTACAACGACCAGGTCGCTCTGGGTGCCATGAAGGCCATTCTTGAAGCCGGGCTGCGAATCCCGCAGGATGTCGCCATGATCGGCTGCGGGAATGCCAACTATGCGGAGCTGCTCCGCGTGCCTTTGAGCAGCATCGACCAGGATAGCGTGACGCTTGGCAAAGACGCGGCCCGGCTCGCCTTGAGCCTGCTGAAACGCAAACTGGCCGGCGCCCCGAAGACCCTGCTGGTCGAGCCCAGGTTGATCATCAGGGAGTCAAGCCAGAGAAAATCCGGTGCGCCCCAGGCAGGCGAACGAAAAGCCGCACGCACCGTCCGCCAGACCTGAGGTCTGCTCCGGGATTACTTCCGATTACATTCCGCTCTTGCGGCTGGCCGGCGGTACGATGCCGTTCATTCGCAGATAGACAACCATTTGACCGTAGTGGTCCATGGAATGGGCCAGGCAAAACGCAGCCGCGCCAGCGCGCGTGCCGCTGCCGTTCTTCCCTATGGGCGCGAAGGCGTTCGCCGCAGTCATCGAGTCGATCGCATTTTGCGCGTACGTATACGAGTCGCTGAGCGCCTTCAGAATATCTGCCTTGCTGGTCAGCTTTTCAATGTCGGCGTCTTTGACGGGAGTGCCGATATTCCAGCCCTCAAAAAACTCGTAATTGGCCTCCGCGAGATGCTTGACCTGGCCGCCAAAGGTGCGAACTCCCTGGAACTCCCCTTCGGTGGGAGCGAAATTGTATTTTTCCGGCGGCATTGCCTCGGCAGCCCCGGTGATCTCTTTCTGGAATCCCGTAAGCATTTTGCTATAGGTCTTGGCCGGATCGGCGCTGCCGCCCGCAGAGGAGGACGCGGGCATTTGGCTCAAAGCGATTGCCGGCAAAGCGATGGCGCAATAGACCGCAAGCTTGGTGAGAGAGCGATTCAATTTCAACGGACTTCTCCTTCGTCAGTGCAGTGAGACGTGAGTACAAGGTACGCTGCAAGCGTAGCAGAGACAGCAGGAGAGGTCGAAGGAACAGGTCGCGAAATGACCTCCTTTCAAATAGAAAAAGGGCCGACTCGAGAAGTCAGCCCTTTCGCCGTTTCGGTGGGAACGCTTCTTTTGAATAGAGCTGCGGATGCTACCCCAGGTGTTTTCCGTTCCCGTTCCCGTCCATTGAACTCATCGACTTCATCGATCTCATTGATGCGGCCGTTGTTCCGGGAGGTGTGGCGCCGGTACGGTCGTGAGGACCGCTGGCGTCTCTTCCTTGAGCTCCGGTATCGGACCCTCGAGCGCAATCTTCAGCACGTCATCCATCTGTTCGACCCAATGCAGCTTCATGGAGTTCTTCAGGATGTCGGGGAAGTCGGCCAGGTCCTTCTCGTTTTCTGCAGGCATGATGGCTTCGAAGATACCGGCGCGATGAGCCGCCAGCAGCTTCTCTTTGAGACCCCCGATAGGCAGCACTTTGCCGCGCAACGTAATCTCCCCGGTCATGGCGATGTCCCGGCGAACCGGCACCTTCATCAAGGCGCTGGCGAGAGCAGTAGCGAGCGTAATGCCGGCCGACGGACCGTCCTTGGGAATCGCGCCTTCCGGCACATGGATGTGGATGTCGAGGTTGCGATAGAAATCGCGCGGCAGCCCTAGATGCTGGGCGCGGCTCCGTATATAAGAAAGAGCGGCCTGGGCCGATTCCTGCATCACCTCGCCGAGTTGCCCGGTGAGCGTGAGCTTGCCTTTGCCGTCGAGCACCTGCACTTCGGTCGAGAGAATGCTGCCTCCGACCTCGGTCCATGCGAGGCCGGTGACCAGGCCGATTTCACTCTTGTCGTGGACCGCGGAATCGCGGAACTTTACCACGCCCAGGAAGTCCTTGAGATTGGCGCCGGTGATCTCTTCCTTGTGCTTCAGGCCGTTCTTGACGACGCGGCGAACCACCTTGCGGCAGACGTTGCCAATCTCGCGCTCGAGATTGCGCACGCCGGCCTCGCGGGTGTATCCGCGGATGATGGCTGCGAGGCCTTCATCCGTAAAGGTGATGTTCTGATCGGTGAGGCCGGTGGCTTCCCGCTGCTTCTTTACCAGGTACTGCTTCGCGATCTCGAGCTTCTCGACCTCGGTGTAGCCATGCAGTCGAAGCACTTCCATCCTGTCCTGCAGTGGCCCGGGAATGGTGTGCAGTACGTTCGCCGTCGCGACGAAGAGCACCTGCGAAAGATCGTATTCGACATCGAGATAATGGTCCTGAAAGCTGGTGTTCTGTTCAGGGTCGAGCACTTCCAACAGGGCTGACGAGGGATCGCCGCGGAAGTCCGACGCCATCTTGTCGACCTCATCGAGCATGAAGACGGGGTTCTTCATTCCGGCCTTCTTCATCGACTGGATGATCTGGCCAGGAAGCGCGCCGATGTAGGTGCGCCGATGGCCGCGAATCTCGGCCTCATCGCGTACGCCGCCGAGCGACATGCGGACAAACTTGCGCCCTGTCGCCTTCGCAATCGACATGCCGAGCGATGTTTTGCCCACTCCTGGAGGGCCGACGAAGCAGAGGATCGAGCCCTTGGGATTCTTGACCAGCTGGCGAACTGCCAGGAATTCGAGAATGCGCTCCTTGATCTTCTCCAGCCCGTAGTGATCTTCGTTCAGCACCTTCTCGGCGTGGTCGATGCTGCGGGTCTCTTTGGATTTCTTCTTCCATGGCACCGCCAGCAGCCAGTCCAGATAGTTGCGCGAGACAGTGGACTCGGCAGACATCGGCGGCATCGCCTCCAGCTTTTTCAGCTCCTGGATGGCTTTCTCGAAGACATCCTTCGGCATGCCTGAAATTTCGATCTTCTTCTTGAGCTCATCGAACTCGCTCTTTTCTCCGCGGCCGAGCTCTTTTTGAATGGCCTTGATCTTTTCGTTCAGGTAATACTCTTTTTGCGCCCGCTCCATCTGCCGCTTCACACGCGACTGGATGGTGCGATCCATATTGAGCTTCTCAATCTCGACATCGAGGACGTCGGCGATCCGGGCCAGCCGCTCCGCGGGATCGAAGATATCGAGCAGTTCCTGCTTTTCGGCGATCTCCAGCTGCAGGTTGGCCGCGATGGTGTCGGAAAGCTTGGCAGGCTCGTCCATGCGGACGGCGGCAATCATGGTTTCGTAGTTCAACGATTGCTGCAGCTTGACGTATTGCTCAAAGAGCGACGTGACCCGCTGCATCAGCTGCTCGATCTGCGGCGTCATCTCGAGGATGCCCTTGCCGGTGCGAACCGTTGCCACGAAAAAGCCGTCGGCATCGTTCATCTCGATCGCCCTGGCGCGTTCCAGGCCCTCCACCAGCACCTTGATATTGCCGTCAGGCATTTTCACGCTCTGGACAATGTTGCCGATCGTGCCGACTGCGTAGATGTCTCCGGATTTCGGCTCGTCGATACTGGCGTCGTGCTGGGTCGCCAGGAAGATCTTCCGGTCGGCGGTGAGCGCTTCTTCCAGAGCACGCACGCTCGACTCGCGACCCACAACAAAGGGAGTCATCATGTACGGAAAGATCACCATGTCCCGGATGGGCATCATGGGTAGCTTCCGCGCTTCACTTTTCTCGCGAGTCTCTTTCGAAGTCGTCACTGTAGTTCCTTTCGTCCTTCACATTGGATGTGGCTGGCCAAGCGCCGACTCAAGACCCCGTTACGACGCCACAAACCCGATAGAGCATCGCCCAAAAAAATATCGAAGGATAGAAGCACTGCTTCGCTCAGCGGGAATGCGGCCAGCCGGACACGAATTGTTAAAGCCCAGTATACAGGGGAGAAGAGGAGCCTTCGCATCAGCCCGGACAGATGGAATTCCTGGCATGGAAACAAAAAAGTGGCCTGCGGAGCAGGCCACTTTTTTGCGTTTCAGCCTGCTTTATCCAGCAGGGGAAGAGCAAGATCGCGTTTCTGCACCATCTCGGCGGTGACCTCGAAATCTTTGATCCGCTTGTTGCCGGGCAGTTGATACATAAGATCGAGCATCAGCTCTTCAAGGATCATGCGCAGGCCTCGCGCACCCACCTTCCGGTTCAACGCCTCGAGCGCAATGGCCCGGATCGCGCCCTCGCTGAAACGCAGATGCACGCTCTCATAATCGAAGAGCCGCTGGTACTGCTTGAGAATCGCGTTGCGGGGCTTGCTCAGGATCTCGATGAGCGCCGCTTCATCCAATTCATCCAGAATTCCCATAACGGGCAGGCGCCCGACAAACTCGGGAATGAGCCCGAACTTGATCAGGTCCTGCGGCTCCGCCTGGCGAAGCAGTTCCGCGTCGCGCTGGGCACGGAGCGGAATGCTGTCGCCGGATTCCTTCTCTTTGTCGGTCAGAGCT